>NZ_FOMG01000005.1:0-138945 GCF_900112485.1 Clostridium uliginosum
TACCCATAAAAGATTGCTCCTAATATGCATTAGGACAATCATTTATGGAACAACTTCAAATGAAGAAACTCTAAGCTTATTTTTCAATGCTTCTTCCACAAATGTTATTTCTATTTCTTTTTTGAATATACATCATATCATTAAATGATTTGTATTATGAGACAGACCCTTATTTTTTTCAATGTGCCTTACATTTTTGTTAACTTTAAAATTTCTAGTCACTTCTTATAGCAAATACCTTTTATTTACTTTTATCATATTTCTGTTTACTATTGCTATTTTAAATATCTCATACCCTTTTCATTTTTACTCCCATCAAATATCAAAGATAATAATATACTACTAAGTAAAATAATCATTATAATCAATACAGATATTAAAGCTGATATTTCTATACCAAAATGTATAATTACAAGCTTTATTCCTGTAAACATTAATATGAAGGCTACTCCATACTTCATAAACTTAAACATATTATTCATTTTTGCTAATATATAATACATACTCCTTAGCCCAAGTATTGCAAATATGTTAGATGTATAAATTATAAAGGTATCAGTTGTAATTGAAAAAATAGCTGGTATCGAATCTAATGCAAAAATAACATCTGAAAACTCTATTACTAATAGTGCAACAAATAGTGGCGTAGCATAAATAACTTTATTTTGTCTAATGAAGAAATTATTATTATGAATAGTATTAGTTACTGGTATTATTTTTCTTAGTATCTTAACAGCAAAATTATCATGAAATTGTATATTATGATGTCTAGAAAATAGCATTTTAAAACCGCTAACCAATAATATCACACCAAATACATAAAGTATCCAATGAAATTTACTTACTATTGTTACACCTAATAATATAAATATTAAACGTAATATCATGGCGCCAAGAACTCCATATAGTAATACTCTTTCTTGATATTCAGGGCGTATTCCAAAACTTGAAAATATCATTAAAAATAGAAATAAATTATCTAAGCTTAAAGACATCTCTATTATATATCCACCAAAATATTCAACTGCTGCACTTTCCCCTCTTGTATAAAATACAAATACATTAAACAAGATTGATAATATTATCCAAAAAATTAAATTACGTAATGAACTTTTTGTCTTCATTAATAAAACTCCTTAATAAAACTCTTAAAGTATTTATATTAATTATTTTCAGATTATATCCTTACGTAATAAAAGTTTAGGCACATTAAATAAAAAAATCACGCAATTTCTTGCGTGATTTAATAAATCTAATTAAGACATATTTAAATTAATGACTATTTTTTAAAACAGTGTTGATATTGTTACATATTGTTCAGTGTGCTAAAGAATTGGACTTAAGAACATCTAAATGAGTATAGTCCCATTCCAGCTTGTTCCAAAAGCAAATTTTGGACAAGCAACTAATGTGACAATACTCATTAAGAGTTCTAAAAGTCAAATTCTAATGCACACTTCACAAAAATGTAACAATATCAACACTATATTAAAACAGCATTAAATTAATAAATTTAAAATATAATAATTCCTATACGTTAAATCTAAAATTAACTACATCTCCATCTTTCATTATGTATTCTTTTCCTTCAAGTCTGAACTTTCCTTTTTCTTTAGCTGCTGCTTCTGAACCACATTCAACTAAATCTTCATATCCAACAACTTCTGCTCTTATAAATCCTCTTTCAATATCTGAATGGATTTTACCTGCAGCTGCTGGAGCCTTTGTTCCTTCTTTAATAGTCCAAGCTCTTACTTCTTGAACTCCTGCTGTTAAGAAACTCATAAGTCCTAGTAATTTATATGAAGCTTCAATTAAAGTATCTAGACCTGATTCATTTAAACCATACTCTGTAAGCATTTCTGCTTTTTCTTCATCATCTAATCCAGATAGTTCTTCTTCAATCTTAGCAGAAACAACCATAACACCTGAATTTTCTTGTTTTGCATACTCTTCAACCTTTTTCACATATGCATTATGTGGATCTCCACTCATAACATCATCTTCTGATACATTACATGCATATAATACTGGCTTTGAAGTAATTAAGAATAAACTTTTTATAAATGCATCCTCATCTTCTGTTACTTCTAAAGTTCTAACTGGAAGATTATTCTCTAAATGTTCTTTAACTTTTTCCATTAATGCATATTCTATTTTAGCTGTCTTATCTCCTGATCTTGCAAGCTTTACTGATTTTTCAAGTCTTCTCTCTAAAACTTCTAAATCAGAAAATATTAATTCTAAATTTATAGTTTCTATATCTCTTATAGGATTAACAGAACCTTCTACGTGAACAACATTTCCATCATCAAAACATCTAACAACATGAACGATTGATGAAACTTCTCTAATATGAGATAAAAATTTATTTCCTAAACCTTCACCTTTTGAAGCTCCCTTAACTAATCCTGCTATATCATAAAACTCGATAGCTGTATATATTTTTTTCTTTGTATTATACATCTTTTCTAAAACATCTAATCTCTTATCTGGTACACTAACTACACCCACATTTGGTTCAATTGTACAGAATGGATAATTAGCTGATTCTGCTCCAGCTTTTGTTATTGCATTAAACAATGTGCTTTTACCTACATTCGGTAAACCTACAATTCCTAACTTCATTTATGTACAGTCCTTTCTAACATTTATAATACACCTTTAAAAATTATACTCTAGAATGCCTTTTTTTTCAACTAAGGCATATTAAAGAAAGAAATTACCATGACTAATACTAAATAAAATACTAATACTAATTTATATAAAATTAATGATTGAAGGTGTGCTAAATGAAAATTTTCTATAAAAAGTGGATTTTAACTTTTCTGTTAATTGCATTAGTAATAAATTTTATTTCTATTCCTGCTAATGCAAAATTCAAAGAATTTAAAGAATTTAAAGAAGAGGATATTGAAGAATTTGAAAATGTAAAGATAAAAGATATATTTTCATTATTTTCTAACGATGGAGAACTTAATTGGTATTTTGTTGGTAAAGGTAAGGGAAACATTGCAGAAGGTCCAAAAGAATCTCTATCTTTTCTCAAAGAAAATGATGCATATTTTTTAGGTGATGCATCAAAAAAAATAATATACCTTACTTTTGATGAAGGATATGAAAATGGTAACACAGGTAAAATATTAGATATATTAAAAGAACTTAAAGTGCCTGCAGCATTCTTTGTTGTTAAACCTTATATTGATAAAGAACCAGATTTAATAAAAAGAATGGTGGATGAAGGACATTTAGTATGTAATCATAGTTCTCACCATCCATCAATGGCGCAAATACATGATAAAGAAAAATTTAATTCTGAATTTACACAAGTGGAAGAAGCGTATAAAAATCTTATAGGAAAAGATATGCCAAAATATTTTAGACCACCTATGGGAAAATACTCAAAAGAATCTTTAAGTATGACTAAAGACTTAGGTTATAAATCTATATTTTGGAGCTTTGCATATAAAGATTGGCTAGTTAAAAATCAACCGGCTGAAAGTTATGCTGTGGAAAAAATAACCAATGGAGCTCATCCTGGATGTATAATGCTTCTTCATGCAGTTTCATCTACTAATACTAAAATATTAGAACCTGTTATTAAAAACCTTCAATCACAAGGATATGAGTTTAAATCTTTAGATGAATTTCCATTTGATTAATTTTTAAGGGAAGTCAAAAGTGACTTCCCTTAATTCATATTTCAAAAATAGAGTGTGCCTAAGCTAAACATTTATCATTACACAATAGCTTATCATAAATTAAATATGCCTAATTATTTAAACTTCAGGAAAAATACAAGCATTTACTTTTTTATTTATTAGATCCTTTTTCATTAAAGAATTATTTAATATAGTATTTAATTCATCTTTTATTTGATTAAAAAATTCTTTATCTTCTCTTAAACAATTTAAATTAACTTTTACATTCATTATGGAACTCTCTATAGCACAATGAAGTAATATAGCTGACATTCCTAAATCTGAAAGAAGCATCTTATTTCCATACTTACTCATTACATTTAGGTTTTTATAAAAAGATATTGATTCTCTTGCCAATGTTAAAGGTGGTAACATAGCTTTTTTTGTATTTTCTTTTATTGCTAAGTTTCTTTTTTCTTTATCTTCTTCTGTCTCTTTAGGTAATTTATATGAGTCCATTAAAGCCAAGAACCCATTTCGATCTTCTTCCATAAGTTCTAAACTTCTAGTAGTAAATTTTTTTGATTCCTCTTGAAACTCTTTTATCATAGATTTATCATCTTCATTTAATGATTCATAGCTCTTCTTTCCAATGGTTAATGAATACACCATTGAATTTAATGCCCCCGATAATGCTGCTATTAATCCTGCTACGCTTCCACCACCCGGTGATGGTAAATCTGATGACACATTTTCTAAAAACCCCACAATTGTTTCTTTATAAAACTCCATTTAAATTTCCTCCTTACTTTGCTTACTTAGCTTATATTTTTATTATCTAAAATTGATATCAAATAGCCTAAATATGTCCAAAATATAATAGATATAAAACTTACTATATAAACTAAATTACTTTCAAATAAATTTACAGCTATAATTCCAACAAGCATAGAAGTTATAGTTGTCATTTGAATTTTTTCTTTTCTCTTTAGCTTATCCAACTGCTTTATTATAAATACCATAATGCTTAGTAAAAAAGTAATAATTAATCCTAAAGCAATTACTCCATTAGTAGTTGCAATTTGAACATAAATATTGTGTAGTCCACCGCCTTCAATTCCTGGTAAGTACTCAACTTCTTTTACATCTGTTACGGCTTCTATTAAATCACTACTTCCAACTCCAGTTAAAGGATGCTGTTGTATTACCATACTACCTGATGTCCATAATATATTTCTTCCTGATGTAAATTTATGAAGCCTATCTTCATTAAAAGTAAAACATATGCTTCCTGCAATAATTGGTATTAATATTAAGGCAAATCTAAAATACTTATTTTTATAATACACAAATAAAAATAAGAATATTATCGCAATTATAATTAAATATGAACTTCTACCTTTAGCTTCAATCATAGTTATTGTCTGAATTACTATGTTTAACACTAAAAGCATTTTAACTTTACCACTTTTAGCTCTTAAATTAAGATATACACTCATAGCAATAGCTAATGATGCTGCTATTGCTAATGCATTTTCATTTATAAAAAGCCCATTTGTTGAACCAAATATTATTTCACCTATTTCTATAGTCTTACCTGAAAAACGCATATATAAAGATATTATTGATAATGGAAACATAAATATAGTATAAAAATATGTTATTATGTTAATTTCCTTAATATTTGTTTTTTTATTTTTGAATACATCAATTGTAAATATAGATGTTAATAAAATTAAATTGAATATCCAAACTTTAATATTATCTATATTTCTATAAACAGTTAAATTAAATATTAATGTAATAATAATAAACCCTGCTAAAGGAATATCAAATTTATAAATTTTTCTTGTTTTATATTCATTAAATATCATAAATAATATTAGTAACATACCCCATACTAATGCTATACTATTTAATGTCTTTATTCCTATCTTTATTCCTGGTATATTTGAAAGAATAGTTACAAAACTTATACTAACAAATAAATATAGTAATCTAAAATATAATCTATTGTTTATAAAATTATATATATTTTTAAATATTTCTTTCATATACTTCTTTGTACACCCCTTTTAGCTTCTTAACTAGCACTTCCTCACAGTAGTTAAAAGCAGTCTTATCTCTTATATCATATTTATTATAGCTATTATAATTTTCTTTAATGTATATTAATGCATTAATTAATTCTATCATATTATTTTTTTGAATAATTAATCCATTATCTTCTGTTATAATATCTTCAGCTCCACCATTTTTAGCTCCTATTACTGGTTTGCCACATGCTAAAGCTTCAATATACACTACTCCAAATGTTTCATGTTCTGAAGGAAGAGCAAATGCATCACAATTTTTCATTTCATTTGCAGTCTGAGTCCTCGATAACGCTCCTAAAATAGTTATTTGATCATTAATGCCTAATTCTTTAATAAGTTCCTCTAATGACGATTTAATAGAACCATCTCCACCTATTCTAAGGGTTACATCTTGATTTTTAAATGCTTCTTTAAATGCTTTAATCAAAAGCTCCATACCTTTTCCTTCTTCAAGAAAAGCACAAGAAAAAAAATTAAAATGCTGTTTTTCTTTATATTCTTCTGTTTTATTATCAATATTAAACATTGATAAATCAACCATATTATAAATTACATCTATTGGCTTATTTACATATCCTTGAAGCTCTTTTTTGAGTCCATTTCCAACTGCAATTAAAGAATCTGCACTTTCATAAGCTTTATAAATATACTTTTTATAACTTTCTTTTAAATACTTCGCATATTTTAATGAAGAATGTTCTGTTATTACTAGTGGAATATTGTACTTTTTACTAATGTATGAAGCTGCAATACCACCCCATAAAGCTGAATGCGCATGTATTAAGTCTACTTTTCCTTCATTCTTAACAATATCTTTATATAATTTATCCATCCTTCTATTAAAGCTCTTAAACATAAGCGGATTCTTAGGTAAGTAATTGTAATCTTTGTATCTGTATGTCCTAAGTCCATCTTCTACATTAAAATTAATCTTTCTCTTTTCATTAATTTTCCCAAATAAGGTAATTGGCCAAATTTCATTATAAGCAACAGTAATCTTTTCTCCACTATTTTGAAGTGCTTTAAACTGTTCTTTAAAAAAGCTTCCATGAACCTTATTCTTAGGTGATGAATACCAAGAAGGTATTACCATTATGTGCATAAAAGATCACTTCTCCTCCAATATATTGTTTAACTTCTTGACTATACTGTTCCACTCATACTTATAATCAGGAACTACTTTTATTTCTTTATTTTTGTAATTCTCTATCAATCTATAAATCTTATCTTTTATTTCATATGATGAATTATTACTAGTAATACATTTATCATGATTTTCTACTAAATCTCTAATTGGATCTTTATCATCACCATATATTACAAATACTTTACCATTTGTTCCAAAATAATCATATATCTTAGCTGGTATTTGTTTAGAATTTTTATTACCAAATAACAGTAAAACTTCAGAATTAAGCATATACTTTAAAGCTTCATCAAAAGGTATTCTTGATGAAACACTTGATACTTCTAATTGTTCTAATCTTTTCTTACCTTCAACATCATCTATATTTCCAAAAAACAAAATATTAAGCATATTATAGCTATCTATGTTTTCATTTTTAATTTCTTCAAGTGCCTTAATAAATGGATTTATATCTCTAAGTTTAGAAAATATTTCTCCTGTATAAACCATATTCAGTTTATCATTTTTTATAAGCTTTGGAACTTCTTCTAATGATAATCTTTGATATAAACCTTTATCAAATCCTCTATTTAATATATATGTATATTTAGATTTCTTCTTTGAAAAATTATATCCTTTTATATAATCATTTTTGTTTTCTTCTGTTACAAAAATGAATTTATCTGCTAAATTAACTACATTTTGTTCCATTCTCTTTTCTATTATCTTCTTTAATATAAATGATTTTTGCCTTGTTGAATCTTTAAGCCATGGATCACTCCAATATGTAATCCAAGGTATATTTTTAAACTTCTTTTTTATGTAATAAGCACATAGATGAGAAGATGGTGGTTCATGCATAGAAAATATAACATCAAACTTTTCACTTTGCATTAAATTAATTCCATATTTTGATGCTCTTTTTGCCCATCCATAATACATATCTGGTATTACTATTGAATTTTTTACTTTTCTTAAAATTTTTTTATTTTTTCCAATACTCACATTAACATTATTTTGAGAAGATTTTTTGGGCATTAATTTCTTAAAAATAGGTCCACCATCAATTATGTGACATTTAATTTTAGTGTCCATCATAGAAAATAAATATTCATCATAATATATTGAGTTTTTAGGGAAATTAACTGTTAAAAGATGTACTTCATTCCCATTAATTTCACTCAGCTTATTTAAATACTGTAAAGTTTCAATTGCTGCTGAGTTATTTATTAATGGAGAATAACACGCAATAAATAATATTTTCATATTCCCTCCTATTTTTTAATCTTTCTTAACACTAAATTTTTAACTTCTATAATTTCTTTAATCTTAAACCAATAACACAATGTAACATATACTATAATTCCAAGTATAGTCCCTAAAAATAAAACTACTATCTTAGGCATGCTTTCATTTATAAAACTAATAAAAGCAATGATTGCTATTCCCATTAAAATTGAATTTAATGTTATTATGCTTATCTTTTTGATTATATCTTTAAATTTAAAATTCTTTTCTAGTTTCACAATGCTTCTAAATAATAATAATGAAGTTATTATCATAGCTATAGATGAAGCTAGTGCTACTCCAACTAAGCCTATATATTTTGATAATGTAATACTTAATAATATGTTTATTATTACACCTATAATTCCATTTAAAGTTGTAATTTTAGTTTTTCCCATAGAAAATAAAGTAGAATTTAGGATATCCCTCATTCCAGTAAAAAATATTCCAACTGAATATCCTAATAAAGCTAATGTTGTTAAATTTACTGCATATTCTTTAAATTCTCCTCTTTCATATATAATACTAACAACATTTCTTTTAAAAATTATAAGTCCAATTGTAATTGGTATTAAAAGAAGTGCTAAATATATGATAGATTGTTTTAATACACTTATAAATTCTTTATGATTTCCATTATTCCGAGTATTTGCCATAATAGGATATGCAACACTTGCAATAGAAGTTGTAATTATACTGTTAATAAAAAATATTAATTTTACAGCGTAATTAAGGGCAGAAACTGATCCTACTTCTAATGATGTTGCTATCATTGTATCTACTACCATATTTAAAGAATTTGCTCCTGATGCAATAATAACAGGAATTATTAATATTAAAATAGCTTTTAATCCTTCATCCTTAAAATCAACAAAAAATCTATATCTATATCCATGAGATACTAGTGATGGTACTTGAACTGCTACCCTAAAAAAATTTCCTATTACATTTGCTATAGTTAATCCAATAATATCGTAATTTTTAAAAAATAGTAAATATAAAATCATAGGAAGATTAAAAAACAATCCTAGAATTGAAGGTATAATAAAATCTTCATTTACCTGTAATAATGAAGTAAAACATGCATTAATAGACAAGAATAAAAGATTTATCAACGTAATTCTTGTTAATCTAACTGCTAATATAGTAGTTTCTGTATCGAATCCTTTTCCTAAAGTTGCTACTATTTCTTTTGAAAAGATGCTAGTTACTATAAAAAATACTAATGAAATAATAAATAGTATATTAATTACATTATTTGCAAAGGCATACATATCTTCTTCATTCTTTTTAGCTCTTATTTTACTAAGTATTGGAAGAAACGAAGTTGATATTGCAAGTCCTACAAGCATAAATATTGTTTCTGGAATAGTTACTGCTACATTATATGCATCAGTATAAATACCAGCTCCAAAGCTTTTGCCAATAAGCATATCTCTAACAAATCCTATAACTCTACTTATGCAAGATACTATCATTATTATAAAGGTTGATTTTACTAAACTGTTTGACTTCATTTTATCACCTATTTTTATTTCTATGTTTTAATACTGTTATTAAGAATTTAGGTATTGAAGCAAGCCTAGTAATCCTCCAAGGCTCCTTAACAACTCTATATAGCCATTCTAGCCCTAAACTTATCATCCATTTAGGTGCTCTTTTAGATATTCCTGCAAAAATATCAAAACTACCTCCAACTCCCATAAATATCTTGCATGGCAAAATATTTATATTGTTTTCAATAAAATATTCCTGTCTAGGACATCCCATTGCTACAAAAATAGCCCATGGTTTTTTACATTTTATATCATCAATTATATCTTTACAATTTTCTAAATCAAAAAATCCATTATGTATTCCAACTAGATTTAAGTTTGGAAATTCGAGTTTAATGTTTTGTGAACATTTTTGTACAACCTCTTCCTTTGCACCCAAAAGATAAATAGACTTTTTTTCTGAATTCGCTTTTTTTAAGAGATCTTTCATAACATCTATCCCTGCAATCTTTTGCTCAACAGGTTTCTTTAATATTTTAGAGGCAAGAACGGTTCCAACTCCATCTGGTATTATAATAGAGTGTTCACTATTAAAACTCTTTTTAAGCAAGGAATCATTTAATCCATTAAATAGAATTTCTGGATTTCCAGATATAATATTTACTTTTTCAAAATTTCCTATATATTTTATTAATTCATCTTTGTTTTTATTAAAAACTTTAAAATCAAGTATTTCTGTAAACATAATTTCTCCTATACTAAGGTATCTTCAATCAAACTAACTAATCAATATGTTAATCTATTATATATTATCCTAACAAAGTCTTATCTAATTCTTTTACAATTTCATCTTCTGGCTTTAACTTTTTAGCAATTTCTAAATGAATTTTTGCTTCTTGATCATTACCTAAATTCATATAACACATTACAATATTAGTGCAAATCTCAACATCTTTTGACGCTTCAAATGCCTTTTTAAAATACTTTATTGCATCTTGATAATTTCCAAGACAAGCATAATTTATTCCTAACTCGTTAACTACCTCAAGTATACCCGACTCAATTGTTAAACTTTCATTTAAATAATATATTGCCTTTTCATAGTTTTCTAAATTTCTATATCCAATAGCTAAATAATAATAAAGAAGTGGATTTTTTTCAAATTGCTCAGTTAATGGCAATAATATTTCAATCGCTTTTTCCGGCTCTTCATTTAAAATTTCAATAGCCTTTTCATACTGACTTATATTATTAATATCATTAATTATTTGCTCTATTTCACCTGTTTTGCTTCCACCTTTATTTAAATATTCATTTATTTCAGCTTGAGCATTTATATAATCTCCCTTATCTCTTAGTATTAAAGCATTATAAAGATATGGTTCAGGCATTTTATTAAACTTAGATTTACACTCTTCAATATCTTCTAATAAGATTTCATCAAAACTCGAATTTTTTTCTCTTATTGATTCTCCAGTTAATAATAAATTTTTTAATATCTCTTCTTCTCTATTATATCTGTACAATCCTTTTAATAATATATATGCATCCTCTAATTTATCTTCCTTTACTCTATTTGCTATAA
This sequence comes from Clostridium uliginosum, assembly GCF_900112485.1. Taxonomy (GTDB): domain Bacteria; phylum Bacillota; class Clostridia; order Clostridiales; family Clostridiaceae; genus Clostridium; species Clostridium uliginosum. Next base: position 11,232 of record NZ_FOMG01000005.1, read on the forward strand.
GACTTTTAATACACTCTTCAGAATTTGGGATGTATGTTAAAACAATTCCATAATCTTCATTATACTTAAGTTTTTCATCGCAACCAAATACAATAAACATACCTTCAATAAAATAATAAATCGGTAAATTGTGTATTTTGATTTCATTATTCGCATTTGAAGCAATATATTCAGAGCTTATTGGCATATATAAATCTTTATTATGAAAAGTTACATATTCTGGAACTTTAATATTTTTCTTAAATCCCTCTTTATCCATTTCTAGGAATAAAATTTTACTTAATTTGTCTTTATACATTGTTTTATAATTCATTGTTATTATTGCACCACCTAAACTTAACTTCTTAACTTCTTAACTTCTTAACTTCTTAACTTCTTAACTTCTTAACTTCTTAACTTCTTAACTTCTTAACTTCTTAACTTCTTAACTTCTAGTAATTATAGCCTTATTCCATAATTAATGATAGATTAAATTTTAAAAAACTATCATATTAAGATTTTCATGCTTTCACATATACAAACAAATTGCTATCACCATTAAGATGATAGCATTGATAAAAACTTTGACTAGTTTAATTTACTGTTAATTAGTTTCATCACTTTTTCTTTAAATTCTTCAACTTTTTCTTCTGCATTATCTAAGCTTCTGCCTTTTACAGCTAAGTAAATCTTCATCTTTGGTTCTGTACCTGATGGTCTTACTACAAAATATGATTCATCTTCAAGTATAAACTTTAATACGTTTGATTTAGGTAAGTTAATTTTATTTTGAGTTTTTTCTAACACATTTTTCTCAACACTTAATTTATAATCAAATTTCTTAACTATTTTTACTCCACCAATTTCATCTATATTAGTATTTCTCATTGCTTCTATGCAAGCTGCAATTTGTTCTTGACCTTCTTTACCTTTTAATTCTAAAGATACAAGAGTTTCATTGAAGTAGCCATACTTTTCATATATTTCTATTAAAGCATCATATAAGCTCTTTCCTTGTTCTTTATAATATAAACACATTTCACATATTAACATTGAAGCTATTACAGCATCTTTATCACGTACAAAATCACCAGCAAGGTATCCATAGCTTTCTTCAAATCCAAATAAATAAGTGTTGCTTCCAGAGTCTTCAAATTCTCTAATCTTTTCACCTATATATTTAAATCCTGTTAGAACATCAATAATTTCTATATTAAAATCTTCAGCAATGCTTCTTGCACCTTCAGTCGTTACAATTGTCTTTATTACAACTCCATTTTCAGGTAAGTTATTAGTTTCTTTCAATGAACTTAATATATAATGAGTTAACAAGATACCTGTTTGATTACCAGTTAAAACTTTATATTTGTTAGAGGAATCCTTAACTACTACCCCTATTCTATCACAATCCGGATCAGTACCAAATATAATATCTGGATTTGAAGTTTTAGCCATTTCTAAAGCTAATTTAAATACGTCTGGATTTTCTGGATTTGGATAAGATGCAGTTGGAAAATTACCATTTGGAGCTTCTTGCTCCTTAACAACTTCAACTCCAGCATATCCTAGTTCACTTAATACTCTTCTTACCGGAACATTTCCTGCGCCATGAATTGGAGTATATATAACCTTTAAAGTATCAGCTTTCTTATTCACTAATTCTTTTCTTATAGCTAGTCCTTTAACTCTTTCAATATAAATTTTATCTATATCTTCACCTATATATTTTAATAATCCACTCTCTAAAGCAACTTTTTCATCTATACTTTTTATTTGTGAAAAATCTTCAATTGAATTAACACAATCAATTATCTTATTTGCTTTTTCATCTGTAACCTGACCACCAAATTCATCATATACTTTATATCCATTATATTGCTTTGGATTATGTGAAGCTGTTACCACAATACCACCGCTACATTTTAATTCTCTTGTAGCAAATGACAAAACTGGTGTTGGTCTTAAGCTTTCATATAAAAATACATTTATGTTATTTGCACATAAAGTAAGTGCTGCGGATTTAGCAAATTCCTTAGACATATTTCTTGAATCACATGCGATTGCAACTGAAGGATTTTTAAAATTTTCATTTAAATAATTTGCAAAACCTTGAGTAGCTTTAGCAACAGTATATACATTCATTCTATTGCTTCCAGCACCTATTACTCCTCTTAATCCACCAGTACCAAAATCTAAATCTTTATAAAATCTATCTTCTATTTCCTTTTCATCAGATATACCTTTTAATTCATTTTTTGTTTCCTTATTAATGCTTTCTGAATTAATCCATGAGTTATATTTTTCTTTATAGTTCATTTGAACGCCTCCCAATTTTTCCTCAATATCTACCATTATACAATATTTATGTATATTTAAAAATACCTTTTTAGTTTTCAGTAAAATTTTTACAATTAATTTTACCTAAAATAACATTAAATAATTTAATTACTTAATGTATATTTAAAGTATACTCTCTACACTTTTATAAAAACTAAGGCATATTTAAAAATATACGGTGCATTTTTAAACTATTGTTTTATTTCATGTGCCTAAACTCGAAAAATCACTTTAGGCATCTCCAAATAAATAACTAGTCAGTTTTCTTTGACTAGTTATTTATTTTACAATGCCTTATTTTTCATTATCCTTAACTTCCTTAACTTCTTCAATACTTAATCCAGTAGCTTCAGCTATTTCATCAATATCTGTAAATCCCATTAGATCTTCTGCTAGTGAAATCATAAGTTTTTTAACATTCTCTTGAACTTTAGGTGGTAAATCTGAAAAATCTCCCAAATTATCTGTTAAATCTAAAGTTTCTAATTCTTGATAATCTTCTTCCAATTTAAAACTTCTTCTTTTATTTGCCTTATTTCTATCATACTGATTAAGATATACTAGCTTATCTCTATTAGGTTCTAAATCTTCTTCTGAGAATACATCTATTCCTTCTTTAGTCAAAAGATATGCAGTAATACCCATACCCTCAATTTTATCACCTTTAAAGCTTCCATCATAGACAAAATTAACTCCACACGATGGGCTGTTTTCTTTTAATATAGCTTTAGTCGCCTTAACTTCTTTTGCAATTTTTAAAGTTTCATATGCTCCCTTTAAAAATCCCTCTGTTACATCAATGCCTTCGTCATTCATAGCTTTTCCATTCCCATTTAATATCTCACTTGATAAATCATTTAATTCTGTTGGCCTTCTTGGAGTACAAAGTCCCCCTAATTGTTCTGGACATACTAAAACTGCCTTGCCTTCTCTAAATAATTTTGCACAATTTTCATTTAGATTATTTTCTCCATTATACTTGCAATTTACTCCACACAAACAAGCACTTATTATATACATATCAAACCACTCCTTAAAAAAACGAATAAGGCATATGCCTTACTTAAGTTCTACTATTGTTGCTCCATCTCCACCTTCACCATAACCACCTAATCTATAGGTTTTTACGTGCATATGTCTCTTTAACATATCATTTATTGCTTTTCTAAGTACTCCAGTTCCTTTTCCATGCACTATTGTAACTTCTCCAAGATTTGACATATAAGCATCATCTAAATATTTATCCACTCTATAACAAGCTTCTTCAGCATCCAATCCTCTTAAATCTATACGACCTTCAACTTTACTAAAATTAAGCTTTAGTTCTCTTTTCTTTTTAACTTTTGCAGCTTTAGTTTGTTTTGTCTTTCTTAAATCTTTTAATTTTACTGCGACTTTCATGATACCAGCTTCAACTTGAACTTCTCCTCTATTATCTGGCATAGAAATAATAATAACATTTTGGTTTAAAGACGGTAAGAACGCTTCCATACCTAAAGTAATTTTTTCTATTAACTCGCCTTCATTTTCTTTCATGTTATTAAGTTTCTTTTCTCTATCTTCTAAGCTATCTTTCAATTTTTTACGTTCTTCTTCTAATCTTTGTCTTCCTCCAGTTGAAATTCCAAGCTTCTCGAGTTCTCTCATAGCCTTTAAGATTTCATCAGCTTCATCTTTTGCATTAGCAACTATTTCTTTTGCTTCGCTTCTAGCATCCATATAAGCTTTATCCCTGGTTTGCTCTAATCTTTGAAGCTTTTGTTCATAACTTCTCTTTAATTCTTCTGCTTCACTTCTAATTAACTTAGCATCTCTTGCATCTTTTTTAGCAAGTATACTCTTTTCTTGAAGATCTCTGATTAAATCCTCAAACTGTAAATTTTCCTTAGACATATACTCTTTAGCAGAGCTAATTACATCTCCATCTAAACCAAGTCTTCTAGAAATTTCAAAAGCATTAGACTTTCCTGGAACTCCAATTAATAGTCTATATGTAGGTCTTAACGTATTTATATCAAATTCTACTGAAGCATTTTCAACGCCATCTGTTTTTAGTGCATAAGCTTTAAGTTCACTATAGTGAGTTGTTGCAATTAACTTTGCTCCTCTATTGCTTAAAGTCTCCAAAATAGCTATAGCAAGTGCTGCTCCTTCAGTCGGATCAGTACCAGCACCTAATTCATCAAATAAAACTAAAGATTCTTTGTTATCACTTTCCATAATCCTAACAATATTAGTTAAATGTGATGAAAACGTTGAAAGGCTTTGTTCAATACTTTGCTCATCACCTATATCTGCAAAAATTTCCTTAAAAAAGCATACAGAAGAGTTATCTCTAGCTGGTATTAAAAGTCCACTTAATGCCATAATATGAAGAAGTCCTACTGTCTTTAATGTAACAGTCTTTCCTCCTGTATTTGGGCCTGTTATCATTAATGTATTAAACTCTTCGCCTAAATATATATCAGAAGGTATAACTTTATCTTCCTCAATCAAAGGATGTCTTCCTAATATGATATTAAAAATACCATCTTCTCGCACTATTGGTTTTATTGCATTTAATGAACTTGCATACTTTCCTTTTGCAAATATAAAATCAAACTGAGTAAGTATTTTAAAGTTACTTTCACATTGGTCTGAATGATCCTTAACTCTTAAAGATAGTGCTGTAAGAATTCTATCTATTTCAGCCTTTTCTTTTAACATAAGCTCTTTAATTTCATTATTTAAATTAACTAAACTCATTGGTTCTATAAAAAATGTAGCTCCAGTTGAACTTTGATCATGCACAAGTCCTGGTACCGCACTCTTATATTCTGATTTCACAGGAATTACATATCTATCGCCTCTCATTGTGTATAAAGAATCTTGTAGATATTTTGCATTGCTCTTAACTATTGAATTTATCTTATCTCTAACTGAAGAATTTTTTTCCTTAAGACTTCTTCTTATATTATGTAATGTTTGACTTGCTTTATCGCTAATTTCCTCTTCTGACACAATAGCTCTATCTATTTCATTTTCTAATTCATTGATGGGAGTTAAAATATATGCTAGGTCTTCTAACTTAAGATAAGATGCTTCTTGTTCTTCCCTCTTGAAAAACTCTTTCATCTTCCTAGTTGCTCTAAGCATCCCACCAACTTTTAATAATTGATCTGGAGTTAGGGTTCCTCCTTTTTTAGCTCTTTCTAAAGGATCTTTTACATCAAAAAGTCCTTCTAAAGGTGGTGCTCCTTTTTTCATTAACATTTCAAGAGCCTCATTAGATTCTTCTAAGTTATTATTTATTTCATATATATTATCATAAGGTTCTAATTCATCTAACTTTTGCTTAGCAGAATTGCTATGCGCATACTTCTTTAACTTTTTTTTAATTTTATCGAATTCTAAAATTCTTAAAGATCTTTCATTCATTGGCTAATTATCTCCTCTATTCTACACCTCGTCTATAATGTCCCTTAGTATAATTTCTATCTTTATTTTTTTCACCTTTTTTAATCTCATCTAAAATAATCTTTACTTCATCATAACTTTCATCTTTAAAATCAACTCTAAATGTTGAAATATTAAACGACTTTAATTCATCAATTTGTTCCACTAAATTTAAAGCTAGTGAATTTAAAATATGACTTCTACAACTATTATCACCTAATACTTTAAATCCTTCATTCTTCCTATCTATTAGCGTAAAACTATCTTTTATACACGCACCATTACATTCTTTTTTGCTAGATTTATTTCCAAATATACTTCCAATTGGACAATATTCACTAACCATTAATTCAGTTTTTCCATATATACCAATAGCTACATTAGAATTAACATTTTTCATTAATTCTTTTATTTCTTTTCTATTCAATTCTAAACTAAGTGTTGGTATATCTATATCTTCACAATAAAACTCTAAACCTTCGTTATTAAAAATATTTAACTTATAATCTCCTATTATAAATAATTTATCTCTATAAAGTCTAATTATACCTACATTTGAAGTTATTAATCCCTTTATATAAGGAATAACTTCATCTATCTGTTTAACTATATTCTTAAATTCCTTTTTTATAATATTAGGCACCATAAAATAAATATTTTTATCTTTTATATTTTTAAAGTCATCCTTAGTTAAAAATTCTTTATGTTTTGTATAAGAAATATCTAATGCTATGTTCTTAACACATTCATCTTCTAGTAAAGCTTTTAGCTGATTTTTATTAATACAGCTATAAACATATCCTAAGTTTTCTCCAAATTTTATATTCTTCTTTTCCTTAGTTCCTTGAATTCTCTTTCTTCTAAATGAAGATACCTCTCCTTTTAGAATTTTTTCAAATAACTCTCTTCTTAAATTATTTAATGATGATATCTTTATAAATCCATCTTCAAATACATTAAAATCTATCTTTTCAAACTTGTATGGAATTTCTCCTGATTTCTTCAAACACTCTTCTATCCTATCAGCGCTTAATGGAGCATTAGTTGCTACTTCAACCATATCTCCTGCAACTTCATATTCTTTTCCATTAAATTTAGTTTTAAGAATAAGTGGAGAATTAATTTTAAACTCTAATTCCCCTCTAAGTGTAATTTTCTTTTTATAAGGCTTTATGTATTCTTTTAAATCATCATATAACTTCTTGTCTGATGTTTTATATAAGCTATTTCCCTTCTTATATCCTCCAGATGGAAATAGCTTAACCTTATCACCTTTAAAAGCTTCCTTAACTTCTTTCCCATTAAGTAGTATCTTACTTAATATAAATCCCGCTTCACCATATCTTATTCCATCTCCAAGTGAAACACTTTCTTCTAAAATAATCTCACCTTTTTCTAAAGCTTTCCCTATAAATACCCCTGTATTCTTAGGAAAATTATAACTCATCATATCTTTTCCTATATTTTTATAAATATATGCCTTAGAAAATCCTTCTCTATTAAAGAGTTGAAATAATTCACGTCTTCCTTTATTTAAATCAAATTTCTTTTTATATAATACTTTATCAATTGCGTTTCTGTAAGTATCTACAACCCCTGATACATATTCCGGTCTTTTCATTCTCCCTTCAACTTTTAAAGAAGAAGTTCCACTATCTATAATTGCTTCAACATCATCAATCAAACACATATCTTTAGGACTTAACAAATAAGCCTTCTTTTCTCCTAGCTTTTCTCCCTTTAAAGTGTATTGCATTCTACAAGGTTGAGCGCATCTTCCCCTATTCCCACTTCTTCCACCAATCATTGAACTCATCAAACACTGTCCTGAATAGCATACGCAAAGTGCTCCATGAACAAATATCTCTGTTTCTATACCTAAATCTTTTGATATATATTTAACCTCATCTAAAGAAAGTTCTCTAGACAATACTATTCTTTGCAATCCCTTTTCGGTAAAATATAATGCACCTTCTCCATTATGTACTGTCATTTGTGTTGATGCATGAAGTTCAAAATCAGAATATACACTCTTAATTAAACTTATTAAACCCACATCTTGAATTATTAAAGCATCTACTCCTATTTCATAAAGATATCCAACATATTTTAATGCTTCTTTTAATTCGCTTTCTTTTAATAAGGTATTAATTGTTACATATACTTTAACTCCATAGCTATGTGCATAGTCTAATGCCTTCATCATGGTTTCATTGTCAAAATTTGAAGCATATGCTCTTGCTGAAAACTTATTTCCTCCAAGATATATTGCATCTGCACCTCTATTTATTGCAGCTATTAAGCTTTCAATACTTCCCGCTGGTGCTAACAGTTCAATTTTATTCATTAATTTCCTCCTAAGTATTTTTTAGTTTTAAATCACTAATATGATCCATTAGATAAAAGAATCAGTTGATATCCATGGTAAAAACTGCTATAAAATAATAGCAGTTTTAAATTTCATTTATAAGTATTACATTCTTGCTTTATATTAAATATCTTTGCAAAAAAATAACTAGTTAATATGTTAGTGCATCTTACATTATATTTTGTCGGTACATTATTTCTTTTTCTTTGCAAGAGGTGCTAACTTTTGTTTGCTTTTATTTATACTATTAACTGAGTCTTGTTTTTTTAATTTTGCTATCTCTATTTCTAGATTCATGAATTTCTCTTGTAACTCTAGAACTTTATATTTTGAGCTTCTAAATTTTCCATTTATTTCTTTGCTTCTTTCTAATAAATTACTTCTTTGTTTGGTAAGATCCTCTATTTTATTTTTTAATTCTACCAATGATTTTTCTTTATTTTCTAAATTTCCTTTTAACTCTTCTATTTCCTTATGCTTTATATTAAGTGTTTCCTTGTTTGTATTATGTTTATTTATTAAATTATAATTATTATTCTTCATGGATTTAATCTCATTATTTAGTTCAAGTTTTTCTTTGTCTAATTTATTATTTATATTTTTAACTTTGATAAATTCATCATTTAGATTTTGTATTTTTTGTTCCAAGTCTTGTTTTTCTCTTTTTTGAGATTTCATTTGATTAGTTAAATTATCATTTATTGTACTAAATTCTTTTAACTTTCCTTTGCACACTCCAAGCTCTTTATCTGCTTCATAATAATAATTATTTATTTCCTCTAATTCCTCTTTACATTTTTTATGTTCTTCTTGAATTAATTGTCTCTTAGTTCTTTCATCAGACAAAACTAATTTTAGTTCTTCTACATCACTTTGCATTGTTGAAGCATTACTTTCAAAAGAAGTAGTTTTTTCTTTTAACAGTATATTTTCTTCTTCTAAAGACCTTCTAATATTACTGATTCTTTCAAGTTCTAGTCCTACTTCTATATTTTTCTCATTTAATCCCTTTAATTTCTTATCCAACTCTTTATTTTCAATATTAAAATCAAAAATTTTCTTTTCAAAATTCTTTGTTTGTTCTGTGGAGTGTTGTAAATCCTTTTTTAAATTAATTTCTTTATTTCTAGCTTCATCTACCTTTTTATAAAGGAACTTATTCTTTTCTTTAACTTCAATAATCTCCTTATTTAAAACTTCATTTAAATTTTTAGTTTCTTTTAAATTCTCATTAAACCTTTTATTTTCATTAATAAGTATATCATTTTCATTCTTAAATTTCTTTGCTTCCTCTTTTAAAGTATTAAAAGATTCTTCAATACCTGAATATTTATCCTTTAATGATTGTTCTTTATTAATTAAATCTTCTTGAATCTTTGATTTTTCTGATAAACATTGTTGCAAATCTAAATTAAGCTTATCTACCTTTTTAATTAATTCAGTATTATCACTCTCAATATTCTTTTTCTTACTTACTGATGTACGTAAATTCAAATCACTTTCATAAAGTTCATCTGCAATATTAACTGCAGCCAAAACAGTAGCCGCACTTGTACTTAATCTAGAATTTTTAGCCATTACTTCTCTAACTTTTCCATCTACAAAACTTGCTAAATCAAGTAGATACTGTTCATTTTTATCACCTTTTAAATTGTAATCCATACCATTTATATTAACTGTTACCTTTATCATAATAACACCTCTTAAATTTCTTTATTATTATTTAATTATATTCTATATTTGCACATAACACAATTGTATACCCCTATACTAATCATATAAAAATATTTACTTTTTTATTACTTTTTATAACAAATTTAATATTTTAATATATAAATTTTAAAATTTCTCAATTGATAGTCTATTTATTACTGCTGAATCAATAGTTTGGTTATCTTCTATAACACTAACATAGTTTGAAATTAACTATTAAACGAGTAAAATAAAAAATAATTATAAAATTATTTTTATACATTTTTCTTAACAAGTATGTTGCTATATATAGTTGGTTACAATAAAAAAACAAGAATTTATATGTTTGTTATATTGTACTTAATATGTATATAATATCAATAGATAATTATTGATAAAATTTAAAATATATTCATAATTATTTAGAGCTAAACAGCTAGCAAACTTCTAAGATAAATAAAACTACTTTCGAAAAAATTTAAAAGGAGGATTTTATTCAAATGAAAATATTAAAGTATATGCTTATATTTATACCAATAAGTTTTATAGCAAAATTTATTAATGCATCCCCCTCTATAATGTTTGTATTAGCAGCATTATCTATAATTCCATTAGCTGGTCTTATGGGTGAAGGAACAGAGGAAATATCATTCTATTCTGGACCTAAAATAGGTGGATTTTTAAACGGCACATTTGGAAATGCAACTGAACTTATAATATCATTTTTTGCTCTTAAACAAGGCCTCTTTGAGGTAGTTAAATCATCTATTGCTGGTGCCGTTATAGGAAACATTTTATTAGTACTTGGTGCAAGTATGTTAGCTGGTGGATTAAAACATAAAACTCAAACTTTCAACAAAAAAATAGTTGATGTTTCTTCAAGCATGTTACTATTTGCGGTTATAGGTTTGTGTATTCCAGCTTTGTTTACTCATACAGTAAGTCCAGACTTATTGAATACAAGATATGAAGGATTAAGCATTGTTGTTGCAATAATAATGCTTATAATATACATATTAAGTTTAGTCTTTTCATTCTACACACATAAGGATTTATATACTTTTAATAGTGAAGAAAATACAACTGCAAAGTGGTCTTTAAATAAAGCCATAGCAGTATTAATTGTTTCTACTATATTAATAGCCATAGAAAGTGAATTTTTAGTAAGTGGAATAGAGTCTATAACTAAAAGTTTAGGATTAAGTGAATTCTTTGTAGGTATTATATTAATTCCTATAATAGGAAATGCAGCGGAACATAGTACATCTGTTGTTATGGCAATGAAAAATAAAATGGATGTAGCTTTAGAAATTGCTATAGGTTCTAGTTTACAAATAATATTATTTGTTGCTCCAATATTAATATTTATAAGTTTGATATTTACTCCTATGAGTATTATATTTAACGAATTTGAATTAATAGCACTTATAGTGGCTGTGCTTATAGCTAATAGAGTATCAAGTGATGGAGAATCTAATTGGTTAGAAGGAGTTCAACTCCTTGCTGTATATTTTATAATTGCAGCTTCCTTCTTTATTCTATAATTTAAGGCACATAAAAAAAAATAATAGACCAGTATGCATATCTATTATTTTCTTTTATGTGCTTAACTTATTTTAGATTGTAGTATTATTATTTGCAAATAAATATATACTAAGTATATATTTAGGCACATTCAAAAAATAATAGACTAGTATGCATCTTATATTTTCTTTCATGTGCCTTAAGAGTTTTTAATTTTACATTTCACAAATTGGAGGTATATTAATGAATAATAAATATAATGATTTATTTGATGAGTTAGTTAAATCATATTATGATGGCAATTTTGACGAAACTCTTACTCGTATTATGGTATGTCATAAAAAATCTCCTCAAGAAACTTTTACTATTATTTCATCTTTGTGTGGAGTTCATATTGAATTTGATAATAACTATTTATATAACTTAAAAAAGGCAATAACAGAGTATACTGTTAACAAAAGAATAGTTGAAAAAATTAAAGACTGTTCAGCAAATTGTATTAAAGATAAAAATGATAAATTTAAATGTCAGGCGTCTTGTCCATTTGATGCAATACTTTATGATTCAAATAATAAATCTACTTATATAGACCCAAATCGTTGTCTTAATTGTGGATTATGTATAGATTCCTGTAAAAATGGATTGATTTTAGATAAAGTTGAATTTCTTCCTATAATGAATTTAATAAACAATAATGAAACAGTTATTGCCGCTGTTGCTCCTGCCATTATTGGTCAATTTGGTTCTAATGTTACTATGGATCAATTAAGAGCCGCATTTATCAAGATTGGATTTACTGATATGGTAGAGGTAGCCTTTGCTGCTGATATGTTAACCTTAAAAGAATCAGTTGAATTTAATAAGCATGTACATGGGCCTAAAGATTTAATGATAACTTCTTGCTGCTGTCCTATGTGGATTGGAATGTTAAAAAAGGTTTATAAAGACCTTATTCCAGATTTATCACCTTCAGTATCTCCTATGATTGCTGCAGGACGTGTTATTAAAAAGTTTAATAAAGATGCAAAAATAGTTTTCATTGGCCCATGTATTGCTAAAAAAGCAGAAGCTAAAGATAAAGATTTAATTGGTGCCATAGATTTCGTATTAACCTTTCAGGAACTTGATGAAATATTCAAAACTTTAAGTATTAAACCAGATAAATTACAAGGTATTCCTTCTATTGAGTATGCTTCACGTGGTGGAAGATTATATGCTCGTAGCGGTGGTGTTTCAATTGCTATTTCTGAAACTATAGAAGAGCTTTATCCCGATAAGTTCAAGCAATTTAAACCTGTTAAAGCCTCAGGCATTAAAGAATGTAAAGAAGTCCTTGAAAGTGCTCTAAACGGTACTATTGATGCAAACTTTATCGAAGGTATGGGATGTATTGGAGGTTGCGTTGGTGGTCCAAAAGTTATGATTCCTCCTGAGCAAGGGCAAATGGCCGTTGATAATTTTGCTTATGACTCTCCTATAAAAGTAGGTACTCATAGTGCTGTTCTTGATGACGTTTTAGAAAAACTTGATATAACCTCTTTAGATGATTTTGAAGATAAGAAAAAAATTAGTATTCTTGAACGTGAGCTTTAAAAAGGTGTAGCCTCAAGATGATTTATATATCATCTTGAGGCTATTTTTTTCTATTACATTTTAAACAATACTTATACTTCTTCATTTTGATAATTTATATAAGGCTCTGTTTTAAAACAGTGTTGATAAAACAGAGCCTTGTACTTAATTAATTTGCTCCTCATTTCCAAATTGACTATTATAAAGTTTTTCGTAAAAACCTTGTTTTGCCATTAGTTCTTCGTGGTTTCCTTGTTCTATAATATTTCCTTCATTTATAACTAGAATTAAATCAGCATTACGAATAGTTGAAAGTCTATGAGCAATAACAAAACTAGTTCTTCCCTTCATTATATTTTTCATAGCCTTTTGAAGTAATAATTCTAGTCTAGTATCAACTGAACTAGTTGCTTCATCTAATATTAATATTGCAGGATCTGATATTATAGCTCTAGCTATAGTTAACAGTTGTTTTTCTCCTTGAGATATATTTGAAGCCTCTTCATTAAGAAACATATTATAACCATCAGGTAGGGTTTTAATAAAGTGATGAACATTAGCTATTTTAGCTGCTTCTACAATTTCTTCCTTAGTGGCTCCAAATCTGCCATACTCAATATTGTCATAAATTGTTCCATTGTATAGCCAAGTATCTTGAAGAACCATTCCAAAAATTGAACGTAAATCTTCACGCCTCATGTCTCTGGTGTCTATCCCATCTATTTTTATAGATCCACCTTGAATATCGTAAAATCTCATTAATAGATTTATTAATGTAGTTTTACCTGCACCTGTTGGTCCCACTATAGCTACCATCTGTCCACTCTTTATTTCTGCGCTTAAATCCTTAATTAAAATTTTATCCTCATTATATCCAAACTTAACATGTTCAAATGTAACATTTCCCTGTGGATTTTTAAGTTTTACTGAATTTTCACTGTCTGCAACATCTTCCTCTTGATTTAATATTTCAAATACACGTTCAACTGCTGCAAATGCTGATTGTATTGAAGATGATAGTTGAGTTACTTGAGAAAGCGGTTGATTTATTTGCCATATATAACGTATAAAAGCTTGAAGGTTACCAACTGTAATTAGTCCACTAATTACATAAATTGATCCAAGCACTCCAATAGCAGCAATCCCTAAATAACTTACTAATGAAACTAATGGAGACATTATACTTGATATAAATTGAGCCTTAAATCCAGTATTACAAAGTTCTTCATTTATATTTTCAAAATCTTCTATTGAATCATCTTGCTTTCCATATAACTTTATTTCATTAAAGCCAGTATACATTTCTTGAACTTTACCATTTAATTTTCCTAGTGCCTTTTGCTGTTTATAAAATAGATTTTGTGATTTGCTAACTATAAATCTAGTTACTAAAAAACTTAATGGTATTATAAGCATAGCTAAAAGTGCCATTTTTGTGTTAATTGCAAACATCATTGCAATGGCTAAACTTAAAGACAACATTGAGTTAATTACTTGACTAAAACTCTGTTGCAAAGCATTTGAAATTGTATCTATATCATTTGTAATACGGCTTAGTACATCTCCATAACTATTTTTATCAAAATAACTTATTGGTAATTTTCTAATCTTGTCTTGAACAGCATTTCTTAAATCCCTCATAGTATTTTGAATAGCATTAGTTAATAAGAAACTTGCTACATATGTTGCTACTGCACTAAATACATAAATGCAAGTTAAAATTCCTAATGTTCTTATAATATAACCAAAATTTACTGAAGCACCTTCAATTCCTTTACCCATATTAATTACGTCATTTATAAGCTGTGTTATTATGAGTCCTTCAGTCATTGGAGCAATAGCATTAAAAATAGCTGCTGCTATTATAAATAAAATAGCCAAAATAAATGGCATTCTATATGGTCTCACAAATGGAGAAATTTTATTTATAGTAGTTTTTAATTTATTCATTATGCTAATTCCTCCTCTGTAAGTTGAGATGATGCAATTTCATGATATATTTCACAGGTTTTAAGTAATTCTCTATGATTACCTATTCCCACTACTTCACCTTCATTTAAAACTATAATTTTATTAGCATCCATAATAGAACCTATTCTTTGTGCAACTATTAAAACTATAGCATCATGAGTTTCCTCTTTTAACTTAGCCCTAAGGGTTGCATCTGTTTTAAAGTCTAGCGCAGAGAAGCTATCATCAAAAATGTAAATTTCAGGTTTTCTAACTACTGCTCTTGCAATAGATAATCTTTGCTTTTGTCCTCCTGACACATTAGATCCACCTTCACTTATTAGTTCATCAAACTTTTTAGGTCTACTTGTGATAAAATCATATGCCTGAGCTACCTTAGCAGACTGTTCAAGTTCCCCTTTATCTGCACTCTTTTTACCAAACTTAATATTAGTGCCTATACTTCCTGTAAATAGTACTGTTTTTTGAGGTATAAATCCTATCTTATTACGTAATGCCTTTAAATCATACTCCCTCACATCTACTCCATCTATTTTTATGCTACCTTCTGTAACATCATAAAATCTTGGAATTAAATTAATCAAGCTACTTTTTCCACTACCAGTACTTCCTATAAATGCAATAGTTTCACCCTTCTTTGCAACAAATGAAATATCTTTAAGTACAGGCTCCTCGCCATCTGGATAAGTAAAAGTAACATTATCAAACTCTACTATTCCTTTAATTTCTGTATCCTTAATCCCATTTTTAGGATTTTTAATAAGTGGCTCTTCATCTAATAATTCTTGGATTCTATCAGCTGAAACTTGCGCCTTTGGATACATAATAAATACCATTGAAAATAACATAATAGAGAACATAGCATGAAATAAATACTCTATAAATGCAACTAATTGTCCAACTTGAAGTGTTCCAATGTTTATCATATTACTTGAAACCCAAAATATAGCTAAAATAGCTATATTTAATAAGAAAAAGAATGTTGGCTGAGAAATTGCCATAAGCTTATGCAGTTTCTTAGATACACTTGCATAATTATTATTGGTTTCTGCAAATCTTTCTCTTTCGTGATCATCATTTCCAAACGCTCTAATTACTCTTATACCTGTTAAATTTTCTCGTGAGATTCGATTTAATTTATCTAATCTCTTTTGTTGAGTTTCAGAAAGTGGCTGAGATATCTTAGCTATAACCACTACTCCAATAACTATAAATGGTATTGTTATTCCTAATACTATTGATAGATGTAAACTTGTTTTAAGAATCATTACTAAACTTACAGTAAACATAATTGGTGTAAGTAATGCTGTTCTTAGGAGCGTATTCACAAATTGTAGCAATTGAAAAGCATCATTAGTTGTTCTAGTAATCATTGAAGATACACCAAACTTATCATATTCACTATGTGAAAATTCCTGAGATTTTCTAAAAATATCATTCCTCATATCCCTAGTTATACTAGTAGAAATTTTTGAAGAACAATATCCAAGCAATATAGTACCCATAACTCCAACTATTGAAATAAAAATGATTATAAGTCCCATTCGTTTTATGTATGATATATCATTATTTGCTATACCATTATCAATAACTTTAGCCATTATTGTTGGAATGCCTAGTTCAACTAGTGCAAATCCGAAAACTGATATTATATTTAGCATAATAATCAGTTTATAATTTTTTAAATACTTTAAGATTAATTTCATTATGTCTTTTTAACTCCTTTTTTTAATTTTAGCTATGTTTTAAAATATCAACATTCACTTAAAACATAACCTTAATTTTTCATATAAAATAATGCTTTATTATTATTCCTTATATATTGTACATTAATTATAATATACTTTCCATTATATACTATCATACTTTATTGTTTACTATAATTTTTAAATAATTTCTTAACTTACTAATTCCATTTTTCATCAAAATCTATACTTTAGAACGTGAAAGAAAATAATAGATAAGCATACTAGTCTATTATTTTTTTGAATGTGCCTTAAACTAATAAAACATAAAAAAGTGTGCTTAACTTTTAAACACACTTTTTCTCAATTTAAATCATAATATTCTTAAACGTTAATATTAATATTTTTTCTCCGACTTTCATTTAGCCATATTCAAAATAGTTTTCTCTTATTATAATTTACAGATATTACTGACTCAAAATCAATGTGAAGTTTAACTTATGTTCTTCTATTCTATTACCCTAATTTCTTTTTTAGTTGAATCCATTTTAAGTTTTGCTCCAAGTGGCAATGTCATTGTAGGTAGACAGTGACCACAACACACATTATAAATTATTGGTTTATTTTCTGCTAATAATAATTCTTGAAAAATCTGTATTAATGATAAGCTTTCTTTTCCTTCTTCAGGTATACAATTAGTCCATGCCCCTAAAATA
The DNA here is from genome assembly GCF_900112485.1 of Clostridium uliginosum. Classification (GTDB taxonomy): domain Bacteria; phylum Bacillota; class Clostridia; order Clostridiales; family Clostridiaceae; genus Clostridium; species Clostridium uliginosum. The sequence goes on from NZ_FOMG01000005.1 coordinate 28,511, forward strand.
ATTCCTTCTGCATCCTTAAATTTGTTGCATTGTTTTAATTGCAGGAGCATTTTATCAATTTTATATGGATATTCTCCTATATCTTCTAAAAATAATATTTTTTCCTTCGTATCTATTTCATACTTTGTCCCCATAGATGAACAAATCAAAGAAAGATTTCCTCCAACTAATCGTCCTTCTGCATATCCTTCAACCAAAGTTTTCATTTCAACCCCTTTAGGATTGTTTAACACTCCTAGTGGCTTATTATTAAAAATGTTTCTCTTAAAATACTCCATAGTATATTCATCTAATCCACTATAAATTTCTGTTGCTGGCATTGGTGAATGAAAAGTTATAAATCCACATTTTTGGTTTAACACATTATGAATTGCTGTTACATCACTATACCCTGCAAATACCTTGGGATTTTTTTTAATCATCTTATAATCCAACATATCTAAAAGTCTTGCCGAACCATATCCACCTCTTATAGCAAAAATGCCATCAATACTCTTATTAGAAAACATTTTATTTATATCTTTTGCTCTAATTTCATCACTTCCAGATAAATAACCATGCTGTGCTGTACAACTTTTTCCAAGAACAACTTTAAAACCTAACTTTTCCATAGCTTCAATTGATGCTTTTATCCTCTCATTTGAAGTTGGACTTGAAGCTCCTATTAGAGCTATTTTATCTCCTATTTTCAAAGGTTTTGGTCTTATCACATTCTTCACTCCCTCTGTATTTAAGACATATTTTTAAAAATGGATAGCCAATATGCTTAATTTAAATTTTAATAATACTTAAATTTTATACCTTTACTAACATATTCATCATTAATTTTTATATACGGTACTTTTTATGTACTAAACAGTCTAATAAACCTTATAAAATTAAATTTAGTTATATATATGCTTTATATGATTATAAATTTAACACCTTTGATGAATTTTTTAATTATATTAAAACAGAGAGATTTAAAAAAGAGGATGTAACAAAAAATATTTTTTTGTTACATCCTCTTCCTTATTTCATATACCTTAGGCATATGAAAATAAATAACAAGTCAGTATGCTAGTCTATTTTGCGTCATAAGGAAGCTCGACTCGTATACACTCGCTGAGTAAGTGATTCACACAAAATCATAGATTTTGGTTCTCTACTCATGTCGATAAAATCAGCCCATAGCTTGCTATGCGTTAATTTCATCTCCTTGCCTGACTCAAAATATACGTCGCATCTTTGACTTGTTATTTTCTTTAATATGCCTTAATCTCTTAATGTAGCACCAATTTTGTATTCTAAAGATCTTAAAATCTTATCATGTGTCTTATTAACTTCTTTATCTGTTAATGTCTTATTTTCATCCCTATAAGCTATTGCATAAGCTATACTCTTCTTACCATCTGGTATTTGCTTACCTTTATATATATCGAATAGTTCAACTTTCTCGACTATATTGCCACCAGCTTTTCTTATTGTTTGTTCAATTTCTTGAACTAATATTTCATCATCTACTAACAATGCAATATCTCTTGTTACTGCTGGGAACTTTGGTAGTACTTTATATTTTCTAGCTGTTTCAGCATTTTCATATAGGATATCTAAGTTTAATTCTGCTGTAAAGCACGGAACATCAATTCCATAATTTTCTGAAACATCTGGATGAACTTCTCCTAATATTCCTGCCTTGTTTTTTCCAAGTAATAACGCTGCTGTCTTTCCTTGATGATAACTTGGATTATCAATTTCTCTTTTATAATCTGCGTTGTTTATTCCTAATCCTTCAAGTATATTTTCAACCATTCCTTTAAGATCTAAATAATCACAATCGCCATAAATACCAATAGTTAATACATTCTTTTCTATTGGAAGTTTTGTATCATCTTCACTTGGAATATATATCTTACCCATTTCAAACAATCTAACAAAAGAATTATTTCTTGCATAGTTTCTTTCTAAAGATTCCATCATTGAAGGTAATGTTATTGTTCTCATTACGCTATAATCTTCTCCTAATGGATTCTTTATTTTAACTACATTTCTAAGTTCACTATCTTTAGGTAAATTCACTTTATCAAATACCTTTGGAGATACAAATGAATAACTTATAGATTGATTTAATCCACTTCCAGTTGCAAGTAATATTACATTATCATCTAAAATTTCTTTTCTATATTTAGGTTCTCTTTCAGTAGAAACCTTAAATATTGTTGTAGGCACTTTATCATATCCATAAATTCTTGCAACTTCTTCAGCAATATCTTCTTTAATTGCAAGATCAATTCTAAATGTTGGTGTTTTTAATATTAAATTATCTCCGCTTATTTGTGTAAATATATCTAAACTATCTAAGCATCTTTTCATTTCTTCTTTAGAAATATCTGTTCCAAGGAAAGTATTTATCCAATTATAATCAACTGTTAAATTTCCTTCTTCTTTTTTATGGTTGTATACATCTATAGTACCTTCCATAACTTCTCCAGCTTCTAACTCACAAATTAAAGCACATGCTCTATCTAATGCAAGTTTAGCTAAATTCGGATCAATATCTTTTTCAAACCTAGCTGAAGCTTCTGTTCTTAAGTTTAACTTTTTAGAGTTTACTCTTATATTTCTTCCATCAAAGTTTGCACATTCAAAAACAACTTCTGTAGTATCATCTTTGACTTCTGAGTTAAGACCACCCATTATACCTGCAAGACCTATTGTTCTATCTCCGTCTTTAATGCAAAGTACTGAATTATCTAATTCTCTTTCAACATTATCTAAAGTTGTAAATTTTTCTTTATCTTTAGCTCTTTCAACTACTATTTTATTGTTTGTAAGTTCTCTTCTATCAAATGCATGCATTGGTGCCCCTGTTTCAAGCATAACAAAGTTAGTAATATCAACTATGTTATTTATAGGTCTTATCCCTGCTTCTAGAAGTCTTTCTTGCATCCAACCTGGTGATGGAGCTATCTTAACATTCTTAACTCCTCTTGTCATATATCTATTGCAAAGTTCATCATTAATTTCAACTTTAATCTCGTCATTAACGTTGCTAGAATTTAAAACTTTATATTCTAAATTAGGCATTTTATATGATGTTCTTAATGTAGCAGCAGTTTCTCTTGCCATACCAATCATACTTAAACAATCAGGTCTATTTGAAGTTATTTCAAAGTCTAAGATTGCTTTATTTAATCCTAAAATTTCTTTAATATCTCTGCCAAGTTCAGTATCACTTGGTAAAATCATTAATCCATGAACAGGTTCATCTCCAGCAGTACCTAGTTCTTCTTCTGAACAGAACATTCCATTTGAAGGCACACCTCTAAGTTTTCCTTTTTTAATCTTAGTTCCATCAGCTAATACTGAACCATGTAGTGCAACTGGCACAACATCTTGTTCTTTCATATTAGTTGCTGCAGTAACAATTTGTATTTCTTCACTTCCAATATTAACTTGACAAATACTTAATTTATCTGCATCTGGATGCTTTTCAATTTTTGTAATTTTTCCTGTAACTACATTTTGGATTACATCACCTTGAACAATCACCTCTTCAAGTTGTGATCCTGATAAAGTTAATTTATCTCCTAATTCTTTTGGGGCTACATTTATTTCTGCATAATCTTTTAGCCAATTATATGGTACTTTCATCTTTCTTACCTCCTTAGTCTAGAATTGATTTAAAAATCTCATGTCACTTTCATATAATAATCTTATGTCATCTATACCGTACTTTAACATTACCATTCTATCAACACCGAATCCAAAAGCAAATCCACTATAAACTTCAGGATCTATTCCACAATTTCTTAATACGTTTGGATGTACCATTCCACATCCAAGTACTTCTATCCAGCCACTACCTTTACATACTCTACAGCCTTCTCCTCCACATACAAAACAAGTTGCATCCATTTCAGCTGATGGTTCAGTAAATGGAAAATGATGTGGTCTAAATTTAGTTACTACTTTATCACCAAACATCTTCTTTGCAAATAATTCTAAAGTTCCTTTTAAATCTGCAAAAGTAACTCCTTTATCAATAACTAAACCTTCCATTTGATAAAATATAGGTGAATGAGTTGCATCTACTGCATCTGATCTATATACTTTTCCTGGAGAGATCATTTTTATTGGCGGTTCTTGCTTTTCCATTGTTCTAATTTGAACTGGAGAAGTTTGAGTTCTTAAAACTATATTGTCATTTATATAGAATGTATCTTGCTCACTTCTTGCTGGATGATCTTTAGGAATATTTAATGCTTCAAAATTATAATGATCAAGCTCTACTTCTGGACCTTCTTCAACAGTAAATCCCATTGAAATAAAAATTTCTTTCATACTTTGTAGTGTTAAGTCTAAAGGATGTCTCTTTCCTATAACTTTTTTGTTTCCTGGAAGAGAAATATCTATAACCTCACTAGCAAGTTTCTTATTCTTTTCTATTGCTTTTATTTCCTTAGCGATAGCTTCTATTTTTTCTTCTACTGCACTCTTAGCTTCATTAACTAACTTACCTACTAAAGGTCTTTCTTCTGCTGATAAGCCACCCATTCCTCTTAGTATTGTAGTAAGTTCTCCTTTTTTACCTAAAACTTTAACTCTTATTTCTTCTAATTCACTAATTTTTGAAACTGATTCAAGTTTCTTTAATGCAGCTTCTTGAATTTCTTTAAGTTTCTCTTTCATATCTTTGTTCTCCTTTCAAAATCTATTTAATTATGTAGTTTTTAGACCTATGCCTTATTAGGCACATTAAAATAAATAACAAATCAGCATGCAACGTATATTTCGTGTCATACTGCGTCGGTAATATTAGCTTATTTTTAAGCAAAAAAAATTCATCCCCCTCATAAAAGGGACGAATTATCCGCGTTACCACCCTAATTGAAACTTATAAAATATAAGAATCCAACTTAATATTTTAACGGCATTACCGCTAGCTACTACTAAAAATTTCATAGCTAGAACTCCTGAGTGAACTTCAATATCATTTCATTTAAAAAGGCTTCCAGTCTATGGCCTCTTCTCCCTGAAAATTTCCTAATATCTACTCTCTCGTTCATAGTTTTTTAATATTTAATTCAGTATAATTATACAAATAAATCAATTTAATTTCAATACATTATTAAAATTAATATATATATAAGATTATAAATGTATTAACTTAATTAGAACATATATATAATTAAAAAGAATTCTGCCTAACTTTTTCATAAATGATAATTGATGTGGCTATAGCAACATTCAAAGATTCCGCACCACCTGGCATTGGTATCTTGACTCTACTATCTGCTAAACTTAAAACTTCATCTGACACACCATTTCCTTCATTTCCAACCGTTAGTATAACTTTTCCTTTTAGTTCTTCTTTAAAAAAATCTTCACTGCTTTCAAGAGAAGTTACAACTAATTTAAATCCATCTTGTTTTAATTGTTTAATTAACGATAAATCTTCATCATAATAAATTGGAATATAAAATAATGAACCCATAGTTGCTCTTATCGTCTTTTCATTATAAATATCCACTGTTCCCTTAGTAAGTATTATTCCATTAACACCTGCTGCGTGTGCAGTTCTAATTATAGTTCCAAGATTCCCAGGGTCTTGTAATTTATCACAAAGCAAATAAAAATTTCCATAAGAATTAAAATTGTTTTTTTTCATACTAACCACAGCGATAATTCCTTGAGGATTTTCTGTAGACGTAAGATCTTTAAATAAATTATCAGAGATACAATATATTTTTGTATCTTCTTTTATATTATTGCCAAGAAAGCGTTCAATTTTTTCATTACCTTCTTCTGTTAAAATTAAATAATCAATATTTAATTTTGCTTTAAATCCTTCATCTATTAACCTAAATCCTTCAATTACATACTTATTGGTTTTACTTCTATTTCTTCGTTCTTTAAGTTTTTTTGTTTCTTTATACAAAACATTATCTTTACTTTCAATAAAAATCAAAGCGTACACCTCAATTAAGGAATATAGAAAAAAAATAATAAGTCAAAGATAGACTAGCTGACTTACTTGTTATTTTTTTGAATATGCCTAATCTAATCTTAATATCATTCCTTCAAGTTTACTTAAGTCTTCTGCTGAACCAATGGCAACTATTATGTCCTTAGCATTTACAATATCATCTGGTAGCGGTGAAATATTTATATCGTCACCCTTTTTAATTGCCATAACATTTATTCCATATTGACTTCTTAACTTTATTTCTCTTAAGCTCTTACCATCCCAGTCACTTATAGCTTCAATTTCCATTATGCTATAATCAGAAGATAATTCAATATAATCTAGTATACTTGTAGAAACTAAATTATGTGCTACTCTAACTCCCATATCTTGTTCTGGTAAAATAACTCTATCTGCACCAATTTTATATAATACTTTAGCATGCAATTTACTATTTGCTTTTGCTATTATATACTTAACTCCTAATTCTTTTACTAGTAAAGTTACCATAACACTAGCTTGAATATTAGATCCTATCGTAACTATCGCAACATCAAAATTTCTAAGTCCTAACGTTCTTAATGCATTTTCGTCAGTTGAATCCATTTGCACTGCATGCGTAACATTATCTGAAATCTCTTGAATTATATCTTCATCCTTATCTATAACTAAAACATCATTTCCTAACTCATATAAAGTTTGTGCAACTGAAGTACCAAATCTTCCAAGACCAATTACAACGAATTGTTTATTTGCCAAGGCTAAGTCATCTCCTATCCAATTAATATCTTTCCTTCTGGATATTTATATCCAGTTTTCTTCTTCCTATTTAATAAGGCTAAAATTACTGTTAATGGACCTACTCTACCACAATACATTGTAAGAATTATTATTAATTTTCCGCCTAATGATAATTGTTGTGTTACTCCTGTAGTTAATCCAACAGTTCCGAAAGCAGATGTTGCTTCATAAAGTAAATTTATAAAAGATTGACCTGTTTCTGTTACTGTAAGAATCATTGTAGCAACCATAACTATCATAATTGCAATAAAAAGTAATGTGAAAGCCTTATATACTATATCTTTTGAAAATCTTCTTTCAAAAACCTCAGTATCTTCTCTACCTTTTAATACAGATATTACAGTTAACACTAAAATTCCAAATGTAGCTGTTTTCAATCCTCCTGCTGTGGAACCAGATGACCCACCAATAAACATTAATATTATTGTTATTAATTTACCTGACATTGTCATTCCATCAGTGGACATACTATTAAATCCTGCTGTCCTTGGAGATACAGATGCAAAAAAAGAATTCAATAACTTATCTTTAAAACTCATGTCTCCTAATGTATTTGGATTGTTATATTCAAAAAGTAATATTAATAAAAATCCACCTACAAGCAATGAAATTGTAACTAAAATTACCATTTTTGAATTAATAGATAGTTTTTTAGAGCCTCTATAGTTATATATTTCAAGCCAAACAGTAAAGCCTAGCCCTCCAATAATTATCAACGCACTTATTGTAAAAATAATAATAATATTACTTGAATATCCAACTAAACTATTAAAATGTCCAAATAAATCAAATCCTGCATTACAAAAAGCAGATATTGAATGGAATATACTATAAAAAGCACCTTTCACTATTCCAAATTGTGGTACAAATTGTGTAGATAATAATAACGCCCCAAAAAACTGAACGGTAAACGTTAATGCAAATACATATTTAACCATTTTTACAAGTCCCTCAAGGTTAAAAGTATTCATAGCTTCTTGTATAAGCAATCTATCTCTTAATGTTATTTTTTTCCCAAGAAGTATTGCAATAAATGTAGTAAGAGACATGAATCCTAATCCACCTATTTCTATTAGAAGTATAATTACTACTTGACCAAAAGTATTCCAATAAGTTCCTGTATCTAGTGTAACAAGACCTGTAACGCATACTGCTGATGTTGATGTAAAAATAGCATCAATAAAATTAGTATACTCACCAGATGAAGATGAAATAGGTAAACTAAGTAAAATTGCTCCACTTAATATAACTAATGCAAAGCCCAATGATAATACTTGAACTACATTTAGTCGTGTTTTTTTTGTTAGACTTTTTGACATATAATCACCTCAAAAAGGTTAATTTTATTCCAGATAAAATAATCTTTTCCACATATTTTATCTCTTTATAAATAATTTTATGTAAATTTTATATTTATATAATAAGTTTTTCTAAAGTTCATTTAAATCAAATATTTTCTATAAATAACATCATTTGACATTAAAAATAACTTTAAGCATATAAAAGAAAACAACAATTCAAAGATGCGAAGTATATTTTGCCTTAAGATAAGTTCAACTAAATTCATCTGGAGTATAAAACTCCACATGAAAAGTTTCACTTTATGTCAGAAAAGAAGGTAATCTTAGCTATAGCTCGTCTATTAGCTGATTTTACCGACACAGTATGACTCAAAATAGACTAGTAACTGATTTGTTATTTTTTTGAATATGCCTTATATTCCATTTACATATTTTTTTCAGTATATAAATAAAATGCGACCTAAGTCGCATTTTGAATTAAGCGTTTATTTGTTTTTTAGCTACTTCTACTAAATCAGCAAACGCTTTAGGATCATTTATAGCTATCTCTGATAACATTTTTCTGTTTATATCAATTCCTGCTAATTTGATTCCATTCATAAATTTTGAATATGAAAGACCACTTAGTCTTGTTGCTGCATTTATTCTAGCAATCCATAAGCTTCTATAATCTCTCTTCTTGTTCTTTCTTCCAACATAAGAATTTCTTAATGCTCTAATTACTGATTCATTAGCTGTTTTAAATAACTTACTTTTTCCACCGTAGTATCCCTTTGCAAGTTTTAAAACCTTTTTATGATTCTTACGAGCGTTTTTTGCTCTTTTTACTCTTGCCATGCTTTAAACCTCCTGTAATCTATTGCGAATTATAGATATGGTAATAATTTCTTCATTACTTTTTCTTGTGATTTTGACACGTAGCCAGCTTTTCTAAGATTTCTTTTTGTCTTAGAACTCTTCTTTGTTAGGATATGGCTCTTGAATGCTTTCGCTCTCTTAAGCTTTCCTGTACCTGTCTTCTTAAATCTCTTTGCTGCACCTCTATGACTTTTCATTTTTGGCATGATAAAATCCTCCTCTCAAGTTATGCCTTTTTAGGGCCTAAAACCATTGTCATATTTCTGCCTTCTTTTTTTGGATGTTTTTCAATTAGGCAGACATCCTGTAATTTATTAGCGAAGTTGTTTAGAATTCCTTGCCCAATATGAGTAAGTTCCATCTCTCTTCCTCTAAACCTAACAGTGATTTTAACTTTATCTCCATCTAATAAGAACTTTCTAGCATTTTTAGCTTTTATTTCAATATCATGTTCTTCTATAGTAAGGCTAACCCTTACTTCTTTAATACTTATAACTTTTTGCTTTTTCTTTGCTTCTTTTTCTTTTTTAGATTGTTCATATACGAACTTACCAAAGTCCATAATTTTACACACTGGAGGGTTTGCATTAGGTGAAATCATAACTAAATCTAATTCTTCTTTTTCAGCAATTTCCATTGCTTCCCTTGAAGAAATCACACCTAACTGTGATCCATCACTTGCAACTACTCTTAGTTCTTTTTGTCTTATTTCTTCATTAATAAAAAAATCTTTATTAATACTTTTCACCTCCGAAAACTATATACATAATAAAAAGACGGCAACATGCCGTCTTATACTATCACTACTTTGAAATCTAGAGATATACAACCATACCAGTAGTAATTAACACTGTAGGGTGAGAAACGGCTTGTTTCTTCTTAACAAAACTTATTCTATCATCATTTATTTAATGTGTCAATATTTTTTATAATTTATTTTTATTGTATTGCATTCACTACACCCTAAACAATATTGTACTCTTTCTCCAAACACATTATTTATCGTATCTAAGAACTCTTTATTTGTCGAATTTTCCTTTTTATGAATCACTATAATTTTAGGAGTATTAGTTATTAAACCACTTATTAGTATATCTTCTGTATTCACATCAGCAACCTTTTTGCAGTCTGCAAATTCCTTTATGAATTCTTGTAATAGATCTTTCCCACAATCGTCTGTTACTATATATCCTCCACCTTCTTCAATAATTATATTTATTTTATCTATCTTGCTTTCTTGTATATCAACAAAATATTTTAATAATTTTACAAATTCCTTATACTCTTTTTCTACTATATAATTCTCCACAATTTTTTGTATGATTTTTTCTATATCCTCTCTAAGTTTTTTCATTCTAAATGTAATAAAACCATTTATATTAATTTCTTGCTTTTCCTTTATACATTCTCTTATTTCTTCTATAATTCCATTCATCTTATTTAAATAATATATTGAATTGCTATCTTTTAACATATCTTCACATTTTAATACTTTTATTATCTCATCTTCAACTTCTAATATTTCATCTTGCTTTAGAAAGAAATAACTATCAGTTAAAAATTCAAGCATTTCTTTTTTTCTATAATTATCAATTACTATTCTATATAAAATATTACTTACATATAAATTAATAATATCTTTTACCTTGTCATTATAAACTTCTTCTTCACAAATAATTTTGATAATATGAGTTTTTCCTTCAATACTTTCAACTAATCCTATAATTATATCCTTTTTCTTTAGTAATTCTCTTAGCTCTTGCAACTCTCCAACAAAATCTAATTCCTCATTATAAGCTAATTTTAAAACAAGCATGGATTTCACTCCCTTCTTAATATTAGTATGTAGTAAATTGACATCACTTATGCAAATAATAGATTTCTTAATCTATATCACAATAATCTATTGTATTTTTATTAATCTTGTAGTAACTTTTTTATATGAATTTAATATTAGGTATACGAAAGGAGCATTACTATGTACTGTTTTATCGATTATAGAGCTACTAAAGAAGAACTAAATAACCTACTAAAACTACACCTTGAACCTATATTAATTCCTAAATGTCCTTATGTATATGAAGCAATAGATGGGCATCCTGACATTCAATTAAATTTACTAAAAAACAATTCATCAATTCAAGTAATTGTACATAAAGATATTCCTGAAACTTTCAGAAAATTACTAGATCATAAGAACATAAAATATATTATTTCAAAAATATCCTTGTCTAATACATATCCAGGAAATATTATTTTAAATTCTTTAATTCTAGATAATTATTTTATACATAACCTTAAATACACTGATGAAAATCTTTTAAAATCTCAAGACTTTAAAGAACTTATTAATGTACCTCAGGGTTATACTAAATGTTCAATTCTACCTATTAGGGACAAGGCGCTAATAACAAGTGACGTTGGAATTTATAAAAATTTAATTAAATTTGATTTTGATGTTCTTCTACTTCCTCCAAGTGATATAATCCTTCCTTCACTAAACTATGGATTTATAGGTGGAACTGGCGGAATGATATCTAAAGATATGATAGCTTTCTTTGGTGATTTAAATAATTATGAGTGGGGTGATAAAATTAAAAAGTTTTTATACAAATATGATGTCTCCCCAATCGCTTTAAGAAAAGGTAAATTAATAGACAGAGGTAGTTTGCTTATCCTTTAGCCATTCTTTAATGTCTTTAATCATATCCACTATATAATAATATGATTTTGATTTTTTTTGTGTTCCTAATTAAGTCATATTCAAAAAAAATAACAAGTTAGTATGCTAGTATATTTGACTTGTTATTTCATATGCCTAATTAAGTGTTACTTATAAATAAAAAAAGATGCTTCAACCTTAGCTGGTCAAAGCACCTTTTTAACTCTGCACTGTTAATTTAGGCATATTTTTAAAAATGACAAATCAATATGCCTAACAACTTATTTTCTACTATTCTTTAATAAATTCTCTATATCTTCAGTAGAGAATTTATATTTAGTATTACAAAAATTACAAACTATTTCTTCACTTTTGCCTTCATTATATATTTCCTCTAGATCATCTTTTCCAATAGATATTAAAGCCTTCTCTACCTTATCCTTAGAACAATCACATTTATATTCAGGATATAAAGAATCTAGTATGTTTAACTCCATACCTTCAAATATATATTCTAATATCTCTTCTATAGTTTTTCCTTCTGATATTAATGTTGTAATAGGTGGAATTTCTTCTAATCTATATGTTACTAAATCAGCTAAAAGAGGATCTGCACCTGGCATCATTTGAACTATAAATCCACCTGCTGCTTTTACTGATAAGTCCTTATCAACTAGTACTCCTAAAGATACTGCTGATGGAGTTTGTTCTGATACTGTAAAATAATATGCAAAATCTTCAGCAATTTCTCCACTATATATAGGTACTTGACCCACATATGGATCTTTTAATCCTAAATCTTTTATTACATATAAAAGTCCATCTTTTCCAATAGCACCACCAACATCTAGTTTGCCTTTATCATTAAGTTCTCTATCTATATAAGGATTGCCTATAAAGCCCTTAACACAAGCATCATTATGTGTAGTTACTGTTATGCCCTTTGCTTCTCCTCCACCATTTATTTTTAGTGTAATAGATTCCTTATCTGATTTTAAAGTAGTACCCATTAAAGTTCCTGCTGTAAGCATTCTTCCTAGTGCAGCACTTGCTACTGGAGTACAATCATGTATTTTACTACCTTCGTTTACTAAATTGGTTGTAATCCCTCCAATTATTCTAACCATACCTTGTTTGGCTGTTGCTCTAACAATTTTATCTTTCATAAATATCGCCTCCATTATTTCCTTACAACGTAAACTATTCTTTCGCTTTCTTTCTCTACATCTTTATTAAAATATCCTTCAAATTTTCCAATCATTTTAAATCCACATGTATTTAAAGCATTTTCGATTTCTTCTTCTTTGTAAGCTCTTTCAAAATGTTCTTCTTCAAATTTTTCATACAATTCATTATCTTGCTTAACAAAAAATGTTAAAAACATATTTAATATTTCTTCTTCAAATACATTTTCCCATGTATAAAAAACATCTTCTGAATTATATGTATAAATATTATTTCCAAGCACTGTTGATAATTTATAATAAGAGTTTATATCAAATATAAATAAACCCTCTTCTTTTAAATGATTATATACACCTTTAAAATATGAAATTAAATCTTCATAGTCTGTAATATAGTTTGTTGAGTCAAGTACAGATGTTATAAGATTAAATTTATAATTTAAAGATAATTCACACATATCTTGACATATAATTTTTGCTTTAATTTTATTTTTCTTAAATTTATTAAAAGCTACATTTAACATATCATCTGATAAGTCCACAGCATAAGTGTTTTTAAAATATTTAGCTACATTTATTGATACATTACCTGTCCCACAAGCTACGTCTAAATAATCTTCACACTCTATATTGTTTTCTTTACATAAATCTATAATTCTATCTCCAACTAAATCATAATCAATATCTTCATATATAAGTTTATCATAAATATTCGCAAATTCTCCATATGCCATAAGTTGTTAACCATCCTTAATATAATTATTCCACCAATTATATTATATCTTAATCACTCATTAGTCAACGTCTATATTATATGTTGTTATATATATGCTTATGTCTTGCTAGTATTACTTTTTTTCTTTTTCTAGTATTTGATTATTAGTTGGCATTTTAAGCGCCTTTTTACGTTTTGTCATAAGTCCACCAATACGTCCTGTTTCTTCTGCTGAAAGCCCACCCCAGCCTTCTTTATTTACCTTATCACTTAAACCTAATTCATTTGCAATTTCATATTTAAGTTTTTCTCTCATCTTTTCAATATCTGTAAGTTCCTTATTAGATTTAATCTTAGATTTTATTATTTTTTTTAATGGCGTACTACTCACAGTTATACACTTCCTTCTAAACTATTTATATTATAGCTACATTTTTAGAATAAATGCATGGCATCTCTAAATTTAATAGCTATGCAAGCTTTTACACTATATTTATAAAGTCTTACCAAAATTAAAGTATATAGATACTCTTTATAACAAAATTTTATAAAGAATATAAATGTTTTTTATAAATTCATCACTTGTTCTTTTTATTAATAATATGTTCTAAATATAATATTAGTATGTACTAAAATATAAAATGGTATTAAAAAATTTCACTTATTTACTCGTATATACTTGATATTTTCATCATATTTAACTATAGTATTTGTATATTAGATAATTTGTAAAACAATAAATTAGGAGGGATTATCGTGTATAATATCGCAATAGTTGGGGCTACTGGAAATGTAGGAAGAAAATTTTTAGAAATTTTAGAACAAAGAGACTTTCCAGTAAGAAATTTATATCTTTTTGCATCTAAGAGATCAGAAGGTAAGACATTAAAATTTAAAGGAAAGGATTATCTTGTTGAGGAAACTTGTGAAAAGAATATAAAAGACAAAAAAATAGATTATGCACTTTTTTCAGCTGGTGGAGATGCAAGTAAAGAATTTTCACCTGTTTTTGCTTCATATGGAGCTGTAGTAATTGATAATAGTAGTGCTTGGAGAATGGATCCAAAGGTACCACTTGTAGTACCAGAAGTTAATCCTGAAGATATAAAACTTCATAATGGAATAATTGCTAATCCAAATTGTTCAACAATTCAAGCTATGCCTATTATTAAAGCTTTAAATGACAAATATGGAATTAAAAGAATAGTTTATTCTACTTACCAAGCAGTATCTGGAGCTGGTATTCAAGCTATTAAAGACTTAGAAGATGGAGTTAAGGGCATTGCCCCTAAAAAATTCCCTTATCCTATAGCAGGTAATGTATTACCTCATATAGATGTATTTTTAGACAATGGTTATACTAAAGAAGAAGAAAAGATGATTAATGAAACAAGAAAAATTCTTCATATGCCAGATCTTAAAATTACTGCCACTACAGCAAGAGTACCAGTATTAAATAGCCATAGTGAAAGTATAAATGTGGAATTTAACTCTCCATTTGAAATTGAAGATATATTTAAATTATTAAGAAACACTAATGGTGTAACTGTATATGATGATGTTAAGGAATTGAAATATCCTACACCACTTTTAGTTTCAGGAAAAGATGATGTTTATGTTGGTAGAATTAGAAGAGACTTCAGCCTTGACAATGGCTTAAACCTATGGGTTGTTGGCGATAACATAAGAAAAGGAGCAGCTCTTAATGCTATTCAAATTGCTGAAATAATGATCCAATCTAACAATTAAAAATGGAGGAATTTAAATGTCAGTATTTGAGGGTTCAGGTGTAGCTATAGTTACTCCTTTTGATAATGAAGGAGTAAATTATGATAAGCTAAAAGATTTATTAGAATGGCACATTAAAGAAGGTACAGATGCTATTGTTATTTGTGGTACTACAGGTGAAGCTACTACAATGACAGAAGAAGAGAAAAAAACAGTAATTAAATTTACAGTTGATACGGTAAACAAAAGAATTCCAGTAATTGCAGGTTCTGGTTCAAACAATACTAGTTCTGCTATAAAAATGAGTAAATATGCTCAAAGTGTTGGCGTTGATGCTCTACTTGTAATTACTCCATATTATAATAAAACTACTCAAAAGGGATTAGTAAAACATTTTGAAGCTATAAACGAAAATGTTAATATTCCTATAATTCTTTATAATGTACCTGGAAGAACCGGTGTAAATATTTCACCTAAAACTTTAGTTGAAATATCTAAATTAAGTAATGTGGTTGCTATAAAAGAAGCTAGTGGCAATATAAGTCAAATAGCTGAAATGAAGGCATTATGCAGAGATAAAATAGATATCTATTCTGGTAATGATGATCAATTAATACCTATTATGTCCCTTGGTGGTAAAGGTATTATTTCTGTTTTAGCTAATATTATGCCAAAAAAAGTTCACGAAATCACACAAAAATGTTTAGAAGGTAATTTTAATGAAGCTTTAAATCTTCACTTAGATATATTATCTTTAACTAATACTTTATTTATAGAAACAAATCCAATTCCTGTTAAAACAGCTATGAATCTTATGGGACTACAAGTAGGTCCTTTAAGGCTTCCACTTTGTGAAATGGAAGAAAAGAATTTAGAAATCTTAAAAGCTGTTTTAAAAGAAAATAAATTAATATAAGGTGATAAAATGATTAAATTAGTATTAAATGGTTGTTCTGGGAAAATGGGTAAGGTCATTACTGAATGTGCTACTAAATTTAAAAATTTAGAAATAGTTGCTGGTATAGATAAATTTCCTAGCCAAACTTCTTATCCTATATATGAAAATACACAAGATTTAGATATAGATTATGATGTTTTATTAGATTTTTCAAGAGCTGAAGCTTTACCTGCTTTAATAAGCTTAACAGAAAAAACTAAAAAGCCTTTAGTTATATGTTCAACTGGCTTTTCAAGTAACGACTTAGCTTTAATTGATGAAAAGAGTAAATCTCTTCCACTATTCCGTTCAGCTAACATGTCTCTTGGAATTAATTTAATAAATTCTTTATTAAGAAAAGTAACACCCCTTCTTTATGGTAACTATGATATTGAAATTATAGAAAAACACCATAATCAAAAGGTAGATGCTCCTAGTGGTACTGCAGTATTACTTGCAGATACAATTAAGGATTCTATAGAAGAAGAAACTAAGTTCGTCTATGGACGTTCTGGTTCATCTAAAAGAGAACAAAATGAGATTGGAATACATGCAATTAGAGGTGGTTCTATTGTAGGAGATCATGATGTAATCTTTGCTGGAACTGGTGAAATAATAGAATTATCTCACAAAGCCATATCAAGAGAGGTATTTGCAATCGGAGCATTAAAAGCTTGTGAATATATGGGCAATATATCTAATCCTGGGTTATATAACATGGACGATGTTATTGGTATAACTAAATAGTATATTTAATTCCTAATATAATATAAACTACACATAAATAAAGATAGAGATATGATTGACTCTAGATGCGAAGGTTAATTTCGTTAAGAGTTCTATCATATCTCTATTTTTAATAACTCATTTTTTAATAAATGGCTATGTTTTTAAATAATGTTGATATTTTAATATAAAGGCGAACTGGCATTGAAATTTGCTTTGTAGAACTCTTAATAAATATTGTCCTATTAATTACTTGTCACAATCTTTGATTGGGAGCATGCATTAATAGGACAATATTTATTTTAGAGTTCTTAAAGTGAATTCCATTGTCCATGAGCTTTATATTACAATGTCAACATTCACTTAAAACATAGCAAAATAGATAAACTTTAAAAAGCAAAAAAGATCTCCTAGTGGAGACCTTTTTCTTTAAATTATTATTTTCCTTCTATATATGCCTTATCAAAGTATATGAATCCAAGTGGTGATACATTAACATCTTTTACATAACTTTTAACACCTTTTACTTTTGAATTATAGTTTAAAGGTATTATAGGCATATCTTCCATTAATACATCTTCTGCTTGATGCATTAATTCAAATCTCTTTGTTGCATCTTGCTCTATCTTTGCTGCTTCAACTAACTTATCATATTTGGGATTATTATATCCAGCATCATTCATTCCAGAAGTGCTTTCCCACATATCTAAGAATGTCATAGGATCTATATAGTCAGCAGACCATGAATGTCTTCCTATTTGATATTGTTTTGCAGTTCTTGTAGTTTGGAATACTTTCCATTCTTGGCTTTGAAGTTCAACAGTTATTCCTAAATTTGTTTTCCACATATCTTGAAGTGCTTGAGCTAAATCTCCATTTGAACTATCAGGATTATATAGTACTACAAGAGTTGGGAAACCTTCTCCATTTGGATATCCAGCTTCAGCTAATAGCTTTTTAGCTTCTTCTAAATTACCTTCTGGTTTAAAATATTCTTTACTAGCAAAGTCTTTTCCATCTGGTCCTACAATTCCCTTAGGAATAAGGCTATATGCAGGTTCTTGACCACCTTTAAGTACATTTTTAACTATTTGTGTTCTATCTATAGCATATGTTAATGCTTTTCTTACTTTTGCATCTTTTAAAGCTTTAGCAGCAGCTGGATCAATTGCATCAACTTTATCTGAGATATTTACTACAAAAAATCCAGTTCCTAAATTTTCAAACTTTGTAGCACTTCCATTAGCAAGTGCACCTTGAATTTCTGAAGCTGGAACAGTTTCTACCATATCAAAATCACCTGTTTGGAAACTAGCCCATGAAGATGTCTCTTCTGTAACTAATTTAATATTTAGCTTATCAAGCTTAACATTAGCTGCTCCATAATAATTTGAATTTTTATCTAATACTATTTGATCTTTTATTTTGTAGTCAGTCATTTTAAATGGACCATTTGAAACATAGGTTTCAGCCTTATTTGCCCATTCTGCATTTCCTTCAACTACAGCCTTGTTTACTGGGAAGTAACAAGGAAAAGCTGTTAATTCTACAAAATATGGACATGGATTAACTAAAGTAACTTCTAACGTATTTTCATCAGTAGCTTTAACACCAACACTATCTGCTGTTGCATTGTTTAATCCTTTATTATAATCATCTGCACCTTTAATATATGTCATTTGATATGCATATTCAGCTGCTGTTTTTGGATTTAATACTCTTTTCCAAGCATATTCAAAATCATTAGCTGTAAGTGCATCTCCGTTTGACCACTTAGCATCTTTTTTTAAATGGAATGTATAAACTTTTCCATCTGCTGATAAATCATAGCTTTCTGCTATTCCAGGTGTTGCCTTATTGTTTTTATCTAATTTATAAAGACCTTCAAAAAGATTTACTATTACTGTACCACTATCTACAGCTGCAGTTAATGCTGGATCTAGTGTCTTTGGATCTGCTCCTAAATTATAAGTCATAGCTTTACCATTTGCACCTGACTTATTAGATGCACCTCCACAGCCTGTTAAAACTGAAACTCCTAAAGTTAATGCTAAAGCCATTGAGCATAACTTTTTAAGTTTACTTATTTTCATTATTATTTCCCCCTTAAATTTGATTTTATAATTATTTGCACTTAGCAAAATATTATTTAATCATAAAGATGACATGCTACAAAATGTCCTGGTTTAACTTCTTTTAATTCTGGATCAATTTCCTTGCAAATTGGTTTTGCATATTTACATCTACCTTCGAATCTACAACCAGGTGGTGGATCTATTGGAGAAGGAATATCTCCTTCTAATATTATTCTATTATTATTCTTTGAAGCATCTGGATCTGGTATTGGAACTGCTGAAAGTAGTGCTTGCGTATAAGGATGCATAGCTTCTGAATATACTTTATTACTTTCTCCCTTTTCTACCATTCTTCCAAGATACATAACTCCAATATGAGTTGATATATGCTTAACCATTGAAAGGTCATGTGCAATAAAAAGATAAGTTAATCCTAATTCTTCTTGAAGCTCTTCAAGCATATTTATAACTTGAGCTTGAATTGAAACATCAAGAGCTGATATTGGTTCATCACATACAATCAAAGATGGTTGAACAGCCAAAGCTCTAGCAATACCTATTCTTTGTCTTTGACCACCTGAGAACTCATGAGGATATCTATTAATGTGATCACTTGCAAGACCAACTTTTGATAAAAGACTTCTAATTCTTTCTGTCCTTGCTTCTCCTGAATATAAATTATGGACATCTATAGCTTCTCCAATGATATCTCCAACTGTCATTCTTGGATTTAATGATGCATATGGATCTTGAAATATCATTTGTAATTCTTTTCTAAGTGGAACCATCTCTTTAATAGAATAATTAGTTATATCTTTTCCATTAAATATTATTTGTCCTGATGTTGGAGTATAAAGCTTTAATATTGTCCTTCCAGTAGTTGTCTTTCCACATCCAGATTCACCTACTAATCCTAAAGTTTCTCCTTTGTTTATTGTAAAAGAAACTCTATCTACTGCCTTAACATAGCTTGTACCTTTAAATAAGCCCTTACTAACAGGAAAGTATTTACATAAATCTTTTATTTCTAAAATTACTTCCTTTTTATCTTCCACTATTTTTCCCTCCTTATAGGTGATTCAACTTTTGGTGCATCTTCATGGCATAACCAACATGCAACCTTATGCTTTTCTCCTACTTCAAATTGTGGAGGTTGTTTTTGAAGACAAATCCTCATCGCATATTCACATCTAGCAGCAAATGGGCATCCAACTGGTGGCATTAATAAATCTGGTGGTTGTCCTTCAATTGGCTTAAGTTTTTCCTTTGTATTTTCCTTAGGATTTGGAACGCTTCTTAAAAGTCCCCAAGTATAAGGATGTCTTCCTCTATAGAATATATCTTCACTAGAACCTGTTTCTACTATTATTCCACCATACATTACATTAATTCTACTACAAAGGTCTGCAACTACTCCTAAATCATGAGTGATTAATATAATTGAAGTATTAAGCTTGTCCTTTAAATCCTTCATTAAATCAAGGATTTGAGCTTGAATTGTAACATCTAATGCTGTTGTTGGTTCATCTGCAATAATAAGCTTTGGCTCACAAATTAAACTCATAGCTATCATTGCTCTTTGTCTCATACCACCTGAAAATTCATGAGGATACTGTTTCATTCTCTTTTCAGGACTAGGTATACCAACTAACCCAAGCATTTTAATAGCTTCTTTTTTAGCTTCTGATCTACTGATTGATCTATGTTTTAATAAAGGTTCCATTAATTGATCCCCTATTGTATAAACTGGATTTAATGATGTCATAGGATCTTGAAATATCATTCCTATATCATTTCCTCTAATAGCTTCCATTTCAGATTCTTTAACATTTGAAATGTCTTTACCATCAAAATGTATTTCACCGCCTGCAAGTCTTCCGTTATCAGCCAATAATCTCATAATTGACATCATAGTAACACTCTTACCGCAGCCTGATTCTCCAACTATTCCTAATGCTTCTCCCTTTTCCAAATAAAAAGATACACCTCTTACTGCATGTACTTCACCTACATTGGTTTTAAAGGAGGTTTCTAAATTTTTTACTTCTAATAAATTTTCCATTATCTATTCTCCTCCTATCTCTTATTCTTTGGATCTAATGCATCGCTTAATCCATCACCAAAAAGATTAAATGCTAATATAATTAAACAAATCATTAACGATGGGAATAATAATTGATAAGGATATTGGTAAATAGCCTTCATTGCTTCATTAGCTAATGTACCTAATGATGCTTTTGGTGGGATAAGTCCAAGTCCTATGAAGCTTAAAAATGCTTCAGTAAAGATAGCTTGAGGTATTAATAATGTCATCGTAACCATTATTGACCCAATACAGTTTGGTATTAAATGTCTTATTAAAATTCTAGTGTTTGAAGCTCCTAATGCCTTTGCTGCAAGAACAAATTCTTGTTGCTTTAATTGAAGTACATCACCTCTAACTATTCTCGCCATACCTATCCAATATGATATAGAAAGCGCTAACACAATTGTTGATAGTCCACTTCCACCACTTCCTGGTTTATTTAAAATAGCCATTAAGATTATTACATATATAGTTAATGGAATTGAATATAATACATCAACTATTCTCATTAATATGTTATCTACTCTTCCACCTGAAAATCCTGATATACCACCATATAATACCCCAATAAATAAGTTTATTATTGCAGCTGCAATACCTATTATTAAAGAATATCTAGCTCCGTAAAATACTCTAACAAATATATCTCTTCCTAATTGGTCTGTTCCAAACCAATGTTCTGAAGAAGGGCTTAAATTAGCTGTTCCTAAACTTGTTTCTGAATAACTAAATGATGATGTCATAGGAATCAAAATAGAAGCCGCTACTATTACTATTATTGCTATTAATGATATTAATGCCATCTTATTGCTTTTTAATCTATTCCATGCATCCTTCCAATAACCAATACTAGGTCTAACTATAACGTCAACCTTTTTTTCTTCTTCAGTTAGAGGAGTAAATAAGTCCTTTTCTAAGTTTATTTTTTGTTCCATAATCTCTCCCCCTCTAAGCCTCTACGTTTTCTAATTTTATTCTTGGGTCAATTACTACATACATTATATCAACTATGAAATTAAGCATTATTAGTATTGTACAATAAAACACTGTAACACCTAGTAACATAGTATAATCTCTATTTGTAACTGACTGAATGAATTCATTTCCCAAACCTGGAATTGCAAATATTTTTTCCACAACAAAACTTCCTGTTAGAATACTTGCTATTAACGGTCCAATATATGTAACTATTGGAATCAATGAATTTCTTAATGCATGTTTTAAGATAACTTTTCTTCCATTTAATCCTTTTGCTTTTGCTGTTCTTATATAATCAGCTTTCAAAACATCTAATAACTTATTTCTTGTAAGTCTTGTAATAAATGCCATTGATCCCAATGACAATGCTATAACAGGCATTATATAATGTTTCCAACTACTGAATCCTGTAGCCGGTAATAACCTTAAATTAACAGTTAAAAAGTATATAAGCACAGCTCCTATTACAAAGCTTGGTATAGTAATACCTAAAGTAACTAAAAGCATAATTAATGAATCTGCCCACTTACCTTTTTTAAGTGCTGCAATAATTCCAAAACCTACTCCTACAAGTACTGATGAAGCTACACTTACCAATCCAACTTTTGCTGATGCTGGAAACGAATATGAAATAGTTTCTGACACTCTTCTGCCTTTAAATGTCATTGACTCTCCTAAATCTCCTTTAAGTAAGTTTTTCATGTACATTGCATATTGTTCTCCTAGCGATTTGTCCATACCATATTTGGCTTCCATATTAGCTCTAATCTCAGGTGTCAATTTATCACTATCAAATGGGCCACCTGGCATAAGTCTCATTAGAAAAAATGTTAACGTTATTACAACCCATATTGTTAATATACTTGCAAACAATCTTTTCCCAATATATTTTAGCATGTTCCACTCTCCCTTTTTACAAAATTCGATCCTTCAATTTAAATTTACTTATTTAATAATTATATAATAATATTAAATTTTGTCAATAAATCCTAAGTATTCAGCCCCTTTAGTTAACAATGTAATAATATGAAGTTGACAATTTTATGGTAGCTCGTCCCCTGTATTTCTGCCAGATACATGTGTATTTTAATTATTGATTTACTATTTTTATTCTGTTATTATTGACATACTATTTCCATTTTTTCATATTTATTAAAAAACATATTATTATTTGCCGATTTACTATACAATCTATCAATTTTACAAAATTATCTACATTATTGATGTACATAATAATACTAATTATATAAGCATTTATATATTAGTGTTATTAACTATTTTCTTATTTGTATAATTAAATATGATCCTTATTATTATAAAACTACAAATACCCTACTAATTATTCTGAATAATAATATAGAAATTAATTGCATAAAACAAACCAAAAAAATTGCTTCAAAATATATAGATTTATCATCTATATATTTATTGAAGCAATTTTTATAATTTTTTTATTTTCCTTCTATATATGCTTTATCAAAATATATAAATCCTAATGGTGATACTCTAACATCTTTTACATAACTCTTTACACCTTTTACTGAAACATAATAGTATAAAGGAACTATTGGCATATCCTCCATTAGTACATCTTCTGCTTTATGCATTAAGTCAATTCTCTTAGTAGCATCTTGTTCTACTTTTGCACCTTGAAGTAATTTATCATATTCAGGGCTCTTATATTTAGCAACATTTAATCCTGAAGTACTTTGCCACATTTCTAAGAATGTCATTGGATCTACATAATCTCCAAGCCATGCATGTCTTCCAATTTCATATTTTCCGTCTGTTCTTGTCTTTTGGAATACTTTCCATTCTTGACTTTGAAGTTCAACTGTAATTCCTAAGTTGTTCTTCCACATATCTTGTAGTGCTTGCGCAATATCTCCATTTCCACTTTCTGGGTTATAAGTTGCTATTAATGTTGGAAATCCTTTTCCATCGGGGTATCCAGCTTCAGCTAATAGTTTCTTAGCTTCTTCTATATTAGCTTTAGGTGAAAAATATTCTTTTTGTGCAAAATCTTTTCCATCTGGTCCTGGAATTCCTTCAGCCACAAAACTATGTGCAGGAATTTGTCCCCCTTTAGTTATATTTTCAACAATTGAAGGTCTATCTACAGCAAGATTTAGAGCTTTTCTTACTCTTGAATCACTTAAAACTTTAGCTGCTTCTGGATCAATAGCTGATACTTTGTCTTTATCAAGATTTAACACATAGAAATAAGTTCCTAAAGCTTTAAACGCTGTTGCAGTTCCATCTTTTAATGCTGTTTGAGTTTCTGAATTCGGAACAACATCTACCATGTCAAAATCTCCAGTTTTATAACTTGCCCAAGCAGAAGTTTCTTCTGTAACAAGTTTCATATTTACTTTATCAAGTTTAACATTATCTTTACCATAATAGTTTTCATTTTTTTCTAATACTATTTGATCTTTAATTTTATAATCGGTCATTTTAAAAGGTCCATTTGAAATATAAGTTTCAGCTTTAAGTGCCCATTCTGAATTATTTTCAACTAATGCCTTATTAACTGGGAAGTAACAAGGGAAAGCTGTTAATTCTAAGAAGTATGAACACGGCTCAGCTAATGTAACTTCTAATGTTTTGTCGTCAATTGCTTTAACTCCAACATCATCTGCAGTTGCTTTAACTCCTGTTTCTTTAACTACTTTGCCTTGATTATATTCATTAGCATTTTTCAAATATGACATTTGATATGCATATTCTGCTGCAGTAGTTGGATTTAATACCCTTTTCCAAGCATATTCAAAATCTCCTGCTTTAACAGTATCTCCATTTGACCATTTACTATCTCTTAAATGAAAAGTATATACTGTTCCGTCTTTAGATACATCCCACTTTTCTGCTACCCCTGCAATTGCTTTATCTTTTTCATCTAATTTGCATAATCCTTCAAAAGTATTTGATACTACTATTGCTCCATCAACAGATGCATTTAGGGCTGGATCTAAAGTTTTTGGATCTGCATTTAAGTTATAAGTAAGAACTTGAGCTTTTGCTGTTGTTTTGTTAGCTGAGCCACCACAACCTACTAAAACTGACATCCCTAAAGTTAAAGCTAAAGTTACAGCACACAACTTTTTAAGTTTACTCTTTTTCATATTTAATTATTCCCCCTTCTTTATTTAAGGTATATTCAAAAAATAATAATTAAGTCCACTAGTTTATTTTGCGTCATACTGTGTCATCTAAAGCAACCCCGAGTATGTTGTGATTTTCCTTCACCCTTTACCCTTACACAAAGTAAATCTTTTCAGGTGGAGTTTTATACTCCAGATCAATTTAGTTTAACTTATCTTAAGACAAAATATACGTCGTATCTTTAACTTATTATTTTCTTTTATATGCCTATCTGACATGATAATTGTATTTACTAAAGTAGTTACAAAATTGTCAATATCATTTTTTAACTTTTATTGCTTAATATTTATTATATTATATAATATTCCAAGATTTTGTCAACAGATGCTTTTATTTTTCGCCTGTTCATTAACAGTTTTATAATATCAATATGATAAAAAAGCACTTCATTTACTAAAAATTACATCAAAAATGGTATATTTAGTAATATAATTTGCTCGAATTTATAATTTTAATAAAAAAATACATTAAACATTTAATTTAAATATAGGCTATGTTTTAAAATAGTATTGATATTTTAATATAAGGCACATTTCACAGTCCATGAGCTTTATATTACAATATCAACATTTACTTAAAACATAGCCTAAATATAAATATTTAACGTAAATTAATTTTTTATAAGGCATACTGACTTATTATTTATTTTAATATGCCTAAAGTTTTTATAAAATTTTCTAACCGATCAAAAGCTTGAGATAACATTTCTTCTGAATAGCAATAAGATATTCTCATATATCCCTCACCTTTTTTCCCAAAAGCCGTTCCTGGAACACAAGCTAACTTTCCTTCTTTTAACAATCGTATGCAAAACTCCTCTGATGACATGTTAAACTTCTTAATTGATGGGAATATATAAAAAGCACCCTTAGGATCTATCACGTCTATGCTCATGCTATTTAATCTATTAATACAATAATTCTTTCTAACTTCAAAAGTATCTCTCATTTTTTTAACATCTCCAAGTGATTTCTTTAATCCTTCTAGTGCTCCCCATTGAACTATTGATGGTGCACATGAAACAGCATATTGATGTACCTTAATTAGTTGCTTCATTAAATCTTTATTACATGCAAAATAACCTATTCTAAGTCCTGTCATTGAAAATATCTTTGAAAATCCACTTACATATATAACTTTATCTCTAATATCAGTACTTTGAGCTACTGAATAGTATTCATCAAATATTATAGCTGAATACATTTCATCAGTTATTACTATAATATCATTTTCCTTTATTAATTCTATTAAATCATCTCTTTGATTTTTAGATAATATAGCTCCAGTAGGATTTGAAGGAAAAGATAACAATAAATATTTAATATCTCCTTGTTTTACTTTTTCTTTGAGTTCTTCTATATTTAATGTAAAATCATCATTTAATGAATAATTTATTATATCTGCCCCTAAAATACTTGAAATACTTTCATATGCAGGATAAGCAGGTGATGGAATCAAAATTTTATCTCCTGCATTAATAAGTGCAGATAATATTATGTATAAGCCTTCACTACCACCAACTGTTATGCAAATCTCTTCTTTATCATAATTAATATTAAACTCTTTTAAATAATTACTTATTTCTTCTCTTAACGGTTCAATTCCAGCATTTGAAGTATAATCTGTTTTATTTTCTTCAATAGCTTTAATCATTGCTCTTTTTATATCTATTGGTACATTAAAATCTGGTTGCCCAATAGTTAATGATATTGCTCCTTCAACTTGTTGAACTTTTTCGTAGAATCTTCTTATTCCTGAAATCTGTACACTTTCAACTCTCTTATTCATTAATATCGCTCCCTTTTGATATATTTTCTTTCATGTGCCTTATTGCTTATCATTTCTTGTAAACAAGATCTATCTGACCTTAATAATAACTTTATGTTAAGTATACTTACTTGTTATTTTTTAATATGCCTTATTACGCATTTGTTATAAAACTATTCTACATTATTAATTAAGGTGATTCAAACTATTTGTGCTTTTATGTCTTTACCTCTTTTATTTAGTGTGGATTTTTATTATAATGAAATTGATTGTAAATAATGAAAGGGTGATATAATGTCTTATAATTTAACTGATCCATATGAAATCGCTAGATTTATTAAAGAATCTAAAAAATCAACTCCAGTCAAAGTATATGTTAATGGTGATTTAAGCGAAGCTCATATGGATAATATAGAATGGTATGGCACAAATGGGTTTTACATATTAATAGGAGAGTCTGATGCTTTAACTAAAATAGTATTAGATAATAAACATCTTATAAAACATTTTAGAATAGAAAACGATAGAAGAAACTCTGCTATTCCTATGCTTGATTTACTTGAAGTAGAAGCTAGAATTGAGCCAGGTGCTATAATTAGAGACAAAGTTACTATTGGTAAAAATGCCGTAATAATGATGGGTGCTGTAATTAATATAGGTGCAGAAATAGGAGAAGGAACTATGGTAGATATGAATGCTGTAGTTGGTGCTCGTGGTAAGCTTGGTAAAAATGTTCATCTTGGTGCTGGCGCTGTTGTCGCTGGTGTTTTAGAGCCACCAAGCAAAGAACCTTGCATTGTTGGAGATAACGCTTTAATAGGTGCTAATGCTGTAATTCTTGAAGGAGTTAAGATTGGTATTGGTTCAGTTGTTGCTGCTGGATCTGTTGTTGTTTCAGATGTAGCTGATGGTGTTGTTGTTGCAGGTTCACCTGCTAAGGTTATTAAATCAGTAGATGATAAAACAAAAGGTAAAACTCAAATTTTAGACGATTTAAGAAAATAAACATACATATAAAAAGAGGATTTCAAAAATATGAAATCCTCTTTCTTATATTATACATTATCAAAAATCATTGCTAAGGCACATTCAAAAAATAATAGACCAGTATGCATATATATTTGGTCTATTATTTTCTTTCATGTGCCTAAGCTAATTTTATACTGCGCCTTCTTGGTTTGAAGATTCTTCTCTTTCTACCTTCTCCATTTTAGAAATTGACACCTCATACGCAATTTTTCTAATACTCTCTGTATCTGAAACCTTTTTTTGATACTCTCTACTTTGAACTCTTCCCCATACTCTAATATTATCTCCAACACTTAATGTTTGGCAAAATCTTGAATTTCTTCCCCACGCAATTGTTGGAATATAATCAGATTTATTATATGCTCTGTTTACAGCAAGCAATACATCTGCAATTTCACGACCAAATGGAGTTGTTCTATAAATTGGTTCTTTGCAAATATACCCATCTAAGAATATTTCATTAGGATTTTTACTTCTTTCTATGCATGGTTCAATGTTACGTGCAAAAACAGTAAGTATAAGCTTATTAGATCCATCTATAAACTTATTATAAGATCTTAATTGACCCTCAACGATTACATCAGACCCCATCTCCAATTGTATATTACTAATCAATCTTTCTGAAACAGTTATATTTAACTTGTCCACTGAATCACTTAACCTCATCACATCTAAATCAAAAGTATAAAATCCTTCTCCATACATTTCATGACTAAATTCTAATTCAGATGTTACTTTACCCTCAAGGTAAATTTTGTTATTTAACATTAAATTATCCATTGTTACCCCTCTCTCCATAGTAAATTAATTTGCTAAACAGTGCTCCCACTAGCACTTATTACCATTATAATACAAAAACTGGTTTATTTTCAATCTTTATTATTATTTTTATGTTGAATCCCATTTTGATCAACATAATATTCATCAAAATATATTAGTTCTCCTACTGTTTTAAACTCATATCCTTGGTCTTTTAGTTCTTTTATAATTTTTTCTAAGTTAGCTGGAGTATATTTTGCATTGTTGTGGAAAAGTAATATTGAACCAGGCGCTACTTTTTTCATTACTTTATTATATTCCACATCTTGTCCTGATTCTTTCCAATCAACAGAATCTGCATTCCATTGTATAGGCATATATCCTAATTTTTTTACTTTCCTTAAAGCTTGCTTGTTATAATCTCCACTTGGAAATCTAAATAGCTTAGGTTTTTCTCCTATGTGTTTTTCAATAATTTCATCAGTTTTTTTTAATTCTTCTTCTATTCTTGTTTCGCTTATTTGTGAAAAGTTTGGATGAATATAACTATGGCTACCTATTTCATTTCCTCCCTCCTTTATAGCCTTTAATTTATCAACATTTTCATCACTATAGTTAACCCAACCTCCCATTATAAAAAATGTTCCTTTTACATTGTATTTATTTAATATTTCTAATATGCTTTTAAGATTATCATTTTCTGCCCAATTTACATCAAATGTCAAACTAACAGCTTTATCTTTAGAATCTACAGAATATATAGGATGCTCCTCTTCTATATTTGCAGATATAACTTGATTATTTTTATTAATACCTACTGACATAAATATTAAACAAGAGATCAATAATAAATCTAAAAATATCCTACATTTTTTCCATTTCAATACTCATCGCTCCCCCTATAAGGCACGTTCTCATAATAGATAAGCTATAAGTCAAAAATACCTCCTTGCTTGACGCCAAAAATATGCATCGCATCTTTAACTCTCTATTTTCTTTTATATGCCTAATTTTTTAAACGCATTAATTATTATTAATTCTAAATATATTCACTAAACAATATTTTATGATATAATAGAAGTATTATTTCAATAATTATGGGGGTAGTTTATGTACGAAAGTTCATCAGAATTAGCAGAAAATAAGTTATTAATGTTATATGTATTAAAGTCAATAAAAGATCCAATATCTAACACTCAACTTACCGAAATAGTTCTTGAAAATAACTTCATTAATTACTTCACGCTTCAACAATATCTGTGTGAGTTAGAGGGTTCAGATTTCGTTAAATACAAAGAAATTAATGATAAAAATTTATTGTATTTAACAAAAAAAGGAGATACTGTCCTATCATTATTTAAAGATAGAATATCCCCTTCAAAAATTTCTATTATTGATAAATATCTAAAAGATAAATTAGAACTTATAAAAAAAGAACTTACTATACATAGTGATTATACATTAGATGGTGATGATACTTTTATAGTAGATTTAAAAGCTTTAGAAAATCAAAGCTTACTTATGGAACTTAAATTAACAGTCCCATCAAAAAAGCAAGCTGTTCTCCTTTGTAATAAATGGAAAGAGAACCCATCAGATATATATACTAATATTATAAATATGTTATTTAGTGAGAATCTTTAATCAGGATCATGGCATTAGGCTCAATTCCTATTGCTATGGTCTTTATATTTTTTTCTTTTAAATTTACTACCTTTAATTGTCCATTTAAATAATCTCCAACAAAAACACTCTCGTCAACTTTAATTATTCCACGAGGCATGCCACCAACAAAAATCTTACTTTCCTCTTTTAGTTTATTTAAATTAACAATACTTATACATCCTTCTACTAAATTAGACACATAAAGGTACTCACTATCTTCCCATAAATCTACAGGTGAAATACCTACATTAATTTTTCCTTGTAAAGTTAGATTTTCTAATGAAATTATAGATATACTTCCATTTACATCATGTCCTACATAACTTTCACAAACATATAAATATTTTTTATTTTGGGAAACAATTATTTTAGTAGGATATTCTTCACATCTAATTCTTTTTATTTCTTTATTATCTATACAATCAATTACCGATATGCTATTCTCACACATGTTACTTATAAATGCATTATTACCTTCATTAAATATTGCAATGCTATGCGGAAACGCTCCTGTTGGCAACTCAAAATTAACCTTCCTATTAAGTAAATCATATATAATTAATGAATTAGATTCTCCACATAAAACATATGCTTTATCATTATAAACTGCTAAATCATTAGGATGTGCTCCAATATAAAAACTATTTTCTTCTTTAAAAGTTTCTATATTTATTGAAGATATCGTGTTGTTGTAATTATTTGCCACCAAAAGTTTTTCTCCATATAGGGATAATCCATGAGGACCAAATGCTGATTCTCCAAGAGATAAACTCAAAGTTTTAATATTTAAAGTTTTAACATCCATTTTATTTAAAGTATCTGATCCAGTATTACATAAAATAATTGACTTCATTTGACCTCTTCCCCCTTGGATAATCATCTTTGTATTTATAATATATTCTAAAAACATATTATTGCGACAACTTATTTTCTCTAATATCTTTATTTATTGACAAATTACTACTATAATTAAATATACTAATATATTATTTAGGTATTTAAAATTTAGGCTCTGTTTTAATATAGTGTTGATATTGTTACTTTTTTGTTCAATGAGCATTAGAATTTGACTTTTAGAACTCTTAATGAGTCTTGTCACATTAATTGCTTGTCCGAAGCTTGTCTTTGGAGCAAGCTGAAATGGTACTATACCTCATTTAGATGTTCTTAAGTCCAATTCTTTAGCGCACTGAACAATATATAACAATATCAACACGGTTTTAAAATAGAGCCAAAATTTAATAATGCCTTATAGATAGGGGGAAACTTAGAATATGTTTTCATATAAAACTCACGGTGTATGCTCATCTTCTATTAACATTGAAATTGAAAATAATAAAATATTATCAGTTGATTTTGTAGGTGGATGTCCTGGAAATCTTCTCGGTATTGGGGAATTAGTAAAAGGAATGGACATTGATTTAGCAATCAGTAAACTGCAAGGTATTAAATGCAAGAGCAAAGATACATCTTGCCCAGATCAATTAGCTAATGCCTTAATTGAGTGGAAATCAAAGTAATTACTATATTAGATATCTCATTGCAAATAAAATATCTTCAAAAAAAGAGTGGCTTGAATATAGAACTTAGGTATTTTCAAAGTTCTATATTCAAGCTACTCTTTTATTAAGGCACATTCAAAAAAATAATAGATCAATATTTTTGTCTATTTTAATCATACTGCGTCATCAAATTCAGC
Source organism: Clostridium uliginosum (assembly GCF_900112485.1). Classification (GTDB taxonomy): domain Bacteria; phylum Bacillota; class Clostridia; order Clostridiales; family Clostridiaceae; genus Clostridium; species Clostridium uliginosum. The sequence goes on from NZ_FOMG01000005.1 coordinate 60,593, forward strand.
TAATAGCTCGCTATTAACTGAACTTGCCTCCTTGTTTGAAACCAAATATACGACACATCTTTGATCTATTATTTCCTTTCATATGCATAAATTATTGTATATAGTTGTCTTCTTTTCCTGTCAATAATGATAATGTTGTTGTTATTTCATTTATTACATCTTTATAGCTTAAATAAATCATAATTACAATATATTCATAGTCATCACTTATTTTCTCTATTATTCCATAAAAATATTTTCCTTTATCCATCAAATTTTTCAGAATCAAATTGTTTGTTCTTGGTATATATCCTAATATATAGCCTGTTTCAAATACTATTTGAATTGCATTTTCATCATACGGATTATTATATTCTCTGTTTAAGTACAATATTTCTCCTTCTGCTAAAAGATCATCTACCTCAGACATATCTACATATTGTGTACCAGCAACTTCAGTAGACATTATATAAATATCTTTAACATGTGGAATTACTTCTATATCTTTTACATCTACATACTCTTTTTTCTTAGCATTAGATTTACTTAATAAAGATGTTAATGAAACTTTCACACTTGCTACTTTCTCTGTTTTAATTGCAGATTCTATAACCTTCGTATCTGTTAAATCAAACTTATCTTTAATTTTATTTAAATTTTTAATAGCTTGAATACGAGTTTCTACCAATTTAGCTTTCAGTGCACTTAAATTTGTTTCTTTATATTCATCGGGGAAATCCTCATATTTCATGCCTTTAATTAAGAAATAAAAACAAACATGTTCTAAATCTTCTATATCTAAATCTTCTATCTTAATATCATCTTGGCCTTTTAAAATATCAACAATTGACAATTTCTCTAATACAGTTTTAAACACAACTTTTTTTATTGCCCTACTTCCATACTCAAATGCGTATCTATATAATGCTGGATTAGTAAAATCTCTTCTTATAATAAGTTCAAATTCACTTTTTTTAAGTTTAAATGAAGTTTTCTCCACTGAACTTATTATTATCTCAGTATCAATTTCTATATTACCAAGTTCCGTTAAAATAATATCCTGCCAAATATCCTTTTTATATATTTTTTCTGAAAGACTTATTATTTTACTATATTCTGTTTCTAGATATGATAGTTTATTAGTATTTTCTAAATTACTCTCTTCTACTATTAATGCTTCGATTGAATATATCATTGATATTACTCCATATAAAGAGTATATATCTTTTCCATATTTATCAACTAAATTTAAGAACTCAAAACACACTTTTAATCCATCATCAATATCATCTATTGTATACTCAGAAAATAATATGCTAAATGACTTTGATGTAGCTTTAATATTTTCGTTATTAAATTTTTTAGTTTTTAAGTAACTTAAAATATCTAAAGGTAGAATAGTATAAGATAAGCATTCTATATCACCTAAGTTGTCTTCCATTCCTTCCTCTATCAACCATTCTTTTATCTCATAACTTATAGGTTGTAGTGCTTGTATACACAGTGCCTTACCATATCCTTTTGATTTTTTAGCTAAATTAAATATTTTATTGTTAGCATTTTTCATAGACTCATATACTTTAATAACATAAAAAATATATTCGTTGCTAATAGATAGTGTTTCTAAAATAGATTCTATTTCATCAGGCTTAATAACGCATGACATCATTAGTGCAAGCTTAATTTCCTCACTTGAATTTCCTTGATGAAGTAATATGTTAACCATATTACTTAAATCTACAATGTATTCAGGATATTCCTCAATAATTGCTTTAAAGATCTTTAAAAATACCTCATAATAATCAATTATTGGATTTAATGTTATATGTCCTCTAAGATCACTTAAAACATCTTTTGTATTATTATAATTTAATAAAATTTTTATAAGCTTATTAGCTAATTTAATCTTCTCACAAATTTCTAAAGGCTTTATTTTTTCAAAAATCACTTTAAACTCTCTTATCCCTGTTACTCCAAAGTCCTGATAGCTATAGGGTACGCCTAATTTTTTATCACAAAACTCTTTTAATTCTTGATATATTGATTTTTTCCCACCTGTCAATATATCATCTTTTACTTTACTCATATAACTCTCACTCCCTCCTGTATTATTTTACCATATTTTTTATTATTTTTCTCATATCCCCTATCATATATAGTGAACCACTTATTAAAATCAAGTCATCTTTTGTAGCTTCATTTAACGCTAATTGAAATACTTCTTCATAATCTTCTAATGCTATTGTATTAGTATTATATTTTATAATTTCATTTTTAAGTTCTTCACTTATTTCTGCTCTTTCACTATGCGGTGTTAATGCATAAACCTTATGTGCTATTGGAGTTATCTCTTGAACCATTTCCTTAACTTGTTTATCCGCTAAAATTCCTAAAAGCAGATAAATCTTATTATACTTATAGTATTTCTCTACATTTTTTCTAAGCATCTTTATTCCATCTATATTGTGAGCTCCATCTATTACCACTAAAGGATTTGTCATCAATGTTTCAAGTCTACCTATCCATTTTACTTTTTTAAGAGATTCCTCTATTAAATTTTTATCTAATATAATTCTCTCTCTTTCGCATAATACTTCTACTGTAGTTAATGCTACACATAAATTTAAAATTTGATGCTCTCCTATAAGTGGTAATTCAACTTCATATATGTTCATAATGCCTTTTACTTCTACTTTTTGATACACCCTTAAACCAGAATTTATATTAATGAGTTTTCCACATTCTTTATGTACTTCATATACTTTTGCTTTTTCCTTATTTGCTTTTTCTAATATTGCCTTTGTTGCTTCTTCCTTTTGAGGATATAATACAAGTGGAACTCCTTCTTTAATTATTCCAGCCTTTTGAAGTGCAATTTCAGTTAGTGTATCACCTAAAATATTCATATGATCTAAGCTAATTGATGTAATTACACTCACTACTGGAATTATTACATTAGTTGAATCCAATTCTCCTCCAAGGCCAACCTCAATAACTGCATAATCTACCTTTTCATTATAATAATATAAATACATTAATGAAGTTAAGATTTCAAATTCAGTAGGATGCTCATAACCTTCTTCAATTACCCTGTCCACAGCCTTCTTTACTTCATTTATTAATTCTGCTAATACAACTTTTGATATATTTAAACCATTTATTTGAATCCTCTCCTCAAATTCCTCTAAATAAGGAGATGTGTACATTCCCACTTTATACCCCAATCCAATTAACATTGTAGAAATCATTGCTGTAGTTGATCCTTTTCCATTAGTTCCTGCTACATGTACTAACTTAAGCTTCTTTTGAGGATCCCCTAGTAATTCTAATATCCTATATGTCCTCTTAAGACCATAATTGGATCCAAATCTTCCTACACTATTTATATAGTCCATTGCTTCTTTATAATTCATGCTCATTTGCTTTACCTCTTTGCTTTCGATTCGTTATCTATATATAATATTATAAATCTTTAAATAATAAAAGCTCATACTACATTAAATTGTTAATAAAGCAGATGAAAGAAAATGATAGACAAGAATACTAGTCTATTATTTTTTGGAATGTGCCTAATATTGTAAGGAGCTATTTCAATATATATAATACCAAAATAGAGATATAATTGCTTAAGATGCGTGTTAGGCTCACATCTTAAGTCAATCATATCTCTATTTTTTATATGCATTATTTTTTGTGTGATCTATATTCTTAATTTAAAATATTAATTCTAACTTTAACAGCTTCAAGCATTTCTAAATATTTTGTTCTCTTTTCTTTTTCTGCATCTACAACTGCTACTGGAGCTTTAGCTACGAATCCTTGATTTCCTAGTTTCTTATCTATTCTTTCAACTTCACCTTCTAATTTTTTAACTTCTTTATTTAATCTCTCAAGTTCCTTATCTTTATCTACTAAGTCAAGTAATGGCATAAATAATTCTCCACCCTTAACTACTAGTGATACTGCATTTGCTGGAACATTAGCTTTATCTTGTATAAATTCAACTTCTGAAGCCGAAGCAAGTTTTTCAATATAAGCTGCACCTAAGTTAAATGCTTCTTTAGCATCTCCTGAAATGTAACATAGAACTTTAGCCTTTCTTGAAGGTGGTACATTCATTTCAGCTCTTACATTTCTTAATCCTTTAATTGCTTCAATTACATATTCCATATCATGTTCAGCTTTTGTGTTTACTAAAGCTTCATCAAATTCTGGCCAAGCAGAAGTTGTTATTGTTTCTTCATCACTTAAGTGAGTAAATATTTCTTCTGTTATAAATGGCATTGCTGGATGTAATAATTTTAATCCTGTAATTAAAACAGTATTTAATACATTGTAAACTATCCCCTTAGCTTTTTCATCTTCTCCATAGAATACTGGTTTAACAAGTTCTATATACCAGTCACAGAATTCAGTCCACATAAAGTCATAAACTTTTTGCATTGCAATTCCAAGTTCAAATTTATCCATGTTATCAGTAACTTCTTTAACTACTGTATTCATTTGTGATAAAATCCACTTATCAGCTAAAGAATAATCAGTACAATCTTTGTACTTGTTCATTATTTCTTTATCAAGATTCATCATAACAAATCTTGAAGCATTCCAAATCTTATTAGCAAAGTTTCTTGAAGCTTCAACTCTTTCAGGATAATATCTCATATCATTTCCTGGTGCATTACCAGTTGCAATCATAAATCTTAAAGCATCTGCTCCATATTGGTCTATAACTTCTAATGGATTAACACCATTTCCTAAAGATTTACTCATCTTTCTTCCTTCAGAATCTCTTATAAGGCCATGAATTAATACAGTATCAAAAGGAACTTCTCCCATATTATGCATTCCTGAGAATATCATTCTCGCAACCCAGAAGAATATAATATCATGTCCAGTAACTAATGTACTTGTTGGATAGAAATATTCTAAATCATCTGTCTTGTTTGGCCAACCAAGTGTTGAGAAAGGCCATAATGCTGATGAAAACCATGTGTCTAATACATCATTATCTTGTTCTATATTCGTAGATCCGCACTTAGTACATGCCTTTGGTGCTTCTTCTAATACCATCATTTCTCCACAATCTTTACAATAGAAAACTGGTATTCTGTGTCCCCACCATAATTGTCTTGAAATACACCAATCTTGAATGTTTTCCATCCAGTTAAAGTATGTCTTTTCAAATCTTTCTGGTACAAACTTAGTTTTCTTTTCTTTAACTACATCTATAGATGGTTTTGCTAAAGATTTCATTTTAACATACCATTGCTTAGATATTATAGGTTCTACTGTAGTACCACATCTATCATGAGTACCAACATTGTGAGCATGATCTTTAATATTAACTAAAAGTCCTTGACTTTCTAAGTCTTTAACTATAGCCTTTCTAGCTTCATATCTGTCTAATCCTTGATATTTTCCGCCTTTTTCATTAATAACACCCTTATCATCCATAACTCTTATTATTTCTAAGTTATGTCTCTTTCCTACTTCAAAGTCATTAGGATCATGAGCTGGAGTCATCTTAACAGCACCAGTTCCAAATTCTAAATCAACATAATCGTCTGCAACTATAGGAATTTCTCTATTTACTAATGGTAACATTACAGTCTTACCAATAAGATGCTTATATCTTTCATCATTTGGATTAACAGCAACACCACTATCTCCAAGTAACGTTTCAGGTCTAGTTGTTGCAATTTCAAGAACTCCTGAACCATCAGCTAATGGGTAGTTGATATGCCAGAAATGACCTGCTTGTTCTTCATATTCAATTTCAGCATCAGATAATGCAGTTTGACAATGAGTACACCAATTAGTTATTCTGTTTCCTTGATATATTAATCCTTCATTATAAAGTTTAACAAATACATGTTTTACAGCAGCACTAAGATTTTCATCCATTGTAAAAGCTTCTCTTGTAAAGTCAGCTGATACACCAAGTTTCTTTACTTGATTTCTTATTCTTGCTCTGTATTCATCACTCCATTCCCAAACTTTTTCAAGGAATGCTTCTCTTCCCATTTCCTTCTTATCTAAACCTTGCTTAGCTAATTCATTTGCAACCTTAACTTCTGTTGCAATAGATGCATGGTCTTCTCCTGGTAACCATAATGTACAATATCCTTGCATTCTCTTAAATCTAATAAGCATATCTTGAAGAGTATCATCAAATGCATGACCTAAATGAAGCTCACCAGTTATATTTGGTGGTGGCATAATTATTGTATAAGGCTTTTTCTTCTTATCAATTACAGGTGTAAAATACTTTTTCTCTTCCCACTTCTTATAGATTCTGTCTTCAAATTCTTTGGGATCATATGTTGTTGATATATTTTTAATCTCTGACATTTTAATTCCTCCCTTTATTTCAATTAGCACTAAAAATATTATGTACTGCTAATTAATTATCATTTTTTAGTATTCATTTTAAATAAAAATATATTTTCACAGAAGCATTGTTCTTTTAATATAAAACACTTAGAATACTTACTCTAAAGTCTTAGCAAATATATATTTATCTAGACAAAAAAAGAGCCTTCATCACAAAAAGGACGAAGACTCGCGGTACCACCTTTATTTCCACATTAGCATATATGCCATAATGGACTCTTAATTCAATAACGATTTAGACAAACCGTCTCTAGTTACTATTATTTCACTAAAGAAGCTCAAAAGCTACCTTCAAAACTTTCAGTATAAGGGCTTTCAGCGTGCACCCTCTCTCTTGCTAGTTCTTTCTAAATCTATAATTTAGCTAAAAGAACTGTACTCCTCAACTCATCTGAGTGAGTTTCCTTATAATACTTTCAGTTTTTACTCCTCTTTTTCATAGCTAATAAAATATTAATTTATTTTATAATATATTAATATAAATTTTTTGTCAATTATCATTGTTACTTCTATGATATCATACATTTACATGTTACTTAATTTTATTGGCACTCAATCCTAATTATAAACATAATCAAGTTTATAATTAATCTTTAGTTATAAAAAAAATAACAAGTCAAAGATTCAACGTATATAATTTAAATTTATTTAGCTATTTATCATTTATAATTATAAATCTTGCAATCTTATACTTTTAAAGATATAATTCTTAAGAAAAAAATAAAGGAGTTATTGGTATGAAAAAGAAAACATGGATAATTATCGTAGATGGGATATCTTATAACATTGAATTAAAACAAAAATTATTCTCGAAAAAACTTTTCGTAAACAATGAAGAAGTTCCATTTGAAAAATCAAAATACCTTGGTATGGCTAATGAAACTCATTTTATGTTGGGAATTAAGGAGGCAGTACTTGTTAGTTTAGGTAATAAAATTGATGTAGCAATTGATGGAAAATATTTAAACTCTGGTAGAGAGTATGTTGCATTAGAAAGAATGCCAGCTTGGACTTGGATATTTATAGTGTTAAACGGACTAGTTATAATAGGTGGTGGTGCACTTCCATTTTTATTAGCATTTATGGGTATGACTTTATCAATTAGAATTAGTTTATCTCAAAGAATAAATACATTTTTAAAAGTTCTCTTATCTTTTTTACTTACTAGTATAAATTACATACTATTTATAAGCCTTGCCATGTTAGCATCATCAATACGCTAACATCCCCTTTGGGGATGTTATTTTATCTATTTTCATTAATATTGTTCTATATTTTTCAGTAAAATTATATTGCTTAAACATATATATTCATTCAACATTATATTAAAAAAGAGCCAAAAATAGAAATCTTATTTTTTACATAACAATATCATAAATTAAAAGCTATATTTACATTTTGCAGATTATGGATTATAATGAAGTTTGTATTTTTTAGCTTTAAATAAGCTAGGATACGGATATTATTTATATGATTTTATCATTATGTGATTGTAGCATTATATAATATTATATTAATAACAACTAGGAGGTAACATATATGAATGATTGCCTATATTTGGTGATTCCTTGTTATAATGAACAAGAGGTTTTGCATGAAACCGCTAAAAGATTATTAAAAAAAATTAATAGTATGATTGAACAAAAACTTATTTCTGATGATAGTAAAATACTTTTTGTTAATGATGGTTCAAAGGACAGGACCTGGGATATAATTCAAGAACTACATTCTCAAAACCCTATATTTAGTGGAGTTAATCTTTCAAGAAATAAAGGTCATCAAAATGCTTTACTTGCAGGTCTTATGACTGCTAAGGAATATGCAGATATGACCATATCATTAGATGCAGACCTCCAAGATGATATAGAAGTTATAGATAAATTTGTAGAAGAATATTACAGTGGAAGTGATGTCGTTTATGGGGTGCGATGTTCAAGAAAGACAGATACTTTCTTTAAAAGAACAACTGCATTAGCTTTTTATAAACTTATGAACATGCTCGGTGTTGATGTAATGTATAATCATGCGGATTATCGTCTTATGAGTCGACGCGCCTTAGAGGGTTTAAGTGAATTTAAAGAAGTTAATCTCTTTCTTAGAGGAATTGTTCCTTTAATAGGCTATAAATTTTCAATAGTTGAATATGAACGTCATGAAAGATTTGCTGGAGAATCTAAGTACCCATTGAAAAAAATGCTTGCTTTTGCCTTAGATGGTATAACATCTTTTAGTATAAAACCAATAAGAATAATAACTGGACTGGGATTCCTTATATTTTTCATTAGTTTTATTGCTTTAATTTATACACTTATAGTAAAAGTTCTTGGAAAAACAGTAACTGGTTGGACTTCTTTAACGCTTTCCATTTGGATGCTTGGTGGAATACAACTCTTATCGCTTGGAGTCATAGGTGAATATATTGGTAAAATATATAATGAAACTAAGCATAGACCAAGATTTATTATTGCTGACAAATTAATTAGCAATGATAAAAAAGATATATAAGGATTTAGCTTATGAATAGTTTTATAGAAAAATTTCAAAATACTTTTTTTTCAAGACAATTTATTATGTTTGTTATAATAGGGATTATTAATACTTTTAATGGTGTTGTTTTTTCTTACATATACTCAAGCTTTTTAAACGAAAACTTAGCATTTATATTTGGTTATATTTCAGGCTTATTCATATCCTATATATTAAATAGCATTATAACATTTAAAGAAAAACTTGATTTTCAGAAGTTTATAAAATTTGCAATATCATATATACCAAATTTTATTATTCAAAATATAGTAGTATTAATAGTATTTAATATCATGGGAATCCATAAACTTATTGCTTATGGACTAGCTGCTATAATTGGTATTCCTGTTACATTTATATTAATGAAATTTTTTGCTTTCAAGAAAAAAGAAAGTTAAGGCACATAAAAGGAAATAATAGACCAAAGATGCGTCGCATCTTTGGTCTATTATTTTTTTGAATGTGCCTAATATTTAAAAAAGCTGACTCAAAGTGTTTAAATGTAAAACATACTTTAAATCAGCTTTTTTTACATAATTAATAATATTAATAATATAGATAGTTATTTATTTGAAAATGCCTTATTCATTCCTTAATTGAAGAACCTCGTCTCCCGTAAGATTACGCCATTTGCCAATCTCTATCCCATCAATTTTTATGTTCATAATTCGAATGCGTTCTAATATCTCAACTGTATATCCAAAAGCTTTGCTCATTCTTCTAATTTGTTTATTAAGTCCTTGTGTTAAAATAATTGTAAATGTATCCTCTGAAATTCTATTTAGTTTACATGGTCTTGTTTTAATTCCAGAAATCTCTACTCCTTTAGACATACCTTCCATAAAAGAATCATCAAAAGATTTATTAAGTGTTACCATATATTCCTTTTCATGTTCATTTTCTGATTCTAAAATTTTATTTGACAATTCTCCATCATTTGTCATAAGTATTAATCCTTGAGATGCTTTGTCTAATCTCCCAACTGGGAAAATATATTCTGGATAATTCATAAAATTTATTATATTATCTTCCACTTCTTTAGCTGCAGTGCAAGTAACTCCTACTGGCTTATTTAATGCAATATAAACTTTATCTTTTATAGGAATTGATTTATTGTCAATAAGAATAATATCATCTTCTTCTACCCATTGTCCACATTTACAAAGTACTCCATTTACTGTTATTCTATTTTCCTCAATAAGTCTATTAGTTTCTCTTCTTGAACAATAGCCAAGATTGCTAAGAAGTTTATTTATTCTCATTTTTAGCTCCTCTACTTAACATTTTTAACTGGTAATATTATAATAAATTCTGCTCCCTTTCCTACTTCACTCTTAACATAAATTTCACCATTATGTATATCTATAATCTGCTTAGTTATTGTTAATCCTAATCCACTTCCCCCATGTTCTTCTGAATTAGCATCTACAATCTGATTAAATCTATCAAAAATAGCATTGTGATACTTTTTATCTATTCCAATTCCATCATCCTTAACCTTTATTATAATTTTATCATTTAAATCTTTTAATATAACTTCTATTTTACCACCTTCAGGTGTAAATTTTGCAGCATTACTAACTAAATTTACAATACACCTTTCTATCTCGCACCTATCACACTCTATAATCTTTTCCTCAACCTCTGGATCTATAATTAAATGTACACCCTTATTTTCAATATAATCTTTTAAGCTTAATGCTGTTTCTTCAACTAAATACACTATATCATTTTCTCTAATATCGGTCTCATATCTTCCACTTTCAATCTTATTAGTATCTATTATATTATTTATTAATCGTAATAAACGGCTTGAATTTCTTTTTATAATTTTCATATAATAATTTAGTTTAGTTTTATCTATTCCTTCTTGTTGTTTATTAAGCTCTGAAATAAGCTGTTCTGTAGAAGAAATAACATTTAAAGGAGTTCTAAGTTCATGAGAAAGATTTACAAAATAATTATTTTTCCTTCTCTCTAAATCAATCACTTTATTTAATAGTTTATTACTTTTTTCCATTTCTTCTCTTAATTGTTTTGTTCTTTTTTCAACCATTTTGTCAAGTCTCTTCATTTTATTATAATTTAAGTAAATAATTAATATAATAATTGCAGAATAAACTAACATAGCTTCCTTAGTTCTCCAAATTGGTGGTTTTATAACAAAGCTAACTTCATTTTCTCCACTTATAGATCCATCCTCATTTTTTACCTTAACTTTTAATGTATGTTTACCAGATTTTATATTATTGTACACCAATTCATTATCTTTACTAACATTCCATGTATCATCTACATCTGTTAGCTTATAATAATATTTTATATTATTATTTCCATAATACGGAATAAATATTTTAAATTTCATCATATTTTCATCCCAATTAAATTCTAATCCATCTATATTATTATATTTTTTACCTTTTACCTCAAATCCATCAAATATAATCTTTGTAGAAGACTTAGATTTAGAAGTCTTAATTTCATTAAATATATTTGATTCTTCTGTATCAGTTCCTATACAAAAGAGTCCATTATCATCCTCATAAATTCCTTGTATAAAATTATCTCTTAAAGCATTTTTAATAACTGGATTATTTTTATAATTATGATCTGTGTTATCTGGATCAAAAGTACTAATTCCTGTATATGTACCAACCCACATTAATTTACTTTTATCTTCCATTATACAAATGGCATTCTTATCAATTAAGCTGTGTTTATTACATTTTTTATTTATATAAGTACTAAAATTATCCTCCTCTTGATTATATTTAGATAATCCATTATTAGTACATATCCATATGTCACCTCTACTATCTTTTAAGATATCCCTAATTATCCCTCCTTGCAGCTCACTACTGTTTGATCCAGGGTTTGGTTTGTACTTTTCTATTTCATTAGTTTTTATTTTTATCTTTAATAATCCTTCTCCAAATGTACCAGCCCAAACATATCCATTATGATCACAATACACTTTATATATTGAGTTTTTAAATCCATTACTTTCATCATATGAATACTCTATTTTTTTATTTTTAATATCTACTTTATTTAATCCACCTCCAGTCCCCATCCATATATGTCCAAATTCATCTTGATCTAAGCTATATATTGACTGATTAGGAAGTATTTTTTTATCTTCTTTATATAATATTCTTTCAAACTTATCATTTTCTTCATTATAAATATTTAAGCCATCAGCTGTTCCAACTAATACTTGTCCTTCATTTGTAATTAATATGTTACAAATATTATAATTAGATAAATCTCCTTTATCTGCATGATCATAATAGTTTTTTACTGTATCATCATAAATATTAATCTTACTTAATCCATCTGCAGTCCCTACCCATAAATTCCCTTTTTTATCTTCCCTAATTGATGTTATAGTATTATTAGCAATACTTTTAGTTGAATTTTCTTCATACTTATAAACCTTAACGTCGTTACCATTATATTTCTTTAATCCATCATAAGTTCCTATCCATATATATCCCCTACTATCCTGAAAGATAGTTTGTACCATAGATTGAGATAATTGATCATCTATGCTAATACTATTAAATTTAATATTATTATACGCCTTAACATTAATTTTAGGATTAAGTAGTATAACATTAACAACTACAATCAAAAATAATATTCCTTTTACTATTGCTTTTTTTATCATATTTTCTCCTTTTTCGACATTTTTTACTTGTTTAATTGTACTACATAATTATTTTTAAATACAATTATTTATATAAAATATTTTAATTTTATACTATTCAAGGCATATATAAAGAAAATTTAAAGAGATATATACTTATTTTATGAATTAAAAACAAGTATATATCTCTTTAAAAGTATATAATACACTTTAATTGTTTGATAATTAATATTAAATATTTTTACTAAACTTCAAAGGTTGTATTATCAATCCATTTATATTCAGGTTTTATATATTTAATATCTTCTACTAATTTAAATAGTGCTCTATCTTTTTCCTTACATTCAAGCATTATGTCAAAATCTCTTTTAAGATTTTTAGTCTTTTGAATAAATTCAATAAAATCTTTTGGATTTATGAAATCTGAATGTTTCCTATCATTTTCATATTCTCTTGGAGTTGAAAAATGTATTTTAGGAGGAAACACTTCATTATTCCAAGTATTAAAAATTTCTTTTAATAAATCTCCTATATCTTCACCATTATTATTACAATTGTGATGGTGAACATCCAAAACCATAGGTGTATTTAATTTATTACATATATTAAGAATTTCTTTAGCAGTATATGTTTTGTCATCATTTTCTATAATTATTCTTGAGGTTATCTCTTTTGGAAATTTTCTGAAATTATTAATGAATCTGTCAATTCCAGCTTCCTTTCCTCCAGTTGCTCCTCCAATATGTATTACCATCTTACCTTCCGGATAATTAAAATCTTCAAACCATTCTGCTTGATGCATCAAATTTATTTTAGTATTTTCTACAACTTTAGTATTAATACTATTTATTACATTAAATTGATCTGGATGTGTATCTACTCTCATATCAGCTTTTCTAATTAATTTACCTATATATTGAAAGTCATTTCTAAATGTTTTTCTATGTCCCCAATACCCTACCTCTGGATGTGTTACTAAAGGTATAAGTGCCGAAGTTATTCTATAAAAATGTATATTATTATCTATATTGTATTTAAGTAATGTTTCTAAATCATTTAAATTTGATAATGTAACCATCTTTAATTTTTCAAGTCTTTTTTCTTCTCCAATAATTTTATTATAATTACTAAACGTAACATTGCTAGAGCTAGTAACTTTCTTTCCTAAATTCATAGAAATTGCAACATAACCAAGTCTTATTATCATAAAATTTTTCTCCTAACTTCAAACTCCAATGTATTTTTAGGCTTGTTTTAAAACCGTGTTGATATTGTTACATATTGTTCAGCGTGCTAAAGAATTAGACTTAAGAACATCTAATTTAGATTATGTTTTACAGTTTTCTTTTATTTCTTGCTTTCATTTTAGGCACATTTACATTGCTTCAGGATTAGAATATACAAGTAAACCTTATTTTATACTTAGTTTCTTTCTATTACATTAATTAATTTAAAGTAATACTTCTATATTAATTAATGCAATAAAAGCTCAGCCCTTATCCAAGTAAAACAGTTTTAAATATAGATCCTAACTAAGGCACATTCAAAAAAAATAAGAAAAGTGTAGATTTTTAAGTAGAATCTAAAAAGACTCTGCCTTTTTAAACTCCACTTAAAAATGTACACCTTCCTTATGTGCTATAATTACTAATTAAAAGAACTAAGCTAATACATTTTATTCTCCCTTGTGTAGTAGCTTTTTATTAATAGGCTCTGTTTTAATGTAGTGTTTATATTGTTAGATAACTTTATGCTTAAGCCATTTTTCTCCTTTAAGTCTAAAACAATACATTGTTCCACGAATAGCCCAATCTGCATACATTCCAATCCAAACTCCTAATACTCCAAATCCAAATACAACTCCTAAAATATAACCCGTAAATATTCTAAAAATCCACATTCCAATAAATGCAGTTAACATTGTATATCTAGTATCTCCGGCACCCTTTAATCCTGCCGAAAGAATAAATGAAATAGGCCAAATTAACAGTGCAATACTATTACTCCTAATTAAGGTTGCTGAAATACTTATTACTTCAGGACTATCTGTATAAAGTGATGATACCCATCCTGCAATTGGTATAAATAACAATCCTATTGATACTAAGCATACAGTTCCAAATTTGGTTAAATAAATCAAAGTACTCTTTGCTCCTTTAATATCATCTCTTCCAATATACTGACCAACTAAAGTTGTTGCAGCTAATGTTAGTGCACACCCTGGAACATTAATAATTGAAGCAATTGACATTCCAATTGCATTAGCTGCAATTGATGCTGTGCCCATAGTTACTATAAATATTTGTACTATTAGCTTTCCAGTATTAAAAAGTACTTGTTCAATTCCTGCTGGTATACCTATATTAAATATACTTTTTTGTATTTTTATATCAAACTTGAATGGAAATACTTTTCTAATTTTAATAACCTTACTTCCTCTAAATAAAACAATACCAATAATTGCTGTACCAACCAATCTAGCTATTGCTATTGATATAGCAGCTCCTGCTATTCCAAATGATGGAGTGTTTATATGAAACCATAAAAATTCAACATCATTTATCCCATATATTAATATAAATCCTAATATTATATTTACTAAATTCATAAACATTGTTATATACATTGGTGTCTTAGTATCTCCACATCCTCTTAATACTCCATTTGCAATTTGTTCTACTGCAATAAATGGATAAGTTAAAAGCGTAAATTCCAAATATAGCTTGGCATTTACTTTTACTAATTCCTCTGCTGAACCATAAAGTGTATTAATCATAGGAATCCGAAAAATCCATATTAACAAAGTTATTAATGTAGATAAAATTAAGCCTGATACCAAGGCTTGTCTAGCTGTTTCATTCGCCTTTTTAGGATTTTCTCTTCCAATTTGTTGGGCTACAACCACAGTAGCTCCAACAGATAAAGCAGCAAAAAAAGATATAAACATATTATTTATAGAATCAACCATACCAATAGCTGAAACAGCTTCTTCTCCAATATATCCAGCCATCATTGTATTACATACCCCTAAAAGCATAACAAAAGTCTGCTCTACCATTATTGGTATAGCTAATTTCAAAACATTCTTTCTTATAAACATCAAATTGCCTCTTTCCACCACCTAGTAATTATATTATAAAGCCCCATATAATTATTAGTTTTTACGTTAATGTTAAATATTTTATAATATAATTATACCATATTTTATTATAACTTAATGCTATCTTATCACCTTGCTCATCTGAATATGATTAATTCAGTTTTAAAAATAAAAAATACCTAATAGATTTTATCTCTATTTGGTACTTTTACATTAATTTATTGCATTTTTTTATCATCTATTTATTCTATGCTTATATAAATCTATTTTTTTATTTTTATCAGTTATAATATCTTGTATATGTTTTTTTTCATTTTCTAATTTTAACTTCACTGTTTTTTGCTCTACTTTTAATGTAATCCATTTAATTGCATTAAAATAATCATCATCATCAATCATTCCCTCTTTCCATAATGAAGTTACTGTTTTTTCTAAATCATTTAAATCATTAGATGATACATTATTTCCATATTTACGTATGATTTCAGTAATGTTTATTTTTTTATTTTTTTTATAATATTCATCTGGATTTTTAGACATGTTAATATTAAATATTTTCTCCATATCTTCTATTGCCTTTGATACAATTTCTTTATGTTTTTCAGTTAATTCCTCTTTATCACTTTTTTCTGTTTGTCCTATTTCACTTTGTGATTTATTTATATCTTTACCGTTTAAGTCTTTATCTTTAATTGATGTTTGGACATTATTGCAACTTGTTATTGCCTTGTTAAGTTGTTCTTTAAAAGTAGTATTAGTATCTCTTGTCGTTTTTATTGAACTATATTCATAGTCACTTATTTTTTTATTACCTATTTTAATTTCCATACTTATCATCCTTTAAATTAATATTTTGTTTAAGCATGTGAAAAAAAATAATAAGTCAAATAGACTAGCATACTAACTTATTATTTTTTCGCTGTACCTTACATATAATTATCGTTTTTGTAATTTATTTCTTTAATTATATTTTATATCATAAATTAGTTTATAATTACATTACATTAATATATTGGATGACATTTGAAAACTATTCAAATTAGGTATATAAAATAAAAATCATCTAAAATTTTATTAATATCAAATTGCTATATTGATATGGATTAACAAAAAAAATAACCATATCTTATAATAAGAAATAGTTACTTAATTAAATTACTTATTTAATTTTTTAATCTTAAACTTATCTTTTACATTTACAACATTAATATTTAAAACATTGAGTAGCTTTTCTAAACTCTTAACCTGATTTATGTATTTTATATTATTTTTTTCTACTAACTTTTCTACCATTTTAGTTATATCAGCTTTTTCTTCACTATTTAATTTAATAATCTTTTTTAAACATTCCCTATTAATATAAATTAAAGTAGTCCAAATTTGTTCCTCTGTAATTTTATTATTATCCATTAACACCCAGGTAAAATCTTTTCTTCTAGAATTTGCTGGATATGCTTCTTTAAAGAACTTTATAAAATTATCTTCTTCTTTTGGATCCTTTATACTAATATACTTTCCAAGTTGAGCCTTTAGTTGATTTTTCAAATACATCATTGTATTCGGTTTTATTTGATTTGCCATTTTTTCAATACTATTATAAATTAAATTATAAGTTTGTTCGATTTGCTCAATATTAGCATTTTCCTTTTTCAGTATTCTTGTAATGTCTATGTATTCTAATATGTTTTTCTTACAATTCAACTCTTTATTATACAATTTTTCCCATATTTCATCTCCACTTAAATTTTCTAAAATTATATTTTCTTCCATATATTTTCTTCATCCTTTGCCTATCATTTATTTTTATCATTTGTTTCTATTATAACGTAATTGTAGATTGAATTAAAAGAAAAAAGGAATGTCTATTAAAATTATTTTAAAATTTTTTAGACATTCCTTTTCCTAAATATAAATTTTTTGATGTTTATTACAAAAACAATTTAGACACATTAAAGAAAATAGACTGGCTGACTTACTTGTTATTTCTTTTAATATGCCTTACCCATCTAAATTATAAGTTTAAATCTTAAAGTCTTTAGGATCATGTTCTTTTGCTTTTGGTTCTCCAAAAACAGCTTTAATACTTTCTGCTTGAGGATTGTGATTTACATGTTTTTTCTTTCTTTTGTTTGTTGCTTTCATTTGTTTTCCCATTTCTATCACCTCAATATTATAATGTCCAACCTCCTTATTTTTTACCCTTTATAATACTTAGATTTATATCAAGTAAAATACTATATTTTAATTTATTATATATAGTTGAATTATTATCCTTTTTGCAAAACATTTATTACAAATTAAAAATAACAAGTCAGTATGCTAATCTATTTATGTAAACACACAAAAACACTAACGATAATATTAATCGTTAGTGTTTCTTTTTTATAAATGGTCCTTTTCTTTATGTGAAGGTGCACCTATCTTCTTCCCTTCAATAATTCCTAAATCAGAATTATCCTTTGGATCCATTTTTCTAAGTTCAGCATTGGATTTAGGTCTATCTTTTAATCTACTTTTATTATTGTCCATAGTGTTTCACCTCACTCATTGATATGATGTGCTTATATCAATATTTTATACCATGAACTTTAGGCACGCCTTATTCTATAATCTTTACTACGTCATCCGCGCTTGCTTTTATTGTAAATATAATATTTTCATCTATTCTTAATTTGCATTCATTTATATTTACCTTTATTTGATTTATATTTAAGCTATTTTTAGATAATTCTCTATATCTTGTTGATGATATATCTACATTAAACTTCTTATCTTTAGTTCCTGTAAGTTTAATCATCGATCCATCTTTACTATTATCATTAACTTTTATGTTTATAATATTATTACCTTTATTACTACAACCTAAACCCAATTCAGTAGGAACTTTATTAATAGTAGCCTGACCTATCATAGTCATCCATCCACCACTTAACTTACTCTTAACTAATAAATCTAATTTATAATTTTCTTCTATTTTTTTTAAAACTTTTCCTAGCTCAATTACTGTTAATTCTAATTTCATATTCTTAAACTTCCCTCTTTTTC
Organism: Clostridium uliginosum; assembly: GCF_900112485.1. Classification (GTDB taxonomy): domain Bacteria; phylum Bacillota; class Clostridia; order Clostridiales; family Clostridiaceae; genus Clostridium; species Clostridium uliginosum. Next base: position 79,285 of record NZ_FOMG01000005.1, read on the forward strand.
TAAGTAAGACTAATTTCATTATGAAATTGTTCTTGTTCTACTTTCTCCTGAGATTCGCTATAAGGTACTGTTTCTTCTTCTAACTTCTTAAATGCTACTGAAAGCATTAATTTAATTCTATTTAATTGATTTACATTTGATGCTCCCGGATCATAATCTATAGCAACTATATTTGACTGTGGATATTTTTCCTTTAATGCTTTTATCATTCCTTTTCCTGTAACATGATTAGGCAAGCACGCAAAAGGTTGCATACATATTATATTTTCAGCACCGCTTTGAATCAATTCAATCATCTCTGCAGTTAAAAACCATCCTTCTCCTGTTTGATTTCCTAATGAGATTATTGGTGATGCTAATTTTCCTAATTCTACTATATGTTTAGGTGGAGTAAATCTTTCACTCTTCTCTAAGCACTTTTTCATAGTTTTTCTGTATGTTTCCATATATCTAATAGCTATAGTATCTATATTTTTATCCTTCTTACTTCCCGCAAGATACTTATATTTAAAGTTGGAATCTAATGCTGAATAAAAGAAAAAGTCTAAAAGGTCTGGAACTACAGCCTCCGCTCCTTCTCTTTCTAAAATACCTACTATATTATTATTAGCTGTTGGATGGAACTTAACTAAAATTTCTCCTACAACTCCAACTCTTGGTTTTTTAATATCTAATAAAGGTAAATTATCAAATTCTTCTATTATAATTTTTATATTTTTTTTGAATTCTTTTATGCTTCCTACTCTTACATTTTCTTTTGCTTTTTTATTAAATTTTTCATATAAAGCATTTGCAGAACCCTCTACCTCTTCATAAGGTCTTGTTCTATATAAAGTTCTCATTAATAGATCTCCATATACTAAAGCCATAAGAGCTCTCTTTACAAGTTTTAATGTAATTTTAAATCCTGGTTGTTTTTCAAGTCCTACTGCATTTAAAGAAATCACAGGTATATTTTCAAATCCAGCATGTTTTAATGCCATCTTTAAAAATCCAATATAATTAGTAGCTCGGCATCCTCCACCTGTTTGACTTATTATTACAGAAGTATTATTCAAATCATATTTATTAGACTTTAATGCATTAATAATCTGTCCAATTACTATTATTGATGGATAACATGCATCATTATTAACATACTTTAGCCCCTCATCAATAGCTTTTGTATCTATTGATGGTAATACTTCTAAATTATATCCACTAGCTCTTGTAGCTTCTTGTATAAGCCCAAAATGTATTGGTGACATTTGTGGTGCTAAAATTGTATGTGTCTTTCGCATATCTTTTGTAAACACAGGATTTTTATATTCAATTTTCTCTTTAATAGGCTTATAATTCTTCCTAGTTCTTTCCTCAATTGCTGCCTTTAAAGATCTAATTCTTATTTTAGCAGCTCCTAAATTATTACCTTCATCTATTTTAAGTAATGTATATATCTTTCCTGTTGAGCTAATAATTTCTGAAACTTGATCTGTAGTAACTGCATCTAATCCGCATCCAAAAGAATTCAACTGAATTATTTCAAGATTACTATTTTCTGATACAATTTGTGCTGCTCTATATAATCTTGAATGATATGTCCATTGATCTACAACTCTTAATTTATCTTTTAACTGTGCTAAGTGAGATACACTATCTTCTGTTAATACCGCCATTCCAAATGAAGCTATAACATCTGGAATTCCATGATTTATTTCTGGATCTATATGATATGGTCTTCCACACAAAACAATACCACATTTATTATTTTCTTTTAAATATCTTAAAACTTCTTCACCTTTTTTTTGAATATCAGCCTTATAAGCTTGTCTTTCTTTAGTAGCTACTGCTACTGCATTTTCTGCTTCCTTTAATGTAACATTGTAACTCTTAAATTCTGCTACTATTCTTTTTGCTAACACCTTATCATTATCTAAAGATAAAAATGGTGCTATATATTTAATTCCTTTATCTTTTAATTCATCTACATTATTTTTAATCACCTCTGGATATGAGGTTACCATTGGACAATTATAGTTATTATCTGCATCTGCAAATTCATTCTTTTCATATGGTATACAAGGATAAAATATAGTTTTTACTCCTTGATTTATAAGTGACATTATATGACCATGAACTAATTTTGCTGGATAACAAGCTGATTCAGATGGAATAGTATCTATTCCCATTTCATATATTTTTTTACTTGATGGTGCTGATAATTTTACACTAAATCCTAACGTTGTTAAAAGCATAAACCAAAATGGATAATTTTCATAAATGTTAAGTACTCTTGGAATTCCAATCGCACCACGCTTAGCTTCACTTTCCTTAAGTGGAACATACTTAAAAGTTCTTTTATATTTATATTTATATAAATTAGGTGCATCATTTTTTGATTTATCTACTCCAAGTGCCCTATCACACCTATTTCCTGAAATAAATTCTTCATCAGTTGAAAATTTATTAACAGTTAAAAGACAATTGTTACCACATTTACCACATCTCTTAAAAGAAGTTGTCATATCAAATTTATCAACATTCTCCTTTGAAAGTATATTTGATTTTTCGCCTTCAACATATCTTTCTTTTGAGATTATGGCACATCCAAAAGCACCCATAATTCCAGAAATATCAGGTCTTATAGCTTCTCTTTCAGAAATTAATTCAAAACTTCTAAGTACTGCTTCATTATAAAAAGTTCCACCTTGTACTATAACTTTACTTCCCATATCCTTTTCATCTCTTAATTTAATTACCTTAAATAAAGCATTTTTTATTACTGAATATGAAAGTCCAGCAGATATATCTGAAACTTCTGCGCCTTCTTTTTGAGATTGCTTAACTCTTGAATTCATAAACACAGTACATCTAGATCCTAAATCAACAGGTGCTTTTGAAATTAATGCTTCTTTTGCAAAATCTTCTATTTTCATGTTTAAAGATTTAGCAAATGTTTCTATAAATGAACCACACCCTGAAGAACAAGCTTCATTTAACAAAATACTATCTACCGTTCCATTTTTTATCTTTAAGCATTTCATATCTTGTCCACCTATGTCTAATATGAAATCAACTCCTGGCAAGAAATATTCAGCTGCTTTATAATGAGCAATTGTTTCTATCTCTCCAATATCTATATGCAGAGCTGACTTAATTAAAGCTTCTCCATATCCAGTTACAGTAGCATTTACAATTTCAACTTCTTTAGGAAGTTTTGAATATAAGTCTTTTAACATTTCAACTACTTTTTTTAATGGATTTCCTTCATTGCTTTGATATAAGGAATATATAAGTTCTCCATCTTCATTTATTAATGCTGCTTTAGTTGTTGTAGATCCAGCATCTATTCCTAAGAATGCATTTCCTTTATATGATTTAAGATCTCCTCTTTTTACCTTATCTTTATCATGTCTTTCTTTAAATTCTTGATACTCTTCTTTATTTTTAAATAATGGTTCTAATCTCTCTACATTATCATCTTTTATTTCTGATAGATTTTTTACCTTATCTACTATATGTTTAAGAGAAATCATTTCATTGTTTTTAGATAAAAGTGCTGCTCCTTGAGCAACAAAAAGCTGTGAATTTTCCGGAAAAATAACTTCATCTTCTGTTAAATTCAATGTTTCTATAAATCTCTTTCTAAGTTCTGATAAGAAAGATAGTGGTCCTCCTAAAAATGCTACATTTCCTTTAATTGGCTTACCACATGCGAGTCCTCCTATGGTTTGATTAACAACTGCTTGAAAAATTGATGCCGCAATATCTTCTTTATTTGCCCCTTCATTTATAAGTGGTTGTACATCTGTTTTTGCAAAAACACCACATCTTGAAGCAATTGGATATAACACTTTAAAATCTTTAGCATATTCATTTAATCCTGTGGCATCTGTATTAAGTAGCACTGCCATTTGATCAATAAATGCACCTGTTCCTCCAGCACAACTTCCATTCATTCTTTGCTCTAGTCCACCTCTAAAATATGTTATTTTAGCATCTTCCCCACCTAATTCTATTACAACATCAGTTTTAGGAATAAGTGTTTCGACGGTCTTTGAACAAGCAATTACTTCTTGTACAAATTCTATATTAATCCATTTAGAAACAGAAAGGCCTCCTGATCCAGTTACACTTAATGTGCACTTTATATCTCCCATTTCATTATAACTTTCTTCTATTAATCCTATAATAGTACTTTTAATATCTGAAAAATGCCTAGTATATCTACTATATACTACTGTATCTTTATCATTAAGAATCACTAACTTTACTGTTGTTGATCCTATGTCCAAACCAATTTTATAGTTATTCATTTAAAAATTCACCTACTCTAATTAAATACAAATTTGATATAAATATTGTTATGTGTACATAAAAATTATCATGTATTTTTATGATGTTTATGTATAGTCGTTGTTATACGTGTCTATAATTAAAAAGTAATTTAAATGTATTTAAGACTTTTTATTATTTTTTGATAATTTCTTAAGTAATATATAATTTTGTGGAGGTTAAAATGAATTACTTTAATGAAGGAAATAAATTATACAATACTCAAGATTACCTTAGTGCTATTGACTGCTATAAAAAATCTGCAGTACAAAAGCAAAATGAAGCTTGTTCATATTATAATGCTGGTGTTTGTTTTATTAAACTAAAAGATTTTAATAAAGCAATACTTATGCTTAAAAATGCTATTGCAATTCAACATGAAAGCAAATATTTTTTCAACTTAGGTTATTGCTATAGCATGAAAGAAGATTTAAATAAAGCTTTGCAACTTTTTAATATAGCTTGGTCTCTTAATAATACTGATAAAGATTCTGAAAAAGCAATTAACTTAATAATATCAAAAATTAGCAAAAATTCAATTTAAGGATTTGAAAAAATAATGCCTTAGGCACATGAAATAAATAACTAGTCAGTCTTCTTGTCTTTTTTGTACTATACTACGTCAGCAAACGTAGCTAATAACAGCAGTATTAACTGCCTTCATTTCTTTGTCTAGTTCAAAAAAGCCTAAGAATCTTTGACTAGTTATTTATTTTACAATGCCTAATTATAAAAATTTACAAGAGGTATCTTAACATACCTCTTTTTTATCTTTCACTAAGATATAATGACACTACTATTTTATTGTATTTATTCTACCATTCTCCAGCAGTGTTATTTTTATTATGTATATCATCAAAATCATCTGAATCAAAATAGTTACCTGCATTATAAAATGTTGGATCAACCTTAACCCACTTGTTTTCACTTTTCAAATAAACTTCATTCCAAGCATGACTTATATATTCTTTACCATTATAAGCTTCTCCAGTTATCAACCTTACATTAAGACCTACCGCTCTTGACATTGCTACATAAAGACATGCGTAATCAAAACATATTCCATTTTTTTCTTCATAAGCAGATATAGCTCCACTATTACTTACATTTTCAGAATTTAATACTTTAGCTGCTTTGTTATAATCATAAGTTATATTAGCGCCAATCCAAGAATATAATTTTTTTGCTTTTTCTCTATCAGTATTAGCTCCAGCAACTATCTTTTTAGCTTTTTGGTCAATATTGTCATTAGATTTTACTCCTTGTTCTAATGTCACTCCATTATAATATATAATTTTATTTGATGCTATATCTTTAATTAACCCATTATTTATAATTTCTAGTTTATTATTATCTATGATACTTTCCATCTTATTGAATGCACTAATATTATTAAACGCATCAATTTTAAATGGATTATTAGGAATTGAATTAAACATTATAATAGGAACAAACATTATTAAAATAAAAATACTTGCTCTAATAGTACCAAATACAATTGCAAAAATAATTAAAAGAGGTTTGCTTTCATTTATAAGTTTTTTACCTCCACTAAAGACTGTAGATTGTATTAATAAAAATACATTTCTTATAATTAATCTAATAAGCAAAAATACAATTACAAGTGCACCTATCTTAATTATTCCATTAGTCAAATGTGCTTTACTTAAAATATTATTAATAAAATATGATAGCATACCGTTTATTTTATCATATTTGAATAAAATTATCATAAAAGTTATTATACTAGATATAGTATCTATTATAGGAATAATTACATAATCAATATTAGAATTCTTTAAAACTTTTTTTATACTAAGTAGTATTGATATACCTATTATACCAAAAAATATGCTTTTGTATAAAAGAATCTTATCCATTTATTTTTCTCCTTTAATCAAAACACGAAACTTCCATAGCTTTTTTAACCACTTCTTTAACTACATCATATCCATATCCTTTTGAGATTAAAAATCTATATAACTTACTAGATATTTTATAGTTATCGCTTTCTGACTTTTTAATAATTAATAATTTCTTTTGGGCTAAATTCATAGCAGTGCTTATTTCGTGCTCTTTATCTATGTTATTCAGTTCCTCTTCTATAAGTTCTTTACATACTCCCTTTTGCATTAAAGAATACTTAATCTTATTACTTCCTTGAGATTTTAGCTTATCCTTAACAAAAAGTTTTGTATAATTTACATCATCCAATAAATTATATTGTTTTAAAAATTCCATTGCTTTCAATATTGCATCATTGTCATAACCTTTTAAAACTAATTTGTCCTTAACTTGCTTTTCAGTTTTATAGCTCTTTTCTATCATCCTTATTGCGGAATCTTTGCATCTAACTAGTTCATCCTTAGATGCTAAGTCTCTAAGGGTTTCACCTTCAACATCGTCATTTATTTTAAGCCCTTCTTTATAAACCAATTCTGCCGATATTGAAAATGCGTATTCTTCATCTAAAAACACATTAACTCTTTCTTTATTTCTCTTTTGGATTTCTAGTTTTGTTATTTTTGCCATTTAAATTTATCACCTTTTTCTTTATCACATAATTAACATAATAAGTAAGTTTGAGTACCCAAATACAAGATGCCCACTGGGAAAGTTCTGCCCACCAAATATAAAATTTGGAGCATCACTTTTGGACTCTATTTTTACATGAAACCCGACTCACATTCGCTTTAGCTGGGTAAGTTCGAGTACCCAAATACAAGATTTGGACTCTATTTTTTAATGAAACCCGACTCACATTCGTTCGCTGGGTAAGTTCGAGTACCCAAATACAAGATTTGGACTCTTACTTATGATGATGTTAGTACGTGAATAGTTGGATTTTTTAGTACTTTTTTTGATACTTCATTAATTTTAACTTTATCTACATTATTTAATCTATCCATATCTTTTACGAACTCAAATATATCTTCGTCTTCAAGTGCTTGATGAAGTACATAATTACACAATTCTGATGAATCTTCTAAAGTTGATATTACTGCGGTTTTATGAACTTTTTTCATGATTTCTAAGTCTCTATCTCCAATTTCAATTTTTCCTTGAATTACATTATTTAATGTTTCATCTATGGCACATTTTGCTTCTTCTACATTATCTTCACCAACAGATGTGTATATATAAAGAGTTTTTATATTATTTGTTATTTCTAAATGAGTATAAATATCATAAGCTAATCCTCTATTTTCTCTAACTTCCCTAAAAAGCAACGAATTAGCACTTTCCCCTAATCTATGATTTAATATTCTAAGCGGAAGTTCATCATCCTTTTCAAGTTCATTAAAAGTATATAAATATACTATTGTACTTTGCTCTATATCTTTTTTATATGTTGTTTTTGTTATTTCTTTATTTTTTTCTTTAATACAATTTAAAGGTTTAGGTTTATCTCCACTCCATGATTTAAATTCATTATTTATTAAATTTATTGCTTCATCATGACTTAGGGCTGAAACCATGGTAATCAATGCATTTTTAGGCGTATAGTACTCATTATAATAATCTATGATTTCCTTTTGAGTAAACCTCTTAATATTTTCTTCAAGTCCTATAACATCATATTTAAGAGCACTTTTGGTAAATGCAATATTATTAACATTTTTAAAACTATAATCTTCTAAGTCATCCTTGCCTGTTCTTATCTCAGCTAAAATTACTCCACGCTCTTTTTCAATTTCAGCTTCTTCAAATTTGGAATTTATAATCATGTCACCTAATATAGAAACACCATTTCTTAATTCTTCCATTAAGCAGCTTATTGTATACACTGTTGCATCATAATCTGTATATGCATTATATTCCCCCCCTAGTGCTTCTAATTCATCATTCAGTTCTTCATCGCTTCTGCTATGAGTTCCCTTAAATAAAGAATGCTCAACAAAATGACTTATACCCTTTTGATTTAGAGATTCATATAAAGCTCCAACTTTAAGACCTATATTTATAGATGCTATTTGTGTATCCTTATTTATTGTTATAACTTCTAACCCATTGTCTAATTTATGTCTTTTTACATTAAAATTAAATTTTATCATTAATTATTCTCCTAATATTCTTCTTAAAATCTTATAAGTACTTTGTAAAGAAAGTAACAAAACTAATATACAAACATACTGGTCTATTATTTTTTTGAATGTGCCTTAGTTTATTATTTATTTATAATGCCTAATATTATTATAATACTTTAAGTACCTAAAATAAGATTATAACATATAATTTTAACTTCATTAATATGTATAGTTTATTATATGTGGATATATTCTTAAAGTAATGCTAAAATATAGTGAAAAGTAATAGATATTCTTTAAAAAATTTTAAAAATATAAATTAGATATACAACAATTCTCATTTACTATTTTTTTATCCGATTGCTACCATTGCTAACATCCCATATTTTATCAAAGTGGAGGATAAGCATTGCTATGAACCTAGATAAGTTCTTTTAAGGCTCAAATGGAGATAGTATTTCTAATAAACAAACTCCCTCTGAACCTAAGAATCACTTGATAAGGAGATGAAAATTAAATGAAAAAATCTATTTTGATTGTAGAAGATGAGGTTAGAATTAGATTCTTACTTAGAGATTATTTATTGAAAGATAATTTTAATATATTTGAAGCATCAAATGGTGAGGAAGGATTACTAACTTTCAGCAAAGAAAAGATTGATTTAATAATTTTAGATATAATGATGCCAAAAATGGATGGATTAACTATGCTTGAAAAGCTTAGAGAAGTCTCAAGCGTTCCTGTTATTTTACTCACTGCTAAAGGAGAAGAAGACGATAAGCTTCAAGGATATGATTATGGTGCAGATGATTATATAACTAAACCATTTAGTCCAAAAGTTCTTATAGCCAAGGTTAAAGTTCTACTCAAAAGGACTAGAGAAGATATAGATTCTAGTATTCAAAACTTTAATGGTCTTAGTATTAATAAGCTCTCTCATGAAGTTAGAGTTAATGGAGTAGATATACTTTTATCACCAAAGGAGTATGAACTTTTAATTTATTTAGTAACTAATATGGGGATTTCTTTAAGTCGTGATAACATCTTAGATAATGTATGGGGAATTGATTATTATGGTGATATTCGTACCGTAGATACAAATATTAAAAGACTTCGAGAAAAGCTATTAGATAAATCAAATTGTATAGTAACTGTTCGTGGTAGTGGATATAAATTTGAGGTGAAATAATGAAACATAGTTTATCCAAAAGATTATTTAGTATAACTCTTTGTCTTATATCAGCATTAATGATATTAATTTATATTTTGCAATCCTTTTGGTTTGAGAAGTTTTATTCCTATAGAAAAACTTCCCTTTTAGTTAAGGAGATTAGTAAATTTCAAGCATTATATTCTTATCAAATTAATGATGATTATTCTTTATACCAAGCTCTTGAAAAATTCGAAAATGATAACAACTCTAAAGTTGCAATCTTTTCTTTAAATGGTGATCTCATGTATCTACCTAGTAAACTTGAAAATAAAGATAATGTTGATATCTTAACTAAATTTTGTGCTGAGTTAATTAATGATAAAACTCTTATATTAGATGTAGTTAACTCTTCAAAAATTAAGGTTACTGATTTTTATAATAAAGATAATGATAGTAAAAAAATTGGGATAATTGCTCCTATATCTTTAAAATCTACTAATGATAGTGTAATAATCTCTGTTTCATCAATTCAACCAATAGAAGAAGCTTCTAAAGTCATCAATGAATTTTTAATATACTTATTTTTAGGTTTGATGATAATTGCTATTATACTTTCATCAATTTACTCTAATTTGATTTCTAAGCCATTAATAACTTTAAATACTGTAGCTAATAAAATGTCTAATATGGATTTTACCGTTTCGTGTCCTATAGATAGAGAAGATGAAATAGGAAGCTTAGCTAGATCTTTAAATTTCTTATCAAAAAATCTTCAGTCAGCTTTATTAGATTTACAAAAAAAGAATAAAAAGTTAGAAAAGGATATTCAGAAAGAAAGAAAATTAGAAAATATGAGAAAAGAGTTTGTAGCAGATGTAAGCCATGAATTAAAAACTCCTATTGGAATAATTGAAGGATATGCTGAAGGCATTAAAGATGGTATAGTTTCAGGTAATGATGCTATGATTTACTTAGACACTATTATAAGTGAATCTAAAAAAATGAGTGTTCTAGTTACTAATATGTTAGAACTTTCAAAGCTAGAATCTGGTACTATAAAACCAAATCCAGAATCATTTAATATTAATAGATTAATTAATAAAATACTTAAAAATCATAGTTTATATTTTGAAGAAAATAATCTTAAGGTTAATTTTACTTCTTCAAATCCATATAGTTATGTCTACGCTGATACTTTCCAAATGGAACAAGTTTTAACTAACCTTATAACAAATGCAATTAAATACACTCCATCTGGAAACTCTATTAATGTAAGTATTTATGAAGAAAATGATAAGTTTAAAATATCTATTCAAAATACAGGTATAAATATTCCTGAAGAAGAAATTGACAAGTTATTTGATAAATTTTATAGAATTGATAAATCTAGAGAACGACATCAAAATAGTACTGGTCTTGGATTATCAATAGTTAAAAATATATTAAATCTTCACAACAGTGACTTTAGCCTTCAAAATATACCTAATGGTGTAGAGTTTTATTTCTATTTAAATAAAATAATTTCCACAGATTCTGATTTAGAAGTATAGTAATAATTCGCTATGTTTTAGAAGAGTGTTGATATTGTTATATAATAGCGAACTGGCATTGAAATTTGCTTTGTAGAACTCTTAAGTGAAAATCAAAATTTTATATTTTGTTCCTCGAACTTACTCAGCGAATGCATATGAGTCGAGTTTCCTATATGAATTCTACTGTCCATGAGCTTTATATAACAATATCAACACGGTTTTAAAACATAGCCAAATATATCACCTTTTTTATCTCATTTCTTTTATTAATCCTTTTCTGTAAATGGAAAGTAATGATTTTAAATCTTTAATTTGATTTTTTAACTCCATTCCCATATCAGTATCGCCCACTCGCTTTCTTTTTACCTTTTGTTCCACAATCATTGTAGTTGATAAAATATCTTTCTCTTTAACTATTGATTCCTCTGTGGATGAAAAGTGTTCATGGGACACTAACTGTAATCCATATGAGTTATATATAAGGGTATATCCTGCTATTCCTGTTTGTTTTTGATACGCTTTAGAAAATCCCCCATCTATTACTATAAGTTTTCCTTTAGCTTTTATAGGACTTTCTCCTTCTTTCTTTTTAACCGGTACATGTCCATTTATTATTCTAGATTCTTTAGGATCTAATCCAAATTCTTCTAAAATCATATCACACATTTTTTCACTGTCTCTTAAATCATAATATGAAATCTTTTTTTCTATATGAGTGGATTCATCATCTATAAAATACCTTTCAAAAGTACTCATTTGTTCCTTACCAAACAAAGGAGAGACAGATCCTGTCCATAAATACCACATTATATCCATACCATAAAGTTTCTCTTTGCTATCAACTTCCTCAAAGTACCCTTCTCTTGATAATGAATCAAATTTTTCCAAAAGTTTTTTTCCTTTATACTCTTGTCCATATATTTTCATAGTTTTAAAATTTGAATTCTCATCTAATGGAATACATCCATGAAATAAAAGATTAGAATTACATTTTAGAAACATATTTCCTTTTGAAAAAAGAAATCTAATATGCTTTTGCAATTTCTCGCTATTTACAAAAGAAGATACTAGTTTATCTATAAGGATGTTTTCTTCTTGAGTAAGTTCATAAGGATTATCTACATTTATTGTTGGGAAATTATTATCATTTAATTTATACTCTATTCCTTTTAATGTTATTGTTCCTTTTTTATAGTCTATTTTATTTAATAATAATCTTTCCTCTAATTCAAATTCAGGGTGTCTATCTATTATTTCTTTTTCAAGTTTAAATTGAAGTATAGTTATAGCCTTATGCATCTTAGAAACTAAATCTAATTCTTGATTTGCACCTGCATTGTCTTCTTTTACCTTAGGAATAAAAGCTTCACATGGATCATTTTTATAATATTTCAAAGCAAATGTAGCTAATGGCAAAAGATTTATTCCATAAATTTCTTCTATTAAATCTAAATTTGCATATCTAGTAGATATTCTTAAAACATTTGCTATGCAAGTTCTTACTCCTGCTGCTGCTCCCATCCAAAGTATATCATGATTTCCCCATTGAATATCAACAGAATGATATTCCATAAGTGTATCTATTATTATATCTGGTCTTGGTCCTCTGTCATATATGTCACCTATTATATGGAGCCTATCAATAACTAACCTTTGTATTAATTTTGATAAAGCAATAATAAATTCCTTAGCTCTTCCTATATCTATAATTGTAGTTATTATTCTATCATAATATTCTTGCTTATCTATTTCATTAAACTGTTCATGTAAAAGTTCTTCTATTATATAAGCAAAATCAACAGGTAATGCCTTTCTAACTTTTGATCTAGTATATTTAGATGATGAATATCTACAAAGTTCTATAAGTCTGTTTAACGTTATTTTATACCAATCATCTATATTTTTTTCTTCTTTTAATACTATCTCTAACTTTTGTTCCGGATAATATATTAGAGTTGATAAACTCTTTTTGTCACTCTCTAATAATGAATTTCCAAATACATCTTCTATTTTCCTTTTTACTACTCCTGATGCATTCCTTAACACATGTACAAAAGGCTCATATTCACCATGAACATCGCTTAAAAAATGTTCAGTCCCCTTAGGTAAGTTTAATATAGCTTCTAAATTAATAATTTCTGTAGATGCTGCAGCAATTGTAGGATATTGTTTTGCTAACAATTTAAAATACTTTAATTCTTTAATATCTTCCTTCTCATTATTATTCATTTTACCCTCCCTAAATTCATATAATATATTTAATTCTTTAGCTATGTTTTAGCAGAGTGTTGATATTGTTATATAATAGCGAACTGGCATTGAAATTTACTTTGTAGAACTCTTAATGAATATTTGTACTAATAATTGCTTGTCATAATCTTTGATTGGGAGCATGCATTAATAGGACTAATATTCATTTTAGAGTTTTCAAAGTAAATTTCACTGTCCATGAACTTTATATAACAATATCAAAACGGTTTTAAAACAAAGCCAATTCTTTTAATATGCTTATATGAATAAATTTTAAATACCCTTTATAAACTATTAAATCATCATATATAATTTTTGTCTATTAATTATGTGTTTTTTTTGTAAAGATTTACTAATCTATTTCGATATTTATAATATACAGTAATTTAAAGGAGGTAGGTATGATGGAAAGAGATAATTGTTGTAATAATAATTCTTATTTGATAACTGCAGTAAATTGTGATAATACAATATTAAAAAGGAGCTTTTTTAAATCTTCATCCTATAATAAAAAGAAAAAAGCTAATAATAAATCCTTTAAAGATGCTTTAAATAATGTTAATTCATCCTCTATAAATAATGAGTTAAATATAAAAGATTTAACTCAAGAAGATGATAAATCTTTTATAAATCAACTTAATTTTAAAAATAAAAGCTTAACTAATTTCAAAAAATTTTCTTCAAATAATTCTCCTGACTTGAAAAACAAAGCTGAATATTATAAAAATTATGAAGATAATTATAGTTTAGAAATTATTAAGCCAAATATAGAATCTCTTTATAAAAAAATTAAAGCAATAAGATGTTTGAAAAATAAATGAGGTACATGAAATTAAATAATTACTACTAATGGTTAAAATATTGGGCTATGTTTTAAAAGCTGTATTTAACAAAATCAATGCTAAATACAGCTTTTTATAATTTACTTTAATGAATCTAAATATTCTACAGCACTAAGAGATGCAATATTTCCTTCTCCTGCTGCTTTAATATATTGATATGGCTTTCCTGTGCAATCACCAGCTGCAAAGCAACCTTTGATATTTGTTTTCATGCTTCTATCAACATCAACATGTCCATCTGTTATTTTAAGTCCTGGAACCAACTGTTTAGGCGAAATTGAATCTTTAAGCAAAAAAATGCCTTCTGTTTCTAATTCTTTTCCTTTTAAAACTAATTTTTCTACTTTTTCATTTCCTAAAATCTTTATTGGCTTATCTTCTATAATTGTAACCCTATCATTTATATTATATTCTCCTCTATACATAGGTATATAATATACAGATTTGGCTAATTCACTAACATAAGACGCATCCTTTTCTCCTTCTTTATTGTAAGCTATTATAGAAACAACCTTATCTTTATATAAAGGTGCATCACAAGTTGCGCAATAGCCTACTCCTTTCCCCAGGAATTCTTCTTCTCCTTCAAGAGCTTTTGTATACTCTACTCCAGTAGATAAGATTACAGTTTTAGCTTCATATATCTTTTCATTAACCATTAGGGCAAAGTATTCTCCCATAGCATAAATATTATTTATGCGTTCTTCTTGAATCTTTATTTGCATTCCCTCTATATGAGATAAGAACTTATCTTTTAATTCTTCTCCAGACACTCCATAAAATCCTAAATAATTGTTAACTTTAGGTGCTTTTTGTAATTTAGAACTTAAATTCTTACTTCCAAAGATAATAAAACTCTTATTTCGTATTTTGGCATTTAACGCAGCTGAAAGCCCTGCAGGTCCACTCCCTACTATAGCTATATCATATCTTGTTTGCATAATTAATCACCTTACTTTACAGGTTATTTTTAATTAAACTTGCTATCGCTTCTTTTGGCATAAATCCAGTTGATGTGTCCACTTGTTTGCCATCTTTAAACAATTTAATAGTTGGTATACTTTGAATTCCATATTGCATAGATACTAATGGATTTTGATCAACATCTACTTTTGCAAATTTAACATTTTTAAATTCTATTGCTAATTCTTCTACCAATGGAGCTAACATCTTGCAAGGTCCACACCAAGTAGCCCAAAAATCTACTAAAACTAGTTCATTTGATTTTAAAACTTCATTTTCAAATTCTGAATCATTAATATGCTTAATCATAGTCGCTCCTCCTAAATACCCCTATCGGGTATATGTTTTATTTAATTTTATCTTAATACAATTTCAAAGTCAATAAATAAAATATACTTATATTTTATACTTCCTCTATCAAAATATTCACTTATATTAATTATTGTTCTAACAAAAAATTAAATAGATGCTATACTTTGTAAATTGCTATACTCACCACCTATTTCCATTAACTTATGATGTGTTCCTCTTTCAATTATTCCTTTATTCCCAACCACAACTATCTCATCCGCATTTTGAATTGTTGACAATCTATGTGCCACTACTATAGTAGTTCTTCCCTTGCATAACTTTTTAAGTGATTCTTGTATTATATGTTCAGTAGCATTATCCAATGCAGAAGTAGCTTCATCCAGTATTAAGATAGCAGGATTTTTTAAGAACACTCTGGCAATAGAAATACGTTGTTTTTGTCCCCCTGATAATTTTACTCCACGTTCACCAATATATGTATCATATCCTTCTGGAAGATCTTCAATAAATTCATGAATATTAGCCATTTTAGCAGCAACCAATACTTCTTCTTCAGTGGCATCGCTCTTTCCATACAATATGTTATCTCTTATGGTTCCAGTAAATAAAAATACTTCTTGTTGTACTATACCTATATTAGCTCTTAGAGAATCTAAACTTACATCATATATACTTCTACCATCTATTAATATGTCCCCTTGGTTTACATCATAAAATCTTGGAATAAGATTACAAATAGTTGTCTTTCCACCACCAGAATGACCAACTAAAGCTAACATTTCCCCTTTATTAATTTTAATTGAAAGATCTTTTAGCACTTTTTCTCCTTCATAACTAAAACTAACATTTTTAAATTCTATCTCACCTTTTACATTTGACATATTAACAGCATTCTTCTTGTCTTGTTCTTGTTCTTGGTTAATGATTTCCATATATCTTTGAAATCCAGTTATACCATTTTGGAATTGTTCCATAAAATTAATTAATTTTTTAATTGGATCTGTAAATAGTCTTATGTATAGCATATATGCAATAAAATCTCCAACATTTATAATTCCATTAAATGTGAATAATCCTCCACATATTAATCCAACATAATTTAATATATCAATTCCAAATCCAGCACCTGCAAAATACTCTGCCATCACCTTATAAGCTTTTTCTCTTGCAATTATAAACTTCTTATTTCCATCCTCAAATTTTTTTTCTTCACTATTATGACTTACAAATGCTTTAGAAATGCTTATTCCTGAAATACTATTTTGTAAATTAGCATTTACAGCTCCTGTTTCTACCTTTGTATTCATAAATGCTTTATTCATTCTTTTTCTTTGATACATTGTGAAGATTACAATTGGAGGTATAAATGCAAATACTATTAATGTAAGTGGTATATTTATAGTATACAATATACAAAATGACCCTATAAGCATGATAATTGATATAAATAAATCTTCTGGCCCATGATGGGCAAGTTCTGAAATATCCATTAAATCATTGATAATTCTAGACATTATGTCCCCTGTTTTATTATTATCAAAATACTTATTAGGAAGTCTTTGAAGGTGTTTAAAAACATCTCTTCTCATATCTGCTTGCATTCTTACCCCTACAACATGTCCCCAATATTGCATGAAATATCCGCACAAGGCTTTTACTATAAATATAATTAATAATGCCAATGCAAATATACCTATTAATCTAATATTTTTATTTGGAATAGAGTCATTTACAAGTGTTCTTGTCATCATTGGGTACACCAAATCACATAATGCTGCTACAAATGCTGTTATTAAATCCAAAATAAATAATTTTTTATATGGTTTATAAAATTCCGTAAATTTTTTTATCATCTAATCTTCCTCTCTTTAACCTCTCGTGTATTATACTATTAAACTTATTATTTCATCTTTTGATTTTTTTAAGTTTTCACTAAAGAATCCTTTTATCTTAACAGGTCTATCTCCTAACACTATTATATTTCCTTCAAAATATATAGCCTCATCAACATCATGCGTAACTAGTATTACCATTCTATTTTCTTTTAAGATTACATCCTTGAATTCATCTATAATATTATATTTAAGTGTATAATCCAATGATTTAAAAGGTTCATCCATCAAAATAACCTTTGAAGGTTTTAAAAATGCTCTTGCTATATTTACTCTTTGTTTCATCCCACCACTTAGTTCACTTGGATACTTATTTTTTACGTTTTCAATACCAAGTGATGATAACATATTGCATATTTCACCTTTTCTCTCTAATATATTATAATATTTTTTAAGAGTAAGATTTAAATTTTGTTCAACTGTAAGCCATTCTATTAATCTATCTTCTTGAAAAATATAGCTTGTATCTTCCCTACAAACGCCTAAAATTTCTCCATCATCAATAGATATTAACTGCGCTAAAATATTTAGTAAAGTACTTTTACCACATCCAGATCCCCCTATTATACAATTTACCTTTTGGTCATAAAGTTTTAAATTAAAATTTTCAAAAATTTTTTCATCATCATAGGATTTTTTTAAGTTTTTAATTTCTATATTCATTGTTTTTCCACCTATACGCACTATTCTTTAAAAATTTATTTATTAATTCAAAAACTAATGATATGATTGCGATAATAACTATCCAAGAAAATATTCCACTTGTATTAAAATTAACTTTTTCTAACTGTATTGCTGATCCAATACCATATTTAGGTTGTCCATGTACTTCCCCTGCAATTACCACCTTAAATGCCAAAGAAAATGTAGATACAAATATACTGATAAAATAAAACCTCATAACAGGCCAATATATATTTTTTATTTTGTCAATTAAAGAAACTTCATATATATTTAACATTTCTATTATTTTTCCATCTATTCCCTCAAGGCTACTTACTATCCCTTCATATAAAATAGGTAATGTAATAGCAAAACCAACTACAAATGGAGCTTTATCTTTATTAAACCAAACTAATGCTAAAACAACTAACACCATTGTTGGGATAGTCTTTGCAAAAGCATTAATAGGTATCATTAAATACCTGAAAAAGGGGTACATAAATGTTAGTACCCCTAAAATCATAGCCAATATTATAGCTAAAGTATAACATAAGGATGTTCTATAGAAAGTGCTTAGAACTATTTTTAAAAAATCCTTATTGCTAAAAATTTCTCTAGTACCATTAACCACTTGTTCTACTCTTGGAAGATATATATCATTATTAATTATTATTGAAAAAACTTGCCATAATGTTAGAAAAAATAAACACGATCCTAGAATGCTTATTCTACTTTTCCATGTATATCCCTTCATCTGGTACTTTTCCCCCTATTGTTTTGCTATCAAACTCATTTAATTTATTAAAATAAGTTTGATATTCTTTGTAAGAATCTTTAATGTTTATATATTTTATATTTGCTCTGTCCAAAGCTGAAACTATTATCTGTTTTTTAGCTGAAACTCCTATTTTTTCGCAATAATCTCCTAATGTTTCCTTATCCTCATATGCCCATACTGTACTATTTTTAATTTCTTTTAAAAGATTTTCTACAAACTTTTTATCATTTTCTATTAAATCTTTTTTAACTATAACTGTTGCTTGTGGAAATCCATATTCTGAGTTATTATCTTTCTTCCATTCTTCATTAAGATCTGCAATTATATTCAAATCTTCTTTTTTACTTAAAACAGTAGATAATGCTGGTTCAGGTAATACTGCATAATTTGCTTTACCTGATAAAACTATTGGTGCAAGTTCAGTTACTCCACCTACATAACTAAAGTTAATATCCTTATCTGCATCTATTCCTTTATCCTTTAAAACAGATTTTGTTATAATATCAGGAGTTAATCCCTTTCCTATATTATAAACTTCCTTCCCTTTTAAACCATCAATAGTTTGATTACTTTCAGTTGAAACTATAAAGAAAGATCCCCAGCCTACAGTTGCACCTATCTTATAATCTCCATTTTTATTAAAAGATGTAGCCGCTAAATTTGAAGGTACTATTGCAACATCTGCTTCTCCCTTCATAACAGATGTAACTACATTATCAGATGTTTGTTCTATATTATAATTAATCTTATAACCTTTTTGAATTTCTGGCCTTTCTTTTATAATCTTAGCTACTGATATAGCTGGAAGCCCATCTGGAACTATAAAATTAATTTCTTTAGTTTCTTTCATTATATTGGTTGTTCCACATCCTACAAACATTAAAATTGACATAATTGACACTAAAAATATTGATATTTTTTTCATTTTTTTCACCGTCCCTAAGATCTATTTAATAATGACTATCATACCACAATTATATTAAAATCCAAAATTAAGTATATCCAATATTTAATAATTAAATACATAGTATTATATTAATATCATTTTAGTATCTCTTTATTTAAAATTTATGGGGCTGTCTCAGAATTAGCAAGTGAAGTAATAACAAAGAAATAGAAATAACATTTATTAAAGAAGACTAGAAAAGTTTTGCTAAGATTTTCTAACATTTAAAGTTGTACCCATAAAAGATTGCTCCTAATATGCATTAGGACAATCATTTATGGAACAACTTCAAATGAAGAAACTCTAAGCTTATTTTTCAATGCTTCTTACACAAATGTTATTTCTATTTCTTTTTTTGAATATACATCATATCATTAAATGATTTGGATTATGAGACAGCCCCATATGTATTCTTAAGTTCAAATAATTCATATGATCTTCAACTTTTTTATGTTATTTTTACTTTTTTCTATTATAAAATCATATTTATGTAATTCAATAATATTCATTATTCCTTTATATTTATCTATATATGTCTACAATTAAACCTTGAATTTCATCTATAGTTGAAGCAATACTTATATTTTCTTTTTCTTCTGCAATTAACATATTAGTCAATTCTTCAAGCTTTCCATCAATAGTATCTACGGTAACAAAGTATTGAGTTTGCCAAAAACTAATATCTTTTTTTGTATCGTACATGAATTTCAAAATGGATTCTAAATATTCTTTTATCATCTTCTTATACATAACAACATCAACATATGTTTTTGTTAATACAAGTTTATTTCCTCTTTTCTTAATATCATCCATCAATTTACGAAGTTGTTCTGATGATTTTCTATCTCTAGCATGATTAAAGCTTTGTGAAAAATCTTTTTTTTCTGAAACAATTTTTTTTTCTGCTGTTACACTTCCACTTCGTACTCTACCTATCTCCATAATTACTCAACCCTTTCCTAACTTTAATTATATCAAATAAATCAGTATTTCTCCAGATTAATTGTTGTATTGTAAAACAAAGTTTATATAATTTAACATATATTTATAATAGGTATTAAATAAAATTTATAACTATGAGATTTTACTATTTTTAATTGAAAATTTTATGATATTTACTAATATGAATTCCATGAATTTTATAATACTATTTATGTATAATAACTCATTGTGCTAGTTAAATTTATCGATCTCATTATAAGCATATAAGACACATGAAAGAAAATATCATATATAATTGCGAAGTAGGCATTGAAAATTTGTGCTTACTGTTTCATTGTTTTAAGTTGTTCCACTTTTGATTGTCCAAAGCTCTGTCTTTGGATCAATCGATAATGGATGCAACTTAAAACAATAGAAACTGTTAGTGCAATTTTTCTAGTCCTAGGGAGTAATCATATATGATATTTTCAATTTTATAACATCATTAAAAAATAGACTTATTTTAACTAGCACAGCACGTTATAATAATATTATATAGGAGGCATTTAATATGATAGTTAAATGTATAGATAACAACTTATGTTCAACTTTAACTTTAAGCAAAGAGTATTTGGTTATTGAAGAAGCTATAGAATATTTTGTTATTATTGATGATAAGAATCAAGAAACCACATGTAAAAAATCAAGATTTAAAATAATAGAAGATGGTGATTTAGCTAAAAAATCTAAAGCTACTATAACAGAATTATCTCATCAACTGAATAATGATTTTCAAGATATAAAACACTTTAACATCAGAAAAAATTCTAAGGGTGAAATTAAAGAAATCTCTATAAAATTCAAATATCAATAAACTAAGCTGTCTCAAAATTATAGGAATCATTTGAGGCAGCTTCTTTTTCATGTTTTAAAAGGCTATGTTTTAAAACCGTGTTGATATTTTTATATATTGTAAAGTGGGCTAAGAAATTGAACTTAAGAACGTCTAAATGAGTATAGTCCCCTTTTAGCTTGCTCCAAAGACAAGCTTTGGACAAGCAGGAAAGATGACAATACTCAAGGAAACTCGACTCATATTCATTCGCTAAGTAAGTTTGAGGTACCAAATATAAAATTTGGACTCTCACTTAAGAGTTCTAAAAGTCCAATTTCAATGTCCACTTTACAAAAATATAACAATATCAACACTCTGCTAAAACATAGCCTTTTAAATTAATATATTAATATTATATTCTTCAAGCCAAATATTAACTTGAACTAAATAAGCAATTAATTGAGGCCCTGTCATTAATTGTCCATACCATGGGCTCTTATATGATGTACCCTTACTATTAACTATTTCTTTAACTGTTTTATCATCAATAATCTCATGGATTGGTGATGATTTCTTATCTAATATATCATTCATCATTTTACACACTATATCAGTATATACAGGATTATGTGTCTTTGGATAAGGACTCTTTTTTCTATAAATAATATCTTTTGGTAGTATTCCTTCTAATGCAGCTCTTAATAAACCTTTTTCTCTACCTTTATATAACTTCACATCTGCTGGTAAGTTAAATGCATATTCTACTAACCTAACATCTGCAAACGGGACCCTTACCTCTAAGCTGTTATACATACTGACTCTATCTTTTCTAGTTAAAAGATTTACCATAAACCATTTTAAGTTCATATAAGATACTTCTCGCATCCTATAATCCCGTATGCTTTCACCATCAAGATGTGGCACCTCACTTAATGTCTTTTCATATTGATACTTTATCAATTCTTCTATTGGTAAGCCCTTTAAATTTTCATTAATTATTGCCTTTCTATCTGTCGCAAAGCGTGACCATGGAAAAGTATCTAAATAAAACATTTCATCATTTGTAAACCAAGGATATCCTGCAAATATTTCATCTGCACATTCTCCTGAAAGTCCAACTATAAAATCCTTACGGATTTCTTTACAAAATAGTAATAATGATGAATCAATATCTGCCATTCCTGGTAAATCTCTTGCAATTACTGAATCTTTTAAAGCATCTGCTAAATCAGAATGGTTTAAAAGGATCCTTTTATGATTACTTTCTATAAATTTTGCCATTACTTCTGCCCAATACTCATCTGATGTAGGCTGAAACAAAGAAGATTTAAAGTATTTATCATTATCTTCATAATCTATAGAATAAGTTGTAAGAATCTTTCCTTGATTTTTAAATTCATTTGCTGCTATAGCTGAAATGGCTGAAGAATCTAATCCACCTGATAAAAATGTGCAAAGTGGTACATCTCCTATTAGCTGTCTTTTTATTGCATCCACTAACAACTCTCTAACATGCAATATAGCTTCTTCTGGAGTTTCTTTAAACTCTTTTGCCTCCACCTTCCAGTATTCCCATAGATTAATATTACCTTTTGATATTAATAAACAATTTGCAGGTGCAACTTCTTTTATATTTTTATATACAGCACTTCCTGGTATTACAGCAGGTCCTAATGCAAAAAGTTCAGTCAATCCTTCTTTATCAATTTCCCTTTTAATTTTGGGATTTGCTAATATTGTTTTTATTTCTGATCCAAATACTATTGTACCATCACATATTGCATAAAACAGTGGCTTTACACCCATTTGATCTCTTGCTAAAAAAACTTCATTCTTATTTTCATCATAAATTCCAAAAGCAAATATTCCATTTAACTTATTAACGCATTCTTTACCCCAACATATATATGCAGTAATTAATACTTCGGTATCTGAATACGAATCAAATTCAAATCCCTCTTTCTTTAATTTTTTTCTTAAATCCTCTGTATTATAAAGTTCTCCATTATATACTATTGTAAATTTTTTACCTTGAAACATCTTAGTCATAGGCTGAACTCCGCCCTCAGGATCTACTACTATTAGTCTTCTATGACCTAATAAAACATTTGTACTAACATAATAGCCTAAACTATCTGGACCTCTTCTTTGCAATGTGCTTACCATTTTTTCTAATATTACTTTATCTTCTACTATATTTTGATTAAAGTTTACTAACCCAGCAATACCACACATATCTTTCTCCTTCTATAAGTATTTAGGCATATTAAAATAAATAACAAGTAAGTCAGCTAGTCTATTTTGTGTCATACTACGTCAATAAAATCAGCCCATAGCTTGCTATGCGTTAATTTCATCTCCTTGCCCTTGCACAAAATATACGTCGCATCTTTGACTTGTTATTTTCTTTAATATGCCTTAGGCATTTTAAAAAATAATGAGTCAAAGATTTCTAGTTTATTATTCTCTTTATAATCCCTTGTCTTACAAAATATGATTAGTAAAAAAATGTTGTGCAAAATTTTTTAAAAGAAAAAGACAATATGTATTTAAAAATATTAATCAAATACATATTATCTTCTTATTATGTGATATTTAAAAATTCTAATACTGAATTTATAATAATCTAGTACCTTCTTTATCTTGAGTAATTAACTTTTGTCTCATTAATCCTCCAAGAGCAATTTTAAAATAATTTTTACTAGTACTAAATGTTTTCTTTATATCTTCTGGAGAAGACTTATCATTAAAAGCCATAAATCCTCCATTTTCTCTTAAATGTTGAAGAATCTTTTCAGTTAAAACATCCTTCTCATCTAATCTCTTTTTTCTTGTAGTAACTCCAAGTGTACCATCGTCATAAATCTTTTTAACTCTTACCTTTACCTCTTCACCTGGATGTATATATTCAAAATGTTCATTTCCTAAGATTAGGCCTCTATATTTTTTATCTATAGCTACATTTAATGTTCCATTTGTACAAGTATCATATATTATAGCATCAACTTCATCTGAAACTTTAAATTTATCAGGTTCTGGTGTCTCTAAATATTTATCAAGTCTAGTAGTAAGAGCTAATCTATCAGTTTTATCTAAATACATATAAAACAAGTATTTTTTTCCTACTTTTAATTTAAACGCTTGTTCCTTAATTGGTATAAATGCATCTCTTTCAAGACCAAAATTTGCAAAAGCACCAATTGGACTTTGACCGACTACTTCTAAATGTCCTATATTTCCTACAGTTAATTCTGGAGTTTTTAGAGTTGAAATGATTCTATCCTTTGAGTCTCTATAAACAAAAACTTTTAGTTTATCACCTTCTTCAACGCTCTTATCATTTAAAGCTGAATTTGGTAATAACACTTCTTCTCCGAATTCATCTTCTAAATAATATCCAAAATCAACCTTTTTACTTACTTTTAAGTTATTATATTCACCTATTAATATCATATGTCCTCCATATATTACTTTATTTTTTGTTTAGCTATGGTATTGATATTGTTATATAACAATATCAACACGTTCTTAAAACAAAACTAATAAACCAAATATATAAGGCTCTTGGTTTATTAGTTTTTTAAGATGCCTTTTAAAATCTACTTATTTCCTTGCATTTCTTTACTTAATTTTATGTAATTTAAATAAGATTCTTTATTACCTTCTATCTCTTCTTCACTTAATTTCCTTATAGCCTTTGCTGGATTTCCAAGTATTAAAACTCCATCTCCAAATTCTTTATTTTGTGTAACTAAACTTCCTGCACCTACCATGGAATTTTTACCAATCTTAGCTCCATTTAATATTATAGCACCCATGCCAACTAATACGTTATCTCCTATTGTAGATCCATGGACTATAGCTCCATGTCCTATAGTAACTCCATCGCCAACAAGCACCTTGTGAGTTGCATCTCCATGAAGAACTGCATTTTCTTGTACATTACTTCCTGCACCTATTGATATTGACTCCTCATCGCCTCTAATAACTGCTCCAAACCATATGTTAGAATCTTCTTTTATTGTAACATCTCCAATAACAACTGAAGTTTCTGAAATATAAACGTCTTTATCTATTTTAGGACTCTTCCCTTTAAAACCTCTTATCATTATATTTTTCCACCTTCTTCTTTTCTTTAAAACATCTGTTTAGGCATATTCAAAAAAATAACAAGTCAGTATACTATTATATTTTTTGCAATATCTAAACTTATTTTATCATTACATTTACTTATTGTCATTATTTTAGTTAAGAAGATATACTATATATTATAAACAATTTTTAGAGGTTGTATTATTTGGATAAAAAACAAGCAAAAATAAAAAGAGATTTTAATTTCAAAAGCTTAAAATTCTATTATGGTATTCCTCATGCACATTGTGCCTTTTCCACTGGACGTGGCACTCCAACTGAAGCCTTTGATTATGCCCGCCATAACGGACTTGATTTTTTAATTTTAACAGATCATAACAATTATCTTACAAAGACTGTTAGAGTAAATGGTAGTGAAATAACAAAATGGGAAGCTTTAAAATATCTACGTACAAGATATAGAAAAAAACATGATAATTTTTTACCTTTAATTGGATTTGAAGGTAAGACGAATATTTTAGGAGATATTAACATTATAAATTCTAATAGGTTTTTTACTGGTGTAGTTAACAATATGCAATTATTAATACTTTGGATGTTTAATAATCCAAACTCTTTTATAAGCATAAATCATCCTCATAAAAACATAAAATATTTAGAACATAATCCAATGTTAAATAAAGTTATAACCTCAATAGAAGTTGGTAATGGTTCTTCTCCTAATAAATATACTAGGTATGATAAATATTATTATTATCTATTAGATAAGGGATGGAAACTAGGCGCAATAAATTCTCAAGATAATCATAGAATGAATTTTGGAGATGATGAAAATTTAACTTGTATTATTTCAAATGAGCTTACTACTGATTCATTAATAACTGCATTTAGAAGTAGACATACTTATTCAACAGAATCGAAATCTTTAATTATGTATTTTACTATAAATAACTGTTTTATGGGAGAAATTCTTCCTATAGATAAAGATGAGCTACAATTTTCTATATTTGTTGAGGATCCTAACTATAAAATCAAAGAAATTAATATTATTTCTTTTGGAGGAAATACTATAAAAAAAATATCCAATCTAAATTTAAATAGAATCAAATATATTTATAATCATAATCCTAAAGAAAATGAAAAATGGTATATTATTAAAGTAGTTTATTTTAATGATAAAGTAGCAATAAGTTCTCCCATATTTAGAGTATAAAAAAAGTGTATTGCAAAGATTCAAAAAAATTATCTTGCAATACATCTTTTTACATGTTTTAATTAAAACCAATTTTTATTTATTACTTTACAAATTTAAAATTTATATTTCATTTTTGTTTTATATAATATAATAAACAGATTTCTAATAATTTCTTCTAGCAAAATCTACAAACCTAAACTTATCTGGTCTATGTCTTGATTCAGTATATTGAAATAAAGTTGCATCTTCTAAATATACATAACTCTTAACTACTACTATCATGTCATAATTTTTTATATCCAAATAATTTTTATCTTCATCATTTATATTTTGAACAGTTATTTCTTTTTTAGCAAAACTTATTTTTAGACCAAGTTCTTTTTCAATATAGTCATAAATAGATTCTTTGCATATTTGTTCTGTTAATTCTGGAACAAACTCTCTATTTAGATAGTCTTTATCTAATATTACTCTTTCATCATCAATTTCTCTAACTCTTATTAATCTCCAAACCTCATCTTCTTCAGAAATTTTAAGCTTATTCATCAATCTTTTATTATTTTTTACAATATCAAGTTCCTCTACATGAGTTTCATATTTCCAATTAGCTTTTTTAGCTATTTCTTTAAAACTAGTTATCCCTGATATAGGAAATGCAACCTTATTAATATCTAGTACAAAAGCTACTTTTCCCTTTGATTTTTGTATATATCCATTTTGCTCTAATAAATTTAAAGATTTTCTAACAGTATCTCTGGAAACTTTATATTCACCCATTAAAGCACTTTCTGATGGCAATTTATCATAAGGCTTTAAATTTTCATTTTCTATT
Organism: Clostridium uliginosum; assembly: GCF_900112485.1. GTDB lineage: Bacteria > Bacillota > Clostridia > Clostridiales > Clostridiaceae > Clostridium > Clostridium uliginosum. The sequence continues at coordinate 106,833 of NZ_FOMG01000005.1, forward strand.
TTATTTAATATGCTATTATAAATAATTAAATATTTGCTATCCACATTCATCACCATAATAATTTTAACATCAATATATACATTCTACAAGAAGTGTTTAGATTACAATAAATTTATTATTAGGCACATGAAAGAAAGTAACTAATCAATATTATAAAGATTAATTACTTCCATTAAATTATTTATTTAAGTTTAATAGCAAATGACTCATACGGTTTTAATTTAATATTTTCAAATTTATCATAATTACACTTATAATTTGATATTAAAAGTTCTACTTTCTTTCCATCAAAATCTATCTCTTCTTTTAAATTTATAGTACATTCTTTATCATAAAAATTATTTACAATTATTATACTTTCATCATTTAACTTTCTTTCATATGCATAAACTTGTTTATGATTCTGTAATAACATTCTAAAATCTCCATATGCTATTGTGTTCTCCACTTTCCTTATACTAATAAGTTTTTTATAATAATAAAAAATAGATTCTTTATTATTTAATGAATTTTTCGCATTAATTTTCTTATAATTTTCAGGTGCATAAATCCATGGGGTACCTGTTGTAAACCCTGCATTCTTACTATCATCCCATTGAACTGGTGTTCTTGAATTATCTCTTGATTTACTCTTTAATATATTCATAATATTTTCTTCATCTACGCCTTTGGATTTTAATATATTATAGTAATTTATAGATTCAACATCCCTATACTCTTCTATTGTATTAAATTCAGGATTTGTCATTCCAAATTCTTCACCCTGATAAATATATGGTGTTCCATTCATTAAATGAATTGCTGTAGCAAGCATTGTTGATGATTCTTTATGAAATTTTTTCACATCTCCAAATCTTGAATTTACTCTAGGTTGATCATGATTGCACCAAAATAGTGCATTCCATCCATTACCATCAATCATTCCTCTTTGCCAATTATTAAATATATTCTTTAATTTCTTAAAATCAAAATCCATTAAAGACCATTTTTCACCATCTTTATAATCTACTTTTAAATGATGAAAATTAAATACCATAGATAATTCTTTTTCATATGGATTAGAATATTTAATACAATTCTCTATTGATGTAGATGACATTTCTCCAACTGTTATAATATCATCATATTTTCCAAATGTATTCTCATTAAGTTCCTTTAAGTATTCATGTATCTTATGTCCATCAGTATAGAATCGTCTTCCATCTCCAATATTATCATCTTCAAATGTACTTGGTTTAGATATTAAATTTATAACATCTAACCTAAATCCTTTAACCCCTTTTTTTATCCAAAAATTAACTACATCATATATTTCTTCTCTTAACTCTTTATTGTCCCAATTTAAATCAGCTTGAGTTACATCAAATAAGTGTAAGTAATACTCGTCCAATGCTTCAACATATTCCCACGCATTTCCACCAAATTTTGATTTCCAGTTTGTTATAGGAATATCCTTTTTTCCTTTTCTAAAAATATAATAATCTTTGTATTTTTTCTCACCAGCTAATGCTTTTTTAAACCATTCATGTCCTGTTGATGTATGGTTAAACACCATATCTAATATTATATCTATATTTCTACTCTTACTTTCTTTAACTAAAAGTTCAAAATCTTCCATAGTTCCATATCTACAATCAACATTATAATAATCTTCAATATCATAACCATTATCTCTTTGTGGAGATATATAAAAAGGAGTAAGCCATATATAATCTATTCCTAATTCTTTTAAATAATCTAACTTTTCTATAACTCCTTTTAAATCACCAAATCCATCTCCATTAGAATCTTTAAATGACTTTGGATATATTTGATATACTACACTTTTCTTAAAATCTTTCATATATAATCACGCTCCATCTAATCTTGTACATATAAGTTAATATTATCTTGATTGTATTAATAAGTGCAAAGTAATGGAGATTCCTTACCTTGCACTTATTCTAATTAAATTAATTATTTAGTTCCAACTTTAGCTAATTTACTCTTAGATAATATTATTGTTAATATAAACGGTACTACTATTGCTATTGCCATACATATTAAATATGGTAACATACTTTTTCCTTGCATTGAAAGGATTGCTGGTAAACCACCAACTCCAACTGAGTTTGCTGTTGCACCAGTTATCATTGAAACTATACCTGCTATTCCTGAACCTATTATAGCTGCTACAAATGGATAGAAACGTTTTAAATTAACACCAAAGATAGCTGGTTCTGTAACACCCAAGTAAGCTGATATACACGCTGGAACTGCTACTTGCTTTTCTTCTACATTCTTTTTGTTTAAATATATGTATCCTAATACTGCTGAACCTTGTGCTATATTAGCTAATGCAACTATTGGCCACATATATGTGCCACCAGTTGTTGCTATAAGTTGTAAATCTATTGGTAATAATGTGTGGTGTAATCCCGTTATAACTAATATAGGATAAACAAATCCATATACTCCACCAAATAACCAACCGAAAGAAGAATGAAATCCTGCTTGAACTACTGTTGCAATTCCATTACCAATTGCCCAACCTATTGGTCCTAAAACTGTATGTGCTAACAATACTGCTGGTACTAAAGAGCAAAATGGTACTATTATCATCTGAATTGAATCTGGAGATACCTTTTTCCAAAATCTTTCTAAGTATACATATGCAAAGCCTACTAAAATTGCTGGTATTACTTGTGCTTGATATCCTATCATATTAATTTTAGCAAATCCAAAATCCCATACTGGAATAGTTTTAGCGCCACTAACTGCATAAGCATTTAATAATTGTGGAGAAACTAAAGTAATTCCAAGAACTATACCAAGCATTTGATTAGCTCCCATTTTCTTAGTTACAGACCACACAACCCCTACAGGTAAGAAGTGGAATATAGCTTCACATATTAACCATAGAAAACTATTAGTACCATTCCAAAACTGTGATATTTCTGTTAATGTCTTTGTGCCGTCTTGAAATAATTTCATGTCACCAATTATATTTCTAAATCCTAGTAACAATCCTCCTACAATTATTGCTGGTATTAATGGTGCAAATATTTCTGCTAAATTAGCAACTCCTCTTTGTAAAACACTCATGTTCTTTTTTGCAGCTTGTTTTACAGCATCTTTATTTTCACCTTGTATTCCTGTTTCACTTATAAATTCATTATAAAATGTTGAAACTTCATTTCCAATAATTACTTGAAATTGTCCTGCTTGAGTAAATGTACCTTTTACAGACGCTAATTTTTCAATACTGTTAACATCTGCCTTTTTAGTATCATTTAAAACAAACCTTAATCTTGTAACGCAATGTGTTAATGTTGCAATATTCTCTTTACCACCCAAATAATTAATAAGCGATTTGACATCATTAGTGAATTTTCCCATAATATAATCTCCTCTCTTTTTAACTTATACGTATAACTTGTAATTGAATAATAACATATACGTATACGCAGTGTCAATGTTTTCATTAAGCGTTTTCATTAGAACAATATTCCAATTGTTAAAGTAACTTATTAAAGCTAGTTAGAGTGTTTCTAACTAGCTTTAATTCTTATATTTTATACATTATTGCCTCATATGGTTTCAGTATTAGTTCTTTAATATTTGTACTTGAATCTTTATAATTACTTAACAGTATCTCTGCTTCCTTTTCTATATTACCCTCATATTTAAATATAGCAGTTGTTTCATAAAAGTTACAAACTACTAAAATTCTCTCTTCATTTAACTTCCTTATATAGGCAAATACATTTTTATCATTTGCATTTAATAACTTATAATCCCCATATACTATATTATTACTATTTTTTCTTATCTCTATAAGCTTTTTATAATGGTAAAATATAGAGTCTTTATCTTTTAAACATTGTTTTGCATTTATATTATTATAATTAGGATTTATTCCTATCCATGGTTTTACATCAGAGAACCCTGCATTTTGTGAATCATCCCATTGCATTGGGGTACGAGCATTATCCCTTCCTTTTGCATATATAGACTTCATTAATTCTTCATGACTATATCCTAATTTTCTTCTTTCTTTATACATATTTTGTATTTCTATATCATCATATTCTTCAATAGTCTCAAATTTTACATTAGTCATTCCAAGTTCTTCTCCCTGATAAATATAAGGAGTACCTTTCATTCCGTGAAGCAAAGTGGCTAGCATTTTTGCACTTTTCACTCTATATTCTTTGTCATTTCCCCATCTCGAAACTATTCTTGGTAGATCATGGTTATTCCAAAACAAACTATTCCATCCATCTACACCTAACTGAGTTTGCCATTTTGACAAAACTCTCTTTAAATCAGTTAAATCTAATTTTTTTAAATCCCACTTATTCTTACCTGGTATTTTATCTAAGCTAATATGTTCAAATTGAAATACCATACTAAGCTCATTTCTATTTGGGTTAGAGTATAATTTTGCTATCTCAGGAGTCGCTCCCCATGTTTCACCAACAGTCAACAAATCATGTTTTCCAAATGAATTTCGGCTCATTTCTTGAATATATTCATGCAATTTAGGTCCATTTTCTTTAATCATTTCATCAGGCATCTTTCCTACTAGATCAATTACATCCATTCTAAAACCGCCTATACCCTTTTCAATCCAAAAGTTCATCATCTTCCAAACTTCTTTACGTACTTCTTTATTTTCCCAATTTAAATCAGGTTGTTTTTTACTAAATAAATGTAAATAGTATTGTTCCGATATTTCATCGTATTCCCAAGCACTACCACTAAATGTTGATTTTAATTCATTTGGCTCACATCCATTAACGGTATCTCTCCATATATAATAATCTCTATATAAATTATCCTTTGACTTTTTAGATTCAATAAACCATTTATGCTCATCAGATGTATGATTTACGACTAGATCCATAAGGATTTTTATTTTTCTCTTTTTACCTTCTTCAATCAATTTTTCCATGTCTTTCATAGTTCCAAATTCGTTCATTATATCACAGTAGTCACTTATATCATAACCATTATCATCATTAGGCGATTTATAAACTGGACTTAGCCATATAACATCTATTCCAAGTTCTTTTAAGTAATCTAATTTTTCTATAATGCCTCTGATATCTCCAATCCCATCTCCATTGCTATCATTAAAGCTTCTAGGATATATTTGATAAACAACTGAACTATGCCACCATTTTTTCTCCATAAATGTCACCTCTTAATCATTTAAAACATATACGTATATGTTCTTTGAAGTCTATACTATATTCTTATAAAGATTATGTCAACGTTTTTATTTGAAATTTAATGCATGAATTACTAAGATCAATTAATAATATAAAAGGCTCTGTTTTAAAATAATGTTTATATTAAAACAGAGCCTAATATAAAAAAGAGCTGCTGGAAATAGAAATTTTCATTAGTTCCTATTTCCAGTAGCTCTTTTTTATTTATTTTTATTTTTTACTCTATTAGGTTTAGCTTTAGGTTTAATAACTATCTTTTTTTCTGTTTTTTTAAGTCCACCAGTTTGTTGAATATCCATAAACCATAAGAAAAATAATACAACTACTATTGATAATATAATTTTAACAATAGGGGTTTCATTTAAAATAGGTAAAAATATTTGAATTATAAACAATACTATCGATATCCCAAGTGGTATCCATTTGTTTATTTTTATTTTTCTAAATACAAATTTTTTACAAACCCAATAAAGCCCAATTACAATAGCTAATGTTGCAATAAAACTAAGAATCATCATGAAAATGCCCATATGTCATCCCTCCTTAAATGTATCTACTATTTAGTTTATTAGATATTATCTATATTATCAAGCATTACATATATTTTTTTATTTTTTATAACTAAGTATATAATAACAAAAATTATTATTTTAATAAAATTTAATATTTTTTTTAATAAAGTTGTCCATTTTAGCTTTAATAATCATTAAATATTTGATAAAATTAAAATTGGATTTGATAATTAATTAAGAGGTGATAATATGACACTAGTTACAAATACTCATTTAGATGAGTTAGACTTACAAATTTTGGATTTATTGATAAAAGATTGTAGAACTCCTTATTTAGAAATTGCAAGAATATGTCATGTCAGCGGTGGAACCATTCATGTTAGAATGAAAAAAATGGAGGACTTAGGTATAATTAGAGGTACTAGAATTCTTCTAAACCTAGCTAAATTAGGATATGACGTTTGTTGTTTTGTTGGAATATATGTAGATAAAGCATCTTCTTTTTCTTGTGTATTTGAAGAAATGTCTAAAATAAATGAAGTTGTAGAATTACATTTAACAACTGGAAATTACTCTATGTTTTCTAAGGTAGTTTGTAGTAACATTTCTGATTTACAGGATCTTCTACTTAATAAAATAAATAATATAGATGGTATACAAAGAACAGATACATTTATTTCTTTATCTCAACCGATAGACAGAAATATATCTTTATAAAGAAGTTTATATTAGTGGGAATAAAATCACATTTAAAGTACATACTATTAATATACTTTATAAGTAAGAAGTGTGTTTTTATTCAAGCATTAGATTATATAAACAATTAATTGGGGATTAAGTAGATTTTTTAAATTTAATTGAAATGTTATTTTTATTAATTATAATTTTAACTAGACTAATTATGCTTTAAGTTGTACAGCTGATTTATGTTCTATTTCTTTTTTCATAAAAGAAAAATCTATCAGCTCTTTATGAGTACATAAAAATTTATTAAACATCACTTTTAATTATAAGTGATGTTTAATTTCATCTTATTTTTTTAATAATCACCCAAATTAAAAAAATTAAAAATAATTAAGATAAAATTAATCCTATATTAATTATTTTTATTATATAATATAATTCTTATGTAAAAAAAAATAATTAGTATCTTTAGGAGGAAATATGGAATTATTTAAAATAATAAATTTTAATTTATATGATCTAGTATATTTTTTTATGATATACTCGTTCTTAGGATGGTGTGTAGAGGTACTTTATGCATATAAAAATAACAGATATTTTGTAAATAGAGGATTTTTATATGGTCCTTTTTGTCCTATTTATGGTGGTGGTATAGTTTCTATAATAATATTATTAGACAGATTTAGATCTAATATTTTATTATTATTTATTTTAGCAACTATTTTAACTTCAATTATAGAATACTTTACTGGTTTTATATTAGAAAAGATTTTTAAATCTAAGTGGTGGGATTATAGTGAAGATCCTTTAAATCTTCATGGAAGAATATGTTTTCATTTTTCTTTAATGTGGGGAGCAGCTTCAGTTATTGTCGTAAAGGTAATACATCCTTTAATTGAAAACATTATTTATAAAATACCAAAATCTATTGGAAATCACATTTTTTATGCAATTGCAATTTATTTTATACTAGATTTCTCATTTACTATAATTTCTTTAATTAAGTTTAAAAAATTATTATCATTACTTCAAGTAGATACTGGTGATTTATTTGAAAGATGTACATCTTTTATATCATTAACAAAAGAAAAGGCTAATGGTAAATCAAAAGCAATTGAAAATAAATTCGAGAAATTTAAATTAAATTTAAATCATGTACGACTAGTAAGATCTTTTCCAACAGTTTCATCAAAATCTTTTGATTCAATACTTAAATCTCTAAAAGAAAAGATATTAAAAAAGGATTAAGGTTTTTACCTTAATCCTTTTTATTATACTTAAACTTATTATTTTAATATACCTTAGATACATAAAATAATAGACTAGGAAACTGGTCTATTATTTTTTTGAATGAGTCTTAGTTATTTTCTTTCATATACCTTAATAAATATATTAAAACATTTTTTTTATTTCATCAAATAATTCTAAAGCAGCATTTCTAGGTCCGTTCTTTTCTTGTCCCTTTACTCCTAAGCAAGTTTTAATTTGACCAACTTTAACTTGTTTTGTTTCAAACATAGTATTGAAATATTTTTCAATAAGGATGTTAGTTTCATCTTCTTTTTGAGCTGGTCCAAATGGATTAGCAAAGAATGATTCAACTAAGCCTGTTTCAGTAGTAGTACCTTTAGCCATTCTAGCACCTGCTGTAAATACTTTTATTGCTTCTTCTGATGAATTAAAGTATTCTAAATGCTTACCATCTTCCCCTACTGCCTCATAATTATTCGCATAGAAAAAGAAATCTATTTTATGTCCTTTAATTATCTCTTTATAAGGTGCTACTGGCATAACTAATCTAGCATTAACCTTATCTGGATTCATAAATATACTTCTGTCCATTTCTTTAAATGCATATCCTTGATCTAAGTCATCTAATCTAACAAAAGCTCCTATTTCAGTACCATATCCTGAAACAACTCCATCTTTTAATTTAAATGTACCCATATCATCAAATATTATAGTCATATCAGAAATATAGTCTTCACTTAAACTTCTGAAAGCCTCTAAACTTTCAGACTTTCCTGCTCCACTATCTCCCATAATAACAACATTTGCTGTATTACCATCTTTAAGAATGATGTTTACCATAGCTCCATGTATTGGTAAGTATCCTTTCTTTATCATGATTAAATTGTGAAGAGTTAATGTCATCTTCTTCATATATCCAAAGTAATCAATTTTTTCTGAATGGTTTATATATCCTAGCATGATATCATTTTTTTCATCATTATAGAATATTGTTTTTAATTCATCTCCATTATCATCATTAGCTCCAAATACATAAACTATATCTGGTTTTCTACCTCTTACTTCTTCACTTCTTGCCATTTCAAACAAGTTACATAAGGTAATACCATGAGCCATAAAGTCTCTATGAAAATATATATATGCCAATGATTCACCTACTTTTGCTGGATAACATAACCAGTGTTCTTTATTCATTTGTGCATATTTTAATGGATTTTCATGAGTTTCTGAAAACATTCCGTCTCTTGTGCTTTTCTTAGGATAAGTTATAAATGGTGTTTCTAAAAGTATATTATCAATAAAAGAAATATCTTCTAATACTTCATAATCTAGTGGAATTGGCCATTCCATTTTATGAACCATAACACATGCATTTCCACCAGCTGGTAGCTGTCTATAAACCTTTGGTTGATATCCTAATACATTCTTTTCAACTTTTCTATATAGCTTTAAGATTACTACTGAGAATGCTGCATTTGCTTCAGTAAAACTCATAGCAGCTAAGCCTTGTTGAAGTTTATATCTATGGATTATTGTATATCTTTCTAATCTTCTCCAGTATAAATAAAATTCTTCTATAAATGTTATAAAACTATCCTTATCATTTAATAATTTCTCACATTTTGGACTATACTCTATAATTTCTTCAACGCCCGTTATTGTTAAAAACTTAATTACTTTTATTAATGATTTACAAATATAAGCAGCATTATCAGTTTCTAAAGATTGTTTTAAATATCTGTATGTTAATGTATTTTTTTTACTAGATTTTTTTAAATAACTATCTAATACTCTTCTAAATCCATCGCTTTCTAATACAGAATCAATATTATTACAGTACTTAGCTGTAAAATTTATTATTACCTTATCATTACTCATTGAAAATTCTTTTTTCATTTAATTGCCCCCTATATGAATTTTTATAGCCTTCAATATTGCATAATTGTTTAAAAATGCCACGTATTGTTTAATTATAACACATTTTTTGCAATATTCAACCTTGCTTTTTTGCATTTCCCATATTTTATAATTTGTATATAAGTTCTAGTTAAAAAATTCAACCTTAATAAATAGTTAATAAATAAGTTGATTAATTTATTTATTTAAGTATATTTACTTGCACATAATATGATGTTTTTACATTTTATGTAATAGTTATCACTTGCTAATTATATTATTTTCCTTCTCTAAATTTATTTAAAATGATAAACTTAATGCATGTTCAAAAAATAACAAGTCAGTATACCTAAAAAGGGGGAACTTAATTGAAAATTAAATTTAAATTTCTAGCTGTATTTATGATAATTCTTATATTTTCATTTGTAGGTTGTACAAATGAAAATTCTAAAAAATCTATACAAAACTCAAATTCCAATGAGATGCTTGTACATTTTATCGATGTAGGACAAGGTGACTCAATGTTAATTCAAGCAAACGGAAAAAATCTTTTAATCGATTCCGGTCCAAAGACTGGTAAAGATAATCTTCTAAATTATTTGAAATCATTAAATATATCTAAATTAGATTATGTAATTGCAACTCATCCACACGAAGACCATATTGGAAATATGGCTGATATTATAAAAAAATATGATGTTTCAAATTTTTATGCTCCAAAGGTAGAACACACCTCAAAAACATTTGAAAAAATGATTGAATCTTTACAATCTAAAAATCTAAAGATCAATGTAATAAAAAAAGGAGTGGATTCAATTAATTTAGGAAAAGGTACAAAAGTTACTGTATTCTCTCCTACTCAAGATTCTTATGAAGAGCTTAATAATTATTCTCCTGTTATGAAGATTGAATATGGAAAAACTTCATTTTTATTTACTGGAGACGCTGAAAAAGAAGTTGAAAAAGAAATATTGAATAATAACGATGATATTGAATCTGATGTTCTTAAGCTAGGACATCATGGATCATCAACTTCTACTACAAAGAATTTCCTTAAAAAAGTAAATCCATCACTTGGTGTAATTTGTGTTGGCAATAATAATACTTATAATCATCCCAATAAAGATACTATTTCACGTTTAAAAGACAATAACGTAACTATTTATCAAACAAATAAAGAAGGAACAATAGTACTTTCTTCTAATGGAAGTACTATTACCAAGAGATGATTACTAATGCATTCTTCGCTAAGAATACCCAGTTAAGCATTGACATGAAATATTCATTGATATATCATAGAATTAATATCATAAATTATGTCCCTTTCATTACTTTTTAAATGATGAGAGGGCTTTATTCAGGTACAAACGATGAAATCTTTACTCTTGAAGAACTAATTAAAATATTTGATTTTAAAGATATAGTTAAATCCCCTGCAATCTTTGATGATTCAAAACTTAAATGGATGAATGGAGAATATTAAGAAAACTTTCTTTAGAATAATTCCATGAACTTGCTATGCCAGAGTATAAAAAGGTATTGAATTACTTAAGGCATTGTAAAATACCTTAAATTTAAATATAAAAGCCCTCTTGATTATTTAGTATCAAGAGGGCTTTTAAAGGTACCGTATTATTTATTTCAAGTTTATTTTTCTTAGCTTCAGATCAATATTTCTTAAAATAATAATTTTATCAATCTGAAGCTTAGAAAAACTCTTCTAAAAATTATAAGTTATAAAATAAAGTTAGTGATTTATTATTGATTTACTCTCATAATCAAAGCCATTAATTTCTTCACTTATTTCATTTATATTATTATCATCTTCCAACACATTCTCAAAGTCATCAAGTAATTCTTCTTCAATATCTTCAAAAATATACTTTTTCCAATTAATATAAATATGGTAAAGATTTACAACATCTTGTTCGTTATAAAGAAGTATTTTTTCTATCTTTTCTTGTGGCATTCTCTTAAAATAGCTCTTGTCTTTTAATACTTTATGAAAAGTTTTAGCTAAATTAGATCCACTAATAACTTCTCCTTCTCGTATAATGTCAAAGAGCTTTTCTAAATTTTTAAGTCCTATTGAGCTTATTTTATTCTTTTCATATTCCTTTTGAATATCAATGGAATCATATTCCTCATTAAAATTGTATTCAATCCCATATTGCTTAAAAAGATAATTTATAACAGTAAAATCATTATTACCTGAAAAAGTAACTATAGCTTTCTTACCCAATTCTTTCATCTTAATAAAATATTTTTTTGCTAAATAAAGTATATCTACTGCTTCATCTCTATCTTCAATCATATATTGAGTTACTAAAATTTCATTTTTTTTATCATTAAACTCACAAGCTCCAAATACACCTATACATTTAGGTTTCTTATATACATAATGTTCAAGATCAAAGAATATAAGTTCACTCGGTAAATATTTTCTTTTTTCAAGTTTTATCATAAATTCATCACTAAACTTTTCTACTTTTACGTTGTTCTCACGAATAATCACAGTACCACTCTTTCCTATACAAATTGTATATCTTCAATATCTAAGTTGTAGATTACATCCTTTCTTTCAACTATAACATTAATTTTTTCTATTAATTCCCTATCTTTTAAAACCTTTTGTAAAAGTTCTTTTGTTGGATTAATACAATATGGATGTTTCACTTCCTTAAACATAGTATAATCTCCGGATGTATCTCCATAAGCATAACTTTTATCAAGATCAATTCCATGCTTTTCTACTAAATCATTTATAGCCTTAGATTTACTTTTACTGTTCCACATTGCAACTACTTCACCAGTATACATACCGTTATCATCTATAACATAATTTGCACCCTTGTAATCACTAAATCCATACTTATTAGCCATTTCTTTAACAAGTTCTGATGGTGAACCTGATATTATCATTATAATATGACCTTGCTGTTTATGCCACTTTATTCTATCTCTTGTAAAAGTGTAAACCCTATCTCCTTTTTGCTCAACTACTTTTTTTGCTATATATTCTACTTGATAACTATATAACCCATTAATAGCTTCTAAATAAACATCTATCATTTTTAAAAGGTAATTGTCATAATCACCTTGTCTTTTATCCCATTTCATAAAATCTGGTCTTACTTCATTATACCATCTTTCTGGTTCTATAATCTCATATTTGACCATTTTTTTAAACACCTCAGTAATTAAACCTTCTCTGTATAATGTTCCATCTAAATCAAAAAATGCTCCTATTTTTGACATTACCCCACCTCTTCTCTTTTAGCATATTTTAAGGTTTTTACATTTTATTATACATTATTTTTCAAATTAGTTAAAGATTCTATTCATTCTTTTTATTCTTATCATATATATTATGTTTTTAAATCCAAAGTATTGACTAACATATCTTAATGATGATATTATTATTACTTAGGCGATAATAATTTTCAATTGGAGGTGATATTCATGTGTCTTTGTGATTTAAAGCCAGGAGAAAAAGGAATTATAGCTTCCGTCCAAGGGGACTTAAAATTAAAAAAGAGATTATTTGCTTTAGGATGTATTGAAGGTACTGAAGTTGAATTTAAAAGAAGAGCACCATTAGGAGACCCAATAGTTATCACTTTTAGGGGCTTTGACTTAGCAATTAGGAAAAATGATGCTAAAAATATCTTATTATCCATATAGGGAGGATTTTAAATTATGACAACTGTAGCTTTACTAGGAAATCCTAATGTAGGAAAAACTACCTTATTTAATGCCTTAACAGGATCAAGCCAATATGTTGGTAATTGGCCAGGTGTAACTGTTGATAAAAAAGAAGGTTACCTTGATAATGTTAAAATTGTAGATTTACCTGGTATATATGCCATGGATACATTTTCAAATGAAGAAAAAGTATCTAAAGAATTTTTAAAAAACGGACAAGTTGATTTAATACTAAATATTATTGATGCATCAAATCTTAATAGAAATCTTTATTTAACTACACAACTTAAAGAATTTAATAAACCAATAGTATTAGCTTTAAATATGATAGATATTTGTGAGAATAAAGGAATAATTATTGATTACAAAAAATTATCTAGTCTTTTAAATGTAGAGGTTATCCCTATTGTAGCTGGTAAAAATATTGGAATTGATGATATATCTAATAGGCTAAAGGAAGAAAACTTTCTTTCTGACAATGATTCTAAACAATATGATTTTTCTTCTGAAGCTGAAGCTTATGCATTTATTGAGGAAGTATTAAGTAAAAGTGTTACTCAATCAAAACAAAATCAAACTAGTTTTTCAGAAAAACTAGATAAAATATTATTAAATCCATGGCTTGCATATCCAATTTTTTTACTTGCAATGACTTTAATATTTCAAATCACATTTTCTTGGATTGGACAACCATTATCAGATTTATTGGATACATTTTTAAATAATGGAATAATTCCATATATGACTAATCTGCTTTCTAATTCTGCTCCATGGTTTCAATCTCTTATTGTAGGTGGAATAATTTCTGGTGTAGGTGGAATAATTGTATTATTACCAATCATATTAGTATTGTTTATATGTATAACAATACTAGAAGATAGTGGTTATATGGCTAGAGTAGCTTTTCTGATGGATAAATTAATGAGGAATATGGGATTGTCTGGCAAAGCCTTTATCCCAATGATAATAGGTTTTGGATGTACTGTTCCTGCTATTATGACTGCAAGAACATTAGAGAGCGAAAAAGATAGGAAATTAACAGCACTGCTTGTTCCTCTAATGTCTTGTAATGCAAGACTTCCTGTTTATACAGTTTTTGCAGCTGTATTTTTTGAGTCACATAGAGGACTTATAGTAGCTTCATTATACTTGCTTGGAATAATAATAGCCTTTTTATTAGGTATATTGCTTAAAAATACATATTTTAAAAAAAACGAAGAACCTTTTATAATTGAAATTCCAGAATATAAAATACCAAAGTTATCATCAATAATTAAGCAAACTTTGGATAAAGCTTCAGAATTCTTAAAAAAAGCTGGAACAATAATATTTGCAATGAGCGTTCTTATTTGGTTCTTATCAAACTTTAATCTTCATGGAATGGTTGATCAAGTTAATGATAGTATTTTAGCTTCTATAGGTAATGTAATTGCTCCTATATTTGCTCCTTTAGGTTTTGGTAACTGGCAATCTGCTGTCTCCCTACTTTCAGGACTACTTGCAAAGGAATCAGTTTTGGCTTCTATGGGCGTAATATTCTCTGGAGATTTATCTATGATTTTGCCAGTTCATTTTACAAATTTATCAGCTTATGCTTTCTTAGTATTTATATTACTTTATACTCCATGTATATCTGTAGTTGGAACTATGAAAAAAGAATTTGGTACTAAATTTACTTTAATCTCAGTATTTTATCAGCTAATTCTAGCATGGATTGTAGCGTTTTTAGTATTCAATATAGGAAATTTAATTATTTAAGAATATGAAAGAGAATAACAAGTCAAAGATACGACGTATATTTTGTGTCATACTGACTTGTTACTTTTTTAAATATGCCTTAAAATAAAAATTAATCATTCAATATATAAAATCTAATTGTTTAAGGTAGGTGTTACTTTAATGATAGAAATATTAATTACTATTGCAATTTGCTTATTTGCAGGATTTGTAATATTTAAATCAATAAAAAATTCATCAAAAGGTAAGTGTAGTTGTGGTGGATGTAAAAACTGTTCCCAAAACTGCAATACTCAAGATGATGATAAAAATAAAAAATAAAATTTATTTATAATTTTATTTAATAATTGCTAATGATTTTTAGTTTAATAAATATTTTAAGTTTTGATATCATGAATCTATCTTAATGTGTATGTACTATAATAAAAGTTGAAAATTAATACTTTAATCTCAACTTTTTTAATATGCCTTAGGCATTTCCAAATAAATAACTAGTAAATCTTCTTGTGTTTTTTGTACTATACAGCGTCAGTAAATGTAGCTAATAACTGCATTCACTTCCTTGTCTAGTTCAAAAAATCCTAAGAATCTTTTACTAGTTATTTATTTTACAATGCCTTGTCTATTAAATTTTTTCTCTTTTTACTAACTCTGCATTATTTGCCTTAAACTTTTTTACAACTTCAATATAATATACTCTCATAGTTGCCATTGTAGGTGATGCTAATAGCATTCCTAGTGGACCTAAAAACGCTCCTGCAATCATTATCCCCATAATAATCCAAAATGGTTTTACTCCAATCTTTGCACCTACAAGCTTTGGTTCAAGATACCATGCATCAAATTGTTGAATTCCAACTAAAAGTACACATACTATTACAGCTTTCATAGGTGAAATAAAAATTGATGCTATTACACCAATTATTATACCTACAAAAGGTCCAAAATATGGAATCATGTTGGTAATTCCTACTATTAACGCTAAAAGTAATGCATATGGTGCTTCAACAATTATTAATCCAACTAGCGAAATCAACCCTATTATAGATGAATCTACTGCTTTTGTACCAATATAAGCGCCAACCATTTTATTATATATTCTAACAAAATTTATTAGTTTATTTGCTTTCTTTTCTTTTAATATTATATAACAAAGAGTTTTAGCACCATTTATAATGTTTTCTTTATCTGCCAATACATAAATAGCTATTAAAAATCCTAATAATATCTTAACTAAATTTGTTGTAAAAGATAATAAATATGTTAACATTCCTTGCAATATAGTTACAGTAAAATTACCAATTTGAATTGACAATAATTGAATCTTTTCTAAAAGTCCTGCTTGAGTAATCAATCCATATAATTTTTTATTTTTAAGTGCAGCATTAATCCATCCTTGTACAACTTGCATATAGTTTGGAACTTCTTTAGTCATATTTCCAATACTATTTATAAGACTTGGGATAGTAAAAAATAAAAACATAACTACTATTCCAGCTATAATTGCATATGTTATTAATATAGACCTTGACCTTGAAAATTTAAAATTTCTTTCAAAAAACATCATTATAGGATTTAACATGTATGCACAAATTAAAGAATATATAAACGGAGATATAATAGATAAGAATTTCTTAGTTAGATCAAAGAAAAAATCATAATTATCTATAATTTTATATCCTACTATTCCAATCAACCCAAATATTAATATATCTCTATATTTAATATTATTATTTATAAACAATAACCATTCTCCTTTCTTCATAAAGTGTATTAAAACTAATTATAACATATATTACATTTATAAATACATATTATTAGCTAATTAAGGTATTCAAACAGTTAATTTATATAACTTTTATACATTTCAGCCCAATGCATAATTTTTTCTAACTAATTTGTTTTTGTTTCTTCTAAATATTCTATAAATAAATTCACTATTTCAGAATCAAATTGACTCCCTGAACAATTCTTTAATTCTTTAATGGCTAATTCCTTACTTACTGCCTTCTTATACACTCTATCATTTGTCATAACATCATATGAATCTGCCACATTTATAATCCTAGCTACTAATGGTATAGCCTTACCTTTTAATTTGAGAGGATATCCCTTACCATCCCATCTTTCATGATGAGTTAAAACACCTTTAGCAATGCTATTTAATTTATTAGATGCTTTTACTATTCTATATCCTTTTTCGGTATGAGTTTTTATTATTTCAAATTCTTCATTTGTCAATCTACTTGGCTTAAGTAATATTTCTTCACTTATACCTATTTTCCCTATATCATGCAATTTAGCTACTATTATTAATTCATCCATTTGAGAAGTTGATAAATGTAATTTTTCACCTATGACTATTGCATTTTCTAGCACTCTTTCAGTATGTTCTTCTGTCTCCATACTTTTAGTTTCAAGTCCTGCTTTTAATGAATACATTATGGAATTATTAATACTATTTTCATGTAATAATTTTTGACGATATACTTTATCCTCAGCATCCTTTAATGTATCATATATATTTTTACTAAGATTATTAGTTATAGATGCACCCAAAGCTATACTTATGTCAATTAAATCATGCCTGTAAACCTTACATCTTTGAAAAACCTTTCTTATCATAGACTCACATTCATCCTCAGTAGCATTTGGAATTAACACTACAAACTCATCTCCACCAATTCTGAATACTAAATCCTTTTTATTACATACATCTTTTAATACTTTGGTTATTAATTTCAATAACTTATCACCTTCTAAATGCCCTAATGTATCATTTATTACCTTTAATCCATTAGCATCTCCCATTATTACACCTACTGGAAAATACTGTTCATTTAAAAATTCTTCTGCCTTCTCTTCAAAATAAGCTCTATTATATGCACCTGTTAGACTATCTGTATAACTTAAATATTTTAGTCTTTCTTCTATTTCCTTTTTTTCAGTGACATCTAAAACAAGGCCAACTACTCCAACAACTTCACCATCTTTATCTATTACAGGCTCCTTTACAACTTCACTATATACTGTTTTGTTTTGTTCAATCTTAGTTACTATATCAGTGAAGATAGACTTTTTACTTTTCATTACTTCTTGATCCCCTTGAGCATATGCAGATGCTAATTCTCCACTAATCTGTATATCAACATCTCTTTTACCAATTATCTCATGTACACCATTTTTTTCATGAAATTTAGCATATTCTTTATTTGCATAAACATATTTCCCCTCTGTATCCTTATAAAAAATCATTCCAGGCAGCGTATCTACTATTACCTTTAATAAATTTTTTTGTTCTTCTATAACTTTGTCTTTTTCTTTTACAATTCCTAGATTAGCATCTATACCAGCTATAGCTTTTATAATTCCATTCTGATCTATCAATGGAAATATAGTACATTTTCTGTATACTCCATCTACATACCCCTCTTCCGTTCTAGATTCTAAAGTTTCTATAACCAAATTACATTGATCATTATATTTTTCTACTACTAATTCACTAAATACATCTTCATGCTTTAGTCCAATAAATTCTTTTCTTTTTCCATTATGTATCTTTTTATATTCATTATTTGCATATATAAATTTTAATTCCAAATCTTTTATCCATACAGGTTGTGGAATATTCTCAACTACTAATTGAAATATCTTATAATCCATTTTCTCATTCTCCCTCTCACTTACATTCATGTTTTAAATTATTAAAAATATATTATTAACTAATCTAAAAATATTTTACAAATAATCTAAAATTGAACTACTTTTATTATAAAATATTATGTTATATCTTTCTACTTATAGTTTTAGCTATAAGTCATCAATAAATCTCAATTATATACAAAAATAGTCATCAAACTAATTCTACTATTAGCTTAATGACTATAATAAGTTCAGGCACATTAAAATAAATAACAAGTAAGTCAGCTAGTCTATTTTGCGTCATAAGAAAGCTCGACTCGTATATACTCGCTGAGTAAGTGATTCACACAAAATCATAGATTACACGGTGTGAAAGTTCGGAGAACGAAATATAAACTCTAGTATATTTAAGAACATACTTTTTTATCTAAATTTCTATACACTAATTTTTAAATCTTTGCTACATTTTTTGAACTACATCTATTCCTAATAGTTCTAAAGCATTTTTAATTACTTGTAAACTACTCTTAACTAAGCTTATTCTAGTAGCCTTTAAACTTTCATCTTCCAAGTTTAATACTGAATGAGCATTATAGAACTTATTAAATGCTTTAGCAACTTCAATAACATATCTTGTTAAAATTGATGGCTCCAATTTATCTGTTGCAAGCTTTATTTGATTATTAAAATTAGCTAAAGACTTAACTAATTCAAACTCTTCTTTTGAAGATAGTTTTTTATAGTCAACTTCACCACATATATTTTCTGCTTTACTTAATATACTATTTGCTCTAGCATATGAATATTGAACATAAGGGCCAGTTTCTCCTTCAAAAGATAATATTTCTTTCCAATCGAATACAATATCTTTTTCTCTTGAATTCTTTAAATAAGTAAAGATAACAGCTCCAACACCTATTTTTTTAGCTACTTCTTCTTTATTTTCAAGTTCTGGATTCTTTTCATTTATAACCTCTAGTGTTTTTTCAATAGCTTCTTTTAATAAATCATCAAGTAAAATAATTGAACCATTTCTAGTTGAAAGCTTTCTATCTGCAAACTTAACTAATCCAAAACCTACATGCACACAATCTTTTGACCATTCATGCCCTGCAAGTTCTAATACCTTAAATACTTGTTTAAAATGTAGTGCTTGTGGTGTGCCTACTACATAAATACTCTTATAAAAGTCATAAGTTTTCTTTCTATACATAGCAGCCGCTAAATCTCTTGTTGCATATATTGAAGCTCCATCTCCTTTTAATACTATACAAGGAGGCATGTTATATTCATCAAGCATTACAACTTGAGCTCCATTACTTTCTACAAGTAATTTTTTATCTTTTAATTCATTAACTACAACATCCATTTTATCGTTATAGAACGCTTCTCCTGCTAATGAATCAAATTCAACACCTAATATATCATAAACTCTTTCAAATTCTTTTAAGCTTAAATCTCTAAATCTCTTCCAAAGAGCTGTAGCTTTTTCATCTCCAGTCTCTAGTTTTTTAAAATTTAACCTTGCTTCATCATTTAAGCTAGGATCTTTTTCAGCTTCTTCATGGAATTTAACATAAATTCTAAGAAGTTCGTCAATTGGAGCTTTTTCTAAAGCTTCCTCATCTACCCATCTACTGTAGGCTGAAATTAGCTTACCAAATTGAGTACCCCAATCTCCTAAGTGATTTATACCTACAACATCATATCCTTCTTTTTTAAACATCTTATATAATGAATTTCCTATTGCTGTAGTAAATAAATGTCCAACGTGAAATGGCTTTGCTATATTAGGTGAAGAATATTCAACACATACTCTCTTTCCTTCTCCTATATTTGATGAGCCATAGCTATCTCCATCTTTTAAAACTTTTTCTATTGTATTTTTTGCAAATGTTCCTTTATCAACAAAAAAGTTTAAGTACGGTCCAAGAGATTCAATCCTTTCAAATCCTTCTTTATCAATAGATTCTTTTAAAGTTTCAGCTATCATATTAGGAGATTTTCTCATTATCTTTGAAAGTTGAAAACACGGGAAAGCATAATCTCCCATTTCAGGTTTTGGTGGTATTTCAATAAGCTTCTCTATAACGTTAATCTCTAAATCTACATGTGCTTTAATTAATTCTGAAATTTTATTTTTATAATCCATAATATAAGCCTCCTCAGGTTTTTATTTAATTATTATTTTTTCCAAATGTCTAAAAAGCAAAGTAAATATTTTATGCTTACTATAATAAACATTAGCTTTTAATAAGAAAAATTTTATATTTTTCTAAAATAAAAAATCCCCCTCTTAAATTAAGAGACGAATTATCCGCGGTACCACTCTAATTGTATTTTTATCACATAGTTAAACTCGTAAATAAAAATACCACTTAACTTTTAACGCAAAGTTATTTGCGACCATCCCTACTTTTTTTATTTCAGGTGATTTCTCCAAGGTTCTTTTCCTCTTAATTTATCCATAAGGCTTACACCAACATCCTTACTCGCTTTAGAAATCAATTAAAAGTACTCTCCTCTTCTCAGAATTTCTCTATATTAATCTTTTTTCATTATACAAATGAGATTACTATTTGTCAATCTTAAAATTACATAAAATTAACTTCTTCTCCATATAAATTAATTGCTAAATGTTGTATAATAAGTATTAGTTTTTATAAAGTGATTCTTAGGTTTATATGGAGTTTGCTTATATGCCTAATAATTATTAATACTTGTGAGGAGTTATAAAATGAATAAAATAGGTGTTATTTATATTGGTGCTAATTCAGTCAAATTTACATTAATGAATGTATTGAAAAATGGTTATTATAAAGTTATAGGAGAATCAAGTAGTGATATAAAATTATCTAAAGATTTAGTTGAAGGTAATGAATTATCACAATATAAAATTGAGGAAACTCTTGCAAATGTACGTTCATTTAAATCTTTATGCACTTTTTCAGATGTTAAAGAAATAATTGCAGTTGCTAATTGCTCACTAAAGAGAGCTTCAAACTGTAATGATTTTCTTGAAAAAATAAAAGATCAATTTAATATTAATGTTACAGTATTATCTAATGAAGAGGAAATACATTATACTTATTTAGGAGTAACTAAGAGTATATATACTACTAATTCTCTTATTCTTGATGTATGTGGTGCTTCTACTCATTTAACCTGGGTAAAGGATGGGAAAATTAAAGAAAGTGCTACCATTCCATTTGGAAGCTTAAATTATACTTTTCAATATCATTTAGATGATAGAATATGTTATGAAAATTTGGACAAGTCTATTTTAAATATAAAAAGTGCTTTAAGTGACATTGAATGGTTAGAAAAAGAAAAATATGAATCTATTATAGCTGTTGGTGGTACTGCTAGAGCAATTTGTAAAATTGATAGAGCAAAAAAGAGATATCCCTTTGATATACTACACAACTATAAATTAAATGACATCGATGTACATAAAATATACAACTTATTAAAATGTAAAGATTTTAAGCAAAGAACTAGAATTGAAGGCTTATCATTAGAAAGAGCTGACTTAATAGTAGGTGGATTAACTATATTTGATACAATAATTGAAAAGGTTAAATGTGAAGATATTATTATTTCAGGTAGAGGCTTAAGAGAAGGAATTATGTTTGAATATATTGAAGAGCATTACACTCCTATTAATGACATATTAGATTATAATTTAAACGGTATAATCGACTATTTAAATATTAATAGAATACATGCTGAACATGTATTTAATATAACCTCCATACTTTTTAATGAATTAAAACCACTTCATAAGCTAGGCGATAAATATAATAACGTTTTAAAAACTGCAACTTTATTACATGATTCAGGTGTTAGTATAGATTATTATCATCATCATAAACACTCATTTTATGTAATACTAAATTCAAGTATTAATGGCCTTTCTCATAAGGAATTGTTAATGAGTGCAGCAATTGCAGCTACTCATAATGAAAAAGATAAGGTGGCATTACCTCCTTTCTTTTCTATTATAAATAAATTTGATATTAAAGCTATTGATTCCATTAATATATTACTTATGATTGCTGAACATTTAGATAAAAGTCTTGAAAGAGCTGTAGATTCTTTAAATGTAGATATTACAGAAGAAAGCGTTCTAATTACTATTTCATCTCATTTAAATATTAATTTAGAAATAAATCAAGTCCTAAAAATGAAAGATAGATTTAAAAATATTTATGGTAAAAATTTAGAAGTAAAACAAATTTAAGACATATGAAAGAAAAACAAAAGGGGCTGTCTCAGAATTATCAAGTGAAGTAATAACAAAGAAATAGAAATAACATTTATTAAAGAAGATTAGAAAAATTTTACTAATAGTTTCTAACATTTAAAGTTGTACCCATAAAAGATTGCTCCTAATATGCATTAGGACAATCATTTATGGAACAACTTCAAATGAAGAAACTCTAAGCTTATTTTTCAATGTTTCTTCCACAAATGTTATTTCTATTTCTTTTTTTGAATATACATCATATCATTAAATGATTTGTATTATAATACAGCCCCTTTTGTTTAAAATATTCCAAATACAAATGCTGATAATTTTAATAATAAATTTATTATTATTTCAGATGGTATAGAAATTAAAACTCCACCAAAAAATATTATGGCAAACAATATTATCATTTGATATCTATATAGCTGATCTTTAATTGCATAAAATTTTTCTGGCATTAAATCTTCTAAAATGTGAAATCCATCTAATCCTGGTATAGGAAGTAAATTAAATATAAAAATATTAACATTAATCACTATTGTATTTAAAATCATACTTTTTATAACACTAAAATAAGATATTGGCAAAATGGTAATTGCAAATCTAACATACAATCCATATATTATAGCAGTTATAACTCCTATAATTAAATTAGCTAATGGTCCTGCCAAGCTCACTTTCAAGTCATCTTTGTAATAATTTTTATATGCTGATGGATTTGTTTGAACTGGTTTAGCCCATCCAAACTTAAATATTAAAATCATTAAAAAACCTATTGGATCAATATGCGCCGCAGGGTTTAATGTTAGCCTTCCTTGAAATCTGGCTGTCTTATCACCTAATCTATCTGCAACTCTTGCATGTGCATATTCATGAAATGTAAAAGCAATTAAAATTGCTGGTATTACTAATAATACATCAAGTATTTTATCCATATAATTCATATATTTTTACTCCTCATTCAAATTAGTATTAAGCATATGAAAGAAAATAATGAAACCATCCCTTTTTAAATTTTCTCACCTTTGGGATAGTTTCATCTAATAAAATTTCTACTTTTTAATTAAGCTAGTATACTGTAATTTACCTTCACTGACAGTAGCTACAAAGTTTTCCTTAATTTCCACCAATTTTCCATCGTAAGAAACTTCTTTCCCTGTTGTTAGATTTTTAACCATACCTTGAAGGTTATCATTAATTAATATTTCACTTTTACTATTAAAGAAAAGATCATTTTTATTTATAACTTGAGTTAAATCTACACTTTTCCACGCTGATATGTCCTGATCAACAGTTCCATAAGTTATTTTTGATATTTTATCAGAAGTAATCTCTCCAATATATATTGTATCTTCATTGTCAATTCCAAGAAGCGTTAATTTTTTATCTGATTTGAAACTCAACTTTTTATTTGGACTTGTTAAATAAAAAGTATTATTTAATTCATCTTGATAAACTAATCTATCTGCATGAGGAATTACTTCGATATTACCTAAAACATTAGATTGAAGAGAAACCTTAGAAATAGTATGATTTATATCTATTCTATAAATAGTATCCTTCATGGCACCTCTATATATGTCAACATAATACACTCCTGTAAGAACAGATACTGTTATCTTCTTTACTTCCATATTTTTTTGATATTGACATACTTCATTAACAAAACTCTCATAACCATTTTTAGCATCATGAGTTATAATCTGTATCTTATCTGTTCCATCCTTTTGGATTTTTTCTGCAATAATAATTCTATTTCTATCTGGAAGCCACTTATAATACAGAATTTCTCCCGATTTTTCAGTTGTAACTTCAGTTTTTGTACCTGTTTTTGTATCCTCTATGTATAAAACTTTATTTTCATAATAAGTTAAGTATTTCCCATCATATGATATTTTAACCTCTTCAGCATCATTTGGGATAGTTGCTTTTATATTTTTTGTATCCTCTTTATCTGCTTCTACTTTTGTCATTTTAAAATCTGATGAGTGCTTAAATACAAAGCTATCTAACACGAATAAACCAGCAAATTGTAGTACTAGAGATAGCATTGCCCAAGCAATTATTTTCTTAAACATATTCATTTTATGACCTCTCCTTTTACTTAACAATAATTGCTGTTGGTATCGCTCTTTCCCCTAGACTATCTGATGGAGTATTAACTATATCGCCCTCATAATACATTGTTGTTGATTTCCCACCATCTAAATTTATTGCATTAACTGCTCCACATTTATATATGACTTCTTGCGCTTCTTTTAAAGTAGCACCTAAGCTTGTTATGCTTCTACCATCTATAACCAAGAAAAGTATTGCTCCATCTGCTCTTTGTCCTATTACAGTTCTCGGCGCTATTCCCCAACCACCATCTCCACTCATTGGTGTCATTTTCCCATTTACGACAAGAGAAGGTCCAAAACTTAATGCTTCTTGAACACCTAATTTTTGAAGTTCATTTACTGAATAGTTACCAACTATTAACTTTCCTTCTTTTGTTATTGCTAATAAATCAGTTTTATTATCTTCTCCTAAATCATTAAATTCAATTTTTCCGTTATTCATAATAATCCCAATTGGAAGCCCACCATTTCCAGTCCATTGAGCATTAGAAGATTTATCTGTAAATCCACCTCCATTAATAGCAGCTATAGCACCATTATTTTCTGCAATTTTAGATGTAGTTTCTCCTTCTTTCTTTAATTTTGAAGTATATCCAACTTTTACTCTTGTTGGATCTTTTATAACTAAAAGATATCCTTTATACTTACTATTTTCAATTTCATTTAATTCAATAGTTCCATCTTTTACTTTTGGTATTTTAATTTCATCCACATTAGTATTTTCACTACTGGAAACTGAAGAACCTCCTAAAATTTCTGCTATTTTCTCGTCTGACAAAAACCATTTTGCTAAAAATTGATGATTCATTGATGTCATCGCTGCTCCAACATAGTTTCTTTTTGCATTTTCAAAAGGTCCATATAAAAGCGCAAAAGGTCCTGTACAAGCTGTAAAAACAAGCATAAATGCTAAAAAAGCTAGAAAAGTTTTAGATGAAAACTTTCTCTTCTTTATTTTAGAATTTTTTTGTCTAGCTTTTACTGGCCTCTTTTTCTTTTTTATGTTTTTATTCATTTATTTTTTCCTTTCTAAGAGTCTTTGTATTAAATATTACTTAAAGTTAGACTATCCTTATAATTATATAATATGAATATTTAAAATTCAATAATTATGCCACTAATTATTTTGATTCTCGCTATTTTATACGCTTTTTATACAACTTAAATCTAATATGATATAATTTATTTAACAGTTTTTTAAATTTATTAGATAATATGTCTTAATTAAGGCATATTAAAGAAAATAGCAAATCAAAGATGTGACGTATATTTGGTGTCAGACAAGGAGATGAAATTAACGCATAGCAAGCCATGGGCTGATTTTATCGACACAGTATGACGCAAAATAGACTAGCATACTGAATTGTTATTTATTTTAA
The DNA here is from genome assembly GCF_900112485.1 of Clostridium uliginosum. GTDB lineage: Bacteria > Bacillota > Clostridia > Clostridiales > Clostridiaceae > Clostridium > Clostridium uliginosum. The sequence continues at coordinate 133,227 of NZ_FOMG01000005.1, forward strand.
TATTCCTAATATTATTTTAATTTGTTAAAATTAACTTAAAGCTAACTACAAAACTTATTATACGAGGAGATATTATATGGAACTCAAAATTTTAAATAAATTGAAAAATTCTTCAGGATATATATCTGGTGAACTCTTAAGTTCTCACTTAAATATATCAAGAAGTGCTATATGGAAGCACATAAAATCACTTAAAGATAAAGGATATATTATTGAAGGAGTATCTAAAAAGGGCTATAAACTTATTTCTTCTCCTGATTTATTAAATCCTGTAGAAATTATACCTTTATTAAAAACAACTGAAATAGGCAAAGATATTAAATATTTTAATGAACTTACTTCTACAAATGACAAAGCAAAAGAACTTGGTAAAAGCGATGTACAAAGTGGAACTTTAGTAATAGCTGAAAAACAAACTTTAGGTAAAGGACGGTTTGATAGGCAATGGATTTCCCCTAACGGTGGAATTTGGTTTACATTGATACTAAGACCAGATATCCCTCCAACAGAAGCTTCAAAAATAACTCAAATCGCTGCTGCTTCTATTTATAAAGCATTACTTGAACTAGATATCAAAGTAAATATTAAATGGCCTAATGACATATTTCTAAACGGAAAGAAAATATGTGGAATATTAACTGAAATGAAATGTGATATGGATAGGATACATTATTTAATTGTAGGTGTTGGAATAAATGCTAATATTGAAAGCAATGATATTCCTAATGAATTAAAGGAAATCGCTACTTCTCTCAAAATTGAATTAAAGCAAAATTTTAAAAGAACTGAGATTCTTGCTAATTTCTTAAATCATTTTGAACAACTATATAATAAATTTATATTAAATATAGATATATCAGAAGTTATATCTATATGTAGGGCTAACTCTAATATTATAAATAATAAAGCAAAATTAGTAACTTACAATAAAGAAGAAATAGTAACTTGTGTTTCATTAACTGATAACGGCGAACTTGTTGTTAAAGATGCAGATGGAAAAGAGAAAATTATAACCAGTGGTGAAATTAGTTTCAGAATATAAGGCATATTAAAGAAAATAATTAGTCAATTCCCTAAAGCAAATATTTATTGACTAAAAAATTAAAAAAGCTACACTCAAATATTACTTAGTTTATATTTGAATGTAGCTTTTTTCTATATACTATATTCTCTAAGCTCGTATTTTACAAGCAAATTCTTAAATTCTTGGCTATGTTTTAGCAGAGTGTTGATATTGTTATATATTATAAAGCGGGCTAAGAAATTGAACTTAAGAACGTCTAAATGAGTATAGTCCTCTTTTAGCTTGCTCCAAAGGCAAGCTTTGAACAAGCAGGAAAGATGACAATACTCATTAAGAGTTCTAAAAGTCCAATTTCAATGTCCACTTTACAAAAATATAACAATATCAACACGGTTTTAAAACAAAGCCAAATTCTTAAATTCTAGGAATTATATTATTCTTTAATTGAATGATATAATTTTTTCCGTGATATTCTTTATAAATTATAATAATCTTATATCATGTTGAGAACAAATTTTTAGATTCTTTTCATCCCATATTGAAGCTTGAATTTCTCCAATATGTGCCTTTCTTAAGAAAAACATACATATTCTTGATTGACCAATTCCGCCTCCAATTGTATATGGCAATTTTCCTTCTAATAGTAGCTTATGGAATTCAAGATTTTTTCTATCTTCACATCCTGCAATTTTAAGTTGTTTTTCTAAAGCTTCTTCATCAACTCTAATACCCATTGATGATACTTCAAATGCTCTATCAAGTACTGGATAATAGAAAATTATGTCTCCATTTAAAGTCCAATCATCATAATCTGGAGCTCTTCCATCATGTTTTTCCCCTGATTTTAAAGTTCCTCCAATTTTCATTATAAATACAGCACCTTTTTCTTTAGCTATAATATCTTCTCTTTCTTTAGATGTTTTATCTGGATATTTATCTTCTAATTCCTGAGTAGTTATAAAGAAAATATCTTCTGGTAAAAACTTCTCTTCATTTATTAATTCATTGCAAGAATAATCTTCAAGGTTTTTAAAAATTTTATATATAGTTTTTACTGTATCTTTTAAAGTTTCTAAGCTTCTTTCTTGTTTTGTTATTATTTTTTCCCAATCCCATTGGTCTACATATACAGAATGAAGATTATCTAGTTCTTCATCTCTTCTTATAGCATTCATATCTGTATATAATCCCTGTCCAACACTAAAGCCATATCTAAATAAACTATATCTTTTCCATTTTGCTAATGAATGTACTATTTGTACATCTTTACCTGTCGCTAAAATATCAAAACTTACAGGTCTTTCAATACCATTTAAATTATCATTCATACCTGTAGCAGGTTCAACAAATAATGGTGCTGAAACTCTAGTTAAATTTAAATTTTCTGCAATAGCTCTTTCAAAAAAATCTTTGATTTTCTTAATATGAACTTCTGTTTCAATTAATGAACTCTTGCTCTTATAGCCTTCTGGAATAATAACGCCTTCAATTTTCATGTATAGTCCCCCAATTTCTTCTATTATTTTATATTTATTAATAAAAAAGAGGTCATAGAATGCTCAATGCATACTTGACCCCATTGTCAACAAAAACTTTATTATCCACATTATAATCAAATTTATTTCACTTGTCAAACTATAACTTATATTAAATAGATAACTTTTCCATATGCTCTTTTAATAATTTTGCTGATGATTTTAGTTTATTTATTTCGCTATCACTTATCTTTGGGTCAATTATTCTTTCTGCACCATTTCTATTAAGTATAGTAGGAATTGCTAAATATATGTCCTCTATATCATACTCCCCCATCATTAAAGAAGATACAGTTAAAATTGTATTTTCATCTCTAAGTATTGATTCTACTATTTTATTTATAGCTAAAGCTATTGCATAATAAGTTGCTTTTTTTCTGCTAATTATTTCATATGCAGAGTTCTTAACATCTTTTTCAATTACAGCTTTAATTTCATCATCCCATTCTAATCCAAACTTCTTTGAATACTCTTCAAATGTTTCTCCAGCGATACTTCCAGTACTCCAACTTACAACTTCACTATCTCCGTGTTCTCCCAAAACATAAGCATGAACATTATTATTATTAGCACTTAAATATTTGCCAATAACATATTTTAATCTTGATGTATCTAATACCGTGCCTGTTCCTATTATCCTTTCTTTTGGAAAACCTGATAACTTATATGTTATGTATGTTAATATATCCACTGGATTAGATGCAACTAACAAAATTGCATCTGGACTATACTTAGTTATTTCTGGAATGAATCCTTTGAAAATATTATAATTTTTTTCTATTAAATCTAATCTAGTTTCTCCTTCTTTTTGAGCTGCACCTGCTGTAATAATAATTATATCAGAATCCTTAGTTTCATTTATATTACCTGCATATATATTTACTGGTTTTATAAAAGAAGTTCCATGAACCAAGTCCATAACCTCTCCCATAGCTTTATCCATATTAATATCATAAATACATATTTCAGTAGCTACTCCACTGTTCATTAAAGCAAATGCAGTTGTTGATCCTACAAATCCTGCACCTACAATCGATATTTTACGTTTTCTTTCTTTTATCATCTTTAGTCCTCCTAATTACTTCACTCTACATATATTATTATCATTTCTTAGTAAATTATTTATTGCAAACTAGTTATATATATTCTAATCAAAACAATTTTAATTTAGGCCAGTTATTATTAGTCAAGAAATGCTTTTTATTTCCTACCATTTAAGTATACATTGAAAGTAATTTGAATTCAATATTAATTAATAATAATTATTTATTAATTTTAAATTAAGCATATAAAATAAAATAGCGAGTTAACAATACGATGTATATTTTGCATAAGTACAAAGAAGAATCTTTGATTCATATCTATATATGCTAACATGCCGACATAGTATGACGCAAAATAGACTAGCATACCGACTTGTCATTTTTTGAATATACCTTATTTGAAAAAGTCCTGAAATACTATATAATTAAACTTAGCATTAAAAAGAAAATAATGTATTAAGATAGTTAAATTAATTTAACTTGACTTTGTAAAAAACTAGGAGGTATTATTTAAAATGAAATTATTATTTTTTGATACAGAAACTACAAGCATTAAACCAGGTAGTATATGTCAATTAAGTTATATAACAGTTGATGCTAGTGTAAAACCTCAATTAACCACCGGAAAAAATTTCTTTTTTACAGTAGATGAAATGGATCCTTCTGCTCAAGCAATTCACGGTTTTTCTTTAGAAAAGCTTTATGAATTATCAGAGGGTAATTACTTTGAAGATATAGTTCCAGAGTTCATTCAAGATTTTTTAGATGCAGATTTTTTAATAGGTCATAATGTTAACTTTGATATTAGATTCTTAAAACATGAATTATCACTTTTAGAAGAAGATTTTAACCCTAAGCATTCATTCTGTACTATGGCTCATTATAGAGATATATGTAGAATTCCAAAATCGAATGGAGAAATTAAAAATCCAAAATTAGAAGAGGTTATAAACTTTCTTAACATAACTAAAGAACAAATTACAGAAACATCTGATAGACTATTTAAAGGTAGTGGAAATTATCATGATGCAAGATTCGATACAACAGCAACTTATTTAACAGTTACTGAAGGCTTAAAAAAAGGATATTTTCCTAGAGGATATTTTACTAATCTTCTTAAGAATAAAAAATAATATATATGTTCTAAGTTAATATAATTCATTATTTATAAGTTTAGGCATATTAAATAAATTTATATAAACAATGATTTTTAGAATATATATATTTAAATTATATTTTATAGAACTTTAAGAAAATTAAGAAGCTTTAGCAACATGCTAAAGCTTCTTAATTTTTAACTATGTTTTAAGTGAATGTTCATATTGTAAAACATAGCCTGATTTTTTCATAATTTCTTTCTATTTTTCTTGCACATATTCTATAATTATAAAAAAGTTTTTAGTTTCAAATTAGATTTTGACCCAATCTGAAGTTTAGAAATGATTGTCCAGTTACGTAGCAACTATTATTTACAGCTTTTAGACGATGTAGATAAATGTCGATAGCCATAAAAAAATTATGCCTCTCATTTATCTAACTTATATATTTTCGTGGAATGTTCTGCTTATAACTTCCAATTGTTGTTCTTTTGATAATCTACTAAAGTTAACTGCATATCCTGAGACTCTAATTGTCAATGTTGGATATTGTTCTGGGTTTTCCATAGCATCAATTAATGTTTGTCTATTAAGAACATTAACATTTAAATGATGAGCTCCTTGTACAAAATATCCATCTAAAATTGAAACTAAGTTATCAATTTTTTGTTCTTCAGTTTTTCCAAGTGCATCTGGAACAATTGAGAATGTATTTGATACACCATCTTGACATATTTCATTATATGGTATTTTAGCTACTGAGTTAAGTGATGCTAATGCTCCATTTACATCTCTACCATGCATTGGATTAGCTCCTGGTGCTAAAGCTTCTCCTGCTTTTCTTCCATCTGGTGTTGTACCAGTTTTCTTACCATACATAACATTAGATGTAATTGTAAGTGCTGATAATGTATGCTTAGCATCTCTATATAGAGGATGTCTCTTAAGTTCTGATGAGAATTTATTAACTAATTCTACTCCTAAATCATCTGCTCTATCATCATCATTTCCGTATTTAGG
>NZ_FOMG01000005.1:139779-173447 GCF_900112485.1 Clostridium uliginosum
TGCCTAACTAATCTTAATTTGATTATAAGTTGATCCACCATTTCTTGAGCTTCTTTTTCTGTTATTAATCCGGATTCTAAATCTCTTTCAATATATATATCAAGGAATGTTGAAGTTCTTCCAAATGATGTAGCCGCTCCATTATTTTCCTTAATACCAGCTAGGTATCCAAGATATAAGCCTTGTACTGCTTCTACTGCTGTTGCAGCTGGTTTTGAAATATCACAACCATATTTAGATGCCATAGACTTTATAGCTGCTAATGCTCTAATTTGTTCATTAACTTCTTCTCTTTTTCTTATAAGTTCATCAAGCATGTCTCCTTGCAAACTCTCAAGATCTTTCTTCTTTTCTTCTATTAAATAATCTACACCATAAAGTGCAATTCTTCTATAATCACCTATTATTCTTCCCCTACCATAGGCATCTGGAAGCCCTGTTAAAAGTCCTGCTGTTCTTGCAAGTCTTATTTCCTTTGTATAACCATCAAAAACTCCTTGATTATGAGTTTTTCTATATTGTGAAAAATATTTTTCTATGTTTTCATCTAATTTATATCCATATTGTTCTAGTGAAGTTTCAACCATTCTCATTCCACCAAATGGATTTACAATTCTTTTAAGTGGAGCATCTGTTTGAAGTCCAACTATAACTTCATTATCTTTATCTATGTATCCTGGTTCATAATTATCTATTCCTGAAACTATATCAGCTGCAACACCAATAATTCCTTTTTTAACTTCTTCAACTATTAATGCATGTGCTTTTTCCCATACTTTATTTGTTTTTTCTGTTGTACTCTCTAGGAAATTTGAATTACCTTCATATAATTTATAATTCTTTTGTATAAAGTTTCTTACATCTATTCCTTCTTGCCAAGTTCCACTTTTAAAACCTTCCCATTGTTTAATCATCTTTTTTCCTCCTTTATACTCGTCCCATTAGAAAGACTTTGTTAAATCTTTCTCAATCTTATTTTAATATAAATAAATCAAAATGAAAAGACTTTTTTTTCGATTTTTTAGAAAATATCTTTATATTGCTTTATATTTCTTTATATACCAAAATTTTATTGTTATTTCTCTTATATACTATCTATACTTCTTTAATTCAAGTAATCTCTTTGAAACTTTGTTAATTTTTTCTCAATTAATAATTTTTTTATATGAATTATATAGATAATTTAGGGGTTTATTATTGATATTTTTTATCAATTGATCTAAAATTTCATTGTTTTATAACCACTTAACAAGTACATTTTAATTTTGTCTTCTATATCATATTTATGAAGTTTTATATGTTCATAATAGTTTAGTTAAATATTACAAATACTAATATATATACTTATAATAGTTTAACTATGTATCAAAAAGGTTTATATTAGTATTTGCTATTTTAAAAATTATATTAATAAATTACAGTGATGCATATTATCTTTAATTGGTGATATATCAGCAATTAAAGACTTTATACAAATTTTTTTCTATATATTTAATATATATTTAATATATTCTTTCTAGCATATATTGTATTTTTTTGATATTATGGAAATAGTTCATTTATATAATTTAGCATAAATGATAATTTTTATTTTAACTTAAAGGAGAAACAGATGAGAAAGATTACAAAAAAAATAAAATTTTCTTTTCTAATTTTATTTATTTTATTAGGAACATGTGGTATTATTTGTTATTATACCTTTTTTCAAAATACCTTAACTATTATAAATAATACTATATATTCTAACTTATTACCTACTAACACATTTAAAAGTACATATACTCCAAAAATCAAATTTGGAAATATGCCAATAACAGACATATCAAAGATTAGCGATGTAACTTTAAACATTCTAGATGAAACTAATATTAAGAATACTCCTATGCTACTAAAAGCACAAAGATATTATATACCTCTTAACTTTATATGTAGCAAGCTTAAGTATAATTTTAATGACTCAAATGGCTCACTAATAGTAAACAATGAAAGTCACACAATTTCATTAACTCAAGATACTTACACAAAAGATTCTATCAATGGTTCTTTACGTGGAAACTTAATAAATTATAACGGAGATTATTATATAGGAATATCTGATATAGAAAAGCTGTTTGGACTTACTGCAGTATTTGACTTTGAAAGTAAGCATATAAGCCTACTTCCTAATAATGTACAACAGCCTAAAGCATCTTCAATTATATATAGTAGAAAAATTGCTTTACTTAGATTTGAAGATTTCACAAATGGAGATTCCATGGCTGTAGATAAAAATCAAGTTAAGGTAAAATGTATGGCTGATCTTCTTTATTCTAACGGTATAAAGTTTCATGTTGGTTGGATTCCTAGATTTAAAGCTCCACTAGATAACATTGATAATAACCTATTAGAAAATGATTCTATAGCAAATGTTGGTTTTGTAAACTTATTAGATTACTTAATTAATAAAGGAGCTGAAATGGGACTTCATGGTTATACTCATCAATCTGGTACTGATAGAAGTGCAGCTGGTGAAGAGCTTTCTAAAGATACAAACAATACTGTTGAAGCTACTAAAAATGTAATTGAAAATGGTATAGATGTCGCAAGTGCTTTAAATATTCCTTGTACATTTTATGAAAGTCCCCATTATAGAGACACCAAATTACAACAAAGTATAATTGAAGAATATTTCCAATTTGTATATGAACCATTTGATAACTCAAAAAAGAATATTTATAAAACCAACACTAACAATTTATATGTGCCTACCCCTTTAGGTTTTGTGGAGAATTCAGATATGTCTTCTATAATTAATGGGCTTAAAACTTATGACCCAGAAAAGCTACATAGTTTTTTCTATCATCCATCTATAGAAATAGACTATATCAACTTTAATACAGATAATAATAAGCTGAATGTTCAGTATGATGAAAATTCACCATTAAATAAAATGTCACAATCTATTAAAGAAAATAATTATACAACTGTTCATATTGATGAACTAATAAATAAATAGTATATTAATAAAGTGCACTACCTCAAGGGTAGTGCACTTTAAATTTAACTTTTATTTAGCTCCATATTGTTTATAGTAATCATCAATTCTTCCTTTAATCTCATCATTAATAATTATATTTCCATTAATTTCTCTATTGTATAAATATTCTATAACTTCAGCCATAGTTACTATGGCACAAGTCTTAAATCCAAATTTTTCTCTTATTTCAACTAATGCTGATTGTTCGCCTTGACCTCTTTCCATTCTGTCTACTGATATTATAAGTCCTTTAACATTAACATCTGCTTGACTCTTTAATATTGGCATTGTCTCATAAATTGAAGTTCCTGCTGTTGTAACATCTTCAACTATTAATACCCTGTCTCCATCTGTTAATTTACTTCCTAAAAGAATTCCTTTGTCTCCATGGTCTTTTACTTCTTTTCTGTTTGAACAATATTTAACATCAATATTAAATGTATTTGAAAGAGCTATAGCTGTTGTAACTCCTAGTGGAATTCCTTTATACGCAGGTCCAAATAATACATCGTAATCTTTGTCAAAATGTTCTTTTATAGCCTCAGCATAAAATTCTCCTAATCTACTTAATTGACTTCCTGTTTGATAATTTCCTGTATTTACAAAGAAAGGTGTATTCCTTCCACTCTTAGTTACGAAGTCTCCAAAAGTTAAAACTCCGCACTCTATCATAAATTTAATAAATTCTTTTTTATATGTTTGCATTATTCTTCCTCCAACATTCATTATATTTTCAATTTAAATTATACCCACAATATCATTTATATCTTTAATTCCTTGTTCTTTTAAAAATCTTTCCATGTCTTCAATGATTTCTTTTCCAGCCATGGGATTTACGAAATTAATAGTACCTATTTGAATTGCACTAGCTCCAGCCATCATAAATTCAATGGCATCTTTTCCATTTGATATTCCTCCAAGTCCTATTACCGGAATATCAACTGCTTGTGCTACTTCATAAACCATTCTAAGTGCAATTGGTTTTACTGCTGGACCTGAAAGTCCTGCTGTTACATTGTTGAATATAGGTTTTCTTTTATATATGTCAATTGCCATTCCCTTTAATGTATTTATAAGAGAAATAGAATCTGCTCCTGCCTCTTGACACTTTAAAGCCATATCTACTATGTCTTCTGCATTTGGCGATAATTTAACCATTAATGGCTTATTAGTTAGTCCTTTAATTTCTTTAACTACTTCATAAGCTACATTTGATTTAATTCCAAAGGCCATTCCCCCATGCTTTACATTAGGACAAGATATATTAAGTTCAATCATATCAACATTTGTATCATTAATTTTAGTCACAGCTGCTATATAATCTTCTAAACATCCCCCACCAATGTTTGCTATAACATTAGTTCCAAATCTTTTCATATGTGGCAGTTCATTATGTATGAAGCCTTCTATTCCTGGATTTTGTAATCCTACTGAATTCATCATTCCTGAAGGTGTTTCAACTACTCTAATACCTTCATTTCCTTGCTTCGGATTAATTGTAAGTCCTTTAGAAGATATACCTCCAAGGATTCCAACATCGTAAAAATTATTAAATTCTTCACCAAAACCAAAGGTTCCTGATGCAGCAATTACAGGATTTTTAAATTCCACGTTATTAATATTTACTTTTAACATATTATTTTTCCTCCTCTGGTTTTATTATAATTCTACATAATATCCATCAAATACTGGACCATCTTTACAAGTTCGCTTATGTCCATCCTTTGTTTTACAAGTACATACTAAACAAGCACCAACTCCACATGCCATATGTTTTTCCATTGACACATATATACTAACATTCTTTTCCTTGCACATTTCTACAACCTTTTTCATCATAACCTCAGGTCCACAACACAAAACCGTATCATACTCTTCCACATTTAAAAGCTCTGTAATAAATCCTTTATGTCCATGCTTCCCTGTATTAGTAGATACATTTACTTTATTTACATACTTATTAAAATCATCTACTAAATAAACATCGTCTCTAAAACCTGCATATAAATCAATTTTTTGATTTTTATTTTTAGTTCTTAGTCTCTTTGCAAGTTCAAACATAGGTGCAGTACCTATACCACCTGAAACCAATGCAACTTTTCCATAATCTTTTTTTAAATCGAATCCATTTCCTAAAGGTCCTGTTAAGCTTATTTCATCATTTTCTCTAAGCTTTGTGAATTCTTTTGTTCCAGTTCCTACTACTGCATATAAAAATGTTAGTTTGTTTTCAGATTTTTCACATATGCTTATTGGTCTTGGAAGAAATGTTTGCCCATTAACCTTTAACATGTAAAATTGGCCCGCATTTATTTCACTTTCATCTTCTACAACTAATTTATATATATCCTTTGAAATTTCTTCATTTGAAACTACTTTTGCATCTCTATAAGATATAGCCATACTTTCCCTCCTATGTTATCTTTAAATAATTTTGTATTTCTAAAGCTAGATGTTAATCTTTTTATAACACAATACCCTCAATACCCTATTAATAAGGCATCCTACCTCTTCTATCTAAACTTTTTAAATCAACTATGCTCTCTTTACTGCCTCTCTAATTGCATCTCTCATCTTTATAACTTCTTCTCTAGCACATAAAGAAAATTCCTTTGCCCTATTTTCCTTTTTATAAGCAAGTAGTATTCCTCTTGAAGAATTAACTACTCCGCCATTTCCATTATTTAAATATAATGCAACATCTTCTGCCTTACCACCTTGTGCACCATATCCTGGTATCAAGAAAAACATCGAGTTATAATTTGCTCTTATTTTCTTTCCTTCTTCAACATGAGTACATCCTATAACTCCACCAATTGCAGTATATCCACATTCCCCTATATAATCTTCTCCCATTTCTGTTATCTTATCTGCTACTACTTCATAAACCTTTTTATTAAATGTAGTATCTAAATATTCAATATCTTCAGCACCTTTATTAGAAGTTCTAACTAAACTAAATACTCCCTTATTCCCGCTTTCTAAATAAGGTAAATATGGCTCTATACTATCCATACCCATATATGGACTTAATGTAATAAAATCTGCTTCAAAATCTCCTTGAAAATGGGCTTTGGCATACATCTTTGCAGTTGCTGCTATATCCCCTCTTTTTATATCTGCTATTATAATTTGATCTTTTTTTCTTAAATAATCTAAAGTTCTTTTATATGCAGTTAGTCCTTCTAATCCTAGTGCTTCATAGTAAGCTATTTGGACTTTAAAACACGCAGCGATATCACATGTTGAATCTATGATTTCTTTGTTAAATTGAAATATTGCCTCTGCAGGAGTTCTTCCTTCTCTTATGTGCTCCGGAACATATTCTAATGCTGTATCTAGTCCTACACAAACTACTCCTCTTTTTTCAACTCGTTCATATAATTTATCAATTATGTAACTTCTCATTTTAAAATCCTCCTAATTTTTTATGTATTTCAAATGCATAAAGCATTGATACTAATATACGATAAGAATCTTTAACTAGTTATTTACTTTACAATGCCTCAGGCATTTTCAAATAAATAACTAGTCAGTCTTCTTGTCTTTTTTGTACTATACTGCGTCAGTAAATGCAGCTAATAACAGTAGTATTAACTGCCTTCACTTCCTTGTCTAGTTCAAAAAATTCTAAGAATCTTTAACTAGTTATTTACTTTACAATGCCTTATATAAAATTCTTCCACCTTTTATTGTTGCGAGTATTTCCCCATAATATTCCATACCTTCAAAAGGTGTATTCCTTCCTTTAGATGCAAATTTTTCTGAATCTATTTTTATCTTTTTATCTATGTCTACTAATACCAAATCTCCCTCTACTCCTATGCTAATCTTTCCTTTATTCATCCCTAAAAGTTTAGCAGGATTATATGACATAAGCTTGCTTAAATCATTTAAAGAAATGATATTATCTTTAACTAACGTCGAGTAACATATTGAAAAAGCTGTTTCTATTCCTACCATTCCTGGAGATCCCTTTGCTTTTTCCTCTAATGTATGAGGTGCATGATCTGTTCCTATTGTATCAATCATTCCCATTTTAATAGCACTTAAAATTGCTTCTACATCTTCTTTTTCTCTTATTGGTGGATTAACTCTATAATTATTTATGTCATTTGTTAATGCAATATGATGAGGAGTTACCTCTAGTGTTACATTTACTCCTTTTCTTTTTGCATTAATAATACATTCAAGAGCTTCGATTGTACTAACATGACACATATGAAGATGTGCTCCTGTTATCCTTGCAAGTTCAATATCTCTTAAAGTCATCATATTTTCAGCTATTCTCATATCTACTTTTGAGAATTCAGAGCTTTCTGCATGTGACATTAAAACCCAATTATTTTCTTTTGCTATTTTCATAGCATCCATCATTATATTAGAATTAGAAACTCCAACTCCATCATCTGAAATAGCTTTAACTTCATTATCATCTTTAAGCTCCTCTAAATGACTTAAAGTTTTTCCATCAAAATTTTTTGTTACTGAAGGACATTGATGTATGTCTATTAAATTTAACTCTTTAGATTTATTTCTTACATAGTCTAACACTTCTGTAGAAGAACATATGGGATTAGTATTTGCCATCAAGCAAACACCTGTATATCCTCCTCTAAGTGCTGCTCTAGAACCAGTTTCTAAATCTTCTTTCCATGTAAGTCCTGGATCCCTAAAATGTGCATGAGTATCAATAAATGCTGGCATTAAAGTTTTACCTTTGCAATCAAAAATTTCAACATTTTCTTTTACTATTATTTCCTTAGAAATTTCATTTATTACTCCATCTTTAATATAAATATCTCCAATAAAGTCTTGGCTTACATCTACAACTCTTGCATTTTTAATTAAAAGCTCCATTTTAGTCACCCCTTTTAACAATTTTAAACTTCAGATAGTTTAGTTATTTCATCACAATATTCACATCTATATGTTCCCTTTTCTTTACTAACTAATACAAATGAATGAGGAACATATTTTTCTGTTTCTGTTATACATCTTGGGTTTTTACATTTTAAAATATTTGTAACCTTATTAGGTAATGTAGGTTTTATTTTCCCAATAATTTTTTCATTCTTTACTTCATCAATGGTTATACAAGGAGAAAGTAATCCTAAAATTGTGTAATCTAGTTCTTTACAATTTTCTATTTTTATTATGTCTTTTTTCCCAAGCTTTTTGCTTTCAGCATTTATAATTAGTGCAACACTATAATCGCTTTTATCTAGGCCTAAATAATTAAATATTTTAATTCCCATACCAGCCTCAATATGGTCTATTACTAATCCATTTTTAATGCTTGTAATTTCTAACATCTACACCACCCCCAAAAGTTTAGCCATTAATGCCATTCTAGCATACATCCCATATTCAGCTTGCTTAAAATATGCAGCTCTTTTATCATTATCTATTTCACATGCAATTTCATTTACTCTTGGTAGTGGATGCATTACTATCATATCATTCTTAGCTATAGAAATTTTTTCTTTATTTAATATATAACTATCTCTTAATCTTAAATATTCTTCTTCATTAAAAAATCTTTCTTTTTGAATTCTTGTCATATATAATATATCAAGTTCTCCTATTACATCATCTAGTCTCTCCACTTCAACAAATTCAATGTTGTTTTTCTCTAAAACCTCTTCCCGTATATATTTAGGAATGCTTAATTCTTTAGGAGAGATGAGCACAAATTTATTTCCTTCATATCTTGACATTGCTTTTATCAAAGAATGAACAGTTCTACCGAATTTCAGATCTCCACATATTCCAATAGTATGATTATTTAAACCTTTTTTTAATATCTCTATTGTTAATAAGTCAGTTAAGGTTTGAGTTGGATGTTGATGTCCTCCATCTCCTGCATTAACAATTGGAACACTTGAATAAATACTAGCTACTTTGGCAGCGCCTTCTTCAGGATGCCTCATTGCTATAATATCAGTGTATATTGATACCATTTTAATTGTATCTGATAATGTTTCACCTTTTGATGCTGATGATGAATTTGGTTCTGAAAAACCAAGAATTTTACCACCAAGTCTCATCATTGCTGCTTCAAAACTAAATCTAGTTCTTGTACTTGGTTCATAAAATAATGTTGCTAGTATTTTCCCATCACATACATGAGAAAATTTTTCTGGACATGAAATAATTTGACGTGATAATTCGAAAATTTCTTTTAATTCTTCTACTGTAAAATCCATAGGATCTATTAAATGTTTGCCTTTTATCATTATGATATCACTCCTTTTTAACCGTTAATAAAAACTTATAAAAAGTTATAATTAACGCTACCAAAAATATTTTTTAGGTAGCACCACACCTTATAGCTTACAACTAACATGCTGGCATTATATCCAGCAAATTTACTCTTAAATTAAGTAATTTTTAATTTAAATTAATATTGTCTATAAAAATACTTATTCAAATTAATTCTTAATTAAGATATAATTAGCTATATAAAAAGCCTTCCTTATTAAAAAGGAAGGCGCAATAAACCCTAAAATATGGTATTATATAACTTCCTTGTTGATCTCTCTGGATCAAATTAAAGGCTATTCTGTTTGTAAGGATACCATTTATTTTGTACTATGTCAATAAAAACTAATCCCAATTATTACATACCTCATCCCACATCATTTTTCCACTCTTTGCTAAAGTTACAGTTCCATATACACTATTAGGAATAGCCATTGAAAGAATTGTAAATACGAAATCACCTTTTGAAAGTTGAATCAGAGCTGTATCATTCTCTACTCCAGTTTTATCACCAGTCTTACTAGAAATCTCATATTTTAAGTCATCTGGGATGTATAATGCTAATTTATTTTTTATTTGTTGTCTTCTAAGTATATCTATAAGCATAGTACTATTTTTTTCACTTAAAAATGTAGCTTCGTGTAAATGTTTCCATATGTGAGATAAATCTAAAGCGCTTGTAATATTTTCAATACCCTTACTTGCACTTCTCTCATCAGATGTTTTTCTATTTAAATGAGTGTTTTTTAATCCTTGAGCTTTTATATCTTCATTTATGACATCCATTCCAACTATATCTATTAATTTATTAGCAGCAGTATTATCACTTTGGATTAGCATAGCTACTAATAATTCAAATATTGTATATTCTCTATCATCAAATTCATGTAATATTCCTGTTCCATATACCTTATCTTCTTGATGAATTTTTACCTTGTCTAAAAAAGAAATCTTTTCTTTCTCAACAGCCTTTATTACAGACACAGCTATAGGAAGTTTCATACATCCAGCAGCAACCGTTTGAACATTTTCATTATACCCATAAGAAAATCCACTATTTAAATCTTCAAAGAAAAATCCATAGGTTCCAATTCTTGATTCTAAATATCTTTTTATTCCTTTCACAATACCCACCAGCTTTCTAAAAAATCCATTTGATTCTTACTAGTTATAGTATACCACTAATTAAAAATTTATAGCATAATATAGTAATATTATTTTATTTAATCTGCAAAACATACTCCTATTTTCTTTGCTATCTTAACGAGTTCCCCATTTTTATCTACCAATTTATTATTTCCTATAACATTTTCTAAATTATCATAAGTAATTTCATTTCCTTTTAAACAAACCATAGTTCCAAACTTACCTTGTTTTATAAGATCCACAGCTGCTACTCCATATCTTGTTGACAGTATTCTATCAAATGTACATGTATTTCCCCCTCTTTGAAGGTGTCCAAGTACTGTACATCTAACTTCTTGATCTTTAATAATATTCTCAAGATCTGCTGCTAGCTTATTTCCAACTCCACCAAGTCTAATTGGATCAGGACTATCCGCTACAATTTTAGATACTATAACTTTTCCATCTTTTGCTTTTGCACCCTCTGCCACAACAATAATTGTAAATAAATTTCCTTCTTGTTTTCTTTTATTAATTTTATCAACAATTCTATTTATATCATATGGAATTTCAGGTAACAAAATAATATCAGCAGAACCAGCTATTCCTGATTCTAATGCTATAAATCCTGCATTTCTTCCCATAACTTCAAGAATCATAATTCTATGATGAGACTGTGCTGTTGTGGTTAATCTATCTAAAGCTTCTGTTGCAATATCTATTGCTGTATTAAATCCAAATGTTGTATCAGTAGATCCTAAATCATTATCAATGGTCTTTGGTACTCCTATAATATTAACTCCTTTTCTTGAAAAATCTCTTGCTGAAGTTAAAGTTCCATCTCCACCAATTACTACTAAAGCATCAACACCTTCTTTTTTCATATTCTGAACTGCTATATCTGAAACATCTTTTTTAATCATTTGACCATTTTCTTCTACTTGGTAATCAAATAAATTATCTTTATTTGAGCTAAATAAGATTGTTCCACCTTTAGGTAAAAGATCTGCTACACTATTTAATGTTAAAGACATAAAATCATTATTATATAATCCTCTATAACCAAACTTATAACCAATTACGTCATAACCATAATTTAATATTGCAGATTTTGTCACAGCTCTAATAGTTGCGTTTAGTCCGGGGCAATCTCCACCTCCAGTTAACAATGCTATTCTCTTAATCTCTTTTTGCATTTAAAACTCCCCCTCTACTGTAAGTCATTTTTGTCACTATATATAAAACAAACTATGTTCATTCTACATATTTCCGAAATACCTTATTTAGTTTTTATAGCTTTACTTTAGTATATTTTAAAAAAAAATTAGAATTTCCTTTTCTTTACTTTAATAATATCACAAAGTTTAAATTCTGAAAAGTCTTAATTTTCAGTGAATTAAACTATTATATATGTTCCAATTGACAATTTACAATGTAGAATAAATTTTTCTGTATTTTTTTTAGCAATTCAGTAATTCAAATGCATAAACTTAATTAGAACATATATATTTAAGACATAATAAAAAAATCGTCAAGGCGACTGCGGAGCCGTCGATTTTTTTTACGCATCTGCCTTTTCGAACGTATGTGAGAAAAATCTAGCAGGCGAATATATTTTCTTTTTATTCTTTAGTTTTTATTTCTTAGGCATATTAAAGAAAATAACAACTCAAAGATACGACGTATATTTTGTATGATGGCAAGGAGATAAACTCATCTCATAGCAGACTATGGAATGAGTTTACCTAGGCATGAGTAGAGAACCAAAAGTGAGAATCGAAATTTTATATTTCGTTCTTCGAACTTTCACACCGTGCAATCTATGATTTTGTGTGAATCACTTACTCAGCGAGTGTATATGAGTCGAGCTTCCTTATGACGCAAAATAGACTAGCTGACTTACTTGTTATTTATTTTAATGTGCCTTAACCTTTAAACAAAAATATAATCTGCGTTATCCACAACTTCTTTCATAATATAATTTTCTAAAGAATAAAAAACCAAGCTAAGAATATTCATATATTTCAATAAATATTCTTAGCTTGGTAAATACAATACATCATTAAATTTATTTGACTATGCACACTTATTTTTTTTGAATATGTGTAAAGTCTATTATACTATTACAATTCCTTTAAATATAAGTATACCAAAAATTATTCCGGCTATTAATCTATATATTGCAAATATCCTCATAGGTTTTTTCTTTAAGTAACTTATGAATCCTTCCATAACCACTAGTGATACTAAAAATGCTACAACAAATCCAACTATTAATGATATAATTGTAGTTAGATTCATTAAAGAATAGTCAAACGATAGTAAATCTAATCCTGATGATCCAACCATTGCTGGTATTGCTAGAAAAAATGAAAATTCTGCTGCAATTGATGTTGATAGACCTGAAACCCAACCACCCATAATTGTAGATGCACTTCTAGACATTCCTGGCCACATGGCTAAACATTGAAATACTCCTATTTTAAGAGATTGAATTACTGTTATCTTATCTATATCTCTTACTGCACGTTTATTTTTTCTAAACATATTTTCAATTACAATTAATAATATACCACCTACTATAAATCCAATAACAACAGCTTTGGCGTTAAATAGTGTCTTTATCTTCTTATGAAAAGCTAATCCTATTATAAGTGCTGGAATAGATCCATATATAACATTCATTCCAAATCTAAATCCGACTTCGCCTTTTTTACCTTTTGTAAATATATAAGCAAAAAAATCAATAACACTATCTCTTATCTTTTGCCAATATAAAACTACAACTGCAAGTATTGCTCCAAGTTGTATTACTACTTCAAACATCTTAACAAATTCACCTTGAAATCCAATTAGGTTTGAAACTAATATCATATGTCCTGTTGATGATACAGGAACAAATTCAGTCAATCCTTCAACTATTGCTACAACAATCGCCTTAATTATGAATAAAAAATCTATTACCATTAATTATCACTCTCTTTCTTATATCTTTACTGTCTAATTATAATATATATTATTAGTACATATTCTTAATTTTTCCTTACAATTATGTTACCTATTGAATTTATTCCATCCACTGATAAATCTATACTTGTTTCTCCTTTTTTCAGTTCTATTTCCTTATATTTATTAACTTCTTCATATCCGTTACCATTAACATTTAAATAATAATTGCCCATGATTTTTCCATCCTTAAATGCTCCTACAATCATAGAAATCCCATCTGTTTCAGGTTTCTTTGCTTGCTTAGCATTAGTTACTTCAGCTAAATCACTTTTCTTCATTAAAATTATATATGCCTTTTTATCTGTTCCTATACTATTATTTGTGGGGTTTTTTTCAAATATCGAAGTTTCTTCTGTAAAAATAGTCGGTGGTGCAAATCTATCTTTATATTTAATTTCTAATGCTTTTTTATCTTTTATGTATGTTATAAAACTATTACTTTTAGAACCTGTTATTGTATTATCTATCTCTATGCTATATGAATCTAAGTATTTTTTTATATTTTTTTTATACTCCTTACCCTTTGTTTTACCTATGTATGACAATTCATTAATATCTTTTGTTAAAACTTCAATTGCTGATAATGTATTATATCCATCTGTAAAATATCCCTTATCTAAAAAATCTATCATAACCCACTTTTTACTTTGAGTACTCCAATATTCAACTACATAATAATCTGATTTACTATCATTAATTGCATCTTTTTTTCTAAAAACTCCAATTCTACTTGTTATTCCACTTGCAGTTAGTAAATCCTTCTCTATAACTGCCATATTATTTGCAGAAACCTTTTTACTACTTCCTTTTTCTTTTAAAATATCATATCCGCTTCTAAAATTTAAATCTGCTACATCATCATATTGTATTATACTATTTACAATATCAATAGTTTTTAGCACCTTATTAAATTCATCATTTTCTTGACCTACCATTTCACTAACCTTATAAGTTGAATCTAATAATTGAATTTTTTTATTATTAATATTCTCATAAAAAAAAGCAATATTATTTTCATTATAGTAGTTATTCCAATTTACAACCTCAATTTCTTTATTCGGTGGTTTGCTATTAGAAAAATGTAAACTAAACAAAATAGCACCAATCAAAAAAACTAAAACTACCTTGATATTTTTTTTAATCCCTCTATTCTTCATATTTTCATCTCCCCTAGTATAAATAAATTAGCATACTGAATTGCTATTTTTTAATATACCTAAATAAGGAGGCAACTTCTTTTAGTTACCCCCTCATTTATATTACTATTTGATAACATTTTTTAATATATCTGTTTGCTCTTCTTCTATATTGGGAACATAACTTTTTAATAAAGTAAAATCACCTATTAATTCATAGTTACCTAAGCTTGCTGGAATTAAAATACTATCACCAAGATTTAGTTTTTCTTCTCCTTGATCATATCTAATTGATCCATTTCCTTCTACACAAGTAAATAAATAAAATCTATTTTCATCACTTTTTTCTTTTACACATGTTTTAATTTTATATTTTTGTATTGTAAAATACTTACCTAAACAAAGATATGTCTTATCATATGCTTCAGTTTTCACTAAAATCCCTTCAGAATTTTCACCTTTAAGAGAAAAATCAATTACATCTAGTGCCTTTTCAACATGTAGTTCTCTACCTCTATTATAATCATAAACTCTATATGTTGTATCACTACTTTGTTGAATTTCTGCAATTATAACGCCTTCACATATAGCATGAACTAATCCACTTTGCACATAAAAGAAATCTCCTTTTTTAACAGGGATTTTATTTAAATATTTATCCAAATCCCCTTCGTCTATTGCCTTCTTAAATTTTTCTTTGTCACAATCTTTTGTTCCAACAATCAAACATGAATTTTCTTCTGCACTTACTACATACCAAGCTTCTGTTTTTCCTGAGTCTTTTTCTACTCTACTTGCATATTCATCATCTGGATGTACTTGTACTGAAAGTTTATCTTGTGCATTTATTAATTTAATTAAAAGTGGAAACTCTGAATCTTTAATTTCTTTTCCAAGAATCTCATCCCTATATAATTTTATTATTTGATCAAATGATTTTCCTTTTAATTCTCCATTGGCTACTATTCCAGTACCATTTTTATGGCAAGCAATATCCCAACTTTCACCTATAATTCCTTCAGGCATATTATTTCTAAAAGCCCCTAAATCTCTACCGCCCCATATTCTATCATAATACATGTTTTTAAATTTTATTGGATACATATTATCACTCCTACTGAACTAATTTAAATTGTGAAACTGTTAAAGTTGTTTTATCACTTTTATTATGATTCTTTAACCTATTATAATTATCTGTTATTATTTCTTTTGTCTTATTATCTGTTTTATCGTTAATTCCTTCATAAGCTGATTTAAAATTAGCCATAGCTCTATCAACATCACCTTCAACAGATATATAATAACAACCTGCATTATTTAATGTTAATATATCATTCTTATCAATTCCATAAGAAGATCTTATTGCTTTTATAGCTTCTTCATTTTTTCCTTTATTTAAATAAATTTCTCCTAACTTCCTATAATATTTTGCACTCTTATTATCTAATTTTATGCTTTTATTTAATAGTTCTACTGCTTTATCTTCTCTTTGATTATTAAGATTAATTAACGCCATATTATAATATGCTTCTGCATCATTTGGATTTATTTGTGATGCCATATTATAATATTCTAATGCTTTATTAGAATCCTTTATTATATTGGAATAATATCCTGCAATTTTAGTCATAGTTGTAGAATTAAAGAGTTCCTTATATAATGCAGTCCTAAAATATGGTTCTGCACTGTCTCCCTTTTCCTTCTTTCCATTCTTATCTTCCGCTCCATTAACTTCTTTTATATTAGTTTGTTTGACAATAATATCAGCTATTAAGCTATAACTATTTGAATAATCTCTATTTATCAATATGCTCTTTTTACAATATGTAAGTGCATCTTTATAGTCTTCTATTTTATAATCATATAATGATGCAATATAACATTCTATAAAAGACTCAGGATTATTACTTACAATTTCTTTTAGTGTTTTTTTAGCCTCTTCTTCTTTACCCATATTTTCATATGCTTTATATTGAATAAGATCTATGTTTATTTTGCCAACATCCTTGTTTTCTATATTCTTAATTATTTCTTCACTTTTTTGAGCATACTCTTTATTCATTGAATATACCTTTGCCATCCACATTTTATATACACATTCATCAGGATTTTTCTTCTCAAGTTCTGAAACTCTTTTTATAAACTCATTCTTATTATAAGATGCTATTTGCTCTACAACATCAAACACCATTATTTCATCTTTATCCTTGTCCCATGCATCCTTTAAAAGTTTTAAACCATTATTCCAATTATCAACTAACATATTCATCCTAGCTAAAATTGCTAAATCACTTGAGCTTATATCTTGCATTGGATAATTATCTATTATCTTCTTAGCTTTTTCTTTATCATTATTTGTCATATAAATTGTAAACATTGTTTTTAATAAATTCTTATCTTCTGGATAATCTTTTAAAAATAATTCTCCATATTCTAGTGCCTTTTTAGATTCACCATTCATAAAATAAGTAAAAACTATGTAATTTATTAATTCCTTGTCTTGTTCCTTTAAATCTTGTTTGTTTTTACTATCTATTGCTTTATTTCTAGCTTCATATACCTTGCTAAGTATTTCATTTGATTTGACATAATCTCCTTTAACTGAGTAAATTTCTGCAATTTTCATATTTGAAAAAGGCCAGCTTGTCTCTTTTTGTATTTTTTGATATTCTTCAATAGCTGACTCATAGTTTTTATTATAAAAAGCCTCTTCTGCTATATTAGTTGCAATTGTTACTGTTTTATTACTTGACATAGATGACTTTGTAACAAGTATAATTCCCATAGCTACTGTCAATGATAAAGCTATCGTTATTATAGAACTTAAATACTTATGTGTCTTACAAATATCTTTATATTTATTAGATATTCTTTGTAGAAAAGAATTTTTCTTTGTCTTTTCCATAGGTACACCCCTTACATTTTTCTATTACGTTTACACTCTGTTTTATATTTTAACAAACCTTTATATAAAAATCTACATTTAATGTTATATTAACACAATTCATGTTAAATGTTAGACATATTCAAAAAAATAATAGATCAATATGCCTGTATATTTGACTATTTATTTTCTTTCACATGCCTTATTGGGTTCATTAAAAATTTATGATATACTTATACAAGATTTTATTCTTAATTAAGGCATATTCTAAAGAAATAAACATTCAGTATGCTAGTCTATTTTGTGTCATACTATGTCGGTATGTTCACATAATAGATAATCCATACCTACTTGCATAATGCCACATATACATCGCATTTTTGACTTGTTATTTCCTTTTATATGCTGATGTAGTGAAATCTTATATAAATAAAACATAAAAAATTTGATTAGGTGGTGACTAAAATAAGTATTAAATCTATTTTAAGTATACTTTTTGCAAAAATTACTGAATTTCTTTCAAAACACATTTTAAAGGGTGGAAGTAATTTTCCTGGGAAAGTAGCTTTAAAAGTTGATAAGACAATCTTAAAAGTGGTTAGTGCTGGATACAAAGTAATACTAGTGACTGGAACTAACGGAAAGACAACAACAACAAGTATGATTTCAAACATACTAAAGGAAAAGGGATTTAATGTTATCACTAATAACACAGGTGCTAATTTATATCCTGGTATTACTGCTTGTTTTATATCAAACTATAAGTTTTTAAAAAAAACTCAAGATAGTTATGCTGTAATTGAAGTTGATGAAGCTAATGTTAAGTTCATTACAGAATATATTACTCCTGAAATAATAACTATCACAAATTTATTTAGAGATCAACTAGATAGATATGGTGAAGTTTATACTACTTTAAATAAAATCTTAGAAGGAATAGTTAAAGTCCCAACTTCTAAATTAATTTTAAATGGAGATGAATCATTACTTGGTAAATTGAACCTTGATAATCCAGTATCATATTATGGATTTAACGTACCTATCACAGAAAATTCTTCTGTTGATTTAAATGCAGATTCAAAGTTTTGCAAAATTTGTAAGGCACGTTATTCATATAATTTTGTAACTTATAATCATTTAGGGGATTTTTATTGCAGTGAATGTGGTTATAAAAGACCAGAATTATCTTATGCTGTAAATAAAATTTTTGATTTGACACCAGAAAGTTCTTCTGTGCTAATTAATAATACTGAAGTATTGGTTAGTCAATCAGGTGCTTATAATATTTATAATGCTTTGTGTGCATATGCAATTTCAAAAGAACTTGGTGTAGAAGACAAGATAATTAAAAATTCTCTTCAAAATCAAAGTTCAAGCTTTGGTAGACAAGAACAAATACAAATAGAAAATAAGCGTATACAAATAATTTTAGTTAAGAATCCAGCTGGTTATAATCAAGCTTTGGATACACTTTGTCTTAATAAAAATGAGTTTTCAGCAGCCTTTTTATTAAATGATAATTATGCTGATGGAAGAGATGTTTCATGGATATGGGATGTTGATTTTGAAAAAATATCATCACTTCCAATTCAAAGCATCTTTGTTTCTGGAATAAGAATGTATGATATGGCCGTAAGATTAAAAATAGCTGGCCTTGATAAAAATAAGTTTATACTTGAAGAGGATTATGATAAATTAACTGAACAAATAAAAAATAGTTCTTGTTCGAAATTATATATTCTTGCAACTTACACAGCTATGATAAATTATAGAAAATACCTTCATTCAAAAGGTTACATTGATAAATTATGGTAATTAAAGGGGGTACTAACTTGGAATTAACTATTTGTCACTTATACCCAGATTTATTAAACGTATATGGAGATATAGGAAATGTACTAATTTTAAAACATAGAGCAGAAACTAGAGGTATTAAAGTAAATATAATTAATTCATCTTTAAATGATGTTTTAAATAAGGATGAAATAGACATCCTCTTCTTTGGAGGTGGACAGGATTATGAACAATCTATTGTTTCAGAGGATTTAAATGAAATAAAAAAGGAAGCATTAACTAATTATATTGAAGAAGGTAAGGTTCTCCTTGCTATATGTGGTGGATATCAGTTGTTAGGTAAATACTATACTGCCCCAAATGGAGAAAAGATTACTGGACTTGGTATATTAGATATATATACTGAAGGTGGAGATACTAGGTTTATTGGAAATACTGTGATATATAATGAAACATTTGATGAAACGTATGTTGGGTTTGAAAATCATTCTGGTAGAACATATATAAATAATAATACTCCACTTGGCAAATGTATTCATGGATATGGAAATAACGGAGAAGATGGATATGAAGGATGTGTATATAAAAATACTTTTGGTTCTTATTTTCATGGATCATTTTTATCTAAAAATCCAGAATTTGCTGATAAACTTTTAAGTTTATCATTAGAAAAAAAATATGGTGAAAAATTAACTTTAGATACTTTAGATGATACATTTGAGGTAAATGCTAAACAAACAATTCAAGATAGATTAAAGAAGGTATTAGAAAGAAAATAATAGACCATAAATTCTTATTATATTTAGTGTTAGACTGGAAGATTAAGATTAACACTCTAAGTTAATTTTAATCTTCTAAGGAATCTTTAAATAAATAACTAGTCAATATATTCTTGTTTTTTTGAACTATACTGAATAAGCAAAGGTAATTAATAACAGCAATATTAACTGAATTCACTTCCTTATCTAGTTCAAAAGTCCTAAGAATCTTTGACTAGTTATTTATTTTGTAATGCCTAATCTTAGCCAAAATATATACGGATAATGGTTTGTTATTTTCTTTTTAATACCTAAGTAAATTATCTTTCTCTTACTTATTTAAAACATGTCTATCAATTAAATATTGTATTTCCCAATCTTCAATTTCATCAAATGTTTTAAATTCATATCCTAGTGTCTTATATTTATCAATAATATCTTGAAGTGCTTTTGATGTTGTAGTCTTATTTTCTAAATCATGCATTAAAACTACTTCTATTTTATGCATTCCAGCTTGTTTATTAATATTTTTTTCTATATTTTCTGTTGTAACTAGTTTAGAACAAGCATCTCCAGAATCTACACTCCAATCTATATAATTTATTCCTTCATTTTTCAACTCAGTTTTTATATTATATAGAACATCGGAACTACATACATGATTATCTGATCCTCCGGGCATTCTTATGAATTTATACTGTCTGTTTTTTCCCGTTATATTATTTATAATATTAGTGCATTCTTTTAAATCGTTAATATAATATTCTGTTGATGAATATAGTTGACTATAATGATGATTATTACAATGAGGTATTATACCCATATTAAAATTATCTAAATCTTTAATAGTTTGCTTATATTTTAATGCATTAGATCCAACAACACAAAAAGTAGCCTTCACGTTATTTTGATTTAAAATACTTATTATATTTTCTGTATTATTAGGTGAAGGACCATCATCAAATGTTAAGTAAACAATTTTTCTTTGTAGATTTGGAGTTGCATTAGCATTAAATGTATTAAATACCATAAAAAAGGTAATAATAGTTAATATTAAAAATTTTATATGCTTTTTCATAAAATTTCACCTCTTTTCAAATTCATTATATATAGTTTGTTCAAAAAGCTACCAATATATATTAGTAATTTAGGGTAAATCTCAAAATTTATGTTTTTTTAAATAAATATATCTGTTATTAAGAAGAACTCTATTATTAAAATTTTAATATTTATTTAAAGTTTGTATTAGATTAAAAAAACACACAAAATAAGTTGCATTTTATTGTTATTACTTAACATAAATGATATACTTATCTTGTTTTACTATATTAAATAGAGATGGGGAGATCTTACTTGAAAAAAAATTTAATTTTAAAAACACTTGCATTAACTCTTGCCATTTCATTATTTAATCCTTGTTCGCTAAAGAGTTATGCAACTGAAAATCAAACACAAAACTTACCAACAATTCAAGCTGAAGCAGCTTTAACTATGGATTTAGAAACTGGAGAAGTAATCTATTGTAAAGATGGTGACAGCAAAAGGTATCCAGCGAGTACTACTAAGCTTTTAACTGGCTTATTATTAGCTGAAAATATAGGGAAAAATGATCAAATTACCTTTACTCAATCAGCCAAAGATCAACCTGAATATTCTTTAAACATTAATTATATGAAAAATAAAATGCAGGTTGGAGATAAAATGCTAGCTGATGATGTCATGAAAGGATTATTGCTTTTTTCAGGAAATGATACAGCTTATATGATTGCAGATAATGTTTCTGGTAATGCTACTGCTTTTGCAGATTTAATGAATAAAAGAGCAAAGGAACTTGGAGCTAATAATAGTAACTTTATTACTGCAAATGGACTTCATGATGCAAATCATTACACAACTGCATATGATTTATCATTAATTACTAAAGCTGCTTTTCAAAATCCATGGGAAAGAGAAACTATGGGATTAAAAGAATCACCTATAAATATTGGTACTTCTAAAATTATTTTAGAAAATAGAAATTTAAATCTTGGTAAAAATGGTAACATTGCAGGTAAAACTGGATCAACAAATGCTGCTGGTGGTTGTTTAACTACTGTATATGACCGAGATGGAAGAAAATTAATAGGTGTAGTTCTTAAAAGTAGACAAATCGATAATGCTGATATGACTAAATTTAATGACATGAATGCAATTATAGACTATAGCTATAATGCCACAAAAAAGGTATATAAAAAAGCAAATGAAGAAGTTGGTACGACTAATTTAGAATATAAAGCATTTGGCTTTTTTGGTCCTACAAAAACTATTACTGTTCCTATTACTTTGACTCAAGACGTTATGTATTATAAAAATGACATAAATGATAAAGATTCGGCAATAACATATAGTTCTTCAAACGGTAGTGCTTGGAAGCTAGCTTTTAATAAAGACACTAAACTAACATATACTATAAGAAATCATAGTGAAGAAGTTCCAGGTACTGTTGGTATATCATTAGGTAAAATCCTAAAAGATAATATATTGTTATATGGAGCTGTAATAATAATAGCTATTATAATAATTACATTAATTATATTTATTAAGAACATAGCAAAAAATAAACATAAAAGAAGAAGACGCTACAAAAGAAAATACTAAAATCATCTTTGACTAGTTGTTTATTTTACAATTCCTAAAATAAATTTAGTTATAGTTTAAACTCCAATCTATGTACTTATAAAAGCATTAAATTTATAATTATATAGACTGGTGCTATAAACACTATATAAATATCATATAAGGCAGATGCAAAAAAATAATAGACTCGTATGCCTGTATATTCTGTGTCATACTACGTCAGCAAATTTAGCTAATGGCTCGCTATTAACTGAACTTTACTCCTTGTCTGACATCAAATATACGACGCATCTTTGATCTATTATTTTCTTTCATCTGCCTAATTCAAAAGGGGATAACTATGAGTAAACTTAATTTTAAAGGTAGCGTTATGCTAAACCCTGCTCCAGTTGTTCTTGTAACATCTAAGAACAAAGAAGGAAAGTTAAATGTATTTACCGTTGCCTGGATAAGTACTGTTTGTACAAAAGAGCCTATTATAGCAATGGGAATAAGACCAGAACGATTATCTTATGACTATATTAAAGAAAGTGAGGAATGTGTAATTAACCTTCCTACAAAAAATATGGTTAAAACAGTTGATTATTGTGGTGTTAGATCTGGAAGAAAAGAAGATAAAATAAAAAATCTTGGATTAAAATTAAATGAAGGTGTAAAAGTTAATACCCCTTCTTTAGACCAAGCACCATTTGCTTTAGAATGTAAACTTAAATCTATTACACCATTAGGCACTCATGACTTATTTTTATTAGAAGTACTTAATGTTAAAGTAGATGAACATCTATTAGATGATAAAGGTAAGATATGTTTTAATGAAGCTGATTTAATTTGTTATAGTCATGGTGAATATTTTGAAATTAATTCTAAGCCATTAGGATCATTTGGATATTCAGTAAAAAAGAAAACTAAGATAAAAAAGAACTAGAAATTAGTTCTTTTTTATCTTAGTTTTATATTTTTCTGAATATCTTTTAGTTTATATGAAAAATATGTAATTTTAATTTCAAAGTCTAACCTACTTCTAAAAAATCATTATATACCTACTTATTTAAAGTTGAAGTACTTATAACTGGTAAAGAATCTACACTTTTAGATGTTATAATTGTAGGTGAAGTGAAGTCATATATAGTATTATCAACCGTAATTTTATCCATTACCATTTTGCCACCTTCATCAAAATAATACCAATATCCACCATTAGTTAACCAACTGTTATGAGCCATCATTCCATTTGACCAGCAATAGTACCAAACTCCATTTTCTCCCATCCAACTTGTTTGCATTATTCCATTATTACCAAAGTTATACCATTCTCCATCGATTTGTTTCCAGCCTTTAATATACGTACCATTTTCTTCCCAGCTCCAAGTATTATTTGAATTTTGTTTCCACGTAGCCGAAGCAGCAATTGGAGTAATTCCTATTATTGATATCGCAATTAATAAACTAGTAATTAATTTTTTTATCATCTAAAATATCTCCCTTTTTATTCATTTTTAGTATATTTTTACTTATAATTAATATTATAAGCCATTCTATCTTTTTTGTAAATTTAATTATAATATAAAAATAAGGTAGAAAGGATTTTTCCTTTCTACCTCTAATGCTAAAAAACAGAAATTTTATCATCTATTTTAATATATTATTGTATATAAGCTCCACTAAAATCTAATATTATAAATACTTTATTTTATTCTTCCCATACTTCCCAAATTTCAGGTTTATATCCAATAGTGGCATTTTTTCCATTTCTTACTATAGGCGTATTAATTACCTTAGGATTTTTTAATATTATCTCGCATTTAATTTCACTACTTCGTATGTTATTAAGATTTAATTTAGTATAATCTTTAGATTTTGTATTTATTAAATCATTAATATTTATGGTTCTTAAAATACTAGTAAGTTCCCCTTTGCTTATAGGCTTTTCATTTAAATCAATAAATTGAAATTTTATTTTTCTTTCTTTAAAATATCTTTCAGCCTTCTTTGTGTCAAAACATTTTTTAATTCCAAATATTTGTACGTTCATTACTTCTCTCCTACAACTAAATTTATAATATAAATTTTTACTTGGGCATTTAAAAGTTGACTAGTTATTTGTTAAGATGCCTTAATAAAAATATCTTCTCTTATATACCAATAACTAAATACAGGTTTAATTAATATTTTACAATATAAACATATTAGCTTCAACTTAAACATCTATCATATTTAGATTCTCATATTTTAACAACTACTTCTAGCTATTAGTTAAAAGCTTTATATTACTACTAATAAAGCATAAGCTATAATTAATAATATCTTAATTATAGCTTATGACTAATAACTTTGTGTATTTTTATGTTAAAATATATATATATATGTTCTAATTAAGTTACTACATTTATAATCTTTTATATAATTTTTATAGAAAATTATATCTTTAATTAACAATATCTAGTTAGAAGCATATATATCATAAATTTTCTATATAAGTTCCTCACTATACTGGTGAGTTATAACATTTATAAATATTCTAAGATTTATATTAATGAACAAACTTTATTGGAACTTATATATAATTTTAATTTTAGGAGTGTTAACTTAATGAATATTTTAATAGCTGAAGATGAAACTGATATTAGAAAACTTATCTCTCTTCACATGAGGAAAGAAAATTATAACGTTTATGAAGCTTCTAATGGCCTTGAAGCATTAAGAATTTTTGAAACAGAAAAAATAGATTTGATTTTATTAGATATAATGATGCCTAACATTAGTGGTATTTCTTTAATTGAAAAAATACGAACTGTTTCAACCCTTCCAATCATTTGTATAACTGCAATGGGGAGTGACTCTGATAAGGTTTTAGCTTTAGGCCTTGGTGCTGATGATTACTTAGTAAAACCAATAAGTCAAATTGAACTAACTGCTAGAGTATCCTCTCATCTTAGAAGATGTTATAAGTATACTAATACTAAGGATATTATTTATTCTACTGGAAAACTCAAGCTCTTTACTGAAACATTTGAAGTTTATAAGGATAATAAAAAAGTCTATCTTAACCCTAAGGAGTTTAAAATACTTTACTTGTTAATTTCTAATTTAGGTAGAATTTTTACTAAAAAACAAATTTATGAATCAGTATGGGAAGATATATACATGGGAGACTCTAATAATGTAATGGTACATCTAAGTCATCTTCGAGATAAAATAGAAGATGACTCAAAAAATCCTAATTACATAAAAACTATAAGAGGAATTGGATACAAACTTGAAAGGATTAATATAGATGAAGATTAATACTATTAAACGTAGTGTTACAACAGAATTATTTTTTACATACTTTTTAGGTTATATTATTCTAAGTTTAATAATACTCTTTTCTAATTTTTGTTCCTTTGTTTCATATGGAGTCTTATCCAGTCTTCCTACATATACTTCTTCTTTCGAAAAATTAGATAATAAACTAAAAGATGATTATAAATCCGTAACTGATGATGATTTATCTGATGTAAATGGCTTTTTAATAAAAATCAACAGTAAAAATCAAATAGATTATACTAAAGGAAATGTTATAAGCGAATTTAAAAATATTACATTAGAAAGTTATATGTCTATATTTGGAGTAAAAAAAAATAATTTATTATCATCAAATAATGATTTTAGATCATTTGTCTTACTAGAAAACTTTAATAACACTATCATTGATACTAATTCTAATGAGAAATACTCTTTATACAGTAAATATATAAATCAAGATAATTCTTTATTATTGGTAGGCTTCCCTTATTCAGAAGCTACTAAAACAAACTTTATAACCTCAAAAATTTCACATAAAGGATTGCTTAAGATTATAGTTTCTATCAACATACTTTTTGTCATTGCTATAATATATATTTTTGCAAAGATAACATCTAAATCCTTTGTAAAACCAATAAAAATATTACTTAATGGAGTTGTAGAATTAACAAAGGGTAATTATAATGTCCGGATTAACATGAAACAAAAAAATGAATTTCTTGAATTATCTAATGGATTTAATATTATGGCAGAAACTATACAAGATGAGAAAAGAGAAAAAGAAAAATTAGAAGCTTTAAGAGAAAACTTAATTTTAGATGTATCACATGATTTAAAAAATCCCCTATCCTCTATTCTAGGATATAGTGAAATATTAATAAAAAACTCTTATTTAACTGAAGATGAAAAAACAGATTATTTAAAGGTAATAAATAGGAATTCATATCGTGCTAACAAACTGATAACCGATTTATTTGAGTTATCATTATATGAGAATTGTAACTATAATTTAAATCTTTTAAAAGTTAACATATGTGAATTTTTAAGAGAAACAATTGCTCTTTATATCCCTGAATTTGATAATAATGAATTTAAATATAATTTTAACATATCTGAATCTCCTTTTTATGCACTAATTGATGAGCAAAAATTCTCTAGAGCTATTAATAACACTTTAGATAATATTATAAAATATAATTCTAAAGGAACAAAGATATCTATAAAAACCTATATTAAAGATAATAATTTTTATATTCTTCTATCTGATAATGGAATTGGAATACCAAAAGAATATCAAAGCACTATATTTAATGCTTTTGTAAGAGTTGATAAATCAAGGAATTCTAATACTGGAGGAACTGGACTTGGATTATCTATAACAAAAAAAATATTAAATAAGCATAATGGAGATATCACTATTGTAGATAGTGAACTTGGTACTACTTTTGAGATTGTCTTGCCTCTCATATAATGATTTTTACCAATGTTAATAATACTATTTTAAAATTGTGTTGATATTGTTATATAAAGCTCATAGACGATGAAATTTACTATTATATAACAATGTCAACACTCTGTTAAAATATAGCATTAAATTTAAGACAATGTTTCAAACCAAAAGGAGATGTATCATAATACAAATCATTTAATGATATAATGTATATGCTGAAAAAAAGAAATAGAAATAACATTTGTATAAGAAGCATTGAAAAATAAGCTTAGAGTTTCTTCTTGAATAAATGTTATTTCTATTTATTTGTTATTACTTCACTTGCTAATTCTGAGACAATCCCTTTTTTATTTACACAAATTTTAACATTATAAAAATATAGTGTATATTTATTTATGTAATTTATAAAATTATATTAAAATTTCTTTTACACTATTATCTAAACTATTAGTCCATCCCCTAATATTATTCAATTATTGATGAAGTCATTTTATTTCTTATAAATTCAATAACTGCTGGTAAAATAGAGATAGCTATAATAGCGACCATAACTAATGAAAAATTGTTTTTTATAACTTCAATGTTTCCAAAAAAATATCCTGCTGCTGATGCAACTATTACCCAGATACTCCCACCGATTGCATTAAATGAAATAAACTTTTTATAATTCATTTTTCCAATACCGGCAACAAATGGAGCAAAAGTACGAACTATTGGTATAAACCTTGCAAATATTATTGTTTTGCCACCATATTTTTCGTAGAATTTATTTGTCTTGTCTATATGTTCTTTTTTAAAAATTCGTCCTCCACCTATTGTAAATGCTTTCTTGCCTAAAAGTCTGCCTATCTCATAGTTTACTGTATCACCTAAAATTGCTGCTACCATTAAAATTGCTATTAATATATATATATTTAACAATCCAAGAGCTGCAAAAGCACCTGATGCAAATATAAGTGAATCTCCTGGTAAAAATGGAGTCACTACTAATCCTGTTTCACAAAATATTATAAAAAATAAAATCAAATATGTTTCTATTCCATAGTTGTTTATAATAGCCCCTAAATATACATCAAGGTGCATAAAAACATCTAATACTTGACTAATTCCATTCATCTTCTGTCCCCCTAAGTATCGCAAAAAATTTACTTTATAGTATACAAGTTATTATAACTCATTTACTACTATATATCCAATAATTTAATTTCTAAATACTATGATTTCTTATTAACTATTAACTTTTATTTTAACAAACAAATCTATATTTTCACTTCTTAAATTTATTTCATAAATTGTTAGCTAGCTAAATCTGTAAAAAAAATATATTTTAGCAATGACGTTTTTAGCATCACAATCTTGATAAACATATTATTATTGTTCTACAATAAACTCCTCATTTCTTATTTTTAAAATTATATATTTCTTCACATTTTAACTTTTCAATTTCTTTGCTTTTCACTTCAATGGTTTCTCCTCCTTTTAATCTTCTAATAATTTAATAAAATATAAAATTTATAAATCAGCAATTTAACACTATTTTTCCCAAAATATCATACTATACATCAGAAAGACTTTAGGATCAGATAAAAGACATTTTTATTAAGTAACAAGAATTTATCTGAACCTCATAATTACTTTATAGGAGATGTAATTTAATGAAAAAAAGGTCAAAAATTTTACTTTCATTAATTGCAATAGCTGCCTTAGCTACTTCTTTAGTTTCTTGCAACTCTAGCAGTAACAAATATAAAGATAACGCTGATACTAAGGTAACTGTTCGTTTAAATGAAGTAACTCGTTCTATTTTTTATGCACCTATGTATGTTGCTATGAGTGAAGGATTCTTTGAAGATAGTGGAATAAACATTGATCTTCAAACTGGACAAGGTGCAGATAAAGTAATGCAAGCTGTTTTAAGCAATAATGCTGACGTTGGATTTTGTGGTCCAGAACAAGTAATCTACATTAACAATCAAGGAAGAGAAGATTATCCTGTAATCTTTGGTCAACTTACTCAAAAAGATGGCTCATTTTTAGTTGGAAGAGCTAAGGAAAATAATTTTTCTTGGGAAAATATCAAAGGAAAAAACATTATTGGTGGAAGACCTGGTGGCGTACCTGGAATGGCTTTAGAGTATGTAATGAAAAATCACAATATTGATCCTAAGGCTGATGTCAATATGGTAACTAATATCGACTTTGCAGCAACCTCTGGTGCATTCAAAGGTGGTACTGGTGATTATGTTGCATTGTTTGAGCCTACAGCATCAATGCTTGAAAAAGAAGGCAGTGGAGCTATCCTTGCATCTATTGGACAAGACTCTGGAGTTATTCCTTATACTTGTTTTTTTTCAACAAAGTCTTATTTAGACAAAAATCCTGAAGTTGTAGAAAAATTTACAAAGGCAATTTATAAAGGCCAACAATGGTACTTTAGTCACTCTAGTGCAGAGGTTGCAGATTCAATTATCAAATACTTCCCTGGTACTGATAAGGATATAATTATAAATGTTATTAACAATTATAATAAAATTGATGCCTTAGCCCATGACCCATCTATTAAGACAGAAGACTTAGATAGATTAATAGATATAATTCAAGGATATAATCAATCATTAATTCCAACAAAACCAGACTTTAATAAAATAGTGAATAATAGTTTTGCTGAAAAATCAGTTAAATAATATCATTTTTAAAATGACCAAATACGAGGTGCCCACAGGGAAAGTTCAAGTACCCAAATATAAAATTTGGACTTTCACTTTTGAATTCTAGAGGAAACCCGACTCACATTCGTTCGCTGGGTAAGTTCGAATAACCAAATCTCAGATTTGGATTCTCACTTAAGGTGGTGATTTTTTTGAGTTTGCTTAAAATATGTAATTTATCTATGAACTACCATTCTCTTAAAGGTGAAACTCCAGCATTAAACAATATTAATTTTGAGGTTAATGCGGGAGAGTTTATTTCAATCCTTGGACCCTCTGGATGTGGCAAATCTACATTATTAAATATAATTAGTGGACTACTATCTCCATCAAGTGGCTCCATTTTATATAATGATGAAGATATTAAAAACAATCTTAATAAAATAGGATATATGTTTCAAAAAGACCACCTTTTTGAGTGGATAACTGTTTGGGATAATATATTGATAGGATTAAAAATTAAAAAACAAATTACAAATGAAGCTCTAGATAGGGTAAATGATTTACTTGAGATGTATGGTTTATCAAAATTTAAGGAACATTATCCAAACGAATTGTCTGGTGGTATGAGACAAAGAGTTGCGCTTATAAGAACCTTAGCTCTTAATCCTGAGATATTATTTTTAGATGAACCTTTTTCTGCTTTAGATTATCAATCAAGACTTTTAGTATGTGATGACGTTTGTAAGATAATAAAGAAAGAAAAAAAGACAGCAATAATGGTAACTCATGATATTTCAGAAGCTATTTCTACTTCTAAAAGAATTTTAGTCTTATCTCAAAGACCAGCTCAAATAAAAAAGGAGGTTCTGATTTCTTTTTCTAAAAATGACTTAACTCCTTTTGAACGAAGAAAAGAACCTGAATTTAGCGGTTATTTTAACGATCTATGGAAGGAGCTAGATCAGTGCAATGAGTAATGAACATGAAAAATATCTAAAAAAATTAAAATTAAATAAGATAAGACTTATTGTTACTAGGATTCTTATATTAGTTATTTTTATTGCACTATGGCAAATTGCTGGAGATTTAAAATGGATTGATCCATTTTTAACTTCTACTCCATCTAGAATGTATAAATCATTTATGTCTTTTTATAATGATGGAACTTTATTTCGTCATATATGGATAACATGCTATGAAACAATACTAGGTTTTTCTTTAGGCACTATTTTAGGAACTGCTATTGCAGTAATATTATGGTGGTGTCCTTTTGTTTCTAAAGTATTAGATCCTTATTTAGTGGTGCTTAATGCACTTCCAAAAGTTGCTTTAGCTCCAATTATTATCTTCTGGGTTGGTAATGGTATGACTGCTATAATTGTTATAGCGTTATTAATATCTATTGTAACAACTATCATAAGTGTGCTAAGCGGATTTAATGAAATAGATAAAGATAAACTTATGCTTATGAAAACTTTTAGAGCTTCTAAAATTCAAGTATTAAGATATTTAATATTCCCCTATTCTATTCCTGTTTTAATTGCTGCTTTAAAAATAAATGTTGGTTTATCATGGGTTGGAGTAATTATGGGTGAATTTTTAGTAGCTAAAGAAGGGCTTGGATTCTTAATTGTATATGGTGGGCAAATTGCTCAATTAGATATGGTTATGATGAGTATTGTTATACTTTCAATAATTGCTTTTATAATGTATGAAATGGTAGCTTTTGCACAAAAGCGCTTAATCAAAAATAAGTCCTTAGAAAAGTAAATTTATCTAATAATAGTAGTAATTTCCACAATAATATAACCTGATTTTATAAAATATATAATAATGAAAGCTTTATGTCGCAATTCTTAATATGTGCATCCTAACAAAAGATTTTTAGGAATATTCCTAAGAATCTTTTGTTATTTTGACAAAAGAGTCATTTTACTTATAATAGTAGTAGTGATAAATTATATAGTGTACATAATTTAGGGGGTAAAAGATGAAATTATTTAGAGAAGCACTAATTATATTAATTATTTATTTACTAGGAGAATTTTTATCATCATTCTTTGCTTTGCCTATACCAGGCAATATTTTAGGAATGATTATACTTTTTATATTATTATGTTCTAATATAATTAAAGTAGATAATGTCTCAAACATATCAGATTTTTTACTAGATCATTTAGCTTTCTTCTTTATTCCAGCTGGAGTTGGGCTTATGACCTCATTAAACATTATAAAATCTAATTGGCTAAAGTTGCTTATAGTTTGTTTATCTACAACTATAATAATTATAGCTTCTACGGGATTAATAGTTCAATTCATATCAAAACATAAAAAACAAGGAAGTGGAACCATTGGAAATAATAACTAATAATATTTTATTCGGCTTAGTCCTTTCTTTGATAGCCTTTGAAATAGGAATCTTTATCAACAAAAAAACAGGAGTTCCTTTTTTAAACCCGCTACTTATAGCAATAGGACTTATAATTTGTTTCTTATTTGCATTTAAAATAGATTTTAATACTTATAATCAAGGTGGAAAATTTATTAACATGTTTTTAGGACCTTCAACAGTGGTACTAGCAGTGCCACTTTATAAACAAATGGCATTACTTAAGAAAAATGCTATAGCAATTTTTTCAGGAGTATTTTTAGGTAGTATTATAGGTATGTTCTCTGTAATCGGAATATCATATTTTGTTGGATTAGACTCAACTATAATAAAATCTTTAATTCCAAAATCTGTAACTACACCAATTGGAATAGAAATAAGTAATCAATTAGGAGGACTTGTTCCTATAACAGTTCTTGCAATAATAATCACAGGAATTATTGGAGCTATCTTTGGTCCTATGATATGTAAAGTATTTAAGATTAAAGATAAAGTCGCAGTAGGAATATCTATTGGAACTGCTTCACATGCTGTAGGAACTACAAAGGCATTAGAACTTGGAGATACAGAAGGTGCCATGAGTAGTCTTTCAATAGGAGTAGCTGGTATTATGACTGTATTTATAGCACCAATTTCTTATCATATTTCAGCTTTTGTGTATCATTTAATAGGCTAAATATATCAATAAAAAAGGCACAGATAATTAGAAGTTAAAATAACCTCTAATCATGTGCCTTTTTTTGTTTAGGCATGTAAGGCACATGAAAAAAAATAACAAGTCAGTATGCTAGTCTATTTTGCGTCATACTGCGTCAATAAAATCAGCCCATAGCTTGCTATGCGTTAATTTCATTTCCTTGTCTGACACCAAATATACGTCGCATCTTTGACTTGTTATTTTTTTTCATGTGTCTTATGTTATTTTTTACTTTTCTTTTTCATATATACTATTTCTTGTTTATTTTTTTATTATTTATATAACTACTGTTTTTCTTATTACTTCTTATTTTTTTAATAGCAAGTCCAGCACAGTATCCGCCTATTGCTGCAAAAGCTATAGTTATAAAAAGTGTCATATTTCCCATTTAAAAGTCCCCCTAATAAAATATTTAATTTTTTATTATTATGTTTAAAACTTTTATCAGTTAATAGTTTTTGATAATTTTAATATACTTATCTATTTTTTAAATCTCATTTAGGTTGTTGAGTAAACAAAAATTGTAAAAAATAAATAAGCCATTCCTTTGTGATATAATGATTTCGCTAAAAACAACAAATACATCACATAAGG
>NZ_FOMG01000035.1 GCF_900112485.1 Clostridium uliginosum
AAGAAAACTTCGTACCAAATCTTCGGTAAGCTTCATTTATAGAGTAGCATAAATTTTATCATATTTCAAAAAAACAGATGTAAATCTGTTTATTTGTTGCACCCAAAAATATTATTTTGTAGCATGTATAGTAAGACAAAAAAGTCACCTAAGAATATTTTCAATATCCTTAGATGATCTTGACAAGGATAAATCCTTATCTAAATGACATTGGCATAGTGACTTGCTATTTTTTAAAAAATATGTTATTTTAAGAGCCAGAGGTTTGATTTAAAGTTAAAAATACTGGTTCTTAAAGTTAGCATTTTACAATAATTCCAAAAAAATAAAAAATAACAGTGTTGACAAGTTTATACAAGTGTGTAATAATTAAAGCATCAAAAGAAAACGTTTATATAGAGGGTGAATATGAATACTAGAGATTTATTGGAACAGAATCCAATCATAGCAGCAGTAAAAAATAAAGAGGAATTAGATTTAGCATTAGAATCCTCAGCAGAAATTATATTTGTATTATTTGGAGATATAATTAATATTAAAGAAATAAGTGAGTTAATATTATCTAAAGGTAAAGTAGGAATAATTCACATTGATTTAGTGGAAGGTTTTACTAACAAGGAAATTGTCATAAAATACTTAAAACAAGAAACTAAGTTTAAGGGGATTATAAGCACAAAACCTCAAGTAGTTAAGACAGCTAAAAATTATGGACTAGTATCTATTCAAAGAGTTTTTATATTTGATACTATTTCATTGAATAATGCGAAAAATCATTTGGTTTCAGATTGCGATGCATTAGAAATATTACCAGGGGTTATTCCAAAGGTAATAAAGATTATGTCAGAAGATTCTAAAAAGCCTATTGTTGCAGGAGGCTTAATTGAAAACAAAGAAGAAGTTATGTTAGCATTATCTTCAGGTGCAACATGTGTATCTACAACTAAAAAAGAAATTTGGAATATGTAGGCTTAAGTGTGTGAGAGTAATAGCCGCATAAAACAAGGGGATTGTTTTGTGCGGCTTTATTTTATATAATTAATTGAATTGAGAGGATTGGTGAATTAATATGGAGAAAAAGTATATCTTAGCATTAGATCAAGGAACTACAAGTTCAAGAGCAATTATATTTGATAAGGAACAAAATATTGTAGGGGTAAGTCAAAAAGAATTTACTCAAATTTATCCTAAAGAAGGCTGGGTTGAACATAATCCACTAGAAATATGGTCAAGCGAATATGGAGTTCTTCAAGAAGTAATAGCAAAAACAAATATTACTGCTGATGAAATTGCAGCAATAGGTATCACTAATCAAAGAGAAACTACAATTGTATGGGATAAAAACACAGGAGAACCAGTTTACAATGCTATAGTATGGCAATGTAGAAGAACTGCTGCTATAGTAGAAGAATTAAAGAAAGACGAAGAATTTTCTACTTATGTAAAAGAAAATACTGGATTGTTATTAGATGCATATTTCTCAGGAACTAAGATTAAATGGATTTTAGACAATGTTGAAGGTGCAAGAGAAAGAGCTGAAAAGGGAGATCTTTTATTTGGTACAGTTGATACATGGTTAGTTTGGAAATTAACAAATGGTAAAGTTCATGTAACCGACTACACTAATGCTTCAAGAACTCTTCTTTATAACATAAAAGAATTAAAATGGGATGAAAGAATAATAAATAAATTAGGTATTCCAATGTCAATGTTACCAGAAGTTAAAAACTCTTCAGAGGTTTATGGACATACAAATCTTGGAGGTGTTGGAGGCGTAAGAGTTCCAATAGCTGGTATGGCTGGAGATCAACAATGTGCATTATTTGGACAAACATGTTTTGAAAAAGGTAGTGCTAAAAATACTTATGGAACAGGTTGTTTCTTACTTATGAACACAGGAAACGAAATGGTTCTTAGTAAGAATGGACTAGTAACTACAATAGCAGTTGGTATAGATGATAAAATTGAATATGCTTTAGAAGGGTCTGTATTCGTTGGAGGAGCTGTAATTCAATGGGTTAGAGATGAACTTCAATTTATTCATGATGCAGCAGATTCAGAATATTTTGCTAAAAAGGTAGAAGATAATGGAGGAGTATATGTTGTTCCAGCATTCGTTGGACTTGGTGCTCCATATTGGGACATGTATGCAAGAGGAGCTATCTTTGGTTTGACAAGAGGAGCTAATAGAAATCATATAATTAGAGCAGCTCTTGAAGCTATAGCATATCAAACAAATGATTTATTGTCAGCTATGGCAGAAGATGCTGGATGTAAGTTGGCATCACTTAGAGTTGATGGAGGAGCTAGTAGAAATAATCTATTAATGCAATTCCAATCAGATATTTCCAATACACAAGTACTTAGACCAATAATAACTGAAACAACAGCATTAGGAGCAGCATATTTAGCAGGTCTTGCAGTTAAGTTCTGGGAATCAAAAGAAGAAATTTCAAAGACATGGGCTATAAGCCAAAGTTATTCTCCAACTTTTGAAAGTGCAAAGAGAGAAAAACTATGTGCAGGTTGGAAGAACGCAGTAGAAAGAGTTAAAGGTTGGGCACAAAACTAAAACTTTATGTTGAATACTGTGAATAAAACTAGACAAATCTAAAACTTTGTGTTAATATGTAAATATAAAGATTAAAAGTGCTTAGAGAATTAGAGTCAAGCACAAAGACATGTTATTTTTAATGTGTATTTGTGTTTGGCTCTTTTGTTATATAAAGGAGGATAAAAAATGTATGATGTAGCAATAATTGGAGCCGGTGTCATAGGAGCTTCTATATTTAGGGAATTAACTAAATATAATTTAAAAGTAGCTGTTTTAGAGAAAGAAAAGGATGTATCAATGGGTACATCAAAAGCTAATTCAGCAATAGTACATGCAGGCTATGATCCAAAAGAAGGTACTTTAATGGCAAAGTTCAATGTTAAAGGTAATGAAATGTATGAAGACCTTTGCAAAGAATTATCTGTTCCATTTAAAAGAAATGGTTCATTAGTTGTAGCTCATTCAGATGAAGATATGAAAACTGTTGAAGAACTTTGTGCTAATGGAACTAAAATAGGAGTAAAAGGACTAAGAGTTATAGGTAAAAAAGAGCTTTTAGAAATGGAACCAAATCTTACAGATGAAGTACATGGAGCTCTTTATGCACCAACTGGAGGAATAGTTGGACCTTTTGAATACACAATCGCATTATGTGAAAACGGTGTAACAAATGGTGGAGAAATTAAACTTAAAAAAGAAGTTGTTTCAATTAAGAAAGATGATGTATTTACAATTGAAACTGCTGATGGAGAAATTATAAAAGCTAAATATGTAGTTAATGCTGCAGGACTTTATGCAGATAAAATTCATAATTTAATATGCAAAGAAAGCTTTAAGATAACTCCAAGAAGCGGAGAATACTTCGTAATGGATAAATCTCAAGGTGCTATAGTATCTCATACAATATTCCCTTGTCCTTCAAAACTTGGAAAAGGAATCTTAGTTAGTCCAACAGTACATGGTAATCTTATAATTGGACCTGATGCTATAGATATGGAAGATAAAGAAGATTTAGGAACAATAGGTGAAGGATTAGATGCTATAAGAGAAGCATCTATGCATACAACTACAAAAATTAATTTTAGAGAAAGCATAAGAAATTTTGCTGGACTTAGAGCTACTCCAAGCACAGGAGACTTTATAGTAGAAGAAAATGATGAAGTTAAAGGATTTGTAGATGCTGCTGGAATGAAATCACCAGGATTATCTTCAGCACCTGCTGTAGCTGAGGCTGTAGTAGAAATACTAGACAAAGCTGGTCTTGAATTAAATAAGAAAGATAATTTTATAGCAAAGAGAGAACAAATTCACTTTATGGAATTACCAGCTGAAGAAAAAGCTGCATTAATTAAAAAGAATCCTCAATACGGAAGAATGGTATGTAGATGTGAAAGTATCACAGAAGGTGAAATCGTAGGAGCTATCAAGAGATCATTTGGAACTCTTTCTTTAGATGGTGTTAAGAGAAGATGTAGACCAGGTATGGGAAGATGTCAAGGCGGATTCTGTGGACCTAGAGTTCAAGAAATAATAGCAAGAGAATATAATGTTAAACCAGAAGATATAGTTCAAGAAAAAGATGGTTCATACATTTTATTCGGAAAAACTAAGTAGGAGGCTTAAATTATGAGTTATGAATTAATAGTAATTGGTGGAGGCCCAGCAGGACTTGCAGCAGCTTATGAAGCATATAATGATGGAATCAAAAAGATACTAATTCTAGAAAGAGATAAAGAACTTGGAGGAATCCTGAACCAATGCATACATAATGGATTTGGGCTTCACACTTTTAAGGAAGAACTTACAGGTCCTGAATATGCAAGTAGATTTATTGACATGTTACAAGATACAAATGTAGAAATTAAACTTGATACTATGGTTTTAGATATCGAAAAGGATAAAACTGTACATGCAATTAATTCTGA
Source organism: Clostridium uliginosum (assembly GCF_900112485.1). Classification (GTDB taxonomy): domain Bacteria; phylum Bacillota; class Clostridia; order Clostridiales; family Clostridiaceae; genus Clostridium; species Clostridium uliginosum. Next base: position 4,477 of record NZ_FOMG01000035.1, read on the forward strand.
AGAAGGCTATATGGCTTTAAAAACAGATGCAGTAATACTTGCAATGGGTTGTAGAGAAAGAACTAGAGGTGCTATAAACACTCCTGGAGATAGACCAGCAGGTGTATTTACAGCAGGAGCTGCTCAAAGATATATAAATATGGAAGGATATATGCCAGGTAAAGAAGTATTAATACTTGGATCTGGAGATATCGGACTTATAATGGCTAGAAGAATGACACTTGAAGGTGCTAAGGTTAAGGCTGTTGTAGAATTATGTCCATATTCTAATGGATTAAATAGAAATATTGTTCAATGTTTAAATGATTATGACATTCCATTATTCTTATCACATACTATAATCGATATAGTAGGAGATAAGAGATTAGAAAAAGTTGTAATTGCTGAAGTTGGTCCAGATAGAAAACCAATTAAGGGAACAGAAAAAGAATTTGCTGTTGATACATTATTATTATCAGTTGGACTTATTCCTGAAAATGAATTATCATCTAATGCTGGTATAGAACCAGATAGAAGAACAAATGGACTAATAGTAACAGAAAGTATGGAAACATCAATTGATGGAGTATTCGCTTGTGGTAATGTAGTTCATGTACATGACTTAGTTGACTTTGTAACTCAAGAATCAAAACATGCAGGAAAATCTGCTGCAAAATATATTAAAAAAGAGCTTAAAAAGGGTAATTATATAAATATAATTAATGGTCAAAATATCAATTATACAGTACCTCAAAAACTTAACCCAGAAGCTGTAGATGATAAATTAACTATATTTATGAGAGTTAATAATATTTATCATAATAAAGCTTTAGTTGTAAGATGTAATGGTGAAGAGATTGCTAAGTTCAAGAGAACTCATTTAGCACCATCAGAAATGGAAAAGGTTATTTTAAATAAGGCTTTATTAGAAAAAGTTAAAGGTGATATTACAATATCATTAGAGGATGGTGAATAATATGGTAAAAGAATTAATTTGCATAAGCTGCCCTATGGGTTGCCATTTAAGTGTAGATGCTGAAAACAAAACTGTAACAGGTAATACTTGTAAAAGAGGAGCAGAATATGGAATAAATGAAGTTACTAATCCAGTTAGAGTAATAACTTCAACTGTTAAGATTAAAGGTGGACAACTTCCTGTTATTCCTGTTAAGACTAAGGGCTCTATTCCAAAGGGACTTAATTTTAAATGCATGGAAGTTTTAAGTGGAGTTGAATTAGAAGCACCAGTTAAAATTGGAGATGTTATTGTAAAAAATGTATTAGGAACTGGAATAGATATTGTTGCATCTAGAAATATGAAAGCAATATAATTTCATATGCTTGATATAAATGGTGTACCAAAAACAAATTTGTTTTTGGTACACCATTTTTTTAGATTTAAAATGAACATACTAACAAGTGTACATTAAAAAGTTAATTAATAGTATAAAAAATATTACTAGAAATTACTTGTCTAAAATACTTTCTAGTAATAATTAAATAAATATATTATTTATTATAGTTTTATTTTTTGATTAATTAAATGCATCATATATTGCATGTATAGCTTTTTCAAAATTATCATTTTCTATACCAACTAATATATTAATTTCACTTGAACCTTGGTCGATCATTCTAATATTAATATCAGCCTTTGAAAGAGCAGTAAAGATTTTTGCAGCAACTCCTTTTTGTTTAGTCATTCCTTTGCCTACTGTTGTTATTAATGCCATATTAGGATGAACAACTATTGAATCAGGATTACAACTACGTTTAATCTCATCTATTATAGACTCCTTTTTGTTTTTTAGTTGAGAGTCTGAAATAACAAGACATACAGTATCTATTCCTGAAGGCATATTTTCAAATGAAACGTTATGTTGTTCAAGAATTGACAATAATTTTCTACAAAAACCTAATTCAGAGTTCATAAGAGCTTTTGCTATTGATATTACAGTAAAATCTTTTTTGCCAGCTATACCAGTTATAGTTTGTAAATCACTCTTTAATAAATCTTCTACTATAAATGTTCCTTTATCTTCAGGCCTGTTTGTGTTTTTTATATTTATTGGAATACCGACTTCTCTCACTGGGAAAATAGCATCTTCATGTAAAACCGAAGCCCCCATATAAGAAAGTTCCCTAAGTTCTGTATATGTAATTGTACTTATTGGTTTTGGATTGTTAATAATTCTAGGATCTGCCATTAGAAATCCTGAAACATCTGTCCAGTTTTCATAAAGATCAGCATTTAAACTTGCTGTAACTAGAGCTCCAGTTACATCAGAACCTCCTCTTGAAAAAGTTACTATATTACCTTCTTTATCAGCTCCATAAAATCCTGGAATTACAGCTCTAGGAATTGATGATAATGTTTCTCTTAAAGCACAGTGTGTTGCATTAGAATCTAAAGAACCATCATTATTAAATACAATAACATCCTTAGCATCAACAAACTCAAATCCTAAATAGTTGCTAAGAATTAATGAATTTAAATATTCCCCTCTACTTGCTGCATAATCACTAGAAGCTCCATCTTCAAGATCTTTTTTTATAATACTTAGATGTTCTTCAATATTAAAATTTAGTTTTAAATCATGAACTATACCAACATATCTTTCTCTAATGTGGTTAAAAACATCATCTAAAGATATTCCAGCATTGACATGAGCATGACAAAGGTACAATAAGTCTGTTATTTTTGAATCTTTAGAATTTCTTTTTCCAGGTGCTGAAGGCACAACATATTTTCTTGATTCATTTGCACATATTATGTCCTTTACTTTTTTAAATTGATTAGCATCAGCTAAAGAACTGCCACCAAATTTTGTGATAATTGTATTCATTTTTATAGCCCCCCAAATATAATATTCAATTGTATATACGAATGTTATATAATTGAATTAATGTTATATATAATTTTTTGTACATAATAAATTGTAACAAGTTATTATACAATATTCAACAATTTTAAATAAAAAGTAATACTGTATATTTAGCTATTTATGGGTAATATAAGAGAAGAATATTACTTAAAAAAATATTTTTATTGAGTATATAGTATTAATTTAAATTCTTAGAGGGTTTCTATAAGAAAATTCAAATGAAAATTATTGACAATCAATATATCATTCAGTATAATGAACATATTAATTAGATGTTTTGGCAATGGAGTCATAGAAGTGAAAATTTCTTGTGAGTCCATTTTTTTATTACCCAATAATTTTCTATAAATATGAAGTTTATTATTAACTGGTGAAGGAATGCTTAAAATTAGCTCAAAAATATTTATTACACTAACTTAGTATAAAAAAGGTAATAAACTTTGATTTAGAAGAGCATGTTATAGAGAGTAGTTAAGCAGATTTTTAAAGTGTTAAGATAGCCTATAAGTGAGAATCTAAATTCTACATGTTGATATCAAAACTTCTAAAGCGAGTGTATACTAGTTAGGCTTCATTTAAATAAATAGAGGGGGAATATGCTTTGGCAGATAAAATAACAAAAATAGATATTATAACAAGAAAAACTAAGTTTGATGAATTAAAGGAAGCGCTTAATGAAATAGGAATTATGGGAATGACAGTAACTCAAGTATTAGGATGTGGTACTCAAAAAGGTGATGTACAATACTACAGAGGAGTTGCTACGGAGTTGAAATTATTACCTAAAATTAAAGTGGAAATAGTTGTATGTGAAGTTCCTGTTGAGAAAGTTATTGAAGCAGCTAATGCTGTTTTAAGAACTGGTGAAATTGGAGATGGAAAGATTTTTGTATATGAAATACAAGATGCAATTAAAGTCAGAACAGGGGCAAGAGGAAAAGAAGCTCTTGAAAATGAATAAGAATCAAATTTTACAATAAATAAAAATTTTATCTAATATAACACTAAAATTATTATATTATCACTAAAATAAATATTAAACATTACTTTTGTCAATAAATTACTAAAATTAATAATATTTTTTAAAAATAACTTGATTTATTTTAAGATAATATATATAATATAAATAATAAATGATTGAGCAAAGGCGTTCAATAGACAAATAAATTTGTCTATTGTGCGCCTTTTTTAAAATTAAAAGGGGGAATTATCAATGGCAAAATATACAAAGGAAGATATAATAAATTTAGTTAAAGAAAATGGAGTTAGATTTATAAGGCTTCAATTTACTGATATCTTTGGAGCATTGAAAAATGTTGCAATAACAGATAGACAATTAGAAAAGGCATTAAACAATGAATGTATGTTTGATGGATCATCTATTGATGGATTTGTTAGAATAGAAGAATCAGATATGTGTTTAAGACCAAACTTAGATAGTTTTGTTATTTTCCCATGGAGACCACAACAAGGAAAAGTTGCAAGATTGATTTGTGATGTTTATAGACCCGATGGAACAGCATTTGAAGGAGATCCTAGAACTGTATTAAAGAAAGTTTTAGATGATGCAGCTAAATTAGGATATACTATGAACGTTGGACCAGAATGTGAATTCTTCTTATTTGAAACAGATGAAAATGGTAACGCAACAGTTAACACACAAGATAAAGCTGGATATTTCGATTTAGGACCAACAGACTTAGGAGAAAATGCTAGACGTGATATGACTTTAGCCCTAGAAGAAATGGGGTTTGAAATTGAAGCATCTCACCATGAAGTTGCTGAAGGACAAAACGAAATTGACTTTAAATATGCAGATGCACTAACAACTGCTGATAATATTATGACATTTAAACTAGTTGTTAAATCAATAGCACAAAGACATGGATTATATGCATCATTTATGCCAAAACCTATATTTGGAATTAATGGATCAGGAATGCATATTAATATGTCATTAAATAAAGATGGAAAAAATGCTTTTGTAGATGAAAATGATGCTGACGGTTTAAGTGAAACTGCTCATAGTTTTATTGCAGGAATACTAAAGCATATAAAAGGAATTGCAGCAATAACTAATCCACTAGTTAATTCATATAAGAGATTAGTTCCAGGATATGAAGCTCCAGTTTATATTGCTTGGTCAGGAAAAAACAGAACACCATTAATAAGAGTACCAGCAGCAAGAGGCGCAGGTACAAGAGTAGAATTAAGATGTCCAGATCCAAGTGCTAATCCTTATTTAGTATTAGCTTGTCTTTTAGCAGCTGGATTAGATGGAATCAAAAATAACTTAAAGCCACCAGCAAGTGTAGATGGAAATATATTCAAGATGACTCAAGAAGAAAGAACAGCAAATGGTATTGATAATTTACCAGATAATTTATATGAAGCAATTAAATTCATGAAAGAAAGTGATTTGGTAAAAGAAACCTTAGGAATGCATATATTTAAAAATTATGCTAAAGCTAAAGAAGCTGAATGGAATGATTATAGAATTAAGGTTCATAACTGGGAATTAGAAAGCTATCTTGAAAGATACTAAGGAACATTCAAAAAAATAATAGACCAGTATGCATATCTATTTTGCATCATATGGAAGCTCGACTCGTATAAACTCGCTGAGTAAGTGATTCACACAAAATCATAGATTGCACGGTGTGAAAGTTCGAAGAACGAAATATAAAATTTCGATTCTCACTTTTGGTTCTCTACTCACGTCGACAAATTCAGCTAATAGCTCGCTATTAACTGAATTTGCTTCCTTGTCTGACACGAAATATACGATGCACCTTTGGTCTATTATTTTCTTTCATGTGCCTAATTAATTGTTAAGGTGGGTGTTGCAATGCTATCGCGAGGAAAGATTATTATAGCATTAAGTAATATAGATACTAGTAAGAAGTTGAAGGGATTGTTAATGCAGGAGGGATATGACATTGTAGCCATGTGTACTTCAGGTAGTGAGTTAATGAGAATGGTTATGCAATATTCTCCAGATCTAGTTTTAGTGGGGTATAAATTCAAGGATATGAGCTTACTAGATGCTTATGATGCATTAATGGATCTCACAAGTTTTTTAGCTATTGTAAATGAGCCTTATCGTTCTTTTATTGAAGAAGATACTGATATATATTGTATAGGAACGAAGATTTCAAATGTGCTGTTAACAAATGCTATTGAGCTTATATTTCAAGGTAAAAAAAGAATTTTAAAATTAAAACAACAGGTTAAAACATTAGAACACACATTAGAAGATAGAAAGATAATTGAAAAAGCAAAAGGCAAGATTATGATAGATGAAAAGATGGAAGAAAATGAGGCATTTAGATATATGCAAAAGTTAAGTATGAATTTAGGCAAACCAATGAGCCATATTGCTAACTTTATATTAACTGAACAATTATAAAGATTTGTTGAATTATACCATCATTAATTATAGTGAAATATACGGGTAATTATATCAAAAAAAAGGTATTTTTACTCGTTATTTTGCTACTTATAAATAGGTTATTTTAAAAGGAGGAGTTTAAATGGATAATTATAATCCTAAATTACAAGGTCTGTATAGTCCATCGTTTGAACATGATGCTTGCGGAATTGGTACAATAGTAAATATTGACGGCGAAAAATCACATCAGATTTTATCAGACTGTTTAACTATATTAGAAAAGTTAAAGCATAGAGGTGGTACAGGAGCAGATGAAAATACTGGGGATGGTGCCGGTATCCTATTTAATATACCTCATAAGTTTTTTAAAGAGGAATTAAGAGATAAAGGCATAACACTTGGATCGGAAGGAGATTATGCTGTTGCAATGATGTTTTTACCTCAAGAAGAAAAGGCAAGAAAAGAAGGTTTAACTCTTTTTGAAGATATAGTAAAAGAAGAAGATCTTGAATTAATTGCCTGGAGAGAAGTTAAAACTAATCCTTCAATACTTGGAAAAGCATCATTGGGAGCAATGCCTGTAATTATGCAAGCTTTTGTAAAAAGGCCAAATGGAGTAAAAAGAGGAATCGCATTTGAAAGAGAATTATACATTATTAGAAGAAACATAGAAAAAAGAGCTGGATGGATAAGCAAATTCTTAAATGAAACTTTTTACATGGCCTCATTTTCATCAAAGACAATAGTATATAAAGGGATGCTCTTATCTACACAGTTAAGAGAATTTTATAAGGACTTAGAAGATGAGAGAGTTGAAACTTCTCTTGCATTAGTACATTCAAGATATAGCACTAATACATTCCCAAGTTGGGAAAGAGCTCATCCAAATAGATTTATGATTCATAATGGTGAGATTAACACACTACGAGGAAATGTTAATAAAGTTTATTCGAGAGAAACAAATGTTAAATCTAGAGTACTGGGAAAAGAGTTAAATAGGGTGTTACCTATTATAAATAAAGAAGGCTCAGACTCTGCAATTTTAGATAATAACTTAGAATTCTTATATATGAATGGTATGGATTTAACTAGAGCCGTAATGATGGCCATTCCAGAACCGTGGTATAAGAGTAAGACTATGAGTAAGGAAAAGAAAGCTTTTTATGAATATAATGCTACATTAATGGAACCATGGGATGGTCCAGCAGCTATCGTATTTACAGATGGTGAAAAAGTTGGTGCAGTTTTAGATAGAAATGGTTTAAGACCATCAAGATATTATATAACTAAGGACAGAAGACTAATATTATCTTCTGAAGTTGGTGCTTTAGATATACCACCTGAAATTGTTGAAAAGAAAGATAGATTAAGACCAGGTAGAATGTTACTTGTAGATACTGTAAAGAAGGAAGTTATAGATGATGAGGAATTAAAGCATACTTATGCAACTCAAAATCCTTATGGAGAATGGCTTGAGAATAATTTAGTTACTTTAGATAAAATGAAAGAAGGAAAGTCTTTCAAAATTGAATATGACAAAGAAACTAGAAAAAGATTAGAAAAGACATTTGGATATACTTATGAAGAAGTAAAAACAACTATGCTTCCTATGGCTGAAAGTGGTGCAGAACCATTGGCAGCAATGGGTGTTGATACTCCAATTGCAGTATTATCTAAGCAGTCTCAGCCATTATTTAATTATTTTAAACAATTATTTGCACAAGTAACTAATCCACCTATAGATGCAATTAGGGAAGAAATAGTTACAGCTTCTAATGTGTATATTGGACCAGAAGGTAATATATTAGAAGATAAGTCTGTGAATTGTGATTTAATTAAGCTTGATACACCAATAATAAATAATGAGGAATTAGCTAAGATAAAGGCACTTAATCAAGGAAATTTAAAATCAAAAATTATAGATATTGTATTTGATAAGGGAGGATCTTTAGAAGATGCGCTAGATGAGATGTTTGAAAAGGCTCAAGAAGCATATGAAAAAGGATACACTATACTTATATTATCTGATAGAAATGTATGTGCAACTAAGATTCCAATTCCATCATTGCTTGCAGTGTCAGCACTTCATCAATACTTGGTTCAAAAGGGAACAAGAACATCAGTTGGATTAATATTAGAAAGTGGAGAGCCAAGAGAAGTTCATCATTTTGCAACTTTAATTGGATTTGGTGCGTCAGCTATAAATCCATATATGGCTTATGAATCTTTAAGAGGATTAATTGAAGATGGATTACTTGATGTAGAATATGATAAAGCAGTTTATAATTATAATAAAGCAATACTTAAAGGAATAACTAAGGTACTTTCTAAAATGGGTATTTCAACAATTCAATCTTATCAAGGAGCTCAAATATTTGAAGCTATAGGTATTGGAAAAGAAGTTATTGATAAGTATTTTACTAATACTGTAAGTAGAATTGCTGGAATAGGATTAAAAGAAATTCAAAAGGAAGCTGAAATAAATCATGAAAATGGTTTTAGAGATAAAACATATGCAGCAGACTTTTCATTAGATTCACCAGGATATGAGAAACTTAGAGCTGGTGAAGAACAAGAACAACATCTATATAATCCTTTAACTATTCATAAATTACAAGAAGCTACCAAAAACGGAAATTATGAATTATTTAAAGAATATACTTCTTTAATTGATGATGAAAAAGCAGAAATAACTTTAAGAGGATTATTAGATTTTAATTATAATTCTAAAGCAATTTCATTAGATGAGGTTGAGCCGGTTTCAGAAATAGTTAAGAGATTTAAAACCGGAGCTATGTCATATGGATCAATTTCTAAAGAAGCTCATGAAGCATTAGCTATTGCTATGAATAGAATTGGTGGTAGATCTAATACTGGTGAAGGAGGAGAAGACTCAGAAAGATGGATTGTAGATGAAAATGGAGACTCAAGAAGATCTTCAATAAAACAAATAGCATCTGGAAGATTTGGAGTAACTTCAGAATATTTAGTAAATGCAGATGAACTTCAAATAAAATTGGCTCAAGGAGCAAAACCGGGTGAAGGTGGTCAATTACCTGCAAACAAGGTTTATCCATGGGTTGCTAAGACTAGACACTCAACTACAGGTGTTGGACTTATATCACCACCACCACATCATGATATTTATTCAATAGAAGACTTAGCTCAATTAATTTATGATTTAAAGAATGTAAATATGGATGCTAGGGTATCTGTTAAGCTAGTTTCAGAATGTGGAGTTGGTACTGTTGCAGCTGGTGTTGCAAAAGGTGGTGCTGATGTAATATTAATCTCAGGTTATGATGGAGGAACAGGTGCATCACCTAAGAACTCTATTAAAAATGCAGGACTTCCTTGGGAACTTGGACTTGCAGAAGCTCATCAAACTCTTTTAATGAATGAATTAAGAGATAGAGTTAAAGTTGAAGTTGATGGTAAACTTATGAGTGGTAGAGATGTTGCCGTTGCTGCACTTTTAGGAGCTGAAGAATTTGGATTTGCAACTGCACCATTAGTATCTTTAGGATGCGTTATGATGAGAGTTTGTAATTTAGATACTTGTCCTGTAGGTATAGCAACTCAAAATGAAGAATTAAGAAAGAGATTTAAAGGAAAGCCTGAATATGTAGTTAACTTTATGTACTTTATAGCACAAGAATTAAGAGAAATTATGGCGAGTCTTGGATTTAGAAAACTTGATGAAATGGTTGGTAGAGTAGATAGGCTTAAGCAAAAAGAAAATATTTATGGTTGGAAAGCTAAAAATATAGATTTAAGTTCTGTACTTTATACTCCAAGTAAGTTTAAAGGTAAAGTAGTTAAATTTGATAAGAACAAAAAGTATGATCATAAATTAAATGAAGTAATAGATGAAAAAGTATTCTTAGATAAATGCAAGGATTCAATAAATAAAGGTGAAAAAACAAAATTTGAAGTTAATGTAACTAATACGAATAGAACCCTTGGAACTATCCTGGGTTCTGAAATTACTAAAGTGTATAAAACGGTAGGATTACCTGAAGATACTATATGTATTAAGTGTAATGGAGCGGCAGGTCAAAGTTTTGGATCGTTCATTCCAAAGGGATTAACTTTTGAAGTCGAAGGGGATGCTAATGACTACTTTGGTAAAGGATTATCAGGTGGTAAACTTATAGTATATCCTCCAAAGAAATCTACATTTGTAGCAGAAGAAAACATCTTAATTGGTAATGTTGCTTTATATGGGGCAACAAGTGGTAAAGTATTTATAAATGGTATTGCAGGTGAAAGATTCTGTGTTAGAAATTCAGGAGCAACGGCAGTTGTTGAAGGTGTTGGAGCACATGGATGTGAATATATGACAGGTGGAAAAGTTGTTATTTTAGGTAAGACTGGAATTAACTTTGCAGCTGGTATGAGTGGTGGAGTTGTTTATCTTTATAACGATGATGAAAACTTTAGAATAAACTTAAATGAAGAAATGGTCTTATTAGAAGAATTAAGCTTAGAAGATGAAATTGAATTAAAAGATTTAATTGAAGAACATGTAGAAAATACTGGTTCTCATAAAGGAAATAAAATATTATCCAACTTTGATACAGAAAAATCTAATTTCATTAAAATAATTCCTAAGGATTACAAGAAGGTATTAGAAACAGTTGAAAAGTATAAAAATCTTGGATGTGATGATGAAGAAGCACTAATTAAAGCTTTCCAAGAAATTAAAGAAAGATAGGAGTGCAAGAAAACATGGGTAAACCAACTGGATTTTTAGATTATGATAGAGAAGAAGGTAAAAATAGAGAACCAAAAGAAAGATTAAAAGATTATAAAGAATTTCATACAAGACTTTCTTTGGATAAACAATGTGTTCAAGGAGCAAGATGTATGGACTGTGGAGTTCCGTTTTGTCAATCAGGAGTGTTGTTTTCAGGAATGGTATCAGGTTGTCCTTTGCACAATCTAATACCTGAGTGGAATGATTTAGTTTATAAAGGAAAATGGGATTTAGCTTATGAAAGATTAATTAAAACTAATCCGTTTCCAGAATTTACAGGAAGAGTTTGTCCAGCACCTTGCGAAGCTGGATGCACAGCAGGATTAAATGGTCCATCAGTTACTATAAAGGAAAATGAAAGAGCTATAATTGACACTGCATATGAAAATGGAAAAGTAGAGGCAAATCCTCCACTTAAGAGAACTGGAAAAAAAGTTGCAGTAATTGGTTCTGGTCCAGCAGGACTTTCGGCGGCAAACACATTAAATAAATGTGGTCATAAAGTTACAGTATTTGAAAGAAGTGATAGACCAGGTGGATTATTAATGTATGGAATTCCTAATATGAAACTTGATAAAGAAATTATATTAAGAAGAGTTAAACTTATGGCAGAAGAAGGCATTAAATTTATAACTAATGCAAATGTTGGTGATAATTATGATGCTCAAGATATAATAGACAATTATGATGCAGTAATTCTTGCAACTGGAGCATCGGAGCCAAGAGATTTACAAGCAAAAGGAAGAAATATTAATGGAATATATTTTGCAGTAGATTTCTTAAAAGCAAATACTAAAAGTTTATTAGATTCAAATCATGAAGATGATAATTATATTTCTGCAAAAGATAAAAATGTAATTGTAATAGGTGGGGGAGACACAGGAACAGATTGTGTTGGAACATCACTTCGTCATGGTTGCACATCATTAGTTCAATTTGAAATAATGGGAGAACCTGCAACAGAAAGATCAGAAAAGAATCCATGGCCAGAGTGGCCTAAAATTCTTAAGGTAGATTATGGACAAGAAGAATTTAAAACCATATATGGAAAGGATCCGAGAGAGTATTTGACAACAGTTATAGCTCTAAACAGTGATAAAGATGGAAATCTTGAAAGTGTTGATACGGTAAATGTTAAATGGAAGAAAGATAATAATGGAAGAATGTCACCAGTTCCAGTTAATGGGTCAGAAAAGAATTGGAAGGCAGAAATTGTATTGCTTGCAATGGGATTCACAGGGTCACAAAGTTATCTTAAAGATGCTTTTGGAGTTGAATTTGATGGAAGAGGTAATATAACATCCGAATTTGGAAATTTCAAGACTAATGTTCCTAAAGTATTTGTAACAGGAGATGCAAGACTTGGACAGTCATTAGTAGTTACAGCTATTAGTGAAGGTCTAAAGGTGGGTATGGAAGTAAATAATTTTTTAAGAAAATAAGGGTAAAGCAGAGTTTAGTTTCATATTTCTAAATTGGATATAATAAAAATTTTAGCAGTCTTACCTTAATATTTTAAGGTAAGACTGTTTTTTTAATTTTATTTAATAGTGATACATAAATATTATTGGCGCTGTTTTAAAATTGTGTTGATATTGTTACATATTTTTCAGTGGGCTAAAAAATTAAACATTAGTATATGTAAGCTTAGCAAGTTTTTAAAGGTATAATATTATATACAATAGAAATTTTACGATTTAAAATATTAGCTATGTTTTAAAATAATGTTGATATTTTAATATAAAGGCGAACTGGCATTGGAATTTGCTTTGTAGAACTCTTAATAAATATTTAATTGTTATTTTAAAAGTAATGATGAAAACTTGTAGGATGTTAAAGAATACATAATAATCTCTTTTATCGTATTAGGATTAGAAATTATTTTACCTAAAATTACAAATAATATGGTTTAATTAACCTCTTAATAACATATCAAATATCTCTTATTGCATTAGTTCCAAATTTAATGTATAATATAAAAAAGAAATTAAAAGTTGCAAAGGAGTATATTATAAATATGAGAGGAAATTTTGAAAAAATAGTATATTTCATTGGAGGAGTATGTATAATAGCTCTAATATTATTTTTATTTCCATATATTTTATTATTTGGAGTAATTGCTTATTTATTAATAAAAGTAATAGCATTTTTTAATAAAGATAAAGCATATACAAAAACCTCACAAGTTAAAAATAATGAATATACTACATATAAATCAAACGAAGACGAAGACGAAGACGAAGATATTGGTGAAATAATTGATGTTGAATATGAAGAAGTAGATAAAAAATAGTTTTCTTGATGTCAATGGGAAGACTTATAAAAATATGATTATATTAAGAAGAAATTAGAATATTGACTAGTTATTTTTTTCAGATACCTAAAGAGGTCTCAAAATATTTTTTGAGATCTTTTTATATATGTCCTAATTAAGTTAATACATGTATAATCTTTTATATAATTTTCATAGAAAATTATATCTTTAATTAACAATATCTAGTTAGAAGCATATATATCATAAGTTTTCTATATAAGTTCCTCACTATAGTAGTTAAATCATAGTATTTATAAGTGTTCTAAAATTTATATTAATGAACAAACTTTATTGGAACTTATATATTTTTTATCTGTGTTAGGTGTAATTTAATTTTCTGTTTAAAAATAAACATAACTAATATGGTATTAAAAAACTTACTATAATATAATATTAACTGTAATAAACAGTTGGAATGGAGATGTGATATGAAAATTAAGGGTAGCATAATAACATTTTTAAAGTTATTAATAGCAGCATATCTGTGTATAGGAATTGTACTACTATTAGCTAGTAATTTAATTTTTGATTTAAGCTTAAATGCAAGTTTAATAGTTGTAATATTTGTATTATGCTCAGTAGTATATGGAGTTTTAACGAGAAATAGAAAATTTATTGTAACTGGTGGAGGTGTAGCTTTAGCATATATTGCATTAGCTATAATATGTAGTCCGATAGTAAGTTATAATTCACACAGAAATTTAATTGGAAACATAAGTGAAGTGGAATTTTCAAGTCAAATAGAATATATTGATTTGAATCAATTGCCAACTATAGATAAAGAGTTGGCAGGAAAACTTGCAGATAAAAAATTAGGTGAAATTTCAAGTCTAGGTAGTCAAGTATATGTTGGATCGTTAGATTTACAAAGTATAAATGGAGAGTTATATTATGTAGCACCATTAGAGCATTCATCATTATTTAAGTGGTTTACAAATAAAGAGGGTACAGTAGGATATATAAAAGTAAGTGCAACAAATCAAAATGATGTTCAATTAATCACAGAACTTGATGGAAAAGAGCTTAAAATTAAATATTTAGACTCATCTTACTTATTAAGTAATTTAAAAAGAGCTGCATTTCTTAGAGATATGAAAGCAGGACATACAGATTTTACATTTGAATTAGATGATACAGGAAGACCATATTGGGTTGTAACAAGATATGACAATGCAGTAGGTATTGCAGAGTCCAAAGCGATAGGTGCATTAATAATGGATGCACAAACGGGGGAATCCAAAGTTTATGATATTAATAATTTACCTCATTGGGTAGACAGAATACAACCTGCAAATTATGTTAGAAGATATATTGATAAATGGGGAGATCTAGTACATGGAATTCTAAATTTTAGTGATAAAGATAAATTGAAATCAACTCCAGGTATGAATGTAATATATAATAATGATATTTGTTACTATTGCACAGGAATAACATCAGTAGGTAGTGATGAGAGCTTAGTAGGATTTACTTTAACTAATACAAGAAATGGAGAAACTAAGTTGTATAAGACTGCTGGAGCAACAGAAGAAGCAAGTATGAAATCAGCACAAGGTAAAGTACAACAATATGGATATCAAGCTACATTTCCATATTTAATAAATGTTCAAAATGAACCAACGTATTTTATGACCTTAAAAGATTCAAATGGATTAGTTAAACAATATGCAATGGTTAATGTTAAAAACTTTAATACTGTAGGGGTTGGTGATAGTCTTCAATCTACTCTGAATAAATACTTAGAGGGATTAACTAATACTAATATTTCTTTAGAGGGAGGAAATAATGAAGAGAAGATAAATGGTGAAATTGAAAGAATTGGTGTTGTGGTTAAAGAAGGTACAAGTATTTATGATATTAAGTTAAAAAATATAGATAATATTTTTTCGGTTTCCACTGAAACATCTAGAGAGGTAGCGTTAGCAAGTATAGGAGATAATGTCTCAATTAAATTTATTAAGGTTGGAGATAACAGATATATAATTACAAATTCATTCGAGGATTTGTCATTAAAAAAGAATAGTTAAGGCACTTCAAAAAAATAACAAGTAAGTTAGCTAGTCTATTTTGTGTCATACTGCATCGATAATATTAGTCCATAGCCTACTATGAACTAATATTACCTCTTTGTTTGGCATAAAGTGAAACTTTTCAGGTGGAATTTAGTTGAACTTATCTTAAGATAAAATATACGTCGCATCTTTGACTTGTTATTTTCTTTCATGTGCCTAAAGTTATTTTAATAAATGTTTATTTTATAACTTGCATTTTAATTTGATACATGATATACTAAAGTAGTTCGAAAGTGAACAAAAAAATAAGATGAAGATTTAATTACATTAAAATTTCTCCTTTGAGAAAGTGTTAGTTAACTAAGTCTTTGAATTTGGAGGAATTAGAATGGAAGATAAAACATTAGTATGTAAAGATTGTGGAAACGAATTTGTATTTACAGTTGGAGAACAAGAATTCTACAAAGAAAAAGGATTCGAAAATGAACCAGTAAGATGTGCTGATTGTAGAAGAGCTAGAAAGCAACAAAACAACAGAAGATAGTTTTACGTTGAAATTTAAGCTATGAGAATTTATTCTTATAGCTTTTTTTGATATATAAAATTAAGATATTTATGCATATTCAAATATCTTAGACTTACTAGTGGAAAAGTAAAATAAAAATAGTTGAAAAAAGTGCAATTCGAAATTAAAAAAATAAATATAAAATGTAATTTTGATTTTCAATTAGTTCCAATGCATTAATGATTATTTTAATATACATATAAATACTATAATTTTGTTTTGAAAATACCAAAAGCCACATAAATTATATATGTGGCTTTTGGTAAGAACTATTTAAAATTAAAGTTCATATCAGTCTAATTAATAGTAGCTTTTAAAAAAGCATTAGCTTCACTTTCAGTAATGTCTTTAATAAGAGTTATTTCATCAATTAGAAATTTACGTGCAGTGTTTAACATTTGCTTTTCACTAGAATTTAACGCTTTTTGTTTATTAATAAGTGTTAAATCATAAACTACTTCAGCACTGTCTTGTAAAGAACCAGATTTAATCTTATCCATATTTAGTTGATATCTTTGCTTAGAAGTAATCTCTTCATCTTCTGAGCTTGATTTGTCATGAACATTAGCTAATATGTTTTCTAATGTAGATGTATCACTAATCATACGTAAATTTGAAGTTAAGACTCTATCTGTTGGAATCATTATTTCCATATTGTTTTTTAGCATTTTTATTATGCAATACTGTTTTTTTTGACCAGAAAAAATTTTTTCTTCAATGTTTTGAACTATTCCTATTCCTTGCATTGGGTAAACAACTCTATCACCAGCTTTAAACAAAAAATGCACCTCCATATATTTTGATATCTTATATAGTATAACACAATTTTCATTTTTTATCAAATTTTTAATGATATCATATTTTATATAGGCCTGTCAATAAATTTTATATAAAAATAAAAAAAATTAGAAATCTTTTATTTCTAACATTGTAATCTAGTTTGATTCATCCTTTGTTTATGTAATATGCTGATAATTACTACTATTAGTCAGCAATATTTCCTCGTCTAGCACAAAATAGACATAGTATATTGGAATGTTCTTTTTTAGATGACTAAAGTAAATTTTTCTAATAATTAGTATATATAGTAATTTAATTATTAATATTTAAATTACTTATAGCAAATAAATGCGAAATAATATTTCGTTTTATTTGCTTTTTTTAATAAACACTTATAGATAAATTCTTTTAACAGTAAATTGAAGTAAAGTATTTTTTATAAAAATACTTTAAAAATAAAAAAAGATGCAGAAAAAAGCATAAATATAACTAAGAAAGAAGAAAGCCTTGATTAACATTATTATGTGATGTAAAATAAAGGAAAATAATTACATTTATATACAAATAAATTATGGCTATAAAATTGAAAAGCATAGATATAGTAGTAAATGATTAAAGACACTTTATCACAATATAATGGAAAAGGTGGTTAAGAAGATGGGGCTTAAGTATAAAAAAACTTTAAAGCTTGGTAAAAATACAAAAATAAAATTAACTAGTGACAGTGGAATTACTATTATTACTAAATTCAAAGAAGGTCATATTTCTATAAATAAGAAGGGGATAATGGTATATGGGGAGAATGGAGTAATAAAACACCAAAAGCAATTATGGATATTTAAAAAGAAAAAAATAAATATTAAAGAATTTAAAATTTCAAAAATAGAAAGAAGAATAAAGGTTAAAAATAAAAAAAATATAATAAAAAAAATATTATCATATGATAAAGATTTAAATAAAGGAATAAACAAGTATAGGAATGCAAGAAAGAATTTTTGGATATATATACCTCTTTCAATAATATTAAGTAAAAATTTAATAGTATCATTTATGTGTATTATTTTTGCAATTTATTTTAGCATAAGAGCATTTAAACTAATTAAATATAAAAAGATATATACAATAGTAAAACAAGTAGGAACAGACTTATCGTTTATGAATTTATATGATGAGGAAAAAATAAACTTTTTAATAGAAAAATTTAGAAATAACTATAGTGAGGATGCTAAAGAATATAAAGAATTAATAAATGTTTTTAATAAATTTAAGAATACAGGAAAGAGGACAGAAAAAGAGTTAAATAATCTTGAAGTTGAAGATATATCATATTATTTGAAAACAAGGGATTATGAACAAAATAATCTTAATAAAGAAGAAAGAATAGATGAAAGTAATGATTTGGGTAATGAAAAGAATGAAGGATTAAAGTACAGTATGAAAAGTGATAAAGTAAATAATAGAACAATAAATTATAGATCATCATTTGAGGAAAATCCACTTAACAATTTAGCTATATTGTATAGAAAAGAAGAAAAAAAATCTGATGGAATTAAAAAAATTAAAAAAGTTGTAGAATTTTTTGATGATATAGATGGTATAGAAACAATTACTAAAAAAGATAAGGCTGTTATTTCAAAAGATAACAATAAGTTAACTGTTTATTTTTATAAAAAGTCATCTATTCTTTAATAATTTTAGAAAGTATATTATTTTATAATATATATGTTCTAATTAAGTTTATACATTTGAATTACTAAAAAATGTAACAACATCAACACTATATTAAAACAGAGCCTAAAGTTAAAAGGGGTTGTCTCAGAATTACCCAGTGAAATAATAACAAAGAAATAGAAATAACATTTATTAAAGAAGACTAGAAAAATTTCGCTAAGGCGTATGAAACAAAATAGACTAGCATACTGACTTGTTATTTTGTTGAATATGCCTAAAAGTTTCTAACATTTAAAGTTGTACCCATAAAAGATTGCTCCTAATATACATTAGGACAATCATTTATGGAACAACTTCAAATGAAGAAACTCTAAGCTTATTTTTCAATGCTTCTTCCACAAATGTTATTTCTATTTCTTTTTTGAATATACATCATATCAGTAAATGATTTGTATTATGAGACAACTCCTTTTTAGGTTAATATACACAAATTTATCCATATGAACTTCTTTATTACATTTAATAAAGAAGTTCATATGGATAAATAAGAATAGCTATGATATTATGATATAAGTAAAAAAATTTACTTTGCAGGGGATTGCTTAATGTAGAGATTAGAGTAGTTAACCTTAAGATGTGTAGCTAAAAATAGTTATATATTAAGTAAAGTAAAGTTTAACATAAATGATATGGAGGAAATTATATTATGAAAGATATAATGGTAATAGGTATAGCGGGAGGAACAGGTTCTGGAAAAACTACATTATCACTTAACATAAAAGAAGCATTCAATAATGATGTAATGATTCTTTCACATGATTATTACTATAAACCCAATGACAGGATTTCTTTAGAAGAACGTAAAAAACTTAATTATGATCATCCTAACTCTTTTGAAACAGATCTTTTAATAGAGCATCTTAAAAAATTAAAGGCAGGACAAGTAATTAATCATCCAGTTTATTCTTTTGTAGAACACACTAGAACTAATGAAACTGTTATGATTAAACCATCAAAGGTAATTATTGTTGAAGGAATATTAATTTTTGAAAATAAAGAATTATGTGATTTGATGGATATTAAAGTTTTTGTAGACACAGATTCAGATGTGAGAATTATAAGAAGATTATTAAGGGATGTACAAGAGAGAGGAAGAGATATTGAGTCCGTTATAAATCAATATCTTAGCACAGTTAAACCAATGCATGAGGAATTTGTTGATCCAAGTAAAAGAAGAGCAGATATTATAATTCCAGAAGGCGGATTTAACACTGTAGCACTTAATATGTTATTGGAAAGAATACGTAGTTTTATTAATGCAAACTAAATTAGTAGTACATAATTAGGCACATGAAAATAAATAACAAGTCCAAAGTTGCCATGGATATTTTTCATCAGGCAAGGAGACGAATTGCCCTCATAGCGGGTCTATTAGGTCAATTTGCCGACGTAGCATGATGGAAAATAGGCTGGTAAATTGACTTGTTATTTTTTTGAATGTGCCTTAATTAAATACTAAAAATATATAATTAGAATAAGGTTAGAATTTAAGACTATAATTAGTTTGAAATTCTAACCTTTTTATATAAATTAGTTTTAGGCACACAATTTTGTTAAGAATATAGAACTATTCACTGTGTAGGAGCATATAATAATAAAATGACCGATATTAATTGGTTAAAATTGGGGGGACATAATGAATAAAAAAACAATAAAATCAACACTCTTAATAGTTGCTGCACTAACAACAATGTGCTTAATACCATCAGTAGGAGCATCAGCAAAAGTTAGACCTACAAGCTTAATAGAAAAATTAGCTGATAGACCTAGAGAAAAGTCTATAACCATACCATTGCTATCAGGAGAAAAAGTGACAATAGGGGTAATGGCAGATGCAGATGCCAATTCTGGTATAGATGGATTATCAACAAAGACAGCAACAGGTTTAGCAATAAGCTCATCAACTGGAAAATCAGTAAATATATCTACAGCAACATCAACAGGTGTTGCTTATTCGCATGAAACAGGAGCAACAACAGGAGCACTAGCAGGAATATCAATAAAAACATCAGAAGGAGAAGCAGCAGGAATAAAAATAGGTGGTCACTATTCTAGTAAGGATGGTTGGGTAAGCCAAAGTGGAAAATGGCATAATGAAGATACTAACACAGATGTTACACCAAAAGAGTAGAAAATATTAATTAAATCAATTAGATAAAAATAAAGGTAGGATATAGATTTGTAAAAAACAAAACTATTCCCTACCTATTTTTTATTGTTTTTATAATTAAGAGTATTATGTACTTTAAATAACTGTTTCAGCAATATTTGTAGAATGATCTCCAATTCTCTCCAAGTTACTTATTAAATCTAAGAATATTGTGCTTGAATTAGCTGAACATTGTTTTTGATTTAATCTTCTTATATTACTTTCTCTAAAAGTTTTTTCATATTTATCTATTTTAGCTTCAATTGCTCTTATGTTTTTTGCATTCTTTGAATCATTTTTTTCATAACAATCTAGTGCGAGAGTAAGAGCTTGAATTGTATTTTTGTACATACTAATAAGTTCATCACTGGCTTCTTTTCCTATATTTATGTTGTTATTTATTTTTTCAGCTGCTAGTTCAACTATATTTTTAGCATGATCACCAACTCTTTCAATATCATTTATAACATGAAAAGTAACACTTAATATTTTACTATCTTTATCTGGCAATTCATAACCAGATAATAAAACTAAATAATCTGTTATTTCTCTTTCTAGAGTATTAATAATTCTTTCATGACTATATACTTGCTTTATAGCTTCCTCATCTTCTTCTAAAAAAGCCTTCATTGCTAATTCTATGTTCTTTTTTGCAACATTGCCCATTCTTACAGTTTCTTTGAAGACTTGTCCTATAGCTACACTTGGAGTGTCTAATAAATTTTTATCTAAATACATTGCTCCATCTGTTTCAATGACAGCATCTCCAGGTAAAATCTTATTTACTAATGATACAAGATATTTTGCTAAAGGTAACAATAATATTGTAACTGTCACATTAAATACTGTATGTGCATTTGCTACTTGTCTAGCTATATCGGTAGGGTTTGTCTTTTCTATGAATGAAACTAGTGGAGTCATAAAGGGTATAAATATTACTACACCTATAACATTAAAGAATAAATGAACTAAAGCTGCTTTTTTTGCAGTCCTATTTGCTCCAGCTGAAGCTAAAAGTGCTGTAACACAAGTTCCTATATTACATCCTAATATAACAGGTAATGCAATATTCATGTTTATTGTTCCAGTATTTGCAAGTGCTACTAAGATTCCAGTAGTTGCTGAGGAACTTTGTACTATTGCAGTCATCACAAGTCCTGCTAAAACTCCTAAAAATCTATTTTCTCCTATTACTGCTATCAATTGACCAAAGGCTTCTGACTTTGCTAGCGGACTCATCGCCTCTGACATAACGCTCATTCCCATAAATAATATACCAAACCCTAAGGCTATTGAGGCTACATCTCTACTCTTTTTCTTCTTAACTACTAATAAAGTAATTGCACCAATACCTATAAATAAAGGAGCGATGTTATCTAATTTAAAAGCAACTAATTGTGCTGTTATTGTAGTTCCTATATTAGCACCCATTATTACTCCAGCGGCTTGCATCAATGTCATAAGTCCTGCATTAACAAAACTAACTACCATTACTGTAGTTGCACTAGAACTTTGGATAACTGCAGTGACTATAGCCCCTACTATGACGCCCATGTATTTATTACTAGTAACTTTTTCTAAAATACTTTTAAGCTTTTCACCAGCAGCATTTTCCAGTCCATCTCCCATTAGTTTCATACCAAAAAGAAATAAACCGAGTCCTCCAAACAGTTTAATGAACATGTTTATACTTTCCAAATATCTCTCTCTCCTTCAAAGTAAAATTATTAATATAAATTTAATATTCACCTACATATTATAACTTTTTACAACTTTTTATTAACAAAATGGAGATATTTAACCTAATTTTAACAAAAAAACCGCTGATATATCTTTTTATTTAGCTTATTTTAGTGGATGATTAATTTAATTAATATCAAGAGAATTTTTTATTTATATTTGTATTTGTAGTCTGATTCTTTAATATTAGTTTTAGGTGTAGTTATAAAGGTATTACTAACCTTCTTTTAACTATATATTAATTTTGATAATGTGATTTTAAGTTTAATGTATTTAGATTGAATAGAGGGTGCTAAATATCTTTCTTTAGGATTTTCATCTTCTACAGCTTCAATATATTCTTTTATGATGGAATTAATATTTGTTGATTCAATAAGCTTAAAATATGCATATTGCTTTAATTGCAGTTTTTTTACATAGTTTTTAAAATAAGATTTAATATGCATTAAAGGAAACTGTTTACTAATGTTCTTTTCGTTAAATCCAGTAGCATAGGCACCGGGTTCAATTAAAATAACAGGTATATGTATATCTTTAAGTACTTGAAGTTCTTTATTTAAAGATTCACCAATAGCTTCAAGAGCAAATTTAGTTGCACAATAAGGAGATAAAAATGGAATAGGAGATTTACCAGATAAAGATGATAAAAATATTATTCTTCCTTCTTTTTTATTAATCATATTATTTAAAACTCTTTGAGTTAATTCAATTGTACAGAATACATTAGTTTCAAATACACTTCTATATTTATTTACATCAATTTCACATACAGAGCCAGAATCGCCAATGGCAGCATTATTTATTAAAACATCAATATTAATAATATCTACTTTTTTTCTATCATTTTGTGATGTTACATCAAGTTTAAAGCTATATAATGGTAAATGCCATTTTCTATTTAATATATTTAGCTTATTAGCTTGTTCTTTTGTATGAGTAGTAGCATAAACAAAATGTCCTCTATTTGCTAAAGCTATAGCAGCTTCTCTTCCAAGACCTGAAGAGCATCCAGTTATTAATATATTTTTCATAAAGTCACCTTGTATAATGAACATATAATAAATTTCAGTATACTTTCCCTTTCTTAGTCATCCACTTTTTTATTAAACTAAATATCTTAAAATCTAATTATTTTACATTTGATTTTATATAGTTAGTGTCATATATAAATAGTATTTCATAATAATAAGAAAAAAATGAGATGAAAAAATATACATAAGGCAGATGAAAGAAAAAACAAACCTGTTTCTAAGTTATTTTTTGTATGTTACACTAAAAGATATAAATGTTATATATTGTTCTAAGAATTATAGAGTAAGGGATTGAATCAAGTGAGAGACAAGGCATCTAAAAATAAAAAGATAATAGAAAAGCAAGTAAAGATATTAATGAAGCAAGAAAATAAAATTTTAAATAAAAAGGAAAATACATATATAAACAATAAGATCGCACCAATATACAAAAAAATAGAGGAAAGAATTCCAGATAAAATCATAATTATGTTTCAAAAAGCTTTTGAAAAAGGGTTTTATGGTGTATTTGAAAAGGGAACAATGATAATAGAAAAAAGTTATAATTCAGAGAATTTAAGAAATGAATATGATATAAATCAATATATATTATCAAAGGATATAAGTAATAAGAATTTTAAAAAAATAGATAAACAAGTACAAAAGAGTAATCTTATAAATAAAAGTATTTCTACAGCAGAAGGCGCATTTCTGGGGATACTAGGAATAGGAATGCCAGACATACCTGTTTTTATAGGAATGATATTAAAGACAATATATGAAATTTGTCTACACTATGGATTTGAATATAAATCAGAAGAAGAGAAAATATTTATTTTAAACATAATAAATACTGTTGTGACAAAAGGAAAAGAAAAGGCTAAGTATTCTGAGGAAACAGATAAAATAGGTTATAATATTGATACTTGTAATGGAAACAAGATAGATTTTAATGAAATGATAAAACTAACATCAGAAAATTTATCACAAAGTATGATAGGATCAAAAGTCATACAAGGAATAGCAATAATTGGTGCGTATGGTGGTATTGACAATTATAAATTAATACGAGATGTAAGTAAGATAGCAAGTATTAAATACAAGAAAAGATTTTTAAAAAAGTATAAAGATAAGTATTAAAAGTAATCAACTATATCAAAATTAAAATGCATTTTAATTTTGATATAGTTTAATATTAATCAGAATAATTTAAAGTCTTAATTAACCCATCACTAGCAACTAGTGAATTTTTAAAAATATTAGTTGCATTATTAGAAAAGCTCTCTGGATTTTCTAATGCAGGACTAAAATGTGTTAAGATTAATTCATGGCAAACCCCCTCTTTAGCTAGCAGTGCTGCTTCACTAAATGTCATATGCTTATTTTTTATAGCTTTTTCCATATCTTCATTACTACCATAAGTACCTTCACATATAAATAAATCGCTATATTTTATAAATTCTTTAATATCTTTAATAGGTCTAGTATCAGTTATATAAGAAAGCTTAATTCCCTTTCGTTCATCAGAAAGAACCATAGAAGGAAAATACTTTTTCTCTTCATATTCTAATGATTCTTTATTTTGAAGTTTATTCCATAAAATTTTAGGAACCTTATTTTGAGTTGCTTTTTCTACAGAAAATTTAGGGAGCCTTTTAAAATAAAAACTATATCCTAAACATTTAGCAGAATGATCAAGTTCCATACATGATAAATGTAAATTGCTTCTTTCGCTCTCATTACATAAAGACATTTTGGTATTAGTAGTCATGAATCTCAATGTATTATTTGTGTTTTCAATAATTTCTAATTCATAAGGAAGATAAGGGTTTATAACATTAAGTCCTTTAACAATTTCACTTATACCATTTGGCCCAATTATGGTGAGCTTTTCTGTTCTTCCTGAATTACCAATTGTCGCTAAAAGACCTGGAAGTCCAACAGTATGATCTCCATGTGAATGAGTTATACATATCATATCTAAGGATTTAAAACCCCAACCAATTTTTCTCATAGCAAGTTGAGTACCTTCACCACAATCAATCAAAATTTTTCGCCCATTAACATTTATAATAGTAGAAGACATAAATTTATTTATCACTGGCATACCACCAATTGTTCCTAAAATACATAAATCAATCACAATACTTTTTCTCCTGTCTTTATAATTTTATTGAATGTACCTTATTAGTGCATTACTTATTATGTGTTATTAAGTAATGTAATATAATTATATATTTAATCTACATACAATGCATCTTTGGTCTATTATTTTCTTGTATGTGCCTAAGGTTAAAATAAATGTTATAATTATATTCTGGGGGGGATTAAGTTTTGAAGAAAAATTATACATATATTTTAATGGATTTAGATGGAACAATTACAGATCCTATGGTTGGAATAACAAAATCAATACAATATGCATTAAAACATTTTGATATTATTGTTGATGATATTAATACATTAAGTAAATTTATAGGACCTCCACTTAAAGATACATTTAGTGGGTATTATAATTTTAATGAAGAACAAACAATTGAAGCAATTTCAAAGTTTAGAGAACGTTTTGCACACAAAGGACTTTATGAAAATATAGTATATGATGGAATGGAAAATTTTTTGCAGGCATTAATAGATGAAGGAAAAATACTTATGATGGCAACATCAAAGCCAAGCTTTTTTGCTGAAAAAATACTGAGTCATTTTAATTTAAAAAAATATTTTTCATTCGTAGGTGGAAGCAATATGGATGAGACACGTTCTAAAAAGAGTGAAGTCATTGAATATGTTTTATCACAAAATAACATTACTGATTTGTCAAAAGTTGTTATGATAGGTGATAGACAACATGATATAATTGGAGCCAAGCAATTTGGAATTGATTCTATTGGCGTATTATACGGTTATGGGGATTATGAAGAATTAAGTAATGCTGGTGCAGATTATATTGTTAAAAATTTAGATGAGTTATTGGATCAACTTATATAAGGCACATTCAAAAAATAACAAGTCAGTTGCTCAATGTCATTTAGTTAACAAAATGACATTGATATTGTTCAAAAAAAGTAAGGTATAAAAATATACCTTGCTTTTTTTTCAATTAACACTTGACAAATATATAGAAAAATGCGGCGTAGCCCCTTAAATATATAAAAATTTAAGGAGGCATCACTAATGATTAATTACTCAAAAATTGTAAAATACAAGCTAACATATATTATTAAAGAAATGGG
>NZ_FOMG01000016.1 GCF_900112485.1 Clostridium uliginosum
TCATTTAAAGAGTTCTGATTATTATCTGTAATAGTGATAAGTTCTTTTATTTTATGCTCACTATCCTTGGTTTTATTTGTGACTACCTCATTAGCATTTAATAAATTACTTAAGATTTCTTTATTCTTATTTGATTTATCAAGCATTTCACTAGAATCTTCAGATACAGCTTGACTCGTTCCTGATGCTTCTAGTAGTGAACTTGTTTGTTCTTCAATAGCAGCACTTAAATTTTCACTTGATGACAAAATAATTGTAGAAATTTCAGATATATTTTTAAATAAATCTACCAATTTTTGATTTTCTTCTTTTACTTCAATTTCCTTATCACCAATTGATTTTAATAATTTAGATGCAAAATATACAATTACGAAAATTCCTGCTAAAGTTAAAATAATAGCAATAATTCTCATAAGTGATTCTGCTATAGGTAATTGCTTATCTATAAAAATTGAAGGATTATTTACAAATACTATGATTTGACATAAAATACTTAAAATTATTGATGTCATAATCATTTTCACATCAAAAAATAATGCTCCAAGGATAACAAAAAAGAAAATCATGAGCCAGAGCGAATCTATATGCATTGTAAAGTTCAAAAATAAATAATGAAAATAAGTTATTAATAAAATTATAATCTTTGTTATATTAAATGCTTTTGTGTTAAATCCATTCTCTGTAATTGTACACTTATAACATTTATAAAATAATATAGCATAACTCAAAATAATTATTCCAAGTATTATTAAAGAATTTATACTTATATTATCATTAAATCCTAATGCTTTTAATGCACCAAAAAATAAAAATGATAGAGAAGAGCTTACTAAATAAATTATTAGTATAAGTTTAAGGGATTTTTTATTAAAGCTTATAAGAAAGCTTTCTTCACTTTCCATATTAGACCTCCTAGGTTTATTTGAATAAATTGTTATATTTTGTTTTTTCATAATACTAATATAATGGAAAAATATAAAACAACATGTATATTATATCATATTTAGTAATATTTTATCATATCTTACTGATGGTCGGCAAAATGTTGGCAATTTCAATTTTGCCAATCATATTTCCTTTAATTTAGGCAATCCCAATGATTTCACATGCTTAATAAAAATTATTATTTAAGCTACCTTTGATATCTAAAATCATAATCTTTATAAAAGACTATGTTTTAGGTAAATGTTGATATTGTAATATAAAGCTCATGGACAGTGGAATTCATATAGAGAACTCGCTAATATGCATTCGCTGAGTAAGTTCAAAAACAAAATATCAACACTATTCTAAAACATAGTCAAAAATTAAAGGAATATAAAAAGCCTAAAGTAGAAGTTTATTTCACTATACTTTCTACTTCAGGCTAAATTAAAAATCTTTTAGTATTTGAATAAATCAAGCACCTTGTACTCGAAAATTTCTATTTCAAGGTACAAGTTGCTGAGACACAAAGTGTTTAAGTTATCTGTAAATCATAAAATTTTCGTATCATTTTTAACTTTCATTATTTTTACCTTTTTATTATAAAAATGACACTCTATTTACAAAGTGTCATTTCTAATCGTCATTCTCTATAAATCAATATTGTTAAGAAGCTCTTTAAGTTGCTTTAACTCATCCACGCTTAAAGTAACACCCTTCCCCATCTTCTCATGTTCAGGTGCCCAATCTCTTAAATCATATTTAGCTTCTTTTTCATTCCAGCTTATTAGATTTAATTCTTTAGTCCATCCTTTTGATGATTCTGATATACTTCCTAGTTCCTTTTCTATTTCAAATTTAATATCTGCCATAAATTCACCCCCTGTTTAACTTTTTTCTTCAAAAGGTATTCCAACACATCTTCCTGGTGCTAATACATAATAACCTTCATTTACCTTCTGTCTTATATTATTTTCAGACATTGCACCTCTAATTTTAGCTAACTCACCTATCTTATATTTATTACTTCTTATTATATAGTATTATCTATACTCTTAACCTTCAACATTTTTTTAATTTCCTGTGGTGTATATGAAGGTTCTTTAGTATGTATTACTAAATGACAATTAGGACAAATAGGAATCAAGTCATTAATTGCATCATTCCATTTGATATCAATATATTCCAATTAAAAGTCTCCTCTATAATTTTTTCAATACCATTTTAATTTTCTTATTTTAATGATACCACATTTCATAATATTTAAAGATATAGTATTTTATTTTCCATTTTTGCCTATAATAAAAAGCACTCAATCACAAGATTGAATGCCCTTTATTACCCCACATTACGGATATATTATTTTTTTGAATGTGCCTTATATGCACTAAATATTTCCAATATAACCTTTATTGATAGATATGAAATAATATGTTTTCAAACATATATCCAATATAGGAGGTGATAAATTATGGAGATTAATGAATTAATAGGACTTGTAGGCAATGTAGGGTTTCCAGTAGCTGTCAGTGCTTATTTGCTAATTCGCTTAGAGAAACAAATAACTTGCCTTTCAGCTTCCATTAATAAACTCAATACCATAATATCAACAAAACTTGGAGTTGTTATAGATACAGCTGGATCTAGTGATGATTCTGGGAAATTGGCATAAATAAAGGCAGTAAACATTAAATTAAATCTATGCTTTGAAAGTGTGTTGATATTGTTATATATTAATTTTTTTATAACTATGTAATAATCTCTTCCTTACCATATATCTTATATGAAAACAAAATGAAGGAGGTAAAAAATTATGGCTACTCAAAAAATCACAACATCAAGTTCACTTAGTATCGAGGTACAAACTGGTACTGATAAATCTGGGGATGCAATTTTTTCTAAGAAAACTTTTTCTGGTGTAAAGCCTGATGCTACAGCTGATAATTGCTTTGCAGTTGCTGAAGCAATCAAAGAAGTTATGGGCTGTGCTTGTAGAAATTACTATGTCAATGATTCTGCAAAGCTTCTTAATGCTTAATTTTAAGCACTATTTAATTAGCTCTAGATCAATAAGTTAATTTTAGCTATCAATCTAAGCATTAAGCATGATTAAAATTTAAAGGAGGTAAAAAATATGGAACACATTTTAACAATGGTTTTTTTAGCTACACAAGGTGATAAGGTAACATTTAGTGTAAATGGAGTTAAACCTGATCTTAAGGATGAGGATGTAAAAAAATTAATGGCTACTATAATTGCAAAAGACATCTTTGTAAGTACTAAGGGTTCATTAGTTGCAGTATCTAGTGCTCAAATAACTCAAAGAGAAATCAAAAAACTTAACATTAAATAATTCACAAGGGACTGTCTCAGAATTATCAAGTAAAGAAATAGAAATAACATTTATTAAAGAAGACTAGAAAAATTTCGCTAAGGCATATGAACAAAATAACAAGTCAAAGATGTGACGTATATTTTGAGTCAGACAAGGAAGTAACATTAGCCAATAGTAGACTATTAGCTAATGTTACTGACGCAGTATCACTCAAAATAGACTAGCATACTGACTTGTTATTTTGTTGAATATGCCTGAAATTTTCTAACATTTAAAGTTGTACCCATAAAAGATTGCTCCTAATATGCATTAGGACAATCATTTATGGAACAACTTCAAATGAAGAAACTATTAGCTTATTTTTCAATGCTTCTTACACAAATGTTATTTCTATTTCTTTTTTCAATATACATCATATCAGTAAATGACTTGTATTATGAGACAGCCACTTTTTATTTTACTTAGTTTTTTATTTTGTTTCTGCATTCATTCTATTATAGATAACTATTATTGTAGATATAGCAACATATATATTGCTATAAATATTCTGATGATAATTTTATTATCATCTTCCTCTTTCATATATAATTCCATAACTATTTAAATTTCAATATTGTATCTCTGCTACTCAAACAGCTTACGTATATTCTTATATTTATTGTACACAATAAATTTGAAGGGTGGTTATATAATGAAAAAGTTTGCTATCTTATCATTATTTTTTATATGTTTATCACTTAATATACTTAAAATAACACCTGCTGCTCAAACCAATTCACTTAATATATCTAAAGCAACATCTGTTGTTGGAACCAATGTCTTTAAGGAAGGCGTTTATAAAGTAAGTGATTTTAATCTTTCACAAAATAATCTTTATAATGTTCAAAATGTTTCCTCTAAAAGCAGCATTTATATGCTCATTTTTGATGAGAATCAAATTGGATTACAATATCTACGATTAAATCCTAACTCAGAAAAATACAATTTAGTACCTCTCAAACCTAATTACAGAATTGTAATACTTGGTGAGGGAGAAGCATTTATTTCTTAAAAGGCACTTTGAATAGTGTCTTTTTGTCTTCGTTAAACATTCCAATATTCCATATCATAATATTCTAGGTATCTATCTAAATTCATTCTATTATAAGGTATTATCCTGTCTACAATAACTTCCCTTATAGCATCACTTGGAACTTCTCTAATCTTTCTATCAAATAATCCATAGAATTCAGCTGAATATAATTTCAAATCTGTTATTTCTATTTCTCTTTTTTATAAATTATTTTTCTTTTACTGTAATTTTAAGTTCCTTATCAACTGTAAAAATATAAGTTTTTGTTTGAATTGCTTCGTTTTCCCATGGACGGTAGTATTTAAAAGTAATTTCAGTTGTACCTTCCTTTAAAGCAGAAAACTTCCAAGTGTATGTGCCTCCTGCACCAACTACATCCAAGTTAGCATCATCTTGCTTGTACTGTTTTGAGTCTTCATTTATAATACCATCTGTATCAATGTGATAGTCCCAATTATAACCTGTTGTAGGATTACCTTGAAGATTTATTTCTACTGTTTTTTCACCAATTTTAGATGTATCTTTTGTCTGAATAGGT
Source organism: Clostridium uliginosum (assembly GCF_900112485.1). Taxonomy (GTDB): domain Bacteria; phylum Bacillota; class Clostridia; order Clostridiales; family Clostridiaceae; genus Clostridium; species Clostridium uliginosum. The sequence continues at coordinate 4,870 of NZ_FOMG01000016.1, forward strand.
TCTGTAGTTATTCCTTCTCCTAAAAATGCTTTAGTTGTTTGTGGAATTTTATCCCCTATGGCTGCTCCTGACATTGCAAAACTATATGTTTCTTCATCAATAATAACATTTCCTGTTTGCATTGCTCCACTTAATGCTAAGTAATATGTTTTTCCATCAACTTGAATAATTCCTGTTTGCATTGCCCCATTTGAAGCTGTATAATACCAAGTTCCATTATCATAAAGCCAACCTTTTTTCATATATCCATTTTCATCAAAATAATACCATACGCCATCTATTTGTTTCCATTCAGTAGCATAAGAATTTTCTTCTGAATACCACCAACCAGTTGAACTATGCTTCCATTCTGCATTTACTCCTTTTGAACTTATTGTTAATATTGATATTGTTGCTAATACACTTACTAATAGAATTTTTAATTTTTTCATTAATTCATTCTCCTTTTTTATTTTAAGCTATGTTTTAATTGAGTGTTGATATTTTAATATAAAGGCGAACTGGCATTGGAATTTGCTTTTTAGAACTCTTAATAAATATTTGTCCTATTAATTGCTTGTCACAATCTTTGATTGGGAGCATGCATTAATAGGACTAATATTTATTTTAGAGTTCTTAAAGTGAATTCCACTGTCCATGAGCTTTATATTACAATATCAACACACGTCTAAAACATAACCTTATTTTAAAAGATTTCTTAATTCACATTGAATTGTTTTCATTAAAGTAGTGGCTTTAGGCACATGAAAGAAAATAATAGACCAAAGATGTGTTGTATATTTTGCTGACGCGGTATGACGCAAAATAGACGAGCATACTGGTCTATTATTTTTTTGAATGTGCCTTATATATCTATTACAGTTTTAAGACATAGAAGCACTTAATATAATGTTTTTATATTCATTCAAATAAGGAAATTTATTTTCTAATGCTATGTCAATTATTTTGTGAACTGGATAGTTAATTCGTCTATTTAATAATTTAAGATTATCTTTTGAAAAATCTAATATTCCATAAGATATTCTATTATCTTGATCCAGTGAATTACCGATACTTCCTACATTAAATATCTTTTTACCATTTACCTCACCTATAAAAGACGTATGAGAATGTCCAGATAAAATTACTTGTTCCTTAACCCCGCTTATTGCGACTTTAATTTCATCTTCTGATACACTGCCATCAATTGCTTCAAAAATTGATTTTGGGGTTCCATGAACACAAAGCACTGTAATTCCATTTACTGTTAATGAGTATTCAGAAGGCAATTTTGATAAAAATGATATCTGATCTTCTTTTAAATTAGCTTTTGCATATTTATAATATAAATATGGTGCCTTATCTATATTAGATGAAGGAGTCCAATCGTTAGGCATTTCTTTAAACCACATCTCTGTATTTCCTTTAATCCATGCTAAAATTTCTAAATTTTTATTATTTAATAGTTCCAAAACATATGAAGGCATAGGCCCTTTCATTACAACGTCCCCTAAAATAATAACTTTACTAATGCCTAAATGTTCTAAATCCATTATGGTATGATATAATGCTATTCCATTACCATGTATATCAGATAAAACTGCTACTTTCATAATAAAATACTCTCCTTCATAACTTAAAACCCTTGTAACTTAGCTCATTTTATTTCTTTATTATATTTATTTAAATTCTCTTTTTTATTAAAAAAAGCCTCTTCAAGAATCCTATATTCTTCATCACTACATACTCTTTTACACTTTGGTTCAAATTTCAAAGTTTTGTCAAAGGTTTCTTTAATCACAGTACAAGGAAAATCCTCACACATTCCACAATTACTTATACCTCTTTCCGTTGAACATTTTACAATATTATATCTACAAAAGTTGTTAATTGTACAACCTTTACATTTAATTTCCTCATTTGAAACAACTACATCCCTATATCCTATACTTTTCCATAAGACAGCAACTTTATGCAATTCTTTATCAGTTATAGCTGTGTATCTTGGACATACACTACAATTATTGCCACAGGCTGCTATAGTTCTCATAATCATTACCTCTCAATCTAATATAAAAATCTTTATCTCATAATTTCTAACTATAATTATGTACTCTTCTTATAAAATATTTTGTAAATACCATATTATTAAATCTTAAAAGAACAATTTACTTCTGCAATTATCTAGAAACAGAGAAAAAAGCAGCAATTTGTAGGGTAATGCACAATACAAAAATTACTGCATCTTAACATAATAATTCTGAATCAAGGATAATGCTCATTTTTCTACACGTAAAGTTAAAATCTTACATAAGAAATATTTTTTATGATTCATCAACTCTTATTAGCCATTCATTAACTAATGAATTAAATAATTCTTCCTGTTCTATTTGTAGGTTATGACCAGCTCTATCTAATACAGCAAAACTTGCTCTTGGAAAATTTTCTAAAATATTCCATGAATCCTTATATCCTACACAAGAGTCTTGTCTCCCTACCATTATAAGAGCAGGTTTATTAAATTTTCCATCCAATTTATCTACATCAAATGAAAATTTATATTCGTTTCTTTTAATGTTTCTCAAGAATTCATGATTTGCTATTTCAATTCTTGATATTATTTCATTCTTATATCTTTCATATATTATTTCATTTTGAACTACTGATGAAGAATTAAAATCATCAATTTCATCTGAAGTAAGTTTAGATAGCAACATATTATCTTTTACTAAAATAACATGTTCTTGAACATTTCGTTTTTTATTATCTGCTATTATAACATGACAAATTAACATTATACCATCTATTCTTTTTGTCATTTTATATAATATTCCTCTTGATAAATATCCACCATATGACTCACCTGCAAGTAGAAAATTTTTGTTTGGAAGAATTTTTTCAATCAAAGCAATTACAATGTTAAGTATAATATCAGAATTAGTAATCCATTTTTCACTACTTGATTTCCCCATGCCTGGTAAATCAATATATATTCTTTTATATCCCTTTTTATTGTTAAATATGTTTTCCATGAATCATAACAATGGGTTTTCCTTCACCAATCACTTCATAATTCATAGAAATATTTTTTATCTTACATTCCATCTACTTTGTCTCCTTTAATATAATACATACTTTTACTCTTGTAGTTTAATTTTAAATTATATATTTCTAATTATAGCATTTTTTTACAGATACTACATTGTTAAATTTTCAAAGATTATTTTTAGTAATATAATTCTATTTATAGTATAATTTTCACAATAGAAGAAATATTAAATTATTTATATTAGGAGAAATTATGAAAAATATTAAAAAACGATTTATGCTTTTATCAATTATTGTATTAGTATTTAGTTTACTATATTACTTATATCCTAGAAGTGGATCACTTAATAGTTTTTTTTAGAACATTGTAATAAAGAAAATATTACTAAAATTATACTTAGATCTACCAATTATGATATAGAAAAAGCCATCGAATACCAAAATAATCCTACAGATTATGATTCCAAAAAATACATTGAAAGTAAAGATGAAATTGATAAAATTTTATCTTAGGCACATTCAAAAAATAATAGACCAGTATGCATTCCTCCTTGTCTGACACCAAATATACTATGAATCTTTGTTCTATTATTTTCTTTCATGTGCCTTATTTTTCTAATATAAAACTTGTTGAGCATTATGGATCTACATCAAACAGAACAAAAGGTTCTTACTATTTCTACATTTATAAAAATAATGAGAAGAACGTTACATAAAATTACACCATATATTAGAATTGTGTAATAAAAAAATATTACAAATTTATTTCTAAATAATGCAATATTTAAAATTATTATTGCTTTTACTAATGTAAAATATAAAGATAATATTCATTACTCGAATTATAGATTATGCTCATTTTTTGAATATACTTTTTTTATTTAATTGCAGTTGACTTGATATAAGCTGAATAATTAATTCCTCAATTGCTGATATAGTTGCCACAAAACAGATTATATACATTAACACAGTTGTATGAATATAAGAAAACAATACCGGTGATTTTATTTCCGTAAGTGTGAATACTTGCAAAGGTTTTATATTTTTTCAAGGCTACAACCATCGATGCTAATCTGATAATACCAATTAAAATAATCAAAATTACAATTTCAATTGCAGGATTTACGATGGGATAAAGCAAAAGTAATAATACCCCTATCATTGTCATATCAGCCATAGAATCAAGCTTTGCACCAAATATGCTTGTTGTCCCTGTCTTTCTGGCAATAAACCCATCTATAATATCACTGAATCCACAAATAATATATATTGCATAAAAAGCTACGCTTAATGGCCTAACAAAAATCAAAGCCAAAGAAAAAATTATTCTACTAAATGATATACAATTCGGTATAGCTTTCATCTAATCACCTCTATTAAAGTAAATAATTTTGATTACATAATAATCTTACCATTATTTGTTATAATATATTTTATAAATATCACATTATTCAATTTCAAAGAACGTTTTTTTATTAGTTGTTACGCCAAATCTACAGATAGTGATTTATATAATTTTTTTAATTAATAGTGATATATTTATGGTATATTTTTTTAAATTAAATAAATATCAAGTTATTTATTTTAATGTGCCTTATTATAATTTCCTAAAGAAGAACAAAAAGAGCCTATCCTTTATAAATTGGATAAGCTCTACTTATTTTTGTTACTATATATAATTTTTTTTTTTGTTTTTTTCTAATAAACTACTTACAATCTACTTTATTTTGTTTTTCATCTTTTAAACTTTCATATATATAAGTAGCACCTTCATGCCAAAGTTTAGTTTCTTCCTTTTCTAAATCAGAATAAACCTTAGAATTATATATTTCAATTAAAGCATCTTCCAAGTTATTATGTTCTGTTTCAATAATCATTCCTGTAACTTTTGCAACCTTAAAAGGAATAAATAAATGTACATTTTCTTGAGTTATCTCAGGTAAAGTCATACTATACCTCCTCTTTTCCAATAAACTTTAATAAATTAATTGCTTCTTCTGTATGAAAGGATATTTGATCTGCTAATTTATAAGTTTTAAGCTCTCTTATTGCAGATTCAATATCCATAAATCTATTTTCAAAAGCATTTAAACAAGCATAAACTCTATCATCTGCTACTGGTCCTTCTACTATATGAAAATCATGTTTATAGTTTAAATTCAATCTATTATCAATAACAAAATTTAGCCATTCTTCACAAGCTTCAGTAAATCTTTGAATTTTTAAATATTTACTGTCTAATATTTTATCATCAATTTCATAAATATTTAATATACCATATTCTGATTTTTCTCTATTCTTTTTAATGCTTGCCCATTTACATGCCTGTTCTTTGCTAGTTGTAGTATAAAATCCATTTCCAAAATCTAAAGTTCTATTAGCTTTTATTATTTTAGGATCATTAACAATTACATTACTACCATGATATAAAATCACAGTTCATACCCCCTATTTCTTAAAAATATCTCTATCTCTTCTAATATATATTCTTTTCCTTGAGTATGAAGCATATCATATCCATTTATTATAAATTCAATTACACCACTTACTTTAAATAAATTAGCAACATCTTTTCCAGACATAGAATGTTTAATTTTAAAATTCTCTATACAAAATGATGCAAACTCACTTATTCTTTCTTTATCATTTAATTCTAACATTTTAAGCACCCTCACATTCATAATCTAATTAATTTATCTGCTTACTATAAAGAACTTTATTTATATAAATATTATATACCACTATAATAGAATAATAAACTTATTACCTTATTATAATATGCTTATCTCAATCTATAATTATTCCCTTGTTCCTTTTCAATTTGAACTATATAGTCTTTGCACATCTCATATATTCTAGATCCTATCCCCTCGTCAAAATATAGCAACCTATCTACTGTAAATTCAGAGCTTATTATAACTGGCAAATGATTTAAATATCTGTAATTAATAATCTCAAACATTATATTAATATCACTTTCATTTATCTTTCCTTTGAATAGGTCATCAATAAGCAAAACATCACAAGTTTGGTATTTAGAAAGCATCTTTGTGTAATATTCATCATCTAGCATATTTCTTTTTATCTTCGTTATAACATCCCTATATGACATATATACAACCTTAATCTTTTTATCTAAGAGATTAATTGCAAGTGCCACTGAAAGGTGTGTTTTGCCACTTCCAACTTGTCCACAAAACAGAATACTATTTTGTTTATTATCTCTTATATTATTAAAATCATTATAAAATGTTATTGCAACATCCTTTGCAAGCTTAGAGCTTCTATTCCAAACTTGAAAATTAGAAAAGGTTTGTGTGCTCATTTCCGTATTAATTCCAGATGTTTTCCATTCACTTTTTAACTTTTTAGCCTTCGTACATTCACAAGCAATAGCTAGCGGTTGCATATGTTCTTGAGGAATTAGAATCCAGCCAGTATCATGACACACATCACATTTATATGAGAATTTAACCCTTTTATTTCTCCCTCCAGAATTATGAATTAAAGATTCAGATCTTTCACCTTTTCCAGCAAATTTATCCATAGAATATATATGAGTCGAATTTCCTTCAGATGAGCTTTTCTTCACTGTTTCTTCTCTCTTTTCCCCTAACTCCCTTTGGCTGTTTTGGTCTGAATCCTTTGAATTCATTTGCATTTGAATCTTTATTCTTTCCATTGGTGTAAGCTCCATTTATAATCTCCTCCTTTTCCTTTGGATATCCCTCTCTTCTCCAATTTTTCAATATCCCATTAATGTATTTCATGTCAGGCTTATTTACTTCTATAGACCTATCAATAGCACTCCTAACATGCTCCTTTCCATGCATAGAAATAGCTAATTTAAGAGAACCTAAATCAAGTCCACCCATTCTTCCTGTTAGCTGCTCATAATGCTTTAATAAATTTCCTGCTTCACCTGAAATATTTTCCTTTGGATTATTATTAGGAGTATAGCTTATATTAAACTCTTGAGAATTATTTAATTCCTGTGATTCTTCAAAGTTAAAGAGGGCTAGTCCATCTTGACAACTTAAATCTTTTTTATTTATATCACCAGTATTATTATTCTTACTCTCTATCTTATTCTTATTCTTATTCTCTATCTTATTCTGTTCCGTTACAGTAACGTTACTTTCATTTTCTGTAATGTTACAAGAATTATTTGTAACATTACTTTTAATATTCATAGCGTTACAACTATTTTCTTCTGAATTTCGGACAAAATTATCCTCATTAGCTTCATTAGAATTTGAATTTTGAACATAATTATCCTGCTGCATTAAAGTATTAATATCTTCAGATTCATTACTTATATTATCACTAGATTCTTCTATAAGATTTTCACTTTTCTTCCCTTCACCAAGCTCCTTAAGTTGTTTTTTTCTTTCTCTATGATTTTCAACCCTTTTCCGGCCTTGTGCTCTTACACGTTCCATTCCCTCAATATTTTGATGCTTATCCCAATTAGCAATTCTTATAAGATTATCCTCATCTATCTCTATCATTGCAAAATCTTTTAAGGTTTTTAATGCAAGCCTAATAGAGGTAATAGGTCTACAAAAAATAGTAGACAACATTTCCTCACTATATGGGATATTTTCACTTAAAAATATAAATCCATTTGCATTATTCTTCCCAGCTTGGACTAGTAGCCTTATCCAAATATAATGAATTGTATCTCTCTCTGGCATTGCATCTATTAATCTAATCTTTTCATCCTCAAACATATTAGTTGTTATCTTAATCCACTTAATATCTGACACTATTTTCACTTCCTCTCTTTAAATTAAACAACTTGTCTTAAATAAAACAATTTATTTTTTCCTAATACATTCCATAAAAGAATAATCATCCTAGAATTACAAACTTCTATATAACACCTAAAAATTTGAAACTCACCTTTAGCCCATTTCTTTTATATGTCTTATATTTATTTGGGGCTATGTTTTAATATAGTGTTGACATTGTTACATTTTTGTTCAGTGGACATTAGAATTGGACTTTTAGAACTCTTAAGTGAGAATCCAAAAGTAAATGTCCAAATTTTATATTTGGAAACATGAACTTTCCCTGTGGGCATTTTACATTTGGTATATCGAACTTACTCAGTGAACGAATGTGAGTCGAGTTTCCTTGAGTATTGTCACATTAGTTGCTTGTCCGAAGCTTGTCTTTGGAGCAAGCTGGAATGGGACTATACTCATTTAGATATTCTTAAGTGAGAGTCAAAATTTTATATTTTGTTGCTCGAACTTACTCAGCGAATGAATATGAGTCGAGTTTCCTATATTAATTCTTTAGCCCGCTGAACAATATGTAACAATGTCAACACGGTTTTAAAACAGAGCCTTATTTTTTATCTTCTAACTAAACTTTGGTGGAATTTTCTTTGCTACATGATTAATCCAAAATTCTCTTTCTTTTTCAACAATTTTAGAAATCAATTCATCATCACGCTCAACCTCATGAATTATAAACTTACTATTATCAATTAAAGCTGCTATATAACACTTATCCGCACCCCTTACTTCCATATCATGTTGAGCCTCAACTAAATGCTTAGGTGGAACTTCATATTTTCTCCACTCATTACCTTCAACATGATTTACTACCATGCACTCTAAAATTGAATTCTCAGAAACTACCTTTCTATCAACATTTCCAATCATAAAATTACAATCTCTACCCGCTGTAGTCCTCTTATCTTTCCTTACTTTTTTACCTGTTCTAAGTGCAAATTCCCTAGAAACTATTTCTTCTAAAGTACTATACCAATAAGTAACTTCACCATTTTCATCAGCCTCTTTAACATCTTCTGTCTTTTCCCTATAAACATCAATTACACTCTTCACTTTATCAACTCCCATAATAGCTCCAACATCTGAACCTAAAATTCCCTTTTGACATTCTTTAATTTCTGATAATTTACTCATTTAAATCTACCCCTTATACTTATATTTTTTATATTTATTATTTGGCTATGTCTTTAAGTAATGTTTATATTGTAATATAATGGCGAACTGGCATTGGAATTTGCTTTTTAGAACTCTTAATGAATATTTGTACTATTAATTGCTTGTCACAATCTGTGATTGGGAGCATGCATTAATAGGACTAATATTCATTTTTAGAGTTCTTAAAGTAAATTCCACTGTCCATGAGCTTTATATTCAATATAAACATTCACTTAAAAGCATAGCTATGTTTCACTTTAGGTTATTCTTGTACTGCTTTGTTACTTATTAAGCAACATAATACTATTTATGGATTATATTGTCAATACTTATCAAGTAACTTTTACCATTATTTCGGATATTTTTGTTGCATACTCAGAAACAAATGATATAATTATAATTAATTAAAGACTTTGTTTTAAAACAGAGCTATGTTTTAAATTAAATTTTACAGTCCATGAGCTTTATATTAAAATATCAACACGATTTTAAAACATAGCATAAAACAGAGGCAACAAATAAAGGGTGGTATAAATGGCCTTAAAAGAAAATATTAAAAGAAAACGCTTAGAATTGCATTTAACATTAGAAGAACTTTCTAAAAAATTAGGTGTAAGCAAGCCAACCTTGCAACGATATGAGAGTGGAGTTATATCTAACATACCGTCTGATAAAATTGAAAGACTTGCTGAAATATTAGAAACAACACCTTCTTATTTAATGGGTTGGGAAGAAAGTAAAAAAGAAATAAAGTTAATAACAGAAGAAGCAAAATTATTAAATAAATACAATAATTTAGATGATAAAGGTAAACATACAATTAATACTGTATTAGATATGGAATACAATAGATGTGTTAAATCTTATCTAATGCCAGTTGCAGCCCACAATGATTTTAATAATGATGAAGAAGATCAAAAATTAATGCAAAAAGATTTAGAAGATATGGACAATAATTGGTAAGAATGTAGAGGTGGTTTATTTGAATAAATTTGAAATTTTACTTCAAGAAACTGAAAGGTATAATATCTCTGTGAAAGAAAAGAATTTACAATCTAAAGCCAAAGGCCTATGCAAAGGTAATAAAATAGCCATTAACAATAAACTCAAAACCATTAGTGAAAAATCTTGTGTGCTTGCTGAAGAGCTTGGACATTATCATAGAACAGTTGGCAATATTACGGACCAAACAAATATTAAAAATAGAAAACAAGAAATCAAAGCTCGTAGGTGGGGATATGAAAAACTTGTGGGTTTAGTTAACATAATAAATGCTTTTGAATATGGAGCACATACCCTCTTTGAAATGACTGAATATTTAGAAGTCACTGAAGAATTTTTAAATAATTCCTTAAATTACTATAGAAAAAAATATGGTATTAGCTGTGAAATAGATAGCTATATCATTTACTTTGAACCAAATTTAAGCATACTAAAATTACTTCAAGCCAAAGACTGAGGCATATTCAAAAAAATAACTAAATTTCATCCTTTATTTTAATATGCCTAAGTTGAAAACAAAGAAATAGAGATCAATTACTTGCACAATGTTGCTAAATAATTGACCTCTATTTTTTTATATAGTTTAGGCTTCTTACTATAGTTAATGGCTTAAATAACCTCTATCACCTTGATTCTCTCTCATTATTTTTCATGTAATCTTGTGTAAAAATTTAACTTTTATTTTATATATTCAATTGTTAAATTATGGTATAATAAAAAAAGGGAGAGAACCTAAACAAAAAATAAGCACAGAAAAATATGGGAAATAAATACTTAATATTAAGTAATTATTAGTCTATGGCTAACAATGATGATTAAGGTCTGTGATAAAGCACATTCAAAAAAATAATAGACCAGTATGCTTGTCTATTATTTTCTTTCATGTGACTAACGATTATGATTAAAGTCTGTTTCTAATAAGTGTAAAATAGATTCCCATAAATAAAAAACTTCTTCATTATCCTTCTAATCTCATTCTTTGTATGTCTATTTACTGAAATATATCCGTATTCTTAACTATGAGCTCTAAGTAATAGTCCTTACAGGGTTCAATAAAATGTTAAGGTAGAGTATTTTAGTTTTATATAGATCATACTGGACTAGAAAGAGAGGATGCATATATATGAAACTTGAAGGACATAACGGAAACAATTGGTTTAGACTTCTTGTTTCAACAGAAAATGAAAGGTTCTTTGGTGTTCTTATATTTTTATTTGGAATTATTTTGGTATTAGTTAAATACCTTTAATATAGCAAAAAGGTCTCTATATAGTAACTCTCCCAAGAAACACTATATAAAAACCTTCACCAAATAAAATATTAGAATCACATGAGGTAGCTCCTTTGGAGCTATCTCAACCAAAGTTTTAATCTATATAAATTTTAACTACATATCTATATAATATACCTAAATTATACCCTATTTGTTACTTATTATACAAAATAATTTTATTAAATTAAACATACATAGTTCTAATTATACGCATTTAACTGGTAAAAAATTACAAAATCTATAAATAGTACAACACTTTAATTTATTGGGCTCTGTTTTAAAACTGTGTTAATATTGTTACATATTGTTCAGTGGGCTAAAAAATTAATATAGGAAACTCGACTCATATTCATTCGCTGAGTAAGTTCGAGCAACAAAATATAAAATTTTGACTCTCACTTAAGAACATCTAAATGAGTATAGTCCCATTCCAGCTTGCTCCAAAGACAAGCTTCGGACAAGCAATTAATGTGACAATAATCATTAAGAGTTCTAAAAGTCAAATTTTAATGCCCACTGAACAAAGATGTAACAATATTAACACATCCCTTTTTGTACTTATTGTACATACTTTCCTAAATACTACATTTACAAAATATGCTATAATAACGATATATTGGTCTAGTTCAAAAAATTCTAAAAATCTTTGACTAGCTATTTATTTTAAAATACCTAAGTAAGAACAACTAGGAGGATAAAATGATGAATTTAAGAGAAAAAATGTGTTCAGGTAAGATGTATAATGATTATTCTAAAGAACTAGTGGAGGAAAGAAAACGTGCAGTTTTATTAACTAATAAGTATAACCAAAGTTTTTGTGAACCAGAAGAAGAAAGAATGAAAATTCTAGATGAACTCTTAGAAAAGCATGGTAAAAATACACACTTTGAACCAGACTTTCGTTGTGAATTTGGTTTTAATATTACTATAGGGGATAACTTTTTTGCAAACTTTGATTGTATTATTTTGGATTGTGCTAAAGTAACTATTGGTGATAATGTGTTATTTGGCCCAAGAGTGGGTATTTACTTGGCTAATCATGCAACTATAGCTGAAGAACGTAATGCTGGTGGATGTTATGCAAAGCCTGTAACAATCGGTAATAATGTTTGGGTTGGTGCTGGAGTTAATATAAATCAAGGCGTAACAATAGGCAATAATACTATAATTGGTTCTGGTAGTGTTGTTACAAAAGACATTCCAGATAATGTTATTGCAGTTGGTAATCCATGTAGAGTATTAAGAGCAATTACTGAAGCAGATAGAACTGATTATTTAGGCTAAAAATTACAAACTTTATTACATATTTTTGTTACTAATTTTGTTCCTTTTAATGTAAGGCACATGAAAGAAAATAGTAGACCAGTATCCTTGTATATTTGGTCTATTTTTTTCTTTCGTGTGCCTAATATAAAGTTTAACTTAGATTTGCAAAAACATTGAAATTTTGTACTGTTTGAATTGTATCTTGAAATTTACTGGCTCTTTATAAAGTGATTCTTATGTCAAAATGGAGTTTGCTCATGAGAAATACTTTCTCCATCTGAGCCTTAGAAGAACTTATATATATGTTCTAATTAATATAATCATTATTTATATAGTCAATCTAAAAAAATACTAGAGATACTAAAGAAATTCAAATGAACAATGATTTTTAGAATATATATATATTATTTATTTTTCAATTTGAGGTTTTATAAATTTAAAAATTATCATACCTAATATTGCAGCTAGAATTGAAGCAATCATAATACTTATTTTTGCTGTAGATAGTACAGTTTTATCTGCAAATGACAAAGATGAAACAAATAGTGACATAGTAAATCCAATCCCACCAAGAACACTTGCACCATATAGGTGCATTTTTGTTACTTGAGATGGAAGTTTGGCAATCTTTAACTTTACTAAAATGTATGAAACTCCAAATATACCTACTTGCTTGCCAATAAAGAGACCAAATATAATCCCTAAACTAACGGGTGTCAATATAATTGTTGAAAAACTGTTAATATCAATATCTATACCTGAATTTGCTAGAGCAAATATTGGCATAATCACAAAAGATGACCATGGAACTAAAGTATGCTCTAGCCTATGTAAAATTGATGTTTTAAATTCATCAATATTTTTTCCAACAGGCAACGTCATTCCAAGTAGTACGCCAGCAATTGTTGCATGTATACCTGATTTTAAAACGCAAAACCATAGTAGTATCCCTCCAATAATAAAAACAGCTGTAGATTTAACTTTAAATCTGTTAGCTAATATAAGTGCAATAAAAATAACTAACCCTAAAATTAAAGCCCCCCATGAAATTTGACTAGTATAAAACATAGCAATTACGATAATAGCACCCAAATCATCAACTATAGCTAAAGCTGTAAGGAAGATTACGATTCCTTTAGGTGCCTTTTTACCTACCAAAGAAAGTATTCCTAAAGCAAATGCAATATCTGTTGCCATTGGAATTCCCCACCCTGTAATAGTTGGTTCATTATAATTAAATAATGCATAAATAATAGCTGGTACTATCATACCTCCTATAGCCGCAGAAACAGGCAGTATAGTTTTTTTAAAAGATTTAAGTTCTCCAATTACTAGCTCTCGCTTTATTTCCATACCAACTACAAAGAAAAATATAGCCATTAACCCATCATTAATCCAGTGAAGAACTGACATAGATAAAGAAACTTCTTTATATCCAATAGTTATATTTGTATGTAATATGTTTTCGTAGGTTGTAGCCAAACTGGAATTTGCAATTATTATTGCAATAATGGCACAGATTAAAAGTACTACACCGCTAGCATATTCATTTTTAAAAAAGTATAAAAATGGATTGAAAATTTTGTTGTGAACTTTATTTTTCATATTCAACCTCCTTTATATTATTATGTATACCCTAAAAACTTAATTTAAATAAAAAATTATAGTTAAAACATTATTTTTTCCTTTTGAACACTCATCTTTCTAAATTTATTCTATATTCACTAACAAATGGTTCTTTACATAAAAAATAGTGAGTTGTTAAAAACAACTCACTATTTAAATATAGAATGTCAATTAAGGCTGTTAGTAAAAATCCTGATGTTGCAAAATCAAGATTAGGTACATTCAAAAAATAATATATAACAATATCAACACGGTTTTAAAACAAAGCGTATTTTTATAATTTCTTGTTATATCAAAATTTCTATTTTGCTCTTTGAGCATCTGCTTCTTGTTTACCAGCAATATATACAAATGGTAGGTATATTACTACACTTACTGCTAAGCATATAAGTGCTGTAACTCCACCCATTATTGAGTTAGTTGAGAATATAGCTCCTAAAATTGGTGGTGTTGTCCAGTGAGCCATTATTGCTACTTTTGGTACAAAATGAATTACAGTTAAGAAATATGCAATTAATGCAGAACATATTGGTGCTAACATAAATGGAATAAAGTAAATTGGATTTAATATTATTGGCATACCAAATATTATTGGCTCATTTATATTGAATAATCCTGGTGCAACACCCAAATTAGCAATTGTTTTTTGTTGGGCGCCACTCTTTTTTCCTAAGATATATATCGCTACAATTAAAGCTATTGTAACTCCTGATCCACCCATATTTACATACGAATCTAGGAATTGGCTATTTAAGATATTTTTTGGTGCTTCTCCATTTTGTAGTGCTGCTGTATTTTCTAAAAGTAATGGAAGTAATAATGCACTTATAAATGGCATTAGTATATTTGAACCATGTAGTCCAAAGAACCACAATAATTGTGATATTAGTATTATTAGTAATACTCCGCCTAAACTACCAGCCAAACCTTGTAATGGTTTTTGCAATGTGAAAAATAATGCTTGATGCATATCAGGTACACTAATAAGTATAAATAATTCCTTAACTCCAGCTACTATTGCCAAAATTATAACTGATGGAACTAACGCTGCAAATGATTTTGCAACTGCTGGTGGAACTCCTTCTGGCATCTTTATTACTAATTTAGGATTTCCTATTAATTTAACAAATAATTCTGTAGATAATAATGCTACTATTAATGCAATAAATAGTCCTTGTGCTCCTAAGAATGCTGTTGATATTAATCCCTCTGGAGTTATTTTATATAATATTAATACTGCAGCTACTGATACCATACCAGCTGCTAAGCCATCTTTGTCATATCCTCTTGCTAAATGATATGATATTGTAAATACAATTAATATTGACATAATTCCGAAAGAGCCATTATTAATAGCTGTTCCCCAATCTTTCCAACCTACAGGTAATAACCAATTCATGAAGTTTTGATATGGTTTCCATCCTATATTATTAAATAATGAAGCAAAGGCTCCTGCCATAATTATAGGTGTAATTGTAGCAAAACCATCACGAATCGCCACTAGATGTCTTTGCGAGCCAATTTTAGCTGCAACTGGCACAAAGTATTTCTCCATCCAATCAAAGAATTTTTTCATACTATTTTCCTCCCCTATTAACTATTATTTTAATTACTTGTGTAATTACACAAGCACTTGTTCTACTACTTTTTACAAGTAAAATGATAACTATTTCCAAGCTTTAGATGAGGTCAGAAGACCTACTTAAAACTAAAAACGCTGTTTATTTAATAACTAAATACATTAACTATGCATTCTAAGCTTTATTTAATTCAAAACCAAAGCTTCCCCAAGGCTCGATATAGTCTAATAAAAATATTTCTTCATCTACTATTTTGCCTACTACATTAGTCTTACCAGCGTTTTTCATGTCTTTTAAAGCAATTTGAAGCTCACCTGCATATCTAGTGTATAAATCTGAATCTATTAATATATCTCCTCTTTTAATTTCAGGAGTATTAACTGCTGGAAAACTTTCATCTTTATATTTAACTCTACTTTGCGTAGACCTTAACATATACTCTGAAACATCTCCCCTATTATAATGAATTTCTTCAAGAACAATTTTCCTTTCAAGTTCAGTTGCACTTTCATTAAATTCAACCTTAAATATTAATTTTTCTTTGTTTAGCTCACTTAATACTTTGAGTTCTTCTTCTGATGCAAATGAATTTGCTATTATAATGTCATCAATTAATCCAGTTGCTAAAAAGTGCTTAGCTTGTACATCTATAGGTAAATCCCTATGCATTTCTAATGTACATAGCCCTTCTGAAACTGGCCAAGGACCATATTTTGCACTTGGTGAATTTACAAATGCTGCAGTATTTAATCCAAGTTCCTTAAATTGTTTTGAGCATTTCATAAAATGCTGTAATGAAAGCCCTGTGTATTTATGAGGATAAAAATTATGGCATCCGTATAAATTATTAGGATTAGCTTTATATGATAAAATATTATCAACATATTTAGTTCCATTACTCATATTCAATTCTATTTTTAAGCCATACTCATTGAAGCTCATTATAGCCTCTTCTAATCCACTAAAGCTTAAATCTAATCTTATTCCACCTAACCCAATATCCTTAAATAATTTTAAATCATGTATAGATGCACCTAAATTTTTAAATATTGTTGGATCTAAATCTGCAATAACCTCCATGTTTTCTTCTTTTGCTGCTGATAACATAGTTTTAAACTCTCCTATTACTTCTTCCGTATTTTTATCAGCCACTGAAATCAAGCATGTAAATATTCTTTTAAATCCATACCTTCCAGCCAAATGTATATATTTAACGATTTCATTTATATCAGTATGATTTGGATATACTGATATTCCTAATCTTTTCATTCCTCACACTCCGTTCTCTTCTTTAATTTTATTTATATAATAAGCTCCTATTGTTGGAGAAATTTCTTCATCTACAATATCTTTAATAACTATATTTTCTCTTAAGTAATCTTCAAAAGCCTTTCTAACTACCTTAGCTTTTCTAATAACACCACCGACTAATGCTATAGAGCAACTTTCAAATTTTAATTTTCTGTATACATTTTCAACTGTCTTAGCAAGCTCTACACCTTCATTAATTAATATTTCACTTGCTATCTTATCACCCTCTTCGCCTAATCTAGCAACTATTAGTGTTAATGATGCTATCTCATCTTTAGTTGATGAATATACAAAGCTTGTTATTTCATCAACTGAATTAATTTTTAACTTGGTCATAATCCTCTTAGTTAATTCTGATGTTGGAATAGAATGTTCTTCTTCAAATATCATCCTTTTTATAGCATCGATTGATATTCTATATCCACTTCCTTCATCACCTAATAGGTTTCCCCATCCCCCACATCTTGTGGTTACATTGTTTTTAACTCCAAACGCTACCGATCCTGTGCCTGCTATAGTTAATATTCCATCTTTTCCTTTTAACATAGCCTTTATAGCTATTTCAGCATCATTCATAACTACACAATCAATTCTTAACTGATTTTTTATTGCATCTTCTATTATTTTTGCATTATCTCCAACTTCTGCTCCTGCAATGCCAAGATATACGCCTCTAAGTTCTTCATCAGCAAATGCATCTATTATTTCTTCTATAGAACTTACTATATTCTCTAAAGCTTTTTCTTTATTATTTAACAGATTTGCAAAACCTTTTACTGACGTCATCATAGCTTTTCCATCTAAAGAATAAGCTGTAGCTTCTGTTTTTGTTCCTCCACCATCAACACCTATAACATATTTCATATCATCACCATCCTTTTTGGTTTTACATAAGAAATATATTAAGATCTATTTCTTATGTAATTCTTCATGTATATCTATTATTTCTACTGCAAGAGTTTTTAATGTCATACTTGTCATTAAATGGTCTTGAGCATGTACCATAAGTAATGAAACTTCTACTTTTTCTCCATTAGCTTCTTTTTGTATTAAAGATGTTTGAGAATTATGTGCCTTTGATAATTCTCCTTGAGCTTTTTCTATTAATTCTCTTGCTTCATCTATATTTCCCTTTTTAGCACATTCAATTGCTTCCATTGAATAACTTCTAACTTCTCCACTGTGTACTATAAGATTCATTATTATTTCTTCCATAACGTTTTCTCCTTTTAAACTACTTATTTTCTATAAGTTCTAATGCTCTATCTAAAACTTTCATACCATTCATTGTTCCATAATCAACTGTATTTATTACTTCTACTGGTATATTTTTATCACTTAAACTCTTTTTAAATTTTGATAATAAAAATCTAACTTGTGGTCCTAATAATAAAATATCTGTATCATCTATATATTCTTTAACATCCGCTTCACCTGTAGCTTGTATACTACATTCAATACCCTTTTCAGTTGCTGCTGCTTGCATTTTTGAAACCAATAAACTTGTAGACATTCCAGCTGAACAAACTAATAATATTTTCTTCATTCTTAAATCCTCCTCTAAACTTTTAATTTATAGCTATGTTTTAGTAGAGTGTTGTTATTGTTATATTTTTGTAAAGTGGACATTGAAATTGGACTTTTAGAACTCTTAATGAGTATTGTCCTCTTTCTTGCTTGTCCAAAGCTTGCCTTTGGAGCAAGCTAAAAGGGGACTATACTCATTTAGACGTTCTTAAGTTCAATTTCTTAGCCCGCTTTACAATATATAACAATATCAACACGGTTTTAAAACAAAGCGTAATTTACTTATTATTTTCTTTCCTTACACCACTATATAAAGCAATTATCATGCCAATTTTTAATATATTCATAGAATAAGTCAAAGTGGCTTTATCACTGGATTATAAGTTATTTTTTAGAATGTAAAATTAACAAAAGAGTGTGCAAATTCAAATTACACACTCTTTCATTGTTACACAGTAACTACATTTTCTCTAACCATTCTAACCATATAAGCTAATTCATCATCTCCTATGTTTACCTCATAAATTTGTTCTAAAATTCTTACACTCTGTCTAATTAATATAAATTCATTAATATATTTATATCGATAATCTTCCAAATCTTTAAATATTATTTCATTTCTACCATGTTTTAGCTTATCTATAAGGAAACTCACATGAATTAGTATTCCTATTTGCGCATCATGCTGAATTTTAACGTTTAAACTTTCCTCTATTTGTATTATCATTGTTCTAACATTAGCAACTAATTTTGTACAATCTAATTCTGTTAGTTCATTTATTAGTGCTTTCCTTACCTTTAAAAAATCACGCTCAATATCAAGTAAGTTCTCCAAGTATCTTATTCCTTGTTCCATAAAAATATCTTGAGCAGATACAAACGGTACACCCTCAATAAATATGTTTACTGTTCCCACCACTGCTAATATTGTATATTTTTCTTTTAATCCACTTACCTTTTTTAAAAAATCTTCTTTATCCAGAATATCAAGAGGTATAATACTTACATTTTCTATATTTTTAAAATTGCTATTTATCCTTGTTTTTATTCTTTCTGCTGCACCTTCTCCTGTAAAACATGTAGTAATTATAATAAATTCTTTATCATTCTTATAATCCTCTTTAGACATTTGTATTGATGTCCTTCCTATCTCTTGGCAGGAATAATATATTGAATCCAAATTTCTACCATTTATCGCTTTTCTTCCTGCTTCTATAACAATTAATGTTGTTACCATATCAATTGTTTTAACTTTAATCCCTAGCTCATTGCTGATAATGTTTCCAAAGTTAATTAATGACCCCATATCAACTAATATTAATAAGCCTTTTTCAGTATACATTTCTTTAACCTTTTCCTTAGCTTTTTCAAGCATATATTCTGCTTTCATTGTTAGTGGCATATCTAATGCTTGTATATACTCTTCTCCTATCAAGGAGTTAGCTACTTCCACCATACTACTAGCTGTGCTTGTTCCATGCATAATAACTAATACACTAACTTTTTCTTCTAATTGTTCACTATTTTCATCATTATATTCAGATAAAAACATAGTTATATACCCTATTTCATCTAATGGAACATCTAAATTAAATTCTTTTTCAACAATCTTAACTATTTCCATTGCTACAATAAATTCTTCTCTGCATTCAGCTCTGACAACATTAAGTTTAGGATGATATATCTTTTTCCCCGAAGAAATTCTTTCAATACTACCTTGTAAATGAAGCGATAATCCAAAGTAAACCTTCTGATTAAATTCTCTTTGTAGTTTTTCAGATGCAATATCTAACATTTTTTCAACAACTGTTATTACTCTTAAATCAACAATTTTAGAAATTTCATCTTTTTTAAAATTTGTAGTTATTGTATTAATATATTTTTTAAAATACCTTTCAAAATCAATATTTAAAATATCATTAATACTAGTCTCATCCATTTTTTGCTTCTTTAATACCTCTATCTTCTTTTCTATGATTGAATAAAAACTCTTATTTTGAGGATTTTCTGTTTGATTAACTTCTAATTCAAAATTTCTTGATAAATTATCTTCATTTGAAAATCTTAAAATATCTGTCATATTTTTAGATATACAATCTATTTCTTTTCTATGTTCTTGAAGTTTCATTATTCCCTTTTGAACTCTAGGTTGCAAATCACTTTGATCTACTATAATATAATTATTTTTGTTTATTTTATAATTTAAAAATGCCTTAGCACAAGAAAGCTGAACATCACTTTTTAATTGACCTATATTATTAGGACAATCATATAATAAAAAAGATCTGATTGCATTTTTGCTTATATATATACTCTTTCCTAACCTCAATGATTCTGCTATTATAAATTCATTTAAAAGATAATATCTTTCTTCTAATTTTCTTTCTCTTAACGGGGGTAAAACTATTATCATTGGAATTCTTCTAGTAAATGTTTTCAATAAAAACGATTGAGGTTGTTCAGTTGTCGCAGCTATAATTTGTACTTCAACTTTTATTTTTTTCTCAGTATCTCCCAGTAATCTAAAATATCCCTTATCAATGAAAGTAAATAACATTTCTTGCCCTTGTGGTGATAATCTGTGTATCTCATCTAAAAAAAATATTCCTCCATCTGCTTTCTTTAATAATCCTTCTTTATCGCAATCAGCACCAGTAAATGCTCCTTTTTTCACCCCAAATATCTGTGCTACAACTAATTGTGGATTATCTGCATAATCTGCACAGTTAAATCTAACAAAAGGTGCATCATGCGCTATCATATTTGATTCTTTAGCAAAGTAATACATAACCTCAGCAAATAATGACTTTCCTACACCTGTTTCACCCAATATTAAAGTGTGTAATCCTCTAGGTGGATATAATATGGCTGCTTTAGCTTGTTGTATTGGTAACTTAAGAGACTGCTTTGCACCTATAAGCATCTCTAAACTATCTTTATTTTCAACTAATTTTTCTTGTTTATTTTCCTTTGAAATATTTTCTTTATTTAAAATATAATCTTTATTTGAAATATAATCTTCATTTGAAATATAATCTTCATTTGAAATATTTTCTTCATTTAAAATACAATGTTCATTTGAAACATAATCTTCTTTTAACATTTTAATACTGCTGTATAAAACAGGCCTGCCATCCTTTTTTTCCATTCTCTTTTCTTTATATAATTCATTTAAATATCTACTTATATTAGTACGATCTAATCCCATATATGAACTTAATTCAGCTGCTGTTACCCCTCTTTTCTTATCATTTTCAAGTTCATTTAGGCATTTCATAACTTCTTCTTTTCTCGTTAATCCCCCCATCAAAATCCTCCTTCCCCTACAATAGATAACCCACTTATAAAATATAAAGAACAAAAGTGGCTGCGCCACGCTCTTTTAGTTGAGAGTTGATAATTAAGAATTGAGAGTTATTGGTGGAAAACCACAGGTTTTCTAAAAATATATATTTTAAAATTCCATAAAGGATTTTTTTCCTTAACTCTCCACTTTTCACTCTCAATTCTCAACTAACACTTGCTTTAACCTTAGATTTTATCAGCATTTCAATCTTAAAATATTCTATAATTTCCTATACATAAATAAAAGGACAATATGCTTGTCCTTTTTGATTTATACTAAGTCAGAAAGTATTCTAATAGACATCTATTAGCAAAACTTACCTTCTTGTTATTGCACAAAATATACGCACATCTTTGCCCTGTTATTTTCTAATGACTATGTTTTAGAATAGTGTTGATATTTTAATATAAAGGCGAACTGGCATTGGAATTTGCTTTGTAGAACTCTTAATGAATATTTGTACTATTAACGCTTGTCATAATCTTTGATTAGGAGCATGCATTAATAGGACTAATATTCATTTTAGAGTTCTTAAAGTGAATTCAACTGTCCATGAGCTTTATATTACAATATCAGCATTCACTTAAAAAATAGTCAATTAATTTAATAAGTTAATGTTTGTTTATCTAATTCATTTATTATCTTAGCAAATTGAAGTAAATATTTTTTATGTGCTAATAATAATTCATTTAGTACTTCTTTAGCAATTTTTCCACTTGGAATTAGTGGATTTATTGTAAAAGCATGAATAGCTTCATTATAGCTACCTTTAATGGCTGCTGAAATTGTTGTTTGTTCCATTGATTTCATTAATTGAAGCATTCCTTTTGCTGGTATATCTAGCTTTCCAAAATTTATTGGTTCTGGACCATGTGCTGTTATTATACTTGAAACTTCTGCAATTGAATCATATGGAAGATCTGAAACTGAACCATTATTAATAGTACAAACCACCATTGTTGTCTTCTTATCATTATATATTGAACATATAACTTCACATGCAGCATCACTATAGTAAGCCCCTCCACGTTTAGTTAATTGTTCTGGCTTATAATCTAATTTAACATCCTTATATAATTCAAACAATTCTGCTTCAGTTCTTTTTACAACTTCTGCTCTTGTTTTACCTGTTGAAAAACTTTCTAATTCTTCTTTTAACATATCATCTGTAGCATAATAATAATTATGATATGGACAAGGTAATAATCCCAAATCTTTTATTTGTTCATATATAAACTTTGAGTCCTTAATATTAGCCACTACTGTTTCATTATTTGAACCTGAATTTTCTGGATTATATAGTAATTCTATTAATTCAGCTGTTCTTTCATTTCCTTCATTATCCCAAACTCTGTGCCAATGAAAATGATTTAATCCTGCAAATTTAAAGAATAAATCTTCTTCTGGAATTTCTAATGCTTTGCTATCTTGCTTCATACAATTAATTGGAACATTACATAATCCAATTGTTCTATTCCATCCACCATATTTAATTGCAGCTTCTGCTATCATTCCTGCTGGATTTGTAAAATTTATAAGCCATGCATTAGGACATAACTCTTTCATATCTTCTATTATATCTAAAATTACTGGAATTGTCCTAAATGCTTTAAACATTCCTCCTGCTCCATTAGTTTCTTGTCCAATTAATCCATGACTTAAAGGAATTCTTTCATCTTTTATTCTTGCATCTAAAAGACCTACTCTAAATTGAGTTGATACAAAATCTGCATCCTTTAACGCTTGTCTCCTGTCTAATGTTAAATTGACTTTCCAATCTAATCCTGCGGCCTTAACCATTCTTTGAGCCATAGCACCTACAATTTCTAGCTTTTCTTTTCCCTCTTCAATATCAACAAGCCATATTTCTTCAATAGGCAATTCATTACTACGTTTTATGAATCCTTCAATTAATTCTGGAGTATAGCTTGAACCCCCTCCAATAGTAACTATTTTTATTTTCTTATTTTTCATAATTAACCCTCCATCTTAGCGATATATATTTCTTTAGGCACATGAAATAAAATAACAAGTCCAAAATGCTATGCATATTTTTTTGAATGCGCCTTATAAATAATCCCTATCATTACTAACACCCTAAATATGTAAAAATATAAAGAACTCTGTTTATTTTTTTCTTACACTCTTATATAGAGCAATTATGGTGCCAAGGTTTCATATATTTATAAATCAAAGCTAAGTGGCTTTATCACTAGATTATAAATTCTTTTTAGCGTGTAAAATCAAAAAATAGTATGTAACTTACATTACACACTATTTTTTAGTATTACACCGTATATTTAATATTCTTTTCAAATTTATTAAATCTGTTGGTTCATAAACTTCATCTGCTACTTTAAAACACAAGTCTTGTTATGTAGTTATTTGGAGATACAACAAAAGTGGCTGTGCCACACTTTTTAGTTGAATGTGCCTCAGCTCTCCACTTTTCACTCTGAATTCTCAACTAACACTTGCTTTAACCTTAGATTTTATCAGCATTTCAATCTTAAAACATTATATAATTTCCTATATATTAAAATAAGGCAACCTTTCATTACGAAAAGTCGCCTTATTATCATGATTTTTATATATTATATTCTATTCCAAAAGAATATCTTGAGGACCAACATCAATTTTCTGTTTGTCACTAATTAAAATAGCCATCCCATGTTCCATATCCCAAGAACAGTCACATAGAACTCCTATACTTCCTGATTCAAGGATCAGAATAGAACTTGGCTTAACAATTTTCAAGATATCATCTGGAATCTCATCAAAATTAATATATGGTAATACTTCATTTTTCATTTCTTGAATATATTCTTTTGTCTTCTTTAATGATATATCAGAAATATTTAATAAGTTTTCTTTAAAGCTCAGATAACCTTGCCTTTGATTAACATTAACACTTTCATTTTCATAGGCAGAAACAACTATTTTTAATCTCATATCATGTCCCCACCATTTTAAAACATCCTCTTTTGTCCAACCCCTATTATATGTTAGTAAACCTAAAGCTTCATCATTTATACTACTCATTTTTTGCCTCCTGTTAACTCATTTTATCAAAGTTACTATTTTAATTAACTTCTGTAGAAGATTGTTCTTTTGAATGTGCCTTAGCTTCAGAAACTCCACCTGAATGACGAACATTTCCGTGTACCTCATTTGGTACTTTTTCCATGGTCTTACAATCACTTCGTTCATGCCAAGTATATTTATTTTCTTTCATCCAGTCTTTGACTTCTTCTTTTGTACACCCACGTTCCTCTGCTAACTTTTCAGTAGCTTGATCAAAATTTCCACCCTTTCCATAACGTCTAGATGAAAAATCATCTATTTCAACAGTTCCCTTTGAAACTTCTGAGAAATCTGGTTTACCATCTTTAAATGGAATACTGTCTATTCCATATTTATCTAAAATTTCTCCCCATGTCAATCCATCAGGATTAGCATATCTACTTTCTGGGATATGATCGCGATCCGGATACCAATTTGAGTTTCCTCGTTCTCCGTCCCATGTGCCTCCATGCCCTTCAAGCGGACATCCTTTAGCATCATTTGCTTCTCCAGTTTCTTTTTTATTCCCTAAAGGCTTATCAGCATCTTCAAAAGATTGTGAATTTGATTTTAAGTCTTCATTGAAGTTTGGCATAAAATCTTTATATGACGATACTTCTTTTACAGTTTCTTTTAATGCATTCACTAATCCTTCTATCATAATACCTTCCCCCTCATGTAATCACTCCAACCAAAGTAGAAGTTCTCCAAATCTTTTTCTTCCTTAGCTTTTTCTCTTAATATACATTGAAGAATACCATTTCTATATTCTTCATCTATTTCATACACAATTGGGTCAATATTATCTAAAACAATTATATTCCATTCCTCTATATCTTCAGTATTTTTAGCTAATTTAAGTGCTTCATCTTTAGAATATAGTTTTGAAATTATTCCTGATATATGTTTTAATTCAGATAAATCCTTTGTTTTTAGTGTTTTTATTATATTAATTTTTAAATCAGAAGTGAAGTTTGATTTTATTAACTTTTCTTCTAATTCATCAATATCATAATCAATTTTTTCTCCTACATGCTTAGAAAGTAATATTTTACTCAAATCTTTCTTAAAGGATTTATTAAATTCATTAGACTCTTCTCTTTCTACTAATTCTTTTTCTTCATTTTCAAATCTATCTACCTTGCATAATACTGGTTCTAACCAATTGTTTTGATATACTGCTGCTACTCCTGTTTCAAGTTTTGCTAATTCCACTATTTGATCATCATTTAATCCAGCTGCTTTACCTACAAGTTCCCTATCAGATTGTTCTGGTAATCTTAATATTATTTTTGTATTGGTATTTCTTATAGCTGACATATCCAATAAACCTGGAGCTTGATCTGCTATTATAAATCCTTCTCCATAAGTTCTTATTTCTGCAATCAAATTTGATATCATTTCAACTGATTTACCAATCATATTAGAACCTTCAGATGATTGTTCAGTAGAAGTTTTCTTTAATATATTATGTGCTTCCTCTAAAACTGTAATATGTTTTAGTGGTAAATTCATTCCACCTTGTGACATTCTATGTTCTTGAAGTCTCATTATAAGTATTCCCATAATCATTGACTTTGTTTCAACTGAACCTACTCTACTTAAATCTACAATAACATTAGAATCAAAAAGAATATCATTATCTATTTCATCACTAGCAAATATTCTTCCATTAATTCCATTAGTAAGAGATTTAACTCTTGTAACTAATGACCCTACATAATTTCCTTTTACTTCTTCAGAAAATGCTGATTCATTTACTACTTGGTTTAGTTTAATTAAAACATCTGCAAAAGTTGGAAATAAATTTTCATTGTATCTATTTTCCGATAAATCTAAATCCCAGCCTGAATCTTCGTAAGCTCTTTCTACTGCATCTTTCAATACAGCTGGCATTGCTGCATACATTGGCCAACAAACATTAAATATTTCTATTAATCTATCAATATGCTCTAATACATGTATTTCTTTAGAAAACTTGAACGGATTTATTTTTAGTAGCTTTGTTTTATAAGGATTTGTTCCAAGAACAGTTACATCTTCCCTATGACCTAAAACATTCTTGTATTCTCCTTTAGCTGGCTCTATTACTAAAAATTTAACCTCTCTATCATTTAAGCTTTCTAACATATTATAAATTGTATTTGATTTACCTGAACCTGTTGAACCTGTTATAAAAGTATGCATAGCAAGACTTTGTTTATCCAATTCCACTGATGTACCTTCACATTGTCCCATATGATATATGTTACCAAGTTTAAATCTATTATCACTCTTTTTATTAGAAAGCGTAAATATATTTCTTCCAAATTCAGTACATTGAACAACTGGTAAGCCTACAATAGATTTCTTAGGTAATGCTAATTGTATTGCAAGTTCTTTACCACTAACTATAGATGCTGGTGAAACTTTAATCTGCTCTTCATTTGATAAACTTAATTTAAATATTGGGTGTGATAACTTTTCAAGATACTTGCATACCTTCTTATTAGATTTTCCATCATACCAAGTGTTTATAACTGATGATTCAACAGATGAATTTTCTCCTCTCATTAAAGCATTATATGAACTTGACGCTCTCTCATTAACAGCTGCATTATTTGAAATAAAGTATGCTGCAAAACTAAATGTTCCAAAATCCTCACATCTTTTAATACGTTCTAATTGCTCATCTATCTTTTCAAGTAAGCTCTTAACACTTCTGTTTTCATAGCTTATTTGTATACTTCTTCCTCTTGTATTACCTTCACTTGTTGACGTACTATTTTGATTAGATTTAGAATTACTATTTCCTTCTTGATTACTTTCCCCATATGATTTTGATGTGTTATATGTTTCTCCAGTTGTTGTATTACTTGATGTAGTAGTACTCCCAATTAAAGCACTACCTATTGCTCCAACTGCACTTCCTATTGCCCCACCAATAGCTCCTGCTACTATTGCTCCACCAGGTCCTGCCACTGCTCCAATAGACCCTGCAACTACTGTCCCTATAGCACTACCAGCAGTTGCACCTGCAGCGCTAACTAGTCCACCTAAATTTTTAGTTTTTGATTTACCAAAACTATCAGATTTACTCCATCCATTAGATTCAGATTGATTTTGTGTATAGCTTATACTTGTATTAACTGTTTCAGTCATTCCAATAGTATTTCCTTCAGTTAATGTTAAAGTATCACTTTCATTAAAAGATAATTCACTCTTAAGAAAAGGTGTAAGCTGAGAATATAAACTTTCATATCCTGATTTCATCATTTGAACTTGTTCATTAGAAACAGGATCTGCTAAAAGAATTGCAGTATAATTTTTATCCTTAACAGAATCAACAAATTTTTCAAGCCCTTGAATATAATTTTCCGCATCCTTATTATCATTTAATCTAAGTGCTGCTACTCCAGATACAGATGTAATAATTTTACTTTCATCTTCAATATCAAAAATATCATCAAATAAATTTTCAAGTTTTTTATTTGTTAGATTATCTAATTCACTTCCTGCAAAATTTGATTTAAACGTCCCATCTAATATATCTGCTTGAACAGTTAAATCATTTTCTTCATCTTTGTTTATAACTCCAATATAATAATCAATCTTTTTTCCATCACTATTAATAATAGTTGCAACAGAAGCACCACTTAAAGAAGCTGCATTTAAAATTGTAATTAGCTTGTCCAATCCATCTTCATTCTTATTATAAACAAGCTTGTTTATCTTCATAAATCTTACTTTAGAAACAATATTAATCTTTTCCAATTCATAAGGTAACTCTTCAATTTCTAATTGTTCTAAAGATCTTAAATAGTTTTTATTCAAAATATTATCTGCATTAGCAAATGCTTGAATTAAATCATCTTTTCTTCTTATATCCAAGTTATTCTTTTGTTGTACCTTTAATTCCATATACATACCCCGCTAAATCTTTAGTATTATCAACTAGTCCACTGTCCTTTTTTCTTCCTTCTTCTTCTTTCTCATCTAATTTATCCTGTTTCCTTTTCCCCCTAATTTCTCTTCTTTTTTCAGCATTTTTATCAAACTCTGTGTACTTATTGTGTTGCTCTTCAATACAATTATTTTGCTCATTGGCTGTTTGTGTTTGCTTCTCTTGTAAATATTTTTGTTCTGTATTTTTAGACTTATAAGCATCAATTGAACTTTCATCTTTGCTTCCATTTTTGCCAAAATCACTAACTTCTTTGTCAGCTAAAACATCTTTGATATTTTCTAATACTGGTTGATTTAATGTGCAATTTACTTCATTATCTTTATTGCAATTGCTATTGCTGCCACCACTGCAATGCCTGCTATTATCTTTATTGAATTGTTCTTTTTGTTTTGATTCATTTTCGTTTGGTGGCTTATATGTTTTTTTTCAGAGTTTTCTCCATTTTTAGCTGTTTTAAATGCACTTTCTCCTGTATTTACCTTTACACAACTATCAATATATATTTTTTTACTTATCTTCTTAACATCCTTAATTCTTTCTTGACAGAAGTTAACCTTTAAATAATATACTGCTTCTGCAAAATCATCTTCTGTAAAACTTCTACCTTTAATAGTGTTGCAGACAATATCTTCACCATCAAATTTTTCATATATATTAATTCCCTTAGAAGTTATACGTTCTAAAGTATTATCAAATTCGCCATTTGAAAAACTTCTATTACTGAAAATTATTCCTACTAATGCACCTTTTAATCCCATTATATCTTTATTGGCTATACATTCTTTAACTAATTGATTTGGTTCAAAATTATTCATTTTCTTCCTCCTATATATTCATAATATTATCTATTTTTTTAATAACATCATCTATCCAAATCTTTTTTGCTTGATTTTCTTTAACACGTGCTATAATTTGTTCTCTACTAGCAGTCTTTTTATTTAAATCATCAATAATATCTGCCATTAATTTATCAAGCTTATTCAATTCATTTTCAAAATATTCCTTTAATTTTATTACCCTTTCTTTACCTTCTACTTTTGATGCTTTTATATTTTTATCAACTTGATTTTGAATTTTACTCATAGATACTTTTATTAATTCTTCTACATTTACTAATTTCTTTTCTCCAACTTTTTCATTTACAGTATAATATTCAGATTCTCCCCAAGTCCAAGGCTTGTACCATCTTTTATCAGTATTCTGCACTCTTTTTGATTGCATAATATCTTCTGTTCTTTCATAATTCTCTACCAAATTATCTACATCATTAATATTAATTTTTTGTATACTTCTAACTTTTTCAAAATTGAATCCATCTATTTTAAGTTCTGCCTTTAAAGTTTCTAAATACTCTTTATATTTCTTTACAAGTTTCTCTCCTTGATTTATAACTGAATCTTGGATTGCTGAATTTAAATTAATTTCTAAAGTTCTTTGCATCCCTTCTATATCCTTTTTGAATTTATTGATTTCTATCTTTGCAATACTTTCTTCTATTTCTTTTATATTGTTATATTTTCTTGTAATCTTATCAAAAGTAAGCAAAACATCTTTTTCTATAGATTTGAATTTAGAATCATCTATTCCAAAATTCTCAATCCTCTTTTTTAGTCTTTGTGCACCTTGACCTCTTCTTTTTTTCTCATTAGCATTTTCAATTTGTATTCTAACTTCTTCGTATTTTTTGCTATCCTTTGCTATTTCTTCATCTAACTTCATTTCCATCTGCATTTGGCCACTAATACTTTTAAGTTCACTTACAGCATCTTTTATTTTTATAGGATAAGCATATTTTTCAAGATATTCATTTATTGCTTCTTCTATAGCTGGTATTCCAGTATGTATAAGTGCTTCTTCATATTCATCGCCATTTTCTTTAGCTGCTTCTAATTTCTCTTTTAAATTTATTCTGCAACTTTCTGAAAGAGATGCCATCTTATCAAAATGATATCCTTCTAATTCTATAAAATCTTTGTATACAGACAAGTCTTTTTTTTCTTTTCTAGTAAGCTCTTTATCATTTTGATACATTCTTATAAGCTTTGCAGTTTGTGCTGATACTGGAAATAAATTTGGATCTTCAATTTTATATTTTAGTAAATATTGTTTTACTGAAGTTAATAATTTATCAATAGATTCTTTCTTTTCACAATCAAATTCATCACATTTGTTTATTGCAAATATAAATCTATCTTTAGATTGTTTTCCA
The DNA here is from genome assembly GCF_900112485.1 of Clostridium uliginosum. Taxonomy (GTDB): domain Bacteria; phylum Bacillota; class Clostridia; order Clostridiales; family Clostridiaceae; genus Clostridium; species Clostridium uliginosum. The sequence continues at coordinate 36,006 of NZ_FOMG01000016.1, forward strand.
CCTTTTTTCATGGCTTCTGCAATCATTTCTAAAAGATTATTGTCATCATTTATTCCAAATTGAGTTGCATTAATTACATAAAGAACTATACCTTTATTTTTATCCTCTATTATGCTTTTAGTTAACTTTCCATGATCTGTATTTCTAGAATTGTTAGGTCCTGGAGTATCAACAATTAAAAGATTCATATTTTCTGATGAAATACCAGGTATTGGACCTTCAATATCAATATAAGTTACATTTTCATCTTCATTGTAGTTTTGTATATCTTTTAACTCCACTGCTTTCTTTTCATAAATTATATTTTCATTTTCATCTCTGCATTCTGCAATAAATTCTTTAAAGTCATCATTATCAGTAATCCTTGCAATAGTTGCAGTACATGCTTGGTTTTCTGATGGTAAAAGTTCATATCCTATAAATGAATTTATTAATGTTGATTTTCCACTACTCATAGTTGCTATAACATTTACTTTAAATTTTGATGATTTAACTTCTTCATAAGCGTTCTTTACTTCTTCAGATTTTAATTCTTTAATCGAACCATTATTAATAACATCTATTAATCCATCTATCTTTTTTAAAATCTCTTTATCATTTTTAGTTTCAATGTGAATTAATTCAATTGTTAAATCTTTGTTATTTTCATCTTTTTTATTTTTCTCAACTGTAATTTTCAAATCTTCAAAATCTATTTTTCTTCCTTCAAAAGTTATTTTAAGTTCACTATCATTAGTAGCTTTTTTAAGTTCATCTACAATACCATTCCAATTGTTGTCGCTTCTTTCTAACCAATACTGAAGTCTTTTTTTCCCTTGTGCTGCAAATGTACTATTTTCTCTTATAGGTTCATTATTAATTTTAAATTCTGTTTCTACTGTATATGGATTATATTTTATGTATATCTCTGTCATCTATTTTTTCTCCTTCTGTTTATTTCATATTTATATTTATATATATGTTGCAATAAAAAATCTCCAATAAATTAAGTAGCTGTTTAAGATTTTGTTGCACATTTAAATTTGTTATTACTTTTCCTTCATATTTATCTAATCTATACTCAGCTTAGGAGTATAATTAATATCTTTATCTAAAAGGAATTCTTCAATTACTTTCTCTACTAAATTTATTCCAGTATTATTTAATGCTTCTATTATATTTTTCTTTTTAAATTCATCATTTCCTATTTTTACGTACTCATCTAAATCACTTAATTCATTGGTTACTGAAAATAAATTCAAATTATAATCTTTAGGTTTAAATAATTCATAGTACTCATTGAAATCCCTTAATTCTTTACGTGTAAAACTTTTGCCTGATAAACATATTTTAAAAAGTTTTGCTGCTAAAGCAGAAATTGGGATTATTTTAGGGTTACTAACGCAATTATTTATTATATAACTTTTTATATTCTTAATAGATTGCATAACATCTTCTTTTTGTAAATCAAACTCATCCATTTTATTTATAACAAACAAAATTTTTAATTTATTATTAGATTTTTTAATTTTTTCTTTTATATAAGTCATAAGCTCTAAATCATCGTTTATCCCTATTTGTGTTGCATTTATTAAATACAAAATTAGGCCTTCATCAAGTGATTCTATAAACTTATATGTTTGCTCTTGATGTGAGTCATCTCCCGAAAAATTCGTTCCAGGAGTATCTATTAATACGGTAGCTTTAGATCTATTTCTTATTCCTGTGATGTTTCCTTCTATTACTATATCCTTAATGTTTTCATTAAAATTAAAGTCATCTACTACATTCTTATCAGTTAAATTTACTACTTCTTTATCACCATTATTATATTCAACATATGCACTAAATTCTTTGGCAGTATCATTATCTAATATTGGTATAATTTTGGCTGTACATGCTTGATTCTGTGATGGTAAAACATCTTGTCCAATTAATGCGTTTATAAAAGTTGATTTTCCACTACTCATTGTTGACACTACTGCAACTTTAAACAGTTTTGAATCATCTATACCATACTTTTTTAACATTTGTTTCTCCTTCTTTAGTTATTGTGAAAATTATCAATATTTCTTATTTATTCTAATTTTGAAATTTCTAACATTACTACTTATTAATAGATAATATCATCTTACTTATAACTTATTAAGTCTACCATTTTCTACATTTATTTCTCATATATCATTGTTTTTTTATTATATAATATCATATTCTGTAATATTATAGCTATAATGTAAGTACAATTAAAATTTAATAAATATCAAAGTTTATATTTATTAGAATATGCCTTATACTTATTAAGCCTTCTTGCCATTAAATATCTTTGTTAATATCCAAATTACTACACCAATAATCAATATCCATTTAGCTACAAACCCTAATAAAAAAATTATAATTGCACCTGCAGACCAGCAGCTCATAAAAGTTGAACTTATTCCTTTAAAACCAAAGTATGTTATATTAAACATATCATTAACTATTGAAAAAAATATCACGCCTAATATTAATCCACCTACAATACTTATAAATCCCATTTTTATCGTCTCCTTTTAATAAAATATTTAATCTACTCAAGACTTTCTCTTGACTATGACTATATTTTACCTTGTCCACATGGACAATATATGTCCTTAAAATAAAAAATCAATACAAAATATTTAAACATATCGCTATGTTTTAACAGAGTGTTGATATTGTTATATAATAGCGAACTGGCATTGAAATTTACTTTATAGAACTCTTAAGTGAGAGTCCAAATTTTATATTTGGTATCTCAAACTTACTCAACGAACGAATGTGAGTCGAGTTTCCTTGAAGATTTGTACTATTAATTGCTTGTCACAATCTTTGATTGGGAGCATGCATTAATAGGACTAATATTCATTTTAGAGTTCTCAAAGTAAATTTAACCGTCCATGAGCTTTATATAACAATATCAACACGGTTTTAAAGCAAAGCCAAACATATGAAATAAGATAGCTCTTATTTATATATTTCATACATTTTTCTTATGGTTTCTTTTATTTCTTCTCTATATTCTTCAGGTCTTATTACTTCCAAACATTCCTTTTGAGAAAGTAACCATCTCTTTACCCCTTCTCCATATACTTCTGCTTCAATTATTGGTTTATTATCTTTTTCATCATATCCTATTACTTTTGAGGTTGGTAATCTGTCAAGTATTGCCTCTAAAGAATGTCCCCAAAACTTAAATTGTATTTTTATCAATTCTCCTGTATACATAAATTGTATTCTTTTATGAAACTCTCCCTCTTCAAATCTATCTTTATATGGCATAGAAAATGTGCTCTTTTCTCCTTGCATTATATTGTATTTTTCAAATCTATCCACTCTAAATACAATTGAATGATTTTCATTTTTTCCTTCAATTTCACCAACTAAATAAAAGTAAAATTCACTAAATACTAATCCAAGTGGTTTTAATATATATTCTTTAATTTTCCCGTCTTGTCTTTCATATTTTACTTGGACTTTCTTTTGTTTTTGAATACTGATACTAATTTCCCAAATAAAATCAATTATATTTTTATTATGTTTAGGAGGCACATAATTAAATCTTTCATTACTAATTATCTTTTTTAATAACCCATTATCTTCGCATTGGGAATTCAATATATTTAATATTCTATCCATTTCTTGTTTTGAAAAAGCTCTTGATTCAAGAATTATTTTAGATAATGTAAAAATATCTTTATCTGCAAACTTAAATCCTTCACAATTAATCATTTCATATTTTTTTGTGTTTTTGTTATATATAATAGTTCTAGGCTTTTTTTTATCCTCTTCTAAATAATTTTTTAATTCTTTTATATCTCTTTGTATTGTCTTCTCATCAACACTATACAATTCTGATAAATCTTTCTTACTTTTAGAATCTCCTTTGTTTAATCTTTCATACAAGTTTAACATTCTATAAGTTTTTGAGTCTCCCTCTTTGTTTCCCTTCAATTTTCTATACCTCCAATACTTTCTATATAAGTAGTATATAATATATTTAGGACAAAAACTGTCCATACAAAAAAAATAGCTTACATCATTATTTCTAATGATATAAGCTATTTTATCTTCCTCATATGCTTCAAATAGTTTCTTCTTCTTAGATTCTTATATGGTATTCTAGCATGTGAATATAATTAAAATATTTAACTAATCAAAGCTCCATTAGCTCCTAATGCATATCCATCTATTTCTGTATTTGATGCCATTGAGCCATTAGAATTCAAGTAATACCATGAGCCATCTACCTTTTTCCAACCAGTAGACATAGCTCCATTACTATCAAGGTTGTACCAAGTATCTCCTTCTTGTTTCCATCCAGTTTTCATATCTCCATTTATTGTATCTAGGAAATACCAGTTTCCACCATTATAATCCCATCCTTTTTTCATCTCACCCTTTTCATTAAAAGCATACCATTTATTATTTACTAAGTTCCAATTATTCTCTACTCTTACTTTTGAAATTTCATCCATATAGTGCCAAGTATTATTTTCAAGTACCCATCCAGTCTTTAATTCTAAACCTTCAACTCTATAAGTAGAACCATTTATGGTATTCCAGCCTTCCTTCAACAAAAGATTATCAGCAGCAGGATCTTTTGTAACATAATACGTTTGATCTTTATTTACTGGTAATGCTATATTTTCACCATCCACAGTTACTACTGCTGAGACTTTTATAAATAATTTAGTTGTAGCATCATATTGGTAAATATATTTTAAATCTTTAGACTCATTATATCCAATTGGTAATTTAGCTGTTCCAGATTCAGAAGATGTTATCATAGATCCTACATAGTCTCCATTTTTATCTACTACATTTGAAACTGTTCCTCTTAAGTTTTTATCTCCCCAACTATTAGTTGATACAACTTTATTATCATTTGTTGTTTTTAACATTGAACCTAAATCTTTTTCTTTATTAGTTGGTTGTACTGATGCTCCATTACCAGTTGTTTCTTTACTAGTTGAACGTGAACCACTACTACTAGATGACTTATGCTTATGATGATTTGAACTGTTATTAGATAATTTAGATATTATTTTCTTAAAGTAAACAACTATATCACTTCCGTCCTTTTCTTCTGCATTAACAGTTCCTTCTATATAACCATTTCTATCTTCAGTTGCTTTTTCCTTGTTAAAGCCTGAAATAGTTACTTTAACTGCTGAACCTGTTGTAACTTGAGTTATAGTATCTATAATCTCATCCTTTGTAGTATTATTATTTACAGACATATTATCTAAAGTTTGTTTGATTGAATCTTCTAATTCTGAATTACCACTTTCACTAGATAATTTAGATATTACTTTCCTAAAGCAAACACTTATCTCACTTCCGTCTTTTTCTTCTGCATTAACAGTTCCTTCTACATAACCATTTGTATCGTCAGTTGCTTTTTCCTTATTAAAGTTTGAAATAGTTACTGTAATTCCTGCACTTGTTGCAATTTTATTTATAATATAATCTTCAGTTGTATCATTATTTACGGACATACTATCTAAAGTTTCCTTAATTTTATCTTTTATATTTGTCTTAACCTCATCGCTATAGGTAGCTTTAAAATTTGTTTCTTTAATAACATTATCAAATGTTGACTTTGATGCAGCATCATCTTTGTTAACCCATCCCTCAAAAGTTTTACCATTTTTAGTTGGGTTTTCTATAAGCCCATCAACTGACATCCACATTTTTACGTAACCAGCTCCTAATTTAGAATTATCTTCATCGTAAAAATATACTTTATTAAAACCTGGAATTTCTAATTTTTCCATAGTTGATTTACTTGCTTTTATTATATTTATATTTGAACCCGTACATGCATCGTTCCCTATACTTGTTACACTGTTTGGAATTGTTAGACTTTTTAATCCATTACAATCATAAAATACTTTTTCCCCTATACTTATTACGCTATTTGGGATTTCTATGCTTGTTAATCCATTACAACGATAAAATGCAGCTTCCTCTATACTTGTTACACTGCTTGGGATTGTTATACTTTTTAAGTTACAACAATCATAAAATGCATATCTCCCTATACTTGTTACATTCTTTGGGATTATCATACTTGTTATTCCACAACCATAAAATGCACTACCCTCTATACTTGTTAAACCTTCTGGGATTGTTATACTTGTTAATACATTACAACCATCAAATGCACGTCCCTTTATACTTGTTACACTATTGGGAATTTTTATACTTGTTAATTTTTCACAACCCGCAAATGCCTCTCCCTCTATACTTGTTACACCATCTGGGATTGTTATACTTGTTAATTGATTACAATTATAAAATGCTTTTTCCCCTACACTTGTTACATTGTACTCTTTCCCATCAACATTAATAGCATTAGGTAATTTTACTTCACTAACTTCGCTTAAACTGTTACCGCTTACACAAACTGTGTAGTTATTTCCAGCACTTGTATCTGTATATTTAATATTATTAATAGTACATTTCTTATCATGATCCCATGTTGCTGTTGGTACTGTCGCATCTTCATAGGTAGCTTTAAAATTTGTTTCTTTAATAACATTATCAAATGTTGATTTTGATGCAGCATCATCTTTATTAACCCATTGCTTAAAATCTTTACCAGTTTTAGTTGGGTTTTCTATAAGCCCCTCAACTGACATCCACATTTTTACGTAACCAGCTCCTAATTTAGAATTATCTTCATCGTAAAAATATACTTTATTGAAACCTGGAATTTCTAATTTTTCCATAGTTGATTCACTTGCTTTTATTATATTTATATTTGAACCCTTACATGCATCGTTCCCTATACTTGTTACACTGTTGGGAATTATTAGACTTTTTAATCCATTACAATCATAAAATGCCTTTTCCCCTATACTTGTTACCTTGTCTGGAATAGTTACACTTGTTAACCCATTGCAAGAATAAAATGTACCTTCCTCTATACTCTTTATATTGTCTGGGAGTTTTACACTTGCTAAATTACTACAATTATAAAATGTATATCCACCTAGGCTTGTCACATTGTTTGGGATTTCTATACTTCTTAACCCACTACCAGAAAATGCACTACCCTCTATACTTGTTACACTGTCTGGAATTGTTATACTTCTTAATTCACCACAACTAGCAAACGCATTTTTTCCTATACTCTTTACACTATTGGGGATTGTTATATTTTTTAATCCACTACCATAAAATTGCTGTTCTTCTATGCTTGTTACACCGTCTGGGATTTCTATACTTGCTAATTTAATACAATTAAAAAATGCAAATTTCCCTATACTCTTTACACTGTCTGGAATTGCTATACCAGTTAATTCTTCACAACCATAAAATGCCTTTTCCTCTATACTTGTTACACTGTCTGGGATTGTTATACTTGTTAATACTTTACATTTATTAAATGCTTCTTTCCCTATACTTGTTACATTGTACGTTTTTTCATTAACTTTAATAGAATTAGGTAATTTTACTTCACTACTTTCACCTAAAGTGTTACCGTTTACATAGACTGTATTGTTATTTCCTTCAGCTGTATCTATAAATGTAATATTTTTAATAGTACATTTCTTATCAGAATCAAAATTTGTTCCTTCATCTGCTGTCCAAGTTGTAGGATCAACCTTCTCAGTGTTTATTGGGCTTGTACTTTTATTATCAGAACTAAAATTTGATCCTTCATCTGCTGTCCGAGTTGTAGCAAAAGCCACATTAGTATTTACTAAGCTTGTACAAAGTGCTATTGTCATAATTCCTGCTATTGTTGCATTTCTTTTTAACATATTCTCCTCCTCAATCACCTTTTTTATTTCTAATTTACAAATACTTTAGTATTCTTGATAGCTTATAATTATGTATAAATGTTTATACATATATCTTGGCTATTTTTAAATGTATTAATTTACAATATATAATTATTATATACATATATAGTATATTTTGTAAATAACATTTTAACAAAGTAGGTATATACCAAAATTTTATTCTATAAAACATATAAAAATATACAATAAAATTTCTATACTTTATTTCATACCATCATAACCCTCAAAACAATAAATAATAACAAAGAAATAGAAATAACATTTATTAAAGAAGACTAGAAAAATTTCGCTAATAGTTTCTAACATTTAAAGTTGTACCCATAAAAGATTGCTCCTAATATGAATTAGGACAATTATTTATGGAACAACTTCAAATGAAGAAACTCTAAGCTTATTTTTCAATGCTTCTTCCACAAATGTTATTTCTATTTTTTTTTGAATATACATCATATCATTAAATAATTTGTATTCTGAGACAGCCCTTTCTGATATCTTATAATTCTTTACTATCTTCAATAAATGTAATCACATTCTTAATTATATTTGTCTATATTTTTAAATAATGTTGATATTCTAATATAAAGGCGAACTGGCATTGGGATATCAACATTTATTTAAAACACAGCCTTATATTTAAATTGCCTTATCTCATATTTTTTTCTGTATAATATGTAATACCAATTGCACCAGGCCCAACATGTGTTCCAATAACTGGTCCTATTGAACATATTCCAATTTTAATTTTTAGTTTTTCTTTCAATTCATTTACAAGTTGCAATGCCTCATCATAAGCATTAATATGATGCACTATAATTTCCCCTAACCCATATTCTTCAATATCCTTAAACATTTTTTCAGTCATAGTAGTTACTGCTTTTTTCTTTGTTCTAACCTTTGTTAAAATTGTTGTTACCCCATTTTCTACAGTTAAAATAGGAATAATCTTTAAAAAATTACCGATTAAAGCACTTGCACTACCAATTCTTCCACCTTTTTTAAGATATTCAAGTGTATCTGGAACAAATAGAAATCTACTTCTTTTTATATTGTCTTGTGCCATTTCTTTAACTTCATCTAAACTCTTACCTTCTAACGCCGCCCTTGCTGCTACAACTACTGAAAAACCAAGTTGCATACAATTTGAAGTAGAATCTACTATTTCTATTTCAGCATTTTTATATACCTCTAAAATCATTTCTTTTACCATGTGTGCAGTTGAATATGTACCACTCATATGTGACGATATAAAAATACAAAGAATAGAATCTCCCTTTTGAACCATCTTCTCCATCTCATTGTATAGTTCCTGCACAGAAGGTTGTGAAGAAGTTGGAATACCTTTTTCCTCCATCATTTTATAAAAAACTTCATTATCTATATCTATTTCTTTAAAACTCTCCTTTTCAAATATGACGTTTAAAGAAACTACTTTTATATCTAATTCATTTTCAATATTCTTATCCATATAGCTAGTACTATCCGTTAAAATTTTTACTCCCATTACATTATTACCCCTCTACTCATCTTATATATATCATCATAACTATTGTCATAATCTGTTGCTTTTATTATAGCACGAGCCAATAATACTTTTAGGCATATTAAAGAAAATAACAAGTCAAAGATGCGATGTATATTTTGAGTCAGACGAGGAAGTATGGTTACCTCATAGTGGTCTATTAGGTGAACATGCTGACGAAGTATGACACAAAATAGACAAGCTGACTTACTTGTTATTTATTTTAATATGCCTTAATAGCATTGGTTTGTTTCTTCATATCCTTATTATTATGAATTTCTTGAGCTACTAAATAAAAACATTTATCTATACTAGTCAGTATACAATATATAATATTAACTTTTCAATAAAAAATTATAGACTAGCTGACTTACTTGTTATTTTTTTAATATGCCTTATCTCATATATATCATCATAACCATTCTTATAATATATTTGCTTTTATTATATGTTTCACAATACTGTAAGACAAATATTTATCATCAATATTCTTATTAAAACAATAGGAGAAGCTTTACCTCCCCCATCTAAATTTGATTCTCCTCCACTAATAATATTCCTTATCCTTAGAGACTCCTCTGTATAGAAAGTTTTCTGTTGCTGAATTTTCTTTTTCAAAAAATTCATAAGCTCCTATTTCTATTACTTTTATATCGTTATCTAATAAATTTGCAAAACTCTCTATATAGCCTATGGTATCTGCATTAGAAACTCCAATTACCCTCTGTCTTATAAATAAGTAATAATTTTTCTCAAATACAAGTTTAATAGGATAGGCTCCATTAATTGCTGAAATAGTAGGTTCCTCAAATTCCTTAACTTGCCCATTTTTATCATATACTATATCTAAATAAATCTTAGGTCTTTTAGAAATATCAAACGTATAATTTTCTTTTAAGATAACTGAATCAACTAAAACTTTATAGCCTTCTAAATATTTTGATGTAAACTTATATTTTTCTGAAAACATGTCTGGGTTAAATATTTCTACAAGTTTTCCATTTTTATAATCATAAATTGCTGCTATAGCATACCCTCCTGTCCCTCCAAATTCGCCTCTTACCATTATCTCATCTTTGCCATCCCCATTAAAATCTCCTAGAAAAAGTTCTAAATAATATCCACCATATGGAATTTTAGTAGTTATCGTTGCTCCACCACTATGTGGATTTATTACTATACTTACATTCTCCACATATGGACTATCTTTCTCTAAATGACTCCCTACTAAAATCACTTTATCATTTGTATATTTCTCAATTACATTTCCAGCTTTTATGTCTAATATTATTTGATTTTTCAAATCATACATGTATAAATCTCCCTTAAAATTTTCATTACAATATATAGTATTAAAATTTCAATAAAAAGTTATAGACTAGCTGACTTAACAAATCCTAAATATGAATTTTCATATATCAAAGAGTATTAATTAATATTAACTATTTTAAAATTATGATACAAAAAGGAAATGAATGCACATATGTGCGAAGTGTTACATTAGCGATTTAGATGGCTTTGTTTCTCTTATTTTTATCTTATTCATTTATATAACCTTATCTATACAATAAGATATTTTTATATCATCTTACCTATATAAAAATATCTTATTATAGAATATTTCTTAAATTATAATAGTTCTTTTAATAAATTGGGATAATTTGTTATAATTGCATCTACACCTAAATCTATCATCTTTTTCATATCTTTTTCATCATTAACTGTATAAATGTTTACTTCTAAATTGTTATCATGAGATCTTTCAACTATTTCTTTTGTAACACTGTTATATTCAGGATGAAGAGCATTTGCACCAACCATTTGCACATAATTATATGGCTCAAATATGCAATCTCCATATAATAATCCTGTTTTAATATTCCTGGCTAATCTTATACATCTTCTTATTGAATAATGATTAAAAGATGAGATTATCACCTTATCTTCAATATGATGTTTGCTTATTAAAGCATATATTATTTTTTCAATATTTTCATAATCAATAATACTATTTTTTATTTCTATATTAATAAGAAGATCTTTATCACTAACATATTCTAAGAATTCATCAAATGTTGGAATTCTCAATCCTTTAAATTTTTCACCAAATTTTATTCCTGCATCTAACTGCATTAATTCCTCTAACATATGATCTTTAATAAAGCCCTTGCCTGTTGTAGTTCTATTGAGTTCTTCATCATGGCAGATTACAGCATATCCATCTTTTGTTAATTGAACATCAATTTCAATTCCATCACATCCAACTTCAATAGCCTTTTCAAAAGCTAGCATTGTATTTTCGGGATATAATCCACTTAACCCTCTATGCGCAATATTTAATGTTTTTTTCACAACAAATCCTCCAAACTTAATGTACCTTAACACGCTTCTCTACCTTCACTATTACATATAAGCCACATATTATTTTAATAATTATTATACTACAATTATATCATTATATACGACTCATCTTTGGAGCAAACTGTTTTGGATGCAACTTCTAATGTTAGAAACATCTAATAAAATTCTCAGTAACATGAACAACAACTTACTCTTTCTTTTTGTTTTTTATGAACTACTTTAAAATCATCACACAAATCAAAGAAATGAAAAGATATATATGTGAAATATTACATTAGAAATCAGATTTACAATTTTTATAAATACATTCTAAATATTACAAATAAAATTATAACTATATTTGATTAAAAATTCACAGTATAATATTAGTTGATAAAATAATATTAGGAATCATGGAGGTAAAAAATGAATAATCAATTTACTAAAGCTGTTATATTTGACATGGATGGAGTTCTTGCTGATACTGAGCCTATATATTTTCAAATAGAAAGAGATTTATTTTCACACTTTAAAGTTACTATATCCAAAGAGGAACATGAATCTTTTGTTGGTACTAGTTTAGAAAATATGTGGGATAAGATTATAAAAGATCATAGTTTAAAAGAGTGTAGAGATAAGATAATTGATTACAATAAAAATTATGTTACAAAATACATAGAAAATTTACTTGAATTATCACCTACAAAAAATGTAAAAGAATTTCTTAAAGATTTAAAAGAAAAAGATATAAAAATAGGATTAGCTTCATCATCATCCAAAAATTTAATAAATATAATTTTAAATAGGTTAGATATCAAAGATTTTTTTGAGGTTATTGTTAGTGGCGAAGATGTTAAACAAAGTAAACCTAATCCAGACATATTTTTAAAAACAGCAGAACTTTTAAATGTAGCTCCAAATGAATGTGTTGTAATAGAAGATTCATCAAATGGCGTAAATGCAGCTAAAGAGGCTGGGATGAAATGTATTGGATTTTTAAATCCCAATTCAGGAAAACAAAACTTAGAAAAAGCAGATCTTATAATAAATCAATTTCCCAAAGAAATTTTACATATAGATCTTTAAAATATCAAAAAATTTTCACCAAACAAAAAAATGAATGGCTATATGTGTGAAGTGTTACATTAGAGAATTTAGCTGGCCTTGTTTCTTCATTAGAAGTTGTTCCAAAATTGTTTGTCCAAATTTTATATTTGGAACAAACTGTTTTGGGTGCAACTTCTAATGTTAGAAACACCCAGCCAAATCCTCAGTAACCACAACACATATATCCATTCATTTCGATTTTTATGCACTATACTTAAATTAATGACTCTTAAATGTATCCTTCAATATTTTCTATTCTTTTATATGCATTTTCTATTATTTCTTTAGGATATCCAACATAATCAAGAAGCTTAATAGCATTTCTTGTTTGTGAAACACCTTTTTTTATTTTATAATCAAAACTCAATCCATGTTTGTCATCTACACTTTCACTAAAATAATAAAAATCATAATTCCCTTTAAGTATATCTGAAAGTTCCTTATCATGTGTAGCTACTATGCAAATAGATTTTTCTTTATTAATATATTTTAAAATTTCTGCTGAAGAAGATATCCTTTCTATAGGATTAGTTCCTCTGAAAATTTCATCTATTGGACAAAATACTGCTACATTATTTTCTAGTGATTTTATTATCCTTAAAATAGATTCTGCTTCTGCTAGATAATAACTTTTCCCATTCATAATATCATCTTTAGGACTTATTGATGATACAACATAAAAGAAAGACGCTTCATATTCCTTAGCCAAAACAAAATTAAATGTTTGTGCTAAAATTATATTAGTGCTTACCATTCTTAGGAAGGTAGATTTACCCGACATATTCGTTCCTGTTAATACTATTCCCTTATTATAAATTTCAATAGAATTTTCAACTGGATTCTTTAATAATGGATGAATACCATCTTTCATTTTTAATGATGTTTCAGTAACAAATTTAGGTTTAGAACAATTTTCTTTATTACAATCTTCATAAATTGCAATTGAAGTTAAAGCATCTAATTCTCCAACTAAATAATATAATTTTAATATAATATCTTTTTGTTCAATTAATTTCCCACTTATTTTATAGTAAGTAGATTCCTCAATGAAAAAAGGAATTGCAAACATTTCTAATAATCCACCAAAAGCATTTAATGCTTTTATTGTCAATGTAGCTTTATCTATAGCTTTTAATTGATCCAATAATTGTTTAATTTCTTCCATATGTACTTCCAATTCATCATTTTTAATTTTTGATAAACTCTTAGCCCCATTTATTAAATCTCTTAAATATGTAAGTCCTACAGCCTTTACATTTGCACTTTCTTTATTGTGAATAAAAATTGTTAAATACACATACACAGCTAATATTGCCATAAAATAAGGTTGCTGAAATAAAATAGCACAAATTATTAAAATTATAGGTACCATTCCTAAAAGAGAATATATATAAAACTTTATTTTGTTTACAGAAAGCAAACCATTTATCATTTCTATCAATCTATTTTTATTATCAAATCCTAAATTATAAAATATACATCTTAATTTTATAGTTAAATCTAAGTCTTTCTTAAATAAATTAATAAAATTACTTCTCTTATTTAATTTTTCTTCATCCATCATCGGATTTCTAAGCATTTTATAAAGTGCAGATTCTCCAGCGCTAGAATAAGTTCTATCTACTTCAGTAAATACCTCATCCATTATTAAATCATCCCAGGTTTGATTATCAATAGTGTACTTATCCTTTTTTTCTAAATCAAATAATACTCGTATATTCTTAAAATTTCTCTTTCTATCTTTAATCTGTTTTAATTGTCTTTTTATAAGTTTTTTAAGATCCATAATACTAACCACCTTACAAAAATTGTTTCTTCATTATATATGTTTATCTTAAATGTTGTTGTCATCTGTAATCTTCTTATTATTAATTCCTAAGGCATATTAAAATCATGATATTAATTTTATAAATGTTTTTTGAATGATATATTATTTTTCTTAAAGAATATATTAATAATAAATATAATAATAAAAAAATTTATTGAACATAAAGAAATATTTACATCCTTACTTTTGTAAAATGTATCTTCTATTCCCACGAAAAAAAATGTTCCTATAAATGTTATAATTATAGGATGAATAATGTAAGCAACGAATTTATTTATAGCATTCTTAGTATCATCCTTAATGTTTGATGATGCTAAAGCTAAACCTAAAAATGATATAGAAAGTAGTAATTTAATAACTGAATCTATATATAATTTATCTATAAATGATCCTACGCTAATTAGAAAAAAAACTATACCAACAGTTAGCCATAATTTACATCTTTTAATATTATTCATGTAAGCGTCCCCCTTCTAAATATTCATCTAACAACTACTTAGTAGCTTTCCTTCCACCTTCTAATTCAAATTGATAAGGCACATTTTTAAAAATAACAAATCAGTATGCTTTTATATTCTGTGTCATATGCATAAATACATCGTTAATATAAAAATTTAACATAATAGTTTTTAGATAATTTCAGTAAAATATATTATTTATCATCCTTTTTGTTACTATTATCTACTAAAGAAAAGAGCCAAGATGGAAAAAGCAATGCAGATCCTACTGTACTAACATATTTAACTTTATCTCCGCCTTCAGATAGTAAAGCCATAATCAAGAATAATAAGGAACCAATATAATATATACTAGCAAATATCATATTTGCTTTTTCACCTGTTCTAAAACCTGGTACATGTTTTAAAAAATGTTTAAACATTAATATGATGCATTGTAATTTAGGTAATTTAAATAATTTCCTAATTCCGCTCATTTTGCGCCCCCTATAGCCCATAAATATATCTTATTATAGCATATTTTGTTAAATAATTATTATTCAATTTTCAAAGAATATTGTCCATTAACTAATTTACCTTATCACCAAACAAAGAAATGAATGGACATATGTGTGAAGTGTTACATTAGAGGATTCAGCTGGCTTTGTTTCTTCATTAGAAGTTGTTCCAAAAATTGTTTGTCCAGAGTTTATCTCTGGAGCAAACTGTTTTGGATGCAACTTTTAATATTAGAAACCTCCAGCTAAATCCTTAGTAACCGCAACACATATATCCATTCATTTCGATTTTATGCACTAAATTTCAAATAATTAAAAATTATCACCAAACAAAGAAATGAATGGCTATATGTGTGAAGTGTTACATTAAAGGATTCAGCTGGCTCTATTTCTTCATTAGAAGTTGTTCCAAAATTGTTTGTCCAGAGTTTATCTCTGGAGCAAACTGTTTTGGGTGCAACTTCTAATGTTAGAAACCTCCAGCTAAATCCTTAGTAACCGCAACACATATATCCATTCATTTCGATTTTTGTTCACCACTTTAAATGTTTTCCTAAATTGCATTCTTTAAATCTTTGATTTTTTCTACATTTTCATTTATTTTATCTATTAACTGCATAGCTGAACTCAATTCTTCAATATTTTGAATTGTCATTGAATTTGCTTCTTGTGAACTTGCTGTAGTCTGTTCACTTATAGCAGATAAATCATTAATTCTTTCATTTATTTTATTACTAGAACTTAATATGTTTGAAATTTTATTATTAACATTAACTATACTGTCATCAACATACCTTATTTTTTCAGACATATCATAAAAAGTATCTCTAGTTTGTTGTATAATGTTATTTTGCTCATTACTTGCTTCCTTTAGCTTATTAACTGAATTAACCGATATGTCAGATTTATTATTTAATTCAGCTGTAATACTTGTTATTTCATCAATAGAATTTTTAGACTGTTCAGCTAATTTTCTAATTTCCTCTGCAACTACTGAAAAGCCTCTTCCCGTTTCCCCTGCTCTTGCTGCTTCAATTGCTGCATTTAAAGCCAAAAGATTTGTTTGTTCAGATATACTCATTATTATAGTTGTAATCTTATTAATTTCATTAACCATAACTTTTAGTTCAGATATATTAGTATAAACACTAATATTATCTTTATTTACTAATTCATTTTTTTTCATAAGTTCATTCATTATCTTTATACTATTCTCTATACCACTTTTAGTATCTAATGCATAATTAATCATTTTATTAGATATTTCAGATGTGTTTGAAATATCTTTTTGAATATTCATTGTTAAATTCAATTGTTCTTGAATACTGTCCGTAGTATTAGAGGCTCCAGTTGCTATTTGATCTACTGCATGATTTGTTGAATTCGAAGCTTCAACAATTTCATCCATGATTTTAGAAATTTCTAATATATTATTACTTAATATATTAGCCACATCTATAATCTCATTAGCCACTTTCTCTTTTTTCGCTTGTCCTTGTTTTATGTTCTCAATTTGTTCCATATTAAATCTCTTTATTAACTCTGTAACTTTAGATGTTGTATATAAAGTTAAAATTATACATAATATTTGTATCTGATAATCATTAACATTATTAACACTATTTAAATTCATATAAAATACCGAATAAAATATTCTTACTAAATTTATAATTAAAACAGCAACCCCTGTTACTTTTATAAGCTTTCTGTCATAATAACTAATTAAAGCAACCAATACTGGTAATATTGATAAGCTCATTATTGGAGTTAAATCCATAAATATAGCATATATATACATTACAAATACACATATTATAATACTATATTTAAACTGATTGTTGTCCCCCTTTTTCTTAAAATAATTGAGTACTAATATTGCCATTAAAGATATGGCAACAACAATAATTAATACATTTAAATCATTAGTTTGGGTAAAATATCCTATAATATATGAAATATCAACAAAAAAATAAATTAAATAAAATATTCTCAACAAAAAATTATTAACTCTCTTAATACTTGTTTCATCTAAAGACTCTTCACAATTTCCTTCTTTTTTTTCTTTAAGCATATTTTTTTATCCTTTCATGAGTTTAAATTTTGTATAAAATTCACAAGATACATTATTTTTTTAAATTCTAATTACAGTTTACTTTCTTCTCCTATCTCCATATACTTTACTCAATTAATCTATTAAAAATAATCGAACATCCTAAACACTTTGTGTTGCATGTTTTCCATATTTCTTTATATTTAGATATAATTTTACCACTTCAGAGAGTTTTTTTCAATTGATTGTTGAGTATTACTTAAATAAATATTACATAAATATCAAGTAAAAATAAAAGAGTTGTCTCATAATACAAATCATCTACTGATATGATGTATATTCAAAAAAAAGAAATAGAAATAACATTTGTGGAAGAAGCATTGAAAAATAAGCTTAGAGTTTCTTCATTTGAAGTTGTTCCATAAATGATTGTCCTAATGCATATTAGGAGCAATCTTTTATGGGTACAACTTTAAATGTTAGAAACTATTAGCGAAATTTTTCTAGTCTTCTTTAATAAATGTTATTTCTATTTCTTTGTTATTACTTTACTTGTTAATTCTGAGACGGCCCCCATCAAATCCTGTATCATGATTTTTTAATTGTTTTACTTCTGAGTTTAAAAATGTTGATCTAATAACTGAATCCTTACCATATTTATTTCTTAATTCATCTAAAACCTTATCTAAATTCCTTTGCTTTTCTGCATTATTAAAATCAAACAAGTTTTCTTGATAATATTCATTACTACAAAGTTTTGTAAGCCTTACACCTAATAGTCTTATCTTTTCGCCTTTCCATCCTTCTTTAAATGCTTCCTTAACTGCTTCAAATATTACACTCGTTGAGTCTGTAACATTCCTTAGTTGTTTTTGGTGTGAATAACAAATAAAGTCATTAGTCTTAATGCTAACAACAACAACGCCACAAAAATTATTACTTTCCCTTAACCTTAATGCAGATTTTTCTGTAAGAGATAAAAGCACTTTTAATGCTTCTTCCATTGTTTCAATATCATAAGAAATAGTAGTTGAATTTCCTATACCCTTAATCTCTAAATAATTAGACTTTTGTATTTGTGAATTATCAATTCCATTAGCATATTCATATATTAGTTTTCCATGTGAATGTAATATATTGGTAAGAATCTTTACATCAAATTTAGCTAATTCCCCTATTTTATAAATATTTATTTTATGGAGCTTCTCTTTTGTTGCTCTTCCGACCATAAATAAATCTTCAACCGGTAAATCCCACATTTTTTTAGGTATTTCATCTTTGAATAAAGTGTGTATAGTATTCTTAGGCTTAAAATCACTTGCCATTTTAGCTAGTAATTTATTTGTAGAAATTCCAATGTTACAATTAAATCCAAGCTCTTCACTTATCCTTAATTTAATTTCCAGTGCCATTTTCTTATAGTTTTCTTTAAAATGACTACAATCCATAAAACATTCATCAATACTATATCTTTGAATGTTAGGAGAATATTCATTAAGCAATTCAACCATTGCATTACTACACTTAACATACCACTCAAAATCTAGAGGATATATAATAAGATTTCTGCACTTTTGTCTTGCTGAATATATAGGCTCCCCTGTCTTAATTCCAAAATTCTTTGCAGGTATTGAAGATGCTAAAATTACTCCATGCCTTTTTTCCTCATCCCCACCTATAGCAGAAGGTACTTTTCTAATATCAATTTCACTTTTATCTTGTAAAAGCTTAATTGCAGTCCATGAAAGAAAAGCTGAATTTACGTCTATATGAAAAATTATTCTTTCCTTATTATTACTCACACTAGCCAACTCCTAAACATATGTTCTTATTCAATATTATAATGAACATATGTTATATTGTAAATAGATTATACTTTTTAATTTATCCTAGAGATGCCTAATCTATGAACAGTTTAATTCACTTAGAAAACTCCTCTCATATGCATTCTCTAAGTGAGTTCAAAATGAAAATATAAAAGCTCACAGAGAAAGTTTGAGCACTCTGAACAATATGTAACAATCATAAACACGGTTTTAAAACATAGTCTAATATATACAAACTATTATTTTTTTACATAATAAAAACGCACATTAATGATATAAAATTCATATCATTAATGTGCATTTAATATTATATAGTTGCAACACATTGTAAAAAACTATCTGTTATAATTTTATTAACATATTCTATAACTTTTTTCTATTATATAGATACTAATTAATAGAATTATAATCATACTGAAGAAGTTTTAGAATTAATCGTGTTTTTAACTATATTCTCTTTATATGGTTCTAGATGTACAATAACCTCTACATTATTATTTAATTCTTTTCTTATATCATCTTGAATTTTATGAGTAAGTCTATGCGATTCTTCAAGACTTAACTTAGAATCAGCTAGGACGTGCATATCTATGTGCATATCATCAATTGTTCCTCGACTTCTTATCTTATGAGCTCCTCTTACATCTTCCTCAGCCATTACAATTTTCTCTATCTTTCCTGTGTCAACTGCTGCACTATCCACTAAAATACCACTAGCTACTTTGAATATATCATAAGCAGCACGAAATATAAAAATAGCTACTATAAACGACGCCAAGCTATCAACAATTGGAGGTGCTCCTAATTTTATCGCAATAAGGGTAGTAATTACACCAAGTGTTACATATACATCACTTTTTGTATCCATTGAATCAGAAATAAGAATTGTACTGTTTAACTCTACACCCTTTCTATACTCATACTTTGTGACAAATATATTAATACAAAGAGTAATAATCATGACTATTAGGCTTTCTATATTAATTTCAGGCATAACCGGATTCATAAACTTAGTAACTGCCTCGGTTATAATTTTAAACCCCAAAAGAACCAACATACCTACAATAAATAGTCCTGTAAGTGTTTCAAACTTTCTGTGACCATAAGGATGGTCATCATCTATAGGTTTTGCTGCTATTCCTATCCCAATAAGTCCCACAACATTTGAACACCCATCTGTTATTGAGTGAAATCCATCTGCTGTCATACTTGAACTATTTACAATATTACCCATGATTATTTTTGCAACAGCCACTGCTATATTTGCAAACATGATAATCCATAATATTTTTTTTACTTTTATAAAGTTGTTCCTTATCAAAACAATACCTACTTTCAATTCTAAAAATTTAGGCACATGAATACTGATCTATTATTTTTTAAATGTGCCTTAAGTAACTCATCTATATTTTTCTATCTTTAAATTGCACCGCCCATAAGCTTTATATACAATATGAACACAATTTTAAGACAAAGCGTTAAATTTAAATAACTATTGTATAATTAATTTGTCAATATAAATTTAATACACCTCTTTTTAGACTTTTTTTTATTAAATATAGACTAATTTAATTATCAATTGGAAATAATTTCTATACTTTTATATTATTCTATAACTTCATATGTGTGAATGATTTAAAGAATAGCTTTTTAACAAAAACTTAATATCAATTGATAATGTAAATCTATATTAGGCATATTAAAGAAAATAATAAGTCAAAGATGCGAAATACTTTTTTTCAATTGAACCTTAGAAGAACTTATTCAGCATGTAGCAGTGCTTATCCCCCACTTTGATAAAATATAGAGGTGTTATTATCAATGGTCGTGAATTGAATAAACTAAAATGAGGAGCTCAACAACTTATGTTAGCTCCTCATTCTAAATCTTTTATAAAAACATTAATCCTCTGTTTTAACTGTATCCTCTTCATAAGGTTCTAGATGCACAATAACCTCTACATTATTATTTAATTCTTTTCTTATAGCATCTTGAATTTTATGATTAAGTTTATGCGATTCTTCAAGGCTAAGATCTGAATCCGCTAGGATATGCATATCTATGTGCATGTCATCAATTGTTCCTCTACTTCTTATCTTATGAACTCCCTTTACACCTTCCTGAGTCAGTACAATTTTCTCTACATTTTCTGTGTCAACTGCTGCACTATCCACTAAAATACTACTTGATACTTTGAATATATCATAAGCAGCACGCAATATAAAAATAGCTACTATAAAAGATGCCAAACTATCAACAATTGGAGGTGCTCCTAATTTTATAGCAACAAGGGTAGTAATTACACCAAGTGTTACATATATATCACTTTTTGTATGCATTGCATCAGAAATAAGAATTGTACTGTTTAACTCTACACCTTTTTTATGTTCATACTTTGTAACAAATATATTAATACAAAGAGTAATAATCATCACTATAAAGCTTACTATATTAATTTCAGGCATAACTGGATTCATGAATTTAGTAACTGAATCAGCTATAATTTTAAAACCTAAAAAAACCAACATACCTACAATAAATAGTCCTGTAAGTGTTTCATACTTTCTGTGCCCATAAGGATGGTCATCATCTATAGGTTTTGAAGCTATTCCTATCCCAATTAGTCCAATAATATTTGAAGAACCATCTGTAATTGAATGGAATCCATCTGCTGTCATACTTGAACTATTTATAATAGTACCCATGATTATTTTTGCAACAGCCACTGCTATATTGGCAAACATAATAATCCATAATACTTTTTTTACTTCCATAAAGTTGTTCTTTATCAAAATAACACCTACTTTCAACTTTTTAAATTTAAGTAATTTCTATATTTTTCTCTATCTTTACTTTTAAATACCTTTAAAATATAAATAATTTGTCAATATAAATTTAACTAACTTTGATTTAGCCTTAACACCATATATGCATTCCTAAAAGTGTTAAAATAAATGCACTAGATATAATTGTATACAATCTTATAACTATACTATTCCTAATTCCAAGAAATCATTTTCTATATCATAAATACTTATATATATATCATCTATACCTAACAACTTTTTCAAAAAATTCAATACACCTCTTTACACACTATTTTTTATTAAATATATACCAAATTAATTATCAATTGAAATAATATTTATATTTTCATAATATGCTATAGTTGTATATATGTCAATGGTTTAAAGGATATATTTTAAACAGAATTTATTATCAATTGATAATATTATATAATTGATAACCTTTTATAAGGCATATGAAAGAAAATAACAAGTCCAAAATGTCATGATTATTTTTCATTAGGCAAGGAAGTAGATTGGTCTCATAGTGGTGCTATTAGAGCAATCTGCTGACATGAGCAGTGAACCCAAATCTATGATTTGGTGTGACTCGCTTACTCAGTGAGCGTATGCAAGTCGAGCTTCCTATAATAAAAAATAGGCTTGACAGATGGACTTATTATTTAATTGATTATGCCTAATTACATTGTAAGAATATATTGGATATATTTTACAACATAAACATTCACTTAAACATATCTAAAAGCCTAAATAAAAATTTCACCAAATAAATAAAAGCCACTTGAAATTAATCAAGTAGCTATTTATCAATGTATTCTTAATATCAAGTGATTCTTAAATTCATGTGAAAATTTATTATACCATTAAGGTCTTTCTGTGATTCTAAAGAACGAGGTCACTACTGCGCTATTATTTTTTTAAATGAGCCTTATTATAAATATGCTTTCACTTTACTTACTATATTTTGTTCTGGCATAAAACCAGCTAAGTTTTCTACTGGAACTCCATCCTTAAATATAATCATAGTTGGAACTGCAGCTATTTTATACTTCTGAGCTATATTACGACTTTCATCCACATCTATTTTAAAGAATTTAGCTTTATCTCCCATATTATTACTAACGCCCTCAAATACTGGTGCTAACATCTTGCATGGTCCACACCAATCAGCAAAGAAATCTACCACTACCACACCCTTAGTATTTTCAACTTCATTAACAAATTCATTACCATTTATCACCTTAGCCATAATTAATTCCTCCAATTCATAACTTTTAACTTTTGATACTGTCTATAATCTAATTATAATTACATCATGATGTTATTTCTGTGACTTAATCACTTAGCATTTATTTTTTTAAAAGGCTATGTTTTAAGTGAATGTTGATATTGTAATATAAAGCTCATGGACGATGGAATTCACTTTAAGAACTCTAAACGAATATTAGTCCTATTAATGCATGCTCCTAATCAAAGATTATGACAAGCGTTAATAGTACAAATATTCATTAAGAGTTCTACAAAGCAAATTCCAATGCCAGTTCGCCTTTATATTAAAATATCAACACTATTTTAAAACAGAGCCATATAAATAAAGAGAAATTTAAACATAGTTCTTAATTTCAGATAGAGTTTTTATTGTATCTAAAGTTCAAAGGTAGTAATGATGCTAAAAACACTCCATCTTTTAAAAGATAGAGTGTTTAGCATCAACTGTAAACATATTAGATAAAATAACGAGTTATACTAGTTAATTTTCTTTAAGGCATATTCATATTCATCAATTTTATCCTTTATAAAAATAACGAATTTTATTAATTTGAACTTATGTATTTAAATTTAAGGTTATGTTTTATAAGAGTGTTGATATTGTTATATTTTTGTAAAGTGGACATTAAAATTGGACTTTTAGAACTCTTAAGTGAGAGTCCAAAAGTAAATGTCCAAATTTTACATTTGGTATCTCAAACTTACTCAGCGAACGAATGTGAGTCGAGTTTCCTTGAGTATTGTCCTCTTTCTTGCTTGTCCGAAGCTTGCCTTTGGAGCAAGCTAAAAGGGGACTATACTCATTTAGACGTTCTTAAGTGAGAGTCAAAAAGTAAGAGTCCAAATTTTATATTTGGGTCCTCTAACTTTCTCTGTGAGCATTTTATATTTTGTTGCTCGAACTTACTCAGCGAATGAATATGAGTCGAGTTTCCTATATCAATTTCTTAGCCCACTTTACAATATATGACAATATCAACACAGTTTTAAAACGAAATCTTAAATTTAAAATACTATTTTCTGATTTTAGTAAGGATAATAATAGAAACGATTTGATGGATCAGTATCATAATTAGAGTCATAAGATAATACATTTCTTTCATGAAGTATATTATTATCAAATTTCTTTTTTTGATTGTCTATAATATATGCATAGTCACCTTTATCCCAGCACATAAACATATACACATGTGAATTATTATTAGTAAATACAAAATCCCCTGGTTTTAATTGATTTAAATCATAACTCTCAATAAATCCTCTATTTTTTAATTGCCCTTCTAACTGACCTACATTAGCTGTTGAAGTTGGAATTGCAAATCCATTTCTTCTTAAAACTTCCGATGCAAAATAAACACAATTATTACTCTCAACATTTCCATGTAAGCTTATTGCAGTATTATGAACACTAACTTGATTGTCCACATTAGTCATATATTTAAACATATTGTAATTACTGTTTGAATGAGAATAATTAGAATATGTATTTACACATTCACCATTTGCCTGTGAATATTTATAATCATCAGCCCAAGTATTTTCTGCTAAAATTCCTTCTCCATAAAACTTATAATTCTTTCCATCTATCATTTTTTCTTCTCCAGAAACCATAATACCCGTGCTTCTATCTAAATAGTACCATTCATTGTTATACTTCATCCATCCATACTTCATTTCTCCTGAATCAGAAAAATAATACCACTTGTTATCTATATTTTTCCATCCGGTAGACATTTCTCCACCATTGTTTAAATAATAATTTACACTATTAATATTTTTTATTCCCTTTTGCATTGTTCCTTCTTCATTAAAATAATACCATTTGTTATCTATGTTTTTCCATTTGCTCTTAACTATTCCAGTTCCTTGTTCTGAATAATACCATTTATCATCTTGTTTATACCAGCCAATTCTTTCAATACCATCTTTTTTGAAATTATATTGATTACCATCTATTATTTGGTTTCCTACAAGCTTGTCCCCTTTTGAATTAATGTAAAACCATTTACTATTTAAATAATGCCAACCTTCCTTATATTTAAAATCATTACCATCTAAATTACAGTAATAGTAATTTCCATTTATAATCTTTTTTTCAACTGTTTCTGATACTTTAGTAATATTATTATTGCTTAAATTTAAATATTTTATCTTTGTTAACTGAGCTAAAACATTGGGAATCTCCCCATCTATTTTAGAAGAATTCAAATCTAAATATTCTAAATTTTTTAATAAAGAAATTGATCCTGGTATAGTATCATCAATTTTTTTATTGCTTAAATCTATTTTTTTAATAGATAAAAAGTCTTCTTCTTTAAGATCTTTCAATGACTTATTTAATTGAGTTGCAACTTCTCTTGTTAGCCAATTGTCCTCAATTAAAACTTTGCTTTCTTGAACTATTTCGATTTTTACATCTTT
The DNA here is from genome assembly GCF_900112485.1 of Clostridium uliginosum. Taxonomy (GTDB): domain Bacteria; phylum Bacillota; class Clostridia; order Clostridiales; family Clostridiaceae; genus Clostridium; species Clostridium uliginosum. Next base: position 61,939 of record NZ_FOMG01000016.1, read on the forward strand.
TTTTGCATCTTTTTCATCTGCATAACTAACTACCGGAATACTATTAACCCCTAAAATTACTGCTAATAATACGACCAGTTTTAATTTCTTTTGTTTCATTGTATTCTTTTCTCCTCTTCATCTTTTGTTAATTTACATATTATTATCGATTATTTTCCATAATAATTGAGGAGTTTATTTTCAGTTGATTTTTTATATATAAAATAGATATATATTCTATTTCTGACTTTGCACCTTACTGTCAATAAGTTGCAAATCATTTTCTCTTATTAAGTCAATCAATAAATCAGCATATGTATTATTTCCATTTTTGTCTTGCTTAGTGCTGTATCCTGCATTTTCAATTGATTGAGCTTGTTCTATATATTGAGAATTATTAAAAACTCCATGTTCTTTATATCGTTTATTATTTGAAAGGAATTTACCATAATCGTCCAAAGAATCTGTTTTGTTTTCATAACTTCTAAAATTATCTTTTATAACATCTTTATAATATTCTGATGTAGTCATATTTACACTTTTTCCCTTCCAACTACTATCAGCTTTTATTCCAAATAAATTATTTGCTTTAACACTCAGCTCTGATTTTCCCCAACTAGATTCTAAAATAGCTTGAGATATTGTTATAGAAGGAAGAATTCCAAATTTATTATATAATTCAATTGCTTTTGGTGAAATCTCATCAATAAAATTTCTATATGTTGAATCTTTTTTTAAATTCTCATTCACTAAACCTATAGATTCCAACTGCTGTATATATTTATAAGTTTGTTCTTTCTGTGAATTACTAAATGATAATTTATTTAACACATTTTCTATATTTACAAGTTTATATTTATTCTTTTTACTGCTTGTACTATCTTCGTTTAAAAACATTGAACCTAATTCACTCACATTTTTATCATTTGATTTTGAAAAATCTTTCTCATATCTAACCCCATCAATTGCAGCTAAGTATTTCCAATTAACTTGAAGCTTTCCTTTACTTACATCATCCGCTGAATCTATATAAAGTTTTATTTCCGAATTATTTAAATTAATATAATCATTCTTGCTTAAATAATTCATTACTGCATATGCGATACATGTAATCACAAATAACAAAAATACCATTTTAAACATTTGTGTTATCTTTCTTTTTATTCTTGCATATATTGTGTTATTTCTTCTATTTTCATTAGTTGATATATTACGCTTCATACAGTCCCCCATCTTTACTGATTATAAGTTATTAAGTATACATCCACCAAAATATCTATACACAAATACAGACATTAGGATTTAAGGCATATTAAAGAAAATACAAATCAAAGATACCTTAATCTATATTAAAGATATCTATTAAGAAATTTAATTCTTTCTTTTGCATACATAAAAAAATATAAAGTATTGTTTAATATTATATCATAATTTATTTTGCGGTAAAATCCTTAGTCCCTTTATTTTAATTTGCATATAACGTGGAATTTAAAGGTGCTATTTCATAATACAAATCATTTAATGATATGATGTATATTCAAAAAAAGAAATAGAAATAACATTTGTGAAAGAAGCATTAAAATAATAAAACACCAGCATTTTATATCTCTATAAAATCTGGTGTTTACTATAATGGTGACCCATACGGGAATCGAACCCATGATTCCACCGTGAGAGGGTGGCGTCTTGACCGCTTGACCAATGGGCCTTGTAACAAAATTAATTATACACTTTTTAATTTATTATGTCAATATTTTCTTAGTTTTTGTTTTTTATTAATGCCTATCCAAATAAATATTTATCAAATAATTACATTTTTTTAATTTTCAAAATATTTACTATATTTTGAAAATATACTTGTTTTTTAACTTAAATCTGCTACAATATAAATATAGTTAGTAATTACTCAACAGATCGTTGTATGTTCTTTAGTGGAATATATGTAATCTTTAATGACTTTTATAGTCATACCAAATTACTACTCCTTTTTAATATTATTTAAAAGAATGCTTCACTATATCATAAAAATCTGCCAGTTTTTTATGTATAGTAAGCATTTTTTTTGATTTTACCCCTTATAATCACACACTCCATACAAATCTAAAAATAATTTTAAGTTTCTTAAATAATAAATCTTAAAATAAATAATTAGTAATTCTTCTTGTCTTTTTTGTACTATATTGTGTCAGTAAAGCTATCTAATAACCGCAATATTAACTGCTTTCGCTTCCTTGTATAATTCAAAAATTCCTAAGAATATTTAATTAATTATTTATTTTATAATAACTAAGGCACATGAAAGAAAATAATAGACCAAAGATGCATCGTATATTTGGTGTCAGACAAGGAGGCAATTTCTGTTAATAGCGAGCTATTAGCTGAATTTGCTTACGCAGTATGACGCAAAATAGACATGCATACTGGTCTATTATTTTTTTGAATGTGCCTAATATTTAAATTTTGTAATGTTATCACCTTATAAAGAATATATAAATAAAGAATATATAAATAAAGCTTATAAAAGAAACTAACAAATCAAGGATGCAGTGTCTATTTTGCCCAAAGACAAACATGAATGCTTTTCACATATCTCTATATTAGGTGAATATATCGATGTAATATGATGAAAAATAGACTAGCACATTAACTTGTTATTTTTTTTATATGCCTAAAAAGAGGTGTTAATAAAATGAATGATAATACATTCCTTGCATTACTTCTATCTTTTTTTGCAGGGATATCTACAGTTTTAGGAGCTATTATAGTTCTATTTTCAAAGAAAAAAAGTGATAAAACCATAACTTTTGCATTAGGATTTTCAGCTGGTGTAATGATTTGTGTATCTTTTACAGATTTATTTCCACATGCTGAAGAAACTTTAGTTCATTACTACGGAAACATATATGGTGTATTGTTAACAATATTTTATATGTTAACTGGTGTTATATTTGCTATGCTAATTGATAAATTTGTACCTCATGAACCTAAAAGTAGAGAAGATCATGATAATAAACATTTAGACCTTTTTAGAGTTGGATTTGTATCTATGATTGCAATTACACTACATAATTTCCCTGAAGGTATTGCAACATTCATGTCTGGTTATCAAGATATAACTCTTGGAGTATCTATAGCTGTAGCAATAGCTCTGCATAATATACCTGAAGGTATTGCAGTTGCTATGCCAATTTATTATTCAACTGGAAGCAGAAAAAAGGCTTTTAAGTATACATTATATTCTGGTCTTTCAGAGCCACTTGGAGCTCTTATTGCCTTTTTAATTTTAAAACCATTTATAAATGACTTTCTTCTTGGATTAATTTTTGCTTTTGTTATGGGAATAATGTTATATATATCCTTTGAAGAATTAATCCCCTCTTCACGTCAATATGGATACAATAATTTATCATTATATTCAATATTTTTAGGAATATGTATTATGCCCCTAACCCATATATTTTTAAAATAGCCTAAAAATAAATAATTAGTTAGTAGTAATATACTGCATCAACAAAGGTAGCTAATAACAACATTAACTACCTTCTCCAGTTCGAAAATTTCTAATAATCTTTGAATATTTATTTATTTTACAATGATTTATTTATACTTATTACGCTCTAAAAAGGTTTCATTTTAAGTTAGGCACATTAAAATAAATAACACGTCAGTATGCTAGTCTATTTTGTGTCATACTGCGTCGGTAAAATCATCCCATAGCCTGCTATTAGATGATTTCATCTCCTTGTCTGACGCCAAAACATACGTCGCATCTTTGACTTGTTATTTTCTTTAATATGCCTTATAGAAATCAAAAAGGATCTGTTTCATAAAATACAAATCATTTAATGGTATTATGTATATTCAAAAAAATAGAAATAACATTTGTGAAAGAAGCATTGAAAAATAAGCTTAGAGTTTCTTCATTTGAAGTTGTTCCATAAATGATTGTCCTAATGCATATTAGGAGCAATCTTTTATGGGTACAACTTTAAATGTTAGAAACTCTTAGCGAAATTTTTCTAGTCTTCTTAAATAAATGTTATTTCTATTTTTTTATTATTACTTCACCTAATAATTCTAAGATAGCCCCTTTTTATAAATTATTACTGAAAATATAATTCTTTTAATTTTTTTGCTATATGAACTAAACTATTTGATATCTGTTTTAGTGAATATCCTAATAATAATGGTGATGTTGTAAATCTTGGAGTAACCTTACATATAATTTTCCCATTCCAATGATAGAAAAAAAGATTAAAACTATCACACTTAGCAAAATAGTTATTTAGTATATAATGAACTATTTTTCTAACTCCATTTGAAAGCTCATTTAGTGAATTTAAATCATCATCTATTATTACATTAAATTCACTGAATCCATTTATTGGTTGATCTGATAAATTCACAATGCAAGATCTACTTCTGTATATCTCTACCCCATCAAAATATTTTTGATTAAGGTTTTCTCTGTAATCTATACTCTTTAATCCTACAATTTGCATATGTGCATGTTTTATGCTCCCACCAGAATTAGGACCATGATTTTTATAAAATATTACAGATTTATATTCATCATTTTCTTCTAATTTAAGCCAATGCTTTACCCCAAACCTAATTAAATTCTCCATATATTCTGGACTGTACTCACCCATACCAATTTCACAACTACAAGTTTCTATAATTACTAGTTGCAGTGTATCCTGTAATGTTGGATACTTATTTTTTAATAATATAAATGATCCCTTTTCATCAATAACACCTTCAAGTTCAGCTCTATTACAAAATGGACATTGTGTATCGTTATTCCTAAAATTATTAGGCTTTTCCTTACCGATATCATTTAAAAACACTATATATTCATCTTTATTGTTATCCATACATTCACCTACAATCTTTTATACTACAACTATTTTCCTTAAGGCACATGAAATAAAATAATAGACCAAAGATGCGTCGTATATTTAGTCTTAAGATAAGTTCAACTAAATTCATCTAGAGTGTAAAACTCCACCTGAAAAATTTCACTTTATGTAAGACAAGGAGGCAAGTTCAGTTAATAGCGAGCTATTAGCTGAATTTGCCGACACAGTATTACGCAAAATATACAGGCATACTGGTCTATTATTTTTTTGAATGTGCCTAATTACATAACTAAGGTATATTCAAACAATCATATTATTAATTATATTCTATTTTATGAAAACTTACAATTTCAGAATTATATATTATTAAATTTAACTCTATGTTTTTAAAGAGTGTTGATATTGTTATATAATAGCGAACTGGCATTGAAATTTACTTTGTAGAACTCTTAATGAAGATTTGTACTATTAATTGCTTGTTACAATCTGTGATTGGGAGCATGCATTAATAGGACTAATATTCATTTTAGAGTTTTCAAAGTGAATTTCACCGTCCATGAGCTTTATATAACAATATTAACAGAATTTTAAAACAGCACCTGAATTTATATATTTTTAACTTAATTTTGTTATTATCTTTGAAGAAAATGGTGCAACAACTAATTTTATTTTTCCACCATCAATTATTTCTTCATTACTATCTAATAAGTCTTTTCCTGTGTTAAATGGTAACACAAATTCTAGATTGCTCTCTTTATCAGATAAATTTAATACTATAAATACTTCTTCATCTTCATACTCTCTACAATATATAAACTGTTCATTTTTTACTAATACCTGTTTATAAGTTCCATATTTTAAAGCTTTACTTTCACTTCTAATTTTAGATAATTTCTTAATTAACTCAAATAACTTATCATTAGGCTTAGTAATATTATCTAGATCTAATTCTGGTCTTAAAGGTTCATCAGTATTATTTCCTTTAACACCTTCTATTCCCCACTCACTTCCATAATAAATAGATGGCACTCCAGGCATTGTAAACAATAAAGTGTGTACATTATATATATATTCTGGAATCTTCAAAATACTTACTATTCTATTCACATCATGATTATCAACAAAATTATATAAACATAAATCTTTATATATTCCATTCTCTCCAAATAGTCTATTTAGTGAATATGCTATTTCAAAATAGTTTTTATCATTATGACTAGAAAAATTTCCTTTATAACACTCATAATTAGTTACAGAATCTAAGCTTTCTTTATTTGCCCATCTAGTATAATCCCCATGAATTACTTCTCCCATAATCCAAAAGTCTTTCTTTTTATCATCTGTAAACTTCTTTAATTTCTTAAAAAACTCAAAATCAATGCTATCAGCTGCATCTAATCTTAATCCATCAATATCAAATTCATCTATCCACATACCTACAGCATATAATAAATGATCTAGAACTTCTGTATTATTTAAATTAAGTTTAACAAGATCATAGCACCCGTTCCAACCCTCATAACTGAAATCATCACCCATTGGACTTTTATTATTAAAATTAATATTAACAAACCAATCGCAATACTTTGAATCTCGTCCATGCTCCTTAATGTCTTTAAACGCCCAAAAATCTCTTCCTACATGATTAAAAACTCCATCTAATATAATTTTTATATCATTTTCATGTAATTTATCACATATCTCTTTAAAGTCATCATTATTTCCAAGTCTTTTGTCAATCTTACAATAATCCTTAGTATCATATCCATGATTAGTAGACTCAAAAATCGGTCCTAAATAAAGTGCATTTATTCCCATTGATTTCAAATGAGGTATCCACTCTTCTATTTTTTTCAACTTGTTTGCTATTTGTGAAGTTAAATTATTTTGTCCTAATACTCCACAAAAACCAAGTGGAAAAATTTGATAAAATATGCTTTCTCTAATCCATGTATTCATAAATACTCCCCCTTTTAATTCATTATATTACATTTTTATACAATAACGATATTTATAGTAATAATTCTTTTAAGATTACCTACGCCTTGCCTTCCATATGCTTTTAAATACACGTTCTAGAGCTAATTTGGAAATTATGAAAATAATAAGAACTTATTAAGATAAAAATAACATAATCTCATTCTTTTCTAATATTCTTCTATGTTATAATATACAAGAAATGATACTTTTATTAGTTTTACTTAATTTCAAGGCTCTGTTTTAAAACCGTGTTGATATTAAAACAGAGCCAATTTCAAAAAAATATTAAAAATGAATATAGTATAGTTTAAGCATCTTCAAAAAAATAACTAATCAATACTCTATACTATATATTAAAAGGAGATTAAAAAATGAAAATTAAACCGAAAATCAAAAACATTATAACTAAATCATTAGTTATTTTTATGGCACTTAGTATGTTCTTAAGCATAAGCCCTAGTACCACTGCTTTTGCAGATTCATTTAAGGTTGTTACTTTAGGTGGAGATTTAACTAAGCAACAAAAGGATGAAATGCTAACATATTTTAAAGTTACTAAAAACGATGCAAACATCTTAGAAATTACCACTGATGAAGAACAAAAATATCTAGGAAATGTTGCTTCTAAAGCACAACTTGGCAATAAATCTATCTCATGTTCTTATGTAGAACCTACAAGTAAAGGTGGACTAGTTATTTCTACTAATAACCTTACTTGGGTTACTGAATCAATGATTAGAAATGCTTTAATTACGGCTGGAATTGAAAACGCAAATGTAACAGCTTCTGCACCATTTAAGGTATCTGGAACTGCTGCTCTTACAGGAATTTTAAAAGGATTTGAAAATAGTTCTGCTGGTAAAAAAATTGATGAAAATAAAAAAGAAGCAGCAAATGAAGAATTAGTAGTCACTGGTAATATGGGAGATAAAATAGGACAAGATCAAGCTGCTAAATTAATAAATGATGTGAAAAAAGATGTTATTAAAGAAAAACCAAAAACTGAAAATGATATACAAAAAATAGTTGATAAAGCTACTAAGGAATATAAGGTTAATCTTAGTGATGAAGATAAAGCAAGCATTAATTCTTTAATGGGAAAAATAAATAAATTAGATATTAATTATAGTAAAATTAAAGATCAGTTAAATGATGCTGCTAGTAAATTAAAAGAACAATTGAATAGTAAAGAGGCAAAAGGATTTTTTGCTAAAATAGGAGGATTTTTCTCTGATTTATTTGATTCAATAGGAAACTTATTCTAAAAATAAGCCTTATTAAAGTTACGATCTGTTTTAAAACCGTGTTGATATTAAAACAAAACCAAAATTAAATATAATACATTTGAAATAAAACAACTTATAAATACAGGATATATAGTTTTAAAAACAAACTAAGGCACGTGAAAGAAAATAATAGACCAAAGATACATAAATAAACATACTGGTCTATTATTTTTTTGAATGTGCCTAATATCCTGTATTTTTTTGTTTATCTTTATATATATGTATATTATAATATTACTATATGTAAATGACTAAACTTAATTATTAAAGGAGATATTATTATGAATTCATGGTCTGATCGTTATTCCATAGATGTGGAACTTATTGATACACAACATAAAAAACTTTTTGAAATTTTAGATAGATCTTATGATTTATTATTGAATAAATTTCAATTGGACAAGTATGATAAAATTATTGAAATTTTAACTGAACTTAAAGATTATACTGTTTATCATTTTAAGTGTGAAGAGGAATATCAATTATCTATAGGATACACAAAATTTCTTTCTCACAAAATAATTCATGATGGCTTTATAAAACGTCTAGAAGAAGTAAATCTTTCTGAAATAGATCAAGATCAAGATGAATACCTAAAAGAACTACTTGATTTTGTTCAAAAGTGGATCGTTGAACATATCCTAGGTGTAGATAAAGAAATACCGAATAATATAAAATAATAATAATAATATATATACTAAAGAAACAGGACAAATATTACTCCATAAGCTATGAAAATCATGCTAAATATTTCTAATATTTAAAGTTGCACTCAAAACAGTTTGCTCCAAAAACAAGCTTTGTACAAACAATTTTGGAACAACTTCAAATAAAGAAATACTAAGCACAATTTTCAATGTTTATCTCGTAATTATTTGTCCTGTTTTTGGTTTTCATATTTTTGGGGCTGTCTCAGAATTAGGCACATGAAAGAAAATAACAAGTCCAAGATGCGATATATAGAAAATAATTCTAATATACTTACTGAGGAGATAATAAAAGGAGTACTCTATGCATTATTTACAGTTGAGGGCTAATTTTAGTTGAATATAAGTTGAATATAAGTTAATTATATATGTTATAATGATAATTATTATTTAAACTAATATTAAGTAACAGAAGATATATGATAACTTGGGAGGGAAACAATTAATAAATGATTATTCTAATAAATATTATTATTATATTTTTACTTGTTTTTATGAATGGCTTTTTCGTTGCCACAGAGTTTGCAATGGTAAAAGTACGAAAGTCTAGAATAGAAACATTAGCACTTGAAGGAAATAGAACTGCAAAAAATACTTTAAAGGTTGTTAGAGATTTAAATTCCTATTTATCTGCTTGTCAATTAGGAATAACTTTAGCATCTTTAGGATTAGGATGGGTAGGCGAACCTGCTGTTTCAAAGATGATAACACCACTGCTTAATCTATTTCATCTGTCAGAGAATATGATACACTCTATTTCATTTGTTTTAGGATTTGCAATTATAACTGCTTTTCATATTGTACTTGGAGAGTTAGCTCCTAAATCATTAGCAATTATAAGTGCAGAAAAGATAGCCATGTATACAGCTTTACCGCTCATAATGTTTTATAATGTAACTTATCCAATAATGTGGTCTTTTAATCATGCTACTAATTTAGTTTTAAAACTATTTGGAATTTCACAAGTTCAGGAACATGAATCTGCTCATACTGATGAAGAAATAAAACTATTGGTTGAAGATAGCTATAAGCATGGTTTAATAGATAAAACCGAATTAACTTTTGTAGATAATATATTTGATTTTTCTGAGAAAACTGTAAAAGAAATAATGATGCCTCGTACTGATATGGCGTGTATCTTTATTGAAGATTCTTTTGATGAGATTATAGCATTTGCCTTAGAAGAACAGCTAACTAGATATCCAGTATGCAAGGATGGCAAAGATAATATTATTGGTTTTATACACATTAAGGATTTATATAAACAGAAAATCGAGGGTAACAACCAAAATATAGAAGATATTATTCGTGAAATTAAATTTGTTCCGGAATCAATGTCAATAAGTGAATTATTAAAGGTATTTAAGAAAGAAAAAGCACAAATGGCGATAATTATTGATGAATACGGTGGAACATCTGGATTAGTAACAAATGAAGATATTTTGGAAGAGATAGTCGGTGAAATTCAAGATGAGTTTGATGAAGAAGGCGATGAAATTAATAAAACAGAAGATGGTAATTACATTGTAGATGGAAAAGTTATCATTGAAGATATTAATGAACTTCTAAATATTGAAATTGATTCTGAAAATATTGACACTATTGGTGGATGGATTTATTCACAGTTAAAGTCTTATCCACAAGTTAATGAGAAAGTTACTTATGGAGATTATGAATTTATCATATCAAAATGTGACAGAAAAAGAATAAGCAAAGTATCAATTAAAAAATTATCTGAAAAATAGTTGAAATAGCTCTTTGGGTTATTATAATAATAGATTAATATAATTTAAAAGGATACTTAAAGCAACAAAAGCTTTAAGTATCCTTTTTTCTGTTTCAAGAAGGTAGTACTATCCACCTATAATTTTTTATTATATTTAAACAAAACTAATAAATAAATTTCACTAAGAAACAGAACAAATAATTGCGAGATAAACATTGAAATTTATGCTTAGTATTTCTTTAAGGCAAATGAAAGAAAGTACTTAGTATAATTTTCCTGGTTTATGGACCAATATTTGTCCTGTTTCTGGTTTTGATATTTTTTTACTAATATAATACATTATGCTAGGTATTATTTCTTTATGATATGTTTTAACAAAGTGTTGATATTGTTATATAATAGCGAATTAGCATTGAAATTTACTTTGTAGAACTCTTAATGAATATTTGTACTATCAATTGCTTGTCACAATCTGTGATTGGGAGCATGCATTAATAGGACTAATATTCATTTTAGAGTTCTCAAAGTAAATTTCACCGTCCATGAGCTTTATATAACAATATCAACACGATTTTAAAACAAAGCCTTAAATTAAAATATCTTATAAATAACTATCAAGATCTATTTGTTTCTTTACTTCATCTAGACCTACTCTATCAATGTAGTCTCCTAATCTTTCTCTAGACGTAGCATTATTAGCATAAACTTGAATAATATTTTCTACTAAATCAAAAAGCTTATCTTCTGATACGTTCATTGCAATCTTATCTGCAAGTCTTGGTTTAAGTCCACCTTTTCCACCAATTTGAACTACCCATCCTCTTGCTGAACCAAATAATCCAATATCTTTAATATGATTATCAGCGCAACTGTGTGGACATCCGCTAACACCAATTTTAAATTTATTAGGAAGATTTTTTCCGTGATATAATCCATCTAATTTACTTCCAACGGAGATTGAATCTTGTATTCCCTTTTTACAAAAAGATGTTCCTGGACATATTTTAACACTTCTAACACATAATCCTACTGCTGCTCCTGGTTTCATTCCTAAGTCTTTCCATACATTATCAATCTCATCTTCTTTTATTCCTACCATTGCAATACGTTGAGATCCTGTAACTTTTAATGCAGCTACATTATACTTTTCTGCCACATCTGCAATTGTTCTTAATTGATTAGGAGTTATAAGCCCTGCTGTCAAGTGTGGTGCTATTGCATAAGTTTCTTTATCCCTTTGTAAAACTGCGCCCTTATCTAACAAATCCTTTTTCATTTTATGTCCTCCCTAATTTTGATATACCTTATTAAATATATTAAATATCTCTAACTAAATTACTAATAATCTTTAACTTATTATTTCATTAAAAATCTCTTAATATATTATATGTTTCTTCTTTAAATCCTATTATAACTTTATATTATGTAATTAAAATAGTTTTTTATAAATACTATTTAGTCAATGTTAATAAATAGTATTTATCGTTTATATCTTATCATATTTAATTTTTAGGGTAAACTATTATTTTCTAACATTTTTTCTCTATTAATAAACAATCTCTATAAATTTCATATAATATAAATTTAGAACTAATTTTTTTGAATGTGCCCTAGATACAATTTTTTATTATAATATTAAACTTTGAATATATAAGTCCTTATTTTCTCTTAAATTTATAAATTCATTATCAGCAAATACTAACGGTCTTTCTAAGTCATTAATATCCATTTGTATTATTTTACATATCTTGTTTGTATTTAACAATACATGTTCCCCTATATAATAATTTAATAAGTGCTTTAAAAATATATCACAATATTTATAATCTAACTTTGAAAAGCTTTCTTGCTTAATTATTTCTATTGCTTCAAAAGGTCCTCTACTTTTTTTATAATATCTATTAGAGTTTATTGAATCAAATACATCTGCTATAGCTATTATTTTAGCAAATTCAGATATCGCATCTCCTCTTATCCCTAAAGGATATCCACTTCCATCTAATCTTTCATGATGCATTAATACTGCATGACTAACAGAATTATCTAAAAAGTCAATCTCTTTTACAATGTTATATCCTAATAGTGCGTGTTGTTGCATTATTTCTTGCTCTGTTACTGTTAATGGCTTAAGTTTCTTAGATATTTTGCTATCTATTCTTATTTTTCCAATATCATGCAAAACAGCTGCATATGTTAACAAACTTAATTTATTTTGCTCTAATCCCATCCATGTTCCAATAAGATTACTTATAGCCGCCACATTAACATCATGTCTATATATTGGATCATTTTTACTTCCATAAAATACTACATTTTTTATAATAATATTAGATTCTTTTGCTTCATCTTGAATTTGTGTTGACAACTCTCTAACTTCTTTTATATTAGTTTTTTGTAATTTACTAATGTTATTAAATACCTGTTGCAAACTTAGAGATATTTCATTAAATTTATTTTGCATACATCTTACAGATTTAGCTTCATTTGATTCTAGTTCTTCATAAACTTCTATTTTTTCTAAAATATATGCTCTTTCTAATTGGGATATTATAGAATCTGTTAAAACTGTATCTTTAGCTATTAACACTTTTCTATTTTGTTGTATTTCATTAACTAATATCATACCTGCTTCTAGCTTATTGACACTTAAGGTTCTTATTTTTCTTTTCATAAATAATCATCCTATCATAAATGTTTTTATATTATATTTTGAAATTCCCTATATACTTATATAATTCTACATTTATATCGTTTTTCCTTCAAATACATTGCTCAATTAATATATATTTCCATGTTTTCTTATGTATTTTAATCATTTAGTTGATTGTTAATATGTTTTTAATTTATACAATTATAAAAATTAAAAAAAAGCTGGAATAAACTTAACATTTATTCCAGCTTAAATTTTCATTTTAGACTCTGTTTTAAAACCGTGTTGATATTGTTATATGTTGTAAAGTGGGCTAAGAAATTGAACTTAAGAATATCTAAATGAGTATAGTCCCCTTTTAGCTTGCTCCAAAGGCAAGCTTCGGACAAGCAGGAAAGGTGACAATACTCAAGGAAACTCGACTCACATTCGTTCGCTGAGTAAGTTTGAGATACCAAATGTAAAATTTGGACTCTCACTTAAGAATTCTAAAAGTCAAATTTCAATGTCCGCTTTACAAAAATATAACAATATCAACACTATTCTAAAACATAGCCTTATTTTAAATAATTATCTAAAAATTATCTCTTCTAACTTTGTTTACTAAATTTAAAACAAAATATATCATAGTTACATTAATTGGTATCATAATAATATTCTTAATTGCTCTTATTGGAAGTAATGCATAAAATCCTTTTCCACCAATTATTGTAAGCCAAAATGTATTTAACATTATATCTACAAGTACTACTGAAAGAATATTAGCAATTGCACATCTTGTAACAGTAATTTTTTTTCTATATAATATAGTTCCATATATTATACCTGAAATCATCGCTGATAACGTAAATCCCACAAAAAATGCACCTTTAGGATTAATCACATAATTAATAACATCCGATAATCCTCCACACGTTGATCCAACTACTGGTCCAAATAGCATACTAATAGTTACAGACGCTAAGAACTCAAAACTAATATGCAAAAATGGAGTTAATTGTATTGTAAATAAATCCAAAATAAGCTTAATAGTTATTAATAATGCTGCTGTCACTAAATTTCTTACATTTTTTAGTTCTTTTGATGAAGACAAAACTAAAGTACAAAAATTTTTCATTACAGATCCCCCCTTTAAATTATTTGCTGAATTAAAAAGAGAGGTCCCCTTTTAAATAACAGCGGAATGCAATATCTGTACCGTAAACAAGAGTTTTTCGTTTAGGAGGCAACTTCCCGTCCTCCTAACACTCAAGGCAATTTCATATACCTAACGCACAGACATCTACTCTGTTAATGAATAAGTCATATTTTATCAAATGACCTTATTTATGTCAATAATATTATTTCTTAGCACTTTTCTTACAAAATAAATTTTTCAATATACAACTCTTTGTGTTCTTTTAAATCTAAAAATTCATCGTCTACAAATAATAGTGGTCTATCCAGCTCATTAATGTCCATTTGTATTATTTTAGCCTGTTTATTTGTATTTAAGAATACTTCTCTTCCCATATAATAATTTAATATATGACTTAAAAATACATTACAATAATTATAATCTAATTTTCCAAAGCTTTCTTTTTTGATTATCTGTATTGCTTCAAATGGAGATTTTTTCTTTCTATACGATCTATTAGAATTTATTGCATCAAACACATCAGCTATAGCTATTATTTTTGCAAATTCACATATTTTATCACCCTTTATTCCTAATGGGTACCCACTTCCATCTTCTCTTTCATGATGCATCAGTATTCCTTGAGAAACTGACTTATCTAAAAAAGTGAATTCTTTCACAATATTGTATCCTAAAATCGGATGTGATTTTACTATTTTATAATCATTTTTTGTTAATGATTCAGGCTTATTAAAAATTTCATCATCTATTTTTGTTTTTCCAACGTCATGAAGAAGTGCTGAATATGTAAGCAATTTTATTTTATTTTCATCTAATTTGAGCCACATTCCAAGTAAATTACTTATAGCAGCCACATTAATTCCATGTCTATATATAGAATCTTTTCCACTACCATAAAAGACTATATCATTTATAATAATATTAGGATCCTTCACTTCATTTTGAAGTTGCTTTGTTAATTCTCTAACTTCCTTTATAACATCTGATCTTAAATTCTTAATCTTATTAAATGTTTCATGTAAACTTAAGCATATTTCATTAAATGTATATTCAACATTTTCTAATTCTTGCTTTGCATCTTGTTTTTTATATTCTATTTTATCTGAATCAGAATCAATATAAACTGAAACTTTTTCTAAAATGTATAAACTTTTTAATTTCATTAATATAGCATCTGTTATAATAACATCTTTTGATATTAATACTTTTTTATCTTCTTGAATTTCCTTAGCAACTACCATACCTGGCTTTAGTTCGTTAACATTTAAGTCTATTATATTTTCTTTCATGCTAATCCATCCTATCATTTAAATTTTTGTAATTTTTTCCTTACTATCTATATTATTCTACATTTATCCTTAAAATTCCTATATAAAGAATATTCAAAAATAACTAAAGTATATAAAAGAAAATAAAAGACCAAAGATGTGACTATTAAAAATTCTATGTTTTAAAATAGTATTGATATTATAATATAAATATTGAATTAAAATTGTTATTTTTATTTAAATACTCTCTTCATCTAAGCCTTAGAAGAACTTACCTAGACGCGTGAGTAATGCTTGTCCCCCTATCTTAATAGAAAATATTAGAGTGTTATAGCCGATAGTAACGATAAGATAAACAAAGAGGATTGTTGATATTATCATTACAATCCTCTTTTAAGAAATTCCTAAATATATTATCCTATAATTTTTGCTTTCTTATTACCAGCCTTAGCCTTTCCTTGTATTTCTTGAACAGGTGGTGCATCATTCTTTTTATAATGTTGTTTATGGTTACTTTCTGTTCCATGAGGTTCACTTGGATCTGGTCTTCTCATCCCTGCTTTTGCCATTTTTTTCATTCCTTCTTTCTATAAATTATTCTAATTTAACTCATTGTGCCTAAATTTATAGATCTCATTATAATCTATATAAAGCATCTTCAAATAAATAACTAAAGTAATAAAGTATCATATATAGTTGCGAAGTAGGCATTGAAAATTTGTACTTACTGTTTCATTGTTTTAAGTTGTTCCATTTTTGATTGTCCAAAGCCCTAACTTTAGATCAATCGATAATGGATGGGTGCAACTTAAAATAATAGAAAGTGTTAGTACAATTTTCTAATTCTGGGGGATAATTATATATGATATTTGCAATTTTAGGCACATGAAAGAAAATAGCAAGTCAGTATGATAGTAATATTCAACTCATTACTTTCCTTCATATGCCTTAGTATTGTAAAAAAAATTGTAGACTATACATTAATTTAATTACTTTGTAAGTAAGAGTCAAAAAGTTAACATTACACTTAATTTTAAAAATTATTGTAGTGTATCTAAAGCTATGATATAGTTTAATGGGATATAATCTAAGAAAAGTCTAATTAGTGTGTACAAGCCAATGATATTGTTTAAATGTTTGTATACAAAGGAGGAATAATACTTGCAAAAAATTGCTTTAATAACAGATAGCAGCTGTGACTTAAGCCAAGCTACTTTAGATAAATATAATATAAAATTACTTCCTTTTAGAGTAATTTTTAATGATAGAGAATACTTAGATAGGATAACGATTACTTCTGATGAATTGTTTTCTTATCTAGAAAATGAAATTCCAACAACTTCATTACCAGATTTAGAATACTCAACTAAAATTCTTGAAAGTTTAATATCTGAAGGATATACTCATGTAATTATTATTACTGTGTCAAGTAACTCTTCAGGATGCTTCAATAGCATAAGATTATTATGTGAACATTATCCCGAATTACAATATCATATTTTTGATACGAAAACCATCGGATATCCTGTTGGAGCAATTACAACTCAAGCTGGAAAATTAATTGATAATAATACTAACTTTGAAGATATTATTAACAAACTTGAAGATATTAGAGTAAAAACTCATGGTTTTGTTACTTTTACTTCTTTAAAATATCTAAAACAGGGTGGAAGAATAGGCAGAGTTGCAGGAGCTATAGCTGAAACTTTAAATTTAAAACCAATACTTTCTTCTGATGAAGATGGTTTATTATATGCTTATGCAAAAGCAAGAGGAAGAAAACAGTCAATAGTTAAGTTAAAACAAATTATGATGTCTTATCTTGATAAAGGTAAATGTAGGGTTTGGATTTTAAATGGAGCTTCAGATCAAGAAGCAAAAGATTTATTAGAAGACGTAAAGTCTCATCCAAATATAACTGAAATATCCTTAGAGACTATTGGTGCATGTACTGCCGTACATACTGGCCCTGGTACAATTGGACTTTGTATATTTGAAGAAAAATAATACATAACAATATAATAACTTTTTTCAAATGATCTATTAGCTAAATTTCAATGTTTTTTTGTTCTATAATTTAAAATATATCTAAGGCACATGAAAGAAAATAATAGGCCAAAGATGCGTCGTATATTTTGTGTCAGACAAGGACGCAAGTTCAGTTAATAGCGAGCTATTAGCTGAATTTACCGATGAGCATAGAACCAAAATTTATGATTTTGTGTAAATCCGCTTACTTAGCGAGCGTATGCGAGTCGAGCCTCCTATGACGCAAAATAGACAAGCATACTGGTCTATTATTTTTTTGAATGTGCCTAATACTAAAATAGAGATATGATGGAAACTCTTCACGAAATTAACTTTCGTATCTAGAGTCAATCATATCTCTATTTTAATATAGTGTTGATATTGTTACATTTTTGTTTAGTTGGGATTAGAATTAGATTTTTAGAACTCTTAATGAGTATTGTCACATTAGTTGCTTGTCCAAAGCCTGTCTTTGGAGCAAGCTGGAATGGGACTATACTCATTTAGATGTTCTTAAGTTTAATTCTTTAGCCCACTTAACAATATGTAACAATATCAACACGGTTTTAAAACAGAGCCTTTTCTTAAATATTGACTGTATTTTAAACCCTTATTGATATTATTGCATAGTCTAAATCTTAAATTTTTGTACCAATTCATTAAGCTTTTGTGCAAGTTCAGCTTGACTTTGTGATGTTTGTGCAACTTGCTCCATAGCTTTTGAAGTTTCATCAACGTTAACTTGAATATCCCCTGTACGTTCTGCAGAAAGCTGAGCATTCTCTGTTAGATGTTGTACTGCATCACTAACTTGATTTACTGTAGCTTCCACTTCTTCTGACATTGATGCAATTTCTTCTGACATTGAGCTTACAAATTCTCCATCTTGACCATATTGCTTTCCTACATTTCCATACTCATCTAATATCGGTGTAACTCTTTCTCCAATAAATTTAAGCACTTCATTGCTATTTCCTGATAAATTTTCAAAAGCATGTTGAACTTTTACTATAGTGTTTTGAATAGTATTCACAGTTTCTGCTGACTGTTCTGCAAGCGTTCTTACTTCCTCTGCAACTACTGCAAAGCCTCTTCCTTGTTCTCCTGCTCTTGCAGCTTCAATGGCTGCATTTAATGCAAGCAAATTAGTTTGTGCTGCAATTGCTGCAATTCCATCAGCCATAACTTTTATTTCATCAACTACTTTTCCATCTTCTATGGCTTTTAGTATACTTTTTTCTTTTTCTTCATAAATGCTATTAGTTTCTTCCACTGCTTTTTTCCCATTTACCTCAACTTTTTCAGCTTTATCTTTAATTTGACTGGCATTAGCGCTACCCTCCATAGCCTTTGAAGATAGTTCTTGCATGCTAGAATTAACTTCTTCAACGGATGCAGTTATTTCTTCTGATGTAGCACTTGCTTCTTGAGTCGCTTTATTTATTTCAGCTGTAGAAACATTTATTACTTCTATTTTAGATGTTATTTCCTGTACAGTTGCTGAAAGTTCTTCAGATGATGCACTCATATCAGAAGAATTATTCATTATTTCTTTTACCAGTTCTTTAATGTTTTCCTGAGAAGTATTTAACGCATTTACCGTTTGTCCAAATTCATCTTTTCTTTGCACATAAATTACTTCTGAAAAATCATAAGATGATATTCTAACTGCAATACCTTTTATTTTATTTAATTCATTCAATATATCCTTACTCATTATGAAAGCTATAGCAATCATAATCAAAAATGCTATAACTGTATAACATATAATTGAATTTCTAACCTTGTGAAATTGATTTTTATTATTTAAATTTGCCTGATCTGCTGAATTCTCATTTATATCAATAAGTTTATTTAATTTTTCACTAACAGAAGTTTTTAAATTATTTACTTCTGAGTTATAAATACTAACTGCTTCATCATAATTATTTGCTTTTACAAGTTCAATAACTTTAGCTCGTGATTCTCTATATCTTTCTAAGACATTTTTAAAATCATTATAAACTTTTTCCTCTTCATTTGCTACTTCAGCATTTAATTCGTCTGGTATACTTTCATAATCCTTTTGGCATTTTTGGTCTTGCTCGGTTAAATAATCAATAGACCTTATTTGTTTATCTAAATCTGACCTATCTCTTTCAAAGACCATTCTAAGCATATTAGTTTTGATTTCATTTACATTTGAACTTATTTTTTCTAAATTCTTAATTGACATTAAATTGGTATTATATATGTTCTTAGAACCCTCATTTATCTTTCCAGAACTTAATATACCTTGAACTCCTATTAAAACTAAGAAGATACTTATTAAGAAAAATACTATATTAAGTTTTTTCTTTACACTTAAATCTAAAAAAGCTTTCATTTTAGTAATTCCTTTCTTATGTAAGGCATATGAAAGAAAATAACAATTCAAAGATGCAAAATAGACTAGCATACTGACTAGTTATTTTTTGAATATGCCTAATATTTTTTCAGAATTTTGTTCGAAAAATAGTTTTTATAATAAAATATACTGATATAATAGCTAGTTACTTTTTCAATATATATATAAATATACACTTTTTTCTTATTTTTGACAATATTTTCTCTAATAAATACTTCACTTAAAAGACTATATTTTAAGTGAATGTTGATATTGTAATATAAGAGCGAAGTGGCATTGGAATTTGCTTTGCAGAACTCTTAATGAATATTAGTCCTATTAATTGCTTGTCACAATCTTTGATTGGGAGCATGCATTAATAGGACTAATATTCGTTTTAGAGTTCTTAAAGTAAATTCCAGAGTCCATGAGCTTTATATTACAATATCAACGTTCTCCTAAACATAGTCATTAAAAAAATAGGATTCCACACATATTCTAGTGTGAAACCCTATTTCTTATATCTATCTATTCCCAATGTTGTGTGTTTATAAAATTATGCTATATTATAAACTAGCTATTGTTTCAAGTGCAACTTTCATCATTGATGTAAAAGTTGTTTGTCTTTCTTCAGCAGTTGTAACTTCTCCTGTTACAAAGTGATCACTTACTGTAAGTAATGTTAATGCATTTACTCCGTATTTAGCTGCAATTGTATATACTGCTGCAGTTTCCATTTCTACTCCTAAGCAACCAAAACTAGCCCACTTTTTCCAATCTTCATTATCATCACCATAGAATATATCTGAACTATATATACTACCTACCTTAGGATCAAATCCTTTTTCTACCGCTATATCATAAGCAGGCTTTAATAATTTAAAACTTGCTGTTGGAGCAAATGTTCTTCCTTCAAATCTTACTAAGTTAAGATTTGAATCAGTTGACGCTGACATTGCAATTATAAGATCTCTAACCTTAACTTTTTCACTATATCCACCACAAGTTCCAACTCTTATAAGATTCTTAACTCCATAACTTTGAATTAATTCATTAACATATATTGAGGTTGATGGTATACCCATTCCTGTTCCTTGAACCGAAACCTTATTACCTTTATATGTTCCTGTAAATCCATACATTCCTCTAACTTCATTGTAACAAACTACATCTTCTAAGAAAGTATCTGCAATAAATTTAGCTCTTAAAGGGTCTCCTGGTAATAATACGCTTTCTGCAATAGCACCTTCAGGTGCATTAATGTGAATACTCATTTTGTGTACCTCCTACTTGTTATTGTTTTCTAAATCCACTTTTGTAAAAGTACCTGGTAGAATTTCTCCCATACTTTTAACAATATAATCCTCTTCGCTCTTAGCAATTATAACTTTTACATTTTGATCTCCAAATTCACTTATTACTTGACGACAAACGCCACAAGGATAAGTGTATTCTTCAAGACTTCCAACTACAGCTATAGCCTCTATTCTTGTCTCTCCTTCTGATATACCCTTAAATATTGCTGTTCTTTCAGCACAATTTGTAGGTCCAAAAGCTGCATTCTCTATATTACATCCTCCATAGATTTTTCCACTTGTAAATAGAACTCCTGCACCCACTTTAAAATTAGAATAAGGTGAATATGATCTTTTTCTATAATCTAAAGCCATTCTTATAAGTTCTTTATATTCCATATTGTCACATCCCTCTTTTTATTTTATTTTAAGTTGTTCCATTTTTGATTGTCCAAAGCCATGTCTTTGAATCAATGGATAATGGGTGCAACTTAAAACAATAGAAACTGTTAGGGCAATTTTTCTAGTCCTTTAGAGTAATTATATATGATATTTTGAATTTTAGACACATGAAAAAAACTATTTTACAACTCCATAAATTAATGGAACCGCTTTCCTATTTTCGTTTAAGATGTGATAACTTACAATTATATCCTTACCTGCTTTTTCTATCTTACTTTCATCATTTGCATGAATATACGCTAAAGTCTCTCCCTTTGATACTTTATCGCTCCTCTTTTTATTAAGTACTATTCCTACAGCTAAATCTATTTTATCTTCTTTTGTGGCTCTACCTGCTCCAAGTTCCATTGCTATAAGACCTATGTGTTCTGAATCTATCTTAGAAACATAGCCTTCTACTTCACTCTTAACTTCTACTACATATTTAGCTTTTGGTAAAAGTTCAGGATTTTCAACTTGCTCTGGATTTCCGCCTTGAGCTGCAATAAATTCTTTTAATTTTCTTAATGCTGATCCATCTTCAATTACTTTAAGTAACATCTTCCTTGCTTCTTCTACTGTTTCAGCTTTCTTTGCAAGTACAACCATATTGCTTCCAAGTGTTAAACATAATTCTAGTAAGTCATCTGGACCATTTCCTTTTAATGTATCAATTGCTTCTTTAACTTCTAATGCATTTCCAACTGCAAGACCTAAAGGTTGATCCATATCAGATATTACAGCTACTGTGTTTCTTCCAACATTCTTACCTATGCTAACCATAGCTGTTGCAAGTTCTTTAGCATTTTCAAAAGTTTTCATAAATGCACCATCACCAACTTTAACATCCAATACAATTGCGTCTGCTCCTGAAGCAATTTTTTTACTCATTATACTTGAAGAAATAAGAGAAATATTTTGAACTGTACCTGTAACATCTCTTAATGCATACAACTTTTTATCTGCTGGAGCTAAATCTGCTGTTTGACCCATTATAGCTATTTTATCTTTGTTTACATTATTTATAAATTGTTCTTCACTAATTTCAACTGAAAAACCATCAAATGATTCTAACTTATCTATTGTTCCACCAGTATGACCTAAACCTCTACCAGACATCTTAGCTACTGGTATTCCAAGTGAAGCAACCATTGGTGTAAGCACAAGACTTGTAGTATCTCCTACACCTCCCGTGCTGTGTTTATCTACTTTTATTCCTTCTATATTAGATAAATCAAGTACATCACCTGAATTAACCATTGCCATAGTAAGATCTGATGTTTCTCTCATGTTCATTTTTTGAAAATAAATTGCCATTAACAAAGCTGAAACTTGATAGTCTGGTATACTACCATTTGTATAGTTTTGAATGAAAAAATTTATTTCCTCTGTACTTAATTCCATTCCCATTCTTTTTTTGTTTATTATATCAATCATCTTCATAAAATTCACTCATTCCCCTGAAAATTATTTGCTTTTTTTATGCACTAGCTAATATTTTGCTTGTGTCTACATTTATAACAATATCTATTTCATCAGAGCCATTTTCTATTGCTTGCACATATTCATTCAATATTAATAATTATTTATCTCTTACCTGAATCAAAAGGTTCACCTTCTGCTTTTGGTGCTTGTGATGATTTAGAGAATAATACTAATACAAATAATGTAACTACGTAAGGAAATATTTTTAATAATACTGGTGGTATAGTAGCTAAAGCTGGAATAACTTGTGATACATTTGCCATTGTACTTGCAAATCCAAAGAATAATGTAGCACCTAAAATTCCAAGTGGCTTCCATTGACCAAATATTAATGCTGCTAATGATAAGAATCCAAGACCTGCTACATTTCCAGTAAATTCACCAGAATATGTTACAAGTATTATAGCACCACCAAGTGAAGCTAATGCTCCTGAAGCTAATACTCCAAAGTAACGCATATGATAAACATTAATTCCTGCTGCATCAGATGCTTGAGGATGTTCACCGCATGATCTTAATCTCATACCAAATGGTGTTTTATATAGTAAAAATATAGTAACTAAAAGAATTACTAAAGCTAACCATGTAGTAACATATGTTTTCTTAAAAAATAAATCGCCAATAATAGGAATTGATGAAAGCACAGGAATATCAATTGGAGTAAATCCTGTTCTTATTCTTACGTTTCCACTTCCAACTATAGTTCTTGCTAAGAATACTGTAATACCCGCAGCCATCATATTGATAGCAGTACCACTAATTGTTTGATCTGCATTTAAGTTTATGCATGCAAATGCATGTAAAAGTGAAAATAATATTCCAGCAATCGCAGCTACTAATAGTCCTATCCAAAGTGGAAGTGTACTGTTAGGCCATACATCTTGTAGTTTATAGATTGTTATAGCTCCACTAAATGAACCCATAATCATAATACCTTCAAGACCGATATTGATTATACCACTTCTTTCAGAATATAATGCTCCAAGAGCAGTTACAAGTAGAGGAACAGTGTATACAATAGCATATGGAAAAATTTGTTGTATTAATGCCCACATATTATTTTTCCTCCTTCTTATCATCTATTTTACTATTATCATCAACTGATTTATTATCCTGTACTACTAATTTCTTTTCAGCATCTGATTGTCTTTTTTGTTTTATTTTATTATATATTTTTGGTACAACAGCACTTGTTGCTGCAAAGTATATAATAGTTGCTATTATTGTATCAGCAATTTCAGGTGGGATACTTGTCATAGCGTTCATAAATCCTTTTCCTGAATATAATAATCCAAAGAATAATGCAGATACTAAAACTCCAACTGGTGTGTTTGCGCCAAGTAATGATACAGCTATTCCATCAAATCCTTGAGATGGCATTACACCTATTTGAATATTAGCTGCATTTCCTATGTATTGAGTTACTCCTCCTAGTCCTGAAAGAGCTCCTGCAATCATCATAGAAACAACAATATTCTTGTTTACTGACATACCAGCATATTCTGCCCCATATCTATTAAATCCAACAGCTTTTAATTCATATCCAAGAACTGTCTTATTTAATATAAATCCAATTATAATTACACCAATTATTGCAAGAAATATACCTAAGTTAATATATGAACCTTCAAATAAATTTGTAAGCCAAGGTGTTTTTAACGAAGCTACTGATGGTAACAACCTTGATTCAGTTTCCAATGATTCTCCCTTAAAATAAGCAGGTATTATATAATATACTACCCAATAACAAATCCAATTCATCATAATAGATGATACAACTTCATTTACATTAAACTTTGCTTTTAATAATCCTGGTACTGAACCCCATATTGCTCCTGCTAAAGTACCTGCAATTATCATAGCTATCAACAATATTGGTCTTGACATACTTGCATTAAATGTTAAACCTACTGCTGTTGCAGCAAATCCACCAGCAAGCATTTGTCCTGGAGTTCCAATGTTGAAAAGTCCTGTTCTAAATGCAAATGCAACTGAAAGTCCAGTAAATATTAATGGTGTTGCAGTTGCTATAGTATTACCTATTCTTTCAACACTCATTATTCCGCCTTTAAATAAATATGAATATCCATCTATTGGATTGTCACCAATAAATAACATCAAAATTGCTCCTGCAATTAGTCCTAGTACAACTGCAAGTATGGAATTTAATGTATCCTTTTTACTCATGCGTCGTTCCTCCTTTGAACTCCAGCCATCATTAAACCAACTTCATTTTCATTTGTCTCTGAAGCTTTTACAGTTCCTATTAATTCTCCACTATTTACAATAGCAATTCTATCAGATAAATTAAATATTTCACTAAGTTCTAATGATATAAGCAAGACTGCTTTACCTTCATCCCTTTGTTCTATAAGTCTCTTATGAATGTATTCTATAGATCCAACATCAAGGCCTCTTGTTGGTTGAACTGCAATTAATAATTCAGGGTCTAATTCTACTTCACGACCTATTATAGCTTTTTGTTGATTACCACCTGACATTGTTCTTGCACGTGATTTTGATCCTTGACTAGATCTTACATCAAATTCTTTTATTATTTTTTCAGCATATTCATGTATAGCATTCTTATTTAATAAGCCATGTTTTGAAAATGGCTCTCTTCCATAAATCTCTAATACCATATTATCTTCAAGTGTATAATCTAATATTAATCCTCTTTTTTGACGATCTTCTGGAATATGTGCCATTCCTTTGTCAATACGTTTACGAATTGACATATTAGTAATATCTTCATCCTTGAAATATATCTTTCCTTCTTTTACAGATCTCATTCCTGTAATTGTTTCAATCAATTCTGTTTGACCATTACCTTCAACTCCTGCAATACCCAAAATTTCTCCTGCTCTAACTTCTATTGAGAAATTTTTAAGTCCAAGAACCTTTTTATTGTTCATTGCAGAAACATTGTCAACTTTTAAAATTACATCTCCAGGTTTTTTTTCTTTCTTTTCAACCTTAAAGTTTACTGGTCTTCCTACCATCATCTCTGCCAGTTTTTCTTGTGATGTAGTTGCTACATCTACTGTTCCTATATATGTTCCACGTCTTATAACTGTACAAACATCTCCAACAGCCTTAATTTCTTTAAGCTTATGTGTTATTATTATTATAGATTTACCTTCTTTAATAAGATTTCTCATAATTTGCATAAGTTCATCAATTTCTTGTGGTGTAAGTACGCCAGTTGGTTCATCTAATATTAATACTTCTGCATCTCTATAAAGCATTTTTAATATTTCAACTCTTTGTTGCATACCAACAGATATATCTTCTATTTTTGCATATGGATCAACTTTTAATTCATATCTTTCAGATAGTTCTTGTATTTTTTTTGCTGCTGATTTGATATCAACTACCAATCCTTTTTTAGGTTCACAGCCAAGAATTATATTTTCAGTTACAGTAAAATTTTCAACTAATTTAAAATGTTGATGTACCATTCCTATTCCTAACTCATTTGCAACATTTGGATTAGAAATTTTAACTTCTTTTCCTCTTATTTTTATAATACCTTTTTCTGGTTGATACATTCCAAAGAGAACTGACATTAAGGTAGATTTTCCTGCTCCATTTTCACCAAGTAATGCGTGGATCTCTCCCTTTTTTAATCGAAGAGTAATGTTATCATTAGCTACTATACCTGGAAATTCTTTACGAATATTTAGCATTTCAACTATATATTCCATACTTGACTCCTCCTTGATTCAATTATAAAAATTTATTCAGAGCAGATTTAATTTCTACCCTGAATAAATTTTGCTTTAATTTTTAATATATATTAGGCATCTTCAAATTTTTATAATACCTTATTTAAATAAATCGCCTTGTTTATCTGAAACTTTTATTGATCCATCCTTGATTTTTGCGAATACGTCTTTAACAGTCTTAATTGTATTTTCGTTTAAATTTGGATTTTTCTCTGGGATGCCAATACCATCATTTGTAGCATCAAATTTTAATTCTTTTCCGCCAGGGAATTTTCCATCTTTAAGAGATTTCACCATGTCATAAGAAGCTTGATCTACTTTTTTCATTGCAGAAGTAAGAATTACTGACTTATCATCTTTGTAAATACCATCATTGTATTGATCACTATCAACACCAACTACCCAAGCTTCTTTTCCTGCACCAGCTCTTGTCTTAGCTTCACTTATAACTCCATTTCCAACTCCACCTGCTGCACAGAATATAGCTTTAACACCTCTGTCATACATTTGAGCTGCAATTTGTTGTCCAGCTGCACTATTATCAAATGATCCTTGATATAATACATTTTCTTGTTTTAATTCCATCTTAGTTCCTAAATTTGCATTTGAATATGCAACACCTTGTTGGAATCCCCAGTTAAACCTTTGTGGTGCTGGTATTTCCATACCACCAACAAATCCTAGTTCTCCTTCTTTAAGTTGAACTGAAGCTGAAACTCCTGCTAAAAATCCTGCTTGTTCTTCAGCAAACATAATTGAAACAGCATTTTCTCCAACTTTTTTATTACCACTTCCATCATTTGGAACACCATCAATTAAAACAAAGTTAGCATCTTTATATTTATCTTGTGATTTATAGATTGCAGTTTCAAATTTAAATCCTGGTGTAACTATAAATTTAAATCCAGCATCGTAAAGGTTTCCAATTTCCTTTGTATATTCAGCTTCTGTGTTACCATTTGGTTTTAAGTATTTAATTTCTGTACCTAAGTCACCTTCAGTTCTCTTTATGCCTTCCCAAGTTCCTTGGTTAAAAGATTTGTCATCGATTGTTCCAGAGTCTGTAACCATACCTACTTTAATTTTTTCTGTCTTTGCAGCACTGCCACCTTTTGAGCTTCCACAACCTACAAACATTGATACTGCTAAGACTGAAAGTGTTACTATTGATAATAATCTCTTTTTCATACCTCTTCCTCCTATAATCTCATAATAAGACATCTCCAAATAAATAACTAATCAATCTTCTTGTCTTTTTTGTACTATACTGCGTTAGCAAATGCAGATAATAACAGCAGTATTAACTGCCTTCACTTCCTTGTCTAGTTCAAAAAGTCCTAAGAATCTTTAACTAGCTATTTATTTTACAATGCCTAAATAATATATTGTAAAACCATAGAGTTTTTCTATGATTTAAACACAAATTAAAATAAATTCGTTAAGACTATTAGTTGTTATATGTTTTTTGTTATTAATAATTTAATCAATAATATCTATACTATGCACATTAAATCTTATATAAACATTAAAAATATGTAATACTATTATTTTAGATATATTTATATATATGTTCTAATTAAGTTAATACATTTATAATCTTTTATATAATTTTTATAGAAAATTATATCTTTAATTAACAATATCTAGTTAGAATCATATATATCATAAATTTCCTATATAAGTTCCTCACTATACTGGTGAGTTATAACATTTATAAATATTCTAAGATTTATATTAATGAACAAACTTTATTGGAACTTATATACAACACATTTAAATTATTGTTCTTAATAAACTAGTTATTTTTCTGGATATTGCTTAAAGACAACTTTAGGTGCAATTGTTATTCTTTTTACCGGAATTGATGATTTATTCTTTTCTTTTATAGTTTCTAAAAGTATATTCATCGCTGACTTTCCAAGTTCTACTGGTCCTTCATCCATATATGGAATATTTACTCCTATCAATTCTAAAAAATCTGTTTTTCCAAATCCAATCACACCTAAGTCCTCTGGTATCTTCTTATTTTGCTCAAATAGGGATTTTACAACTCCTGTTACCATCATATTACTACATACAACTAAGGCTGTTGGTGGTTCATCCATTTTAAATATAGAATTTGTTATTTCAAAAGCTTTATTAAGTTTAAAATCACCATTAAAGATATATTTTTCAGTTATTTTAATATTATTAGCTTCTAATGCTTTTTTATATCCAATTAGCCTGTCCACAGCTGGTTCAGAACCTAAATGACCTGTTATAATTCCTATTTTACTGTGACCATCTCTTATTAATAACGTTGTTGCATCAAACCCAGCTTTTATATTATCTACAAATACTCCATTTAACTTTATAAATTTTATATCAGCTGATACTAAAACTATTGGTATATTTAAATTTTCTATTGTTTTTATGTACTTAGTAGTAAAGTCAGCTTCTCCAAATGCGGGTGTCATCACAACCCCTTTAAGCCTTTGTTCCTTTGCTACTCTTAATGATTTTAATTCCTTGTCTAAACAATCATTTGTATTAAATAAAATAATATCTAAATTATTCTTTTCACAGATCTCACTTATTCCCTTTATTATTTCTCCAAAATATGAATTGGTTATATCAGGAACTATAACACCAATTATATTAGTTTCACTTTTTGATAAACTTCTAGAAATTGCACTAGGAGTATAGTTCATTTCTTTTATTACACTCAATACCTTGCGTTTTGTGTCTTCCTTTACATATCCAGAATTATTTAGAACTCTTGATACAGTGGCTAAAGATACATTTGCTTTTTTTGCAATATCACTTATCGTCGTGCTCAAAATAACTCCTCCTTAACTCTAATATTAGGCATACTGACTTGTTATTTTTTTGAATATGCCTTAGTAATCTTGTAACTACAAATAAGTATTAATTCACCTAATTAAATTCAGTCAGAATATACTGAAATTTCATAATATTTTATCATGATAGCGGTTACATGTTTATCATAATCCATTATTTGTCTTATGTCAATATTTTACTTGTAAATTTATTTATTGTAATTATTTTAAAATTATATAAATTAAGGCATAAAAAAGGGAGCTGTATCAGATTGATATTTTAAATCAATCATGATACAGCTCTCTTTTTATAGTTTTCAATTTTATACATATATTTTTATGTAATTATATTATTTGATTGCATGACGATAAGAAGGTAAAGATACCTTCTCCATAATTTTACTATATTTCTTTATTTATGAAGCTTGCTGCTCAT
>NZ_FOMG01000021.1 GCF_900112485.1 Clostridium uliginosum
GCTGGTGGAGATGCAGTTACAGGGGCAGCCACAGTAATACTTGCTATGGGTGCTGGTAAAAAAGCTGCACAAGCTATAGATGAATATTTAACTAAATAAAATATAAATTTAATTATTAAATAAGGATGGACTTGCAGTAGCTCATTCTGTTTATAATGATATAAAAACCATCTTTATCATGAAATTGATTTGAAATATAATCAAATGAGTAAAGATGGTTTTTTTAACTTATATTTTTTTGACCTTGTGCGACTAAAGTATAAAATTAGGAATGTTGATTAGTTAACGTCGATTTGACTCTAAAAAATACCTATGCTAGTATAAAATGGAAAAGATTAAAAATAAATAAAATTTAGGATATAATCATTTTAAAAAATTATTCTAAATTTATTAAAAATAGGTTTAATAATATTTGATGCAATATATTATTAATTAAAAGGGAAGTTATGGGTGTAAATCCCACGCGGTCCCGCCGCTGTAATAGAGTAGTTTCTTTCGTAAATGCCACTGTGAAAATGGGAAGGTAGAAAGAAGTGTTGATGCTTAAGCCAGAAGACCTGCCTATTTTTTTGAACCAGTTATCCTACGGAGAATAGGGAGGTGTCATGATGGTGTATTTAGCATATTTATATGTATATTCCTGACTCTTTAACTAATTTGTAGTTAAAGAGTTTTTTTATTCTTTAGGAAATTATATTATTTAAGAAGTTGTGGATAACGCAGATTATATTTTTGTTTAAAGGTTAAGGCACATTAAAATAAATAACAAGTCAGTATGCTAGTCTATTTTGCGTCATACTGCATCGGTAAACTCATCCCATAGCCTGCTATGAGATGAGTTTATCTCCTTGTCTGACACAAAATATACGTCGTATCTTTGACTTGTTATTTTCTTTAATATGCCTAAGAAATAAAAACTAAAGAATAAAAAGAAAATATATTCGCCTGCCAGATTTTTCTCACATACGTTCGAAAAGGCAGATGCGTAAAAAAATCGACGGCTCAACAGTCGCCTTGACGATTTTTTTATTATGTAATAATTTATAAAAAATGCTTAATGATTAAAAAGGACAAGTAATAATAAAAAGTAAAATAAGGGGATGTAAAAACATGAAAATTAAATTATTAAAGAAGTTAACCATGGGATTAGTATGTTTAACAATGGCTACATCATTATTAGCATGTGGAAGCTCGAATAATAGCCCAGCTAATACAAAAAATAAAAATATTAGTGAAAGTAGTACAAAAGCTGATTCACATTATCCAGTTACAATAACAAACTATAATTATGCTGGAGAAGAAATAAAGGTTACATATGATAAAGCACCAGAAAGGGTTTTACCTATTTATCAAACAACAGTTGAACTTATGCTAGATTTAGGATTAGGAGATAAGATAATAGGGGCTTGTGGTATGGATAATCCAGTATTAGATACACTAAAAGATCAATATGATAAAATACCACAAATATCTGATAAAACATTCACAAAAGAACAAATATTAGATATGAATCCTGATATGATTGTTACATGGAAGAGCATATTTAGTGATAAAAAATTGGGAGATGTAACTGATTGGACTTCAAGGGGAATAAATACTTTTGTTCAAAGAAATACAGTTAAACAAATAGGAGATTATACAATTGATAATGTAATTAATGATATAAATGATTTAGGTAATATATTTAATATTCAAGATAAAACAAATTCTTATGTTAATAACATGAAAGATAGATTAAGTGTTGTAGAAGATAAAACATCTAAGATAGACAAAAAGAAAAATGTTTTAATTCTTGAACAAGAATCAGAAGGACAATATAGAGCATATGGTAAGAATGATTTAGTGGGTGATATGATAGCAAAAGCAGGAGGAGAAAATCTAGGAGTAAAATCTGGAGAAATGAGTGCAGAAGACATTGTAGCAGCTAATCCAGATGTTATAGTAGTTGTCCATTTTGAAGATGGAAAAAATATAGATGACAAGTCAATATTTGAAATATATACAGGAAATCCAGCATTTGCAAATGTAACTGCAGTTAAAAACAACGATTTTATAGTCACAGGTCTAGCTGAAACATGGGCAGGTGGAATTCGTGTTGTAGATGCAGTAGAACGTTATTTTAAAGAATTATATCCTAATATAGATAAGGATTGATTATAGATGAAGAATATAAAATCTAAATCGAAAAGTAAAGTTTTTTCATTGATAATAGGCTTAGTTATATTGTTGATTTTTACTATAATAATAGCAGTATCTCTAGGATCAGTTAAATTGGATCTTAGAGTAGTATACAATGTGATATCGCATAAAATTTTAGGATTTTCTTTAGATCCTTCAATAAAGGCTTCAGCAGTAGACATAGTTTGGCAGATTAGATTACCAAGGGTTTTACTTGGGGTAGTGACAGGAGTGGGACTTGCATTAGGTGGAGTTGTAATGCAAGCAACAGTTGAAAATCCATTAGCAGACCCATATATACTAGGGATTTCATCTGGGGGAACACTAGGTGCTACATTCATTTTATTAATTGGAAGTAGATTTATACATATTGCAAGTAGATTTACAACAGTATCTTTTTTTGCATTTTTAGGAGCTTTATTAGCTTCAATTTTAGTATTTAAGCTTTCATCAATTGGAGGAAGAATAACACCTGTTAAATTAGTTTTATCTGGTATGATTGTAAATTTAGTATGCTTAGCTTTTTCTAATCTTATGATTTATTTAACAAATGATGATAGTGCAGTTCGTTCAGCTTCAGAATGGACAATGGGAAGTTTAACAAGTGCTAAATGGAGCAACTTATTAATACCAACAGCAGTTGTATTTATAATGATAATATTCTTTTTAACTCAATGTAGAGTGATGAATACTATGCTTTTAGGTGATGAGGCAGCTATAACACTTGGCGTAGACCTTCATAAATATAGAAGAGTTTATCTTATTACAAGTGCAATATTAACAGGAATCATTGTATCAAGTTGCGGTCTTATTGGATTTATAGGGCTTGTAATACCACATATAACCAGAAGCTTAGTTGGAACAGACCACAGAATAAATTTACCTGTAGCCATGCTTATTGGAGGAATATTTTTAACTAGCACAGATATTTTAGCACGTATAGTTTTGAATAATATGGAAATGCCTATAGGAATTATAACATCTGTCATAGGAGCACCATTCTTTATATATATAATGTTAAAACGTGCTTATAGCTTTGGAGAGAGGTAGTTAATATGAAATTAAAGATAAGGGATTTAAATGTAGAATTAGATAAAAAGATAATTGTAAAAGATACTTCTCTTGAAATAAAAGAAGGAGAATTTGTTGGGATAATTGGACCTAATGGTAGTGGAAAGTCCTCTCTTCTAAAAACAGTTTACGGAGTTAATAAGCAAAAGAAAGGTATTATATATCTTAATGATAAAAACTTAGCAGATATTCCAATTAAGGAAGTAGCAAAACAAATGGGAGTGTTAGGACAATTTAATAATATTGCTTTTGATATGAAGGTGAAGCATATGGTACTTATGGGCAGAAGTCCTCATAAAAATTTATTTGATATTGATACTAAAGAGGATTATGAAATAGTGACCGACTCACTAGAGAAAGTTAATATGTTAAAATATGCAGACAGAAGTTTTGCTACATTATCAGGAGGAGAGAAGCAAAGAGTTCTTCTAGCTAGAGCCTTAGCTCAAAAAGTAGATTTGCTTATATTAGATGAGCCAACAAATCATTTAGATATAAAGTATCAAATACAAATATTAAGTGTGGTTAAATCACTTGGCATTACAGTTGTTGTAGCACTCCATGATTTAAATTTAGCAGTTGCATATTGTGATAGGTTATATGTAATGGATGATGGAAAAATTGTTGGGCATGGAAAGCCAGAGGAAGTTTTAACGCAAACTCTTATAAAAAAGGTGTATGAGGTAGATTGTACTATACATAAAGAGTTATATCCTATGTATATAACGTTTAAGACAAATTAAAGAATAATTTTATTGAATAAATTATTTTTGAAATTTAATAAATAGTAATGTAAATACTATTCATATAGCACTTTGTATAGAGATTGAATGTGCCTAAAGTAGTTCATGGAACACATTAGCATGTTATTAATAGTATAGATAAGTTATAATATAAATAAATCTAATTAGAAAACAAAGGTATAATATCAAGATTTAAACTGTATTAATAGATTGATGGTCACAATATGACGAATATTGTTGAGTATTGATAGATTTTAAAATATAATAGTAATATAACTAAAGGGGGTAGGTGGAAATATGAAAAATATAAATATTGTAATAGTTGATGATTCACCTTTTCAAATTTCTTTATTAAGTGATTTGTTAACAGAAAATGGATTTAATGTTGTTGGAGATGCTAGTTCGTTAGAAGAAACAATCGATGTAGTTACTAGATTAAAACCAGACTTAGTAACTATGGATATGACTATTCCAGGAACAGATGGCTTTGAATGTACAAGAGAAATACATAAAATAGATCCTAATATTAAAGTGATAATTGTTAGTTCTATGATGGATGATGAAATTGTAAAAAAAGCTAAAAAAACTCAGGTATCTGGATATGTTCAGAAGCCAGTTGATGCGGAAGAATTAACTTTATCAATAAATAGAGTTATGGCGGATGAAGAATTATATTTAGAACTAGAAGGAATATATTCTGGAATATTTAAGGAAGCGTTATTAGATGTTTTTAATAAAACTACAAAGACAATTCCAATGATTAGTGATGAAAGTAATATTAATGTAGAAAAATCTAGTAAAGGTATTTCTATTGTTATGGGTATTATAGGTAAATATTCAGGAAGAATAATTTTTGATATGTCATTTGAAGCTGCCGAGAGTATTTCAAAAGTATTACTTAAAAGAGAGCCTAAAAATAATGATGAAATTTTAAATGTAATGTCTGAAATATCAAATATGGCTGCAGGAAATGCATGTTCAATGATAAATAAGAAAAATAAACTATTTGGATTAAGAGTTGCTCCTCCAACTATATTTCATGGAGAATCAATTAGTATATCAAAAGCAGAATTAGAAGCAAATTTCTCTGCAAATGTAAAAACTCAATTTGGAGATTTGTCAATAAATATAGGTTTTAGAAGAGGTGATGGGGAATGGATGTCAATCATATAAACCCTATTTTGGATTCTTTTACAAATGTTATGCCTCAACTAGGTTTAACAGATGTTCAAAAAAAAGGAATCAGTTTGAAAGGGAGATTTATAAAAAGCCCAGGAGTTATGATTATCCTTGGTATTATTGGAGATATTAAAGGAAATATTATTTATGGAATAAGTATGGATGATGCTAAGCAAATTGCATCAACAATGATGATGGGAATGCCAGTAAATAATTTTGATGAATTAGCTCAAAGTGCTATTTCAGAGCTTACCAATATGTTAACAGCAAATGCATCAATTAATTTTTCAAAGGAAAATATTAATATAAATATATCTACACCAACTCTTATTCATGGAGAATTTACAGCAAATGCTAGTTCTGATAAGGTTGTTTGTATAGAAATGCTTATTAATGGAATGACTGTTGAAGTCAATGTTTCTATGGAAAAAAATACAATTTAACAAATTAGTAATATGTCTAATATTAAAAGTACAAAAAGAAGCATTAAATTAACCAAGGGAATTTTCCCTTGGTTAAATTTTTAGATTAATATTAGTCATATTAAAAAAAACAACAAATAAATCAGCTATTCTATTTTGTCTTGTTATTTTCTTTCATGTGCATTATTAAAATTAATCTAATCTTTATTTTTATTGCATATAAATTCTTGAACATTATCTAAAGCTTCACCAAATCTTTGATAATGAACTACTTCTCTTTCTCTTAAAAATTTTAGTATATCTTTAATATCATGATCATCTGTTAAGTGTATTAAATGTTCATAAGTTGCTCTAGCTTTTTGTTCAGCAGCCATATCTTCATGTAAATCAGCAATTACATCACCTTTAGCTTGTATATAAGTTGCTGTCCATGGGTTACCAGAAGCATCTGTATAAAATAATGCTTTTCCATGGTCAACATAGTGTTCAGCAAGACCAGCATCTTTAAGATCATCTAAACTTGCATTGTCCATAAGTTGATACATCATAGTTGCAAGCATTTCAACATGAGCCATTTCTTCTGTACCTATATCAGTGAGTAATGCTTTAGATTTTCCTGTGGGCATTGTATAACGTTGATTTAGATATCTAAGTGCAGCACCTAATTCACCATCAGGTCCACCATATTGAGAGACAAGATATTTTGCCATATTAAGGTCTTTAGATTTTAAATTTATTGGATATTCGAGTGTTTTTACATAATACCACATAAGCTACTATTCCTCCTTTTCATAATTTTCCCAAGGCCATGCTTGTTCTGTCCAAGCTCTTGGATCTTCTATGAAAGAAGAACCAAAACTTGTAAGCGGACCGTAATTTTCTTCGTACTCATTAATTAAACAAGTTAATTTACCGGATACGGTCTTATAATCGTCCTTAGCATTTTCATTATCAGGAAAATTATCAAGGAATAGGTTAAGTTCTACAGCACAAAATTGATAAATTCTTATACTATCTAATAAATCATCTGAATACATAATATACCACCTCTAACATTTATTTTTCTTATTTTGATGATAAGGTTGATAAAGATCTTTAAATAGTGTTCCTTTATCGAAGCCTTCCTTACAAGAAAATAAGTTTTCGTATATTTGAGGTAATATATATGCGCGCGCATATTCTTTCGGTTTACATAAATAGTCATCGTGTCTGTACATAAAATTGTCATCCCTTCATTTGATTGGTTAATAAGTATATTATGCAAGTAATATATTTAATGTGATAATTTGTATAAAAATAAGTTAAAATGTGATGTGAAGAAACTCTAAGCTTATTTTTCAGTGATTCTTCCATAAATGTTATTTCTATTTCTTTTTTGAATATACATCATACAATTAAATGATTTATAAGGTGAGACAAACCCTTAATTTTTTAAATTAGACATATTAAAGAAAATAACAAGTCAAATATACTAGCGTACTGACTTGTTATTTATTTTAATATGCCTTACTTAATATTATATTAATATTAAGTAAATAAATATAAATATGTTTTTTGAAATAGGAGATAAGATAGGCTTATTAGATAAAAAGATTTATCCTTTGATAGATGAAACCGTAGAGAAGATGAAAAAGAAGTGATAATCCTCCATTAATAGGAGGGAATATTACTTCTTTTTCTTGTGAAAATATTTACCAAAAAATTTATAAATTAATGCAATAACTACTGAATATACCAAGATAAGAGCAACAGTAAGTAACATTGATTTCATATGTTCCATAATGAAAAACACCTCTTTCTTAAAATATTATGTACATAGAATATTTTACCATAATATCTTAAGTAATACTATGTAATTGTTTGCAATTAATAAAGTTCTGTAAGGAGTTTTAGATAAAGGAGCAAGCGAAATAAAAAATATAACTTTGAGGTATTATTAAATCAGGAAAATTAAAGGAATATATTTAATAAATGTTAAAAATAAAACGATGACATTGATAAAAAGATAATATTTTTCAAACATTACTGAAAATCATTTTCAAATCAAGACAAAAGTGATATCATAGTAATTGTGATAATGATTATCAGTAATGAGAGTAAGTTCTTTAGAGATTGAGATGAAGGAAGTATTTCTCATAAGCAAACTATGCCTAAACTTAAGAAGAACTTTATATAAGGCACATCTTTGGTCTATTATTTTCTTTCATGTGCCTAAGATATTAGAATTATTATTAGTTGACTTATAACTAGGGTCTAAAATATCGTTTTGGATACTTATTAGAGTTAAAGGGGGAAAAGATATGCCGTTAATATTAGCAAATAGGGGACAAAATATGTTTATTAAAAGAATTAGTGGGAATGATCAAACAAGAAGGTTTTTATCCAGCTTAGGTTTTATTGTAGGTGAGACAATTACAATTATTTCTGAAATTGGAGGTAATATGATAATAAATGTAAAGGATACTAGAGTTGCACTAGATAAATCTATGGCAAGTCGAATCATAGTATAGGAGGAAACTAAAAAAATGGATACATTAAAAGATACAAAATGTGGAGAAACTGTTAATGTTAAGAAAATTGACGGTGAAGGTGCAGTAAGAAGACGTATCATGGATATGGGTATTACAAGAGGATGTGAAGTTTTTGTACGTAAAGTTGCGCCACTTGGAGATCCGATTGAGGTAACGATTAGAGGATATGAATTATCACTTCGTAAAGCAGATGCAAAAATGATTATTGTAGAATAATTTTTAATAAGCACTTGTTGGCAGACTAATGTTTGCCTTAATTTTTCAGAATGAAGTTAGCGTAAGCTAACAACAAGGAGGAATATAAATGTCAATAAAAATAGGACTTGCAGGTAACCCTAATTGTGGAAAGACAACTATGTTTAATGAACTTACAGGTTCATCACAATATGTTGGTAACTGGCCAGGTGTAACAGTTGAAAAAAAAGGTGGTAAATTAAAGGGAAATAAGGATGTTGAAATTGTTGATTTGCCTGGTATTTATTCTTTATCACCATATACTCTTGAAGAAGTTGTAACACGTGATTTCATGCTTAATGATAAACCCGATGCAGTAATTAATATAGTTGATGCATCTAATATTGAGAGAAATTTATATTTAACAACTCAAATTTTAGAGCTTGGTATTCCAACAGTTGTAGCATTAAATATGATGGATATTGTTAATAAAAATGGTGATAAGATTGATGTTGCCAAGCTATCAAAGTTACTTGGTTGTCCGGTAGTTGAAACTTCAGCGATTAAAGGTAATGGTATTAAGGAAGCTGCTGAAAAAGCAATTCAAGTTGCTAAGATAAAGAAAAAGGTAGATTTTAAGTTATCTGTTTCTGATGAATGTAAAAAAGTTATTGAAGGTATTGAAGAAATTATTACAAAGAGTATTCCACATGATGGTATGGAAACTAGATGGCTTGCAATTAAGCTTTTTGAACGTGACGAAAATGTTATTAATAAACTTAAAATTTCATCAGCTACTTTAGCTAAAATTAAAGTACTTACTGAAAAATGTGAATCAGAACTTGATGATGATAGTGAAAGTATTATTACTAGTGACCGTTATACATTTATTAGTGATATTATATCAAGTACTGTTAAGAAGGTTAAAGGTAGCGGTAAGGGACATGAAACAACATCAGATAAAATTGATAAAATAGTTACAAATCGTTTCTTAGCACTTCCAATTTTTGCAGCTATCATGTATGGTGTGTATTACATAGCAATAAGTACAATTGGAACTATGATGACTGATTGGGTGAATGATACATTATTTGCAGAAATTATTCAAGGTAATGTTTCAGATTGGTTAGCAAATGCAGATGTTGCTAATTGGCTACAAGGATTAATAGTAGATGGAATAATTGCTGGTGTTGGTTCAGTACTTGGATTCGTACCACAAATTATGGTTTTATTCTTATTATTATCAGTTCTCGAAGATTGTGGATATATGGCCCGTGTAGCGTTTATTATGGATAGAGTTTTCCGTAAGTTTGGGCTTTCAGGTAAGTCATTTATACCTATGTTAATTAGTTCAGGTTGTGGTGTTCCAGGTATCATGGCAACTCGTACTATGGAAAATGACAGAGATAGAAAGATGACAATTATGTTAACTACATTTATTCCATGTAGTGCTAAATTACCGATTATAGCATTAATCGCAGGGGCACTTTTTGGTGGAGCATCTTGGGTAGCACCATCAGCTTACTTTTTAGGAATAATAATGATTATAATTTGCGGTATTATATTAAAGAAAACTAAATTATTTTCTGGAGATCCTTCACCATTTGTTATGGAACTTCCACAATATCATATTCCAAGCTTTAAAGGTGTTATGATTCATATGTGGGATAGGGGAAAAGCATTTATAATAAAAGCAGGTACAATTATTTTTGTTGCTTGTGGTGTAATATGGTTCTTACAATCATTTAATTGGTCACTAGAAATGGTAGATGCTGGAGACAGTATATTAGCTAGTATTGGTAATGTAATAGCACCTATATTTATACCTCTAGGATTTGGTAATTGGCAATCAGCTGTTGCAACAGTTACTGGTCTTGTTGCAAAGGAAAATGTTGTTGCAACATTTGGTATCTTATTTGGAATTGCGGATGCAACAGAGGAAGATCCAGCACTTATTCAAAATGTTGCAGCTATGTTTACTGTAGTTAGTGCATTTTCATTCATAGCATTTAATATGCTTTGTGCTCCTTGCTTTGCAGCAATAGGAGCAATTAAAAGAGAAATGGGTTCATGGAAATGGACTTGGATTACACTTGGCTTCCAAACATGTACTGCTTATATGGTTGCTCTCCTTATTAATCAAATTGGAAATGCAATCTTATATGGTGGAAGTGTTGTAAGCGCAGTAATGTCT
Organism: Clostridium uliginosum; assembly: GCF_900112485.1. Taxonomy (GTDB): domain Bacteria; phylum Bacillota; class Clostridia; order Clostridiales; family Clostridiaceae; genus Clostridium; species Clostridium uliginosum. The sequence continues at coordinate 10,493 of NZ_FOMG01000021.1, forward strand.
GTTGTAATAGTAGTTGGAATAGTATCATTAGTTTTAATGTTTTCTAAGAGTTCGGTGCAAAACAAAGTTGATATAGAATTAAGCTGCACAAAATAAAATAAAGTACATCTTTAGCTCATTATTTTATTTCATGTGCCTAAGGCATATTCAAAAAAATAAGCAGGTAGCCTGGACAAGCTATCTGCTTAAATTTAAAAATAAGGGAGTGGTATTTATGTTAGCAACAATTGTAATAGGAGTTATTATATTAGGTCTAATGGCTTTAGTAGTAGTAAAGCAAGTTAAAAAAGCTAAAAATGGTGAAAGTGGTTGTGGTTGTGGTTGTTCGGGATGTTCTTCAGCTAATACTTGTCATGGAATTAACATTAAAAAACGATAGGTTTTTAAAATATAATATTAACTATACAGAAAAAAGTTGACTTAAATACTAGTAAAATAGTTTTAGTCAGCTTTTTTTAAAAGATTAATTTATAAAGTAAAACATAGACAGTTTTTTTCTTTTGTATTCCTTAAATAAAAGGTTAAGTTCAATTTCTTAGCCCACTTCACAATATATAACAATATTAACACGGTTTTAAAACAGCACCAAATAAAAAAATCCTATTACTTGTTTATTAAACAAATAATAGGATTTTTTTTGCATTAAACGCCTACTTTTTCTAAATTATGTCTTCTATTATCTAATGGATTAAGATTAATATGATGAATAGTTTCACCCTCAGCAGGATTCATTATTACTCTATCTAAATGAATTCTACCATTAGGAGTATTTGCAACAACACATAGGTTATCGAAATTTTTATAAAGCACCCAACTATATGTATCAGTAACTACTTTTTTCAAATCTTCTTTAGATATTAATGCTTTATTTTGAGCTTTTCCATATTTATCTCTTAAAATTACAGCAACTGTATTTTCATCAATTATCTTATAATCATTTTTAGTATTTCTTTCAACTATTTCTAAGTTACACTTTCTGTTATCTAAAGTGTCTCCATTAATGTGTCTAATTGGAGTCTTAGGATTAGTATTTAAAACTACAGATTGTAAACTTTGTTTTAATGGTTTAGACTTTTTGTTTACTTCAGTTGAACTTATGTTTTGAACTATATAGTTGTTAAAATCTTTATTCCATTCAGCAAACCAAGTACCTGTAGATTTAATCCTATCAAGATCAAAAAGATCTATTTTAGCTATAAGTTCTTCACCAGTTTTTTTTAAAATAGTAATTAAAGCAATATCCTCTTTAATTTCATATTTATTTTCTATATTTTTATAATTTATTTTTATAATGAACACCTCTTTCAATCTTATATAACACTAATAAGTATAACAGAGTAGAAGTAATTTTAAAACTTTATTTGTAATACTAACCTTTTACATTACTATGGTTAATAGATTTAAGCATATATTAAAGAAAGAAAAGCGAAATCTCTAATGAAATTTAATTTTGGTGCTGTTTTAAAACAATAACAACACTCTTTTAAAATATGGCCTTAATTTAAAAAAAATAATCCTTTAATATATAAAAGGTAATGATTTTTTAGGTGTATTTTTAGTGCTTATGTATATTTTATAATTTGAGGATAGATAAAATAGTAAAATAAGGTATTTCAACATCAAATCTAATGTTGAAATACCTTATTTACTTGTTGTTTTATATGCTTAAATCAAAAATTGTGAGAACATTTTATTTTTACCCAATATTATATTTATTATGTATACATAATAAATATAATATGTGATTATTTAAATATTTTAAAAAATAACTAGTTAGGATATATCGCATATTGGAATATTATTTTTTAAGATACTTTACAGGAAAAGCTTTTGCAGTTAGTTTCTGTATACATATTTGGATTAGCACCATTAACATTTATGGAACTAAGGTTACAAAGCTTATTGCAATTGTGAGTACAAGTCTCAACATTGCAAACAAGACAATCGCATTCACCAGGATTATTAGTATTATTAGTTAAATCACCATAATTCTTTTCATCTAAGAAAGAACCACAACAAGTATCACAATCTTTTTGAGCAGATTTTCCACCGATATCAACACGATTAGCATAACAAGTACCAGAATTGTTATGTGAACAATTATTTACGTTACAATTAATTTTTTGCATTAATTACACTCCGTTTCATATAAAATTTAAAATAACAATTATATATTGTACATTTTAATATTCTTTAATTAAAATATTTTTGTATTATCTATGTAGACAAAGATCAGAATATTAAAGTAAATGCTTATTTTATGAGAGTATACTTTTAGCTAAAATATCTATCTAATAAGCCCTTAAAGGCTCTTCCATGTCTAGCTTCATCTTTACACATTTCATGAACAGTATCATGAATAGCATCTAAATTATCTTTTTTAGCTAAAGTAGCTAATTTCTTTTTACCATCGCAAGCTCCAAATTCTGCGTCTACTCTTGCTTTAAGGTTAGCTTTTGTATCAGGAACAACTACTTCACCTAATATTTCAGCAAATTTAGATGCATGCTCAGCTTCTTCATAGGCAATTCTTTTATAAGCCTCAGCTACTTCAGGATAACCCTCTCTGTCTGCTTGACGAGACATAGCTAAATACATACCAACTTCAGTACATTCACCTGTAAAGTTAGCTCTTAAAGCTTCTATAACTTCAGGGGACACATTACTTGATATTCCAATTCTATGTTCATCAGCCCAATTCATATCATCCTTCATTTCTATGAATTTATCAGCGCCTACTTTGCATACAGGACAAATTTCAGGTGGAGTATCACCCTCATGAATATAACCACATACTGTGCAAACAAATTTTTTCATTATATATGTTCCTCCTAAATTTTAGTTATCTAATAATTTTATATAACTTCCTTGAATATTTAGTTTAAATAAATGTATTTCAAATAATTAAATTTAATATGAATTTAATTATTTGAAATGCATTAATATACAATTACCACACAATAAAAGTATTCCCAAGTTAAAGAAATTTATGATTTTATTATTAGAACTTATTTAGCTAATAGATAAGCTATGAGCTAACATTATCTCCTTGCTCTTACATAAAGTGAAACTTTTCAGGTGGAGGTTTCTACTCTAGATAAATTTAGTTGAACTTATACCCTCAAGGAGTACCTCGTCTTAAGACAAAATATAGGTTGCATATTTAACTTGTTGTTTTCTTTAATATTTATTTTATCGTTGAAGATAAAAAGTGGTGGTGATATAATTATATTTACAGGTGTATATACACACAAAACATAATTAGAAAGTGGTGTAAATATGGGGGAAAACTTAATAGAAAAAATATTGAAATTAAAAAAAGAAAAAAACATAATTATTCTTGCCCATTATTATCAACCAGCAGAGATACAAGATTTAGCTGATTTTGTGGGAGATTCTTATTATTTGAGTGAAATAGCAAGAGAGTGCAAAGAAGAGATTATAGTATTTTGTGGAGTTAAATTTATGGGAGAAAGTGCAAAGGTGTTGTCTCCCAATAAAACAGTTTTAATGCCTTGTGAAGATGCTGGATGTACTATGGCTGATATGGCAAGTAGTAAGGCGGTCGTAGAATTAAAAGAAAAATATCCAAATGCATATGTAGTTTGTTATATAAATTCTACTTATGATGTAAAGGCTCATTGTGATGTTACAGTAACATCGTCAAGTGCATTAAAAATATTAAAGAATGTACCTAATGAGCAAATAATATTTTTACCAGATAGAAATTTAGGAGGATATATATCAGAATTTTTTCCTGGAAAAGAATTTATATTATGGGATGGATTTTGTAGATGCCATAATAAAATAAGTAGAGAAGATATATTAAAAGCAAAAGAGGAATATAAAGATGCTAAAGTTTTAGTTCATCCAGAATGTCCAAAAGAAATTAGATATATGGCAGATTATATAGGAAGTACTAGTGGAATAATAGATTATGCAACTAATGATAGTTGTAATGAGTTTATTATAGGAACCGAAGAAGGGATTTTGCATGAGCTTAAAAATAAAAATCCTAATAAGAAATTTATTATTCCTGGAGACAGAATATGTTGTCAAGATATGAAAAAGACAACCCTTGGAAATTTATATGATACCTTATTAAATATGAAGAATGAAATAATTTTAAATGAAGATATTAGAAAAAAAGCTCTAAGATCTTTAGAAAATATGCATAAGTTAGGAAAATAAACATGAATAAGTTTGTAGATGTATTAATAGTAGGTTCAGGGGTATCAGGGCTTTATTGTGCATTAAATTTAAGAAAAGATTTAAACATTTTAGTTGTATCAAAATCAAAAGTAAGTTGTACTAATACTTATTTAGCACAAGGTGGAATATCAGTTGCTAGAGATAAAAATGATGTTGATTTATTTACAGAGGATACTTTAAGAGCAGGACAATATAAAAATGATTTAGAAGCTGTTAAAGTGTTAGTTTCTGAGTCTATGTATAATATCAAAAGATTAATGTCAATTGGAGTAGAATTTGATAGAGACGACCAAGGAGAGTTAGATTTTACTAAAGAGGGAGCTCATTCTATAAATAGAATAGTGCATACTAAGGATAATACAGGGGAAAGCACTGCAAAAGCACTTATTAGTAAAGCAAAACAAAGTGAAAATATAACAATCTATGAAGATACATATTTGATAGATATTATAGAAGATAAAGAAATGTGTATTGGAGCTATATTAATAAAAGAGAATGAGCAAATAAATATATATGCAAAATCTGTAGTTTTTGCTAGTGGTGGAATTGGAGGATTATTTAATAATTCAACAAATCAAAGAATATTAAAAGGTGATGGAATTGGAATCGCAGTAAAGCACAATATAGATTTAAAAGATATAAATTATATTCAAATTCACCCAACTGCATTTTATGAAGAAGAAAAAAATGAAAGAAGATTTTTAATATCTGAATCATTAAGAGGGGAAGGTGGAAAGCTTACAAATATAAATGGAGAAAGATTTATAAATGAGCTTTTACCAAGGGATGTAGTTTCAGAAGCTGTGTATAAAGAGATAAAAGAAACAGAAGTATCTTATGTAAATTTAGACATAAGATTTTTAGGAAAAGACTATATAATTAACAGATTTTCGTCTATATATAATGAATGTTTAAAAAGAGGAACGGATATTACTAAAGAATATATTAAAGTTTCGCCAGCACAACACTTTTTTATGGGAGGAATAAAGGTAGACTTAAATTCAAAAACATCTATGGAAAATTTATATGCAGTGGGTGAAACAAGCTGTACAGGAATACATGGTGCAAATAGGTTAGCAAGCAATTCTTTACTTGAAGGACTTGTGTTTTCAAGAAGAGCAGCTAACATGATAAATGACAGTATAGATAAGATAAATAATCCAGTAGTTGCTGTAAATAATTTAAATAAATCTTTAAAGGAATTAACTGATGAAAATAAAAAATTAGCTATAAAAACTATAAGGCATTGTAAAATAAATAACTAGTCAAAGATTCGTGGGATTTTTCAAACTAGACAAGCAAGATAATGCAGTTAATACTGCTGTTATTAGGTGCATTTTTTGACGCAGTATAGGTACAAAAAAGACAAGAAGACTGACTAGTTATTTATTTGTAAGATGCCTAAAATCAAAAGGGGGAATTTTAGATTATGAATTACTTGGTTTTAGATAAAATAATAAAACAGGCTCTTATAGAAGATATACCTAATGAAGATATAACAACCAATTCAGTAGTAGATGAAAAAAGTATTTCTACAATAGATCTTTTGTGTAAAGAAGAGGGAATAATTGCAGGGTTAGGAGTTTTTAAAAGAGTATTTGATATATTAGGTAATGTAGAGGTTGAAATATATAAATGTGATGGGGACAAAGTATATATAAAAGATAAGATAGCATTATTAAAAGGTAATACTAGAAATATTTTACTAGGAGAAAGAGTAGCATTAAATTTGCTACAAAGAATGAGTGGAATAGCTACATTAACTAATAAATTTATAAAAGAAATAGAAAACACAAATGCTAAATTATTAGATACTAGAAAAACAACTCCAAACTTAAGGATTTTAGAAAAATACTCAGTGAAAATTGGCGGAGGATGTAATCATAGATTTAATTTATCAGATGGAGTTATGCTTAAGGACAATCATATAAGTGCAGCTGGTGGAATAAAAAAAGCTGTAGAGTTAGCTAGAAAAAATACTTCATTTGTTAGAAAAATAGAAGTAGAAACTGAAAATATAGAAATGGTAAAAGAAGCACTAGAGACGAAAGTGGATATAATAATGCTTGATAACATGGATTTAGATTTAGCAAAAAAAGCAGTAAAGCTTATAAATAAGAGTGCGTTAATAGAGTTTTCAGGAAATGTAAGTTTAAATAATATTAAAGACATAGCTAAGATAGGAGTAGATTATATATCAGTAGGGGAATTAACTCATTCTGCTAAAATATTAGATTTAAGTATGAAAAATTTAAAGATAATAAAGTGAATCAATAAGAAGAAATGCATATGAATTAAAAGAAATAGAAATAACATTTATTTCAGAAGACTAGAAAAATTTCGCTAACAGTTTCTAAGGCGCATTCAAAAAATAATAGACCAGTATGCTTGTCTATTTCACGTCATACTGCGTTGGCAAATTCAGCTAATAGCCCGCTATTAACTGAACTTGCCTCCTTGTCTGATATAAAATATACCACGCATCTTTGGTCTATTATTTTCTTTCATGTGCCTAACATTTGAAAGTTGTGCCCATAAAAGATTGTTCTCAATACAAGATTGGGACAATCATTTATGGAACAACTTCAAATGAATAAACTCTAAGCTTGTTTTTCAATGTTTCTTCTATAAATGTTATTTCTATTTCTTTTTGTCTTATATAATTAGGCACATTAAGGCACATTCAAAAAAATAATAGACCAGTAAGCTCGTCTATTTTGCATCATAAGGAAGCTAGACTTGTATACATTCGCTGAGTAAGTGATTTACACAAAATCATAGATTTTGCTTGTCTACTCATGTTGGCAAAATCAGCCCATAGCTTGCTATGAGATGATTTCACCTCCTTGTCTGGCACACAAAATATACGTCGCATCTTTGACTTGTTATTTTCTTTAATATGCCTAAAGTGAAACTTTTTAAGGGGAAATTTTATACTCCAAATGAATTTATTTTCCAATATAGTATTGACAATGGATGATATTAATTATATTATAGTAATTGTAAATGATAATTAATCTCAATAGTAAATAAATTTTAATTGAGGAGGAAATGGGATGAAAATAGTTTATTGGTCAGGAACAGGTAACACAGAAAAAATGGCAAATTTAATCAGCGAAGGTATAAGCAAAGAAGGTACAGAGGCAAGTGTAATAAATGTTTCTGATGCAGTCAGTAATATGTTTGATGATGAAGATATAGTTATTTTAGGGTGTTCAGCTATGGGTGATGAGGTACTTGAAGAAGGCGAATTTGAACCTTTTATAGAAGAAATATCAAGTAAAATTTCTGGAAAGAAAGTTGTATTATTTGGATCTTACGGCTGGGGTGATGGTCAATGGATGAGAGATTGGGAAGAAAGAATGATAGGTTATGGATGTCAATCAGTAATAGATCCATTAATTATTCAAAATGAACCAGAAGATGATGGAATGTGTATAGATTTTGGAAAAAAGATAGCTGCAATATAGTTATGAGGTAGGGAATTATTATGAAGTATTTAGATTTTTATAACAAATTAAACTCTATGGAAGATAAGCAATGTATAGAAAGCTTAATAGTATATAATGCGTCTCAAGTTATTGCTGGCGTAAAACCTGCATCAACAATGACATTAAAAAAGACTGGAGAAAACTTATGCTATAAGTGGAATAAATTTGGTAGAGCATTTGTAAAAAGTATAGATTTAGAGTTTATTGAGCTAAGAGAAAGTGATGAATCTATAATAATAATGCTTTATAATAAGGAACTACTAGAAAGTTCTATTTTCAAAAAAGAACATAAGATGTTCTTAACTAAGCTAGGATATGATGAAAATGATGATATATACATATACCTAGATAAGTTAAAAGTGAGATATGATTTATATCATTGTCCACATGAACTTGGGTTATTTTTAGGAATACCAATTAGAGATGTTAAAGATTTTATGGAATGTACAAAGAAAAAATGTTTGCTTTGTGGTTATTGGAAAGTATATAACGATTGCAACAAAGCTAAAAAGATATTTTGTCAATATGATGAAATAAAAGAGCATACACTCTCTCAAATACTAGATGGAAGTAATTCGCGTGACCTTGCATTTAGTATAAAAAATTTTTTCTGTTCTCCCTAAGATGTACATTTCACAAATTCATATAAATTATATTAGAATCAAGAACTGCTGATAGTATTTGTATCAGCAGTTTTTGATTTATTGAGAGATTCTTTATGTATATGAAAGAATCTCTCAATAAATCAAAATACAAATAACATTTATTCCAGAAGACTAGAAAATGCTTATTTCTAGTGATATATTAAAGGAGGCATTAGGAATAATAAGCTAATATTTTTATGTTTTGCATATAATAATATTTGGATTATATTTAAAAAAATGTGTCTAATGTCTAGGTTAAGAAAGTGAGGAGATTATGAATTTTAATAATTTAAGTAATAGAACAAAGGGAATAATATATATAATACTATCAGCATTTGGATTTGCAATGATGTCAGCATTTGTTAAACTTTCTGGAAATTTACCATCTTTTGAAAAAGCTTTTTTCAGAAATTTAGTTTCAACAATAGTAGCATTTTTATTAATTGTGAAACATAAAGAAATATTCTTTGGAAAAAGAGAAAATCAAAAGAAACTTATATTACGGTCTTTATTTGGAACATTAGGGATAGTTTTAAATTACTATACAATAGATATATTAGTATTATCAGATGCAAATATGTTAAATAAGCTTAGTCCTTTCTTTGTTATCATATTTTCAGCTTTATTTTTAAGTGAAAAGATAAATATGAAACAAATAATAGCCTTAGGAATTGCATTTTTTGGAGCATTATTTATTATAAAACCATCATTTAATCTTGCCATAATACCATCTTTAGCAGGGGTGGGTGGAGCTATATTTGCAGCAGCGGCTTATACATGCGTTAGAGCATTAAGTGGAAAAGAAAAGCATTATACAATAGTATTTTATTTTTCTTTATTTTCAACAGTAGTGTTATTTCCATTTATGATGATTTCATATAAAGCTATGAGTTTAATTCAATTTATTTATTTAATATTAGCAGGAGTATTTGCAAGTGTAGGACAATTTGGAATAACCTTAGCATATAATTATGCACCAGCTAAGGAAATATCTATATTTGATTATTCTAATATACTTTTTTCAGCTATAATCAGCTTATTTATATTTGGAGAACTTCCAGATTATTTAAGTTTTATAGGATATGTAATTATATTTAGTGCATCATTATATATGTTTAGCTACAATCAAAAACTAGATAAACTAGAAGAAAAGTAAAATCATATATTACATTTATTGAGAGTTCTACAAAGCAAATTCCAATGTCAATTAGCGTTATATTACAATATCAACATTATTTTAAAACATATCCTAATAAAAAAGAGGCTGTCTCATAATACAAATTATTTAATGATATGATGTATATTCAAAAAAATAGAAATAACATTTGTGGAAGAAGCATTGAAAAATAAGCTTAGAGTTTCTTCATTTGAAGTTGTTCCATAAATGATTGTCCTAATACATATTAGGAGCAATCTTTTATGGGTACAAGTTTAAATGTTAGAAACTTTTAGCTTATTTTTCTAGTCTTCTTTAATAAATGTTATTTCTATTTTTTTGTTATTACTTTACTTGATAATTCTGAGACAGCACCATTTCATATGCCTTAAGTTAAATATAAAACATTGCTATATTATCTTTTATATATTTTTGAGATTCTTTTACTAAATCATTCAAAGTTGCAGAACTAAGTGTTGATTGTATAGCATCATCTAGTTTATTCCAAACTAAATTATTCATAGATTTTTCTATTTCAATAGCATCATTTGAAACAGATTTTTCTGTATTTTCAAATAAACTAGTTTCAATAGCATTTAATATATCGTATACCTTGATATTTTCTGCAGATCTAGCTAAATGATACCCACCTTGAGCACCTTTTATTGATACAACAAGATTAGCTCGTTTTAGAAGCGAAAATACTTGTTCTAAGTATATTTTAGAAATACCAAGCTTTTCAGCAATACTTATAATAGTTATATAATCTCCATTATTACCAGTTTGTGCGATGCTTATCATAGCAGCAAGGCCATATCGCGCTTTAGATGAAATTCTCATAAGTTATCCTCCAATACATAGTATTCACATATGATTATACTATATCTTTTAGAACTATGTTAGGCATATTAAAGAAAATAACAAGTCAAATATACTGTATCTTATGATCCTACGAGAGAAGTATATACGCAATTTAATTTTTATGTAGAAAATATACTTAAAGTATCAAATAAAATGTCTTGGTTTAAAGGGGAATCTATTTTAGAAGCTATTGATCTTAGGCACATGAAAGAAAATAATAGACCAAAGATGCAATGAATTAGATGATTTTGAGAAAATAGGGTAATAATATTTTTTTATTTGAGCAAACTAATAAAGTAAATATAACCTAACGTGTTGTGCTAGTTAAAATAAGCTGATTTTTTAATGATGCTATAAAATTGAAAATATCATATATAATTATTCATTAGGACTAGAAAAATTGCACTAACAGTTTCTATTGTTTTAAGTTGCAATTTTATATGATATTTTCTTACTTTAGGCATTGTAAAATAAAAAACTAGAATATTTGATAAAAGGAGGAATACTATAGTCAACAAAAATATATACAAATATAATCATTGAAAGGAAGTGATTATATTTGAGTAAGAATTATAAGCCTAAAGAATTTGCAGAATTATTAAATGTATCAGTTTTAACACTACAGCGTTGGGATAATGCAGGAAAATTAAACGCATTTAGAACACCAACAAATAGAAGATATTATACTTATGAGCAATACAAAGAATTTAAAGGTGAAACATCTTCTGAAAAGAAAATAGTTATATATACAAGAGTTTCAACTTCTAATCAAAAAGATGATTTAAATAATCAAGTTGAGTTCCTTAAGCAATATGCCAATGCAAAAGGAATTATCGTAGATGAAGTAATAGAGGATTATGGAAGTGGGTTGAATTATAATCGTAAAAAATGGAATAAACTTATAGATGAATGTATGACTTCTGAAATAAGCACTATAATAATAACCCATAAAGATAGATTTGTACGATTTGGATTTGAGTGGTTTGAAAGATTTTTAGAAAAGTTCAATGTCAAAATAGTTGTCGTCAACAACGAAAGTCTATCTCCAACAGAAGAATTAGTTCAAGATATAATTTCTATACTTCATGTTTTCAGTTGCAGAATATATGGTTTAAGAAAATATAAAAAAAAGATAAAGGAAGATAAAGAAGTTGAAAAAAGCATACAAAATAGAAATTAAACCAACTAAAGAGCAAATAGTTAAAATCCATCAAACTATTGGCGTATGTAGATTTCTTTATAATTTTTACATTGCTCATAATAAAGAAATCTATGTAAAAGAACAAAGATTTGTAAGTGGTATGGATTTTTCTAAGTGGCTTAACAATGAGTATATTCCTAATAATCAAGATAAAGATTGGATTAAAAGTGTATCTTCAAAAGCTACTAAGCAAGCTATTATGAATGGTGAGAAAGCATTCAAAAAGTTTTTTAAAGGTGAAAGTGGTTTTCCAAAGTTTAAGAAAAAGAAAAATCAAGATGTTAAAGCGTATTTTTCTAAAAATAATAAAACTGATTGGGTTATTGAAAGGCATAAAGTTAAAGTACCAACTTTAGGTTGGATTAGATTAAAAGAATTTGGCTATATACCAGTTAACTCAATAGTTAAAAGTGGTACAATAAGCCAAAAAGCTGACAGATATTACGTTTCAATTTTAGTTGAAGAAGATATTAAAATAAACAATAAAGCATATTCAGAAGGAATAGGAGTCGATTTAGGTCTAAAAGATTTTGCAATTTGTAGCAATGGTATAACCAAAAAGAATATTAATAAAACTAAAACAGTTAAAAAGTCAGAAAAGAAACTAAAACGTGAACAAAGAAAACTTTCAAGGAAATATGAAAGTTTGAAAATAAGAAATAAAAATATAAAAGAAGGGAGAGCTACTTGTCAAAATATCCAAAAACAAATAGTTAAGGTACAAAAACTTCATCAAAGACTTACCAATATTAGAACTGATTATATTAATAAAACAGTGAATGAGTTAATAAAGCAAAAATCAAGTTTTATAACCATTGAAGATTTAAATATTAAAGGAATGATGAAGAATAAGCATTTAGCTAAAGCAGTCGCTGGGCAAAAGTTTTATGAATTTAGAACTAAACTTATCTCAAAAGCTAAACAAAATAATATTGAAATAAGGATAGTTGATAGATTCTATCCAAGTAGCAAAACTTGTAGCTACTGTGGAGCATATAAGAAAGATTTAAAATTATCTGATAGAATTTATAAATGTTCTTGTGGAGTGAGTATAGATAGGGATTTAAATGCTTCAATAAATTTAGCTAATGCTAAAGAATATAAGATAGCTTAATTAAACAAGCGCTTATATATGTACCCAAGGCTATTTGGGGAATTTACGACTGTGGAGTACTATACAAACTGTAGTAGCTTAGGCAAGGCAGAGTACAATGAAACAGTAACAATCTCAATATTAGTATATTTGACCATATTTTGAGTAGCAGATATGAAAATGAGTATTTTAAATCAAGAAATAAAGGAAAAAGCACAGGATCTTACTGAATTATTAAAAGTAAAAGCTGAGGAAGTTGGCTCTGGATTAAAAGAAAGAACAAATAAAGTAGGTCATGAAATAAAAGAAAAAGCTACTGAAATGAAAAATATGTTTCAAGAACCAAGAAGCTAAAAAGGTGAAAAATGATTTTCTAAGGCACCTTAGGGGATTCCTCTTAGGTGCTTGAAATGAAGAAAAACATTTGATATACTTAATAAGGAAAATTAAATATTAAATCCATTAAGTAATATTGTGGTAGAGGTTCGTAACCATCCCTCTATAAAAAACTAGGAAATAAGATTTAATAGGTCGCATGGTTATAATTGCGCCCTTTTTTATTTGGTGTTATTTTAAAACTATACTGATATTGTTATATATTGTAAAGTGGGCTAAGAACTTGATATAGGAAACTCGATTCATATTCATTCGCTGAGTAAGTTTGTGTTTCCAAATATAAAATGCTTACGGAGAAAGTTCTGTTAGCCAAATACAAGATTTGGAACATCACTTTTGGACATTCACTTAACAATGTTTAAATGAGTATAATACAATTTTAGCTAATTTTTTAAAATGACTTATTTTCTACGCTTTGAGATGAATACTCAGAGCGTTTTTTATTTATTTAGTGGAATATTATAAATATTATTAAGGAGATATATTAGTGGATAAGAAAAAAATAATAATAGATTGTGATCCAGGTATTGATGATTCATTGGCAATTATGCTTGCATTAAAGTCAGATGAATTAGATGTAAAAGGATTAACAATTGTTTCGGGAAATGTACATGCAAGTAAAGGAGCAGAAAATGCTTTAAGGATACTTAAGGAAATTGGAAGATTAGATATTCCTGTGTATATAGGAGATGGAAGCCCTTTAGAAAGAGAGCTTATTACAGCTGAAGATACTCATGGAGAAGATGGACTTGGAGAAACATTTTTACCAAGGGTAGAAGGTGTTAATTATAAGGAAGGTGCAGTAGATTTTATATTAAAATCATTAAGGGAAGAAGATGAATTATCTATAATTGCTATAGGTCCTTTAACTAATATAGCAAAGGCTTTAGAGACAGATAAAGAAACTATGAGAAAATTAAAAGAATTAGTTGTTATGGGAGGAGCATTTAAAAGCTTTGGAAACTGTTCACAAGTTGCTGAATTTAATTTTTGGGTAGATCCCCATGCAGCAGAAAAAGTTTTTAATGAACTTCATAGAAATATTACAATGGTTGGATTAGATGTAACAAGAGAAATTGTATTAACACCTAATTATATTGAAATGTTAAAACAATTTAAACATCCACTAGCAGATTTAATTGTAAAAATAACAAAATTTTATGTTGATTTTCATTGGGCGCAAGAAAGAACATTAGGATGTGTTATAAATGATCCACTAGCAATAGCTTATTTTATAGATTCTAGTATTTGCAGTGGAGAAGAATATTATGTTGATATAGTTACAGAAGGAAAAGCAATTGGCATGAGCTTAGTAGATGAGGGAGATTTTTATAGAAAAGAAGCAAACTGTTTAGTATTAACAGAGGTAAATTCAAAAGCATTTATGGAAATGTTCTTAACAAGATTAATTCCAGAACATAAAAAAGATATTTTAAATGTATTGAATAACCCTAAATACAGTTATCAAAATCAGAAATTTGATAAGTAATTACTATGTAAGACTAGAAAAATAGTGCAACAGTTTCTATCATTTTAAGTTGCACCCATTAGAGATTGTTCCAAAGACAAGCTTTTGACAATCTCTAATGGAACAACTTAAAACGATGAAACTGTAAGCACGATTTTTCAATGCTTACTACGCAATTATTCATCAAATTTCTTTGAGGATAATAATTTGTAGCAATATCTTATATTGGTAATAGTAAACCAGAAATATGATAAATATTGCTCTATAAACTAGGAAAATTAATTCAGGAGGTAAGTTATGAGAAAATTTAATTTAAGTATTATGATGTTTATGTCATTATCAATAGTTATTAATATTGTTGGAGGTTTTTTGGCTTTGAGTTTAAAGTTGCCTGTATATATTGATACAATAGGAACAATTTTAAGTGCAGTAGTATTAGGACCAATAAATGGGGGAATAGTGGGAATATTAACAGCTATAGTAAATGGAGCAATGTTTGATCCAATGTCATTTTATTTTTTACCAGTTCAATTAATTATAGGAGTAAGCACAGGATTGTTTTTTAAGAAGTCTAAATTTGAAGGTTTTAAATCTATATTTGCAATTATAATTATTACGATTTTAGGTTCAATAACAGCATCAATTATTGCTTCATTTGTATTTGGTGGGGTTACGTCATCAGGTTCAAGCATATTAGTAGTTATATTTAAGAACTTAGGAATAAGTACTATAACAGCTGTATTTTCAACTCAAATATTCACAGATTTATTAGATAAGGCAACTAGCTTTGGAGTTGTATTTACAGTAGTAAAAACAATTCCGTTAAGGCACATTCAAAGAAATAACAAGTCAGTATGCTAGTTTATTTTGAGTCATATTGTGTTGATAAAATTAGCTAATAGATAAATTTAGTTAGGAATGAGATAAATGGATAGATATAATATTATAAATGAAAAAAATAAAAGAGAGATTGTTTTATTAAAGGGGCTTCCATGCGTCTGGGGGAAATGTAGTTTTTGTGATTATATAGATGATAACTCTACCAAAGAAGAAGAAATAAACAAGTTGAATTTTGAAGTTCTAGAGAATGTAAAAGGTGTATATAAAACTTTAGAGGTAATAAATTCAGGAAGTTGTTTTGAATTAACAAAAGAAACATTAAAAATGATAAAACAAGTTATAGATAAAAATGGTATAAAAAAAATGTTTTTAGAAAGCCATTGGTGTTATAAAAATAGACTACAAGAGATGAGAGACTTTTTTAATATAGAAATAGTCTTTAAAATTGGAGTAGAAAGTTTTGATAATGATTTTAGAAATAAGTTTTTAAATAAAAATGCTAATTTTAAAACTTATGAAGAAGTAAAAGAACATTTTAAATCAGTTTGTTTATTAGTTGGAATAAAAGGACAAACAAAAGAGATGATCAAGAGAGATATAGATATAGTATTAAATCATTTTGATTATGGAACAGTAAACATATTTACTGAAAATACTACTGAAATAAAAAGAGATGAAGAATTAATAAGTTGGTTTGAAAGAGAATATCAATTTTTAAAAGATGTTCAAAAAGTAGAAATACTATTTGAAAATACTGATTTTGGTGTTGGAGATTAGAAGGACTATAATATCTTATAGTAGGCACATTCAAAAAAATAACAAGTCAATATACATCACATCTTGGACCTGTTATTTTCTTTCATGCGCTTTAATACATTATGCTAGTGAAAATTGTAAAAATCAGAAATAGGACAAATATTGCTCTATAAACTAGGAAAATTATACTAAGTATTTCTAATATTTAGAGTTGTGCCCAAAACAGTTTGCTCCAAAGACAGGCTCTGAACAAACAATTTTGGAACAACTTCAAATAAAGAAATACTAAGCACAATTTTCTAATGTTTATTTCGCAATTATTTGTCCTATTTCTTAGTGTAATTTATTTTCTTTAATGTCGTTTATTAACAAAAATTAACTAGCACAACGTGTAGCATTAGTATTAATTCAACAGGAATATTTTTACATGGAGCCTTTAATATATAGTATAATATATATTAAAGTCTTTTTATTTTAGAATATTAAGAGAAATTATTTTTTAAAGTTTAGTATTTAAAAAAATATATAATTTTTAGAAATGATATTGTGAAGTCGTGGATAAATATAATATAGAATTATTAATTTTTATTATAAAAGGGAGTATTGTTATGTGTAAGAAGTATCCTAATAAAAATACAGCTATAAAGGTTCTTGAACAGGCAGAAAAGTTAAATCTAGGATTGTGGAAACAACATTCTGAATTTGTAGCGTTAGCTTGCAAAAATATTGCAGAACATTGCATAAATCTTGATAGCAATAAAGCATATATCTTAGGTTTGTTACATGATATAGGTAGACGGGTAGGGATAGTCTCAGAACGTCATACAATTGCTGGATATCAATATTGTATGGAAAAAGGTTGGGATGACGTTGCTAAAATTTGTGTTACACATTCATTTATGATACAAGATATTCATTCAGCAATAGGAAAATGGGATGTTACAAAAGAAGAATTTGAACTTGCTAGAAGCATTATAAACTCAGTTATTTATGATGATTATGACTTATTAGTACAATTAGGTGATGCTTTAGCTTTACCTACAGGATTTTGTTTACTTGAAAAAAGATTTGTTGATGTTACTTGTAGGTATGGTATACATGAATATACTGTTGCAAGATGGAAAAAGATAATGGAAATAAAAGATTATTTTGAAAAGAAAATGAAGTGCTATATTTATGATGTGCTTCCAAATGTTAAAGAAAATACTTTTGCATAATATTTTAATTAATTGAAATAGTACTTTTGGAATTGGTGTTAAAATTATAATTATTTTGATATAATAAACTTACAAATAAAATATTAACAAATTATAGACAAGTATTAATATTTTACGAAAGATGGTGTTATTATGAAGAAAATAATAATTTTAGTGGGACTAGCAGTTTTAATGTCAATCACTCCAATAACAATGGCAAAGGCTGCATATAACAGAGATATTACTATACCAACAAAACAATTAGCAGTTGTTGATGGAAAAATAAAATCACAAATTAACATTGATAAAGAAATTAAGGGTGTTAATCCGTGGTTGTATGTAGATGTAAAATTAGATGCAACTAAATCCAAACAAGGAAAATTTAATTATGCTGAATTAGCATTAAAAAGAGCGTTTAGTTATTTTGTAGAAAATAAGCTATCTTTAAGAGATGGAGATTTCTCTATTATATTAAATAATGGCTTTGTTATAAATAAGGACAACTTCTCAGATAAAAAAGTAACAGATATAGCTATGAAAGAGATTTTAGATAAAGATTTCTATAGAGAAGATACTATATTTAAAATGGCATTCCTTTATCATGACAATGCAGTTGAAAGAACAACAAGCTGGAAACTTATAGATACTATAGATCTTCCAGCAGGTTCAAGCCATACTATTAACAAAAGATATACTGCAGGGATAACTAAGAGTGAAGAGTTAGATATGGGATTAACATTAGGACTAAAATTCATAACAGAATCAAGTGCAAGTGCGGGAATTGATATAAAATATGCATCAGCTAAAACACTAGCTAAAATAAATACTGATGTAAATGCAACTAGATCAAAAACTTTCAAAAATAGTAGTGAAATTAAGTCAAGCTTTGAAAGCACTACAAATATAGCATACAATCCTTGCAATGAAGATAAAGTGATTTTAAGATATCAGTTAGTAGAAAATTACAAGGTAGACCCTAGTGCATTTAAAGATGCAACAAGTAAATTAGAAAAATTAATGAATTCATATGGAAGAGATATAGTTAAGATTGAGCCAACTTCAGGTGAATCTGGAATAGATATTCCAGTTGATCAAATTTTCGATGTAACTATAAATAAATAATATTCTTATAAGTAAACTGCATATAGTATATTGCTTAAACAGGATATGAAAACATAAGACTATGAATGTAGTAGAGCCTACGATTCATGGTCTTATGTTATATAACAATATCAACACTCTTTTAAAACATAGCCTTAGTTTAAAATACCAAATAACATAAAATAAATATAAAGTTATACTTTTAATGAAAAAATTTCATATTACATCTTGAAAACTGTTATATTCAGGTATATTATTAATTTATACCTAAATATAACATAAATATCCAGAATAGAATTTACTAATTATAATAATGTGTTGAAAAAAGTTTTATGTAATTAAATTCAACATACAAAATTTATTTAAAGATATAAAAAGCAATTAACAACAGTTATATTTTTTTGCTATTTTGTGCAATCGTTTGCATGAAATTATAAAGGATATTTTTAAATAGTGCAAATTTATCTTTAACATTAAATAAATAACATTTAAGTAGAGTATTCTCTTATCTAATAAAGTCTTATAAATTAAGTCAAAGTTTAAAACTGTGTTGATATTGTTACATATATTTAATAAAAGTTTTAGTTCAATATCAATTACATTAATAGGAAAGGAGGGGCGTATTATTAACTAGCTCATATAAAAAATATTAAAAGGGGGATAAGAAAATGAAATATTTAAATAAACCATTAAAAAAATGTCTGGGATTTGCTTTAGCTTTACTATTATCTTTTACTTTAATTTTGTCTTCAGGGAGTGCAACATATGCATCATCTATTCAAAGAGATTATAAAGCAAATGTAATGGCACCACTAGGAAAAATAACAGATTGGAATACATTCAAGAAGCAGTTAATAACTCTTAAGAATAAAGGAGTTTATGCTATTACCACAGATGTGTGGTGGGGTGATGTTGAAAGTAAAGGTGATAATCAATTTGACTGGAGTTATTATAAAACTTATGCAGAGACTGTTCGTGCTTCAGGATTAAAATGGGTTCCTATTTTATCAACACATCAATGTGGCGGTAATGTAAACAATAGTGATTCAAATTCAGATAAAGAAATAAATATACCTCTACCTTCATGGTTATGGACAAAAGATACTGCTGATAATATGCAGTTTAAAAATGAAAAAGGAAAGTGGGACAAGGAGTGTCTTAGCCCATGGTGGTCTGATATTGATAAGCAATATGATGAACTTTATGCTTCATTTGCATCAAACTTTAGTCAATATAAAGATATTATAGCTAAAATTTATCTTTCAGGTGGTGCTTCTGGTGAATTAAGATTTCCTTCTTATAACAAACCATTAGGATGGAACTATCCTGAACGTGGAGAATTACAATGTTACAGTAAAGCAGCTATATCAGATTTTCAAAATGCTATGGAGACTAAGTATAATAATATTTCTAAACTTAATAGTGAATGGAATACAAATTTAACAAGCTTTACCCAAATTACTCCTCCAACAGATGGAGATAATTTCTTTATAAATGGTTATAAATCAAAATATGGTAAAGATTTTTTAACTTGGTATCAAAAAGTAATTGAAAAACACTTATCCAATATAGCGTCTAAAGCACATGAACATTTTGATTCAGTTTTTAATGCTAGAATAGGTGCAAAAGTATCTGGGGTACATTGGTTGATAAATAGCCCTAGCATGCCACATTCAACAGAGTATTGTGCAGGTTATTACAATTATAATACTTTACTTGATCAATTTAAGGCATCAGATATAGATTTAACTTTTACATGTCTTGAAATGGATGACTCAAATGCTTATACTAAACCTAATTATTCAGCACCAAAAAGCCTTGTTATAAACGTTGCAAATTTAGCTAAATCAAAAGGTATAAAAATATTTGGAGAAAATGCATTAACTATTTCAAATAATAATCAATCATATCAAAATTGTGCTGAAATGTTATATAATTATGATTTTTCAGGATTTACACTTTTAAGATTTGGAGATCTTTTAAAAAGTGATGACCCAACAAATTCAGAACTTAATTCTTTTGCAGATATTTTAGTAAAGAAGCCTGTTCCTGTTACATTTACACTAAATAATGTTAATGTAAAAGATGGAGAAAAAATATATATAGTAGGAAATGGATGGGAGATGGCTAATTGGACCACTGGACTATATCCTTCACAACTTACTTATAAAGGTGGAAAAGCAACAGCAACAGTATATCTTGCTGAAGGCCGTAACTATGAATTTAAAGCAATAAAAAAAGATGCTAGCGGAAACGTAACCTGGGAAAGTGGTAATAATCAGTCTTATACTGTTCCTACAGGAGGAGGCTCTTATACCTGGAATTTTAACAAATAGCTATGAAAAGGCAATAAACATTTTACATTAATGTTTTAAGTGGATGTTAATATTGTAATATAAAGCTTATGGACAGTGGAATTCACTTTAAGAACTCTAAAATAAATCTTAGTCCTATTAATGCATGCTCCCAATCAAAGATTGTGACAAGCAATTAATAGTACTAAGATTTAATGAAACTCGACTCACATTCGTTCGCTGAGTAAGTTCGAGATACCAAATATAAAATTTGGACTCTTACTTAAGAGTTCTACAAAGCAAATTCCAATGCCATTTCGCCTTTATATTAAAATATCAACACTATTTTAAAATATTTTATCGTCAATGTTTATTGCCTTTAATAATGCAAAATTGTTATTGTTTCTTAATAGGTATTTATTTTAGGTTTAATTTTCATGTTTAAATCTTATACAAATTATTTAAATGCTAAATAGTCATGATTATCGATTAGTTATTTTTATAATTTCCACACTTTTTATTATATATAAGGGAAATACAAATTTATAAAGTGACTTGGATACTTTAATTTTTATGAATTAATTAAATAAAAAAATTAAATAGAAAAATTAGTTTAGAAGAATGTGCAGATAATATGAATTTATTGAAGAATATATTACAATATTTTGTCAAATGAAATGCTTTACAATAAATGTAATTAGTGATAATATTTAGTAAACAAATATTTAAGATTATGGGGTGAGTGTATGGAAAAAAAGAATATTTTTAAACCAATTAAAATTGGAAAAGTTGAGGTTAAAAATAGGATTGCTATGGCACCTATGGGAACAGTAGGACTGGTTACTCCAGATGGATGTTTTTCTCAAAGAGCAATAGATTATTATGTTGAAAGAGCTAAAGGTGGAACAGGACTTATAATAACAGGTATTGTTAAGGCAGAAAATGAAATTGAAAAACTTAAAATGCCTATCTTCCCTTGTGCAACAACAAATCCTATACATTTTGCTCAAGTGGCAACTGAGTTAACTGAAAGAGTACATGCTTATGGTTCTAAAATATTCCTTCAAGTAACAATGGGACTTGGAAGATCTGCCAATCCTAAAATTGTTGATGGACAGCCAGTAGCACCATCTGCAATACCAAATTATTGGGACCCAAGTGTAACTTGTAGAGAACTTACTACAAATGAAGTAGAAACAATAATTAAAAAATTTGGAGATACAGCTGAAATAGCTGTAGAGTCAGGCTTTGATGGAATAGAAGTACATGCAGTTCATGAAGGATATTTATTAGATCAATTTACTATTTCATTGTTTAATAGAAGAACTGATAAATTTGGTGGTAATTCAAAAGAAAGATTAACATTACCAATAGAGATATTAAAAGAAATAAAAAATAGAGTTGGACAAGACTTCCCAGTTGGAGTTAGATATAGTATAAAAAGTTTTATAAAAGATTGGTGTCAAGGAGGACTTCCAGAAGAAGAATTTAAAGAACTTGGAAGAGATCTTGAAGAAGGTCTTGAATCCGCTAAAATTTTAGAGGAAGCTGGATATGACGAATTTAATGCTGATGGTGGAACATATGATGCTTGGTATTGGGCTCATCCACCTGTTTATCAAAAGCACGGATGTTATTTATCATTAACTGAAAAACTTAAAAAAGTGGTTAAAGTTCCAGTGCTAGTTGCTGGAAGAATGGAGATTCCAGAACTTGCAGAAAAAGCATTAGAAGAAAATAAAGCTGATATGGTAGAGCTCGGAAGAGAACTTTTAGCTGATCCGTATTGGCCTAAGAAGGTTCTTGCAGGTCAAAATGAAAGAATACGTCCATGTATTGGATGTCAAGTAGCATGTTTGGGAAGAATTTTTGCTGGAAAATCAATATCTTGTGCAGTAAATCCTAGTACAGGACATGAAGAACAATATGCTCTTAAACCAGCTTTGAAAACTAAAAATGTTATGGTAGTTGGTGGCGGAATTGCTGGTATGGAAGCAGCTAGAGTTGCAGCAATAAGAGGTCATAAAGTAACTATTTACGAAAAAACTGATAAATTAGGAGGACACATTATTGCAGGAGGTGTTCCAGATTTTAAGGAAGATGATAGACGTTTATTGGATTGGTATAAAAATGAGTTAAAAGAATTAAATGTTGATATCAAATTTGGAGTAGAAGTTACTGAAGAATTAATAGACAAGGAAAAACCAGAAGTTATAATAGCTGCAACAGGTTCAACTTCAATTGTATTAAATGTTGAAGGAGTAGATAGAGATAATGTAGCAACTGCTACTGAAGTTCTTTTAGGAGAAAAGTCAGTTAAGAATAATAAAGTTACTGTTATAGGAGGTGGCTTAGTAGGTTGTGAAACAGCTTTGTGGTTAGCTAAACAAGGTAAAGAAGTAACAATATTAGAATCTTTAGAGGATTTAATGATTGCAGGAAATCCAGTTCCTCATGCTAATAGAATAATGCTTATAGATCTTTTGAAAATGCATAAAGTAAAAGTTTTGACAAACAAATACGTGTATGAAATAAAAGAAAAGAGCATAGTAGTAGCAGATAATAAACATAAGAAATCAGAGGTTGATGCAGAAAATGTTGTTTTAGCAGTTGGCTATGCTTCAGATACTAAACTTTATGATAAGCTTAGAGATAAAGTTCCAGAACTTTATTTAATAGGTGATGCAAGAAAAGCAGCTAATATATTAAATGCTGTATGGGATGCTTATGAAGTAGCAAGAAATATATAAAGTGAATTTTTTTATGAATTGAGGAAAAAAGTTAATAAACAATAGAGCGTGGGTACTTCTATTGCTACACTTAAACAGTAAGGCCTATTCATAAATTTTAAGGACAATTAGTGGATAATAAATATCTCCATTAATTGTCTTTTTATTTGGCTATGTTTTAACTAAATGTTGTACATTTAGTTGTATTATTGCATATACTTATATAATGAAGAATTTTTTTCGATAACACTCTTCTTTTAAATAGAAGTAAAGTAACACATATTTAGTATATATAAGTTAAAGCCATATATCTTATATGTAAAAATATGAAAAGGAAGGTGTATGAAAAATGAGTAATTTTGTAATAGCTGTAGGTCATACTGCTAGTGGTAATACTGGGTGTGGTGTAGTTTCAAGGCTTGATGAAAGTAATTGTACTAGGGAAATAGGAGCTTTAGTCGCTCAGTATTTAGAGGAAAAAGGTCATGTTGTTAATTTATTGAGGGTGGATGAGAGTAACAGTTATAAGTATAAAGATTGTTATATAAGAGCAAATAAAGCTAATGATATAGCAAAAAATTCAAATGTAGAATTGTATGTGGAGATTCATATTAATGCAGGGGGAGGAACTGGCCCTGAAGTATGTGTTACTGGAAAATCAGCTTTGGCAAATCAATATGCAACAAAGGTGAGTAATTCTTTGGCTACAAGTTTGAATTTAACTAATAGAGGTGTAAAGATACAAAGTTTTATTGTTCTTAATAAAACTAGCATGCCAGCAATACTTGTAGAGTGTTTATTTGCAGATAGCTCAGATGCTGATAAGTATGATGCAGAAATAATTGCAAGGGCTATTGTTAATGGATTAGTGGGTATTGAAAATTCAAGTGACAATGTGTTGAAGTTAGGTTGGAATAAAAATAATATTGGATGGTGGTATTGTACAGATGTTACTAATAAATATTATTACACATCACAAAATGATTGGAAGAATATAGATGGAGATTGGTATATCTTTGATTCAAATGGATATGCATTAGAATCTGCATGGTATTATGATAGTAGTGATAAATTTTGGTATTACTTAGATCATAGTTGCAAAATGGTAAGAGGGACTAAGGATAAGCCATTATGGCTTTGGATAGATAGTGGTTGTTATTCATTTAATGAACATGGTCAAATGCATTGTAATTGCGTTACTCTTGATGGATATAGAGTTGATGAAAGTGGAGCATGGGTTAAGTAATTTTATGCTTGAATCATAATTATATTTAAATTATTTAGAGTAAAATCATAATTATATAAGATAATAATATAACTAAATTAAAATGGTAGTAAACACATTAAAATGTATTATTTATTAAGATTAATTTTAAAGACTATGCTGAATTAGTAAGGGTCTATCTCAAAATTATCAAGTGAAGTAATAACAAAGAAATAGAAATAACATTTATTAAAGAAGACTAGAAAAATTTCGCTAAGGCTTTCTAACATTTAAAGTTGTACCCATAAAAGATTGCTCCTAATATGCATTAGGACAATCATTTATGGAACAACTTCAAATGAAGAAACTCTAAGCTTATTTTTCAATGCTTCTTCCACAAATGTTATTTCTATTTTTTTAAAATATACATCATATTATTAAATGATTTGTATTATGAGACACCCACTTTTTTAGATTCCATTGATATTTATAGTAACTAAAAAAATTAGAATAATGTATATAAGGAATATTAAGTTTATAATTACTAATAAATTAAATTAAATATTCCATGCTGAATTTGTATGATAAGATATTAATAACTATAATAGTGCAAAAGTGCTTTAATAATTTCACAATGAAAAGTATTATATTATGATCAGCAAGCATAAGAATTTTTATCCTATAAAAAATAATAGATATGAAATTTGTATAAAAATAAGACATGGTAGAATGTTTGATATTTAAAAGGAAGTTGAAGTGGATGAGATTAGAAAGATTTTTAACTATAAAAAAGGATGGGATGTCCTATGGAAAGTAAAAGAATATTAATTGAGAACTCGCATAAGAGAAGTGAAAGCTATGGAGTTGAGAAAAAATCAAGTTATTCTAAAAAGATTCTTTTTGGAGAAGAATTAGAAAAGATATTAATTAATAATAAAGACTTAATAGAAGTATCTAAATTATATATTGATATGGTTTTTTCTGCTGTTATGGATAACGAGTTTATTATAGTATTAACAGATAACAATGGATGTATTTTATATATTAAAGGAGCAGAAGAAAATGCCAGTAAACTAGACTGTATCAATCTTAAGGTTGGAGCGTATATGGATGAACAAAATATAGGGACTAATGCTATGGGAACTGCTATTAAGGAAGATAAGTGCGTTCAAATAACTGCTAATGAGCATTATATAGTAGGACTTCAAGGGCTAACTTGTTCAGCAGCACCTATTCATAATACTAGTGGAGAGATTATAGGAACTTTAAATTTAAGTGGTAGAAGCAATATGAAACATCCACATACATTGGGATTGGTAGTTTTTGGAGTAAAAGCAATTGAGAATGAATTGGATAAGAAAAAAATAAATAACATCTTGAATGAAACTTATAATTATATGGAAAGTGTTATAGAAAATTTAGATAAAGGTATTATGATTGTAAATAAAGAAGGAAAAATAACTAATATTAATAAATTTGGAGCAGAAATATTTAATAGAGATAAAGATGTTTTGTTAAAAGAAGAAATACATTATATATTACCTAATTTAGGTAATATATTAGAAGAATTGGATACAGATAAAAGTACTATTATTAAAGAAGTTAAACTTAGACACACAAGCAGATACAAGACTAAATTAGTTTTTAAGGGAATTAGGCATAAAGAAAAGATAGTTGGAATGGTTGTAACTATGAGTAATGAAAAGGAAGAAAAAGATGTAAAAGATGCAACTGGAGCTTTTTTGACTTTTAATGATATTATAGGAGAAAGTGCAGCTATTGTTAATGTAATAACAAACAGTAAAATTATTTCTAATAGCCCATCCACTATTTTAATTCAAGGAGAAAGTGGGACAGGAAAGGAAGTTCTAGCGCAAGCTATGCATAATTATAGTTTAAGAAGAGGTAATAAATTTGTAGCAATAAATTGTGGAGCAATACCTGCTAATATAATAGAAAGTGAATTGTTTGGATATGAAGATGGTACATTTACTGGTGGAAAAAAAGGTGGAAAACCAGGAAAGTTTGAAATTGCGAGTGGTGGAACTTTATTTTTAGATGAGATAGGAGAAATGCCACTAGATATGCAAGTTAATTTATTAAGAGTACTTCAGGAGAGTAGGGTAACAAGACTAGGGGGAAGTACAGAGATTTCTATAGACGTTAGAGTAATTGCAGCTACAAACAAAAACTTAAAAAATGAAGTTAAAAAAGGAAATTTTAGAGAAGATTTATATTATAGATTATGTGTTATTCCAATAACATTACCACCTTTAAGGGAGAGAAAAGGTGACATAGAAAAACTTATAGAATATTTTTTAAGAATAAAATCGTTTAAGTTAAATAAGCCGATACCAGGGATTAGACAAGATTTATACAACAGCTTATTATCATATAATTGGCCAGGGAATATTAGACAATTAGAAAATTACATAGAAAATATAGTTAACTTAGATGGGAATTTATCATTTGATTTATGGGAAGATGGTGATGAGAAAATAAGTGAAGTAATCCATAAGGAAATGATAGAAAAGAGCTATTGTGAAAATTATGAAGTTGAAAAAGATAATTTTAATTTAGAACAATTAGAAAGTAAAACAATTAAAGAAGCTATAAAGTCATATAAGCATAATATGACTAAAGTAGCTAAGGCTTTAGGAATAAGCAGAAATACCTTATATTTAAAAATAAAGAAATATAGTGTAGAAGAGTCCTAAAATTGCACTGTGTCCTAAAATCATACATGCTAATTTGAATAAATGTGTGATTTTAGGACATTAATTTATGGTTAAAAGTTTTATATATTTGTTATTTTCATTCAGGTGCCTAAAATAAAGAGATTGATAGAATAAAAATAATTTGGCATGCTTCTTGCTTTAATATATTCATGAGTTTAATAATGTTTGTGAATTTAATAACAAACGAATAAATTTTAGGAGGAATTGAATATGGCACGTTTTACATTACCAAGAGATTTATATCATGGAGAAGGATCTTTAGAAGCGCTTAAAACTTTAAAGGGTAAGAAAGCATTTGTAGTAGTTGGCGGTGGATCAATGAAAAGATTTGGTTTTCTTAAACAAGTTGAGGATTATTTAAAAGAAGCAGGAATGGAAGTAGAATTATTTGAAGGCGTAGAACCAGACCCATCAGTAGAAACAGTAATGAAGGGTGCAGAAGCTATGAGAAACTTCCAGCCAGATTGGATAGTTGCGATGGGTGGAGGATCACCAATAGATGCAGCAAAGGCTATGTGGATATTCTATGAATACCCAGATTTTACTTTTGAACAAGCAGTTGTTCCATTTGGATTACCAGAACTTAGACAAAAAGCTAAATTTGTAGCTATTCCATCAACAAGTGGTACTGCTACAGAAGTTACAGCATTCTCAGTAATAACAAATTATTCAGAAAAAATAAAGTATCCTTTAGCTGACTTTAATTTAACTCCAGATGTGGCTATAGTTGATCCAGCTTTAGCTCAAACTATGCCTGCTAAATTAGTAGCTCATACTGGAATGGATGCATTAACTCATGCTATAGAAGCATACACTGCATCATTAAGATCAAATTTTTCAGATCCATTAGCTATTAAAGCAATAGAAATGATTAAAGAAACTTTAATAAAATCATATGAAGGAGATAAGGAAGCTAGAAACTTAATGCATGAAGCTCAATGTTTAGCTGGAATGGCGTTTTCAAATGCATTACTTGGAATAGTTCACTCAATGGCTCATAAAGTAGGTGCTGTATTCCACATACCTCATGGATGTGCTAATGCAATCTTCTTACCATATGTAATTGAATATAATAGAGTAAACTGTGAAGATAGATATGCTGATATAGCTAGAGCATTAAAATTAGAAGGAAATACAGATGCAGAATTAACTGATTCATTAATTAAAATGATTAATGAATACAATGATAAATTAAGTATCCCTCATTCAATGAAAGAATATGGAATTGAAGAAGCTGATTTTAAAGCTAATCTTACATTTATTGCTCATAATGCAGTATTAGACGCTTGTACAGGATCAAATCCTAGAGAAATAGATGATAAGGCAATGGAAAAATTATTTGAATGCACATACTATGGAACTAAGGTTAATTTATAATATAATATAAAGCAATAAAATTTAGCTCTGTTTTAATATAGTGTTGATATTGTTACATTTAGATGTTCTTAAGTGGAATTCTTTAGCACACTGAACAATATCAGTATAATTTAAAATCTTAAACAATGGCTCTCGCTTAGAGAGCTTTTGTTATTGTGAAAATATTTAGGCATAATATGTAAAAATATCAACATGGTTTTAAAACATAGCCTACTTTTCAAAGTAAGAAAAAATACAGGCGGTACCCAGATGTACAAGATAGTTAGTAAAAGAGAACTTACAAATAATATATTTTTAATAGATATAGAAGCACCAAGAGTTGCTAAATCTGCAAAACCAGATCAATTATTATAACGCGCAATAGTTTTAATTATTGTGCGTTTTTTATGCTAAATAGGTTGTTGAGTAAATAAAAATTGTAAAAAACAAATAAATCATTATGACTTTGAATAGGTATTTGTTATTATTAATATCTAGCCTAAGTGGATGTGAGAATTTCACACAAAACATTCAACTTATTATGTTCAATATATTGGCATAAGCCCAAGAAACTGTTGCTATTATTTTTGCTTCCTCAATTTACGATAATAACATATTATTGAAGTAATAAAAGCAGATATAATTTTTATAAGAAGATCTGTTAATGTGTCTTCAAGCCCACTCTGTAGCATATTTATTTTAAATAGATAATCTCCTAAAAACTCAAATATTTCCTATATGGTGCCTAAAGTAATTGAAAAATTAAATGCAAAAATTAAAGTGAAAATAGTAAATCACTGTTTAGTTACTTTCTTTTCCTTTGCAATAATTCCTTGTATTAAATGTAATGCAATAAGAACTGCATAGCTACCAAATATAGCGTGAAGAAGTAAATCCCACCACCAAAAGATAGAATAAAAATTCTTGATTTCCCCAAAGTATAATGTAAGGAAAATAAATAATAATGATATTAAGTTAAAACTAGAAGGTAGCACTAAGTTCTTTATATTAGCAATATGGGTAATTATAAAAGGAAGTATAATACATACAATAGCCAGGAGTGACAAAGCTAAATTCTTCCATTGTCTTGATGTAATACTAAGAATAGCGTTAGTTATTAAGATTATTTCAAATAATACTGTTATTCCAATATCTATCTTACTATTTTTATTATTCATTAAAAATCTAGTCCTTTCTAGATATTTGTATTTATAAAGAAACAAGTATAGTTGTATAAGAAATTTGTTATTTACTTAGTTGTATCTTTTCCTTCTTTTATAAAAAATATAATTAACAGCAATATCAGTTCTTAGTCATATGAACTTCAGAGACAGCTCTAAAATCTATTAAATTCTTTATTTACTATAATATTCATTGAATATCAACTAAATAGTAAATATATGGTTATCGAAATTTGTCTATTAATGTTATTATTATAGTAATTGTAGGAAGTTAAATTATAAATATAATATTATTAAATAATAATCTAAATAGGATATCTTTTTTATCAAGTTTAAGACATATTCAAAAAATAACAAATCAGTATACTAATTTATTTTGTGTCATATCGTGTGCACAAAATAAGCTGTTAACTAATCTTACCACCTTATCTGAATTGAAATACACGTCATATCTTTGACTTTTTATTTTCTTTTATATGTTCAATATATTTATTTGGTTAGGAAGATTAATATTTAGATAAACAAAATAATTTTGTGGAGGGATATAAAGTGTTGAAAAAATTGTCGTTTAAAATGAAATTGTTAATTGGTATTTTGCCTATTTTAATTATTGGAATGTCAGCTTTAAGTTACACAGCATTTTATCAATTTAGAAAAACTATTCAAAATGAAATTATTAGTAACAAAGTAGAAGAGACAAATAAATTATCTGAAAACGTAAATACTTGGCTAGATGGTAAACTTCTTGAAGTAAGAAGTTCTTCGATTACTCCTACAGCTAAATTAATTGAATCAGATCTTGGTGCTATTGATAATTTCAATGCAGAAAGAATTAAATCTTTGGAGAAAAATTATCCAGGTGAATATGATAATGCGGCAGCAACTTTATTTAATAATGATGGTAAATCTAGAGCTCAGTATTCAAATGGAAATTTTGTAGTAGGTGATGTTTCTGAAAAACCATGGTATAAAACATTAATGAGTGGTGTGCCTTATAATATATCAAATCCAGTAGTATCAAAAGGAACAGGTAAAACTTTAGTAGTAATAGGTGTACCTATTAAAAATACATCTGATCAACCAATAGGTACAATGATATCTGCTGTGAATCTTTCTTACATACAAGATAAAGTTAAAGCTTTTAAATTTGGGGAAAAGGGATATAGTTTATTAATCGGAAAAGATGGAACTATTCTTGTGCATCCAGATGAATCATTAGTAATGAAAAGTAAAATTTCAGAGGTAGAAGATTCCAATATACAATCCTTGGGAAAGGACATGCTTGACAAACAATCAGGTACAGTTAGATTTACTTCAGGAAAAGATAAATTCATAGCATTTTATAAGCAAGTACCTTTATCAGGATGGAACATAGTAAGTGTAATGTCAGAAGATGAATTATTTGCTTCTTCTCAAAATTAATGAATACATTACTTTTAATTACTTTATTAATTGTAGTTATTATTGGCTCTATAATTCTTATAATAGCAAGGAAAATAACATCCCCATTAATTAAGTTAGCTGCTTTTTCAGAAGAAATTGCATCTGGTGATTTAACAAAACAATTAGAAATTAATACAGATGATGAAATTGGAAAAGTAGGACATAGTCTAAATAATACAGTTTATAAGCTTAAAGAAATGATAAGTGCTATAAGTTATTCTGCTAATGAAATCGATACATTATCAAATACTTTGATTACAGCTACAGATGAATCTTTAATAGGAACTGACCAAGTTTCACGAACCATGCAAGAAATAGCAGCGGGAGCTGTTACACAAGCTGAAAGTGCTAGTAAAGCATCAATGATAACAAATGAATTAGTCGAGAATATAAATGGTGTTTATAAAAAATGTAATTATATGATAAGTGTTGCAGAAAAATCTAAAATGGTAAGTAATTCTGGTTCAGAAGGCGCTAAGGAAGCTGTGGAGAGTATAAAAACTATAGAAACAGCAAATAGCTATAATGTTAAAGAAACACAAAATTTATTAGAAAAATCAAAAGAAATTGGACAAATAGTATATGTGATAAGTGATATAGCAGAAGAAACTAATTTGTTAGCACTCAATGCTGCTATTGAAGCTGCTAGAGCTGGAGAACAAGGAAAAGGCTTTGCCGTAGTTGCAGATGAAGTGAAGAAATTGGCAGAACAATCAAGTATAGCTTCAAAGAAAATAGCAGAACTTATAAATGGAGTTCAAAATCAAATTAAAAATATAGCAGAGAAAATGGAACAGGGTACAAATGATGTAAGACATGGAGTTGATGTTGCAACTTTAGTTGGTGAAAATTTCAAAGAAATAGAGAAGGTATTTAGTGAGATAAGTTCTATTGTATCAGAAGTATCACAATCTACAAATGAGATGTCTAATAAAGCTAACATTACAAATGATGTAATAAGCAATGTCGCCGCTATAAGTGAAGAAAATTCAGCAGCAACAGAAGAAGTAACAGCATCAAATGAGCAACAAACAGCTTATATGCATCAAATTGGAGAGACAACTAATAAATTAGAAGAATTGGTTGGAAATCTTAAGAATACAGTAGATAAATTTAAAATATAGGATTTGTTCTAAAAGCCCAATTTCAATGTCCACTTTACAAAAATATAACAATATCAACACTCTTCTAAAACATAGTGGAAATATAGGATTCTAAATTTTTTAGAATAATAATAAGCAACATTAAAATATGAATTATAGAAAACGATATTATCTTAAAATGATTTGTTTTGAGATAACCTCGTTTTTATTTTATTAAGCTATATTTTAAAATAGTTTTTATATTATAATATCAACATTTACTTAAAACATAGTCTTTTATTAAATTATAAAGTAATGAATAATTTAATTGTTTAATCACAAACTACTTGTGTCAAATTTAAATAGATATAATAGAAAGAAGGAATAAAAGATGGATCATAATTCAAGCATAGGTTGTAATGTATCAGAATGTAAATTTCATTGTAAAAGTGATGATTATTGTACTTTAAACAAAATTCAAGTTGTAAAACATACTACTACTGCAAATAGCACTGAGAGTACTGATTGTGGTAGTTTCCAAACATGCTAATTAAAAATATCTAGCAAGCACGCATTAAGGCTTGCAAATCCACTAGGGAGACAGAAATTCCTAAATAAAAGTTTTAAATTAATATAGAAATAAAGCAAAAAAGAGTTATATCGCTATAACAAAAAACAGAGAAATGAATGGATATATATATGTAAAATTATCAATAAAATCAACATATATAGCCATTCATTTTGATGTTATTGACTAAATTTTAAACATATATTAGTGTTTTAACCATAAAATCTTTTATATTAATGTGACAATAATGTAATGTTAATGTAACTAAAATCGATTTGTGATTTTAGTTAGAGAAAGTATACTAGAGTCATAGATTAGGCATCATAAAATAAATAACTAGTCAAAGATAAGAAGACTTACTAGATATTCATTGGACATGCCTTAATAAGGAGGAGATTTTATATGGATTTTATTAAAAAGGGGTTTGACTCATTTGAGTTGAAGATCTTAGCACTTATTTTTATGACTTTTGATCACGTTGCATATTTTATGACAGGAATTATAGAGATTCCTTCTTGGTTTAATATTATAGGAAGAATAGCAGCACCTATATTTATATTTATGGTAGCTAATGGATATTATTATACTAAAAGTAAAACAGGATATATGAAGAGATTATATTTATGGTCTGTATTTATGTCTATAGCTAATTCTTTAGCTAATAGTTATATACCTCACCCAAAAGGAGCCATGGTGATTAACAACATATTTGCGACTATGTTTTATATTGTATTTTTCTTATATTTTATAGATAAATTGAAATCTGGAATTAAAGAGAAAAACAAGAAAAATATTATAGTGCCAATACTTTTGTTTATAATGGTTATTGTTTTACAAATAGGTATGTTTTCTATACTAATGAATCCTACATTAGAAGTATCTAGGATAGCATTAATGGTAGCTATGATATTCTTACCAACTCCATTGATGGTAGAGGGAAGTATTATATTTATAATTCTTGGCCTAGGATTTTATTACTGCCTAAATAGTAAAAAGAAAACTGCAATATTTTATTTAGCACTTTGCATATTATATTTTGTTGTAGCGGTTCTTCCAGCAGGATTAACTATTGAAAATTTATTTCTTATAAATGAACAATGGTTAATGATATTAGCACTTCCATTTATATTGCTTTATAATAGACAAAAGGGTAGGGGCATGAAGTATCTGTTTTATATTTACTATCCAGCTCATGTTTATGGATTGTTGTTATTATCTAGAGTCATATATGGAATGGTTAAATAGAATATTATAAATAGATTCTAATACATAAAACATAGCCTTGTATTAAAATATAAACACTATCTTAAAATATAGCTTTAATTTAAAATATAGCCAAACTTTTAGATTATGCTCACAAATAAAATTGTATAGTAGTAATTTTTATTATAAAATAATTACAAAGAATAAACGCACAATAGTTTTAATTATCGTGCGTTTTTTATGTTTATATTACGCTATGTTTTAGAAAAGTGTTGATACTATTATATAATAATATCAACACGGTTTTAAAACAAAGCCTTATATTAAAAAAGGCATTAAAAAATACAATAACGATTTAATATGCGATGTATATTTTGTGCAAGACTAGTGTATTGACTGGTTATTTTTTGAGAATGCTTAAATCAAAATAATGGGGGGATAACAATATGAAGATAGCAATTTTATATTTTAGTAAAACAGGAAAAACTGAGAGAACAGCAAAAGTTATTGAAGAGGGTATAAATAAAGTTGAGGGTATTGAAGTAAAAGCAATGAATTTAGATAAGGTAGATTATGAATTTTTAGATGAATCAAAAGCTGTGATTTTTGGTACACCAACATATTATGCAAATATGACATGGCAAATGAAGAAGTGGATAGATGAATCTAGAAATTGTAATTTAGAAGGAAAATTAGGGGCTGTCTTTGCAACTGCTCAATATATTGGTGGAGGAGCTAATGTGGCAATGACAACTATGATAAATCACTTTATGGTGAAAGGTATGTTAATGTATTCAGGAGGTTCAGCACTTGGTCAACCTTATATTCACTTAGGACATGTATCTATTGGAGATGGAAATGAAAAAGAGGATGAAGTAGCAAGAGTATTTGGAGAGAGAATCGGTAAGAAAGCAAAGGAATTGTTTGAATAAATCAATCAATTAGGCATGTAAAATATTAAGAATTATTTTTAAAGCACTAATTAATTTAAGAAATATATAAAGAAAATAACAAGTCAAAGATGAGATACATCTTTGATTTGTTATTTTTTTAATATGTCTAAATTACTTAATAATATTTACTTTGTATTTAATGAAATAATTTTCATTAATATGATTTTATGGTATATTGTTAATATGAGTAATTTCCCCTGAATTTGATAAATTTCATGATTATTGTTATTTATGTAATATCATTCTTAATAGGAATTTACTATATACTAGATGCTTTTAAATGTTCAATTATCAATGATTTCAATTACGTTTTCATGCAAGAAATTTGAACTATCACAAAAAAGGTAATATAATTACCAGTATTTTTTTATAATATAATTTACAAAAATAAATATTGAATGTAAGAATTACTATATTATTTTAAGGGGGAAAAGTAAGGAATGCAGAATAGAAAACTTAGAAAAAATACTAATGAAAAAATCAATAAAAGTGAGAGCATAAAGAAGAAAGTGGTATTAGCTACAATAATTATAAATTCTATAGCTTTTTTATCAATAGCTGTATTTTTGTTTTTTATAATAACTTCTTATAATAGCAAAAATTTCGATGAAAAAGTGGTACAAAATCAGAATAATTTGGATCAATATTTAATTAAATATTTTGATGGTGTTGAAAGTAGCATAAATACACTTGAAGGATCTAGTGATATAAAAGGTTTGAAAAATAATAATGTAACTACATATGTTGATAAGAGTGATGAAAGTGGAAGTCTGAAAATGACTCCTTTAGAAAATGGTGATTTTGAAGCAAATTTATATAATTATTTTAAAATGTTTTTGGACAGCAACAAAGAAGTTTCAAGCATAGCATTTGCAGGGATGGATAATGGAGGTTACATGAGATATCCATCAATAGATAGAAAAAATAACTATGACCCTAGAGAAAGGCCTTGGTATAAGGATGCATTAACCACAGATAAGATTAGTTATACAGATGCTAATCTAACTACTAATGGTGACTTTAGCTTGGCTGCCATAAAAAGAGTTAAGGTAGATGACAAGGTAATAGGTGTATTAAACGTAGATGTTTCATTAAAGGATTTAGCTGATTTAAGTCAAAAATATAAAAATGGTGATAATGGATTCGTAGTAATATTAGATAAACAAGGTACAGTTATTTCTAATGGAAAGGACTCAAAGCTTATATCTAAAAATGTAAAAGATTTAGGTATAGAGGGCTTTGAAGAAAAAGATTTAAATTCTAATACAAAAAAAGAAATAACTATAGCAGGAAATAAATACAAAATGTATATAGAAAAGAGTACTAAAGATAATTTACCATTAACATATTTATCATTTGTTGAAAAAAGTGAAATAACTAAATCAGCAAATAATATGATGCTTTTAATTGGAGTTATAGCAATTGCATTTATAATCATAATAAGCCTGGTTTTTATAAAAATGATGCAGAAATTATTGATACATATTAATAGTATATCTAATAACTTAGAGATAATAGGATCTGGAGATTTAACAGTACAATTAGATAATGAAGTGTTAAATCTAAAGGATGAAATTGGAGTAATAGCTAGGTCTTCTAATAGCATGCAAGATTCAATAAAGGATATGTTATCTGTAGTTGGGGTTAGCTCTGATGAAATTCAAATTAAAGGGCAAGAAATTAATAATACTTCTGAAGAAATAAAAAGTTCAGCAAATCAAGTATCGTTAGCTATTAATGATGTTTCTCAAGGGGCTTTAAATCAAGCTGAAGATTTGATGGATATAAATAATAAATTAAATTTATTTTCTGATCAAATAGATAATATAGTTACTAATATAAGTAATCTTGAAGAAAATTCAAAAGCAGCAAAAGATATAAATGATAATAATAAACAAATAATGACTGACTTGTTAAATACATCGAATAAAGTTGATAAAAATGTGAAGAATTTTGATGTTATGATGAGGAATCTTAACAACAGTATATCTAAAATTGGAGATATAACTAGTATTATAAATGGTATAGCTGAACAAACTAACTTATTAGCTTTAAATGCTGCTATAGAGGCATCTAGAGTTGGTGATGCTGGAAAAGGCTTTGCTGTTGTTGCAGATGAAATTAGAAAACTTGCTGAAGGTAGTAAAAATGCAGTATATGAAATAAATAATTTGATTACTAATAATTTGCAGTCTATGAAGGAATTAATGAATGCTTCAGAGGAAGTTGGAGATAATGTATCAAATCAAGTTAATATAGCAAATATGGGAGTACAAGCTTTTTATAGTATGAATGAAAAGCTAGAGGAGGTAATTCCTAAAATATTTACTATTAATAAAGAAGCGACTAATATTAATAATAATAAAAATTTAATACTTGAAAAAGTTCAAGATGTGGCGTCTGTAGCAGAGGAAACTTCAGCGTCTAGTGAGGAAATAGTAGCATTTTCTCAAGGACTTGAAGATATAACAATTACAATGAATGCTCTTTCCACAGATTTAAATCATATAGCAGTTGATGTGAAGAATGGATTAGATAAGTTTAAATATAAATAGAGAATATATAAGTTTAAAGCCGTGTTGATATTGTTACATATTGTTCAGTGTGCTAAAGAATTTGACTTAAGAACATCTAAAATAAGTATAGTCCCATTCCAGTTTGTTCCAAAAGCAAGTTTTGGACAAACAATTAATGTGACAATACTCACTTAAGAGTTCTACAAGTCAAATTCTAATGCACGCTTCACAAAAATGTAACAATATCAACACTATATTAAAACATATGTAAATAAAATATAAAAACTATTATGAGTTTATGATTCATAATAGTTTTTTTATATGCCTTATAGCCTAGAAGATATGATTTTAATAAAGAAAAAGTTATAATATAATAAACATAAGGCACATTAAAATAAATAATAAG
Source organism: Clostridium uliginosum (assembly GCF_900112485.1). GTDB lineage: Bacteria > Bacillota > Clostridia > Clostridiales > Clostridiaceae > Clostridium > Clostridium uliginosum. Next base: position 48,581 of record NZ_FOMG01000021.1, read on the forward strand.
TCAGTATGCTAGTCTATTTTGCGTCATACTGCGTCGGTAAAATCATCCCATAGGCTTACTATGAGATGATTTCATCTCCTTGTCTGACACAAAATATACGTCGCATCTTTGACTTGTTATTTTCTTTAATGTGCCTAAGACATAGAAAAAGGAGAAATTTCATGAAAACATTAATAAATTTAAAAAGACAAGATGGAGCTAAGATAGATGCAGAATTTAAATTTCTGGATGAAGGTTATATTGATAAGATAATGGAATTACAAGAAGGTATTATGAATGGAATAAAAGATGAACAATTATATGTACCTTCAAACGAAGAGGAATTTATTGATTATATTAATAATAATGGAAAAGTAATAGGTTGTGTTACCAAAGATAGTGATGAATTAATCGCGGTTGGAGTATATAGAAATTTGGGATATAAGAAAGATAATTACGGATATGATATAGAACTTCAAGGAGATGAACTTTTAAAGGTTGGACAAATTGAAGCGACAGTAGTAAGAGAAGATTTTAGAGGAAATAGGCTTCAAAAAATTCTTTGTGAGCATTTAGAGGTGATTGGGAAAGAAAATAAAACACCTATTATGTGTGCAACAGCATCACCATATAATGAACATAGTTTAAATACATTTAAGTGTCTTGGATATAAGATAGCAAAAGATAAATTAAAATATGGTGGATTAAGAAGATATGTTTTAGTTAAGGATTTAGGCATATAAAGTAATGTTGATATTGTAATATAAAGCTCATGGACTGTGGAATTTACTTTAACAATACTAAAATAAATATTAGTCCTATTAATGCATGCTCCCAATCACAGATTGTGACAAGCAATTAATAGGACAAATATTCATTAAGTATTCTAAAAAGCAAATTCCAATGCCAGTTCGCTCTTATATTACAATATCAACATTCGTTTAAAGCATAGTCTAATTAAAAAAAAGATGAATGCCTAAGACATACACTTTATAGATATGAGGGGGAAGATGTTATGAGGATATTGCATACAGCTGATTGGCATTTGGGTAAGAACTTAGAGGGCAAGAGCAGGATGGATGAACAAGAGTTATTTTTGAATGACTTTGTGGATATAGTAGAAAAAAATAATATTGATTTGATAATTATTGCAGGGGATATATATGATTCAAGTAACCCTCCAGCGAGGGCTGAAAAGATGTTTTATGATACGCTTAAAAAACTGTCTTCTAATGGAGAGAGGATTACTTTAGTTATAGCAGGTAATCATGATAATCCAGAAAGACTTGTATCAGCAGGACCACTTGCTAGGGATCATGGAATTGTTATGGTTGGGACACCTAAGACTGTTGTTTTAAGTGGTGATTATGGTAAACATAAGGTTGTGGATTCTGGAGAAGGGTATATAGAGATTGAAATTAATGGTGAGAGAGCTGTTATTTTAACAGTTGCTTATCCAAGTGAAAAGAGATTAAATGAGGTACTATATGGTGAAATGGATGAGGAAGAAGATAGGGTAAAATCTTATAGTGATAGGATACATTTATTGTTTGATTCTCTTAAAGAACATTATAGAGAAGATACTATAAATTTAGTTGTATCTCATTTATTTGCGATGGGTAGTGAAGAGGGTGGCTCTGAAAGAAGTATACAACTAGGAGGAAGCTATATAATAGATGGAGGATGTTTCCCAAGTGAAGCTCAATATATAGCATTAGGACATGTTCATAAACCTCAAGTTGTACCAGGTACAGATAAAAGGGCTAGATATTCTGGATCACCGCTACAATATAATAGGAAAGAAATTAATTTTGAGAAGAAATGTTTTGTTGTAGATTTGAAATGTGGAGAAAAAGCTAATATAGAGGAAGTTAATTTTAAGGTATATAAGCCTATTGAGGTTTGGAAATGTTCTAATATAGAAGATGCTATATTAGAATGTTCACAAAATGCAGAAAGAGAATGCTGGGTTTATCTTGAGGTTGAGACTGATAGATATATAAGAGAAGATGAAATAAAGCAAATGAAGGAATACAAAAAGGACATCTTAGAGATAATTCCAAAGCTTAAGTCAAGTGATGAAGAGGAAGAAGAAATAAGGGATATTTCAGAGAAATCTTTTGATGAAATATTTAAGGAATTTTATAAAAAGGAAAGAGGAGTAGAAGCAGATGATGAAGTAGTAGATTTGTTTCTAAATATAATGTCAGAAGTAGGTGAAGATGATGAGACCAATTAAGTTAAAAATTAAGGGGTTAAATAGTTTTATAGAAGAACAGACTATAGACTTTAATAAATTAACAGATAGAGGCTTTTTTGGAATATTTGGACCTACTGGAAGTGGAAAATCAACAATTTTAGATGGAATAACTTTAGCTTTATATGGTGAGATATCGAGAAAAAGTTCAAATTATATAAATACTAATTGTGATAGATTAAATGTAAGTTTTGAATTTCAAATATCTGGTACAGAGGTTAGAAGATATGTTGTAAGTAGAGAATTTAAAAGAGGTAAAGAAGGAAATATAAAAACTACAAAAGCTAAAATAGTGGATATTACAAATACGGAAGAGGTTTTGGATGATAAGTCAAAAGCAGTAACTAAAAAATGTGAAGAAATAATTGGTTTAGGACTGGATGATTTCACTAGAACAGTTGTATTACCTCAGGGAAAGTTTAGTGAGTTTTTAAAGCTTGAAGGTAAAAGTAGAAGAGAAATGCTTGAGAGGTTGTTTAACCTTCAAAAGTATGGTAATAATCTTTCAATTAAATTAGCAAGAGAGACAAATAAAGAAAAGGTAGAGAATAATGTATTAATAGGACAGTTAAAAGGATTTGAAGATATTAGTGAAGATAAATTTAAGGATAAAAATGCTGAGTTAGAATTAGCTCAAATAAATTTAAACAATGCAAGTAATGAGCTTAAAAACATAGAAAAAACATATAAAGACAGTCAAGAAGTTTGGGATTTACAGCTTGAATTAAGTTCATATAAAGAACATGAAGAGAAGCTAAATATTAAGTCAAAGGAAATAGAAGATAATAAGCTTAAACTTAAGCTTGGTGAATGTGCATTAAAGGTAAATCCTTATATTATTTCTTATGAGAATATATTAAAAGAAAGTGTTGAGGTTCAAGCACAAATAAAAGAATTAGAAGAAAAGTTTAAGATTCTTAAGGCTCAAAAAGAAGATGCAGAAAAAAAATTAATTGTTTCAAGAGAGAGAAAAGATAATGAAGTACCAGAGCTGAAGATAAAAGAGCAAAAGATTAATGATGGAATTGAAGAAAAGAAATATTTAGATATTTTAGAGTGTGAAATAAAAGACACTGAAATAAAAGTAATTGAATTAAGAGCAAAATATAAAAAATATAAAAACATACAAGATGATATTGAACAGAAGATTATCTTATCCAAATCAAAAATAAAAAGTCTAGAAGAGGATTTTGATAAGTTAAAGATAGATGAAAACTTAAAGATAAAAGTGCAAAAAGGTCTCATAGTTAGTGAAAAATATAATTTATTAGATAAAAATATTAGAATTAATAAAGAAAAAATAACTACTATAAATAACGATATTAAAAATGAAAAGTTACAACAAAAAGATTTAGAAAAATTATTTAAGGAAAACTCTAATTTATTAGATAAAGATAAAAATAACTTAGAAGAGTTAATTAAAAATTCACCTGGAAAGCAAGAAGTTTTATTAGTGCTTCAAAAAGAATTGTCAAAGTGCACAGATAAGTGGGATAAGTTTAAGTTATATTCAGATGATGTAAAAAAGTCACAAGTATTAATTGAAGAATTTAAAGAGCTATTAGAGAAGAATAGTAATGAAAAGATTAATGTAGAAAGTAAATTAAGTTCATTAAAAGAAAAGTATAAAAAAATTGAGCTGGAAAACTTGGCTTTTAAAATCAGAAGGGATTTAAAAGAGGGAGAAGCATGTCCTGTATGTGGCTCTTTAGAACACCATATAAAACATATTAAAAATAAAAATGAAGATAACTTTTTAAAAGATATAAATTTAGGTGAATTAGAAAAAGAAATTTCCCTTAATGAAAATAAGGCAAAAGAAATTGATAAAGAGATAACAGTAGGTAAAACAAGGATTACATCAGAGAAAGAGAAAATTAAAGAAAAGCAATCTGAATTAGAGAGTTTAGGTGAGGACTTTAAAAAATCTTCAGTTGAAGATTTAAAGATGAATTTTAATAAACTTCAAAAAGATTTAGAAGACTATAAAGTAAAGAAAGAAAGTTTAGAAGATAAGGTTAATAAATTAAAAGATGAAAATCATGTTTTAGAAAACAAGGTTAGCAAAATAAGTACAATAATAAAAGAAAAAGAAACTCAATTAGTATTAATAAATGATGAGCATAAGAATAATCTAGGTGAGTTTAATAAGATAAGTGAAGATTTAACTTTAATTAAAGAAGAAACTAAGGTTGATGATTTTAAACAAAAAAGTGATGATATATCAGATGCAGATAAAAAAAGAGATGGTTTATCTAATCAAATAAAAGAAATTAGATTTGAACTTGAAAGCTTAGGTAAAGAAAAAGATAAGATTCAAAGTGAGTTAAATGAAGTTAAAGAAGAGGGAACTGAAGCTAGTACATCTTTAAAAGAGAAGAAAAAGAATAGAGATGAGAAAATTAATTTAATAAGGAACAAGCTTTTAGAAGAAAGTGATTTGTTTGATGCTTCAAATAATATAAAAAAAGGTAAGTTAATTGAGTTATTGCATAGTGTTCAAAAGGGTATAGAATCAATAGAAAAACAATTTAAATTAGATGATGAATTTAAATTATTAATTGATGGTAAATATCAAGAATGTAATGAAAAAGTTATATCAGCAATAACTAAACAAAATGAACTTAATAAGAGAAGTCTGCTAGAAAAAGACAACTTAAATACAATTTTAAAAGAAGAAGATTTTGAATCTATTGAAGAAGTAAAGAAAAATATTATTTCTAAGAAAGATATAGAAGAACTTAAAATAGAGATAGAAAAGTATAAAGAAGATTTATCTAAGATTAAAGGTGCAATTGAAGGTTCAATTAAAAAATTAAATAATAGAGAGGTTACTGAAGAACAATGGGTAAAGGTTCAAAGTAATTTAGAAGAAAAACAAAGTGAAATTAAGATATTAAATGAAGCAAAAATTAAATTAGACGAAGAATTAAAGTTTATCTCAAATAAATTGAAAGAGCTTAAGGATTTAGTAAAGAAAAAGGAAAAGCTTGATCATAAATTAGCATTATTAGATGATTTAGATAAGTTGTTTAAGGGTAAAAAGTTTGTAGAGTTCGTAGCAATTACACAATTAAAATATATCTCAAAGCAAGCTTCAAAAAAGTTAAAAGAAATAACTAATGGTAATTATGGCTTAGAAGTTGATGAAAATGGAAAATTTATAATAAGAGATTATAAAAATGGAGGAGCAGAAAGAGATGCTTCAACCCTTTCAGGGGGAGAGACTTTCTTAACTTCACTTGCATTAGCTTTAGCATTATCATCTCAAATACAGCTTAAAGGAACAGCACCATTAGAACTATTCTTCTTAGATGAAGGGTTTGGAACATTAGATGATAACTTATTAGAAGTTGTTATGAATTCATTAGAGAAACTTCATAATGATAAACTTAAAGTTGGAATAATAAGTCACGTTGAAGCAATAAAAAATAGAGTACCAGTAAAATTAATACTTACACCAGCAGAATCAGGAGAAGGTGGAAGTAAGGTTAGATTAGAGAGAAGCTAATATTAGGATCTGTTTAAAAACCGTGTTGATATTGTAATATAAAGCTCATGGACTGTGGAATTTACTTTAAGAACTCTAAAATGAATATTAGTCCTATTAACGCATGTTCCCAATCAAAGATTGTGACAAGCAATTAATAGGACAAATATCCATTAAGAGTTCTACAAAATAAATTCCAATGCCAATTCGCTCTTATATTACAATATCAACACTCACTTAAAACATAGCCTAATATTAAAACAATGATTAAATTTTAGTGCTAGGTACATGAAAGAAGATAACAGACAAAGGATATGTTGTATATTTTGTCTGTTATCTTTTAAATATGAATTAGGGGGATGTTACATGCCAAAAATTATGATTATAGAGGACAATGAAAATATTAAGAAGGAACTTATAGAATTTCTTTCACGCTATGGGTATGAAGCTTATGCACCAAGTGATTTTGAAAATATTGTTTCAATAGCTTTAAAAGATGAACCTAATTTGATTTTGCTTGATATAAATCTTCCTTATTATGATGGGTATTATATATGTAAGGAAATTAGAAAGCAAAAAAATATTCCAATAATAATTGTAACAAGTAGAGATAGTGAAATGGACGAGATTATGAGTATGAATTTTGGGGCAGATGACTTTGTAACAAAGCCTTATAATACTCAGATACTTCTTGCAAGAATAACAGCTGTTTTAAGAAGAACTTCTGGAAATGATTCTGATTGCGAAATAGTGGAACATAAAGGATTAAAACTTAATATTGCTAATGGAAGAGTAAGCTTTAATGAAAGTGGTAGTGATCTTACTAAAAATGAATTTAAAATATTACTTTGTCTTATGAAAAATAAGGGATGTATAGTTAGTAGGGAAGATTTAATGGATTATTTGTGGAATTCAGATCTTTATGTTGATGATAATACATTATCTGTGAATGTCACTAGACTAAGAAAGAAATTACAAGATATCGGGTTTAAGGATGGAATAGAAACAAAGAGGGGATTAGGGTACATATTACTATGAATATGAAGGAATATTTTATTTCAAAATTACCTTATTTGATAATGAACTTTATAATATATTTATTTTGTTTAGTGCTAATGAGTATAGCTAGAATGCCACCTATAATTTTGTTTATGATTTTTCTTGTATGGTTTTCTCCTTTGACAATTTATATAATAATAGACTTTATTACAAAGAAAAAATTCTATGATGATATTAATGGTATTATTGATAAATTAGATAAAAAATATTTATTACCTGAAGTTATAAAATCACCTAATAATTATGAAGGTAAGATTGTTTATGAAGTATTAAGTGAATGTAATAGAAATATGCATGAACATGTTAATTTCTATAAAAATCTTCAAAAAGAATATAGAGAATATATTGAAACTTGGGTTCATGAAATAAAAACTCCAATATCATCTTCAAAGTTAATTATAGAAAACAGTGAAAGTAAGGAAAAAAATGCTTTAGGAGATGAGCTTAGAAAAATTGGAGAATACATAAATCAGGCTCTTTATTATTCTAGGAGTACAGATGTTAGTAATGATTATATAGTGAGAGAATTTGAAGTAAAGGAAGCAATTCAAGAATCTATTAGAAATAATAGACGTGACTTTATAAATAAGAAAATTTCAGTTGATATTGAAGGGGTATCTGGGAAAGTAATAACAGATATTAAATGGACAAAATTTATAGTGAATCAGATTGTTATTAATTCAATAAAATATAGTAAGGATAAAAGTGGGGTTTTAAAAGCTTATACAACTGAAGGCACAGACAACATAATACTCACTATTGAAGATAATGGAATAGGTATTTCTAAGAATGATGTTAATAGAGTCTTTGATAAAGGCTTTACTGGAGAAAATGGTAGGGTGTATGGTAAATCTACAGGAATAGGGCTTTATCTTTGTAAAAAACTTTGTGAAAAATTAGGACTTGGAATATCATTAAGATCAACAGAAGGTGTAGGAACAAAAGTTAATATAATTTTTCCTCTAGGTAATCTTACAAGTTTTAGGCATTGTAAAGGGTCTGTCTCAGAATAAAATGGTAATAACAAAGAAATAGAAATAACATTTATTCCAGAAGACTAGAAAAATTTCGCTAAGGCATATGAAACAGCCACTTAGATTTTAAATGACTCTACATACTTCAAAGATTTTACTTAATGTTTTTCATTTGCGTTAAACTACAGTAAATAGTAAAATTATGGTATAAAATAAAAGGGGTGGATTAATGTGGAGAAAAATTTCAGATTATTATTTTGCTTATTAGGTGGGATACTACTTAATTTAATTCCACTTTTCAGTGGTTCAGTTATGATTGTACTTTCTGATTTAAAATCAGGGTTACCATTTATGATAATAAGTGTAATTGTAGCTATAATATCATTTATAGGATTAATGGTAATATTAATTTGTTCAATATTACTTATAAAAAACAATACTAATTTTAGTAAAAAGAATTAAAGGTGGCGTGTAATAATCAATGGGTTCTGTTTTGAGGTACAAAACAATAAAATATCATAGATAATAATGAAAACAGCGTTAATATTTATAATTATTAATGCTGTTTTTATCTATGTTTTTTAATAATATTTATATTTGAAATAAAATTTAAATTGAAATATAAGACAAGTGTACATTTCTATAGAAGTATGCATCATTTAATAATTAGTTTAATCATAAAGTATATTTTGCTATATTATTTTTTTGAATGTGCCTAAAGCAAAATCAGAAAAATAGCAAAATATATTATAGTTCCTATTATTAGTTTTTTATCTTTTGCTTCATCAGATGAATATAAAATAAACCATTTAGGCCATTTTAGGTTTTTCATGTAATTGTATAATTCTTTGTTAAACAAAATAATAAGTCCAAACAAAAAATACATTACTAGACAGATGCTATAGAATATAAGCGTTAATTTAGAATTTCCTAAAGTTAAGAATAGATAATTTCCACTTAAATACAATACAAAAATGGTAATTAAAGAAAATATAATGCATGCTGTCTTTGATTTTATTGCCTTAATTAATCCAATAGGTAGTAATTGAGACATAGTAAAACCTGGAATGAAAATGCGTTGGAATGAATAGTTATAATTTATTTCATAAGAAGCATACTCTAATGGTTGCATGTCCCTTTTCCATATATAGAGAATAATTGTTGAAAATATGAATAAGATAGCTATAGAGATATTATGCAATTTTTCACATTTCTTTTCAGACTTTTTTTCTCTCATTTCTTCTAACAAATTTTTCACATTATTCTCACTACAAATTATAGGCTTAATTTCATTAAATTCTGAATATTTATTTGCCAAATATAATTCTCCCCTTTAAAATAGCTTTTAACCTTACTATAATTATTTTACGTAAATAATATGCTATATATATAATACATAATATTGTAAAATAAAGAAATATATTCAAAATAAAAAATACTGTTTGTTGGTTTTGTTAACTATTTTAGGTTTTACTAGAAATTTGAATATTTATTTTAATGACAATAATTAAAGTAAAAAGAATTAAAGAGGCGTGTAATAATTGACGAGTTCCGTTTTGAGGTGCAAAACAATAAAATGCAATAAATAATAATGAAAACAGCGCTAATATTCACTTTTCTACGGCATTAATGATATTTTAATTCTAAAAAAGTTATGATGTATATTGACATATTATTCTAAACGGAATACACTATGACTGAAAATAAAAAAAAGTCATAGAACTTAAATGGAGTGAAATAATTATGGGAAGTGCGTTTAATAAACAAGAAAAAATTATTATAAGAGAAAATCTAAAATCATGTGCTAAAGAATTTTTAATGAAATATGGAGTGAAAAAAACTACAGTTGATCAATTAGTTGAGACGGTAGGAATATCAAAAGGGGCATTTTATAAATTTTATGAGTCAAAAGAATTATTATTTTTTGAAATTATTACGGAGTTTCATAGTGAACTTTATAATATGGCTATAGATATTGCATTAAGTAATAAACAATTATCAGAATGTGAATGTTTAGAAAAAGTTCTAATAGAAGTATGTAAAGAGCTAGAAAAATCATCGCTTGTAGAGGTGCATGAAAATGAATTACCATATCTTTTAAGAAAAATTCCAAAGAAAATATTAGATGATCATTATAATGATGATGAAAGACATATCAAAGAGTTTATTAAGGCAACAGGAATATGTAGGTCAGTTGAGCCTGAATTAGTATCAGCTATTGTTAGAAGTATTATTTTAACACTATCGCATAAAGCTGGAATAGGGGAAAAGTATTTTGACAATGTACTAAAACTATTAATAAAAGGAGTATCTACTCAATTGTTAGGAGATAAGTAATTAAAAATAGTGTATGTAAAATAGAACTAAATAATAAATTATATAAATGAGTTGGAACTATAATTTGTAAAGAGGAGTGAAAAAATGATACCTAGCAAAATAAACTTTAAAAAAGGTACGTATCAATTAAATGATGAGCCTAATATTAATTACCAACTAAATAGAGTTATTATGTGGAATGGCGGTGATTTACAAGAAATAAAGGATGTTGGACGTAAAATTCACACTTGTGGGGATTGGGTAAGAGAAATGTATTCTTTGGGAGAAAAAGCATTATCTGAAAATCGTATAGAAAATGCAATTGGATATTTTAGAATGACAGAGTTCTTCATGTTTAATGGGAATTCATCTAAGATGAAGGTTTATGATAGGGCGAAAAAGTTATTTTATGAATATTACTCTGAATATTTTGAAGATGGTACTATTAAAATAGAACATGTTCCATATGAAAATGGAAAATTGCCAGTATGGCATGCAAAACCTACAAGGGAAGTTAAAGATATAATACTATTGCATGGAGGAAATGATTCTTATGTTGAGGAATTTTTATTTACTGTACTTTATTGTGTAGAGCAAGGATATGAAGTATATGCTTTTGAGGGCCCAGGACAAGGTGAAGTTTTACGTAAATATAACATGCCTTTTATTGTAGAATGGGAATTACCAGTAAAAGCGATACTTGATTATTATAATTTGAGTGATGTTACAATAATAGGAGTGTCTTTAGGAGGGATGTTTGCTCCAAGAGCAGCAGCTTTTGAAAAAAGAATTAAAAGGGTAGTTGCTTGGTCAATATTTCCTAATTTTTTAGATGTGGTATTGGGGACACAATCACCTAAGTTACAAAAGATAGTACGATTTTTACTTAAAAACAAACAAAAAGCAATTATTAATTGTGCCTTTAATAGATTGATGGCAAAAGATGAATTAGTAAAATGGGGATTAAATCATGCATTTGATTCTTATGGTGTAAAAAATGCATATGAATATCTAGTTAGATGTAATGATTTTCAAATGATTAATATTGCAAATAAAATTAATCAAGATTTCTTACTTTTAGGTGCTAAAAATGATCATTTTATTGACCGTAATTTGTATAAAGAAGAAATTGATTCTTTAACTAATGTAAAATCATTGACCTTTAGATTATTTACTGATAAAGAAGAAGCAGATAATCACTGTAATGTTAGTAATTGCAAACTTTCATTGGATACAGTTTTAAATTGGATTGAGCAAATTAAAAAGTAGCACAGTAAAAACTATAACTAAAATCTAAATACAAACACCAGATAGAATGTAAAAAAGTTAACATAATAAAACTTCCATTGCTTATAATTGGGATTACATTAATTGTTTTAGAAATCATATTATGGATACAAGCAGTTATTATATCAAAATTTGATGAAAACATTACAAAAAATGAATTAGTAACTACGGGTGCTTATGCGTGGGTGCGCAATCCTATATATTCAGCATTTACAATTATATTCACAGGAGTGTTATGTTTGCAAAACAATTTATTCATTTGATATGCCTAAAGTAAGTTATCCCATCATATATATTTAATAATGCTTTAGGATGGAGATGATATTTATGAAATTGAAATCAATAACAATGATACTTACAATACTTTTATTTATTGTTAGTATGTCTGAATTTATGAGAATTCGAAAATTGAGAAAATTAGCATACCCTTTAATTGTAATTTATTTTTTTATGGGATTGCCTATCATAGGGAAATTTATACATAATAGAGTTCTATATATGGGCGTTGCTGTATTAAGTTTTGTTATTACTATGATATTTCTATATAAGGATTTAATAATAACCAACAAAGAAAAAAATTTACTGCATTAATAAATATAATGTTGTTTTTTAAAATGACAATAGTAAGATATGACGTATTAAGTAACTGAAAGAATTAAAATTATGAATGCTAAATCGTATCATAAGTAAATGTGAACTTCACTAACTGTTATGTAATATGTAATTTTAATAAAATCTAAAAAAATTTAAATTAGGGTATTACATGAACGAAAATATTTATGATATACTATGAAAGCCAATGCGTTGTACCGACGGTCATACACTTGTCGTCGATACAGTGCATTTTTTAATTTAAGTAAAACTAAGGAGGATATTATGGAAAAATGTATGCCTAGAAATGGAAAAGAAGGATTGATTTATGGAGGTGTTATATGTGCATTGACTTGCATTTTCATGGCAACTATGAATATTTGTATTAACATGGGTGGAGTGTCAGGAGAAGCTATAGTTACATCATTAAAAGCATTTCCATTAGTTTTTATAATTGCAATGATACTTGAAACGTTTATTGTGGGAAAGATAGCTGATAAACTAGTGAATGTTTTTAGCTCATCAACAGATAGTTTAAATGCTCATATTCTGTTTAGGACATTTTTTACTGTTATTGGTATGTCCATTATCATGACAAATGTGGGAGGAAGTTTAGCCTGTGGGTTTAGTCTGGAAGTCATTAAAGAGTTTCCAATTTGTTGGCCACGCAACTTTTGTGTAGTTATATTTTTAGAACTTCTTATTGTACAGCCTATTGCAAGAAATATGATGAGAATAATGCATGAGATTCAAGAAAAATATTAAACTAAGAATGAAACTGATTTAAATGATAGGTTAAATGCATAGAAGCATACGAAACTATATTGATAAATCATCAGTATGATTTTCTTTTTTTATTCTTTAGGAAATTATATTATGAAAGAAGTTGTGGATAACGTAGATTATATTTTTATTTAAAGGTTAAGAAATAAAAACTAAAGAATAAAAAGAAAATATATTCGCCTGCCAGATTTTTCTCACATGCGTTCGAAAAGGCAGATGCGTAAAAAAAATCGACGGCTCCACAGTCGCCTTGACGATTTTTTTATATTAGCTTAGTAGTGAGTATAATCAGGAATTTTTTAAAATCCCATTTTAGAATAGCTGTTGTTTGGACAAAAGTTGGCATGTTCAATATATTATAACTAACAATTTATACATTGGTATATTTGACAATAATTAGATACAATATATAATTATGGTATAAAACAAAATGGGGAAATATTAGAATGAAGAAAAAGATAATTGCTACTTTATTAATAACTTTACTAGTAATAGGAATTACTCCAATTGGAGTTTCAGCTGAATGGAAACAAAATACCGACAATAGTTGGAGTTGGAGTGAAAATGGACACCATGCTTATTATGGATGGGAACAAATTGATGGTAAGTGGTATTGCTTTAAAGATGCAAAAATGCAAACAGGTTGGTTAAATATTGGATATTGGTATTATTTAGGCAGTGATGGAACAATGAAAACTGGTTGGATAAACGATGGTGGAAAAGATTATTATTTAAAATCTGATGGTACTTTAGCAACCGATACTGTAATTGATGGTTATTATTTAGATTCAAAAGGTGTTATGCAACCAAAAGAAAATCAAAAGGTAGTATTAGATAATGATTATGCAAAAATTACTTATTTAGGAGTAGACAGAGCTGGATCATACAGTAAAAAAGTAAAACTTCAAATTGAAAATAAAAGTAATCAGGACCTAATAATACAAACTGATGGTGTATCTATAGATGGATTTATGGTATATGGTATGTTTAGTCCTAATATTACATCAGGGAAGAGCATAATAAATGGTATTGAATTTAGCAATAGCTCAATTTCAACTAACTTTAATAATATAGAAGGAAAATTCGTAATTATTACAAAAAATTATAAAACACTTGAAAAAGATAATTTTTCAATTAAATTTTAAAAAATAAAATAAATAATAAAGCTGTAAGTTATATAGCTCAATGAAGAAATTTTCAAAGCTAGGAATTAAATTTTCTAGCTTTTCTAATGTAAAAACATTACCCTATAATAGAGTTCTATATATGTTTTTTTCTGTATTAAGTTTTGTTATTACTATGATATTTCTATATAAGGAGTTAATAATAACCAACAAAGAAAAGAACTTACTGCATTAATAAACATAATGTTGTTTTTTAAATTACAATAGTAAGATTTAACGAATTAAAAGGATGGAATAATAAAAATGGAATCAATTGAAAAACTTATATTACAACTTGAAAATGATTTATTGAAGTCAGAAATAAGAAAATCGCCACAAAAAGTAAATGAAATATTAGCAGATGATTTTATTGAGTTTACCAGTTCGGGAAGTGAATATCATTATAAAAGTGGTGACGTATTTCAAAAACAAAATGATAATCACGAATTATTTTGGAAAATTATAGATTTTAAAATAAAACAATTATCAGATGATTGTATATTAGCAATATATAAGGTAATAAAACATAACGAAGCAAATGAAAATAAAAAATATTCACTTCGTAGTTCTATATGGAAATGTTATGAAGGAAAGTGGAAAATGCTTTTTCATCAAGGAACACTGACATCTCAAATTTAGAAGAAGAATGTCAGGGACTTTTATATAAAAACATTACCCTATAATAGAGTTCTATATATGGTTTTTTCTGTATTGAGTTTTGTTATTACTATGATATTTCTATATAAGGACTTAATAATAACCAACAAAGACAAGAACTTACTGCATTAATAAACATAATGTTGTTTTTTAAATTACAATATTCTTATATTTTGACATGTTCTATTTCAAGCAACATTGCAGGAGTTACATCTTTCTTCTTATATTTAAAGATATCACAGAAGTTTAGATATGTCCTTAATATACTCAAAACATTTATACAGTTTATGACTACTTAAAGAGCAACTAACAATAAGGCATGTTGATATATATAAACAAATATAGTTTCAAGGGAAATAATGGTACAATTTATATATGAGTTGCTTCATACTCATAATTTTATGTACAGAAATACCGTTGATTATTTGATTGATGATAAGGAGGAATTATGGATTATATTCAGTTTACATTAAAAGTATTAAGTGTTTTATTTATATATATAGTAATTATGAAAATTTGTATGGTGGTGGCAAACTATGTAGGTGAACAATTAGGGCTTGGAAAATCTCTTATATATTTATGGAGAAAAATAAGAAAAAAATAAATTGGTATTGAAATAAGCGGTCTAGTCTATGGAAATTTTATTCAATCAACATTCATATTTTTCTTAAAATGGGCATCAATAATTAAAATTAGTTCTTATTTATATTAACGTATTAATTTAACAATTTAGTATAAATTTCATTTATACTTATGGAGGAAAAAAATGAGCAATAAAAATAATGGGGAGGTTATCCAAATGAAACACCAAAAGCTCGCCCAAGAAAGACACTTGAAGAAATAATACATTATGAAAATTGGTAATATTTAAAATATGAATAAAATATATTACGAAACAAAACCAGCAAATTATTTGCTGGTTTTTATATTGCTTGCAAATTATACATATATAGTTCGTATAAAAAAGTAATATTAATATTATTTTAAATTAGGTTTTGACAATCACAGGGCTCTGAAAAAGTTTAATTTATAATTTTTTTACTGGGACTTGTAGTTCAGTTAAGTAATCATTAGGGTTTGCTTCATTACAAGGTCCTTTTAGAGGTAATTGACGGGCACTACCACATATACCATATCCATTTTCTTCAATCCATTGTCCAAGATAATTATATGCAGGAGCAATATTTGAAAATTCACCTGGAACTAAGATGCTTACAACTTGTTCTATTGGTACAGTTTCTTTGAAAGTAAAACCATCAGCATCATTTAATAATTTTTCAACAACAACTGCAACTTCTACATCAGCTGGCCCTTCTTTATAATCTTCATCGTGGTAGGTGGCATAAGCAATATTACTACAAGAAATCTTTTTATCTTGAATATATTCACCTAACCTTTGCCAAAGGATTCCTTCTACATCATATGTTGGTATGGTATCTCTTAATGAGATAACTTTATATGACGGTACTGATTTTAGTGTAACATTATAATTCATATTGACTTTCTCCTTTTTCAAATTCTTAATTTTAGCATTGATTTTTTTTAGTTTTTCTTCTTCAGCTTTAATATTATTTTTCACTTCTGCCTCTTTTTGTTTTAAAATATCTTTCAATTTCTCATCAGATTGCTCATTTATAGCAATTGCTATATCAGACACATTAAAACCCATATCACGAAGAGCAACAATGAGATTAAGCTTAGTAATTTGATTAGCTGAATAATATCTATATCCAGTGAACACATCTATTTCAGCAGGCTTAAAAAGTCCCATCTCATCATAATATCGCAGCATACGTACAGATACCATTGTTAGTTTAGAAAAATCTCCAATCTTAAACATAAAATCAACTCCCTAAAAATATCATTGCTAATTACAATTTAAGAATAATGCCTCACACCATGTTAGAGTCAATATCTTTTTTGTATTTTACCATATTTTCAAATAAGATTCTTTTAAAATCAATATTAAACTATTTATATACATTGCAAATTTAAATATACAACACAACCATAAACAGCTACTTTATTTATTGAAGACTTGTTATTGTAATATATATAATATTTAAACATTATAAAATAATAAAGTAGCTTTATTGCTTGTTTTGCAATAATATTTTAGTTACAAGGCATATTAAAATAAATAACAAGTCAGTATGCTAGTCTATTTTGCGTCATAAGGAAGCTCGACTCGTATACACTCGCTGAGTAAGTGATTCACACAAAATCATAGATTGCACGGTGTGAAAGTTCGAAGAACGAAATATAAAATTTCGATTCTCACTTTTGGTTCTCTACTCACGTCAATAAAATCAGCCCATAGCTTGCTATGCGTTAATTTTATTTCCTTGCCCTTGCACCAAATATACGTCGCATCTTTGACTTGTTATTTCCTTTAATATGCCTAAATAGAAATCTTTCAATATTGTAAGATAGTTGAAAGATAATTCGATATGAAAAAAGCTTTAAGGGCATTAGAATATAGTCATAAGGTCGATTGATTGTTTAGCACACTGAACAATATGTAACAATATCAACATGGATTTAAGACATATCCCAAAAAATATGAACTATATTGAATTTTTCAAATTCGATTTATAAGGAAAAATTAGGAGGAAAGTTTATGGAAAATATATTAAATGTACAAAATGTAGAAAAATATTATGGAAATAAAGAAAATGTTACAAAGGCACTTGATAATATAAGTTTTAAGGTTGAAAAGGGTGAATTTGTTGGAATAATGGGACCTTCAGGTAGTGGTAAAACTACTTTGCTAAATTGCATATCTACTATAGATAATGTAACTACAGGAGCTATTACAATTGATAATGATGATATTACAAGATTGAAAAATAGAAAATTAGAGAAATTCAGAAGAGATAAATTAGGATTTATATTTCAAGATTTCAATTTATTAGATACTTTAACAGCTTATGAAAATATAGCTTTAGCCTTAACAATAGGTGGCAAAAAGGGTAAGGAAGTTGATGAACTAGTTAAAAAATCAGCTCAAAGTTTAGATATATTTGAAGTCTTAAATAAATATCCTTATCAAATGTCAGGAGGACAAAAACAAAGGGTTGCAGCAGCTAGAGCAATAGTTAGCAGTCCAAAGCTTATTTTAGCAGATGAGCCAACAGGAGCTTTGGATTCAAAAGCTGCTAAATTACTTTTAAATTCTATTGAAAAATTAAATAAAGAATTACAAGCAACTATCTTAATGGTAACTCATGATGCTTTTACTGCAAGCTATGCTCATAGAATTTTATTTATAAAAGATGGCAGTATTTTCAATGAATTAGTTAGAGGCGAAGATTCTAGAAAAGAATTTTTTAATAAAATAATAGATATTGTTACTCTTCTTGGAGGTGACTCTAAAGATGTATTCTAAAATGGCATTAAATAATGTAAAGAAAAGTTTTAAAGATTATACTATTTATTTTTTAACTTTAACTTTTGCAGTATGCATATTTTACAGCTTTAATTCAATTGACTCACAATCTGTTGTTGCTGATATGAGTAAAGGGCAATCTGAATATGTTAAAGTTATGGGTAATATGATCTCAGTTATATCAGTTGGCGTATCTGTTATTTTGGGAGGACTTATAATATATGCAACTAACTTTTTAATTAATAGAAGAAAAAAAGAATTTGGAATATACATGGTTTTAGGCATGGGAAAAAGAAAAATGTCACAAATATTATTCCTTGAAACCTTATATATAGGAATAATATCATTAATCGCGGGGCTCTTACTTGGAATGTTATTTGCCCAAGTGCTATCAATATTTACAGCTAAGCTTTTTGCAGTACAAATGACTAAATACAGTTTTGTAATTTCAAACAGTGCAATTTTAAAAACAATTTTATATTTTGGAATAATGTATTTGTTAGTTATGCTATTTAATGTAATTATCGTTTCAAGATATAAACTAATTGATTTATTATGTGCAAGTAAGAAGAATGAAAAAGTAAAAGTGAGAAATCCTTATTTATCAAGTTTTATATTAATTGTTTCATTAATTATATTAGGATATGCTTATTATTTAGTTAATAAAGTAGGATTAAATTTTAATGATTTTAGGTTTAAAGTTTCATTAGTATTTGGAGTATTAGGAACAGCACTTTTCTTTTATGGATTTTCATCAGTCATGTTTTTTATACTTCAAAAAAATAAGAATGTATATTTAAATGGATTAAACATATTTAGCATAAGACAGATTTCAAGTAAATTTAATACTAATTTTATTTCAATGACAATAATTTGCTTAATGCTATTTGTTACAATAGGAACGCTGTCAACTGGATTAGTTATAAAGAATTCAGCGGAAAGCTCATTAGTAAATCAAACACCTTTTGATGCATCTATGCAAATTAGTAATATTAAGGACACCAAAGTTCCAGTTTTAGATGCATTAAAAGAATTAAATTATAATTTAGAGGATAATTCAAATTATGTTTTATTAAGACAATATGAGAATGATATGAGTACTAAAGACTTATTAGAGAAATATGCAACGGCTAATGATGAAAAACAAACTTTAGATATGAGAGTATTTGAAAAAACAAATATGCTTAAATTATCAGAATATAATAGTATGAAAAAATTAAAAGGGGAATCAATCATAGATTTAAAAGATGATGAAGTATTGGTATCATCTGATTATGAACCATTAAAAGGTATATTAAAAAAATTCATTGAAAAAGAAAATTCAATAAAAATAGGAAACAAAGAATTTAAAATAAAAGAAAAGAAAATTCTAACTGAAGGCATTTCAACATCAC
This sequence comes from Clostridium uliginosum, assembly GCF_900112485.1. Lineage (GTDB taxonomy): Bacteria > Bacillota > Clostridia > Clostridiales > Clostridiaceae > Clostridium > Clostridium uliginosum. The sequence goes on from NZ_FOMG01000021.1 coordinate 67,919, forward strand.
GTGTTAGCCTGTTTAATTTAATAGTACCAGATAATGTAGTTGATGGGCTTAAAGTGTCAGAAGAAATGTTGAATTTAAATTTTTCAGGAAATAATAAAGAGGAAGCTAAGAGACAGTTAACTGATATTTTAACTGGATTTATGTTTGATAATAATGAATATAAAAATTTGAATTATGTTATTTATGGTCAAACAAGGGAAATGGCATATGAAGCAAGTAGAGGAATATCTACAATAGCATTATTTATAGCTGTGTATATAGGAATAGTATTATTATTATCAAGTGCAGCAGTGCTTGCGCTTCAACAATTATCACAATGTAATGAGTCAATAGAACGATATAAATCATTAAGAAAAATTGGTGCAACAAAAAAGATGATTAATAAGAGTATTTTTACACAGGTAATAACATTCTTTATGTTGCCATTAGCAGTTGCATTAATTCATTCATATGTAGGAATTAATGTAGTAAATAGTTATATGATGTCCATAGGTGGAGGAGATCAACTAAAATCAATATTAGTAACAGCTTTAATAATGTTTATTGTATATGGTGGATATCTATATGCAACATATATAGCATATAAAAGTGTAGTTAATAATGAAAATGCGTAGAGTTTAATCTAAGCATCCAATTATAAGGTAAAGTGATAACAGATTAAAATGGGCTGTCTTAGAATTACCAAGTGAAGTAATAACAAAGAAATAGAAATAACATTTATTCCAGAAGACCAGAAAAATTTCGCTAAGGCATATGAAACAAAATAACAAGTCAAAGATGTGACGTATATTTTGAGTCAGATAAGGAAGTAACATTAGCCAATAGTAAACTATTAGCTAATGTTACTGACGTAGTATGACTCAAAATAGACTAACATACTGACTTGTTATTTCTATTTCTTTTTTTGAATACACTAATACCGTTAAATGATGTATATTAGAAGACAGATACTTTTTTTATTTATAGTATATAAGTTCCAATAAAGTTTATTCATTATAGGTTGTTGAGTAAACAAAAATTGTAAAAAATAAATAAGCCATTCCTTTGTGATATAATGATTTCGCTAAAAACAACAAATACATCACATAA
>NZ_FOMG01000009.1 GCF_900112485.1 Clostridium uliginosum
AAACATATTTTTAGTATTTACTAAAAATAAAAAAATATTACCAGAAAACAAAATTTCCAGTAATATTTTAATGATAAATGTGTTAATAACACAAAGCTATCTAGAGTCCCGAAATAAAGACTTCGCATAAATTTTATACGAAGTCTTTTATTTGTATATAAGTTCTCTCTAGTTACTATATTTAATAGCTCCTCTTATTGCTTCAATTTCCCTGTTTGATAATCCTGTTAAATCACTTATTAGGTTATTGTCCATTCCTTTTTTAATAGCATTTCTAACAATTTCAATAGTTTTCTTATTTTCACCTTCAACTCTGCCTTTTTCTAATCCTTTTTCTAAACCTTCTTCTATTAAGCTTCTACCTAATTCAGTCATTTTTATCTCCTCCCTCACACGTTCTAAATCTTTACCGCTTAAGAACTTACTAGCAAATGCGTATAATATCGATTCAACATCATATCTATATTCTTTATCAATACCTTTAACCACTCTAATAGCATTTAATATTTTATCACCTTTACTAAGTTTACCGCCCATTATTGGACTGAAGGTTAATGCTATAATGTCTTGATTGCTAAGTTCTTCTCCTAGTTTCATTTTCTCTATTATATCATTGAAGATTTTATCTCCATCTTTATTAGCCATTGAAATTGCATTAACTCTATATGAATTAATTCCACTTTCATATCCGCTTAAAGGGTTTTTAATATCTCCTGAATAAACTACATAAGTTACAACATCTTTTCCAGTTTGAAGATTAAGTAGTGCTTCATAAGTTCTAAATCTCCTTAAGTCTGCAACACCTTTATTAGTTGTTTGAAACTCAAAATGTATATAGCTATCATCTTCCATTAGGAATGTATAATCCATAAACATATTCTTAATTTCAAGAACAACAATTTCAGTAGATCCTGTATCCTTAACTTTCTTGTCTATACCAAAGAATTTTAATCCTTCTTCTGCAAATATGTCCATTGCCCTTTTCATTATCATATCTTCATAATTTATAGGCTTCACTAATGCACCACCTTAATCTCTTTTAATAAAACTTTTTTCTTAATATTATTATATCCAAAAATCACTTAACTTTAAACCATACTATTCAATTTTCTAATAAAAATTATACAATTTTATTTAATACAGTCATGTGATTTTTAAAAGTAAGTTATATATTCTCTATTAAAGCAATAATAAGAAAGTTAGGGGGAGATAATCTATGCCAGATAATATTAAAAAAATATAGTAAAGAAGAAAAATATCTAATAACAAGAATGCTTTCACCAGAAAATTACCTATAGTAGTTTTGCTAAAGGATAGGACAAATACTGCATTGTAAATCAGAGAAACAAACTAAACAGTGATATTACCCGATTTATATAATGATCGGAAGAATTAAGTTATAGATTAAAATAATAGGAATATTATAGGAAAAATAATGATAAAATGATAAAAATTGTAGTATAATAATATGGAATATTTTACAATGAAAACAGAGACTATAATTAGTATGTTTTGAAGAAAAATTAGTGTTTTTGAAACGGTTGATAATGTCTATAATGTGAAGTAGAAATATATAATGAAAAGAGTGAGATCGTGAAAATTTCAAGAATAAAAGTTAATAATTACCGTTTGTTAAAAGAATTTGAACTTGATTTGGAAGATCAGTTATCATTAATAATTGGTAAAAACAATTGTGGAAAAACTTCATTGCTATCTATTTTAGATAAATTCATTGGAGGTAAATCAAATACAAATAATTTTGCGTATGATGATTTTAATGTTGATTTTCAAAAAGAGCTTGCAGAAAAAATAGAAAATAATTATATTCCGACAGAAAATGATGTGCTTTTTCCTACAGGAATTTCTATGAAATTATTTATACAATATGGTGAAGATGATGATTTGGCTAATATAAGTACCGTTATGATGGATTTAGACCCAGATAATAAAAATATAGTTCTAGGTTTCGAATATACTTTATCTCAAGATGATTTTAATAAATTAAAAAATGAATTTATTAAATATAAAGATAAACGTTTGGATTTGGACAAAAAATTTGATAATAAAGATGCATTAGCAAAAAGGTATTTTGCAGATTTTATTAGAAAAGAATATAAGAAATTCTTTAAAATCTCAAAGAAATCAATTGTATATGATTTAATTAATAAAAAAGAAAAAAATGATGAGTATATAGATTTGGATAAAAATAAAATAAGCCTAGATAAAATTATAAATTTCAAATATATAAGTGCTCGCAGATCAGTTTCAAATGTAGAAACTGATAATACACTGTCTATTCTTTCTTCTAAATACTATGAAAAAATCGAGGAAAATGATGAGCAAAAGACAGCATTAGATACATTTAAAGATGAAATTATTAATACGGATAGACAACTAGATAAAATATATGATAGTCTCTTCAATGATGTTGTCAATAAAGTTAAAAAGTTTGGAGGAATAAAACCTGGGGAATCTACTATTAAGATAGTATCTTCATTAAAGCGCAAAGAATTATTAAAAGGAAATACAACTGTAATGTATAACCATAATAATTTAAATTTGTTGCCAGAGAATTATAATGGATTAGGATATTTAAATTTGATTAGCATGATTTTTGAAATAGAAGTTGATTTAAGTGAATTTAGAAAGGATGGAAAAGATAATCAAAAACCAGCAGATATTAATTTGTTTTTTATTGAAGAGCCTGAAGCACATACCCATCCACAGATGCAGTATGTTTTCATAAAAAATATTAAAGATATTTTGAAAGAGGGATATAGTGGTAGTAAAGGTGAAAAATTATTTGATATGCAAACAATTATTACAACTCATTCTTCTCATATAACATCTGAAGGTGATTTTAATGATATAAAATACTTTTATAAAACAAAAAAAGGAAATGTTTTAGCAAAAAATTTAAAATCGCTAGAAATAGAATATTCTAAGTCAGAAAAAAAAGGAATACAGCATTTTAAATTTTTAAAACAATATTTAACTTTAAATCGTTCTGAATTATTTTTTGCAGATAAAGCAATATTAATTGAAGGTGATACAGAACGAATATTATTGCCTGCTATGATGAAAAAAATAGATCAAATGGAGAAAGATAAAGGAGTTCCTATGCTTTCTCAAAATATTTCAATTGTTGAAGTAGGTGCATATTCTCACATATTTGAACGATTTATTGATTTTATCCAGATAAAGTCATTGATTATAACTGATATAGATTCAGCAAAATTAGTAGAGGCAACAAAGAAAGATGGAACTCCTAAGCAAAATAAGAACGGTGAAGTATCACTTGTTCCAGCACCGTGCAGAGTATATGGAGAGGATGGAAAGATAACAACAAATGCCTCAATAAAGTTTTTTTACTCAATGTATATAGAAAAATTAAAATCTCAAAATATTGATAATGAGTTACAATCTTTCGCTGATTTACCGTTTGATGAGAAAAAAATGTTGAGAAATTCTAAAACAAATAATTGGGAGCAGAGTGCAATGGGAGAGGTTGCAGTTACTTACCAAGTTTCAGATGAAAATGGAGAAGGATTGACTTACCATGCTAGAAGTTTTGAGGATGCCTTTTTTCACATAAATAGAAAATTTATACTTGAGAATAAAGAAAATTTTAAAAGTCTAAAGCATATTGATTATTTTGATGATACAACTAAAGATGCTTATGATCTAGCTGAAAAATGTATAGACAAAAAACCGTCATTCGCTATGGAAATTTTACTTAATAGCAAATCTGATAAAGAAGGAAATAAATTTAGTAACTGGGATATACCAAATTATATAAAGGAGGGTTTGCTATGGCTGAAACAAGATTAGAATCAGAAGTAGAAAAAGTTTTTGAGCATATTAAAAATGGAGATAATTTTCTGCTAAGCGGTGGTGCTGGGAGTGGTAAAACTTACTCTTTAGTACAAGTCATAAAAGAAGCTATTACACAGAATCCTATGGCTAAAATAGCTTGCATGACTTATACAAATGCTGCTGTTAAAGAAATTGAAGAAAGAGTTAATCATAAGAATTTAAGAGTTTCTACAATTCATGATTTCTTATGGGATAATATAAAACAATTTCAAAAAGAACTTAAAAAATCGCTTTTGATTCTTATAAATGATAAAGAGTATAAAATTAAAAATCCAAATGAAGAGAGTGGCGAAGAGTATATAAATAAATTTGAATATGGAATAAGTTACAAAGAACATTTGAATATAAATAGAGGGGAGATTTCACATGATGAAGTTCTCATCTTAGCAAACTATATGTACAAGAAGTATAAAGTGTTATGTGATATATTAAAAGATAAATATAAGTTTATATTTATTGATGAATACCAAGATACAAGTCCATTCGTTGTACAAATATTCTTAGAGCATATACAGCAAAGTATGAGAAAGTGTATCGTTGGTTTCTTTGGAGATACAATGCAATCTATTTATGAAGATGGAATTGGTGACTTAAACGATTATGTTAGATTAAGAGTTGTTCAAGAAGTTCAAAAGAAACAAAATAGAAGAAATCCTCAGTTAGTTATTGAGTTAGCTAATAATGTAAGAGTAGATGGACTGCTACAAGTACCATCAAAAGATAATAATGCTCCTAATATGAATAATGGACTCGTTAAACAAGGAAATATCAAGTTTTTATATTCGTCAAATAATGATTTAGATAAATTGAAAAAGACTAAATATTTTAGAGGTTGGAAATTTGATAATCCTAAGCAGACAAAAGAGTTAAACTTAACACATAATTTAATAGCCCCTAAAGTAGGATTTAGTGAACTAATGAATATATACGATAAAGATCCAATTATACAATTAAAAAATGAAATATTAAAAAAAATAAAAAAAGAAAAAATAGTTATTGACGAAAATGCAACATTTAGTCAAGTGGTATCGTTGGTTCCGGCTAAAAATAGACAAGGGAAATTAAAGATTGACTTGATTGTTGAAGACTTAGACAACAAGCAATTATATGAACAACTTAAAGATATACCATTTTCTAAAGTAAGAAAAATATACTTAGATAAGGATTCACTAATAGATGATAAAAAGGATGATAAGGGTGCTGAAAATAAAAACGGTTCTAAAAGAGATGATTTAATAAAACATCTTTTTAAAATACAATTACTTGTTAAATTATATGAAGATAAAGCATATAGTGAGTTTATTAGAAAAACTGAATTTAAAATAGATTCAATAACAAAAAAGAAAGAAATAAAAGCAATTATTCAAGAGATAAATTCTATGTCTGATTGTACTATTGAAGAAGTTATAAAGTTTGCAGATAAAAAAGGAATTTGTAAAAAAGATGATAAATTTAATAAGTTTATAGAAAAAAATGAGTATATCTATAATCGAGTAAAAAGGGTTAAATTCAAAGAATTCCAAAAGTTATATTATTATTTAGAGGGGTATACTCCTTTTTCAACTCAACATAAAATCAAAGGTGCTGAATTTGATAATGTTCTTGTTATTTTAGATGGTGGAGGATGGAGTAATTATAATTTTGAATATCTATTAAATGATTTTATAAGCTCCACATTGGATAAAAATAAACAAAAATCATATCCTAAAATCCTATTGAGGACTCAAAAGATTTTCTATGTTTGTTGTACAAGAGCTAAAGAAAATCTGGTTGTTTTTTATCATAACCCTTCACAATTGATAATAAGTAAGGCTAAAGAGTGGTTTGGTGAGGAAAATGTTTGCGAATGTTAACTAAAATATCCAATTTGGACATGAAGTAGGTGTTTGATATAAAATATCGATACAGGATTGTTTGAATTGTTTAGAAAGTTAATATCCTAATCACAGTATGATTAGTGAATTGCAGATTCAAGGTAAAAAACAGAAAGCAGATGGATGGATATATTTGATTCCATGATTGCTATTTTACATTTATTTGGAAAATATTGAAGGAACAGTGTATGGAAACTAGAACTAAAATTTTTATAAGCAATTCTTTAGCCGATTTACAAGTAACGTCAACTATGGTATACCGGTGAATAATAATATAATTTGATTATTTAAAAAGCCAGATAGAAAACACTATATAATCATGAACAAAGTGTATGCTGAAGTAAGAATCAGTAAGGTAGAGGCAATGAAAATTATCTGAATTAATTTTTATTTTAAGTCTAAGGTTCATATTATCCATAAACTAAGTATGTCTATAATGGGCAGTTTATTGTGAATTCGTATTTCTAGATGATTCTACTAAAAGTTAGTAAAATGATAGTTTCTAAATTAGGAATAACTAAATTAAATGCATAATAGCAATTGCTTAGTCTCAGTATATTGTTTATATAATATAAAATGAAAAATTAAGGCGTAATACAAGATTATTTATAAGAAAGATTTATTAACACAATAGAAACTATTAATTTAATGTTACTACTCAGGCATTGACAACACAATATATTGATGCTAATTCATTTTTAAATACAATATATTGATTTTATATTAAAATTTATAGACTTTCATCTGAAATTTTCAGATATTCAGTCCTATCAAACCACAATATATTGTATATACTAATTAACAAAAATCAACATATTGTGGCTAAATAGTAACGATTTAATAATAGCTTGTATTGTGAACAGCAAAGTTGTATTACACATATCAGAAAAAAGAGGTGTGTCAGAATTAAAGAAGTGCTAAGGGAATTGTTGATTTTATTAGATATTCTTACTCAAATAAGTACTTATCAATCCTTAAACGGAAAAATCTAACCGATAAAGAAATTAATAAAATAATATTAGCGATTAGCTCAAATTGATGAATATAAACTACATAATCTACTTAGTTTTTTAAAGGAGAAATAATATGACTACTAATTCATTAGAAAAAAGTAAAGAAATAGAAGAATATTTTAATACAATATGTAATAATGAAAATGAACAATTGGGCAAATATGTTGCACAAAGATTAAATTTACAGTTCTCGGATGTATCTGCTGAGCTTCCAGGTTTTTCATCATTGGTGAAACAACAATTTTTATTATATAAAAAGAGCAAGGACTTAAATAATATAATTAAAGAAACAAGTAATATTCTAAAACAAACTATCGATTATATAATTGAAGAATACAAAAATAAGCCAACAGAATTATATGAACTAGTAAAAAATGCAATGAACTATCGTGATGAAGGATTAAAATTGTATTGGATAAATATTGCTCCCAAAATTGAGGAGCAACAACTTTTAGCAGACAAAAAATTTGCTAATCCATTAAATAAAATAGAACCTACCATTCAAATGATACAAAATTTAATAGAGCCAATGTTTCGGCTAGATTCATTTTTACTTATTAGCGCGTATATGGCAAAAAAACGTATTTCTGATAATAGGAAAAAGAATGAGTTGTACTTTCTATTAAATAATGTATATTCGGAATTATTTCCAAAACAATATCAAGATGTAATATTCTCACAAACAAAAGTTATTAATTGTTTAGATGATATAAGGATAATTCGAAATGCTTTTAAACATGGAAACTACAAAATAGAAGAGGATTCATGTATAATAACTGAAAAAGGAATGGAGGGGCAGAAACTTAGTAGTTCAGAATTATATTACGCCTTTTTTAATATTCATAATATCAGAATATTTTGTAGAACTGTTTCTGGTTACATATTTGATATATTTATAGCAAAGTATCCAGAACTTAGGAATGAAGCTAATATACATATCAACACAATAACTACAGACTTAAATGCTTATTTGTTAAGTGATGGGATTCAAATAGAACTTTCAGATGATTATTTTTGTGAGAATCTAGATATAGATAATAAAAGCATATCTCCTAGTTCCGGAGGGAAAAAACTTTTTTTCAAATTCAAGATATTATTAAGTGACTCAATCAATAAATCATTAGACATTGTGCCATATATTATTGGCATTGTAAAATGTTATGAAAGCATTTTTCCATATCAGATGATTCAAAAAAATGATGTAGCGTGTGTAATCACTTTAATTTATAACTCATGCAACCCTATAGAGTTATTTTTATTTAGTGCTTTTGATGAAATTGAACAGTTAGAGAAATCTAGACCTATTTCTATCAAGAAATTAATAACTTTCAGTAACCAAATAAATAAATAGTGAGAGATTAGATAGGTTTTTACAAAATTATGTAGACAAAGGTTAATTTAGCAAAGATATGTCTTTCAATAATCTCCTAAGATCCTTAAGGGAAGGGAAGACTTCAAAATTCATAAATGTTTATTGTATAGACTTCATTTTCTAGTTATTAAATTCCCATTAGGCTAATAATGTGAAGGTTAAATGTTTATTATAATAACAGCATTTATCAAATTATAAAAATTCCATAGTTGCGAACAATTTTGTGAAATAAAGGTAGGTGTTTAAATGAAGAAAGTTATAAGTTTTATTAATGATTCAAAGAAAATGTACTTATTGACCTTTTTAATAATGATTCTTAGCATAGTAATTCCAATCCCAAACGAATTGAGAAATCCAATTTATATTATTGTAACTACGATTATATATATTCTATGGTTTAGAGATTCAATCAAAGTAGCTAACAATGTCTGGAAAATGATAATTTGGTTACTTTTCGCTCCATTCATTATTTCATTAGTTGCAACTGCGTATATAAGTCTTGTATGGATACCAATACAACAAGATAAATATTTTCTTTTTTTGTTTATAGTTATGGTTATCTTATTATGGATGCTTGCTGCATATAAGTTTGATTTAGATAAAATTAAGGCAGCTATTTTCATTCTAAATGCTATCGTTACAACAATAATTACAATTGCCTTTCTAACAACACTGAATACAGACTTGTCAAAACTTGTCTTTAGCACAGATTTAATTGAATTGGCCACTAAAGATGGATTCTTAGCAAATTCATTAATCGAATTGATTATTAAAATGATTACATTGCCGTATATATTATCTGTAATATGGGCCCAAGTAATTATAGAGTTAAGAAGTCTTAAAATGATTGGAAGAGAGAGAGCTTAGAAAAAACTGCACATAACAAAACATTCAAGTTCGCTTTGGCTTGAGGATGCGACAAAGCACATTTCTTAATTAAGCCAAAGATTGGTTAAGATTCAGAACATCTTGAGTGCAAGAACGCTATGCAAATTTAATTTAAATTTAAACTTCCCATTATCCATATACCCATTAGGCTAATAATAGGAATTTACCAGTTTGGATAGATATTATAGTAGGATATACTAAATTGCCAATATTCTAGAGTTCTAGGACATGCCCATAGTTTGTTTTTATTTGGGTAATTATCAAAAGCATATAAGCTTACGTAATGACTAACATTCGGGTTAGGGGAGGTTGATGTTATTGTCACTGTATGAAGATAATGAAATAAATAAAATAAGGAATAGAAAGAGATTACTTTTAGTTTTAAATTTTATATTATTTATTATAATATTTTTATGGCATAGTCAAATGACTTCTATACTTGGGGTTTTGAAAATAAAATTTAAAGATATATATAGCTATTTATATATACTGGTTTCAGAGGGGAGTATTCGGCTTGCTTTTCAAAAATTGAACATTACTAAAATATTAAATAATAGAGAGCTGGCTTTAAGTATATGGCTAATGATATTTATAATATATTTAATTGTTAATAAAAATACACGATCAAGTGTATGGAGTCTTATAAAAGTTATATTTGATAAGAAATTAACTATGTTGTATATTTGCATGATGATTTATACATCATTCATAGTCTATATATTGTACCGCATTGATTTTTGGAAAGTATCTTTACTTAAAGACACGATAATATGGTTTCTATTTACAGGAGTTATTACAGCATTTCAAGCCATTGATAAAGCAGAGAATATTACTTACTTTAAAAAAGTCTTTTTAGATAATTTTAAATTTATTTTAATATTTCAATTTATTGTGAATTTCTATACTTTTAGTTTAATTGGCGAGCTGATTTTAATACCTGTAAGTACAATAATTATAGTGTGTATATGTATTTTGAACGTATTGCCAGAATTTCAAAATGAAAAAAGTAAACCTGTTAAGAAACTTTTTAAATGTATTAACACACTATTAGGATTATATATTATTATTAATTCTATAGTATTAGCATTTAAAGATATTAAAAATTTAGAGACAATTGATACATTTAAAAGTATTTTATTACCAATAATTTTGTCTACTACTTTCATATTATTTATTTTTCTTTTTGCTTTGTGGGCAGGATATGAGCAGATATTTATAAGAATTCAATTTGGTGAGAAAAAGAGTAGGAGGTTAATCATATATATAAAAATAAAAGTATTTTTATTATGTCATTTTAATTTTAATAGAGTAAAAAGTTTTTGGAGAACAAGTGGATTTAGAGTTCTTAATGCGACCAACAAATCAGATGTACTTAAGGCAATTATCGAATATAAGGAACAAGAAAAATTAATAAGTAATAACATTACGCTCAAAAGTTGAATTAAAAATTATTTAAAAATGCAGTTAATATAGAGAGTAAATTTATAAATTGATATTAATTTTAGTAAGTTAGTTGTACTAATAAAGGAGTCAGCCTTTTTTTATATTGTAATTTTTAATTATTCATAAAACTAGATAGGTTATGTCTATTTATTGTTAAGACATTTAATGTTAATAAATAGAACTTAAATTTAATAGTGTAGGTATAATTAATATGACATACCTAGAATTTTACAATATTTCAAATAAATCTATTGGAATAGGACTAAAACTCAAAAATCCTGGTAAAGGTGATTCTACAATTAAATAAGTAACTGAGAATGCCATTACTTATGTAAGAGGTAATTCGGATATTTCAATTAAGATTGAAGAAATCTACAACGTTTATTTACTTTTTAAGGAAAAATGATGTTCAACAAGCGACTTAAAAAAATACAAATCACAAGTATTTGACTCTAAATCTAATGGTCATAGTTGCAATTGCACATTTTTATTTATGGTATTAAAAGAAATGAAATTAGTTAAAAATATAGATGGAAAAGGGCTAAAGGGGTCAGAATTCTTTGTAAATATTCAAAAGTAATTGGAACTTATGATAAATTATTAAAATAAAAAATTATGTTAATATAAAATATTAGCATTGGATATCTATTTGAGATAAAATAATTTAATAGTATGTAAATATTCCCATTATTCATATAATGTTTTAATAATCAACAGACATTAAAAGCACTAAAATAAGAAATATATCTACAGATGTATCAGAAGCTACTATAAATGTAACTAGTCATATTGACGGTTATTAATCGTTTACAAAGTTGTCTGAAGCAATACAACAAGTATTATTATTTGAATTTAGGCACATGAAAGAAAATAACAAGTCAAAGATGCGACGTATAATTACACATAGACTTATATGGGTGTGAAATTAGATATTTGAAAGATTACATTAGTTAAGATAATAGAATAATATTGTATTTAAAGGGGTCTGTCTCATAATACAAATCATTTAATGATATGATGTATATTCAAAAAAAGAAATAGAAATAACATTTGTGTAAGAAGCATTGAAAAATAAGCTTAGAGTTTCTTTATTTGAAGTTGTTCCATAAATGATTGTCCTAATGCATATTAGGAGCAATCTTTTATGGGTACAACTTTAAATATTAGAAAGTCTTAGCGAAATTTTTCTAGTCTTCTTTAATAAATGTTATTTCTATTTCTTTATTATTCCGAGGCAACTCCTACTTTAAAACATAGCTTTTTATTTAAAATGGTGAAGAATATACCTTGCAAAAGTAAACAGGAAACTCATTAGGTCAAAATTAACTAAGTGTATTTTTAGTAATTATTTCAACATAAAATGAAGAATTTATATAAAATGTAATTATCTACTTAGCCATGTTATAATTAGCATTAAGGAGGGCTAAAATGGGAATAATAATGCTAATTTCATTTTATTTACTATTTCTAATATTTATGGGCGCTTTCATTGTTTGTGCTATAACTGGAAGTAGAATACTAGAAAAAAAATCAGAAGCAGTTGCTATATATTTATTTGGTATGATTGTATATGGAATATTAACGGTTGTTGCATTTAATTTACAATCCCGAATGCCAATTGTAACAACGAATACTACAATTAATAGCAAACCATTTAGTATTAATAAAGAATCTTCTATGAAAGACAATCAAGCACAAGTTGAAGATAATACTAATGATAAAGATGGATCAATAATAGGGGATACAGACAGTAAAATATATCATGTTCCAGGGAGTACATATTATCAAAAAGAGTTAAAAAAGAAAAGTAATAATGAATATTTTAACACTATACAAGAAGCTGAAAAGGCGGGATATAGAGCACCTAAAAAATAAGTGCCTTTAATATCTTATTATGAATTAAAATATTGTATTTAGAGGGGTCTGTTTCATAATACAAATCATTTAATAATATGATGTATATTCAAAAAAAGAAATAGAAATAACATTTGTGGAAGAAGCATTGAAAAATAAGATTAGAGTTTCTTTATTTGAAGTTGTTCCATAAATGATTGTCCTAATGCATATTAGGAGCAATCTTTTATGGGTACAACTTTAAATGTTAGAAACTTTTAGCTTATTTTTCTAGTCTTCTTTAATAAATGTTATTTCTATTTCTTTGTTATTACTTCACTTGGTAATTCTGAGACAGCCCCTTTATTTTGTATGCAAATTTGGAGGACTAGTTTCATTTTTTGTTTATTTTTAAAATTTAAGAATTTTTTTTGTAGTTTTGGTAAAAATGACTTTATTGAGTAATTGCTATTAAGGCATATTTGATTAAGAAGGGAGTTTTTTACTTGAAGAAAAATAATTCTTATGGATTAAGAAAAAATGTTTTAGGAGAGCTTAACCAAGGATTTTCTTGTATTCATGAAAATTTTAAGTACTTTAGAAAGTTATCCAAAGGCAGAAATAAAGTCCTCGGAGCAGCTGAGTGGCTTCTTGATAATATATATTTAATTGAAAAAGAATATAAGGCAATTAAGAAGGAAATGCCTATTGATTATTTTAAGTCATTACCTTCTATAGCAGAATTTATTGATAATATAGATCATAAGAAAATGTACAAAATTAATGATTCATTTAAAAGTAAAGACTTTGATGAAAAAATGGATTTTGAAAAGAAAAATCATGAAAATTATAATGAATTTGAAAATGAACTTCCTCGTATTTTTGTGGTTGCAAAGAATTATGTAAATGCAGGTGGAGATATTGATGGTGAGAGTTTTACTAAATATATTAATGAAATTCAAGAAGAAAATTTAGGTGTGGATTTAGACTTTAATAATGTAAGTGAAAAATTGTTTGTTAAAATAGATAATAGTAGGAGGAATGAGGATGGAACCCAAGAGGCTACTAATATTGTCAATAAAGATATGGCTTTTACCATGGGTGAACTCTGGGCTTTTCCGCTTATGCTTAAGATAGCAATAATAATAAATTTATCACAATATACTAATGAACTTGTTGATATTCAAAAGGAAATCTTACAGGGGAAAATTGTTGCTGAGAGGATTGTAGATGCTATAAGTAACAATAAACTTAATGAAGAACTTAAGAATATGAATGATAAATATCAAAAATTTAGTGCTTTATTTTTAAGAGAGTTTTTTAGAGTCTTAAGGGATAATTCTATAGAAAATAAGAGTATTTATGATTTTGCAAAGATCAAATGGGGAATGGATAAAGACCTTGATAATTATATTATTAAGAGTAACTTAAGAGAGGAATTCTTAGGAAGACATATTGGAGAATATATAACTTCAATTAGAAAAATCGAGGGTATAAGTTGGAGGGAATTCTTTGAAAATACATGTCTAGTGGATAGGATTTTAAGAGAAGATCCCGAAAATGTTTATGGAAACATGGATTTTGAATCTAAGGATTATTACAGACATAAGCTTGAAAATATAGCCAGAATAATTAATAGAAATGAAATTAATGTAGCACATAATGTATTAGAACTTGCAATAAAGAACAAAAATGATAACAAAGAACCTTATAAGTGTCATGTTGGATATTACTTAATTGATAATGGCATAAGTGAATTAGAAGGATATCACAATAATGTAAATCATGTAATTTCTGAAGGTACATATTTAGCAATAAATATTTTGGGAACACTTCTTATAAGTGCACTTTTTTTATTTATAAGTAGTTTGGGCGGAATGAAATATACTAAGGCTGAGTACATAATTTCGTTTTTAGTCATTATAATTCCTATAAATGAAATTATAATTGGACTGACTAACTGGATTGTAAGTAAAACCGTACAGATTAGATTAGTACCAAAAATGAATTTTAGTGAGGGAATTCCAGATGATTGCAAGACAATAGTAGTTATTCCTGCAATTGTAAATTGCAAAGAAAAGGTTAAATCTCTTATGGAAAGATTGGAAGTTGCTTATTGTGGAAATAAAGACAAAAATATTTATTTTGCATTGCTTAGTGACTTTCAGGATTCAAATTCTGAGGTTGAAGAGAATGATAAGGAAATAATTAAGTGTGGAATTGAATGTGCAAGAAAATTAAATAATAAATATTTTAAAGATAATTACAAAAGTACCAACAATGAAGCAAGATTTTTCTTTTTTAGTAGAAAAAGAATTTATAATAAAAAGCAAAATGTTTTCATGGGTAAAGAAAGAAAACGTGGAAAGCTTATGGAATTTATGTCTCTTATCAGAGGAAAAACAGATCATACTTATAATGTTTTAAGTTCTCAAATAAAGATACTTAAGGACGTTAAGTATTTAATTACTTTAGATGAAGATACATTTATGCCGAGAGAAAGCACCTTTAAGCTTATAGGTGCTATGAACCATGTACTTAATGTACCTTATGTTAATGATAACAAAGTTTTAAGAGGATATGGTGTTATGCAACCTAAGGTTAGCATAAGCTTAGAATCTAAAAATCAAACATATTTCTCAAATGTTTTTGCTGGAGAAGGAGGGGTTGATGGCTATTCAATAGCTTATTCTGATACATATCAAGATTTGTTTGGTCAAGGATCTTTTACAGGTAAGGGAATAATTGATATAGATGAATTTTATAACATACTGCATATGTCAATAAAAGATGATAGGATTTTGAGTCATGATCTTATAGAAGGAGCTCTTACAAGATGTGCTTTAGTTAGTCAGGTAGAATTTATAGATGGATATCCAGCTTTTTATGAGAGCAGCTGTAGAAGATTGCATAGATGGGTTAGAGGAGATTGGCAACTTATAGGTTGGTTATTTTCTGAAAAGATAAGTTCTCTTAACAAATGGAAGATATTTGATAATTTAAGAAGAAGTCTTTTAGCACCTAATTTAGTAATAGCATTGATTCTTTCTTTAACTATTTTAAATGGAAGAAGTCAGATTGCATTACTTTGCTTTTTAGCACTTATGAATTCTCTAGTATTTACAGTTACGGATTTTGTTGTTACGCCTAAAAATAAACTTATGGGCACATTTAAAAGCTTTGAGCAGATACTTTTAATTTTAACATTTATTCCTTATCAAGCATTTTTAATGATGAATGCCATAATAATAACGTTATTTAGACTGTGCATATCTAAAAGAAATCTTTTAGAGTGGCAATCTTCTGATTCTGTGGAAAAAAAGTATAGTAATAGTTTTAAAGCATATTTAAAAAGAATGTGGATTGCTCCAATAATGGGGTTAGTAGTAGTCTATTTATCTATTTATAATTCTATTGGGGTTATTGTTTATAGCATAGTGGTTGCTGCACTTTGGATAGTTAGTCCATATGTAGCGTATTATATTAGTAGAAATATTCCTAAAAATAAAATGACTTTAGATGATGAAGAAAATGTTTATTTAAGAAAAATATCAAGAAGAATATATGCTTACTATGAAGATTTTGTTAATGAAGAAAATAATTATTTAGCACCAGATAATTATCAAGAAAAACCTTTTAAAGGAATTGCGCATAGAACTTCTCCAACTAATATAGGTATGGGGCTTGTTTCAAATGTAGTGGCTTATGACTTAGGATATATAACAATGATGGAGTTTATTGATAAAACAGAGATGATATTAAATAGCATAAAAGATTTACAAATGGTTCATGGACATTATCTAAATTGGTATGATACAAAAACTAAAGCGCCCCTATGGCCAAGATATGTATCAACTGTTGATAGCGGAAATCTTTTGGGAGATTTATGGGTATTAAAACAAGCTATTAAGGAATTAAAGGATAAAGAAGTTATAAGAGTAAATGAGGTTATGTCACTAAGAGATATCTATAATATAATTGAAAAAGAAGAACCTTCAATTGAAGTTATATTTGATTCAAAGCTTAATATTGGTGAATACAAAGATGCTTTAAATAAAATCTCAGTTAAAATTCAAGGATTTACACAATGTGAGCAAAGTAGTATTGATAATAAAAATAAAGCTTGCGTGCAAGAAAAAGAGAATAAAGAAAGTAACTATTGGAGCCATAAGCTTTTTGAAGAGGTTAATAAAAAACTTAAATATTATAATTACATATTTAATGGATTGGAAAAGTTATATAGTAAAGAATTTTTTGAAGGAGTTCCTAGTATTAGTGAATTAATTCATAAGTGTGAAGAATATAAGAGTGAATTTGGTGATAACTTTAGCAATACAATGGAGAAAAAGATTGATAATTTCAAAATATATGCTAGAAAAATAGATAATATAATCAAAGATATTAATATGATTTCAGAAGAGATGGATTTTAGATTCCTTTATGATAAAAATAGGCAATTATTCTTTATTGGTTATAACGTAGAGGAAGATTCACTTGGAAACTCTTATTATGATTTATTGGCATCAGAATCAAGAATAGCATCATTTATTGCTGTAGCTAAGAACGATGTGCCTACATCTCATTGGTTTAAATTAGGTAGATCTATGACAAATGCTTTTCATACTCATTCTCTTGTATCTTGGAGTGGGACTATGTTTGAATATTTTATGCCTTCTTTAATAATGAAAAATTATCCTAAAACCTTGCTCAGCCAAACATATAAATCTGTGATAAAGGCTCAAAAAAGTTTTTCTAAGCAAAAGAAAACACCTTGGGGAATATCAGAATCTGCATTTTATGAATTTGATGTGAATGAGAATTATCAATATAAGGCTTTTGGAATTCCAGGGATTGGATTAAAGAGAGGTCTTGAAGATGAAATTGTAATATCTCCTTATTCAACTTTGATGACATTGCCATTTTCTAAGAAGAGTGGGATTAAAAATCTTAGAAAATTAGAGGCGATAGGTTGTCTAGGAACATACGGATTTATTGAAGCTATAGATTACACTAAGGCAAGAGAAGATAAATATGTGATAAAAAATACAATTGATGATAATAATGAGGATAATTATTTAAATGACAATCATATAGTAGAGAATATGACAGATGACAAGAATATAAAAGATTCAAACAATGCACAAATAGTTGATAGTGTATATAGTGATGGAGTAAAACCTAATAAAATTATGACATACATGGTGCATCATTTGGGAATGTCTTTGATGGCTCTTGATAATGTACTTCTTGATGATATTCTAGTTAATAGGTTTCATAGTTTGCCAGAGGTTAAGGCAACTGAGCTTCTATTAAAAGAAAAGATTCCTTATAATGTAACCTTTGATAGAAATGAAGATTTTTCTACAAAGAGTATGTATTTTGAGGGAGAAAACTTGATTCCAAGGAAATTTGAAGGAGCAAATCAAGATAATCCTGAAGTTTTATTGTTATCTAATGGTGAATATTCATCAATGATAACTGTAAGTGGAAGTGGTTATTCTAAGAAGAACGATATGATGCTTTATAGATGGAAAGGCAATTCCACAAGTGATGATAGTGGGATGTTCTTTTATATAAAGAACTTAAATTCTAATGACTATTGGAGTTCAACCTTTGAACCATGTAAGAATTATGGAGAAAAATATGTTGCTGAATTTAATTTAGATAAGGCTAAGTTTAATAGAAAAGATGGTAATATTGAAACTCAAATGGAAGTTGTTGTTTCTTCAGATGAGAATTTTGAAGTTAGAAAAATTACTTTAAATAATTTAAGTGATAAGGAAAGAAGTCTTGAAATAACAAGCTACATGGAAATAACATTAGCTACTTTTAGTGCAGATACAGTACATCCAACTTTCTCTAATCTATTTGTTCAAACAGAATATGATAATAATGAAAATGTACTTATAGGAAGTAGAAGAGGCAGAGTTAAAGATGCAAAAGTGCCTTATATATTTCATAAAGTTGTAGTTAATGGAAAATTAGAAGGAAGCATAAGCTATGAAACTTCTAGAATTAATTTTATAGGAAGAAATAGAGAACTTAAATCTCCTTTAGCTATGGATAATGATAAATCATTAAATAATACTGTTGGAACAGTTTTAGATCCAATAATGAGTATTAGGGCTAGGATAAGATTAGAGGGAAATTCAAAAAAAGAGATTTATTTCATAACAGGAACAACAGAGTCTAGAGAAGTGGCCATTAATATATGCAAACAAAATAAAGAAGCTGTTAATTTAGAGAAAGTTTTTGAAGGATATAGTATAAGAACACAGCTTGAACTTAAAAATTTAGGTATAAGAAGTGCTCAAGCAAATATATTCCAAAGCTTAGCTACATATATATTCTTTTTGCATAGTGGAAGAAAAGACAGAGAGGAATACATAAAAAACATTTCAAAGTATCAAAGAGATTTATGGGCTTATGGAATTTCAGGTGATTTACCTATTGTCTTTTTAACTATTGAAAATACAGATGATATTAATTTAGTAGCTAATATGTTAAATTTACATTATTATCTTAAGCTTAAAGGAGTAAAATTAGATTTAATTATATACAACAATGAAGAAATGTCTTATGATGAACCACTTCAAAAGAATATAATGCAAGCAATAAATACATCAAATGAATGTACTTCCTTAAATAAACAAGGAGGAATATTCGTTCACAATAAATCTACCATGGATGAACAGGTTAAAGATTTGATAATAGGAATTGCTAGGTTATATGTTGATTCAAAGAAGGGTTCAATTTTAGAGCAAATTACAAAAATTGAAAAGTTTAAAGTTAATAGTATTAATGAATTTTCAAGATATAAGGAATCTGTTGATGAAGAAAGTTATAAACGTAATTACAATAATGTACTAGATGATAACCACGAAGAAAAATATATGTCACAAGGTAAGAAAGAGTTACTAGAAAAAAGACCTAAAAACATAGGAACTAAGAATTTAGAGAAGAAAGTTAAGTCTTTAAATATCAACTATAAATTGGAGATTGCAGATGAAGTAATACCAAAACTAGATGATAATATAACGGAATATAAAGAATATGATCATGATATAGACTTTTTAGAAAAACAGGATTTGATTAACGGGGCAGAGGCCACAGGAATAAAAGATGATATAGGGAAATCGATGATTAAGGAAGATTTGAATAATGAAACATTTAATTCTTCAAGAGATTCTATATTAAAAAAAGCAAATGAAAATTATAATAACATAAGTTCAGGTGAGTTAAATGCAGAGAGATTTAAGATTTCAGATGATTTAAATACAGAGAAATTTGATGAAAACTTTAATATGCAAGATTTAGATTTCTTTAATGGATATGGTGGTTTTAGTAAGTTTGATAATAGTTATTTGATAAAATTGTCTAACTTTAAAAATACTCCAGCACCTTGGATTAATGTCATTTCTAATGATGATTTTGGATTTCATATATCTGAGAGTGGTTCATCTTATACATGGTGTGGGAATTCTAGAGAAAATAAGATAACACCTTGGAGCAATGATTATATTAGAGATCCATTAGGGGAAGCACTTTATATTAGAGATGATGATTCGCATAATTATTTTTCTATAACGCCAAAACCTGTTAGAGATGCAGGAGATTATTTCATAAAACATGGGTTTGGATATTCTGAATTCAGTCATACTGCTTATGATTTAAAAGGAAAACTAGAAGTATTTGCACCTAAAAAAGAGAAAGTAAAAATTCAGAAAGTAACTTTAGAAAATTTAAGTGAAAATGATAGAGAAATTTCTTTGTTTTATTATGCAAAGCTTGTAATGGGCGTTTATGAGTATGATAGTGCTAGGTACGTTTCAACATATATTCATGGAGAATTTGAAAAAAATAGTAATATAAATACAAATGTAGAACGTGAGGAATCCAATAGTAGTGCTAGGTATGTATATCATAGTGGATTTATTAGAG
The DNA here is from genome assembly GCF_900112485.1 of Clostridium uliginosum. GTDB lineage: Bacteria > Bacillota > Clostridia > Clostridiales > Clostridiaceae > Clostridium > Clostridium uliginosum. Next base: position 20,241 of record NZ_FOMG01000009.1, read on the forward strand.
GGTGTAATCCTTATAGTGAGTACTTTGGAAAATTTAATTCTTATTTAACTATTTTAGGAGGAGAAAAATTAAGTTTTACTGGGGATAGTAAGGAGTTTATAGGAATTAATGGAGAAGTTTCTTCACCAAAAGCTTTAAATAATGAGAATTTATCTAATAGATGTGGAGGGATTTATGATCCTTGTTTAGCTGTTACTACAAAGATTAGCCTTAAAAAAGGTGAAAAGAAAGAGCTTTTGATTTTATTTGGTGAGGAAGAAAAAGAAAATATAGAAAAAGTTATTAAAAAATATGAGGTTAAAGGAAATGCAGATAGAGAATTAGAGAAAGCTAAAGAATATTGGAAACACTTTTTAGGGAATATACAAGTTAAGACTCCAGATAAATCTTTTAATTACCTTTTAAATGGATGGCTTTTATATCAAACTTTAAGTTGTAGATATTTAAGTAGAAGTGCATTTTATCAAAGTGGTGGAGCATATGGATTTAGAGATCAACTTCAGGATTCTATGGCACTTGGAGTTGTTGATCCAGAAATACCAAAGGCTCAAATATTGCGTAGTGCTTCAAGGCAGTATGTAGAAGGAGATGTACAACATTGGTGGCACCCAGTTGTGAATTCTGGTATAAGAACTAGGTTTAGTGATGATTTGTTATGGCTTCCTTATGTTACTGCTGAATATATTAATTCAACTGGAGATTATGAAATTTTACAAGAAACTGCACCTTATCTTGAAGATGAGCCTTTAAGAGATGGTGAAGATGAGAGATATACAATAGTCAACCAATCTTCAAAGGAAGGAACAATATATGAACACTGCTTAAAGGCTATAGAAAAAGCTCTAAAGTTTGGAGTACATAACATTCCATTAATGGGTAGTGGGGATTGGAATGATGGTATGAGTACTGTTGGAAATAAAGGAAAAGGAGAAAGTGTATGGCTTGGCTGGTTCTTGTACTCGATTTTAGAAAGCTTCATTAAAATTGCACAGATTAAAGGCGATGAAGAAACTAAAGTTCATTATGAAGAGAGAAAAGAATTTATAAGAGAGAATTTAGAGAAAAGTGCTTGGGATGGTGGATGGTATAGGAGGGCATATTTTGATGATGGCACTCCGCTTGGAAGCCGTGAAAATCCTGAATGTCAAATTGATTCTTTAGCACAGAGTTGGGCCATAATTTCAGGAGCTACCAAAATCAAATCTGGTAGTGAATTAAATACAGATAAATCAGATAAAAATAAATTAAATAAAGACGAATTGGCTTATAATTCCAATGAAGATTATGTAGGCACAGTGGAAAAATACAGTCAAAGGGCATTTGAAGCAATGGAGGCTGTTGACAAAAATCTAGTGAAGAATGATAAGGGATTGATACTTTTATTAGCACCACCATTTAGTAATTCATATCTTGAACCAGGTTATATAAAAGGGTATGTACCAGGAGTAAGAGAAAATGGAGGACAATACACTCATGCAGCCTCTTGGGTAATCTTAGCTTTGACTAAGCTTGGACTAGGAGATAAAGCTACAAAATACTATAATATGATAAATCCAATAAATCATACAAAGACGGAGCTTGAATGTATGACCTATAAGTTAGAGCCTTATGTAATGGCGGCAGATGTGTACATAAAAGAGCCCCACGGAGGAAGAGGTGGCTGGAGTTGGTATACTGGAGCTTCAGGTTGGATGTATAGAGTTGGGATTGAGGATATTTTAGGTCTAAAAAGGGTTGAAGATAAAGGCTATATGGTAAATCCATGTATACCAAAGTCATGGAATGAATTTGAGATAAAAATTCAAAATGATAAGGAAGATTATACGATAAAAGTAATAAGAGGTGGAGATAGAGGTAAAGTAAAAAACTCAAATAATTTGATTGATTCACAAGTTACAAGTAATTCAAATGAAATTAAATATAGTAAACTTAAGATAATTATAAATGGAGAAAAGATTGACGGAAACATAATACCAAGAAATTTAGGTAAGATTAACGTAGTTGTATACATGTAACCTAGGAAATTAAGGATTATAGATATGATGTTTCCTAATAAAGGAAAATGGATTCACATTCATTTGCTGAATAAGGCACATTCAAAAAAATAATAGACAAAATATACTACGCATTTTTGGTCTATTATTTTTTTTGATTGTGCCTTATATGCCTAAGTTAGAGGAGCCAAATATAAAATTGATGTTTTTGGAGCTAGACTAAATGTCTAGCTCTTTTCTATTTGGCGCTGTTTTAAAACCGTGTTGATATTGTTATATATTGTAAAGTGGGCTAAGAAATTGAACTTAAGAATATCTAAATGAGTATAGTCCCCTTTTAGCTTGCTCCAAAGGCAAGCTTCGGACAAGCAGGAAAGGTGACAATACTCATTAAGAATTCTAAAAGTCAAATTTCAATGTCCACTTTACAAAAATATAATAATATCAACACTATTTTAAAACATAGTCTAATTTTTAACGTAAAAGAAATTTGTATTAGAGTATATTATGGGTACTTTATCCAAATAAGTTAAAATATATTGACATTTAATATTATACGACGTATAGTATTAAACATAGTATATTATACGGCGTATAATATAGAGGAGGATATAGTATAGATAGAGGAGGTAAAGGAATGGCTTTTCAATTAGGAGCAACTTTACTTGATGCTTGTGTGTTAGCAGTGCTTTCAAGGGGAGATACTTACGGATATGTTCTTACTCAACAGGTAAGATCCATAATAAATATATCAGAATCAACACTTTATCCAGTGCTTAGAAGATTACAAAAGGATGAATGTCTAACAACATATGATCAAGCTTTTCAAGGAAGAAATAGAAGATATTATAAGATAACAAACCAAGGAAAAACGATGCTTAGCCAGTATATTAATGAATGGGATGAATATAAAGGAAATGTTGATAAAGTTCTTTTAGGAGGGATGTTAGGAGATGAATAAAAAAATTTTTATTCAAGAATTAAGGAAAAAATTAAAGAGATTACCACAGGAAGAGATAGAAAATGCAATAGGGTATTATCTAGAATATTTTGAGGATGCAGGCATAGATAATGAGCAAGATGTTCTAAAGGAATTAGATTCTCCTTCAGTTATTGCATCGCAGTTGTTATCAGATTATGCTTTTAAGAATGATGAGATAACTATTAGTAAGCCTAAAAAAAGTATGTCTTCAATATGGTTTATTATTTTAGCAATATTAGCTGCACCATTAGCATTACCATTAGCATTTGCACTTATAATGGTCGTGGTAGCTATGGTTATAGTTGTAGGAGCTGTTACTTTTGCATTTATAGTTACTACAATCGCATTGATAGGAGGAGGAATTGTTACTAGCTTTGCAGGGCTTGCAGTTATGACTCAAGGATTCTCAACAGCTATTATGTTTATTGGAATTGGATTAGCGTTAATTGGGATAGGATTATTAGTTGGAGTACTAATTTTAATATTAGTACCAAAGATATTTAAAGGAATTGCAGGCTTAGCTAGAAAATCATTAAATAGACTTAAGAAATCAAATAAGAAGGAGGAGCTATAATGGGAAAAACAAAGAAATTATTGATATGTTCAGTATGTATAATTGGAGTAGGATTAATCCTTGCTGTAGCAGGCTTCTCAATGGGTGGAAAGTTTGGAATTATAAAGAATAACGCAGGATATAAGATTTTAGACAAGGAAGAAGGAATTGTAAAAGCTGAGGAGTCATCTGCTTTTACAAGTATAGAAATTAACTCCACTGTAGACAAAATAGATATAATAAAATCATATAAATATGGAATTGAAATGGAATATAGCAGTAATCAAAATGATGTTGATTATTCAATCAAAGATGGAAAGCTAGTAATACAAGAAAATAAGTTACAAGATGCATTTAACAATATAAGTTTTGGTATAGGCAACACACATATACCTAGTTATATTAAAGTGTATATTCCTGGTGATGTAGATTTAGATACTATAAATGTGAAATCAAGCAATACAAATTTCACTATGAATAGTATTAATGTTAATGAAATTTTTCTGAATTGTAATTATGGAAATTTAAATATTAGTGATTTACAAGGAAAAAAGATTAAGATAGATTCAAATAATAATAAAATTAATATTAATAATATTAATACTAATGAACTGATAGTAAAAAATAATTATGGAAAAATAGATGCTGGAAATATTGTTACAGATGAGCTTAAGTTAGATATGAAAAATGGAGATGTAAATATAGATAATATTAAAGCTAATAATAATACAATATTCCAAAATTTATATGGAAATATAGAAATAAGAAATAGTGAATTTAATGTATTAAGTAACTATATGAATAATGGTAGATTTGAAATGGCAAATGTTAAATTAGATAGTGCTACCATTGATAATAAATATGGAAAAATAAAATCAAATAAGCTTATATCTAATGGATTAAAAATAGAATCAAATAATTCAGAAATTGATCTAGATGGAGAATTTAAAGGGGACACTAGCATATTAGCACATTACGGAAATATAAAGCTTAAAACTAATACATCTAAAGAGCTATATAATTATAGTGCTTCATGTGATTATGGAAATATAAAGATAGATGGAGACAAGTTTGAAAAGAGTATTGAAAAGAAGAGTAGCAATAATGAGCAGAATAATATAGATATTGTTAGTAAGAATGGTAATATAACTGTAGATTTCAAGTAAAGAAAATAAAAGGATATGTTTTAAGTGAATGTAGATATTGTAATATAAAGCTCATGCACAGTGGAATTCATATCTTATTATAAGCTATATAAGGAATCTCCCAATAAATAACTAAGGCACATTCAAAAAAATAACAAGTCAATATGCTAGTCTATTTCGTGTCATGCTGCGTCAGCAGAATGGCCTAATAGCTCGCTATTAAACCATTCTGCTTCCTTGCCTGACGCAAAATATATATCGCATCTTGGACTTGTTATTTTCTTTCATGTGCCTAAAGTAAGAAAATATCATACAAAATTGCGAAGAAGGCATTGAAAATTTGTGCTTATTGTTTCATTGTTTTAAGTTGTTCCATTTTTGATTGTCCAAAGCTCTGTCTTTGGAGCAATCGATAATGGGTGCAACTTAAAACAATAGAAACTATTAGTGCAAATTTTCTAGTCCTTTGGAGTAATTATATATGATATTTTCTATTTGTTATTTTTTAAAATGTGACTTATATTACTTCATTATCTAAGTTTGCCCCAGTAAACTGGCTATTATATAGATCTGCATAGAAGCCGTTCTTATCAAGAAGTTCATTATGATTACCCATCTCAATAATACTTCCTTTATTCATAACAAGTATTAATTCTGCATCTCTAATTGTAGAAAGTCTATGTGCAATTACAAAACTTGTTCTATTTTGCATAAGCTCTGTCATAGCCCTTTGTATATAAACTTCTGTTCTTGAGTCAACGCTACTTGTAGCTTCATCAAGTATCATAATAGTTGGATTTGCAAGTATTGCTCTAGCTATAGTAAGAAGTTGTTTTTGACCTTGTGATATATTTGAAGCTTCTTCATTTAGTATTGTATTATACCCATCAGGAAGAGTCTTAATAAAGTGATGTGCATGAGCTGCTCTTGCAGCTTTCATAACTTCTTCTTCTGTTGCACCCTTTTTACCATAAGCAATATTTTCCATTATAGTACCATTAAAGAGCCAAGTATCTTGAAGTACCATACCAAACATATTATGTAGTTCTCCACGTTTTATATCTCTTATATCAACGCCATCAATTGTAATAGAACCTGCACCTATTTCATAAAAACGCATAAGCAAGTTAACAAGAGTAGTTTTACCAGCACCTGTTGGTCCAACAATTGCAATTGTATGACCTTGTTTTACATCAATGTTCATGTTCTTAATAAGTGATTCCTCTGATTTATAGCTAAAGTCAACATTCTCAAATTTAACTTCTCCCTTAGGGAATTCTATAAGCTTAGCATTAGTAGTATCTGGTAATTCTTCAATTTCATCTAAAAGCTCAAAAACACGTTCAGCAGATGCAACTGTAGATTGAATTATATTAGCAATATTTGCAGTTTGAACTATTGGTTGAGTAAACTGACTTGAATATTGAATAAACGCTTGAATATCACCAATACTAATTCTGCCTTGTGTTGCTAAATATCCACCAGCAACACAAACTACTACATACCCTATGTTACTAACAAATCTCATCATAGGCATTATTATTCCAGATATGAACTGAGCTTTCCAACCTGCATTATAAAGTCTATCATTAATGTTTTCAAACTTTTTAATAGAATCATGCTCACGTCCAAAAGCCTTAATAATTTTGTGGCCAGTATACATTTCTTCAACATGACCATTAAGCTCTCCAATTTCTTTCTGTTGAGCTGCAAAATATTTTTGAGAATGTTTTGCAACAAAAGCTGTTATAGCAACATAAAGTGGTAAAGTTAAAATAACAACCAGTGTCATTAGTGGGCTTATTGTTAACATCATAATTATAACTCCAATGATGGTAACAATAGACGTAATAAGTTGTGTAAGACTTTGTTGCAATGTTGTTGAAATATTATCAACATCATTTGTCACACGACTTAATATCTCACCATGAGTTCTTGCGTCAAAGAATTTAAGTGGTAGACGTGAAAGCTTATCTTCAACCTCTTTACGCAAATTATAAACAGTTTTCTGTGCAACTCCAGCCATAATATATTGTTGAAGAAAACCAAAAAGTGCACTTATTAAATATAAGCCAAGTAATAACAAAATGATATTTCCTATATACGGAAAATCTATACTAGGTATTGGAATCACTGCATCTTTACCAGACTTAAGCAAAGCAGTATTTTGTGATATAGCAGTATATTTTGCTATCATACCTTCAACCAATCTAGTTATTGCATTACCAGAAATTTTAGGTCCTACAATGGTAAAAATGGTGCTCATTATTGCAAATATAAATACTATTATAAACTTAACTCTTTGTGGTTTTAAATAACCTAAAAGCCTTTTTAAAGTCCCTTTGAAGTCTTTTGCTTTTACTATAGGACCTGCAAAGGATCCCATTGGACCTCCGCCCATACCACCTGAACGTTTCATACCTACGCCTGATTTATTCTTATTTTCACTCATGCTAATTCCTCCCCTGAAAGTTGCGAAGATACAATCTCATGATATACCTTACAACTAGTTAAAAGTTCTTTGTGAGTTCCCATGCCTGCAATTTCACCTTCATCTAAAACTATGATTCTATCTGCATCCATAACTGTTGCAACTCTTTGAGCAACAATAAGCACTGTAGCTTTTGCTGTTTCCTTTTTAAGTGCTACACGAATTTTTGCATCAGTTTTAAAATCAAGTGCTGAAAAACTATCATCAAAAATATATATTTCAGGTTTTCTAACTAGAGCACGTGCTATAGATAGACGTTGTTTTTGTCCACCAGAAACATTCGTTCCTCCTTGAGCAATAAAATGTTCATAGCCGTCTTTCATTCCATTTACAAAATCTGTAGCTTGGGCTACTGTTGCTGCATGCTGAATTTCTTCAAGTGTAGCATCAGTCTTACCATATTTAATGTTTTCAGCAATAGTTCCAGAAAAGAGTACAGTATTTTGAGGAACAAAACCTATTTTTGATCTTAACTCTTCTTGGCTCATTTCTCTTGCATCTACACCATCAATCAACACTGAACCACTAGTTGCATCATAAAAACGTGGTATTAAATTCATTAAGGTAGATTTACCAGAACCTGTACCACCAATAATAGCAGTTATTTCCCCAGGCTTAGCACTAAAAGTTATATTGCTAATTGCTGGCTGCTCTGCACCTGGATAGCTAAAACTTACATCCTTAAACTCAACATAGCCACTTTCTTTATTAGCTAGTATAGCTTCCTTTGGATCTAGGATTTCTGGTTCCATTTCTAATACTTCATTTATTCTTATTGCAGAAGCTTGAGCTCTTGGTATCATTATAAATACCATAGCAAGCATTAAGAAGCCGAATAAAATTTGCATTCCATATTGCATAAAGGCTATTAATGAACCAACTTCCATACTACCAGTATCTATTCTTTTGCCACCAAACCAAATAATAGCAACTGTTGTAACATTCATAATTAACATCATGACAGGCATTAAAAATGCCATAATTTTATTTACTTTTACAGCATTGTTCATAAGATCAGCATTGGCACCATCAAATTTAACTTTTTCAGTATCTATACGGTTAAAAGCACGTACTACTCTAATACCAGTAAGTCCTTCACGTAATACAAGATTCAATTTATCTATTTTTACTTGCATTAATTTGAATAATGGCATAGCAAATTTAAGAGTTATTCCGATAATAATTCCAAGTAATGGAATTACAACTGCAAAAATCCAAGTTAAAGATTTATCTTCTCTTAAAGCCATAACAATGCCACCTAGGGCAGTTAAAGGAGCAAAAAGCATAATAGAAAAAATCATTATAGTTACTGCCTGCACTTGAGTAACGTCATTTGTAGTCCTTGTTATAAGAGTAGCAGTACCTACCTTATCAAACTCATGCAGCGAAAATCCTTCAACTTTAGCAAATAATTTATTACGAATAATTCTACCTAATCCCACAGCAGTTCTTGATGATAAGAAGGTAGCTATAACTGAGCATATAACACCACCTGCTGAGACTAAGAGCATGAGTCCACCTATTCTAAGAATATAATCTATTCCTTTATAAGCTCCGCTAAAGCCTAAAAATGAAATAGTTTGAACTGCATCCTTTTGGACTATACCTTTGTCAACTATATCAGCCATCAAGGTTGGTAAATATAGGTTTGCGAGTACTTGAGTAAAAATTAATAAAACTATTACTACTATATGTAATGTGTATTGCTTTAGAAACCTAAACAATTTAATCATTAGTATCATCTCCATTTATTTTTATTATTTTATTTTTGTTGGTCATTTAAAAGCTTTTTAAGTGCATCTAAGCCTACAGAGATTTTATGAAGTTCTTCTGTACTTCCTTGATTCATTATATTTTCAATATTTTTTTCAAGTTGCTTATGAAAAGTTTTATGTATATCTTCAAAGTTTGGAGATATACTTACATAAACGACTCGCTTGTCCTCTTTACTTCTTTCTCTAACCACCATTTGCTGCATCTCAAGCCTATCTATAATGCCTGATACTGTACTATTTGATAAGCAAAGATGATTGCTAAGTTCTGTTATCTTCATCTTCTTATTCTTACTCAAAAGTCCAATAACCATACCTTGTGGTGCAGATATACCTGCATCATTAAACACTTTTTTCATATTATGTTTAAATAGTTGCATTACCTCTTGAAAAAGCCTTGCAACCTCTATACTCTCATTTAATGTTTCCATTTAATCACCGCCTTGGAATTTATTTCGTTTACGAATGTTTCATTTACGAATATTTCGCTTACGAAGTAAATTATAATCTTATAAATATTTTCTGTCAATAAATATTTAACCGTACTCTTCTAAATTATTAGTAAAGGTGATATTTAAACTTTTTGAAATATTGACATTAGAAAATGGAGCTAACAAAGTCAAAGAAGTAGTCACATCCAAAAAATAACAAGCAAGTCATCTAGTCTATTTTGTATAATACTGCATCAACAGATGGGTATAATATTAGCTATGAGACCAAGCTACTTCCACGTCTAACGCAAAATAGACTAGCACCTTTGACTTGTTATTTTCTTTCATGTGCCTTAATGGAATATCAATAAATATTGATAAGTCTGTATTAATATGGTAAGATAATTTCAATATAGTCTATAATTATAGACTGGATGGATTTTAGGAGGTTATTATTATGAGTATTTCAAAAATTCCACAATCTGAATTGAATGTTATGAAGGTAATTTGGGAAAGGAACAAACCAATATCATCAAAGGAGGTTATTAATGAATTACAAGAGAAAATTGGTTGGAAGAGGACGACTACTTTAACTTTACTATCTAAATTAGTCAAAAAAGAATTCTTAAGTGCAGAGAAAATTAAAATGTATACTTACTACACAGCACTAATAAGTAAAAAAGAGTATTTAGAATTTGAAACAAAATATTTTTTCACTAATATACATGAAAACTCTTTAAAAAGTTTAATTACAGCATTACATGAAAATAATGAAATTACTAATGAGGACTTAGATGATTTGGAAAATTGGATTAAAAATAAAGAAGAATGATGTGTAGATTAGGAGGAGAATATGATAGAGATAGTTATTGTTAATATACTAAGAACAACTTTAATAAGTAGTATAGGAATCTGTTTATTATTAATATTGAAAAAAACATTATTTAAGCAATATACTAAAAACTTTAATTACTATATTTGGCTCATAGTTATATTTAGAATGATTTTACCTTTTAAAGTTCCAATATATATAAGCACAAATTCTGTGATTTCTAATGATGTAGGAATTAATAATATAGAATCAGTAAGTAAACCGTGGAGTAATATAGAATCAATTAATCATTCACTAAATAACAACCAAGTTATTGGAAGTGCAAAACAATTTACTACTTTTAGTATGTTAGAAATTCTAGGTTATTTATGGTTAATTGTAGCATTAATTATTGTAACATATAGAATTTGCACATATATAAAATTCAAAAATACTATCATAGATTTATCATGTAATGCTAAAGATACAAAGATAAAAACTATATATAATAGTTTATTAATTGAAATGAAAATCAATAAGAGAATTTTCCTAAAAGTTTCAGATTATACATCTGTACCACTTGGAATTGGCTTTTTTAAATCTTATATAGTGTTGCCTAATATTGAATATAAAGAAAAAGAAGTAGAATGGATTTTAAAACATGAGCTTATGCATTACAAAAAGAATGATATATTATATAAATTTTTAGTAATGGCTGTAACCTCAATTTATTGGTTTAATCCTTTGATATATGTAATGAATAGAGATATAAATATTGAGTGTGAACTAGCGTGTGATGAAAGGATACTTCATAATTGTGATTTTAAAGAAAGACAAAATTATGCTTTAACACTTATAAATTCATTAAAACATAAGGAAAGTAACTTTATTGAAACTAATTTAGCAACAAAACTTGGAAATAAGAAAATATTAAAAAGAAGGTTTGATAGTATGTTTAATAAGAAAACTAAAAAGGGCATGTTAATAGGAGTAGTATGTATAGTAATAACTACTTGTTCACTTGGAGTAATATCAAATAAAAGTGGGTCAAATGTTTTAGGAGAGCAAGAAGCACAGGCTAGTACAGAAAAGAAAGATGATTCCATTGAATTATATGAACTTGAGAATTCAAAATACAAAGGATATTATCTTGAAATAAAAGACCCAACCAGAGTAAAAATAGGATACACCTCAAAACTTATGCGTGAAGGAGAAACAACAAGTCAAATTGCTGAAAATAATAATGCTATTGCAGCAATTAATGGTGGAGGATTTAATGATGTATCATCTGATGGTACTAGAAGGGAAGGAGATGGAGGGACTCCAACCGGATCTATAATTACAGGTGGAAAAATTGTTTATAAAGATTTAAAAGATGACGAAAAAACTGATTTATTTGCAATAACTAAAGAAGGAAAATTAATTGTTGGTAAATATTCATTAAATGAGATATCAGCACTAGGGGCAGAAGAATCATTAAGTTTTGGACCATCACTTATAATAAATGGTGAAATGACACCATTGCAAGGAGATGGCGGTTGGGGTATAGCTCCAAGAACAGCAATTGGACAAAAGAAAGACGGAACTATAATTATGATCGTTATAGATGGTAGAAGCTTAAAAAGCATTGGAGCGACAATTAAGGAACTTCAAGAAGTCATGTTTAAGTTAGGTGCTGTTAATGCAATAAATTTAGATGGTGGAAAATCAACTGCAATGTACTATGATGGAGAAATTATTAATAAACCATCAGATGGGAATAAGGAGAGGGCAATTGCAACAGCGATTATTGTAAAATAAGTAAAGAATATAAAAGCAGAGAATCTAAATCAAAGATTTGGCGTGAATCGCTTTCACAGAGCGCGATGGGGATGCTAGTAATGGTAGCAATCGGATAAATATTTTTCATACAAATAAAGACTTCGCATAAATTTTATACGAGGTCTTTTATTCATATATAAAGTTTTAATAAATAGTTTACACAAAATTATCTACTGTCCCATACTATGTTTTACACAAATTTTTGTAGGAATAAAAAAAGTTATTGGTGGTAACTTATTAAAGCTAGAAGTTATACAAAATATATTAAGTGAGATGAAAAAAATGAAAAAAAAGATAATATTAAGCATCTTATCTGTTTTAATTATTATAATTACTTTATTTACAATTAAAAAATCTTTAGGCTTACATAAAGAATTTAAAAATGTTAGGATACCTACTAAAGAAAGCAGACATTTAGGTGAAATGAGTACTTATAAATGGATTACGGTAAAAAAATTATCTAAAAAGTATAACATAAGTGAAGAAGAAATTTTTAAGATTCTTGAAATTGTTTCACAGCCAGGAGATGAAAATATGGATATTAAAAGTTTATCCAAGAAATATAATATATCTATTGAAACAATGAAAAATAATTTGTCTAAGATTATAGGAACTGATAAAGACGTAAAAGGTAAAGACATATGAATGAAGTAATAATGGAATATTTTAAAATCTATAATATTTGGTTTTTAAGTGTTTTGCTTTTGCTGCAGTGCATAGGTATTCCAACAGGAGCAACTTTGTTAGTGATTGCTTCTGGAGCTTTTGCTTATGCTGGTGAGTTTAATATATTTATTATTTTAATAGAAGTTTGGATTTTTGTATGTGTCGGTGATGTGATATCTTATATGCTATGGAAGTTTATAGGACATAAAACATTAAATAGATTTTCTAAGCTTAAAATATATATTGAACCTAAAATATTAAAAGCTCACGAATATTTAGAGAAACATGGTAAAGCAGCAGTTTTTTATACTCGATTCTTAATATCAGCTATGGGGCCATTTATAAATGCTGCAGCTGGTATTGCAGGTTATGAATTGCCACATTTTATTTCGTTTGTAGTTTTAGGAGAACTATTATGGACTTGTATGTATTTAGGATTAGGATATTGGTTTGGAGATTCATGGGAAAACATAATTCTTATAATAACACAAACAAGTGAAGTTTTAGTTTACATAATTTTATTAATTGTTATTGTATACTTTTTTATTAAAATACTTAAAAAAAAATAAAAATCATTTTAATGTGCCTTAAGTATCATAACCTAAATAAATTATCATAAATATGAAGGATATAAATCTGCATTATTAGAAAAAGGTAAAGAGAAGAGATGGTAATGAGTATATAATAGAGTATTACAAAGATAATAGATAGGAGTAAGGTATATTTTTTAATTCTTGATGATTAAAAAGTTAAATTAAAGCTTTCAATTTTGTAACTGCTCTATCATATATTTCAAAGAATACAATATCTTTAGTTACTAATAGGATTCCTAAATATAATAATCCACAAATAATCATATCTAATGCACAAGAAATAATTATATTAGCTATAAAACTATTTATTACAAATGTTATGGGAATGAATAGCAATGAATAATATAAATATTTAATATTCTCAAAAGCAAATAAGTGTATATCTAATTTAATTTGTTTTTTAACAATTCTATATTCTAGTAATATCACTAAAATATTTGAAAGCATAGTTGCTATAATTGAATTTGTTGCTGTAAACATATTAGTAATTACAAATAATATATTTAATACTAAATTACATACTCCACCTATAAAAAATATCTTGATATCTTCTTTTTCTTTTTTATGAAGATATATTATTTGATTTGAAATAATACCCTGAATCCCAACAGTCAACATGTATAATGAAAATGCAATCATTAGGGGGGTCCAAGCAACATAAACTGGATTAAATATCCACATAACTTGTTTGGATACACATAATAATCCTATAGATGCAGGAAATAAAAATAAGAAATATATTTTAACCACTTTATTTAATAACGTAAGATAATTATCTTTATAGTTATTTCCTAAATTATTAGATAGTCTGGGCATTGTAACTTGAATGATTGTAAGTATTAAGGTATTAATTATAAACATTGCTTTTTGTGCTATTCCATAAGATGCAAGATCCATACTAAAACTGTATTTATCTATCATTATTCTATCAAGCTGAGTATATAACAATCCCGCATTAGAAAGTATTACAACAAGAAACATAGGTTTTATATATTGAACAAGATTAAGATTAGAAAAATCAAACTTTATTCTTTTCTTAATATAAAAATAACTTAATATGTTATTTATAAGATTCACTGCTCCACCTAAGTATAAATAAAATAAAAAGTCATCTTGCCCTCTTACAAAACATAAAATTATTACTGAATATATTATTTTAACTATCATGGTTTTAATAGCTATAAAATCATAATTTTCTAAAGCTTCATTAATCCACTCTACATAAAAAAGATTAAATACTATATTAAGTCCTAAAATTACGCATGTATAAAAAGCTGGATCATTTCTATAAAACTTAAATAAAAAAATCATATATATAATTGATACTATAATTGTTGTGAATGTGGTTATTACAAATAAGCTAGTAAATGCTTGTCTAACTTTCTTCTCATCGTCTCTAACCTTACTTATTTCTCTTAATCCATATTGATAAACCCCAAAGCTTGCAAAAGCCAAAAATATCATGTTAAATGTTTCACCTTTTGTTATATAAGAATATGATGTTGGATCTAAAGATCTAGTTACAACGGGCATTACTATTATTGGTAAAATTATATTAAATAAGTTTAGTATTGATTTAAATGCTGCATTTTTTGAAATAGATTTAGACATTAGTTACCTCCTATAATCTTTTGTGGATCATTTTCCCTGTCAAAGGAGAAAAACTTTCCGATATTTTGGTTTACAGGAACTTCCGAAAATATAATATGAGTTGATGTGGTAGAATCTAAAGATGAAATTGAGTCAACAAACTTCTCAATTTCTGAGATAGATTCAACACTTAATTTTAAGAGGATACAAGAATGCCCAGCTATTCTATAGCAGAAAACTACACGGGGATGATTATAAATAAATTTTTTAAACTTTTCAAAGTTACTATTTTTAAGATCAATTTGAATTATGCATTGTATTGATAAACCTAAAGCAATCTCATTTATTTTTATAGTATATCCTTCAATTATTCCAACATCTTCTAATTTCCTTATTCTTTCTGTTACAGAAGGAGGGGATAAGTTTACTCTTTTAGATAATTCTCTAATAGATAAACGACTATCTGATTGAAGTTCCATTAAAATTTTAATGTCTGTATTGTCCATTTTCATATGATATAAATTACCTCTCTATCTATTCTATTTGAAATATATTTACGGCTAAATAGTATTAAGTGAAAAGGAAAAATAACACTTTATCTATTATAATATAATAAGGATCAGTTCTCAAATCTCAACTATTTTTTATTCTTTAGGAAATTATATTCTTAAAGAAGTTGTGGTTAACGCAGATTATATTTTTGTTTAAAGGTTAAGGCACATTAAAATAAATAACAAGTCAGTATACGTTGTATCTTTTACTTGTTATTTTCTTTAATATGCCTAAGAAATAAAAACTAAAGAATAAAAAGAAAATATATTCGCCTGCCAGATTTTTCTCACATACGTTCGAAAAGGCAGATGCGTAAAAAAAATCGACGGCTCCACAGTCGCCTTGACGATTTTTTTATTCTTTAGGAAATTATAATGCAGTTAAATCTGTGGATAACTTTGAGAAATAGCAGAAACACACAGTCTGCGAAGCAGATTTTCTTGTTTAATAGACATATGGAAGGATGATTAGAATGCAAGATATTAAAAGTTACGTGATTTTAAATAATGGAGTAAAAATGCCTTGGCTTGGATTTGGTACGTATAAATCTGAAAATGGAGATAAGCTTATTGAATCAGTGAAAGAAGCACTAAGAATTGGATATCGTCATATAGATACAGCATCTTTTTATGATAATGAAGAAGCGGTTGGCATTGCAATAAAAGAAAGTGGAGTACCTAGGGAAGAAATATTTTTAGTAAGCAAGCTTTGGAATTCAGATCAAGGCTATGAGAAAACTATTCAAGCTTTTAAAACTTCTATTAAGAAACTTGAAACAGATTATCTTGATTTATATCTAATTCATTGGCCACAATCTCTAAATAAAGAAACTTGGAAAGCTCTAGAAAAGCTCTATAAAGAAGGCTATATAAGAGCTATAGGGGTAAGTAATTTTACAAGTACACAGCTACAAGATTTACTAGAAGATGCTGAAATTATACCAACAGTAAATCAAGTGGAATTTCATCCTCAGCTTGCTCAAAGTGAATTAAGGGAATTCTGTAAAAAGCATAATATTCAGTTAGAAGCTTGGTCACCATTAATGAGAGGGCTGATTTTTAAGAATCCACTTTTTCAGAATTTTTCACAAAAATATAAAAGAACAATCTCTCAAATGGTACTAAGATGGGATTTACAGATGGGAGTTGTTACTATTCCTAAATCAACAACTTTAACAAGAATAAAAGAAAATGCAGATATATTTGATTTTGAGATAAGTAAAGAAGATATGAAAAAAATAGAGCAATTAAATAATGGATTCAGGATAGGAATGAATCCCGATGAAGTTTATGCATATCCAGAGATAGTCAAAGAATAATATAGATATATGGAAACGGAGCATAAAAATATAAAAGATTCTAGTGCTAGTCTAGCGTGAGTAATTAAAGAATAAGAAAACTAAGATTCGGGATTTAAAGAATATATAATGGAAGTTTAAATTGGATAATTTATAATAAAGGGTTTAGTTAGTGATTATTGACAATTAAGAAAAATAAAATTATAATAATAAAAAAATATTAATAATCTGGTGAAGAGGAAGAGTAATTAAATTAAGCTTCAATGAAGAGAGCTGGAGATGGTGGGATTCTAGCAAGAAGAGATTTAATGAATGGGCCTTAGAGGAATAAAGAGAAATCATATTAGAGAGTATCGGAATGGCGGGCTGCACCTTATAGCAGATAGAGTATGTTAGTACTTGATTTTGAGTGGTGTAGTTAAGCAATGTTAACTAAAATTATAGTTAACTATATGTTACTACACAATTTAGGTGGCAACACGGATATTATCTCCGTCCTATTAATTTAGGACGGAGTTTTTTTGTTTTTATAAAAATTAAATTGAGGAGTGAGTTTTATGAAAAAGCAAGTAATTTTAACAGGAGATAGACCAACAGGAAAATTGCATATTGGGCACTATGTAGGATCTTTAATGAACAGAGTGAAGTTGCAAAATTGTGATTTGTATAACAGTTATATAATGATAGCAGATCAACAAGCTTTAACTGATAATGCAAAGAATCCAGAAAAAATTAGAAATAGTTTAATAGAGGTTGCATTAGATTATTTAGCCGTTGGAATAGATCCATCAAAATCTACAATTTTTATTCAATCACAAATCCCAGAACTTAATGAATTAACTATGCACTATTTAAACCTAGTTACAGTTTCAAGATTAGAGCGAAATCCAACAGTTAAAAGTGAAATTAAAGAAAAAGATTTTAAGATAAGTATTCCAGCTGGATTTCTTATTTATCCTGTAAGTCAAGCTGCTGATATTACAGCTTTTAAGGCAGATATTGTTCCGGTTGGAGAAGATCAAATGCCTATGATTGAACAAACTAGAGAGATTGTAAGAAGTTTTAATTCTATCTATAAAAAGGATATATTAATAGAACCAAGAGCAGTGCTTCCAAAGGAGGGATTAGGAAGACTACCAGGAATTGATGGAAAAACTAAAATGAGCAAGTCATTAAATAATGCAATATATCTATCAGATGAACCAGATATAATAAAAAAGAAAGTTATGTCTATGTATACAGATCCAAATCATATTAGAGTAGAGGACCCAGGGGAGATAAATAATAATACTGTTTTTACATATTTAGATGTATTTTGTAATGATAAGATTGAATTAGAAGAAATGAAAGAGCATTATAAGATGGGTGGTTTAGGTGATATAAAAGTAAAGAGGTATTTAAATGAAATACTTCAAGCAGAACTTGAACCAATAAGAAACAAAAGAAAAGAATTTGAAAGAGATATAGCATATGTATATGACGTTTTAAAACAAGGAAGTAATGATGCAAGAAACACAGCTGTAAATACTATTTCACAAGTTAGAGAAGCAATAGGAATAGAATACTTTAAGTACTAGAGTGCTTAGATTTTCAAAAAGATTAGACTAAATCTATAGGTTTATTATTGTAGAAAGTGCATGTAAAAGAGATAGATAAATATATTGATTATCATAATAATTAACAGATGTCAATGGAATCTAAAAAAGATGACTCCTGTTCACATAATACAGAAATCATCTTTTAACTTAATATAATCTTTTTTAAAACTGTCCTTGACAAATGGTACACTTTATAATTTTTTGAACTAACTATTGTTTTTATTTCTTTGAGAAACTATCATTAATATTAATATGATGATGTTGAATTACATAAGGTACTGTTATAACAGCTATATTTTTATTTTTAAGCAAATTGCTCTTTAAAAATAAAGCAGTATGATTATGAAGTATATTTCCCCACCATGCACTTACTACAAATTGTGGAATAACTATAGTTACTATATCATCTTGTTTAGAAGGATATTCATCTGAATGAATATATTCCATCAGTGGACCTATAACCTCCCTATATGGTGATTTCCTTATAATAAGGGGAATATCTATTTTATATTGTTTCCATTTTTTTTGTATTATCTCTGTTTCTTCATCATTTACTGATATATGAAAAGCAACAATATCCTTTGATAGACATTTAGCATAATTAAGAGTTTTTAAAACTGATTTGTTCACGCCACCTATAGGTATTATAAAATGTTTTACTTTTTCAGAATCCGGAAGTTTTAATGCCTGACCTTCCATACTTAATTGATTAGCAGTATCTATGTAATGACTTTTTATTTTAAGCATTATATATACAAAACATGGAATTAATATACAAACAATCCAAGCACCATGTATAAATTTAGTATAGCCTATTATTAATGCTGTAACAAATGTAACTATAGCTCCAAGTCCATTAAAAAATGCCTTGTGTATCCATCCACTAGGTTTATTCTTAACCCATTTTACAAACATACCAGTTTGAGATAATGTGAATGAAGTAAATACCCCCACTGCATAAAGAGGAAGTAAATAATGTGCTTCACCTTTAAATATAACAACTAATATACTTGAAATAAAGCAAAGTACAATTATTCCATTAGAATAACTAAGCCTATCACCTCTAGCTGTAAACTGTCTTGGTGCAAATCCATCTCTTGCTATAACAGATAAAAGTAAAGGTAAATCTGAAAAAGACGTATTTGCTGCTAAAATTAAAATTAAAGTTGTTGTAATTTGAACTAAATAAAACATAAAATTATTTCCAAAAACTTGTGAAGCAATTTGAGAAATAATTGTTTTGTCAAGATTTGGTACTGCTTGATATAATGTTGCTAAATATGACATTCCTCCAAAAACTATTACTATAATTAATCCTAAAAAAAATAATACTCTTTTAGCATTTTCTTGATGAGGTTCTTTAAAATTTGGTACTCCATTACTAATAGCTTCTACTCCAGTAAGAGCAGTACAACCTCCAGCAAAAGCTCTAAGAATCATTAAAATGGAAATATCTGTAGTGGCATAACTTAATGTAGCTTTAATAGGTACATATCCCAAAAATTTAATTTTTATTATTCCATAGCCTATCATTATAAACATAGTAGCTATAAATAAATATGTAGGTGCAGTAAATAGCTTAGCCGATTCACTAAGTCCTCTTAAATTTCCTACTGCCATTATCCATATAAATATTAATGTTATAATTACCTTAAACGGTAATAATGAAGGTATAGCTGATGTAATAGCAGAAGTACCAGCACTAGCACTTACTGCAACCGTTAAAATATAATCTATTGTAAGTGATGCTCCAGCCACTAATCCTGCAACGGTTCCAAGATTGTCTTTTGCAACAATATATGAACCTCCACCGTTAGGATAACTATCGATAGTTTGTCTATAAGAAAAAACCAAAATAAATAATAAGATAATTATAGCAATAGATAAATAAAACATATATGTATATGATAGTACGCCTATTAAAGGTACTAAAATCCATAAAATTTCCTCACTCGCATATGCTACAGATGATATAGCATCACTTGAAAGTAGAGATAACCCTGTTAATACATTAAATTTTTCATGCTTCAATTGTTCAGATGTTAAAGGCTTACCTATCAAATATCTTTTAAATTTAGAAAGCATACATTTCACTCCTTGGGCTTTTATTAATAAAAATAGTATGTGTAAAACTTATTAATAAAATACCTAATAATATAAAAGACAAATGATAATATTGTTTTTACATATTTAAATGTATTTTGTAATGATAAGATTGAATTAGAAGAAATGAAAGAGCATTATAAGATAGGTGGTTTAGGCGATGTAAAAGTAAAGAGATATTTAAATGAAATACTTTAAGTATTAGAGTATTTAGATTTTCAAAAAGATTAGACTAAAGCTGAAATAGCAAATAACTTATTAGAAAATTAAAAGTGTATATAATGAAATGAGGTAAAATTAGCAATAATATTGATATAAAGGTGCTGTTGCAAAATAATTTTTTTGAATTAGTATAAGCAACAGTACCATCTTATTATTAAAAGATATTAAGTAACGCTAAGATTTGCTATTACGCCTTAATATGCTTACAATAAGCTATTATTTTATGAAATAATTTGTAATTTCAATGGGTTTATTAAAAATAAGTTTACAATTAATATCATCTGTTTTTTCTGAATACCTGCAATGTGCAAATCTCATACCTGCAGATTTAGCTGATTCATAGTCTACTAAAGCATCTCCAAGATAGATAGCCTCTTCTGGATTTATATGTGCTTTTTCCATGACCTTTATTAATGGATCTGGATTTGGCTTATGCTTTTCCGTATCTTCTTTACATATCCATATATTAAAGTAATCTAAAATTCCAGTATCTTTTAAATCATTATTTAACTGTGTATGTGTTTTAGAAGTTACTATTGCAAGAGAATATTTTTTGTTTAAGGAATAAAGCATATCTTTTACTCCTTCAAACACATAATTATAGTTTAAGTAGTTCTTAACTTTATTTTCCCAAAATATCCACGTACTTGTAATATTTTCTTCTTTAATACCAATTTTTCGTAAAGCTTCATCTCCAGGTATACCCATTAATTTTCGGAGTTCTTCTTCTGAATACTCTTTGCCATGTAAAGCTTTCATAGTATCTTGTAATGCCAAAGTATTTGATAAAGCTGTTTCTATTAAGGTTCCATCAACATCAAAAATAATCCAATTTATCATGATATTCTCCAATCTAAATTCTATATTTGCTTTTTAGTAAGCTTTATATCTGAATACATAAATTCAGTAGCTAAATAAGTTATTCCAGCTAAATAATCTTTTTTACTATCTTTAGACAAGATGATTTCAGGTATAATATTATTAGCTAAATAATTTTTACAATTATTTTTTATTTTATCTAGAAGATTTTTTCTTAGAGTAGTTCCTCCTATTACAATAAAAGATGGATTGATAACACAATTTAAAATAGCTATAACATGTGAAACAACATTTACATAAGTTTCATCACTAGGATTATTATTTAGAATATGTTCTAAATGCCCGTGATTATTTATAGGAATAAAACCTAATTCTCCTGCAAAATTATTTTCTCCTCGTATAAGTTGACCATTAGCTATTATTCCAGCACCTACACCATCCTCTGTAAAATGAATATAGACAAGATTTAAAGATTTCATATTTAACGTTTTCATTTCCTTTAGGTAATTTAGACTAAATCCAAGAGCTATTGCATTTAGATTGTTTTCTAATACAACAGGAATAGTATATTTTTCCTCAATATACTCTCCTATATTGAATTTTTTCCAATCAGTAAGTTCTTTTCCAGAGAAATAATTCCCCTTATCAACTACTCCTGATATACCTATCCCTATAACTTTAATATTGCTGTCTTTAAGTATTTTATCTATAATTTTTTCTAAAGACTTTTCATGGTTATTTTTCTCGATTTTGACAGTTTTATTTTCAATAATATCGCCTAATGGGTTAGTGAGTGCATAGTTAATAAACTCATTTTCAATATAAAATGATAAAGAAATATTATCATCCAAATTAAGAGTATACCTTTCAGCTCTTCTTCCTCCACTAGAATCATCAAGTCCTAAACTGATGATTTGTTTGTTTATAATCAATTCTTCCAGTAGAGTTCTTACTGTAGTAGTACTGATTCCTGTATTCTCAGTTATCTGTGCTTTAGTAGCAGAACCTTTTTCTTTTAAAATTTGTTTAATTAATGCACTATTTACTTTTTTCATAACCTGTGGTTTTCCTGATAAATTATTCATATTTAACACCTAACTTTAAATTCATACTTATATCAGATACTTTCAAAAGTATCTGATATAAGTATAATACATTTAGTTACAAAAAACAATTAGAAAATAACTGTGTAAAGGTATTGTATATAAAGAGTAATTCACAAATGTGATTATATGGTGTGATAGTAAGGAGTAGAATAATATTATTAAAATACAGTAAAATTGGCTATAATAATGTATAATTAAATTAGAAATGGGAAAAGGGAGAAGGTGCATTAAATGAAAAAAACCATACAAATAGGAACATCTGACTTTAAAGAATTAATAGAAGAAAATAATTATTTCGTAGATAAAAGTTTATTAATAAAAGAGTTCTTAGAGAATGGAGCAAAAATAATATTAACCCCTAGACCAAGACGATTTGGTAAGACTTTAAATTTAAGTATGCTTAGATATTTCTTTGATATAAGAACTAAAGCAGATACTAAAGATTTATTTAATGGATTAAAAATAGAAGATCAAAAAGAAATAATGAAACTTCAAGGGGAATATCCTGTTATTTTTATTACTTTTAAAAATCAAAAACATATGTCGTATAATGATTTTATAGATGGAATGATAGTATTAATTTTTAATTTATATAGAGAACATGAGTATTTACTAGAAAGTGGTAAGTTAACAGACCTTGATAAAAATAAATACAAAAAGGTTTTAAATGAAGATATTAATATAGCGGAGCTGCAAAACAGTATAAATGATTTGATGTATTATTTAAATAAACATTATGGAAGAAAAGTAATGTTATTTATAGATGAATATGATGTACCAATTCAAGAAGCATATATACGAGGGTATTACAATGAAATGATTGTTTTAATTAGAAATTTGTTAACATCAGCACTTAAAGATAATATATATTTAGAAAAATCAATGATAACAGGAATACTTAGAGTTGCAAAAGAAAGTATTTTTTCAGGTCTTAATAATCTGCAAGTAAATACTATATTAAGTTTTAAATTTAGTGATAAATTTGGATTTACAGAAGAAGAATTAAAAGAACTATTGCAATATTATAATTTGCAAGAGAAAAGTGAAGATATAAAAACTTGGTACAATGGATATGTTTTTGGTGGAAAAGTAATATATAATCCATGGTCAGTTTTAAATTATATTGATAATAATGAAATGGGCTTTATGCCTTATTGGATTAATAGTAGCAGTAATGATTTAATAAAGAAATTGCTACTTAAAGGCGATAATAATATGAAGCTTGAATTAGAAGAGCTTATAGAAGGAAATTCAATAAGTAAAATAATTGATGATAGCATAGTTATGTCAGAGGTTGAAGATTCTAATGAAAACATTTGGAGTTTTTTAACTTTGAGTGGGTATTTAAAAGCAGTTAAGACAGAAAATATAGAAGGAATATTGCATTGTGAGCTTAAAATTCCTAATAAAGAAGTGCTTATTTTCTATAATAATCTAATTAAAAAATGGTTTCAAGAATCAATGACAAGTCAAAAATATGAGTTGATGTTAAAAACTCTAATAACTGGTGACATAGAGATTTTTGCAGGATTATTCAAAGAATTTGTAATAAATAATATAAGTTACTTTGATGTATCTGGTAAAGAACCAGAAAGAGTTTATCATGCCTTTGTACTTGGAATGCTTATATCACTTTCAAAAAGTTATGAGGTTAAGTCAAATAAAGAAAGTGGATATGGAAGATATGATGTTATGATAATTCCAAAAGATACTTCTAAAATAGGAATTATTATTGAATTTAAGAAGATTGATGATTTCTTACATGATACAATAGAAGAAGGAACAGCGAAAGCACTAAAGCAAATAGAAGATAAGAAATATGAAACAGAATTATTGGAAAAAGGAATACAAGATATAGTAAAACTTGCTATCGTTTTTAAGGGAAAAGAAATTAAGGTTACTCAAGGAAATAAATAAAATATATGAAAGAAAAGTTAGGGTGTAGTGAAACTTTGCTTAAAAGATTTAACTGTTATTTATTATTAAGAATGGAGTAGTGATATTGTATGGATAATAAAGTTATTTGGGCACTTATGGGAGCCGGATTATTAATGATTATAGTAAGTACTATTAGTCAGTTAAAAAATGATGTTGCACGCATTAACTTAACCTTAAATAAGATTGCTAAACAAGTTGGCGTGCCAGATACAATAACAGATGAATTAAAAAGTCTTATTCTAGAAGGTAAAAAGATTGAAGCAATTAAAAAATATAGAATTGCTACTGGGACGGGGTTAAAGGAAGCCAAAGAATATGTTGATTCCTTAAGTGAACAGAAATTAGAATAGGTAAATAATTTATTTTTTATTTATTGGCTATGTTTTAGAAAAATGTTGATATTGTAATATAAACATTTTTCTAAAACATAGCCTATTCATTTAATTTATAATATTTTCTTGAAAAGAATTATTGTTATCTGATAAACTATTAAATTAGTAGTATTTAATTTTCAAATAGTATGTTTTGGTATAAAATAAGATATAATGACTAGAAGATAAGAAGATAAGAAGATAAGAAGATAAGAAGATAAGAAGATAAGAAGATAAGAAGATAAGAAGATAAGAACAAAAAAATAGTGTTCTGTTTTAATATAGTGTTGATATTGTTACATTTTTGTGAAGTGTGCATTGGAATTTGGCTTTTAGAATTCTTAAGTGAGAGTCAAAAAGTAAGAGTCCAAATTTTATATTTGGGTCCTCGAACTTTCTCTGTGAGCATTTTATATTTTGCTGCTCGAATTTACTCAGCGAATGAATATGAGTCGAGTTTCCTATATCAATTCCCTTAGCACACTGAACAATATGTAACAATATCAACACGGTTTTAAAACAGAGGAAAAGATATAAAAACTTATATAAGGTGGAAATAATACATGATAGGCTTATTAGGAATTAAAAAAAATACACCAATAGAAATTAGAGAGAAGTTAACAATAAAACCCAATATGTGTACAGAATATATAAATCAATTATTAAAAGACCTAGAAGAGGTAGTTATACTTGCAACCTGTAATAGGACAGAAATCTATTTTAATGCTTCTTTTTATGAAGAAGAACTATTAAAAAAGATTTTTGAGGTTTTTAATTGGAATTATGAATATAGAGAATATGTTTTTATCTCAAAAGATGAAAATGCTTGTAAGCATTTATTTGAAGTAACTTGTGGTTTTCATTCAAAAATTTTGGGTGAGGATCAAATTTTAGGTCAAGTAAAAAATGCTTATTTTAAGTCATTAGAGCAAAAAGCTGTAAATTTAGAATTGCAAAGGTTATTTCAAAGTGCCATAACTTGTGGAAAGCGATTTAAGAGTGAATCAAGATTGTTTGAGATACCAGTTTCTTCAGCTTCAATTGTGGTAAATGAGGCTATTAATAATGGGTGTACTAAATTTATGTTATTAGGTTATGGAGAAGTAGGACAATTAACTATGAAATATTTGCTAGCTCATAAGATAGAGTGTGTGTATTTAGTGGTTAGGAATATGAAAATAAAAGAACAAATTTATGATAATAGGGTTAAGGTAATTAACTTTGAAGAAAAAAATCAATACATAGATGAAACTCAGTGCATAATTTCATGTACTTCAGCACCACATCCAGTTATTAAAAAAAGAGATATTAATGAAAGTGGAGATAAATTATTCATTTATGATTTAGCAGTTCCAAGGGATATAGATAATGATGTAGAGAGTTTAGATAGAGCATTTGTATATAACATTGATAACATTAGTTTAATTAATGATGGAAATAAAAAAATGCGTTTTGATAAGATGGATGAAAATAAATTTATTTTAGAAAAATATATAAATGAATATTATGAGTGGAAAAGGCTTAGAATTATAGTACCATTAATTAGAAGAATAAAAGGTGTTAGCAAAGATGTTTATGAGAATAGGATAACAACTTTTGAAAATAAGGCTAAGAGTAAAGATGATATTCATTTGGCAAGCAAGTTAATTAAAAGTGCATCAGATTTTTACATAAATAGAGCTATTGAAGTAATGAAAGAAGAGACTTTAAGAGGGAGTGAAGGAGAATGTCTGAGGATAATAGAGAAGATTTTCATGATGAAGAAGTAGAATATTCCTTCATTTCTTTGCTTTCTAGTAAAATAAAAGTTGGAGTAATAGGTGGGGGAAGAGCAGGATTATTAAAGATTAGACATTTTATAAAAACAGGATGTTGCGTTGAGGTGTTATCAAAGGAATTTAATCAAGATGTAATTGATCTTTCTAAAAATTCAAATGATAAATTAAAACTTGTAAAGAAGAATTTTAGTTATGATTTTCTAAAAGATAAACATATTGTTTTAATAACTATAGATGATAAAAGTATCATAGATAAGATAACGAATTATTGTGAAGAGAATTGCAAAATATATATAGATTCATCACATTTTATAAATGGAATGGGAGTTGTACCAATACAGAGAAGTCTTAAAAATATAACATTTGCTTTAAATACAAAAGGTGGCAATCCTAAAGGTGCAGTATTACTTTCTAATAAGGTTAGTGAGCTATTAATGGAATATGATGATTTCATTGGATTTACTACTAGGTTAAGAAATAGAGCAAAGCTTCTTTTAAATGATAAAAAAGATATAATAAATTTTATTGGAACAGAGGACTTTAAATATTTTTATGATAAGGGCAAAAGTGATTTAGTATTAAGAATGTACTTTTTACAAGAAACAGTTGAATATTTAATTAAATCAAGGTGAAGGTTTAATAATTTCGCTTTGTTTCAACACTCTGTTAAAACATAGCTAATAATTTTCATTTGGATTTGGAATTACAGTTGCCTTATATTCACTTTTAATGAACAAACTTATCACAAGATATATGCTTAAATAATTATTGGAGGATTAATCAAACTATGAAAGACTTAATAATAGCAACGAGAAGAAGTAAATTAGCACAGGTACAAACAGATATAATAATGAAGAGATTAAAAGATGGTTTTAATATAAATAGTGAAAAGTTATTAATAATAACTGAAGGCGATAGAAAGTTAGATGTTTCATTAGATAAGATAGGTGGAAAAGGCCTTTTTGTTAAGGATATAGAAATGGCACTTTTAGAAGGTAGGGCACATGGCGCAGTTCATAGCATGAAGGATGTTCCATTTGCAATAAGTGATGAATTTGAAATTGTAGCGATAACTGAAAGAGAAGATGTAAGAGATGTACTTATTTCTAAGGATAATGTAAGCTTTAAGGATTTGCCAAAGGGAGCAAAAATAGGAACTAGTAGCATAAGAAGAGCAGCTCAACTTAAAATTCTTAGAAATGATTTGGAGATAGTTTCAATAAGGGGAAATGTTCAAACAAGACTAGAAAAGATGAAACTTCAAAATTTAGATGGAATTATTTTAGCAGCAGCTGGATTAAAGAGATTAGGTGAGGAAAAACTTATAACAGAATATTTTGATGCAAAAGAGTTTTTACCAGCAATAGCACAAGGCGCACTTGGAATTGAATGCTTAAAAAATAGTGATTGCAAGCAATATTTTAAGGCACTAGAAGATAAAACTTCAAAGTTAATGGTTGAAGCTGAAAGAAGTTTTATGAAAGAATTAAATGGTGGTTGTCATAGTCTTATAGGAGCATATTCAGAGATAAGAGGAAATGATCTTTATATGATAGGTAATTATCAAGTTAAAGATAAAGTGATTAAAAAAGATATTTTAGGTGATAAAAATCAAAATATTGAACTTGGAATAAAATTAGCTAAAAAGATATTAAAGGGAGATATATAGATATATGAGTCAAGTATACATTATGGGAACAGGCCCAGGAGATGAAGAATTATTAACAATAAAGGCAGTTAAAGCTTTAGAAAAATGTACAGCAGTATTATATGATAGATTAGTTTCAAATAATATATTAAATTATTTAAATAAGGATTGTAAGATTTATTATTGTGGAAAAGAACCAGGTGCTCATTATAAAACTCAAGAAGAGATTAACTCAATGATAGTAAAACTTGCCAAAGAAGGTCATGTTGTAGGAAGAATTAAGGGTGGAGATCCTTATGTTTTTGGGCGTGGTGGAGAAGAGGTATTATCTTTGGTTAAAGAAAATATTTCATTTGAAGTTATTCCAGGAGTAACCTCACCTATAGCTGTTTTAAATTATGCAGGAATCCCAATAACACATAGGGGGATAGCTCAAAGCTTTCATGTGGTTACAGGAATGTCAGCTGGAAGCATGAAAACCAATTTCAAGGCACTTGCTATGGAAGAAGGAACATTGGTATTTATGATGGGCTTAGAGAATTTAGGAAACATAGTAAGTAAATTAATATCTAATGGAAAAGATGCAGTTACTCCTTGCGGCGTTGTTATGAGGGGAACTTCATCAAAGCAAAAGAAAGTAATAGGAACTTTAAGTGATATTGAAGAAAAAGTTAAGGAAGCTAAGTTAAAATCTCCTTGTATAATAGTTGTTGGAGAGGTAGTTAATTTAAATAAAGACTTAAAGTGGTATGAAGATAAGCCATTGTTTGGAAAAAATATATGTATAACTAGAGCTAAAAAACAAGCAATAAATTTAAAAAATACATTAATGGAATTGGGTGCAGAAGTTACAGAAATTAACTCAATAGAAATTAAGCCTATACAAAATAGTTTAGAAAAGTATATTGATAAATTAGAACAATATGATTATATAGCGTTTACTTCAGCGAATACTGTAAATGTGTTTTTTGATTACTTGATGGAAAAGGAATATGATATAAGAAAATTAAAAGCAAAAATTTCTGTAATAGGAAATGCTACTGAAAGAGAAGTTAAAAAAAGAGGAATTATTCCATTTATAAAAGCGGAAGAATTTGCGTCAGAAGGTTTAGTAGAGGCGTTAAAGCCTAGCATAAAAGAAAATGATAAACTATTATTACCATGTTCATCTAAAAGCAGAAAATACATAGAAGAAGAGCTTGTGAAAAATGGAATAATTGTAGATAAAGTTAAGATGTATGAAACTGTTTGTGGCAAGATAAATAATAAAAGAGCATTTGATGAAGTAGATATTGTATTTTTCACTAGTCCAACTACAGTTAATAATATGATTGAAATGGTTGGCTTAGATGAGATTAAGAAGAAAAAAGTTATAGCTATAGGGCCAAAGACCTATGAGGCCTTAGAAAAAAATAATATCTCATCAGAAATGTGCAGTGAGCATTCAGAAGAAGGATTTTTAAAGAAAATCTTAGCTATGAAGAATAAGAACTAGATATACAGATTTGTTATTTTATTTCGCTATGTTTTAGAAGAGTATTAGGTATATGAAGAAGTTTTGAGGGGATTTTAACCTTCAATGTACAGTTAGGGATTGTATATTGAAGGTTTTGCATTGAAAAAATTGATTAAGGAAGTGTAGTTATGATAAAAAGAGGAAGAAGACTTAGAGCAAATTCAGCTATTAGGGATATGGTGAGAGAAACAATTTTAAATCCTAAAGATTTCATTTATCCTATTTTTGTAGTTGAAGGTGAAAATATAAAGAAAGAAATAAGTTCACTGCCAAATAATTATCATTTTTCTATTGATAGATTAGAAGAGGTTGTTAGGGAAGTTCAAGAAGCTAAAATTGGAGGGGTAATTCTTTTTGGAATACCAGATAAAAAAGATGAAATTGGATCAGAAGGATTTAGTGATTCTGGAATAGTACAAAAGGCTATTAGAAAAATAAAAGAAATAGATAAAGAGTTACTTGTAATCACTGATGTTTGTATGTGTGAATATACTTCTCATGGACATTGTGGAATAATTCATGGTAATGATGTATGTAATGATGAAACACTTGAGTATTTAGGGAAAATATCACTTTCTCATGCAAAAGCTGGTGCTGACATGGTAGCACCTTCAGATATGATGGATGGTAGAATAGGATTCATAAGAAATGTATTGGATGAAAATGGATACCAAGATGTTAGTATAATGAGTTATTCAGCTAAGTACTGTTCAGCATTTTATGGACCATTTAGAGAAGCAGCAAATTCAACTCCTCAATTTGGAGATAGAAAAACATATCAAATGGACCCTGCAAATAGAAGAGAAGCACTTAGAGAAATGCAAATGGATATAGAAGAAGGTGCTGATATTATAATGGTTAAACCAGCTCTTTCTTATTTGGATATAATAAGAGATGGAAGAGAACATTTTGATATGCCAATTGCAGCTTATAGTGTTAGTGGAGAATATGCTATGATTAAATCTGCAGGAAAGCTTGGATTGATAGATGAAGAAAGAGTTATGATGGAGATGCTAACATCAATTAAAAGAGCAGGCGCTGATATCATTATAACTTACCATGCTTTAGAAGCAGCAAAGGTTTTAAAAAGATAGATACCAAAGTGAAAATTTTAGTTATGTGGTGAACTAACCGAAATAAAATGGAGGTGTTTGTTTCGGTTGCTGAGGATTTGAATGTGGGTTTCTAACAATAGAAGTTGCACCATTTCTGCTTGTTCCTGAGGCAAGCTCAGGACAAGCAAGAAATGGAACAACTTCTATTGAAGAAACGCCTACATTCAAATCCTCTGATGCAACACTACACAAACACCTCCCTTTTATTTCTTTGTTTACTGCATAACGCAAAGATAATTGAAAAAAATATCAAGTAATAAGGATAACATTAGAAGTTAACAAGTTGTTGATAAAATGCGAATTAAGGAGTAGTTAATTATGAATAGTAATGAAATATTTGAAGAATCTAAAAAATATATGCCAGGAGGGGTTAATAGTCCTGTTAGGGCATTTAATGGTATGGATTTAAATCCACCTGTTATAAAGTCTGGAAGAGGGGTAATGATTAAGGATGAAGATAACAAAGAATATATTGATTTTGTGTTAGCTTGGGGCCCATTATTTCTTGGACACTGTGATGAAGATGTTGTACAGGCAATTCAAGAAACTAGTGCAAATGCATTAGCTTTTGGTGCACCAACAAAGCTGGAATTAGATTTAGGTAAATTTATGTGTACTCATTTAGACAACATTGATATGATAAGAATGGTTAATTCAGGTACAGAAGCTACTATGAGTGCTGTTAAACTTGCAAGAGGATATACAGGCAAAAGTAAGATTGTTAAATTTGCTGGATGTTATCATGGTCATTTTGATGGCTTCTTAATAGAAGCAGGATCAGGTGTACTTACAGAGGGAATACCAGGATGTCTTGGAGTTCCGAAGGAGAGTATAGAAAATACACTTATAGGTGTATATAATGATAAAAATCAAATAAAAGAACTTTTTAAGAAACACGGAAATGAAATAGCAGGCGTTATTATAGAACCTGTTGCAGGTAATATGGGAGTTATAAAAGCAGAAGATTCATTTATGGAAGAACTAAGAAGTTTATGTGATGAATATGGATCTTTATTAATATTTGATGAAGTAATGACTGGATTTAGAGTTGCTTTTAAAGGAGCTCAAACATTATTTAAAGTTAAACCGGACTTAGTTACATATGCAAAGATAATGGGAGGGGGACTTCCATGTGGAGCATATGGTGGTAAAAGAGAAATAATGGAGAAGCTATCTCCAGTTGGTGGAGTATACCAAGCAGGAACAATGTCAGGAAATCCTATAGTTATGGCAGCAGGACTTGCAACTTTAAATAAACTAAATAACAATTTAGGATATTATGATTATGTTGAAAATATAGGAATGAAGCTTGAACAAGGTATTTTAAAAATAGCACAAAATTATAAATTACCTTTGGTTATTAATAGAGTTGGTGGAATGTTAACATTATTCTTTACAAGTTTAAAAGAAGTAAGAACTTATGATGATGTTAAAACTTGTAATGCAAATATGTTTAAAAGATATTTTAAACATATGTTAAGTGAAGGATTTAATATAGCACCATCACAATTTGAATCTATGTTTTTATCAGTAAAGCATACAGAAGATGATATTAATAATTTCTTAAAAGCATTTGAAAACTTTGCATCTAAGGCAAATTAAAATAAATAATAGATCAGTATGCTTGTCTATTAAGTAAGTTTGTTGATATAGTATAAACACTTTTCTAAAACATAGTTAAATAAAAAAATGGATTGTCTCAAATTAAAAGTTTTAATTTGAGAACAGTCCATTTTTTTGAATATGTCTTATAAATGAAGTTTAATCCAGTCACTAATATAGCTTATAATATTATCACGGCAAGGTTCATTAAGAATTTCATGATATAAATTATCATAAATTTTAATTTGCTTGTCCACTGATGAAATAGAAGCAAAAAAATCTTTTGAATCTTGACATGATATAAGTTTATCATCTTTACCATGAAGAATTAATACTGGATCTTTAAAGCATTCTTTATTTTCAATTAGCCATTTAATACCTTTACCTAATTCATAATATAATCCTGCTGATATTTCCTTTAATACTAAAGGATCAGATCTATATGCCTCTACTACAGCTTTATCAGTACAAATCATATCAGTCATATCATTAGACATATAAGTATGTGGATCAAGTCCTACAGGAATGGAATCGATCGCATGACCGGTATCTCTTGTTAAACCACCTGTAGTAATAATACCTGTTACTTTATTAGGATACTTTGTTCCAAAAGCACCTACACCAAAACCACCCATGCTGTGTCCTATCAAAAAGATTGGTAAATTTTTGTTTTCTGATTTAGCAAGATCTACTACAAAGTTTACATCATCTATTAAATCATTGAAATCTTTGTAATAACCTTTATCTCCATCAGATCTACCATGACCTCTATGATCAAAACGATAAGTACTAAAATTATTATTGTTAAAACTTTTAGCAAGGTACTCATAACGATTACATGCTTCTCCCAAACCGTGAACGATTACAACGATGGCATTTGGATTTTCAACTAAGTTTTTTACCATATAAAGTTTAGTACCATCGAAAGATTTTATAAATTCTGAATTTTCCATAATTATACCCCCTAAATTTAATTGCATAAGGTATTTTTTCAGATACCTTATTGATTATAAATATTATTTATTTTTAGGCATATGAAAGAAAATAATAAGTCAAAGATGCAAAGTATGTTTTGTTGACACAGATATGATACAAAATATACTAGCATACTGACTAGTTAGTTTTATTAAAAAACTTACAAACACTTACAAACATTTGAAATATAAATCCATATGTTAAAATTAAGAGAATATAGTTATATAGACTATATTCAAGATTAAATACTTCAAAGCCTATAAAGAATATTGAAAAACAAACGACAAAATTTATAAATATCAATTTGCATTTACTTAACTTATGTTGCATTTATTAACTCCTTCGCTATTTTCTTTCGTGTGCCTTAGTTATCAACTTATAGGGATTGTTATTTAATGTATATGAGTATATTATACAACATTATTATCCAATAATGAAATAAAATGTGACATGTTGGATAATAAACTATATAAATGCAGTAGGTATCTTTATATAACAATATCAACATTTACTTAAAACGTAGACTTAGGCACATTCAAAAAAATATAGAAACATTATTAATAAATATATTTTTAAGAAAACATTTATTAATATATAATAATTTATGATATATAATAATAAAAAGAGGTTTATATACTACACTAGATATTATGAGGAGAGGTTTAAATATGGATGATAAAATTATAGATTTTAATGAACTTAAAAATAAAGCTAAGGACAAGGATGTTGATAAATTTGAAGATTATATTTATTCAATGTATTATGAATTGGCTGCAAAAAAGTTAACTATGCAAGATTTTACTAAAAATGTTATGTCTTATATGCAAGAAAACAATATTTCACAAGATAAATTATTAAATATTCAAAAGAAGTTTTTAGAAAGATATGGCGTTGATGCATCTATGCTAGAAGAACAATTAAAAATGGCTAGTATAAATATAAATTCAGTTGGTAATAACTATGAATCAATGAGAAAGACTATAAGTTTTCAAGAAAAATATAAAGATAGAATAAAAGTTAAGCCTATGTCAACATACTTTATTCAAAATGAAAAAAATGATTTACAAGTTTTAATACATGAACAAAAAATGAGATTAATTAGTTATCAAAAAATAGACTTAACTGATAATGAGTTAAATGAATTTATATGTTCATATAAGAAAGTTATAGAAGATAAAAAATTAGATGTTATTTTATGTGAAAATATTAAATCTTATGAATATTAAGGTACTGTAAAATAAATAACAAATCAGAATACTAGCATATTTTGAGTTACATCTTTGACTTAGGCACATTCAAAAAAATAATAGACAAGTATGCATGTCTATTTTGCGTCATAGGAAGCTCGACTCGCATACGCTCGCTGAGTAAGCGATTTACACAAAATCATAGATTTTGGTTCTCTGCTCATCGGCAAATTCAGCTAATAGCTCGCTATTAACAGAAATTGCCTCCTTGTCTGACACCAAATATACGATGCACCTTTGGTCTATTATTTTCTTTCATGTGCCTTATTATTTTTTTGATATATCTAAAATAGGTATAAAACCCCTTTTAAAAGAGAAACTATACTAAAAATAGTTCCCTAAAAAGGGGCTTTTAACGTATTTTAGAACACAAAAAAATTATAACAAAAAAGTTTTGAAATTAAATAATAAATATAAAAGCAATCTTATAATATTGATTTTAAAAATAAGCTATGTTTTGAAGAATGTTGATATTGTTACATTTTTTAGCACGCTGAACAATATCAACACAGTTTTAAAACAGAGCTATATTTAAAAATAAATTAGTAGTCTATGTTAAAATAGAGGGGAATTTTTAATGATAAATTTTAATACTTCTTCTGACAAATTTATTACATCATTTGACGATATTTCAGATAAATCATGAACTGCATTGTCTAATGAAACTAATTTGGCAGATCCTGTAACTTCTATGCATTTGTTATAAAGCCTTAAAGAACTTTCATATGGAACAACAGAATCAGTTTTGCTGTGTATTATTAGAGTTTTTGGAATA
Organism: Clostridium uliginosum; assembly: GCF_900112485.1. Classification (GTDB taxonomy): domain Bacteria; phylum Bacillota; class Clostridia; order Clostridiales; family Clostridiaceae; genus Clostridium; species Clostridium uliginosum. The sequence continues at coordinate 55,752 of NZ_FOMG01000009.1, forward strand.
TCTGAATTGACATAGTTTATTGGATTATACTTATAAGATATATCTTTATTATATTGTGCTGATTTAAAAATCTTTTTTAAATCCCAATTTAAATTTGAGGTATCTAACAAACTTAAATCTGTTGGACCAAAAAAGTCAACTACATATTTGACCTTAGATGAATACTTTGCCAATTCAGGATCATCTTGAAATTCATCGTTTGAAGTATAAGCACTCATTAATGATAAATGAGCACCTGAGGAAGTTCCAATAACTCCTATTTCATCAGCATTTAAATTATATTGAGTTTGATTTTTATTTATCCATCTAATACTATCTTTTACATCACAAATTTGTTTTTCAAAGTTCTCTTTTTCTCTCATAAGTTCATATGAAGTGCTTATTATTGTAAAACCATTTTGCCTAAAAATATTTAAGATAGGAGTAATAGCTTGAGGAATACTCTTATCACCATAAACCCAACTACCACCGTGTACATATAAAAGTACAGGAGAGGTTTTATAAACCTTTTTTAGTGGAGTATAAATATCTAAACTTAACTCTGTTCCATTAGTATTTTTATATACTAAATTTTTATAATCCATATCTTCTGTAGCATCAAAATTTAAGTCATCATAAGAGTGGATATTATTTTTAAAAGAAATAACATCCTTAGCAATTATATAGCACAGAGAAATTTTTTTCCTAAAAACTAACCCAGAAATTGTAGTAACAACAAGTATAAGTAATATCATTCTTTTTAAAAATTTTTTCATAAAAAACTCCTACATTAAATTAAGGCATATGAAAGAAAATAACAGATCAAAAGATACGTCAGATTTTTTTCACATACGTTCAAAAAGGCAGAGGCGTAAAAAAAAATCGACGGCTCCACAGTCGCCTTGACGATTTCTTTATTTTAAAACGAGGCACTTTTTGAAGGTATAAAGGTAACTAAATTCATCTGTAGTATAAAACTCCACCTAAAAAGTTTCACTTTATTTAATAGTAAGGGGATAAGTGGAGATATTAACTAATTTTACCGACGTATTATGACTCAAAACAGACGAGCATGCTGATCTGTTATTTTTTGAATGTGCCTAATATAATAAATATTATATCATAAGTACAATTTCATTATACTTAGGAATATTTGATTTGTTATTTTATTTCATATGTTTTATGTGTTTGATTGGTTAAAATAAGGAAATATACTAGTGTAGTTATAAAAAATCTAAATATAATAAATTATTTATAACCTAGTTATAATCATATAAAGAAGTTATCAATAATAAATATAAATAAAAATGATATGTAATTAGTACTTTATAAGGAGAAAATTTATGGCTAATCCTTTTGATATACTTATTTATTTAGATGAATATTTAGTTAAAAACTTATCTTCTTTAGTACTATCAGGATATATAGATACTAGAATTCTGAGAAATACGAGGGATAAGACATGTAGTTCTGGACTTCATCTTGAAAAAAGAAATGGAGCATTTACACAAGAGACATGTGGTAAAAATGAGAGGGAAGGCTTTAAAGATAGAAATAAAGCAAGCCTTATGAATCAAGAGAAACATGATCATATCTGTGGTGATTTAGATGAGAGAAACTATGCAAAACAAGAGGAAGAAATACGTAGAACTTATACAACTTTTGTTTTAAATCAGAATTTAAATAATTATTTAAATTCTGATCATATATTGCAATACAAAAATGAGAAAAATATATTTGATAATGCAATTGCATCAGGAGAATTAATAGAAGTTACAGGAAAAATAACTAATCAATGTTTAACATCATATTTAGATATATTGATTAATTTATTGACATCTATAGGATGTGAAAATTTAAATACAATATTAAATAAAGAAAAATCTAACTTTATTAATTTTTCAGTATTTCTTAATATGATAAGTCATCTTAAAGAAACATTAATATTAAATAATACTCAAGACTTAATGATGTCAATGGGTAAATGTACAGCGATATTAACTGTAAATACAAAAAACTTCATGAATAGTGAATGTAATATGTTTGATAAAATAAACTGTGACTGTAAGGTTATAGGAAAAGTTATTAAAACATGTGCTAATGGTGAATGCATAAATTTTTTAAGAAAAACTGGGCAAGATAAGTTTTATGAGGAATTTTTATCATCTTGTAATTTTCTTTTAGATTCTTTGAAAGAAAATGGAATAATAATTCCAGAAATGCCATGCTGTAAGATAGAAGAGAACGCAATACAGATACTGCCATTGAGTATTTCTATTTAATTATGCTTAGAACGTATTAACTAATTAATTTCTAAGATGCCTAAGATGAGTAAAAGCAAACATTTTAAAAAAAATATGCAAAAAAATATGTATTTTATATAAAAACAATTGTATTTTTGACGAAGACATGTTAATATATAAAAAAGATAAAATAGTTTCACTCATATACCTAAGATATGTCAACTTAAATAAAAACTCGGGGGTGATTAAAATGCATTTTATAAGTACTAGGGGTTTAGAAAATGGTGTAGTCTCTGCAATGGCAATAATAAATGGGATTTCTAAAGATGGAGGGCTATATGTTCCAGAAGAATTTCCTAAAGTATATGATTCTTTAAAGAAAGAAAATGACCTTAGTTATGAAGAATTAGCATTTAAGATTATTAATGAATATTTTACAGATATAGATGATAAGGAATTAATGGAAGCAATAAACGAAGCTTATAATGATAGATTTAGTGTTGAAGTAAAGAATAATTTCTTAGAATTATATCATGGACCAACTTGTGCATTTAAGGACGCTGCATTATTATTCCTTCCACAAATAATGAAAAGGGCTAAGAAGATTTGTAATAAAGAAGGAGAAATAGTAATATTAACTGCAACATCAGGAGATACTGGAAAAGCTGCGTTAGAAGGATTTAAAGATGTTGATCAATTTAAGGTAGTAGTATATTATCCTAAAAATGGAGTTAGTCCTATACAAGAAAGACAAATGTCAACTCAAAAGGGGAATAACGTTAAGGTTATTGGAATCAACGGAAACTTTGATGATGCTCAAAGTGCAGTAAAACAAATATTTGGAGATAATGATTTTAAAGAAAAGTTATCTAAAGAGGGATTTACTTTATCATCAGCTAACTCAATTAATATTGGTAGATTAGTACCTCAAATAGTATATTATTTTTATGGATACTTTGACTTGGTAAAACAAGGGGTTATAAAACAAGATGAAAAAATTAATGTAGTAGTTCCAACAGGAAACTTTGGAAATATATTAGCATCTTATTATGCTAAACAAATGGGATTACCTATTGATAAGTTTATTTGTGCATCAAATGAGAATAAAGTATTAACAGATTTCTTCAAAAATGGTGTTTACGATAAAAGAAGAGAACTTGTTTTAACTGAATCACCATCAATGGATATCTTAGTATCATCTAATCTTGAAAGATTATTATTTGAAGCAAGTGGCAGAGATTCAGAAGTGATTAATGAATTAATGAATTCATTAAGTAAAGATGGAGTATATGAAGTAAATGATAAGATTAAAGAATTCTTGAAAGAATTTTATGGGGAATATGCAACTACAGAAGAAGTTTATGACGCAATAAAAGAAGTATATGAAAAAGATAATTATTTAATGGATACTCATACAGCTGTTGGGTATGTAGTAAAAAATAAATATCAAAAAGAAACTAATGATTTTAAACAAGTATTAATAGCTTCAACTGCAAGTCCATTTAAGTTTCCTAGAAGTATTTGTAACGCATTAAAAATTGATGTAGATAAAATTGATGATTTTAAAGTATTAGAAGAATTATCTAAAAATACAAAAAATGAAATACCTAATAGCTTGGCTACTTTATCACAAGAGAAAGTTCTTCATGATGAAGTTTGGGATAAGTTAGAGATGAGAGAAGCTCTTCTTTCTTACTTAGGTGTGGAAAAGTAAAGCTATGATTAAGGTTAGAGTACCAGCTACATCAGCAAATATGGGACCGGGATTTGATTCACTAGGAATTGCATTAAGTTTATATAATGAATTTTCATTTAAAGAAATAAATGAAGGTTTAAAATTTAGGGGAATACCAGAAGAGTTTTGTAATGAAAAGAATATAATATATGAAGCAATGAAATATTGCTTCGATAAAGCGGGCTATAAAATAAAAGGATTAGAAATAAGTGAAATAAAACAAGATGTACCTATATCAAGAGGTCTTGGAAGTAGCTCTACATGTATAGTTGGGGGACTAGTAGGAGCTAACGAAATCTTAGGCAAGAAATTTTCAAACGATGAATTATTAGAGATGGCTGTAGAGATTGAAGGTCATCCAGATAATGTTGCGCCAGCACTTCTGGGGGGAATGGTTGTTGCAATAGTTGAAGAAAATAAGACTTTTTATGATAAGGTAGATGTAAAGTCAGGAATTAAGTTTGTTTCAATAATTCCTAATTTCAGATTATCCACAGAAAAAGCAAGAAGTGTACTTCCAAAAGAGATTAGTTTAAAAGATGGGGTTTATAATGTTTCAAGAGCAGCTCTTATGGTAGCTTGTTTTTCAAGTGGTAGGTATGAACTAATAAAACATGCATGTAAAGATGCATTTCATCAAAATTTTAGAAGTGGGTTGATTAATGGTTTTGATGCAGTGTATAATAAGAGCTATGAATTGGGAGCACTAGGATGTTACCTAAGTGGAGCAGGTCCAACAATCATGGCGATTATCGACGAAAAGGATATGCGCTTTAGCAATAAGCTTAAAGAATTTTTAAAAGTAAAAGGATTAGAATGGGATATACTAGAATTATCTTTAGATAATGAAGGGACAGCTATATTAGAAGGTGGGTATTAATGAGTGGAAATTACTTAGTTATAGATAAGAGGGTTTTACCTGATGTCTATGAAAAAGTTCTCTTTGCAAAGAAGCTATTAAAAGATGGAAAAGTTAAAGAAATTACAGAAGCTGTTAAAATAGCAGAGATAAGCAGAAGTGTATATTATAAGTATAAAGATTTTGTATTTGATTTTTCAGAAACTTCAGAAGGAAGAAAAGTTACTTATAACATTATACTTAAAAACGAAAAAGGTGTTTTATCTAATATTAGTAACTATATATCAGAGCAAGGAGGAGATATCTTGACAATAAATCAAGGTATACCACTTAATGGATATGCAAATTTAAGCATAACAATAGATTTGTCCACTGTAAATGGAGATATAAAAACATTGACGGATGGCTTGCTTAATGTTAATAATGTAGAAAAAGTTGAATTTGTTGGTATGGAATAGCGAGGGAAACCTCGCTATTTTACTGATTTCAAGAGTCAAGGAATATTCAAAAAAGGTGCTGTATCATAATACAAGTAATTTAATGATATGATGTATATTCAAAAAAGAAATAGAAATAACATTTGTGGAAGAAGTATTGAAAAATAAGCCTTAGCTTATTTTTCTAGTCTTCTTTAATAAATGTTATTTCTATTTCTTTGTTATTACTTCACTTGATAATTCTAAGACAGCCCTTTTTTTAATGCTTAAAATCAAGTAATTAACAAGTTATATACAATTATTTTTTAAGCTGTGTATTTTTTATGCCTAAAGAAATTATTAAACACGCAATTGCTATAATAAATAAAATAGAGTAGATATTGTGAATTCCATTATAGAAAGCATTTTGTATTTGAATTGTGGTTGCTTTAGAAGAGTATACATTTTCAGATGTAATACCGTTCATACCTATAGCGTTAAAGTAATTTGTTACACTTGAAGTTGAAATGCCACCAAATATGCTAACAACAATAGTTTGTCCTAAAGTACGGATTAGAGTATTAGTAGAAGTAGAGACACCTATTCTATCAGCACTAACATCATCTTGAACAGCTATAGTACTTGTAGTGAATATTCCTCCAAAACTAAATCCCATAAATATTAATGGAATTATTAAAAATATAATTGATGTATTAACCTTTAAAAAGCTTAAACATACACTACTTAAAATTAAAATTAATAAAGACAATTGAATAATATTTTTTGCACCGTATTTAGGAAGTGCTTTAGATAATATAAATGAACTCAATATCCATGAAATTGACATAGGAGCCATGGTAAGTCCAGAAATTGTTGGGTTATATCCTAATATATTTTGCGTAAATATAGGTGTATATGCTTCTATTCCCATAAGTAAACCTGCAATAAAGAAGCATATTAAGTTTACTAATACAATATTTCTTGTAAAAATATCAAAAGGAACTATAGGTTCATCAGATTTTTTTTCTACAAAATAGAATATTATAATAGAAATTATAGCTAATATTAAAAATATAATTTTATAATTAATTGAATTAGAAAATGCGGTTAACAATATGGAAACTATAGCTATAGTTAAGAATAGTGCACCTAAATAATCTGTTTTTGCGTTGTTAGGTACAATAACTTCTTCTAAATTTTTCTTTAACATAAAAATAGATAACAATCCAAATGGAATATTAATAAAGAAAATCCAATGCCAAGATAGGTAGTCGATTAAGAATCCACCTAAAAAAGGACCTAGTAAAGTTGCTATTCCCCAAACTGTACTTAAAAAACCTTGAACTTTTGCTTTTTCAGAGAGCTCAAATATATCTCCAACAATTGTATAAGTTACTGTAAATATAGATCCTGCACCTATTCCTTGTAGTGCTCGAAATATAATAAGTTGAATCATTGTTTGAGATAATCCACAAAGGGAACTACCTATTAAAAAAATTATTATACCGATAGATAATGTTTTTTTTCTGCCATAGAGGTCAGAAAATTTTCCGTAAATAGGAGTAGATACTGCGGAAGTTAAAAGATAAGCAGCAAATACTAAACTTATTAAATTATATCCTTGGAGATCTTTTGCAATAGTAGGCATTGCTGTAGTTACAACAGTACCTTCAAAGGCTACCAAGAACATTACAATCATTATTGCAATTACAATAGTACGTTTATTTTTATTCATATAAATTTAGACAATGTAGTAATATTGTCTATCCTCCTTTTATTTAGGCATATTTTCTTTTATATGCCCTATTTTAGATAACTAAAGTAGTATATCATAATTTGGTACTAATAAAAAATGCAACTATTCAGGTGTGGCACAATACTCATATTAATGAATTGTCATAGTATTTTAAATTAACAGAAGCAAAATAGACTCAATGATTAGGACGTCTGGTACTTTTTAGCATCCTTTTTGCGGCTAGACCAGTCTATATATTTTGGGCGAAAAAAAGTCATACATAAGATATGTGCTACAAGAATTTAATTGCTTAATAATACTTCTATTTGCTTACTTACTACTAAAAGTGCTGAAACATCCCTTTTGGTTACAGATACAGTAATTGCACCTTCAATCATTAAGGTAATAACTATACTTAACTCTTCCGCTTTTTCTTTATTAAATCCACTTTTAATTAATTTTTCTGCATATACATTTTCCATAACTACAATAGCTTTTTTACAAGCTTCTCTTAACTGTTCACTTAAAAGATATGTTTCTAAAGATAATAAGCTAATGGAAATATCCTGAAGCTTACCTTCACTATTCAATTCCTTTATTATGTTTGTTATATTGTATTGTATCGCCTTGACTGGATCTGAATATTTTCCCAATGCATTTCGTATACCTTTTTCTATAGCTTCACTTGCTAGTTTAATAGCTTCTACAGCCAGTTCCTCCTTACCATTTGGAAAATAATAATATAGAGAACCTTTAGGTGAATCACTTTCCTTTAAGATTTCATTTAAGCCTGTGGCATTATAACCTTTAAGTTGAAAAAGCTTGGAGGCGGTAGTAAGTATTTTTTCTCTTGAATTAATTTTATTAGTCATTTAATTGCACCTTCTATCTTAAATTATAATAACCGGTCTATTATAGAGAATACTATTTTTACTTCTAGATTGTCAATAAAAATTATTAAAGCTGTGTAATATAATACAAACATTATCAAATGATGTATAGATGAAGGATATTGTGTTTAAAAGGTGAAAGGTTGGAATATAACAATATCAATATTCTTCTAAAACATAGCGAATAAATAATAAAGCTATCTATATAGCGTAAATAATGTTATACTTATTAAAATAGATTGAAGTATGATTTAAGGCACGTTCGAAAAAATAATAGACCAATATGCTTGTTTATTTTGCGCTATACTGCGTCAGCAAGTTCTACTGATGCCCATGACATGAGTAAAACTTGCTTCCTTGTTTGACATAAAGGGAACTTTTTAGGCGGAGTTTTATACTCCAGATGAATTTAGTTGAACTTATATCTTCAAGGAGTACCTCGTATTAAGACAAAATATACGGTGCATTTTTGGTCTATTATTTTCTTTCATGTGCCTAAAATGGCTATTATTAATAGCCATTTTTGTTGTACTAAGAAGAAGAGGGAAGAAATATAATATATGAAATTTGAAAATTTAAACATAATAGAACCAATCTTAAAAGCATTGAAAGATGAAAATTATAAAGAAGCTAGTAAAATACAGGAAGAAGCAATTCCATCAATTTTATTAGGAAAAGATTTGTTAGGATGTGCACAAACAGGAACAGGTAAAACTGCTGCTTTTGCAATACCTACATTACAGTTATTACATAATGGAAATAAAAATAAAAAGAAAATACAAGCATTAATTTTAACACCAACTAGAGAGTTAGCAATACAAATACATGAGAGCTTTCAATCATATGGTAAAAACTTGGATTTAAAATGTGCTGTAATATTTGGTGGGGTATCACAAAAACCACAAGAAACAATAATAAGAAATGGTGTAGATATATTAATAGCAACACCAGGAAGATTAAATGATTTAGTAAACCAAAAAATTATAGACTTAAGTGCAATAGAAATGTTTATACTAGATGAAGCTGATAGAATGTTAGATATGGGATTTATAAATGATGTCAAAAAAATAATAAGATGTATTCCTAAAAAAAGACAAACTTTATTCTTTTCAGCAACTATGCCAAACGAAATTAAAAAATTAGTAAGTACACTTTTAGTAGAACCAGTTGTAGTAGAGGTAGCACCTGTAGCATCAACGGTTGATAAAATTGAACAATCACTTTATTATGTAGATAAATCTAATAAGAAAAAGTTATTGATAAATTTACTAAAAGCAAAAGGAATTAATTCGGCTTTAGTTTTCACAAGAACTAAAAGTGATGCTAATAGATTGGTTAAGTATTTAGAAGAATCAAACATAGGTGCAAAAGCAATTCATGGTAATAAATCACAAAATGCTAGACAATTAGCACTACAAACATTTAAAAATGGAGAAATACAAATACTTGTAGCTACAGATATAGCAGCAAGAGGAATTGATATTGATCAATTATCACATGTAATTAATTATAGTTTACCGAATATACCAGAAACATATGTACATAGAATCGGAAGAACAGGAAGAGCAGGATTAAGCGGGACAGCAATATCATTTAGTGATGTAGATGAAATACCGTATGTAAAAGATATAGAAAAGTTAATTAAAAAAGAAATAGAAGTAGTTAAAGAACATGAATATCCAATGGTGAATTTAAAACCATCGTCTAAGACTAAAGCAACAGGAAACAGAACTAGAACTGCAAATAAACATGGAAATACTCCTAAAGCTAAAACAGCAGGAAGTCAAACTAAATTTGGAAGTACTCCTAAAGCTAAAACAGCAGGAAATCAAACTAAATTCGGAAATACTCCTAAAGCCAAAGCAACAGGAAATCAAAATTCATCTAAAACTACAGTTGGAGCAAAGAAAAATACAACTAGAAGAACAAGTTTTAAATAAATTTTAAACAAGTTTTAGAATAATGTTGATATTGTAATATAAAGCTCATGGACAGTAGAATTTACTTTAAGAACTCTAAAATGAATATTAGTCATTAATGCATGCTCCCAATCAAAGATTGTGACAAGCAATTAATATGACAAATCTTCATTAAGAGTTCTACAAAGCAAATTCCAATGCCAGTTCGCTATTATATTACAACATAAACATTTAGTTAAAACATAGACAAATAAGTTTTTAAACACCGGCAGTATTAGAGATAATATTGTCGGTGTTTCTTTCATGTGCCTTAATATAAGGCTCTGTTTTAAAACCGTGTTGATATTGTTACATATTGTTAAGTGGGCTAAAGAATTAAACTTAAGAACATCTAAAAGAGTATAGTCCCATTCCAGCTTGTTCCAAAAACAAGTTTTGGACAAGTAATTAATGTGACAATACTCATTAAGAGTTCTAAAAGTCCAATTCTAATGCCAACTGAACAAACATGTAACAATATCAACACTATATTAAAACAGAGCCTATTATAAAAATTAAATAAAAGTTTATAAATGTATTAACTTAATTAGAACATATATATAAATTATTTTTAAATTCATGTGAGCATTTTAGTTTACTAAGGCATCTAATAATTGTAATACTTAGCTAGGTAGTATAAATTAAGGAGGAAAAAGATGGAGTTGATATCATTTTTTAATTATAGAAAAAAGTCAACGGTATCTAAGGCAAAGAGAGGCGACAAAGAAGCTTTTTTAGCACTTATAGATGAAAATAGGTTGAACCTTTATAGTGTAGCAAGAGGGATTATAAAAGATAAGGAAGATATTGAAGATGCACTTCAAAATACAGTGATATGTGCATTTGAAAAGATAAATTCATTAAAAAAGGATGAATATTTCAGAACTTGGATAATAAGAATTTTAATTAATGAGTGTAATGCAATATTAAGAAAAAGTAAAAGGGTGATTTCTTTAGATGAAAATAATAATATTGAAATTTGCAGCGATAGTTATGAAAATATGGATTTAACAAGAGCAATAAATTCCCTAGGTGAAGAGCTAAGGGTAACTACAGTATTATTTTACTTTGAAGATATGTGTCTTAAGGATATTGCAAAATTATTGAAAATACCAGAAGGAACTGTTAGATCTAGACTTACAAGAGCAAGAACGAAGCTTAGAGAAGTAATGGTGGAGGTGTAGGTATGCGTGATATAGATGATGAATTATTTGATGATAAAATAAAAGAAAGAATAAAAAATGAAATTAACTGTGTACCAGATGACATTAATGAAAAAATTGATGAAGCAATTAAAAAAATAAGAAAAAGAAGAGTTAATGTGAAAAAGATTTGTAGCATATGTGCAATTTGCATAGTAGGCACATTGTTGTTTGGAATAACTATGCCAACTTATGCAAGTAATATCCCGATTATAGGAAGTATACTTGAGAAATTCAATTACAAAACTTATGAAAATTATGACAAGTATGCTTCAGATTTAAACATAACTAAAGAAAGTAATGGATTAAAGGTGACTGTTAATAAAGTAGTTTATGATGAAATAGAATTATCAGTATTTTATACTGTTGAAAGTCAAAATAAAATGCAATCAGAACCAATGTTCTCAAGTCAAGAATTGAAAATAAATGGTAAGAAAACTACTTCTACTGGTGGAGGTACAGGAAAGTTCATTGATGATAATAAGACCTTTGTAGGAGTTACAGAATATAATGTGGGAAAGAAAAAAAATACAGACTCAAAAGATATTCAAAATAAGATGTTTTATAATGGAGATGATGAAATACCAGACAAATTTGTTATAAATCTAAATATAACTGAAATACTATATACAGACTATAGTACTATAAAGGGAAATTGGAATTTTGATATTCCTGTAACTAGTGAAAAAGTTTTAGGAAAAGGTAAAGAACAAAATTGTGATATAGATTTAAGTAGAATAGTTGATGGATATCATATAAATAAAGTGATTACAACACCTTTAAATACAGCTATACAAGGACGATATCCTTTCAGTGGTAGCCATCCTGGTTTATCATTTGTTATGATTGATGATAAAGGAAGAAATATTCCGAATAAGTCAAATCGAGCATCTGGAGGTAAAGATGGAAATGACGTATGTTATTTTAACAATCAATTTAAAGAACTTTATGATAATACAGAAAGTCTAACCTTTATACCATATAAATATACGTGTAATGCAAATAATAAATATATGAATGTTAAACTCAATCTACAAGCCGAAACAAAATTATATTCTGATGATGGTACAGAATATGCTACTATTACAAGAATTGAAACTGAAAATGAAAAAACAAAAATTTATTATAAATCAAAATACGGAGTTCATGTAGCACCAATTGAAGTAATAAATAATAAAACTGGTGAAAAGATATTAGCAATTGATAATTCAAGTGATAGGAGAAAGCAAGAGGAAGATATTATTTATTTAAATGATAGTGATGAATATGTAATTGTTTGTGATAAAGAATTAAAGGGAGAAGACTTTTCAATTAAATGTCTAGATGTATCAAAATCTATTGAAGTTTATAATGATGACAGATTTACAATAAAGGTTAATTAGTAGATAGCAAGAAATATACAAATTTATTTCTAGTTCTGTATATACGTTTTAGTATAGTAAATATCGAATATAATACCAAGTATAAATTTTATCATCCATGAGCTTTATATAATAATACCAACACGGTTTAAAAACAAAGCCTAAATTAATGTAGTATAATTATAAGGTGTATTAAGGAATAAGGCATATTAAAGAAAATAGACTAGCTGACTTATTTGTTATTTATTTTAATATGCCTAAGATAGAAAAAGCAATTAATAATATCAGTAAGGGATGGGGAGAAAGAAATGAGATATATTGAAACAAAAATACAAGGACTTAGATTTAAGAAAACTACAGAAGAAGACGCATCAACTATATTAGAATTTATTAAAAAAATAGCAGTATATGAAAAAATGCTAAATGATGTAGTTGCAACAGAAGATACATTAAAAGAATCTATATTTCAAAATAATAGAGCAAAAGCTCTATTGATAGAATTTAATGATGAAGTTATAGGATATATTATATATTTCTTTAATTTTTCAACTTTCATAGGTAGAGCTGGATTATATCTTGAGGATATTTATATAGATCCAAAGTATAGAGGTAATGGTATAGGCAAAGAAGCATTTGAAACATTAGTGCATATTGCAAAAGATAATAAGTGCGAAAGAATGGAGTGGGTTTGTTTAAATTGGAATGAACCATCTATTAAATTTTATGAAAGTTTAGGGGCACAAGCATTAAATGAATGGACAACTTATAGATTAGATAAAAATGCATTGGATAAATTCTCTTAGTATTTAGGAACATTCAAAGAAATAATAGACCAGTATGCTTGTCTATTATTTTCTTTCATGTGCCTTATTTTACAATACATTAAAAAGATATTTTCTCAAAATATATAAAAATGAAGCTATTAGATTTCTGATAGCTTCATTTTTATATGCTTTATATTACCTTTTTAATTAAACTAATATCTATATTGTATTTAGATATATTTAAAGTCATTATGCTAATTTATTTTGTTCTATATTTTGTCCATAAAATCAACTGATAATAGCATTATAAGTGAATTTTATTTCCTCATTGGGAACAAAATATACATAGAATATAGTACTTTTATTTTTTCAGATAGTTAATAAGAACTATTGACAATATAAGTATATTAACGTATTATAAATACAATAATGATTTAACGCGATAAAGTGATAGAACGATAAATCGACACAAAAACAAAAAAATAGTAGGATATGTTTTAATTAAATGTTGATATTGGAATATAAGAGCGAAGTGAATTCCATCGTCCATGAGTTTTATATTACAATATCAACATTAGGCACATTCAAAAAAATAATAGACTAGTATACTTGTTTATCATGTGCCTTATACTAAAACATATCCAAAGAATAAAGCAATAGGTAGGTGCAAAATGAATAAAAGGAATATGGTTCCAGATGGTACTAGGGATTTAGTATTAGAAGAATGTGTTATAAAAAGATGGTTACAAAAAAGTATAGATGATTGTTTTAATAAATGGGGTTATAAAGAAGTCATCACTCCTACTTTAGAATTTTATGAGACATTTAGTTGTAATTCTCAAAGTTTAAAAGAAGAAGATATGTATAAATTTTTTGACAATAGAGGGAAAATATTAGTGTTAAGACCAGATATGACAATTCCAATAGCTAGATTAGTTGCTACTAAGCTTAAGGGTGAAAGTCTCCCCATTAGACTTAGATATACCTCAAATGTTTTCAGAGTGTATGAGAGTCTTGGGGGAAAGAGGAATGAGTATACTGATTGTGGAGTAGAATTAATAGGGCTTGAAGCAGGAAAATCAGATTTGGAAATTTTGGTATTGGCATTAGATTCACTAAAGAAATTAGGCTTAAATGAATTTAAATTAGAAATTGGAAATATTGGTTTCTTTAATTCAGCATTTAAAAATTTGGATATTGATGAAATAGATAAAGAAAAAATAGCACAACTAATCGAAGATAAGAATTTAAAGAACTTAGAAGACTTTTTAGAAGGACTAGATATTAAAGAAGAGTACAGAAATTTCTTTAATAAATTACCTTGGATGTTTGGAAATAAAAAAGTGATTGAAGAAGGTAAGAAATTAGCATTTAATGATGAACTTATAAAGAGCATAGAGTACTTAGAAGATTTGCATGAACAATTAGAAAGTTTAGGTTATGGGGAAAATATAACTTTTGATTTGGGGATGGTACCAAGGCTTAATTATTATACAGGAATAATTTTCAGGGGTTATGCAGAAGGCATAGGAGATTCAGTATTAAGAGGTGGGAGATATGATAAATTAATCAAATCTTATGGAATAGATCTACCGGCTGTTGGATTTTCAATAGATGTTGATTCGGTAATAAACACTATAAAAAATACTAATATAATGATATCAAATCAAGAAGAGTATAAATTATATTATAGTGATAAAACTATTATGGAAGCTATTAAAATTAGTCAAGAACTTAGAAATGAAGGCAAGATAGTTGAATTATTGCCTAAGGCAGATTTAGAAGAGATTAAAGTAGTTAAGGTATCTTCGAATAAATAACTAAATGTGGGGGGAAATATAAAATGGGGATAAGTATCGCGCTAACTAAAGGAAGATTAGAAGAAGAAAGTATTAAAATTCTAGATAAAGCTAATTTTGATCCAACAGAGTTAAAAAATAAAGGCAGAAAGCTTGTTTTTAAAGATGGTAAAGAAGATATAAAGTATTTCTTAGTAAAGGCAGCTGATTCTATAACTTATGTAGAACATGGTGTTGCAGATATTGGGGTGGTTGGTAAAGATACTATATTGGAAAGTGACAATAATTGCTATGAAGTATTAGATTTAGGTGTTGGCAAATGTAATTTTATAGTTGCTTCTTTACCTAATAATGATATTTTTAAAAAAGTTGGGCACGTAAAGATAGGTAGTAAATATCCAAAGGTTGCAAAAGAATATTTTAAAAAGAAAGAAATGGATGTTGAGGTCATTAAAATAGAAGGGTCTGTAGAACTTGCACCAATTTTAGGATTGTGTGATGGAATTGTTGACATAATGGAAACAGGAACAACTTTAAAAGAAAATGGATTGGTTGTTTTAGATACAATTTGTTCTATAAGTGCTAGGGTAATTGTTAATAAAGCAAGTTTTAAAATGAAACAAGAGGAAATACAATCATTTATTGAAAGAATAAGAAAAGTTATTTAATTACAATATTTTAGGTGATTTGTTAGAGTAGTTAAGATAGGACTAATAAGAAGTATAAAAGAAAATAACGCGTCAAATATGCGCTGTATACTTTTTGTAATGGCAAGTAGATAAGTTTGACTAATAAAAAGCTATTAGTTAAATATCTGATACAGTATGATGCTAAATATACTAGCATACGGACATGTTATTTTTTGGATATGTTTAAGCAATGTAAGCAATAGTAATTGGGGGCGATTGAATGTTAAAGTTAATGGAACTTAATGATGAAAATAAAAAGATATTAATTAAGGAACTTAATGAAAGAGCAGAGGAAGTACAAGGGGAATTAGTAGTAAATGTAACTAATATCTTATCGGAGGTTAGAAAAGATGGTGACAAGGCTTTATTAAATTTTACTAAGGAGTTTGATAAAGTTGAGATTGAAAATCTAGAAGTAACAGATAAAGAAATAGAAGAATGTTTTAATAAGGTTGAAGAAAAGTTTATTAAAGCATTAGAAGAAGCTAAAAAAAATATAGAGGAATATCATGAAAAACAAAAAACAAAAGGATTTCTTATAACAAAGGAAAAAGGTGTTTATTTAGGACAAAGAGTCATTCCTATTGAAAGAGTTGGAGTTTATGTACCAGGAGGAACAGCAGCTTATCCATCATCTGTTTTAATGAATGTTATACCTGCAAAGGTTGCTGGTGTAGATGAAATAATTATGGTTACACCTCCAGATAAACAAGGTGGAATTAATCCATATATAGGAGTAGCTGCAAAGATTGTTGGTGTAGATAAAATTTATAAAGTAGGAGGTGCTCAAGCTATTGGAGCACTAGCTTATGGAACTGAAACAATTCAGAAGGTTGATAAGATTGTAGGACCTGGAAATATATTTGTTGCTATTGCAAAGAAATTAGTATTTGGGACTGTTGACATAGATATGATTGCAGGACCTAGTGAAATTTTAATAGTGGCAGATGAAAAATCTAATCCGAGATTTGTTGCAGCAGACTTAATGTCTCAAGCAGAACATGATAAATTAGCTTCATCTATATTAGTTACAACTTCAAAAAAATTATATGAGGAAGTAGAGAAGGAGTTGGAATTACAGGTTAAAGAACTTGAAAGAGAAGAAATAATAAGAACTTCACTTAAAAATTTTGGTAGAGCAATAATTTGCAATGATATTAAAGAATGTATTGATATTTCTAATTTAGTTGCACCAGAGCATTTGGAACTTATGGTGGATAACCCTATGGAATATTTAGGGCAAGTTAGAAATGCAGGGTCTGTATTTTTAGGAAGATATTGCCCTGAACCTATTGGGGATTACTTTGGTGGTACAAATCATGTGCTTCCTACAAATGGAACAGCTAGATTTTTTTCAGCGTTATCTTTAGATAGTTTTATTAAAAAATCATCTTTCTTATATTACTCAGAAGAAGCAATATTAGAAAATGGAGAAAAAATTATAACTTTAGCCAATAAAGAGGGATTAACTGCTCATGCAAATTCTGTGAAAGTGAGGCTTAGCTAATTGAAGGATTACATCGGTATTAAAGAAAAATATGATATCAGATTAAATAGTAATGAAAGTTATATAGATATGAACAAAGAGATAATGATTGAAATGAAAAGTTGTTTACTAGATATACAACTCCATAGATACCCAGAAAACGATATGCTTAAAATTAAAGAATTATATGGTGCATATGCTGATACACAAGCTGAAAATATAATTGTAGGAAATGGTTCAGATGAAATGCTTGAGCTTATTATAAGCTCTTTAATGGGAACTGGTAAAAAGATGTTAACCTTAAGCCCAGATTTTGTAATGTATGATTTTTATGTTTCATTATTTGGGGGAGAAGTTAAAAAGTATAAATTAAATAACAATATAAATTTCACTTTAGATGATTTTATTAAATTAGGCATAAAAGAAGACGTTGATTTGATTATGTTTTCGAATCCTAATAATCCAACAGGATTAGCACTAGCGCCAACAGAAATAATTAAGATATTAGAAGCATTTCCAGATAAAACTGTTGTAGTAGATGAAGCTTATTATGAATTTTATGGAAAGTCAATGATTCCATATATTAACACATACAAAAACTTGATAGTAACAAGAACACTTTCAAAAGCATGGGGATTAGCAGCTTTAAGAGTTGGGTTTTTGATATCAAATTTAGATAATGTTAAAAAATTATTAGAAAAGAAGATACCTTATACTGTTAATTCGTATTCTCAAGCAATGGTAATCACAGCGTTAAAATATCCATACAGAGTTATAAAGAATTCAAAACAAATAATAGAGCAAAGAGAAATATTATCTAAAGAGTTAAAATTATTAGAAAAAAATGCGTCGATGAATATAAAATTCTATTCTTCTAAAGCAAATTTTATTTTTGGAAGAACACTTCATAAAGAAGCATTATTAAATGGATTAAGTGATAAGGGAATTTTGATTAGAGATTTTCCAGATGACACATTTAGAATTACAATAGGATCTCCTTTAGAAAATAAAAAGTTGATAGATGGATTAAAAGAAATTTTTATATATGAGGGAGCAGAGTAGCAATGGTAGATAGGACCTCAAAAATAGAAAGAAATACTAATGAAACAAGTATTAAATTAGAGATTAATTTAGATGGTACTGGAATTAATGAAATTAATACAGGAATTGGTTTTTTTGATCATATGTTAAATTTATTTTCATTTCACAGTAAAATAGATATTAAACTTTTAGCAAATGGAGATTTAGAAGTATGTGATCATCATACTGTTGAGGATGTAGGAATAGCACTTGGAGAAGCTTTTAAAAAAGCAATAGGAGATAAAAAAGGAATAAATAGATATGGAACATTTCATCTGCCAATGGATGAAACTTTGGCCTTAGTATCTTTAGATATAAGTGGAAGAGCCTTTTTAGTGTTTGATTGTGATTTTAATAGAGAAAAAGTAGGAGAGCTTTCCACTGAAATGGTTGAAGAATTCTTCAGAGCCTTTGCATTTAATGCGGGAATAACACTTCACTGTAAGGTTTTATATGGAAGCAATGATCATCATAAGATAGAAGCCATATTTAAAGGATTTGGTAGAGCTATTAAAGAAGCAAAACATAGAGATAAATTAAACGGAATTCCATCAACTAAGGGAATGCTATAAGTGAGAATCAAAATCTATGATTTTGTTATTGGAACTTACTCAGCAAAGCGTATGTGAGTCGACTTTCATAAGTAAGAATCAAAATCTGTGATTTTGTTATTCGAACTTACTCAGCGAACGCATGTGAGTCGAGTTTCATAATAAAGTAACTAAAGGGTGTGTAAAGATGATAGTCATAATAGATTATGGAATGGGAAATTTAAAGAGTGTTTACAATGCTTTAAAAAGTCTTGGTTTAGAATGCAAAGTATCTTCAAGTGAAGAAGATATTAAAAATGCTAAAGCTTTAATATTACCAGGGGTTGGTGCATTTAAGGATGCTATGGATAATATAGAGGAAAAGTCTTTAGATGTCTTAATAAAAAGTGAAGTTGAAAAAGGGAAGCCTCTTCTTGGAATATGCCTTGGAATGCAGCTTCTTTTTGAAAAAGGATTTGAAGGTTCTGAAAGAGAAGGTTTAGGACTACTAAAAGGTAATATTGTCAAAATGAAAGATGATAAAGAAAATAATATAAAGATTCCACATATAGGATGGAATAACCTTATTTATAATATGAAAGATGAGTTATTTAATTCAATAGATGAAGGGAAATTTGTTTATTATGTTCATTCTTATTATGCACATGGATATGACAATAAAGATTTAGTGGCTTATTCAGAATATGGTAAAAATAAGATAGCAGGTGTAGTTAGAAAGAAGAATGTTATAGGAGCTCAATTTCATCCTGAAAAAAGTGGTGACGTAGGTCTTGCTATATTAAAAAACTTTGGGGAGTTGATTAAATGATAATATTACCAGCAATTGATATAATAAACGGTCAAGCAGTTAGATTATATCAAGGTGATTATAATAAAAAGGAAGTAGTTGCAGAGGATATTTTTGATATAGCTAAATCTTTTGAAAGTTTAGGAGCAGATTATTTACATTTGGTGGATTTAGATGGTGCAAAGGATGGTAAATGCATCAACCATGAAATAGTATTAAAAATTGCTAAAAAATTAAATATTCCGCTTGAACTTGGTGGTGGTATTAGAACTTTTGAAACAATAAAGAAATTAATAAATAATGGGGTATCTAGGGTTATTCTTGGAACTATAGCCATAGAAGATAAGGAGCTACTTAAAAGAGCAGTAGACTGCTATAAAGAAAAGATTGCAGTAGGTATAGATTGCAAAAATGGATATGCTTATGGTAGAGGATGGCTTGAAGGAAGTAAACTTAATTATATAGATTTTGCAAAAGATATGGAGAATATAGGTGTTAAGAATATAATAGTTACGGATATAAGCAAAGATGGAACATTAGAAGGACCTAATGTTGATATGCTAAAAGAACTAAAAAAGGTTGTAAATATAGATATTACAGCTTCAGGTGGAATTTGTGACATAGGAAATATTAAAGATTTGATGAATATTGATATGTATGGAGCAATTACTGGTAAAGCAATTTATTCAGGAACATTATCTTTAAAAGAAGCTATAGATGTATGTAAAAAGTAAGAATTGCAGTAATAAAATTTTAATAAGGTATATGAAATAAAATAACAATTCAAAGATGCGACAGATATTTTATGTAATGGAAAGAAGTGTAGTTCATAGCTTATCTATTAGCTATATTTATTTACATAGTATGACGCAAAATAAATTAGCATATTGACTTCTTATTTTTTGAATATGTGTAAAGAATAAGGTGCTAAATTGAAGGGGGATTTGTATGCATACTAAGAGAATTATTCCTTGTTTAGATGTAAAAGAAGGAAGAGTTGTTAAAGGAATTAATTTTGAAGGATTAGTGGATGTTGGAGATCCGGTTACACTTGCGAAGTATTACAATGATCAAGGAGCAGATGAATTAGTATTTCTTGATATAACAGCAACTCATGAAAAAAGAGGTATAATGCTTAAAGTTGTTGAGCAAGTTGCTGAAAAAATATTTATTCCATTTACTGTAGGCGGAGGATTAAGAACATTAGAAGATATTAAAGCAATATTAAGAGCTGGAGCTGATAAGGTGAGCTTAAATTCAGCAGCTGTTAAAGATAAAAACATTATAAAAGAAAGTGCTTTTTATTTTGGAAATCAATGCATCGTGTTAGGTGTAGATGCAAAAAAGAGAGCTGATAATTGTGGTTGGAATGTTGTTGTTAATGGTGGAAGAATAGATACAGGTATAGATGTTTTAGCTTGGGCTGAGGAAGCTACAAAGCTTGGGGCTGGAGAAATTCTTTTAACTTCAATGGATGCAGATGGTACAAAAAAAGGATTTGATTTAGAACTTACCAAAGCAGTTAGTAATATAACTAATGTGCCAGTAATCGCCTCGGGCGGATGTGGATCTTTAAATGATTTTTATGATGTATTTAAAGATAACAGTGCAGATGCAGCACTTGCAGCATCATTATTTCATTATGGCGAATTAACAGTTGAAGAAGTTAAAAAATATTTAGATAATAAAAATATTCCTGTAAGACTTTAGCTGTTTCTTTAAACATCTAAGAAGTATGAAGATTAAGTTATTAATTTTCAATAGAGAATGAAAGTTTTAAGAAATATATATAAATATAAATTTAAAATGATATAAAAGCTTAATAATTATTGATATAAGATTCTGTAAATACATTCTATTTAATAAATAATTACATAATAGAAATTTTTAAAAGGGGGCTTCTATGTGGAAATTTGCAAAAGGGTAGAACAAGTTGACTTTGAAAAGGGGAATGGTTTGGTTCCGGCTATAGTTCAAGATTATGAAACTAATGAAGTTTTAATGCTTGCCTATATGTCTAAGGAAAGTTTGACTAAGACTTTAGAAGAAGATACTACATGGTTTTATAGCAGGAGTAGGGATGAACTATGGAATAAGGGAGCAATGTCTGGACATTTTCAATTCGTAAAAGAAATAAAAATAGATTGTGATAATGATACTATTTTAATTATTGTTAAGCAAAATGGTGTAGCTTGCCATACTGGTAATAAGAGCTGCTTTTATAGAGATCTTTAGGAGGAGAAATTTATGAGTAATGAAATACAAAATTTATACAAAATTATTTTAGATAGAAAAAATAATGGAGAAGAAGGTTCTTACACAAATTATCTTTTTGAAAAAGGTATAGATAAAATATTAAAAAAAGTTGGGGAAGAGTGTACTGAAGTTATAATCAGTAGTAAAGGGATTAATAATGAAGAACAAGTAAATGAAATATGTGATCTTACTTATCATTTGCTTGTTTTGATGGCAGAACTTAATATCTCAATTGAGGATGTAGAATTAGAGTTAAAAAAGCGAAGTGAGAAAATAAATAATTTTAAAGGTGAGAGAAAACATATAGATAATGTTTAAGAAATAATAGATAAGGTGTTATTTTTAGATGCTTAAAAGAATATTAGGCATATGAAATAAAATAATAGACGAGCTTACTGGTCTATTATTTTTTTGAATGTGCCTTATAATAAAAAAAGTGGATGTCTAAAATATAAACCTGAGATTTATATTTTAGACATCCACTTAATAATATATAAATTTGTTTAATGTGAATTATATTAAAAATATTCAGGCTTTCTATTTTTGAAATATACAGGTTTTAATCCTAAATTCTCAGTTAATAATAAAGCTTCTTTAAAATTTGCAAATATATTATTAGTGGAATGAGCATCAGATCCTAATGTTACATATTTTCCTCCAAGCTCCTTATATCTGTTATATAAGATTAGCATATTATTAAATACATCTATATCATTAAGTCTTCGGGTGTTGATTTCCATTACCTTTCCTTTAGATATTAATGTTTTCATTATTTCTTCAATTATTTCTCCATGATCTTTTAAGGTAATTTCATTATTTGAAAAATTAGCATATCTACAAGGATAATCAAAATGAGCTAAAGAGTCAAAACAATCATATTTATAAACTAATTCAAGCATAAAATCAAGATATTTACCAAAGTAATCTTTCTTTTGTAAGTCATTTCGTTTACAATAATCTAAATAGATGTCTTCATCGTAAACGGAATGTACAGATCCTAATATAAAATCATAATCAAAATTATTAGCTTTTTCATTTATAATATCAAATGAAGGAAGGGTTAGTCCTATTTCTATGCCTAAAAGCAAATTATCACTTTTATACTTTAAATATTTATTAAAATAATTAGGAATATCTATCTTGAATAAATCTGTAACAGGATAATCTTGATCTAAATGTTCAGTTAATATAAGACCTATATTTAAATCATTTGCTTTGAGTATAGCTTCAGTTATTTTCATATCACTATCAGATGATAATTCTGTATGTATGTGGCTATCAAATATCATTTTATTTCTCCAATCTTTTTTAATTTATTATAAGATATCTTCTAATAAATAACTAGTCATGTGCCTTAGGCATATTAAAATAAATAACGAGTCAGTATGCTAGTCTATTTTGTGTCATAAGGAAGCTCGACTCGTATACACTCGCTGAGTAAGTGATTCACACAAAATCATAGATTTTGGTTCTCTACTCATGTCGGTAAAATTAGCCCATAGCCTGCTATGAGATAATTTCACCTCCTTGTCTGGCAGAAAATATACGTCGCATCTTTGACTTGTTATTTTATTTAATGTGCCCTAGTTCATAGAATAAAAAAAATCTGCACTTAAATTAATGCAGATTAAAGATTTATGTTCATTTAAGAAAGGGAATAAATGAACATATGTGGGACTTATAAAACTTTATAGTAGAATTTTATGAGCTTGAATTATTTATACATTAATTATACAATAAATTAACAATTAAAAACAATATATTTCATAAATTTTATTTAAATAACAAAAAATACGATTTTAATTAATTTATGTATTGATTTTTTATAAATTTTATAGAATTAGGGGTATAGTAAATATTAAAAGAACCAAAATAAGTTATAGAAAGGTGATGTTGAATGATTGATATAAAGAAAGAAAATTTATTGAAGGCTACTCCAGAGTATGAAGAATATTCAAACAATGTTTGTAATTTATCCATTGAAGAACTAAAAGAAATGGGAATGTTAAAATGCGGTGGATGTTGTAATAAAAATGAAGAAAATAGTGGATGCAAAGACTGTAAAAAGAAAAACTGTTGTAAAAAATAGCTTAAATTATAAAGAATATATTAAATATTAATTATAATGTGGATTTAAAAAAAATAATAATATATAATGAATTTGTTTATTGTTATAAATAAAAGCGGTCTGGAGGGAATGCCTTGGCGAAACCAAGTATTTTTAGTAAAGAATATGAAAAACGAATGAGAAAAAGAAGAAGAAAAATTTTAATAGTTTTCTTAATAGTTTTAACAGTAGTATTATTAACAACAGTTAAACTTTCTTATAGAACTATGGACAAGACTAATGTTAAACAAAAAATACAAGCTTGGATTGACAGTGATACTGTGCCAAAAAATGAAAAACAAGATATAATAGAAGAAAAATCTAAAGTGCTGGAAGAGCCTGAACAAGAGCTCCCCAAAACACCAGAAAAAAAATACTTAGATATCAATTTATTAAGTGGAACTATAGCTAAAGGGATTTACATTGAGGAAAACGGAGAAAAAAAATTTACTGATTTAGAAGGTATAGATTCATCCGTAGAGTTTGATATTAGTCCAACGGGTAAACAAATATTAATATTAGACACAGATAAAAGTATTACTGTATATAATGTTGATGGAAATGCAAAGATAGTTTCAAAGAATGATTATACTTCTCAAAAAGGAGATGTATTCACAAAAGAAGCTACTCTTTTAAATAAACCAGAATATTTATGGAATTCAACTCCAAAGTTTATAAATGATGAAAGCATAGTTTTTATTAGTAATAGACCGTATTTTGGGACATCAGCACTTAAGCAATATTTATGGGTAACTAATATTGTAAATAATACTGATGTAATAAATTGGAATCTGGTTGCAAACAAAATAGAAATTGAAAAAAGAGAAGAAAAAGGAATAAAAATTATGGTAGATGGTAATATTTATTATGTAGCTCAAGATGGTAATATTATTCAATAAGATATAATTTGTAATAAATCATTTGATAAGAAACAGGGATTTATGGTATAATAACCTAGTTAAATTAGATGTATACTATTTTAGGAGGAATAAATAAAATGGAAGCTAAAGTTGAAAAGATAGAAACAAATGTAGTTAAGTTAGAAATAAGAGTTGAGGCAGAAAAATTCGATGCCGCATTAACTAAAGCATATAACAAGAATAAGGGTAGATATAACATCCCTGGATTCAGAAAAGGAAAAGTTCCAATGGCAATGGTTAAAAAATTCTATGGAGTAGAAGTATTCTATGATGAGGCTATTAATTTTGCTATTGATGCAAGTTACCCAGCGGCATTACAAGAACAAAACATTAGACCAGTAGATCAACCACAAGTTGATATAGTTGAACTTGGAGAAGGTAAAGAACTTGTTTATACAGCAACAGTTACTACATACCCAACAGTTGAACTTGGAGAGTATAAAGGTTTAGATATTAAAAAACCTTCATATGAAGTTGTAGAAGAAGAAATTGAAAAGCAAATTAAAGAAGCACAAGAAAAGAATGCAAGAATAGAAACTAAAGAATCTGGAAAGATAGCTAAGGGCGATATAGCAGTTATAGATTTTAAAGGATATATAGATGGAACTGCTTTTGAAGGTGGAGAAGGAAATGATTATCCATTAGAAATAGGATCAGGTACATTTATAGATGACTTCGAAGATCAATTAATTGATTTAGAAATTGGAACAAAGAAAGAAGTAAAAGTTTCTTTCCCAGAAAACTATGGTAAAGAAGAATTAAACGGAAAACCTGCAATGTTTGAAGTAACAATTAAAGGAATCAAAGCTAAAGAATTACCAGAGTTAGATGATGAATTTGCTAAAGAAGTTTCTGAATTCGATACATTTGCAGAATATAAAGAAAGCATAAAGAAGAATTTAGCAGACGCTAATGAAGCAAGAGCTGAAAGAGAATTTGAAGAAGCAGTTATTACTTCAATAATTGAAACTTCAAAGATGGAACTTCCAGAAGTTATGTTAACTAAGGAAATTGATAATATGATGAAAGACCTTGAAGGAAGATTACAATATCAAGGATTAAGTCTAGATCAATACATGGAATTCACAGGAAACACAACTGAAAAAATGAGAGACTTCATGAAAGAAAATGCTGAAAGAAAAGTTAAGGCAGATATAATTCTTGAAGAAGTTGCTAAAGCAGAAAATGTAAAAGCTACTGAAGAACAATTAAATGTTAGAGCATTAGAATTAGGAAAAATCTATGGACCTAAAGATCCTAAGAAGATGGCTAATATCTTAATAAGATCTCAAAAAGCTATGATTGAAAGAGATATAGTTATAGAAAATACTCTTAAGTTACTTAAAGAAAGTTGTAAATAGGAATATAACTAAAATTAGGCATTGTAAAATAAAAGACTAGTCAAAGATTCTTAGAATTTTTTGAACTAGACAAAGAAGCAAACACAGTTAATGTTGCTGTTATTAGTTGCCTTTACTGGCACAGTATACTAAAAAAGACAAGAAGACTGACTAGTTATTTGTTTAGAGATGTCTTATATAGTTAAAAAGTAATTGCCAGAAGTATTTCTGGCAATTATTTAAAATAATAATTAACAATTTTAGAAAACTTTTATATAATTTAAATAAGAATTGTTTTCATAAATTGTTTATAAGGGAAAATAAGGAGGGAATTATATGAGTTTAGTTCCAATGGTTGTAGAACAAACAAGTAGAGGAGAACGTTCTTACGATATATTTTCAAGATTATTAAAAGAAAGAATAATCATGTTAAGTGGCGAAGTAAACGATGATTCTGCAAATTTAATAGTATCACAATTATTGTTCTTAGAAAGTGAAGATCCAGATAAGGATATATATATATATATAAATAGTCCTGGTGGTTCAATAACTGCAGGAATGGCAATTTATGATACTATGCAATATATTAAACCAGATGTATCTACTATATGTATAGGTATGGCAGCTTCTATGGGAGCTTTTTTATTATCTAGCGGAGAAAAAGGTAAGAGGTATTCATTACCAAATGCTGAAATAATGATACATCAACCACTTGGAGGATTCCAAGGTCAAGCAACAGATATAGAAATACATGCTAAAAGAATAATAAAAATAAAAGAATCTTTGAATAAGATTTTAAGCGAGAATACTGGTAAGCCTTTAGCTACAATAGAAGCAGATGTTGAGAGAGATAATTTCATGACAGCTGACGAAGCTGAATCTTATGGATTAGTAGATAAAGTAATAACTAAGAACGAAGTTGGAAAAGATAAATAAGTAAATTTAAAATTATTAAAGCTAAGTGAGGTGAATGTATGGCTAAGTATGATGAAAAGAAACAATTGAAGTGCTCATTTTGTGGTAAGACTCAAGATCAAGTTAAAAGATTAATTGCTGGACCAGGTGTCTACATTTGCGATGAATGTATTGATTTGTGCTCAGAGATCATAGCTGATGAATTTGAAGAAACTGTAGAATTTGACACTAAAAGTGTTCCAAAGCCGACTGAAATAAAGGAATATTTAGACTCTTATGTTATTGGGCAAGAAAGAGCAAAAAAATCCTTAGCAGTTGCTGTTTATAATCACTACAAAAGAATTAATACTAACAAAGAAGATATAGATGTAGAACTATCTAAGAGTAATATTTTACTATTAGGTCCAACAGGTTCTGGTAAGACATTGCTTGCTCAAACACTTGCAAAGTTTTTAAATGTTCCATTTGCAATAGCTGATGCTACAACCTTAACAGAAGCAGGATATGTTGGAGAAGATGTTGAAAATATTCTTCTTAAATTAATTCAAAATGCAGATTATGATGTTGAAAGAGCAGAAAGAGGAATTATCTATATAGATGAAATAGATAAGATTGCTAGAAAATCTGAAAATCCTTCAATTACTAGAGATGTATCTGGAGAAGGAGTACAACAAGCCTTATTAAAAATATTAGAAGGAACTGTTGCTTCAGTACCTCCTCAAGGTGGTAGAAAACATCCACATCAAGAATTTATCCAAATAAATACATCTAATATATTATTTATTTGTGGCGGTGCTTTTGATGGTGTTGATAAGATAATAGAAAGCAGAACAAGAAAAAGTTCAATGGGATTTGGAGCTGAAATTCAAGCAAAACATGAAAAAGACATCGGAAGATTGTTAAAGGAAATTATGCCTGGAGATTTATTAAAATTTGGGTTAATACCTGAATTTGTTGGAAGACTTCCAATAATAGTTACTTTAGAATCTTTAGATAAAGATGCCTTAATCAATATTTTAACTAAACCTAAAAATGCTCTTGTAAAACAATATAAGAGATTATTTGAGTTAGATGATGTTAAGCTAGAATTTAATCAGGAATCTTTAAAAGCTATCGCTGAAGAAGCAATAGAAAGAAAGACTGGTGCTAGAGGCTTAAGAGCGATAATAGAAGATATGATGACAGAAGTCATGTATGAAATACCATCTGATGAACAAATATCAAAAGTTACTATAACAGAAGAATGTGTTATAGATAAGAAAAAACCTGATATTGAAAGATTACCAGAAGGTAAAAAAAGACCTACTTTAATATCAACTAGAGTTAAAAAAGACATTGAATCTGCTTAATTGTATCAATTTTACTGATATCTATTTAGATATCAGTATTTTTTTATTTTAGGCTATGTTTTAAAAGCGTGTTGATATTGTTATATAGTTTAAAAATAGAACCTAAAAAAATAATAAGATAGTATACTAATCTATTTTTAGTCATACTGTGTTAATAAGTTTAGCTAATAGAATAAACTATGGGCTAAACTTTTTTTCTTGTATTACGCAAAATGTCCGTTGCATCTTTGACTTGTTATTTTATTTCATATCACTTAGTGTTGTTTTTGATATTATTTATAATATATAAGCCCTAATTAATATAATTCATTATTTACAGAATTAACTTCTAGATAAATACTAAGTACACTGAATAAATCTAAATGAATAATGATTTTTAGAATATATATACAATAAAAATTAATAAAAAATTTAATTTAAAGAAGAATATGTATTAAATGTTAAGGAAATACTATTAATAGTTTAAAATAGAAGGGAGAGAAGTATATACACGTTTGTATATACTGACTATGTATGGCAGAAATATCTTTAATTTTACAAACTATAGTATTAATTTTTATGTTATTAATATTATTAAATAGCACTAAAAACCAAAGAAGTAAAACAATAGTTTTAGATAAAGAAAATAAAAAAGAGATGGAAAAATTAATGAAGTTAAGAAAAGTATCATTAACAGAGCCATTAACAGAAAAAAGTAGACCTTCTAACTTTGATGAGATAATAGGTCAAGAAAAAGGGATTAAAGCTTTAAAAGCAGCATTATGCGGGCAAAATCCTCAACATGTTATTATTTATGGACCGCCAGGAGTAGGAAAAACAGCTGTAGCAAGACTTGTATTAGAAGAAGCACAAAAATCAAATTTATCTCCTTTCATTAAAAATTCAAGGTTTGTAGAAATAGATGCAACAACTTTAAGATTTGATGAAAGAGGGATAGCTGATCCTTTAATAGGATCAGTGCATGATCCTATATATCAAGGTGCAGGATCATTAGGAGCAGCAGGAATACCACAACCAAAGCCTGGAGCTGTGACTAAGGCTCATGGTGGAATACTATTTATTGATGAGATTGGAGAACTGCATCCCATAGAATTAAATAAACTCTTAAAAGTATTAGAAGATAGAAAAGTATTTTTAGATAGTGCTTATTATAGCACTGAAGATCCTAATATGCCTAATTATATTAAAGAAATATTTGATAATGGACTTCCAGCAGATTTTAGGTTAATAGGTGCTACTACAAGATCACCAGAGGAGATAATACCTGCAATTAGATCTAGGTGTGTAGAAATATTTTTTAGATCACTACTTCCAGATGAAATTAAAAAAATTACATTAAATTCAGCTAATAAGGTTGGCTTAGAAATTAGTGATGAGAGTATAGAGTTAATAAGTAACTACTGTACGAATGGAAGAGAAGTGGTTAATTTAATACAATTAGCATCTGGTTTAGCAATTAATGAAAATAGAAAACATATTGCTATTGAAGATATTGAATGGATTTTAGAAAATGGTGAATATAATAAGATAATAAGTAATTATATATCACATGAGTCTAAGGTTGGAGTAGTTAATGGATTAGCAGTATACGGAGCTAATATAGGAATATTAATGCCGCTAGAGGTTACATGTAAGAAGGTTAATAAAAGGCGAGGAGAAATTAAAGTTACTGGGATTGTTGAAGAAGAGGAAATCACAAATAATAATAAAAAAATAAAAATGAAAAGTACTGCATATTCATCAGTACAAAATGTGCTTACACTATTGGATAATTTATTTGAGTTATCAACTGACCAATATGATATACATGTGAATATTCCAGGGGGAATGCCTGTTGATGGGCCTTCAGCAGGTGTAACTATTGCAACAGCAATATATAGTGCAATAAAGGGATACAAAGTAAATAGATTTATTGCAATGACTGGAGAAATAAGCATACTAGGTAATGTGAAAGCAATAGGTGGAGTAAAAGCTAAAATATTAGCAGCAATTAAAGCAGGAGCTAAAAAGGTAATTATTCCGAATGAAAATTGGGATGAAAAACTAAAAGGACTTGGTGAAATAGAAGTAATACCAGTAAGAAATTTTAGAGAAGTAATAAATGTTGCATTAGAACATGATGAATGCAATAAATCACTTAACTCGAAAATTAATAGTAACACTAGTGAGATATTAACAGCAAAAGGCAATAATAATTTAGATGGAGGCCTTTTATAATTAGTACTAATCCTTAATTTAAGTATATTTATTGAAAAGTGTGCTTATTATGTGTATACTAAATGAAGTAATCAAGATGGAGGGGACTGGGATGATGCAAAAGTTATATACACTTCCGTTAATTCCTTTAAGAGGATTGACTATTTTTCCAAGTGTAGTAGCACACTTTGACGTTGGAAGAAAAAAATCAGTAGCGGCACTTGAAGAAGCTATGTTAAATGGTGAAGAAGTTTTTCTTGTTGCACAAAAAGATCCAGCAATAGAGGAGCCGGAAAGAGAAGAAATATATGAAATTGGAACAATATGTAAAATAAAACAAATTCTTAAGATGGCTGACAATACAATTAGAGTACTCGTTGAGGGTGAAAAAAGAGCAAAGATAGTTGAATATATAGCCGATGAAGAATATATTAAAGCATCTATAGAAGAATTAAAAACAGAAATAGAAAAAAGTAAAGAAATAGATGCATATGTTAAATGTTTAGATAAAGAATTTATGAAGTTATTAAAAACAGTAGGAGATAATTACATAGATGTAATAAAGTCAATAAATCCATTAGATAATCCAAGTTCTTTTGTAGATATGATAGCTTCATACTCAGTTACAGAAGAAGAAACGAAACAAGAAATATTAGAGACATTAGAAATTAAAGAGCGAATAGAATTGGTTTTAGAGAAAGTAAAAGAAGGAATATCTATAGCGAAAATTCAAAACACTCTTTCTAATAAGGTGAAAAAAAGTATTGATGAAGAACAAAAACAATTTTATCTAAGGGAACAATTAAAGGCTATACAAGAAGAACTAGGAGAAGATGATGAAGAGAAGAAAGAAATAGATAAGTATCAAAAGTTAATTAGTAAAACAAAGTTTCCAAAACAAGTTAAGGAAAAAGCTAATTATGAATTATCAAGACTTAAAAATATGAATTCTTACTCGTCAGAAGGAAATGTTATAAGAGGGTATTTAGATTGGATTTTAGATATACCATGGAATAAGCATACAAAGGAAAATATAGATATTATTGAAGCAAGAAAAATTTTAGATCAAGAGCATTATGGACTAGAGGATGTTAAGGATAGGGTTATAGAATATTTAGCTGTAAAGCAAATGAGTAAAACTCAAAAAGGACCTATTCTTTGCTTAGTAGGACCTCCAGGAGTAGGAAAGACCTCTATAGCAAGATCTATAGCTCATTCCACTAATAGAAAATATGCTAGAATATCTCTTGGTGGTATGAAAGATGAGGCTGAAATTAGAGGGCATAGAAAAACATATGTTGGAGCTATACCAGGTAGAATCGCATATTCCCTTAAAGAAGCCAAAACATTAAATCCATTAATTTTGTTTGATGAGATAGATAAAATTAACTCGGATTATAAGGGTGACCCATCTGATGCTTTATTAGAAGTATTGGATAGTGAGCAAAATAAGACATTTAGAGATAATTATTTAGAAGTAGATATTGATTTATCAAAAGTTATGTTTATAGCTACAGCAAACACATTAGAGACAGTACCAAGACCACTTTTAGATAGAATGGAAGTTATTGAA
The DNA here is from genome assembly GCF_900112485.1 of Clostridium uliginosum. GTDB lineage: Bacteria > Bacillota > Clostridia > Clostridiales > Clostridiaceae > Clostridium > Clostridium uliginosum. Next base: position 87,942 of record NZ_FOMG01000009.1, read on the forward strand.
GTATCTGGATACACTTACGAAGAAAAATTTAATATAGCTAAGAATCATTTGGTTTCTAAAATATTTAAAGAAATAGATGTTCCAGAAGAAAAAGTAACTATAGATGATTCTGCTATTAAAGAAATTATAGAAGGATATACTAGAGAATCTGGAGTTCGTGGACTTGAAAGAAAATTAAGCTCTCTTATAAGAAAAGGATTAGCTGAAATTTTAAATAAAAATCAAGAAACTATTACAATTGATAAAAAAAATGTGGAAAAGCTTCTAGGAAAAAGAACATTTGATTTTGATAAAATTGATACAGTAGACAAGGTTGGAGTTGTTACTGGAATGGCATGGACAGCCTATGGAGGAGATACATTACCAGTAGAAGCTATGGTTATGAAGGGTACAGGAAAATTACAACTTACAGGAAAACTTGGAGAGGTAATGCAAGAATCAGCAAAAGCAGCATATAGCTATGTTAGAGCCAATGCAGACCAATATGGGATTCAAGAAAACTTTTATAAAGAAAAGGACATACACATACATGCACCAGAAGGAGCAGTACCTAAAGATGGACCATCAGCTGGAGTTACAATGGTAACAGCACTTGTATCAGCCTTAACAGGAAAAAAAGTTAAGCATAATGTGGCAATGACAGGCGAAGTGACTTTAACAGGACGAGTATTGCCAATAGGGGGATTAAAGGAAAAATCTTTAGCTGCATTTAGGGCAGGTATAGATACTATAATAATTCCAAAGGAAAATGAGAAAGATATAGAAAAGATACCTAATTCAATCAGAAATAAATTAAATGTTATTTCTGCGAGTCAAGTGAATGAAGTATTAAAAAATGCGTTAATTGGAGAGGATACTAATGAGAATTAAACAATCAGACTTTATTATTTCAGCAGTGCAAAGACATCAATATCCTATAGATAATAGAGTTGAAATTGCATTTGTAGGTAGATCTAATGTAGGTAAAAGTTCTTTAATAAATTCACTAACTAATAGAAAAAAATTAGCTAAAGTTAGTCAAACACCTGGAAAAACAAGATTAGTTAATTTTTTCTTGATAAATAATGATTTCCACTTAGTAGATTTACCAGGATATGGATATGCTAAAGTATCAAAGAAAGAAAAAGAAAGTTGGGGCAGGACAGTAGAAATGTATCTAACAGGTAGGGAAGAACTTAAAAGAGTTGTTCTACTTGTAGATTCAAGGCATAAACCGACTGAAGATGATATTCTTATGCATACTTGGATTAAACACTTTGGATATGATGTTACTATTGTAGCAACTAAAAGCGATAAGTTAACTAAAAACAACTTAAAAAAGAGTGAAGTGATAATAAGGGAAACCTTAAAGTTAACACAAGAAGATAAGTTATATTTCTTTTCTTCATTAACAAAAAAAGGAAAAGATGAACTTATAGATAATCTCTTTTTAGATTTAGCAACTGATATTGATTAGCACATGAAAGAAAATACTAGAGCAAAGATGCGTCGTATATTTCGTGTCAGACAAAGAGGTGAGTTTAGTTAATAGCGGGCTATTGGCTGAACTTACCAATACAGTATGACGCGAAATAGACAAGCATACTGGTCTATTATTTTTTTGAATGTGCCTTAAACAATAGACATAGGCATCTTTGAATCATTACTTTATATGCCTTAAAACCCTATCAAAATTAATTTTTTGATAGGGTTTTATTTTATTATAAAAATTGTGTCAAATCGATTGGCATAGAATAGTATATAGTATCAAGAAGAAAAAAATATTTCCAAGGAGGAATAAATATGGAAATGAATGATATCCTAAATGGTTTAAATTCATGTGGAGATAGTTGCTGTGATGAAGGAACAGACTGTTGTGGAGGCTTTAATAATAACTGTAGTGGAATAAATAATAACTGCGGTGGACTTGGCAATGGTTGTGGACTTGGCAATGGTTGTGGATTTGGCAATGGCTGTGGAAGTGGCAACAACTGTGGATTTGGCGGTGGCGGATTTGGTAGTTGGATTTGGATTTTATTAATATTATTCTGTGGAGGCTGTGGCGGAAGTGGTTTCTTAGGTAATGGATATAACAATAATAATAATAATTGTTGTTGTTGCTGTGATCCTTGCGCTAAGGCTAAAAACAAATGTGAAAGTTGCTGCTGTTGCTGCAATAGAGGCAATGGTGGAAATTATGGAGGATCTGGTAATTGCTCATCATACTTGTTCTTATTAGTACTTTTATTCCTTTGTAATAGTGGTTGTGGTAATAGAGGTTGTAACACTATTGCTAACTGTTAAAATTCTTAATTTTTAGAAAGGAGAGAATGATATGTCTAAGAAGAAGAAAAAATGTTGTTGTTGTTGTTGTTCTGAAATGAAGAAAGAAGATAATTCTTGCTGTTGTACAAACAATTGTGGAAACAATAACTGTGGAAACAATAGCCGTGGAGGATTTGGTGGATGCACACCAATTATATTCTTATTAATTGCATGTGGCTCAGGATTGTTAAACAATAATAAATCATTTTTAATTATCTTACTATGCTTATTATGCGGTGGTAATTTTGTTAACTCATTAGGAAACTGTCGAGCAGGAGCTAATCAATGTTGTTAGTATAGTGGATGGAGGGTATAAATAATGCCCTCCAAAAAAATGCTCAAAAACATAAACAAATTCCTTATATAATACATATATTAAAATTAGGAAAACTATAAATTGGAGGATTTTTAATGGCTAAACACAAACATAGAGAACAAGAACCTTTGGATAATGATGTGGGAAGCAATACTGGAAATAATGGAAATCCATTTGGAATAGATCCGGCTCAACTAATGGGAATGTTAGGCGGGAATTTTGATATAAATAATCTTTTATCCTCAATGAATATAGATGGATTAAATTTAAGTAATTTAGGTCCTTTAGCTAATATGGCAGGATTAAATTTAGGTGATTTGGGAAGTGCAGGGAATTTTAATAAAGGCAATAAAAATAACATGAACAACATGAACAACATGAACAATATGAACAATAAAAATAACATGAACAACATGAACAACATGAATAATATGAATAACATGAATAATATGAGCAATATGAATAATATGAACAATAACCCTAGTAGAAAAGTAAATCATAATGAAAATACAGATGATAGTAATTTGCAAATGTTGATATCTTTAAGGGGGTTTGCTCATCCAAGTAAGATAAATTTTATCGATAAGATGATAGAATTATATAAAAGTGGTGCTTTTAAAGATATTTAAAATAAAATGTATAAGAAAAAATAATTTTGTTAATAATACTAATGTAACGGAGAAAGTATTCTCCTACAGCTTAATAAAAGAAAATATTGATTTTATTAAGCACCCCCCATCCCCCTTTTAGGCCGCAAATTGCGGCCTTTTAAATTATCTTGATTTTTACAAATATGATAAATAATATATTATTTTAACTTTTGAAGTGATGAAATTTTATATAAAGAATTTTCAAGTTTGCAATCCAAATAGAAGATTATTTCCTCTTTGTCATTTTCATCTCCGTTAAGTTTACTTTTTTCAAATGTTAATCTCCATTTTAAAGAAGTAGGGTCAGCAGATGAATCCCACTCATAATCATAAAAAAATGCATCTTGAAAAGAGTAAGAATAAATTTCCTTATTTAAATTCCATAATATAGGCAATTCAGTACTGTTTATAGAAGTACAAAATATATCAGGAAGGTCTTTTAGTTCATAAGGAGTCTCTACTAAGTTAATAAAAGCAGTGACGTTACCTAAAGAAGGAAGATCAAAATTTTCTTTGGTAGTATCTAATAATTTATTATTAATTAACATAAAGCTATTTAAAGATGAAATTCCTTTAGAAGATGAAACTGAATAGCACTGAGGTGTTTTAGTATTTTTAGAATCTAATATACCAAAAATATTTTTATCACTTGAATAAACATTAAAAAATTCTCCTTCATGCCAATTAAATACATAGCACATACTACTATTGTTTTTTGAACCTTGTACAATAATTTCTGGAGTTATATCTCTAGAAATGTCGTTTAGATATATTTTAGGAGGCCAATGATCATTAAGAGTAAAAAGTATATTATCTTTAATTTTATTAGAAAGGTATATACTATTATTGTGATAAGTAATATTTAAATCAAAAGCATTATACCTTTTAACAAGTTCTATGCTATCATTTTGACCATCTCCAGTTAAATCAAATTGTATATTTTTAGATAAGTTGATAGGGGAAATGGTTTGATATGATTTATTTCTATTTATAGATAAACCAATAACTATTAAAATTAATATTGGCATTATAATCAAAATAGTTTTTATAAGTTTTCTTTTAATTATTAGTACTTTCATTATGTATCACCTCAGTTAATTATATGTACATAATTAATTTTAATTCGAATTTTTATATAAAAAAATACCCATTTTTGAGATGAGTATTTTTATACTTATCTCAAAATGAGTATTTTTTTACATTAAGACATATTAAAAAATAACAGTCCAATATATGATCGCATACTTACTAGTCTATTTTTAAAAAATGCCTTTAATATTAGTTAAGCTTTTGTGATTGCTGACAATCTTTACAGTAACCATAAAAATAAACTTTGTTATAAAGAACTTTGAAATCAGAATTATTTTCAGCTAATGAATTCAGATTATCTAAATTCAAATTATCAAAGTCAGCTATTTTCCCACAACACATGCATTGTATATGAGGATGAGATTTTGCATTCCTATCATATCTAAAGTTACCTTCTCCAACATTTATTTCTTGAATCAGTCCTACTTCAACTAAAGTTTTTAAAGTCTTATATACAGTTGCTAAACTCATTGTTGGATATTGAACACTAATAGCTTTATATATAACTTCAGCAGAAGGGTGACAAGAAGTACTCAATAAGTAATTATATACTGCAAGTCTTTGTGGTGTTAGCTTAAGTTTTTTTTCTTTAAAAATTAGAGCTATATCACTAATTGTAAACACCCCCAATTATCATATTATACTTCAAGCATAATATGATAATTGCTAAAAGTCAATTATTATTACTTAATAATCTTATTATTACTTAGAAATAAGTTTTAGTTAATAACTAATTATTTAAAATGTGAAAAAAACATTGTATACTTTAGAAAAGTCTGCTATTATATAAATAAGACAAGTTGTTAATTAATTAACAAACAATTAGAAAGTAATTCTATAAATATATATTTATAGAATTAAAAATTATATAGCCAATGATAAAAAAAATACAATATATAAATAGTTAAGGAGGCGTATTTTTATGGCTAAGTATAAAGTTGGAGATGAATTGATAATAGTTAATGATCCAGGTAAGGAGAATGATAAGTTAAAAGAGTTAACCCATTTAACAGTAGATGGTGATTTTGCTCAAATATCATGGGGGGTTAAAATCGTAGATGTAAAATATGATAAACCTAATGTAACCTTAACTTATATAAACTTTAAAGGTGAAGAAAATAAAGTTTTTTCAGTATGTAAGGATATTGAGAACTTTGATAATCAAAAAGTTTTAGAAAAAGCTTTATTAAGAGCATTTCAAAATGAAATAATTAATATATCAGTTGATAAGAACAGTTAAATTAAAAGTATATAAATTAATTATTAATGCCTATATAAAAGAGATTGCATCATTAAATCATTCTCTTCTATATAGGCATTAATATTAGGCGAATTTAAAAAATAACAGACCATTTTGCTTGTCTATTTTGCATCATACTGCGTCGGCAAGCTCTACTGATACATAAGAAACTTGCATACTTGTTTGATCCCAAATATACTGTGCATCTTTGGGCTGTTATTTTCTTTCATGAGGCTTTATACTAAACAAAAGAATAAGGAAATAAAACTAATTATTATATTATAATGAAAAGAACTTTATCTTTATGAAAATTTATAATATAATAAGGTAAATAAAATCAATTTTTTACAAAAAAAGGGTGGGATTTTTATGGGTAAATGTCCGTTTTGGTCTACGGGTAAAGAGCATCATCAATGTTATGATTCATGTCCAATGTTAGAAAGTAGTTTAGAATTAGAAGAAGAACAATGTATTTTTAAAGAATATTTATTAATAAGCAGAATGAGCTTTAAAGATGTAACAAAAGAGGATTATAGTTTTTTAAAAAATACTATTTATAATAATATTGAATATTAAAAATATAAAACTTTTATAAATAGTATTACTAAATATAAATTAATAATTTATATTTAAATTAATCCCGTAACTAAGATTGAAATTTTATACCTTAGTTACGGGATTAAATATTTTCTTTGATATGCTTTAATTCAGATATTTTTCAAGTTACATGGTTTATTATGTTCTTTCAAATTTTTTAGTGAAAATTTTATTTAAACTAATTCTTTGTTACTACCGTGTTAATCTTGTAATTCATAGGACTTTGTATATTTGTGAAGAAGAGATTGTTTTAATGCCCATAAATTTTCAGATAAATCAACATAGTAACTATGAGGATTTTCAAATCTTAATACTTCAGACCATAGTTTGTTTATTTCATTTTTAGAAAATTCTTTGATTTCTAGTACGCTAGGGCAATCATAAACACATTTCCCTTTTTTGAAAAGTTGAACTTGAAGTTCTTTAGCATAATAATTTTTAAGTTTTTTTCTTTTCCATGTATGAACAGGATCAAAAATAGTTAATGGTTTACTTTCATCTAACTTTTCATTATTTAAAACAATTAAATCAGCTAATGCTTTATGAGAAGTCTTATCAAATATTCTGATTATTTTCTTAAAACCTGGATTGGTTATTTTTTCGTCGTTTTCACTTATCTTAATTTTAGGAATAATTTCAGAATTATTTTCTATTGCTACTAATTTATAAACACCACCAAATACAGGCTCGGATTTTGCTGTTATTAGTCTTTCTCCAACACCAAAAGAGTCTATACAAGCTCCTTGTTCTAATACATCTCTTATTATATGTTCGTCAAGAGAATTAGAGATAACTATTTTACAGTCTTCATATCCAGCTTCGTCTAACATTTGTCTACAATGCTTTGTTAAATAAGTAATATCACCAGAATCTATCCTAATTCCATTAGGTCTTTTACCCATTGGTTTTAAAATTTCATCAAAAACTTTAATTGCATTCGGAATACCAGATTTTATAACATTATATGTATCAATTAGTAAAACACAATTGTCGGGATAAAGTTCTGCCCAAGATTTAAATGATTCGTATTCAGTATCAAATAATTGTACCCAACTATGAGCCATAGTACCTATTGCAGGGATATTAAACATTTTATCTGATATAGTACAAGCTGTTGAACTACAACCACCGATTATAGCAGCTCTGGCACCATAAATAGCACCATCGTAACCTTGAGCTCTTCTTGAACCAAATTCCATTACAGGACGATCTCCTGCAGCTCTACAAATTCTATTAGCTTTTGTAGCAATTAATGTTTGATGATTTACAGTTAAAAGTATCATTGTTTCAATAAATTGTGCTTGAATTACAGGACCTCTAACAGTTACTAAAGGTTCATTTGGAAATACTGGGTTTCCTTCTGGAACAGCCCAAACATCACAAGTGAACTTAAAGTCTCTTAAATATTGTAAAAATTCTTCAGAAAAAGTATTTTTACTTTTTAAATAGTCAATGTCATCATCCGTAAATTTCAAGTTGTTTAAATATTCTAATAGTTGTTCAACACCAGCTACTATACAGTATCCACCACTATCTGGAACTCTTCTAAAAAACATATCAAAATACGCAATTTTATCTTTAAGTCCTTTATCAAAATAACCATTGCCCATAGTTAATTCATAAAAATCAACTAACATTGTTAGATTTCTTTGTTCTCTAACATTAAAATTAAACTTATTATTCATGAGTAATCTCCTTTAAATAAAATGCAACAAAACCTGTACTTAGGCACATTCAAAAAAATAATCGAGCAGTATGTTTGCCTATTTTGCGTCATAAGGAAGCTCGACTCGTATACACTCGCTGAGTAAGTGATTCACACAAAATCATAGATTGCACGGTGTGAAAGTTCGAAGAACGAAATATAAAATGCTCACAGAGAAAGTTCATGTTTCCAAATATAAAATTTGGACTATCACTTTTCGATTCTCACTTTTGGTTCTCTACTCACGTCGGCAAATTTAGCTAATAGTTTGCTATTAACTAAACTTGCCTCCTTGCCCTTACATAAAGTGAAACTTTTCAGGTGGAGTTTTACACTCCATATGAATTTAGTTGAACTTATATTAAGACCAAATATACGACACATCTTTCGTCTATTATTTTCTTTTATGTGCCTTTAGCGATTATATTTTGCTAGTTTGTGCAAGTTTTTTATAAATGAATATAATAAAACCATTGTACATCTATAATATAATTATTACAATATAGTTATTTGATAGTATATTGTCTTAGGCATATTCTTTCATATGTCTTAATAACTAATGTACTATAATAATAGAAAAAGTAGGGGATTTTAGTGAATTATAATCTTGATAAATATCAAACCAAAGCAGTAGTTGCAAAAGATAAAAATGCTTTAGTGGTTGCAGCACCTGGTTCGGGAAAAACTACAGTTATAATTAATAGAGTAAATCATTTAGTTGTTAATAGGAGAATTAACAATGGGAATATTATAATAATCACATTTACAAAAGCAGCAGCAAAAAATATGAAGCATAGGTATGAAAAAACTTTTAATAGAAATGAATCTCCTTTTTTTGGGACATTTCATGGACTATTTTATAAAATTCTTTTAAGGACAGGAATAAAGATAGAAATATTGGAGGGAGGAATAACTCATAAAATAATAAGCAATGTTTTAAGTAAATATTTTGATGATATTAATGAAGATAAAATAAAAGAAGTTATAAATAATATTTCATTATATAAAACATCCAGAACATCAATGAATGATTTTAAGCCATCTATATCAAGAGAGATTTTTGAAGATGCTATCGAAAAATATGAAGAATATAAAACAGAAAATGGAAAAATGGATTTTGATGATTTAGCAATAGAGGCTTTAAATTTACTGCAAGAAAATGAAAAAATCCTTTTAAGTTACAGAAAGTTATTTAGATATATGCTAGTTGATGAATTTCAAGATTGTGATGAATTACAAATTGACTTTTTAAAACTTATAAATGAAGGAGAGAATAATTCACTTTTTGCAGTTGGAGATGAAGATCAGTGTATTTATTCTTTTAGAGGATCAAGACCTAAATACATGGTTACTTTTAACGAGATTTTTAAAGAGGGGAAAAAACATTATTTATCAGTTAATTATAGAAGCAAGCAAAATATAGTAGAAAAATCTAAAGAGCTAATAAAATTTAATAAAGAAAGAAATAGTAAAGAAATCCTATCAAACAAAGAAGAAGAGGGAATAATTAAATTATTTACTCCATATAATGAAAAATCTCAAGGTGATATTTTATCCCAATTGATTGAAGAAGAAAAGAAGTATGATGCTAAATATGAAGAAAATGCAATTCTTTATAGAACGAATATGGAATCTATGAGCATAATTGATGCTTTAACTAAAAGACATATTCCGTTTACGTTATTAGATAGACAATATAATTTTTTTGAACATTTTATATGCAAGGATTTAATAGCATATTTGAAATTGTCAATAAATAGATTTGATAGAGAGAGCTTTTTGAAAGTTATCAATAAGCCATTTAGATATATAAGTAAAAGTAACTTAGATTATATAAGGAAATATAAGTTTGAAGAAGATCCTTTTGACATAATAATAGATAAAGACGATACACCCCCTTTCCAAAGAAAGAAGCTTGATTATTTAAAGAAGGATTTTAATTATTTAAATAAAATTTCTCTTGGCTCAGCAATTTCATATATAGTTATGGATTTAGAGTATATAGATTACTTAAAATCTTATGGAGAAAAATTTAATCAAAGTTTAGAGGATTTGGAAAATGTGGTAGAAGATTTTAAATTATCAGCTGAAGGATTTAAGACTATTTTTGAATTTTTAGCTCATATTGAAGACGTTAAAGAAGAAATAGAATTAAGCAAAAGGAAGGAAAAAAGAGAAGGGGTAATATTAAGTACAATACATGGTGTAAAGGGAATGGAGTTTAAAAATGTTTATGTTATAAACTGCAATGAAGATACCATGCCTCATTCTTCTAGTAAAGAAGATAACTTAGAAGAAGAGAGAAGATTATTTTATGTTGGGATAACTAGAGCAATAAATAATTTATATCTATTTGCACCAAGGAATAGAAGAGGAGATTTAAAAGAGATTTCAAGATTCATAGGGGAAGCAGGATTTGATAAGTTACCTAAGGATACTTATGGATACGATGTGGGAAATAAGATAATGCATAGCACTTATGGAGCAGGAGAAATAGAATCTCTTGAAGATGAGAAGATAAGTGTGAAATTTAATGATGGGGTTAATAGAAGTTTTTCTTTGAAGGTGTTAGTTGAAAATAATTTGATAAAGAAAATTTAATGCAATAATATAAATAATATGTATTATATAAATAAATTAAAATGTGGCATCTTAAAATATAAAATTCGTATTTACATTTTGAGATGCTACCTTTTTTTATCCTAATTTATTAGAAGATGTACAGTTATTATTAAATTTAATTTTACTTTTATTTGTTTTTATTTTTGAATATATTAATTTTATAGAGAAAATTAAAGATGCAATTGCTAAAACAATGCTTGCGCCAAAGTAAATATATCGGTATCCATAACTAATTACAACACTTCCCCACATAATTGATCCAATACCATATCCACCATCTAATAAAGCATAAAAGATGGCATTTGCCATGCCTCTCATATCTTTGCTTACTGTATTTATAATCATCACATTAATAATAGGTAATAAAGTTCCCATCATAATCCCACAGAAGAATCCAAACGTAATCAACATTGAAGTGGTTTTTACCATTGATATGCCTAAAATCATCATTGAAAATACAGGCAATCCAATGAATAATACTGTATTCATACCTAATCTATTAACAATCTGATTAATAAACAATCTTGATACTAATATTCCTAATGCATTAATAGTGAAAAATAGTCCAATACTTCCAAATCCTAAATAAATTCCATATAAAGCAGTAAATGAAAGAATTGTGCTTTCTGCAACTGCTGCTAAAAATAGAATTAATCCAGGAATGATTATTTTTCTTCCCCAAGAAGAAATGGTTATTTTATCATCTTTTTGCTTTTTGTAAATAGTTGTATTTGTTTTATTTTCATATGAAAGAGCAAAAGATATTACAAGTGTAATTATAGATACAATAAACGTGGTGATAAATAATAAATGAAAATCTTCATAATCATTTCCTACAATTTTCAATGCAATAGAAGGACCTATAGCAGTAGTTATTGTAAGACCTACCCCTGTATATCCTATTCCTTCAAGTAGCCTGGATTCAGGCGTAACATCAGTCACAATAGTTGCTATAGCAGTGGATGATATACCAAATCCTATTCCCTGTAATGCTCTAAAAACTAAAATCCAAAAAATTTGGTCAGTAAAAGCATAAGAAATAGTTGCAAAAGCAGTAATAAATATACCTAATAATAATATTTTTTTTCTTCCAAGTTTATCTAATAGTTTTCCTGCAAATAATCTTATAATTAAAGAAGACAGTGTAAATACACCTGTCATTAATCCTGCATATGAATCAACCTGCGTTATTTTCTTTGCATAAATAGATATAGTTGATAATAATAAATTACAAGTTAAGTTAACTCCAATAGTAATAATAAGAGCCAATATAAAATGTTTAGCCCATAATTTTTCTTTTTGTTGCATTTCTAGGTATCTCCTTAGATTGTAAAATTTCACTATCGATTTTAACATTAAACTTGTGAATAGATTGTAGTCCATGCTACAATCTATTCACAAGTTAAGGAACATGAAAGAAACTAGCTGATTTACTTGTTAGTTTTTTGAATTTGCCTAAAAAGGGGGTTGTGCTATGTTTAATCATTATAAACATTCACATAAAGCGTCTATGCATATTGATTCTAATCTATATGAAATATTTGAAAAAGCGGGTACCATACAAAGATATAAAAAAAATGAAATTATTTATTTTCAAGAAGATCCAGCAGAAAAGTTTTATATTATTAAATCGGGACGTGTTAGAATCTTTTTAGTTTCTAAAGAAGGAACTGAATTAACAATTGAAATTTTAAGAGAAGGTAAATTGTTTGGTGAATCATCTTATTTTAGTTATGCATCACGACTAACTTCTGTTAATGCAGTTACCGATGTAGAGTTGGTATCGGTAGATTTAGAACAGCTACTGCCATACTTAACTAAATATCCAAATATAATGGTTCAAATGTTTTATTTTATGTCATTGACGGTTCATAATTTATCTATTCAAGTTAATAGTATGGCCTTTTTACAAGCAGATAAAAAGGTTGCACAATTACTGTTAAGATTAGGTGCTAATTTTAAGAAAAATAAAAATGATACGTCTTATATGATTGATTATACTCATGAAGAGATTGCACAGCTTATTGGGTGTTGCAGAGTTACAGTAACCAAAATATTAAATAAATTTGTAAAAGAAAATTGGATTGCATTAGAATATAGAAATATTATTATCATAAATGAAGAAGCATTAAAACATTTTGCATTTTTATAGTAAGTATCTCATGCTAAATTTAATAAGTTGAGAGATAGCAAAGTAGATGTCTTTTTTATATAAAATAATAACGATAATAGTATATAATAAATAAATTAAGAAATAGGACAAATATTGCTCAATAAACTAGGGAAATCATACTAAGTACTTCTAATATTTGAAGTTGTACCCAAAACAGTTTGCTCCAAAGATAACTTTGGACAAACAATTTTGGAACAACTACAAATAAAGAAATACTAAGCATGATTTTCCAATGCTTATTTCACAATTATTTGTCCTATTTCTGATTTTACAGTTCACTACTACAATGCATAAATTAAAATGTCTTATATGAATTTATGAATAAAAGAAGGGATTGATTAATATTTATAGAATTATATTATTTAGAAGAATGTGAAAACATTTACAAATTTTATATAACCTTAAAAAATATTAAACATAATTTTAATATATATATTCTAGAAATCATTGTTTATTTGAATTTATTCAGTATCTTTATTATTTATTTAGAGGTTAACCATATAAATAATAAATTATATTAATTAGAATATATATACTAAGAAAGATAAGGTGAGGATATGAATAAAGAGATTATTATATTAGTAGTAACTGTAGCTATACTTGGTGTTTTTAGAAGTATTTTTAACCCTAAAAAAAATGATAAAGTTGATAAATAAATATTTCATATTCCTAAATGTAAAGAGTAGGTTATTTATTATTAGGCACATGAAAGAAAATGATAGATCAAAGATGCGTCGTATATTTAGTGTAAGGGCAAGGAGGCAAGTTCAGTTAATAGCGGCTATTAGCTAAATTTGCCAACATAGTATGATACTAAATAGACAAGCATACTGGTCTATTATTTTTTTGAATGTGCCTTAAATCATGATAATAAATAATCTACTCTTTTTTGATTTTAATCTTTTTATAGTAAAATATATAGTATAATTAGATGGATAATAATTGGTCTGTTATTTTATTTTATATGCCTTAATTGAATGTAAGTACGTTATAATATATAATTTAAAGTAGATTTGTGTAAGTCATTGTAAAATAGTACAAAAAAGACAAGAAGACTGACTAGTTATTTATTTAGAGATGCATAAAATGTTAATAAATATTAGATTAAAAGATAAAGGTTGTGTTTAGATGGAATTAAAAAATTTTAATCCAAAAGATATAATTTTTTCATTAGATATAGGAACAAGATCCATTATAGGAACTGTTGGAGTAATAAGAGATAAAAAATTTGAAGTTGTATATGAAGAATATATGGAGCATGAAGAAAGGGCGATGATAGATGGCCAGATTCATGATATTACTTTAGTAGCAAGTGTTGTTGAAAAAGTTAAAAAAAGAATTGAAGAAGAAATAGGAATTAATTTAAATGAAGTATCTATAGCAGCTGCAGGTAGATTTTTAAGAACTGTAAATGCAAAAGCAGAAATTGAATTAGATGCAGATCAAGAGATAGATAAAGAACTTGTAAGGAGTCTTGAACTAAGTGCAGTAAAAAATGCTGAAGAAGAAATAAATAATGCAACAGAAGGAAAACTATATTGTGTTGGATATTCGGTTAAAAGTTTTTATTTAAATGGTTTTCTTATATCTAACTTAATAGGACATAAGGGAGAGAAAATAGAAAGTGATGTAATTGCAACATTTTTGCCAAGATCCGTTGTGGATTCTCTTTATTCAGTAATGAATAAGGTTAATTTAAAAGTTACTAATTTAACGTTAGAGCCTATTGCAGCAATTGAAGCTGCAATCCCTAAAAATTTAAGATTATTAAATATAGCTTTAGTTGATATTGGAGCTGGAACTTCGGATATTGCTATAAGTTACAAAGAAGCAATATCAGCATATGGAATGGTTCCAATGGCTGGCGATGAGGTTACTGAAATTATAGCACAAGAGTATTTAGTGGATTTTAACACTGCTGAAGTTATTAAAAGATCTGTAAATGAATCAAAAGAAGTTTCATATATGGATGTGTTAGGTCTTGAAAATATAATACCATCAGAAAGTGTTTTAAAATTAGTTAATCCTATCGTTAAAAAAATATCAGAAGAGATTGCCAGTAAAATATTAGAGCTAAATGGTAATAAGTCACCTAGTGCTGTATTTTTAGTTGGAGGAGGAGCACATACTCCAGGACTTTTAAATGCAATTGCTACTAATTTAAATTTACCAGCTCAAAGAATTGCAATTAAGGATAGAAAATCTATTACAGAATGTGTAGCTGATAATAATTTAGGAAGTGCAGGGGTAACAGTTATTGGTATAGGATTAATAGCTTTAAGAAATTTAGGTACTGATTTTATTGATGTTATATTAAATGATTCACCTGTTAGTTTATTTAATTCACATAAGCATACCGTAATGGATGTATTGCTTCAATCAGGAATAAATCCAGCACTATTAATAGGTAAGAATGGAAAGAGTGTAAGATTTAAATATAATGGACGTAAGAGAATTGTTTTTGGTGAATATGGAGTTAGTGCTAAGATAATTATAAATGGAAATGAGGCTACATTAGAAACAGAGGTTAAGGCTAATGACAATCTAATTGTAGAATATGCTAAAAATGGAAATAATGCTAAGCCTGAAATTGCAGATTATATTAGTAATATAAATTCTATTTCAATTTATATTAATGATGAACTTATAAATTTAGATCCTGTAGTAACAGTAAATGAAGAACAAAAAGATATAAGTGAATTTTTAAAAAATGGTGATGAAGTCAATGTATTTATACCTAATAAGATTGCGAATATAAAAAGGTATGTATTAAATGAAGAAAACGTAATGTTGTTTAAAGATTATATATTATTAGAAGATGATTATGAACTTGAAGAAGGGGATAAAATCATTAAGAAAGATAATACTTATGTAGATGATAATATACAAGGTGATACTTATGTAGATGGTAACATACAAGATAATATTTGTTTGGATGAAAATTTAGAAGATTATGATTCTTCTAAACAGGATTTAGATGATAAAGATATAGTAATTGATGATGAAGATAAATTAGAAGTAGCTATTGACAGCACCAAGTATGATAAAAGTAAAGAATTTAAAGAAGAAGTCTCTAAGATGAAAGTTATTGTAAATGGTAAAGAAGTAATATTACAGGGCAAAAGTGAGTATGTATTTGTAGATGTATTTGATTATATAGATTTTGATTTAACAGTTTCAAAAGGAATAATAAATGTGAAGTTAAATGGAGAAAATGCAGCATATACAGCTAAAATAAATGAGGGTGATGTTATAGAAATTTTTTGGTCAAATTAATTGGGGAGGACTATATAATGATAGATTTTAATAAAGAAGCAAATGCAATAAAAGATGAGTTAATAGAAATAAGAAGAGACTTGCATGAACATCCAGAGGTTGGATTTGAAGAGGTTAGAACTTCAGAAGTTATTAAAAGCTTTTTAAAAAAACAGGAAATTTTGTATACTGAAGTATCTAAAACTGGAGTTTGTGGAATTATAAAAGGGGAAAAAGAAGGGGATACTAAAACAATAGCATTAAGAGCAGATATGGATGCACTTCCTATCCAAGATAAAAAGATTTGTGACTATAGTTCAAAGGTGAGTGGTAAAATGCATGCATGTGGGCATGATGCACATACCACAATACTTCTTGGAGTTGCAAAAATATTAAATAAGTATAAGAATTTATTTAGTGGAAATATAAAATTTATATTTGAACCAGCTGAAGAAACAGTTGGTGGAGCTAGGTATATGATAAAAGAAAATGTTTTAGAAAATCCTAAAGTTGACTGTATATTAGGACTTCATGTTGATGAAAGCGTAAAGGTTGGAAGTATTGAGATAAAAAAAGGTGTGGTTAATGCAGCATCAAATCCATTTACTATAAAAATAACTGGTCAAGGGGGACATGGTGCATCACCTCATACTACTGTTGATCCTGTAGTTATAGCAAGTCATATAGTTATAGCACTTCAAAGTATTGTAAGTAGAGAAATATCTCCTGTAAACCCAGCTGTTATTACTGTTGGAACTATTCATGGAGGAACAGCTCAAAACATTATTCCAGGAGAAGTTAAATTAAGTGGAATAATTAGAACGATGACTAAAGAAGATAGGCAATTTGCAATAGACAGATTAAAAGAAATTGTAAATGGAATTGCATTAGCATCAAGAGCCAAAGCTGAAATAGAAATAGAAGAAAGTTATCCTTGTCTTTATAATAATGATGATATGGTTAGTTTAGTTAGAGAATCATCAAGTCATATTTTGGGAGCAGACAATGTATTAGAGCAAAAGGCACCTCATATGGGTGTTGAAAGCTTTGCATATTTTGCTATGGAAAAGCCAGGAGCATTTTATTTTTTAGGTTCAGGAAATAAGGATAAGAAAACTACAGAACCTGCACATAGCAATTTGTTCAATATAGATGAAGATTGCATACCACTTGGAGTAGCAGTACAATGTTTATCTGCATTTAATTACTTGACAAAGTAACAAAATAAGATTAATCTAACCAATGTTATAAAATTATGGCATATGAAAGAAAATAGCAAGTAAAAGCTACAATGCCTAAACCAAAAGAAAAACTAGGAGTGATAATATTTGAAAATCGAAATAGGTTCGAATGAAGCTGGTCAAAGATTAGATAAATTTTTAAGAAAGTTATTAAAGGATGTACCTTTAAGTGCAATTTTCAAAGCTTTAAGAAAAAAGGATATAAGAGTTAATGGTAAAAAGGAAAACGAAAAATACTTTTTACAAGAAGGGGATATAGTAGAAATAAAATATATTAAAAGTAATCCAGAGAAAAAAGAAAAGTTCATTAAAGTAGATGCTACTGGAATGAAGATTACATATGAAGATGAAAATTTGTTGGTTGTTGAAAAATGGCCAGGTCTTTTAGTTCATGCAGATCAAGATGGAAAGGAAGCAACATTAACAGATTATGTACTTTCTTATTTAAATGAAAAAGGAGCATATATACCAGAAAATGAAATAACATTTACGCCAGCTCCATGTAATAGATTAGATAGAAATACATCAGGAATAGTTATGTTTGGAAAAAACTTTGAAGGCTTGAAGTTGATTAATGAAACTATTAGAGAAAATAGAGTAAAGAAGTATTATATAGCTTTAGCTAAGGGTAAAATAAGAGATGATTTATATACAGGATACATATTAAAAAATGAAGATACTAATATATCAAAAGTATATGATAAAGAAGTACCAGATTCTAAAAAAATAGCAATGGAAGTAACTACTATACAAACAAATGGAGCTTATTCATTACTTGAAATAAACTTAATTACAGGAAGAAGTCATCAAATAAGAGCACACTTATCACAACTTGGAAATCCAATAATTGGTGATAATAAATATGGAGATAAGAAGTTAAATTCATTCTTCCAAAATAAATATGGCTTAGATTATCAATTCTTATATGCTTATAAATTAAATTTCAAAGAAATGAATGGAAAATTAGAGTATTTAAGAAATAAAATTATAGTGGAAGCATTACCTCCAATGTTAAAGAAAATAAAACAGGATGCGTTTAAATTTTCACTTAGATAGGGGTCAAAAATGAAAGAACAATCATCTACTAAAGGGTTTGTAATTCTTTCAGCAGCAGGGATATTAGCTAAATTAATGTCAGTATTTTATGTGCCTTTCCTTAGAAGAACAATAGGTCTTGAAGGTTTAGGCATATATCAAATGTGTTATGAAGTATTTCTTTTTGTATATGCAGTAACTACTTTAGGAGCACAGCCTGCAGTTGCAAAGGTTGTCGCTGAACTTTCAGCTTTAGAAAATAAAAAAGATGCTATAAAGGCATTAAGAATATCAAGAGCAATTTATGCTGTCATTGGAGGCGTGCTTAGTATTCTTTTAATGATTTTTGCATTCAAAATAGGGGATCTTATAGGAACTCCAGAAGCATCATATGGAATTTTATTTTTATCACCTAGTATATTTGTCACAGCAATATTATCTGCTTATAGAGGATACTTTCAAGGCAGAAATAATATGACGGCTATAGCTGTTTCTCAAGTGTTAGAACAAGTTATAAATGTTGCAACAAGTTTAATATTTGCATATATACTAGTTAAGATAAGTGTTCCTTATGGAAGTGCAGGAGGAACAATAGGTACTACCTTAGGTGCATTTATTGCTTGCCTTTATATGATATATATTTATTACAAGAAAAATTATGAAGAAGAAGCATTAAATATAGAAGTTCCTACAAAAAGAATGAGCAACAAAAGGATTGTTAGAAAATTAGTTAAGTATGGTGTTCCTATTACTTTAAGTGCAGGACTTCAAAATTTAGGTAGCCTTGTTGATATGGTAAATGTAAAGAATAGATTAAGTTTTGCAGGATTTGCTCAAAGTACAGCAAATGAACTTTATGGAGTTTTAGGTACATATAAAACATTATTATCAGTTCCTTTAGTAATAGTAACAGCTTTAGCAACTACAGTGCTTCCTGCAATAGTAAGTGCAGTTGCTTTAAAAAATAAAAAAGAAGTTAAGAAAAAAGTTAATTTTGCGTTTAGGATAACTTATGCAGTAACAATACCAGCTGCAGTAGGTCTTGCAATTTTAAGCAGAGAAATTTATAAGTTACTATATGCTTCAGAGCGAGGATATGAACTCATGATATATGGATCTGTAGTAGTAATCTTTATGGCAGTAGTTCAAATACAAAATGTTATATTACAAAGTATGAACAAGCTTTATTATGTTTTAGGAACATTTATGATTGGAATAATAACAAAGATAACTGCAAATTATATATTAGTTGGAATAAAAGATATAAATGTTTTAGGTGCAGTGTTTGGAAATTTCTTATGGTTTGTAATTCCTTTTATATTAAACCAACGTAAGATTAGCAAAACATTAAAAATGAAACTTCCAATTTTTAAACATACATTAAAGCCAATCATTTCTTCATTAGGAATGGTTGCAGTGATATATCTAGTTAAAGAGCCTTTAGAAGTATTACTTATATTATTTGATGTAGGCGGCATAATAACAGGCATTACAACTATTATTATGATTGGAATAGCGGGATTTGTTTATTTATATTTAATGATAGTACTTGGCGGTATTAGAAAAAATGATGTTAATTCATTTTCTCCTAGACTGTATAATATGTTACCAAGATTTTTAAGAAAAAGATTAAGATAAAAAATAATAAGGAATATAAAAAAATAACAAGTCAAAGATGCTATGTCTATTTTATGTAATGGCAATGAAATATTACACAAAATAGATTAGCATACTGATTTGTTATTTTTTTGAATGTGCTTAATTCTTAAATTTGTATTTTAAAACAGTAAATTAATTTTCACTTTCTCCAAAAGTTCCTAAGTATATAAATATTAAAAATGTTAGTACCATAACTGAAATATTTTTTAAAACTGGAAAGTTATTAAAAATGTTATGTGCAAATATATTTATAATTAAAAAGCTTAAAATTCCAAGCAGTGAATAAATTATTACATTAGATTTATTTATATTAAGATTAACATGCTTATTAACTTCATGGAGATTAAGAATTAATCCAATTCCTGAGGACATAAACATTGTAAGGCTATGTCCAAGTATATTGATAGAAGGAATAGATGTAAAAATATATAAGCATATCAATTCAATTACAGCCTCTATTAATGAATTTCTAAGAATTATCCCTTGTCTATTAAGTCCATTTAGTATGCCAAACATAGTAAATGCAGTAAAAAATATTGGAGAAGAGAGAGAAGCAAATCTAATATAAACACCTAAATCATTTCTTCCATAAAACATTTCACCTAAAGAATCTGGAATTACATTACAAATTATTGTAGTTGCAATACCAAGCAAAAAGGCGACTTTCATAACTTTCCTAATTCTTAACGAAGCTTTATATTGATTTCCTTGACTTAAGCTTTGAGATAAATCAGGAATTAATAGTGTATTAATTGTAGAAACTACGATTAAAGGAATTCCTATTAAAGTCAGCGCCATTCCGTTATATTTACCTATCATGCTTAAAGCTTCTGTGTAATTAAAGCCAGCGGTAACAAGACGTCTAGGAACAATTAATGTACAAAGTGTTGATAATATATTAGTTAAAAAACCATTTAAACATAAAGGTATTGACATAATAACCACATCAAATAAAAGCTGCGCTCTATTTTCAGGTCTTTCATAAGATATAGGCATTTTATTTATAGAATATTTGTAATAGATGTAAAGAAAAAATAAACTCTGGAACTCACCGATACATAAAGCCACTGTTGCTAATGTAACCATGTTTTGAAGTGTTTTAGCTTTTAAAAAGAAAATAAGAATAGTTACAGTAAGTATTCTCATAGCCTTTTCCGAAATATCTATTATAGCAGGGACTGTTATTTTAGAAGTACCTAAAAAATATCCCTTAAAAATGTTAGATATAGCAATACACACCATAGCAGGACATATTACTCTAAGTGCATCTATTGTTCTTAGATCATTAACTCCATATTTACCTATAAAGGGAGCTGAAAAAAATACCATAATTCCTATTAGTATGGCCCAAGTTATGTTAAAAATTGCAACAACTCGGATTGTTCTAACTATGTTATTATGCTGACCTTTTTGACTATAGATAGCGGCCATTTTAGAAATTGAAGCAACTACACCAGCTGTCATAAGACATATAAATAAATTGTAAATAGGCATTACTAAATTATAAAGCCCCATGCCCTCAGGACCTAGAATTTTGGAAAGATATATTGTAAATATAAATCCAAGTATGCCAGTTGTTATATTAGATGCTGTTAGCAAAAAAGAATTCTTAACAAAATTGTCCTTATTCAAAGCTCATTCACTCCTTTAAGTTACTATAAATCATATTCGAATTGAGAGTTAAATATGAACTTTCCAGATTAAAAGTTAAGGTATACTTAAAAAAATAACAATAAAAATAGATATATGCCTAAACTCTAACTTAGGCACATGAAAGAAAATAACAAGTCAAATATACTAGTGTACTGACTTGTTATTTTTTGAATGTGCCTTAGTATGTGGAGTAAATCATACCTCTATTTTTTTATACAAATTTATTTTTTTGCTATGTTTTAAGTGAATGTTGATATTTTAAAACATAGTCTAAAATAAAAGGTTATGTTAAATGGAATATTTTGCATTATTAGAAATATAAATTTAACAAGGGATTATATAAAATTACAGGTAGCAATTGGATAAACTAATCATTAGGGCATATAGAGGGGGATATAAAGTTGAAAAGATTTTGTCAGTTTTTAATTATTTCAGTAGTTATAGTAAGTGCAGCTTTTTTAGTGTTTAAATTTTCAGGAATATATAGAGTAAGTCTTTTAAAAGATAATATAGATTGGAGCATTGTAGCTAAAAATTGTAATGATGCATTAACATTTGACAAAGACAAAGATGACAATACATATGTAGCTTATGAGAATTCTATAAAAGTATTAAAAAAAGATGGAAGAGAAGAGATATTAGTTCAAGATAAATCATTATCTATAGAAAGTTTGGTTTGCAATGATGAAAATTTATATTTTATATCAAAGGGAGAAATTTATCATTATAATACACAAAATAAATTTTTAGAAGTAATTTTAAAAGATATACCAACTCAAGGAAAGTACTTAGATAGACATTTAATACTTAAAGATTCAAAATTGCTTTTATCTATTGGAGCAGCTACAAATTCAGGAGTAGCAGAAAAAGATGATAATTCTACTTTAAGGAATATTCCTTATGATAAGACGCCAATTAATATTACATTAAGCGGAGAGAACTACGGAAAGGAGAAAACAGGTGCATTTATGTCATATAAAGAATCTAGTACAAAGGGACAAAAAATAAGTGCAAAAGAGTTAGGTAATGCTTCAATAATTGAAATTGATTTAAATACTAATAAAAATTCACTATATGCTTGTGGTATAAGAAATATAAAGGGGTGGGATATAGATAGTAAAAATAATTTAATTGCGATAACTGGAGGAATTGAAAATACTGGAGTAAGACCAGTAGCAAGAGATTTTGATTATATTTATAAACTTGAAAAAGGCAACTGGTATGGATGGCCAGATTTTAGTGGCGGAGATCCTATAACTTCGCCAAGATTTAAAGGAGAAAATATATTATCACCAATTATTTTAAATCCCCCAAACAAAGTAGTTTCAGCACCATTATATCAATTTTCTAAAATAGGAGGTTTAGAAAATTTAGCTATAGATAAAGAGGGTACAATATTAGATAAAGATTCGAAAGTATTTTATGATAAAGAAGATAATATGATCTGTTCTATAGATGAAAGAGGAGTATTATATAGATTATTAAAGCTTAGAGATGAAAGCGAAATTAAAGGAATAAAATATTCAAATGGAGCAATTTATATTTTAGATGGAGGAATAGGATGTATATATAAACTGAAATTAGGGGGAGCATCACTAAAATTTAATCTTCCAAAATCAATTTGGATATTCATAATTTCTCTTTTGTTTATTTTACTTTTACTAAATATAAGAAGAATTAATAATAAAATAAAAAGATGAGTTAGTGAACGAATTATCTTAAAGAAAATAGACAATTGACAAGTATCAGCAGATGAAATAAAATATCCTATCATATGATACAATATTGCTATAAAGTAATCACACTTTATACGATAAATATAGTATGCAATTAGATTTTTAAGAGGTGGAGACTATATGTTTAAAATTATGATAGTAGAAGATGATGTAAAGATAAGAGAAATAGTTAGTGAGAATATTATTAAGTGGGGTTTTGAAGTATTTTGTGTAGAATGTTTTTCAGATGTATTTAATAATTATGTAAAGGAGAAGCCTCACTTAGTACTAATGGATATAAACACTCCTTCTTTTGACGGGTTTTATTGGTGTAATAAAATAAGAGAAGTATCAAAGGTCCCAATAGTATTTGTTTCATCAAGAAATACTAATATGGATATTATTATGGCCATGAATGTGGGTGGGGATGACTTTATTCAAAAACCTTTTTCTATAGAGGTTTTAATGGCTAAAATTAATGCTACATTAAGAAGAACTTATTCATATACTAGTATAGAATCTGATGTTATAGAATATAAAGGTGTAATTTTAAATTTAAAAGAATACACGGTACTTCATAAGGATGAAAAAATAGAATTAACTAAAAATGAATTTAAAATTTTACATATGCTTATGAAGAATGGCAGAAACGTAGTAAGTAGAGAAAAAATAATGAGAAGTTTGTGGGATGATGAAAGCTTTGTGGACGATAATACCTTAACTGTTAACATCAATAGATTAAGAAAAAAATTAGAAGGAATAGGTATATATAACTTTATAGAAACTAAAAAGGGGTATGGGTACACAACAATATGAGCATAAAGCAATATTTTAAGGATAAGACATCATTAATTATATTTTATTTAATCCTTATGGGGTTCATATCTTTTAGCGTGAAGTTATATGAAACTAACAATGTCAATTTGTATAACTTAATATATATGAATTTCTTTACATTAGTTTTATTTATAATATATTTATTGATGAATTATGTAGAGAATCAAAGATATTATAAAGAACTTAAAAAGTTATTAGAAGATGAAGATGAAGATATGGTATTTAGTTTACCAACCCCCAATAACTATGAGCAAAAGTTATATATAGAGTTAATTAAAAATTTATACGAAATGCAGAGATTAAAGCTTAATGCGTTATATGATGATAAAAAGGAAAATGAAGAGTTTATTACATCATGGGTACATGAAATAAAAAATCCTATAGCAGTTAGTAGATTAATAATGCAAAATAGTGAAGGCAAATACATAACAGATATTTTAGATAGCTTAGAAGATGAATTAGATAAGATAGATGGATATGTGGAGCAATCTCTATATTATTCAAGAAGTGATTCATTTTCTAGTGATTATTTAATAAATGATTTAGAAATTAATAAATTAGTAAGAGTAGCAGTAAAAAAACAAGCTAAAACTTTTATTAATAAACAGATAAGGGTAGAAATAACAGGTGAGAGGTCAACTGTAAGTAGTGACGGGAAATGGTTAAGTTTTATTATAGATCAAATTTTAACTAATTCTTTAAAGTATACAGGTAATGGTGGGATTATAAAAATAAACATGGTTAATGATGATGGTCAAAAGAAATTAAGCATAGAGGATAATGGTACAGGTATAAAAGAAGAGGATATTAGTAGAGTATTTAATAAAGGTTTTACAGGAATAAATGGTAGGGACAGATATAAATCTACTGGCATGGGACTTTATTTAGCTAAAACCTTGGCTAAAAAGCTTGGACATGATATATCTATAGAATCAATTTATGGCAAATATACAAAGGTAATTATAAGCTTCCCTAAGCTTAATGCTTATTATAGATTTAATTAATAAATATAGATAATAAAGATCAGACTATGATAATGGAATAAAATCATAGTTTGATCTTTATTATTTTTATGAAAGGCTATGTTTTAAAATAGTGTTTATATTACAATATCAACATTTACTTAAAACATAGCCTTATGAAAAATAGAATCATAAACTTTAAGGTGACAACAATGTAAGGTTAAGGGTTTAATATGTAAGTTAAATAGATGGTTAAAGAGTCAAATAGATTTTATAATAGTATTGTACTTAAGAAGAAAATTAATATGAATTTTAGGAGGATAAGATTATGAATAAGAAATTAAAAGTAGTTATTACTAGTTTAATAATAATATTAGCAGGCGGATTTATTGTTGGGAACAAGGTTATATATTCATTAAAAAATGAAGATACTATAAAAAAATATGCAGAGGAATACAAGGTAGATCCAAAGTTAATGGCGGCTATAATAAACAATGAAAGTGGTTTTAGGGAGTTTACGGATTATACTAAAGATGGGAAAAATGGACTAATACAAGTTAGAGATTATACTGCTGCTGATTGGGCTAAAAAAATGAATTTAAGTGATTTTCAAGATAAGGACATTCTAAAAACTGATTTAAGTATTAAAATGGAGGCTTGGTATTTATCTAATTCTTATAATAAACAAAATTCAGAAGATGCAATTAAGTCTTGGGTGGTTAGAAATGTTAAAGAGGGTAATGAGTTAGATAATCAAGAGATTGAAGGCAGAGTAAATCAAATAACTAAAGAATTTAAAGGATATAAGTTATTTCATCCATTCTTAGGAAAATAGATTTTATAATAGTATTATACTTAGGAAAAAAAGTTGATTGTTAGGAGGAGAAAATTATGAAAAATGTTTTAGTAGCTAAAAATGCTAAAAAAGTTTACGGTGCAAGAGGTAATTCTTATACTGCATTAAATGGAATAGATTTAGAGATTAAAGAGGGCGAGTTTGTTGGGATTATGGGACCTTCAGGAGCTGGAAAGAGTACTCTTTTAAATATCATTTCAACTATAGATAAGCCTTCATCAGGTGTTATAGAAATTGGCGGACAAGATATAACTAAGCTAAATGAAGATAAATTATCAGAGTTTAGAAGAAATAAATTAGGGTTTATTTTTCAAGATTTTAATTTGTTAGATACATTAAATGTTAAGGAAAATATAGTGCTTCCATTAGCTTTATCAAAGGTAAATCATAAATCTATAGAAAAACAGGTGAATGAAATAGCAAATAAGTTAGGAATATATGAAATATTAAATAAATATCCTTGTGAAATTTCAGGTGGACAAAAGCAAAGGGTAGCTGCGGCAAGAGCAATTATAACTAGCCCAGAGTTAGTATTAGCAGATGAACCTACAGGAGCCTTAGATTCAAAGTCATCAACTGAACTTTTAGAGTGCTTAACTGAGCTTAATAATAGTAATAAGGCAACAATATTAATGGTAACTCATGATGCCTTTGCAGCAAGCTATTGTAAAAGAATTATATTTATAAATGATGGAGTATTATTCACTGAGTTAGTAAGAGGTGGTTCAAGAAAAGAATTTTTCCATAAGATATTAGATGTTTTATCGACTTTAGGTGGAGCGAGTGATATTTTATAAATCAAATTTACGAAGGAGGTGTGTAGCTGGTGAATATGTTTCAGATAGCACTAAGAAATGTTAAAAGAAATTTTTATAACTATTTTATATATTTTTTATCAATGGTATTTAACGTAATAATATATTTTATATTTCAATCTATACAGTATAATGATCAAATAGAAAAAATGGTTGGTGGGTCAAAAAAAATAAGTTCGGCTTTCCATGCAGCTTCAGTAATTCTTATAATATTTATAACTATATTTATTTGGTATTCTAATTCTTTCTTTATTAAAAAGAGGAAAAGAGAAGTAGCTTTATATTCAATGATGGGTGTAAAAAAGAAGCAAATAGGTAGAATGCTGTTTTATGAAACTATAAGTATGGGAGCTTTAGCTTTACTAATAGGTATTATATTAGGAAGTATATTTTCAAAGCTATTTAGTGATTTACTTATAAAAATTATGGGTATAAGTGCCATAATAAACTTTAGTATAAGTTCTAAGGCTATTTATGCAACAATATTAGTTTTTGCAATAATATTTATTGTAGCATCATTGCATGGATATAGCTTAACATATAGATTTCAATTAATTGAATTATTTAAGGCAGAAAATAAGGGAGAAAAGCCACCTAAGGCATCAATTGTATCTGCAATATTGGCAATCGTATTTATAAGTGTAGGTTACTATACATCAGTAAATATGTTTGAACCAAAATTTTTTGTAAGTAGTTTTGGATTAAGAGTGGGAGTGTTATTTGGAAGTATAATAATCGGCACATATCTATTAATTAAGAATTTTACAACTCTTATAGTTAAGATTTATAAGAAGAATAAGGCTAGATATTACAAGGGTATAAACATGATAGGAGTATCTCAGCTACAGTATAGATTTAAATCAAATGCTAGAACACTTACAATTATAGCATTACTTAGTGCAACTACTCTAACATCAGTGGGACTTAGTTATAGCCTATACTATATGAATGAAAAAGGGGGAAGAGATTCAGCACCATTTGATTTACAATATGTATACAACAAAACAGATTATGAAAATATAATAAGTGCTGTTGGTGAGGATAAAATAAAGAATAACTTTAAATTAGAACTTTTAAGAACTCCTGTAGTTTTTAAAGGCGAAAAACCGCCACAAAAATTATATGAAAAAGAAGAAGATATATTATATTTAATATCAGAGAGTAAATATAATAAAATCATGACTGAACTTAACAAAGATGAATATACAGTTAAGATAAAGAATAAAGATGAATCTGTACTATTAGATTCAACTCAAAGTAAAATACTTAAAGGTGATTATGAAAATACAAAATATATGCTATATCCTGATAATGAAGATTACGAATTAAATGTAATAGGAAGAAAAAATATAGATTTAACAAATGTAGGAATAGCAGGGTTGCTTGCAGTGGTTAGTGATGAAACATATGATTCTTTTTATAAAAAAGAAAATTTATTTGAAATAACCTCTATCATGTTAAAAAATCCTAAGGATGCGACTATAAGCACAAGTATAAAAGGAATTTTAAATGAAGAGCAAAAGGAGAAAATAAAATTTGTTTCATATTATGATTATTATAATGCGGGAATAGCATCATCAGGGCTTATGCTTTTTGTAACAGGATTTTTAGGACTTATATTCCTTATAAGCACAGGAAGTATAATCTACTTTAAACAACTTACCGAGGCTAATGAGGAAAAGGGAAGATATGAAATATTAAGAAAAGTAGGAGTTAGTGAAAAGGAGATAAAGAAAACTATAAGTAGGCAAATGTTGTTAGTATTTTTACTACCGTTAATACTGGGGATATCACATGCTAGTTTTGCAGTAAGTTTATTCTCTACTATTATAGGATTTAATTTCATGATACCTGCATTAATAAGTTTTGCCGCATATATTGCAATATATGTTATTTACTACATAGTAACTGTTAGAGAATACTATAATATAGTAAGTAAAAATTCATAGTAAAAACTCTCATAAGGGATTTGACCTTTATGAGAGTTTTTTTATTCTTTGAAAAATTATATTATTAAAGAAGTTGTGGATAACTCAGATTATAGTTTTGTTTAAAGGTTAAGAAATAAAAACTAAAGAATAAAAAGAAAATAAAGAAAACTATAAGGCATATGAAACAAAATAGACTAGCATACTGACTTGTTATTTTGTTGAATATGCCTAAGTAGAAAATGTTGTTAGTATTTTCTAAAATGCACCCTATAGAGTAGAGAATATATAATATATCTGATAGTTGATTTTAGATATTATAGTCGAATATTAAAGAATTATTAGTTATAGAATAATGGACTTTTAAAAAAATAGTCGTATTATCAAGAAATATTGAAAGTTATGTAGAAATATCAGCATAATTTTAACTATAATGGTTTGTACTGTAGTATAATTTAATGATATTATTTTAGAAAACTATTTTTAGAAAGAGAAATAGAAAAACTATTAATAAGCCAAAGTTAAATAATAAAATATCAAGGAGGAATTATAATGGATTTATTAAAAAACATAAAAGTAAAAACTAAATTAATTTCAGCATTTTTAATTATAGCAACATTAATTGTTGTAGTAGGTTTAGTTGGAACAATATCCTTAAAAAATGTGGCTACAAAGTCAGAAAATATGTATAGTAATAATATGCAGAATGTATATATGTTAACTGATATGACACAAAATTTAACACAAGTTAAAAGTGATATATTACAACTCGTGTATGTGAGAGATTCTTCTAAAAGATCTGATTTAGAAAAAGATATTCAAGCAAATAAAGATGAAAATGATAAATACAGTGCAACCTATGAGAAAAGTTCTAAGAGTGATGCAGAAAAACAAGGTTATACAGTATTTAAAAGTCAATTAGAACAGTATAGAACTTTAAGAGAAAATGTTATTAAACTTGTAGACTACAATAATTATGCTGAAGCAGAAAAGCAATATTTAGAAATGTCAAAAGTAAGGGACACAATGTTTGAAAGCAGTGACAAACTTGTTAAGGCAAATCTTGATGATGCAAAAAATGTAAATTCAAATATTCAATTATTGTATAGCAGTTCAAATATACTTATGATTATATTAACATTGGCAGGACTCGTAATTGCAATTTTACTTGGTTTGTTAATGTCAAAAGATATAAGTAAGCCGTTAATTAAGATAAAAAACTTAGCAGAAAGATTAGCTTTATATGACTTTTCAGTTCCAATGACTATTACAAGAGGAGATGAATTTGGACAAACAGGTACTGCTTTAAATACAGCACAGGGGAATGTAAACAACTTGATTAAGACAATTATGGAAAATTCACAGGATTTAAGTGCATCATCAGAGGAATTATCAGCAACTGTTCAAGAATTATCTTCTAAAGCCGTAACTATTGATGAAGCAGTAGATACTATTGCTTCAGGTATTCAAGAATCAAGTGCGACATCAGAACAAGTAAGTGCATCTGTTCAAGAGGTAGACGCAAGTATTAATGTATTATCTTCAAAAGCGATGGAAGGAAGCTATAATTCAAATCAGTCTAAAGAAAGAGCTACAGAAGTTCAAAATAATAGTCAAAAAGCTTTAAAGGAAACTCGAAAAATATCTGCTGAAAAACAAGATAAGATGTTGAAAGTAATTGAAGATGGAAAAGTAGTAGATAGTATAAGAGTTATGGCAGATACCATCGGAAGTATATCAGAGCAAACAAATTTACTTGCATTAAATGCTGCAATAGAAGCAGCGAGAGCAGGAGAACAAGGCAAAGGCTTTGCGGTAGTGGCAGACGAAGTAAGAACGCTTGCAGAACAATCTTCGCAAGCAGTAACAAGTATTCAAGAAACTATTGTGAAAGTTCAGCAGGCATTTAAAAGTAGTATTGATACAGGTAGTGATATACTAAATTTTATTAATACAGATGTAAATGCACAATTTGATGCTTATGGAGAATCAGGTGATCATTATTATAATGATTCGGATTTTGTAAGTAAAATGTCTGAGGAAATTGCTGCTATGTCTGAGGAAATTACAACTACGGTTGGACAAGTAAGTGAAGCGGTTCAAAGTATGGCACAGTCATCACAAAAATCAAGTGAAGAAGCACAAACAATAAAAGAAAGCATGGATGAAACTACAAAAGCCATAGAACAAGTGGCTTTAACGGCACAAAGTCAATCAGAAATTGCTCAGGGGCTTAATGAAATGGTACAAAAGTTCAAAATTTAGAGGCAGGTAAACGTGATTTGTTTACAAGCATACTGGTCTGTTAATTTTTTGAATGTGCCTTAAAGTAAACAGTGTGATATGAATAAAATTTACGCAGTGCATAGTAAACTTATTTGTCATAGAATAAATTTAAAACAATAAAAATAGAGATGTTATTAATTCAGCATCTCTATTTTTATTGTTTTTCACGCATAAAGTATATAAATTGAATGATGTTAAAAATTATGATTTGTTTTTATTTACCGATTTTTAATGAAGTAAAGTTTAAAAACTAGATTACTGAAGGTTAGTAATATTAATGCAACATAATTTAAAAAAATCCAGCAGAGGAACAGTCTGATAGAGATAGTAAAACTAATAAGTTGGATATAATATTTGTAGTATAAGAATAAATTTTAGGTGTAATTATTTAAGATAAAACTTAATTTTGAATTATCTTGATTTTTCAGAATTAAGTTTCATATTTAATAATATGTATAATAATGATAAACTATATAGATAGAGAAAATATGGGGGGAGAATATATGGGGAAGACATTGGTTATTAATTTAGAGGACATTGATTTAAAGGGTGACATATTAGATGTTGGTCAAGAAAATTTTGGAGTTATATATAGTATTTCAAAAGAAATAGAAGATGAGTTATCATTAGATTATATATTTAGTGAAAATAAAAGTGAATTAAAAAGTAGTGAATATGATGCATGCACTTTTTTCTTTAATCTAAATAGATTTTGGAGTAGTATAGAAAAAGAAAAATTGATTAAAGAAGTAAGCTCTTATGTTAAAGAGAATGGGGAAATATTTATTTGGGATATTAATAAAGACAGGGGAAAAGTATTTAATAATAAGATAAAGGTTATATTACCTAACAACAGAATAAAGGAGTTTACATTTAAAAATTTAAATCCAGTTATAAGCTCTAGTATAGAAGAAGTTAAGAAAATAATTTCAAAATATTTTAATATAGAGGAAGTTAAGCTTTGGGAAGATATATTTTTCATAAGAGCTAAGAAAATAGATATGGCAATTAAGATAGAATAGTGAGCAAAAATATAAGAATATTATTTAGGCATATTCAAAAAAATAACAAGTGAGTAAGCTAGTGTATTTTATTTCATATGACTTAAGGCACATTCAAAAAATAATAGACCAGTATGCTTGTCTATTTTGCATCATACTGCGTCATTAAATCCAACTAATAGCTCGTTATTAATTGAACTTGACTCCTTGTCTGACACAAAATATACGACACATCGTTGGTCTGTTATTTTATTTCATATGCATAAATATTTTCTTTTAAATTTAAATAATTGAGGAAGCAGAGGAGAAAAATACAAATGAGAATATTACTTACAGCAATTAACTCTAAATTCATTCATAGTAATTTAGCAGTTAGATATTTAAGAAATTTTACTAAGGATATGGATTATGAACCTATAGTAAGAGAGTTTTCTATAAATGATAGGGAAGAGAAGATTTTAGAAGAAATCATTAAAGAGAAGCCAGGTGTTGTGGCTTTTTCAGTTTATATATGGAATGTAGAGATGGTTTCAAGAATATCTAATTTAATTAAAAGTGTAGATGAGAATATAGAAATATTATATGGTGGACCTGAAGTTTCATTTGATTCATCAAAATTTCTTGAAAATAATGTAGGAGAATATGTTATTGAAGGAGAAGGTGAAAAGACATATAGAGATTTTGTTTCTTTTAAACTAGGTTTAATGAAGTTAGCTGAAGTTAGAGGACTGCATTATAAAGATAAAAATACAGTTTATTCTAATGAAAAAAGACCTCTTATGTCAATGGATGAAATTTCATTTCCGTATGAAGACAATGAAGATTTAAGTAATAAGATCGTTTATTATGAGGCATCAAGAGGATGTCCATTCAACTGTAAGTACTGCCTTTCATCTACGAGTCATGGAGTTAGATTTTTAGATATCAATAGAGTGTTAAAGGAGTTAAAATATTTTATAGATAAAGAAGTTAGATTAGTTAAATTTGTTGATCGTACGTTTAACTGTAATCATAAATTTTCTATGGCGATTTGGGAATTTTTAATAAATCAAAATATAAAAACACAGTTTCATTTTGAAATATCAGCTGATATATTAAAGGATGAAGAAATAAAACTTTTAGCTAAGGCGCCAGAAGGAAGATTTCAATTTGAAGTTGGTGTTCAAACTACAAATGATGAAATCTTAAGAAATATAAATAGATTCGTTAATTTTAGTGACATAAAAGAAAAAGTTGAAGAATTAATGTCAATAAAGAACATAAAACAACATTTAGATTTAATTGCAGGATTACCAGAAGAAGACTACAATTCTTTTGTTAATTCTTTTAATGATGTCTATAAGATTAAACCTGAAGAAATACAACTTGGATTTTTGAAGCTGTTAAAAGGTTCTTCAATGAGAGAAGAAGCAGAGAAATATGGAATGAAGTTTTCTCCATATCCCCCATATGAAATATTAAGAACAGATAGTATTAGTTATGATGAAATAATAAAGCTAAAGAAAGTGGAGGAAATGGTTGATAAATATTATAACTCCAGAAAATTTAATAACATAATTGCATATTTTGAAAGAAAGTTTAAAACACCATTTGATTTCTACTATTCATTAGGAGAATTTTTTGATCAAAAAGGGTATTTTAATAAAAATATAGGAAATGTAGAATATTATAAAGTTTTTTTAGATTTTAATAATGAAATACTAAAAGATGATAATAGCATCTTAATTGAAATATTAAAGTTTAATTATTTAATATTTAATAAAAAACGTGGTTTGCCAGAATTTTTAAGAACTGGAATTACAAAAGAAGAAGAGAAAATTTTAAAAGATAATCTAAGAGATAAATATTCATTTAAAGAGTACTATTTAGAGAAGTTCTCAATTGATATTGAAACATATGTTTTATATGAAGAAATTTTAAAAAAGGACAGTTATTATTTGTTTAACAATTCTGGAGAATATATAAGTGTAAAACATAGCTAAATAGATATTATTTACATAATATAAATATAACGCTTATAAATGAACTACTTTTATGAGAATTAACCATTTTTAGTATTTATTAAGTTAAAATTCTTGAAAATATGTAAAAACAGTGTATAATAAAACAAGGGACAAAGTAATTAATACTATATAAAGTATTAATATATATAATTTTTTATATCTAAGGGTAATAAAAGGTGGTGATATTTTGGCATTAGAAGCAATTGAAGAAATTAAAAAATCAGAAGCTAAAGCAGATGAAGTTGTTAATAAGGCTACTATCGAAGCTAAAGAAATAGTTCAAAAGGCAATAAAAGATGCAGAAAAGCAATATTATGATACTTTAGCTTTAGCAAAAGAAAAGACAAATAAACTTATTGATGATGCTGTTAAAGTAGCTAATAAAAAAGCAGAGCCTATATTAAGTAAAGGCAAGCGAGAATCTGAAGATATATTAAATATGTCTAAAGAAAAAAAGAATAATGCTGTTAAACTAGTGGTTGAGAGGATAGTGAAGATTCATGGCAATAGTTAAGATGAATAAATTCACCTTGTTATCCTTTGAATCAAAAAAAGATGAACTTCTTGAAAAATTACAAGCTTTTTCAGAAGTTGAATTCATTAATCTACAAGATGAGAATATTCAAGAAAAAAATGAAGTTCTTAAAGAATTAGATAAAGATGAGATTGATTCTGAAATATCAAGGTGGCAAGAGCAATTATCAAAAGCTAAATTTGCCCTACAGTTCTTAAAGGACTATGTGCCTAAACAATCATTAATAAAGTCTTTGCGTGCAGAGAAACTTTCTTTAACAATTAAAGAACTTGAAGAAGAAGTTCTAAATAACAATTGGGAAAGCATTTATGACAAAGTTAAACAACAAGAAAACAAGTTAGCTATGTTGGATAATGAAAAGACAAAGTTACAAGGAAATGTTCAAAGTTTGAAGCCTTATGAGAATTTTAATGCTCCTTTAGGATCTTTAAATGAACTAAAAATGACTGCACAGTTTTTAGGTAGCATTGCTAATCAATATGAAGACGCTTTGAAAAATGATTTAAATGATTGTTACTTAGAAATTATATCAAAGGATAATCAAGATACTTATTTCTTTCTTTTAGCTCATGGAGATAAAAAAGAAGAAGTGGAAGAGGTACTAAGAGGGTTTGGATTTAGTCCATTTAAAACAGATGAAAAAGTACTCCCTTTAAAGTTAATTCAAGACTACAATGAAAGAATTTCTATTATTGAATCTGAAAAATTCTTGGTAAAAGAAGAATTAGCAGGATATGAAGAAGATCAAGATAGTTTGAAGTTAGCTTGCGAATATTATTACAATTTAGTAAATAGAAAAGCTATTAGTAATAATTTTTTAAAAACAGATAAGACAACCCTATTTCAAGGATGGGTACCTACTGAAAAGAATGATAGGTTTATTCAAATAGCACAAGAAGTATTAGGTGAGGATTATTACTTGAATTTTGAAGAGGTAAAAGAAGAAGAAATAGATGATGTTCCTATTAAATTAAAGAATAATGACTTGAATACTTCTTTTGAATCTGTTACAGAAATGTATAGTTTGCCTAAGTATAATGATATAGACCCAACACCACTACTTACACCATTTTATTTAGTATTCTTTGGAATGATGGTTGCAGATGCTGGATATGGGTTAGTAATGCTACTAGCAACACTTGGAGCATTGAAGTTCTTTAACTTAAATGAAGGACAAAAGAAAATGACTAAATTTTTCATGTACTTGAGTTTCCCAACAATTATGTTCGGACTAGCTTATGGATCAATCTTTGGAGATGTGATCAAGTTTAAAGGATTGATTGACACAAATGCAGACGTTATGACAATACTTGTAATATCAATTGTGTTTGGCGTAATTCAAATTTTCTTTGGATTGGGTATAAAGGCATATATGTTAATAAAAGCAGGAAAGATATTAGACGCATTTTATGATGTTGGTTCATGGGTAATTACCTTGGTTTCTATTGGAGTTTTTGGATTGAGTGGAATGTTAGGATTACCAGATGGTGCAAAGAAAATAGCAATTGGTGCTATGATTTTTGGTATGATAGTTATAGTTTTAACTCAAGGAAGAACTATGAAATCAAAAGGTGGAAAGCTTGCTCAAGGTTTATATGAATTGTATGGTATTACAAGTTATATAGGTGACTTAGTATCTTATACAAGACTTATGGCAATAGGATTATCAGGTGCATCTATTGCAGGGGCAATAAATATGATTATGAAGATGATACCAGGTATAGGATTCTTTATTGCAGCACCATTAATATTTGTATTAGGTCAAACTGTGAACTTATTATTATCTTTATTAAGTGGATACGTTCATACGTTAAGATTAACTTATGTAGAATATTTTTCAAAGTTCTATGATGGTGAAGGCAGAGCTTTTGAGCCATTTAAAACACAAAATGAATATATTAATTTAAAAAGAGAGTAGGAGGACAATTAAAAATGGATATGAGTTGGATTAAGTTTTTTTTAGAAAATAATGGAGGATTTATCTTCGGAGCACTAGGTGTTGCATTAGCAGTAGGAATGTCAGGAATAGGATCAGCAAAGGGTGTTGGAATCGTTGGTGAAGCAGCAGCTGGATTATTATCAGAACAACCA
Source organism: Clostridium uliginosum (assembly GCF_900112485.1). GTDB lineage: Bacteria > Bacillota > Clostridia > Clostridiales > Clostridiaceae > Clostridium > Clostridium uliginosum. Next base: position 124,510 of record NZ_FOMG01000009.1, read on the forward strand.
GAAAAGTTTGGTAAAGCGTTGATTCTTCAATTATTACCAGGTACACAAGGTCTTTATGGATTTGTTATTGGATTAGTTGTATTACTTAAATTAACTCCTAATACAACATTAGCACAAGGAATATATCTTTTCTTAGCATGTTTACCAATAGCTATTGCAGGTTTATGGTCAGGTATAGCTCAAGGTAAGGCAGCCGCAGCAGGTATTCAAATATTAGCTAAAAAACCAGAACATAATACTAAAGGTATGATTCTTGCAGCGATGGTTGAAACTTATGCATTATTAGGATTCGTTGTATCATTCTTATTAGTAACAAAAGTATTCTAGGATTAGGATGTGATAGAATGTCTAACATAAATAATTTAACTTCTAAGATTACAAAAGATGCAGAAGATAAAAAAGTAATAATATTATCAGAAGCTGAAGATAAGAAGAAAAACATACTTGCTAAAAAGCAAGAAGAAGCCTCTTCAGAAGAAAAAATCATTATAGAAAAGGCTGAAAGAGAAGCTGTCTCAAGACAAGAAAGAATCATTTCAAGTGCACAATTACAAGCAAGAAATGAAAAATTAACATCAAAACAAGTTATAATAAGTGAAGTTTTTGAAACAAGTGTTGAGGAACTTTGTAATATATCAAATGATGATTTTAAAGCATTTGTTAAATCAACAATATTAAATATTGATATTTCAGGAGATGAAAAATTAATATTAAATGCAGAAGGCATAAAAATAGTTGATGAAACTTTTGTATGTGAAATAAATAAAGAACTTGGATCAAAAGGTAAGTTAACTCTAAGTAAAGAAATTGCAAATTTTAAAGGTGGATTTATATTAGAGAAGGATGGCATAGAAATAAATAATACTTTTGAGGCTTTAGTTAATTCATTAAGAGACGAATTGAGTCTTGAAGTTGCAAGAGTGTTGTTTAGTTAAGGAGGTTAACTAATGGATGGAATGAAATTTATTCAAGTTATACCAAGAATTAGAGTATACGAGACAAAACTCCTTGATAAAGCAAAAATAGATAGAATGATTGATTCTAACTCTGCAAATGAAGCTCTAAAAGTGCTTCAAGAAACAGAGTATGCCAATGTTATGACAAATGTTAAGAGAGCAGAGGATTATGAAATAATATTAAGTGAAGAATTGAAGAGATTATTTCACGTAATGTATGATATAACCCCAGTAAAGTCTCTTATTGACTTAATGAGTATTAAATATGATTATCAAAATATAAAAGTAATTTTAAAAGGTATGTTTCTTAAACAAGATTTATCTTATTTATTGATACATGTTGGAACAATTGAAGTTTCAAAATTAAAGTATTTAATAGAAAATAATGACATACAAGATTTATCTCCGCTTATGAGAGAAGCAACAGAAGAAGCAATTAATAACTTTGAAACTACTAAAGATCCTCAAATCATTGATATTATATTAGATAAATATATGTTTAAAGCATTAATACAAATTAAGAATGAAATAAAAGATGGCTTTGTTGATAAATATGTAGCAGCAATTATTGACTCTACAAATTTAAAAACTCTTTTAAGAGTAAAAAAGCAAAACAAAGGCAGAGAATTCTTTGCTTCAGTTATTATTGAAGGAGGTTCTTTAGATAAAGATAGGTTATTAGCACTGTTAAATGATGCAGTTGAAAATATATCTACTAAACTTTCTTATACAGATTATGCTGAGTTTATTAAGAGTGGTATAGAATATTACACTAAGACAGGCTCAGTAAGTTTATTAGAAAAGTTAGTTGATAACTTTATTATGAATATGATGAAGGACGCTAAGATAATACCTTTTGGTGTGGAACCTGTATTAGCTTATGTTTATGCTAAAGAAACAGAAATTAAAATTATAAGAATTATAATGGTTGGCAAACTCAATAATATCTCTGCGGAAGTAGTAAGGGAAAGGCTGCGTGATATCTATGTATAAGAAAATAGGAGTAGTTGGAGATAAAGATTCAGTTTTAGCTTTTAAAGCTTTAGGCATAGATGTTTTTCCAGTAGTTGAAATGGATGAGGCCAGAAAAACTGTTGATAGATTAGCTATGAATAATTACGCAGTTATCTTTGTAACTGAACAAGTTGCTCAAGGTATAGAAGAAACAATTGAAAGATATACTAGAGAAGTACTTCCTGCTGTAATATTAATTCCGAGCAATCAAGGAACATTAAATATAGGTATGCAAAGAATCAGCGATAACGTAGAAAAAGCTGTAGGCGTTAATATTTTATAGGAAGGAAGGTTGGTAAGGTGAAGACCGGAAAGATAATTAAAGTTTCAGGACCTTTAGTAGTTGCTGAAGGTATGGATGAAGCTAATATATATGACGTTTGTAAGGTTGGACAAAGTGGACTTATTGGAGAAATCATTGAAATGAGAGGCGATAAGGCATCAATCCAAGTATATGAAGAAACATCAGGTATAGGACCTGGAGATCCAGTTGTTACAACTGGAGAACCACTAAGTGTTGAACTTGGACCAGGACTTATAGAATCAATGTTTGATGGAATTCAAAGACCATTAGATGCATTTATGGAGGCTGCGAAGTCTAGCTTTTTAACAAAAGGTGTATCAGTTCCATCATTAAATAGAACTAAAAAATGGGAATTTAAGCCAGTTGCTAAAGTTGGAGACATTGTAGCACAAGGGGATGTAATAGGAACAGTTCAAGAAACAACAGTTGTTGAGCAAAAGATAATGGTGCCTTTTGGAGTAGAAGGTACAATTAAAGATATTAAAGCAGGAGAATTCACAGTTGCTGAAACAGTTTGTATAATTGAAACGGCTAAAGGTGATAAAGAAGTTACTTTAATGCAAAAATGGCCAGTAAGAAAAGGAAGACCATATGCATCAAAACTTAATCCAATAGAACCAATGCTTACAGGACAAAGAGTTATAGATACATTTTTCCCAGTTGCTAAAGGTGGAGCAGCTGCAGTACCAGGTCCATTCGGAGCTGGTAAGACAGTAGTTCAACATCAAATAGCTAAATGGGGAGATGCTGAAATAGTTGTTTATGTTGGCTGTGGGGAACGTGGTAATGAAATGACTGACGTTCTAAATGAATTTCCAGAACTTAAAGATCCTAAAACTGGAGAAAGCATAATGAAGAGAACAGTACTTATTGCCAATACATCAAATATGCCAGTTGCAGCTAGAGAAGCTTCAATATACACTGGTATTACAATTGCAGAGTACTTTAGAGATATGGGATACTCAGTATCAATTATGGCTGATTCAACTTCAAGATGGGCAGAAGCTTTAAGAGAAATGTCTGGTAGACTTGAGGAAATGCCTGGTGATGAAGGTTACCCAGCTTACCTTGGATCAAGACTTGCTGATTATTATGAAAGAGCTGGTAAGGTTGTATGTTTAGGTAAAGATGGAAGACAAGGAGCAATAACAGCAATTGGTGCAGTATCACCTCCAGGAGGAGATATTTCAGAACCAGTTACACAATCAACACTTAGAATTGTTAAAGTGTTCTGGGGACTAGATGCTCAGCTTGCTTATCAAAGACATTTCCCAGCTATTCACTGGTTAAACTCATATTCATTATATGCAGATAGTGTTGATGCTTGGATGAATGAAAATATTGCAGAGGATTGGTCAGTATTAAGATTAGAAGCTATGACTTTACTTCAAGAAGAATCTAGTTTACAAGAAATTGTAAGACTTGTTGGTGTGGATGCACTTTCAGAAAAAGATAGATTAAAACTTGATGTTGCTAAGTCAATTAGAGAAGATTATCTTCAACAAAATGGTTTCCATGAAATTGATACTTATACTTCACTTAAAAAGCAATATAAGATGTTAAAACTTATAATTGAATATAAGAGAGAAGCTCAAAAAGCATTAGAAGCAGGGGTTTACTTAAGTGAAATTCTAGCTCTTGAAGACTTAAAGGATAGAATTGCAAGAAGTAAGTATATACATGAAGATGAATTAGAAAAAATTGATCAAATAAATGTTGACCTAAAAGCTGAAATTAGTAAATTAATCAGCAAAGGAGGGGTAGCAAATGCTTAAAGAATACAGAACAGTTACTGAAGTTGTTGGCCCTTTGATGGTCGTTGAAGGTGTTGAAGGCGTTAAATATGACGAACTAGTTGAAATAGAACTTCAAACTGGAGAGAAAAGAAGAGGTAAGGTTCTAGAAGTTAATGGATCAAAAGCTATGGTTCAAATCTTCGAAGGATCTACTGGTATAAACTTAAAAGGAACTAAAGCTAAATTCTTGGGTAGACCTCTTGAAATAGGTGTATCAGAAGATATGTTAGGTAGAGTCTTTGATGGTATGGGCAGAGCAAATGACAAAGGTCCAGATATAATACCAGAAAAAAGATTAGATATAAATGGTGAAGCTATTAATCCAGTTGCTAGAGATTTCCCATCAGAATTCATTCAAACAGGTATCTCAGCTATTGATGGACTTAATACACTAGTTAGAGGACAAAAATTACCAGTGTTCTCAGCATCAGGACTTCCTCATGCACAACTAGCAGCACAAATTGCAAGACAAGCGAAGGTTCTTAATTCAGATTCTAAGTTTGCTATTGTATTTGCAGCTATAGGTATCACTTTCGAAGAAGCTCAGTTCTTCGTTGATGAATTTAAAGCAACTGGAGCTATAGATAGATCAGTTCTATTTATGAATCTTGCATCAGACCCAGCTATTGAAAGAATAGCTACTCCAAGAATGGCATTAACTACAGCTGAATACCTAGCTTATGAAAAAGGAATGCAAGTTCTTGTTATTATGACTGATATTACAAACTATGCAGAAGCATTAAGAGAAATATCAGCAGCTAGAAAAGAAGTTCCAGGTAGAAGAGGATATCCAGGTTATCTTTATACTGACCTTTCAACATTATATGAAAGAGCAGGAAGATTAAAAGGTAAAGAGGGTTCTATAACTCAAATTCCTATACTTACAATGCCTGAAGATGATAAGACTCATCCAATTCCAGACTTAACTGGATATATTACAGAAGGTCAAATTATACTATCAAGAGAATTATATAAAAAAGGTATAATGCCACCTATTGATGTATTACCATCACTTTCAAGACTTAAAGATAAGGGTATTGGTAAAGGAAAGACTAGGGAAGATCATGCAGATACTATGAACCAATTATTTGCAGCATATGCTCAAGGTAAGCAAGCCAAAGAATTATCAGCAATCTTAGGCGAATCTGCTTTATCAGATACTGATAAAAAGCTTGCTAAGTTTGCAGAAGCTTTTGAAGATGAATATGTATCACAAGGCTTTAATACAAATAGAACAATTGAAGAAACTCTAAACTTAGGTTGGAAGCTATTAAAGATGCTTCCAAGAACAGAGCTTAAGAGAATCAGAGACGAATACCTTGAGAAATACATGCCAAGAGAGGAAGAGTAGTCTATGGCAAAGCTAAATGTCAATCCTACTAGAATGGAGCTCTCTAAACTTAAGAAAAGATTATCAACTTCAACAAGAAGTCATAAGCTTTTAAAAGATAAACAAGATGAATTAATGAGACAATTCATTAACCTTGTTAAATATAATAATAACTTAAGAAAAGAAGTTGAAGAACAACTACAAGGTTCTTTAAGAGATTTTGTTATGGCAAGAGCTGTAATGAGCTCAGAATTCTTAGAAGAAGCTATAGTTTATCCTAAAGAGCATATTTCAGTTGAAGTAGGAGAAAAAAACATTATGAGTGTATCTGTTCCTGTAATGAACTTCAAGAGAGAACTTGAAGGAGATGAAGGAAGTATATACCCTTATGGATTTGCAAACACTTCTTCAGAACTTGATGATACGCTTACTAAGCTTTATGGAATACTTCCAAAGTTGTTAGAACTTGCAGAAGTAGAGAAGTCATGTCAGCTTATGGCAGACGAAATTGAAAAGACTAGAAGAAGAGTTAATGCTCTTGAATATATGACAATTCCTCAACTTCAAGAGACAATAAAGTATATTAGAATGAAGCTTGATGAAAATGAAAGATCTGCTATAACTAGATTAATGAAAGTTAAGAGCATGATTGAACAAAGAGGCTAGTTTGAAAAATTGTGCACTACTTTAAGGGGAGTGCACAAAAACCGAAAAAAGGCAAATTATTGTTCATGTTACTGAGAATTTTCTTGGATGTTTCTAACATTATAAGAAGTCCTAAAACTACATGTTTCAAATATAAAATTTGGACAAGTAATTTTAGGACAACTTATAATGAAGAAACAGTCCAAGAAAATTCTCTGAAGTAACATTCCACAATAATTTGCCTTTTTTCTCTGTTTGATGATAATTTCTAAATTGAAAAAATATGTTACTTAATTACCAATATTCAAAATTAATGATATGATTGTCATAAAACATGACTATGTTTTAGATCAATGTTTAAAATAATTATGCTATAACAATTATAAAATAAAAATATAATCTAATAAACAATATTGTCCTAGTTCTTTTTGTTTTTCACACTAAATTTAAAATTCTTGAAAACTAAGCATATATTTTTTCTTTTGATTTGTTACGCAATAACTTTTAAGCTTGTTCAATAAGCTTAACAATTTTGTAATTGCTATTGAGTTCCTTTAATAGTATAATTAAGCATGAATAATTTTGACTAATATTTCAGTTTAAGCAGAAGTTTTTGTAATAAACTTCATTTAAAGCAAAGTAATAGTTTTATATAACTAAGGAGTAGAGAAAAATATGCAATATATATTAGCGATGGGAGTATCACTCTTATTGGCAGCATTTGTTATGCCAGTAGTGATGAAACTAGCTATCAAATTACAATTTACAGACAAACCTACGAAGAGGAAACAGCACAAAAAAGAAACTCCATTATGTGGAGGAGTTGTAATATACATAGGCTTTTTTGTTTCCTATTTTTTATTCATAAAAAGTGAGAATCCACAACAACACCAACAACAAATTGTGGTGTTTATATCAGCAACGCTTATCCTATTAATAGGACTTATAGATGATTATTATAAAACTAGATTAAAAGAGTTTCCTATATTTCCAAGATTGGTTGTTCAATTATTAGCAGCAATTCTTGTTTTTAATGCAGGAATAGGATTTATGGGATTTACGAACCCATTTACAGGAGAATTTGTAGTACTTAGCAAAACAATACAGTTTTTTTTAACAATAACATGGATTTTTGGAGTTACTACTGTAATAAATTGGTCTGATGGTATGGATGGTTTAGCAGGTGGAATTTCACTTATTTCAGCAATAACATTTTTTGCAGCAGCAATAATTTTAAAGCAAAATATATCTGCGCTAACATCTATAATGTTGGTTGGAGCAATATTAGGATTTTTGTATTACAATAGATATCCAGCAAAAGTATTTATGGGGGATTCAGGAGCTAATCTATTAGGATTTATACTAAGTATCACGGCACTAGACGGTGCATTTAAACAAGCTACTGTACTGAGTTTATTTATTCCAATATTAGCTTTAGCAGTACCTATTTTTGATAATTTATTTGTAATATTTAAGAGGTTTTCTGAAGGAAAGCCTGTTTATCAAGCTGATAGAAGTCAAATACATTTTAGATTAGAAGAAAAGGGATTTACACCTAAACAAGTTGTTAATTATATAATGATAATAAGTTTAATTTTTAGTGCCTTTTCAATAATACTTTTACTTACTAAAATATAATAAAAATAGCAATTAAATATTTAGGCACATTCAAAAAAATAATAGACTAGTATGCTTGTCTATTTTGAGTCATAAGGAAGCTCGACTCGTATACACTCGCTGAGTAAGTGATTTACACAAAATCATTTTTCAATGAGGTTAACGCACTTTGGTTGTTAACTAAGTTCGAGAAATCAAATGTAAAATGCTCACAGAGAAAGTTTGAGCAACTAAATATAAAATTTGGACTCTCATTTTTGGACTCTTACGTATCTACTCACGTCGGCAAATTCAGCTAATAGCCCGTTATTAACTGAACTTGCCTCATTGCCATTGTACCAAACATACGACGCATATTTGGTCTATTATTTCCTTTCATGTGTCTTATTATTATAGAACTTTACAAATTATATATATTAAGATATAATTAATTAAAAATATTGACTTATCAAGAGAGGTGGAGGGACTGGCCCGTTGAAACCCAGCAACCAATATATTATCATATATGTGGTGCTAAATCCTGCAGTAGAAGAACTGATAGATAAGGTGTTTTATACGGTAATTAGGCCTAAAAGAAATACTTTTAGGCTTTTTTTATATATATAAAATTATAACAACAGATATGTTTGAAATTAAGAATGAGTAAGCAATAAACAATTAGATAATAAAACTCATTAGAAGTTTTATTAATAATTGTAAATTGTACATTATCAATTAAAACATTCTAATAAGTATATGTGGAGGTATTATAAATATGGAAAATAAAAATGTAGAAAGTTTTGAATTAGATCACACTAAGGTTAAAGCACCTTATGTTAGAAGATGTTGTGTGCTTGATGGACCCAAAGGAGACAAGGTTACTAAATTTGACTTGAGATTTTTACAACCTAATTATGAAGCATTTGGAACAGCTGCGATGCATGGATTAGAACATCTTTTGGCACATGAACTTAGAAATCATATAGATGGAGTAATAGATTTATCACCAATGGGATGCAGAACTGGTTTTTATCTTTCAGTATGGGGAGAAAGAGAAGCTAAAGAAATAAAAGAAGCTTTAGAAAAATCATTAAATATAATCTTAGATGCTAGTGAAATGCCAGCAGCAAATGAAATCCAATGTGGTAATTATAGAGACTTATCATTATTTGGAGCAAAGGAATATACAAAAAATGCGTTGAAAAAAGGATTTTCTTTAGATATTTATGAAAAATAGATATATGCAAGAAATTTTACTTGATATAAATGAACAAGAAGTATTAAGATATTTAGGACATAAAGGGCAAGTAGTAGATGAGTCAATAAGAGTTATGTTAAATGAGTGTAGAGAAGAAATTAAAACCTTAATTACTCCACGATTTGTATATAATTACAATAATATTAAATTATTAGAAAGTGGAGTAGAAGTTGAAGGAACCAGTCTTTTTTTAATTGGAAATGATATAAAAGAGCACTTAAAAAATTCAAAAGAGTGTGTTCTAATGGCAGTAACCTTAGGAAATGAAATAGAAAAAAAGACTAGATTATATGAAAAAACCAATTTGACAAAGGCACTAATCTTAGATGCTTGTGCAACAACAGCAGTAGAAGAAGTATGTGACTATGTTGAAGATATAATAAGAAAAGAAGCTAATTTAAAAGATAAGGGTATAACTTTTAGGTATAGTCCTGGATATGGAGATTTACCTTTAGATATACAAAATAATTTTCTAAGAGCATTAGATGCACAAAAAAAGATAGGGCTTACAGTATCTTCTCACGATTTATTATTTCCTAGGAAATCTGTAACAGCGATTATAGGAATTGTAAATAAAGAAGTTAAAGTTAAAAAGAAAAGTTGTAGTGAATGTAGTAATTATAGCAATTGCAAATTCAGAAGAGAGGGCGAGACATGTGGGGCTTAAAGAGTATATTGAAGAGAATATATTAGTATTTGATGGGGCAATGGGAACTATGTTACAAAAGAAAGGATTAAAACTAGGAGAAAATCCAGAACTTTTAAACATAGAAAAACCAGAAATAATAGAAGAAATTCATAAAGAATATATAGATAGTGGTGCAAATGTAATTACAACTAATACATTTGGTGCTAATGAGTTAAAACTTAAACTTTGTAATTTAGAAGTAGAAGAAACGATAGATAGTGCAATAAAGATTGCTAAAAAAGCAAGAGGAGAAAAGCCAGTTTATATAGCATTAGACATTGGACCTATAGGAGAACTTTTAGAACCTATGGGAACCTTGAGTTTTGATTATGCATATGAAATATTTAAACGTCAGGTACTGCAAGGTGCTAAATCGGGAGCAGATGTAATACTAATTGAAACCATGACTGATTTATATGAAATGAAAGCAGCAGTACTTGCAGTAAAAGAAAATTCAGATTTGCCTGTATTTTGTACAATGACTTTTGAAGAAAATAGAAGAACATTTACTGGATGTTCTCCAGAAGCTATGTCATTAGTACTTGAGGGGCTAGGTGTAGATGCTATTGGTGTAAATTGTTCAGTAGGTCCAAGACAATTAGTTGGCATTGTAAGCGAAATTGCACAATGTACAAATCTTCCTATAATGGTACAACCTAATGCAGGATTACCAACATTATCAATAGGAGATAAAACTACTTATGATATAACAAAAGAAGAATTTGCTACAGCATTAGTAGAATTTGTTGATTTAGGCGTTAGAATAGTTGGAGGATGTTGTGGAACTACACCAGATTACATAGAAGAAGTATGTAAAAGGGTAAAGAATAAATCTATAATAAAAACTAAAAATAAACCTTATGCTGCAATTTGCACTCCATCAAAGGTAGTTAGAATAGATGGGGTTAGAATTATAGGCGAGAGAATAAATCCAACAGGAAAGAAGTTATTTAAAGAAGCATTAAAGAATGAAGATATAGATTATATATTAAAGCAAGCAGTTTCACAGGTTGAAGCAGGAGCACATATACTTGATGTGAATGTTGGATTACCTGAAATTAATGAAGAAGAAATGATGATTAAAGTAATTAAGGAAATACAAGGGATAATGGATATTCCTCTTCAAATAGATTCTTCAGATCATAAGGCTATAGAAGCTGGACTTAGGTATTATAACGGAAAGCCTATATTAAATTCTGTAAATGGAGAAGATAAAGTTCTAAATAAGATATTACCTTTAGTTAAAAAATATGGAGCAAGCGTAGTCGGGTTAACATTAGATGAAAGAGGGATTCCAAATACTGCAGAAGATAGGTATAAAATAGCAAAAAAGATTGTAGATAAAGCTATACAATATGGGATAAAAAAAGAAGATGTATATATTGATTGTTTAGTTCTTACAGCATCAGCTCAACAAAAGGAAGTTCAAGAAACCTTAAAAACATTAAGACTTGTAAAAGAAAATTTAGGAGTTAAAACAGTATTAGGTGTTTCTAATATATCATTTGGGCTTCCGAATAGAGAATTAATAAATGAAACTTTCTTAGCACTAGCTTTAGCAAATGGATTAGATTTACCAATAATGAATCCAAATGCAAATGGAATGATCAGAGTAATTGATTCTTATAATGTTTTATATAATTATGATAAGGATGCAGAAATTTATATTAAAAACTATGCAGGAGTAACAATAAATGTAACTTCCGGTAATCAAAACAAAATTAATAATATTAATACTGATGAACAAAATGGTTTAAAGTATATTGTTATTAAAGGGTTAAGAGAAGAAGCAAAGGATGCTACCTTAAAGCTTTTAAAGGAAAAAAAAGAACTTGAAATAGTAAATGAATATTTGATTCCTGCATTAGATGAAGTTGGAGAAAAGTATGAAAAAGGGGAAATTTTTCTACCACAATTAATTCAAGCAGCTGAAACTGTAAAAAATGCATTTGATGTGTTAAAGAAACAAATATCTAAAAATAATTCACAAACAATATCAAAAGGAAAAATAGTTTTAGCAACTGTAAAAGGTGATATTCATGATATAGGAAAGAATATAGTAAAGGTGATTCTTGAAAATTATGGATATGAAATTATAGATTTAGGAAAAGATGTGCCAATTGAAGCAGTAGTTAAAGAAGCTAATAAGCATTCTGTATCTTTAGTTGGATTAAGTGCATTAATGACAACAACTTTAAAAAGTATGGAAGAAACTATAAAAGCCTTAAAAGAAGATGGATACAAAGGAAAAGTTTTTGTGGGTGGTGCAGTACTTACAGAAGATTATGCTATGAAGATAGGTGCTGATTACTATGCAAAAGATGCAAAAGAATCAGTAGAAATTGCAAAAACCATACTTGGATAGAATAAAAATATAATAATACAAAATGGCTTTGTTTAAAAACCGTGTTGATATTGTTATATAAAGCTCATAGACGATGAAATTTACTTTAAGAACTCTAAAATGAATATTAGTCCTATTAATGCATGTTCCCAATCAAAGATTGTGACAAGCAATTAATAGGACTAATATTTAAGGAAACTCGACTCATGTACATTCGCTGAGTAAGTTCAAAAACAAAATATAAAATTTTGATTTTCACTTAAGAGTTCTACAAAGCAAATTTCAATGCCAGTTCACTATTATATAAACAATATCAACACTATAATAAAACAAAGAGTAAAAATAAAAGAGGGATGATTGGCTCCATATGCTAAAGCTGAGTTTATGGAGCCAATCATTTCTCTTTTTTATATTCCTTAATTTAGGTATCTTTAAAAGTTTGAGGGACTCTAGATAGCTTTGTGTTATTAACACATTTATCATTAAAATATTACTGGAAATTTTGTTTTCTGGTAATATTTTTTTATTTTTAGTAAATACTAAAAATATGTTT
>NZ_FOMG01000076.1 GCF_900112485.1 Clostridium uliginosum
CTATAATAGTGCATTTTTACTTGAATAATTTTACAGTTGAATAAACAAAGAGATTCCTAAGCTATTTTTAAGTACTCAAAAATTTTTGCTACCGGCTCACCGCTTGCGGCAGCATTGTAAATCCAAATTACTTTAGCTTTTTTGAGGTCATTTTGTGCTAACTTAAATCCAGTGTTAAAGTGATGAGATTCATTAGAATATAATTTGCAATAAGTATAATTTATTGTCATTATTGCAAGATATCTTTTAATGCTTCGTTCACTTCTAACTTGATATCCATCAAGCCCAAGATAAGATTTACAATCTCTAAAAAATGGTTCAATCGCCCAACGGTCAGTGTATTGAGTTAAAATATTTAAAGGATTTAATGAGGTATTCAAAGAAATAAATGTTTTTAATGCTCCTTCTTTTTGAAAAGATTCTTTAGGATAACTAAGTATAATTGCAACATTCTTTATATCTTTTAAATCGCCAACGTAGTTAAAGATATAGTATTCTTGATTTTTAACGGTGACAAGGTCAAAATCTTCAATCTTTAGTGTTGTTGCGAATTTATTAAGTTTAATTCCTAACCTCTTATATCCTTCAGGATAAATAACTCTATTAGTTTTTAAGGCACCGATGTAGCTGTAACCAGCTTCCACGGAACTATTGAAAATAGCTTTACAACTATACCAACTATCGCATAAAACATAACCTTTATTCTCAGGCTTGGGTAGTGAATTAATTAAATTTTGAGTCATTTCTATTTTACTCATAATATCTTTATCATAAATATCGATTGAGTAAGGAAGCACTAACCCATCACAAGATAGTAATGAAACTAAAATTTGATGACCATATACGATTTTACCTTTTAGATGAGAGTTATGAAAAGAGCACTTTTCTATAACGTTTTTAGCCTTTGACGAGGGCTTAGTTTTTTCAGATATTGTATCATCAATAATAAAGTATATAGGTTTATTAGTTTTTCTAGATTTACTCCAAATAAGGTCTAACACTTGTGATCTCAATGAATTACTTAAAAGTGTTTCATCCCAATTACTGTTGGATAAAAATCTAGTAGTACTTGTTCGATGCCTTTGCGAAGCAAGCTCCGCTACGTCGGATATTTTACCATTATAACCTTTTGAAATCATTGCATTCATGATACTTTCCACATGTCTTAATTGTGGTTTAGTTAGGTATAAATCAAAATTTAGTTTTTTAAAGAAATTGTTTATTGATAGTTCATCTGATATAATTAAATTCTGAAACATTTATGTATAGCTCCTTGCTGTAGTTTTTGTGTGAGAACTCAATTATAACAAGGATTTATCATAAATGTTTTTTTATTTTATTCAATTGTAAAATTATTCAAGCATTTTTGCACTATTATAG
>NZ_FOMG01000037.1 GCF_900112485.1 Clostridium uliginosum
TAAGTTCATTTTCGTGGGTTATTTTAGTTTATAGACATTTAGAGAAAAAATAATACTTATAGTAATTCATCTCTCCATTTCATTTCTCTAATTTAACTTAACATTGTTACTTTATTATAAATGCTTTTAGTAATTATGACTAAATAATCTTTTTATTTTAATAATGAAATGAAGAAATTGTTGCAAATTTATTAAAAATGTATTAGTATATAACGGTAAAATTTAATAATTCAGACGAAGATAGCGGGAGAGTAATGGCTATGGCCATTCACCGAAGAAGTAAATCTTTCAGGTACCTATTTAATTAGAGATGACCGCTATTGGATGAAACCTTGGAGAGACTCTTATGAGCACCGAAGGAGAAAGCCACAAAGGCGAAACTCTCAGGTAAAAGGACAGGGGAAAGGTAACATATCTTTAAGAAATGATAACATTATTTACAAAAGTAATATATTATCAATTACTTCATTTAGATCTTATCTATTCTCATTTGTATCTCCAATCACAAAATACTTATATAGGAAAAGACATTTTTTAGTACATGTCTTTTGACTAAGATGGAGGGATAAAATGGATCAATTAACAAAAGTACTTACTCAAAACGATTCTATAGTATGAGGGGTTACACTTTTAGTCTTACTAATGGAAACTGGAATCTATCTTACCGTACGTCTAGGATTAATTCAATTATTCAAATTGCCTCTTGCTCTAAAATTTCTTTTCGAAAAAAATGAAGAAGAGCACAATGCAGAAGGTGATGTTACTAGTTTTGCAGCATTATGTACTGCACTAGCAGCTACTATATCTTGTAGTTATGCTTTATAACAGCACTGACATCAATAATATTTTTTTGGGTATCATAGAAATAGAAAGTTATATCTCAATGGCCTAATAATAATTCTAGAAAATTGTGATCTCAGTAACACAGATTTAAAAACAGTAACATTTAGAAAGGCGGAATATATATGTCAGAAAATCAAAATTTATCGAGAGGACTAAAAAATCGGCACGTTCAATTACTTGCAATTGGAGGTGCAATTGGTACTGGATTATTCCTTGGTTCAGGCAGGTCTATTCACTTGGCTGGTCCATCTATTTTATTTGCATATATGATAACAGGGATAATTTGTTTTTTTATTATGCGTGCTCTTGGAGAATTATTGCTTTCTAATTTAAACTACAATTCCTTTGTAGACTTTGTACATGATTATCTAGGAGACAGAGCAGCATTTATTACTGGATGGACCTACTGGTTCTGCTGGATTTCACTTGCTATGGCTGACTTAACTGCTGCTGGACTTTATATACAATACTGGTTCCCGAATGTAACTCAATGGGTTCCAAGCCTTATAGTTCTTGTGATTTTACTAATTATGAACCTTACCACAGTAAAGTTATTTGGCGAAATGGAATTCTGGTTTGCCTTAATTAAAATTGTTGCAATTTTATCATTAATTATAATTGGTACATTTATGATTATCAAAGGATTTTCTACAGATACTGGTGTATCTAGCTTTACAAACCTTTGGAGTCATGGCGGTTGGTTCCCAAATGGGGTAAGCGGTTTTATCCTTTCCTTCCAAATGGTTGTATTTGCTTTTACTGGAATCGAATTAGTTGGTTTAACAGCTGGTGAAACTGAAAATCCAGAACATGTTATTCCAAAGGCTATTAACAACATTCCAATTAGAATTATTATTTTCTATATCGGAGCACTTATTGTTATTATGAGTATATACCCATGGAATTCAATTAATCCAGATAAAAGCCCATTTGTACAGGTATTTGCTGCAGTGGGAATCGCAGCAGCAGCAAGTATTATAAATTTCGTTGTACTAACATCAGCTGCATCTGCTTGTAACAGTGGTATCTTCAGCACAAGCCGTATGGTTTACTCTCTTGCTAAAGAAAATAATGCACCTGAGTCAATGAAAAAATTAACTTCTCGTCAAGTACCTTCTAATGCTTTAATGTTCTCTGCAACTGTCATTTTGATTTCAGTTATTCTGAACTATATTATGCCAGAAGGGGTATTTGTACTCATTACAAGTATATCAACATTCTGCTTTATCTTCATTTGGGCAATTATAGTTATCTGCCATCTAAGATATCGCAAAACTAATCCTGAACTTGCGGCTTCGAGCAAATTCAAAATGCCACTTTACCCAATTGCTAACTATATAATTCTAGCATTTATTGCTTTTGTTATAGTTGTATTGGCACTTAATAAGGAAACTCGTGTAGCCTTATTTGTAACACCTGTATGGTTTATAATGCTTGGGGTGATTTATAAGATACTTAAATCAAAAAGAAAAAATGAAGAAGATGTCAAAAGAAATTTAACATAGGTTAACACTAAAAGGTTATGAATTTATAGTGAATTTTTACTATTGTACAAGCGAAAATAAATAACAGATTGAAAGAGGACATTATTCATACTGAACTGTACCCCGTCATGTATATATACAAAATATATAATAATATTCACAGATATGTTAATATATAGTTATAACAACTTATAATAGGGGGAGAATATGGTACATATAATAATTATTTTACATTTTCTGTGTTTTGCATTAGGTGTAGGTTTTATTACATTAAGTTGGTTAGTATATAAAAAAGATAAAATAATTATATTAAAAGACATAGTTATTGGAGAAACATTTTTTTCTATTTTGTTTTTAACAGATACGATAGGTATTTATATTAGAAAAATATTAGTGCAATATAAAATTGAGAATATTATTAAGGTAATAAATTATGTTTTAGTAGTAGCAGTTGTCTTTTATGTATATAAAATTATTAAGAAGGTTAAGGATAATGAATTATATAAAAAGTTGAATATGCAGATGAGAATTATTATAGGACTAATAATAGTAACAAGCATATTATTTTTATTTAGTTATAAGATTAAAATTCTTCAAAGTGCACCTTACTTAGGTATAATTTATTTACTTCAATGTATATTAGGAATAGTATGTATTAAAGAAAAAAAAGGAATAATACAGGAAGAAAAAAAATATTTAAAATGTCTTACTAATAGAGAAAAGGAAATTGTTGATTATGTTAGTATGGGTTTAAGTAATAAAGAAATTGGTGAGAAATTATTTATATCGGCTAATACTGTAAAAAATCATGTTTATAATATTTATAAAAAAGTGAATGTTAAAAATAAGGTGGAGCTTATAAACCTTGTAAATAAGGGAGACTAGTACTAGTGTACTAGTCTTTTTTTAGTAAAATAAGAGCTTTAGACTATATATAAATAAAAAAAGAATTATTATACTCTTCTCATACAGTAAGTATTAGGAGGAGTTATTATGAAAAAAAGAAAAGGTATAATTTTAGCAGTATGTATTTTATCAATTTTATTAGGATGTATAACAATGCATTATCCAAATACAAAAGAGAATAGTACAAATTTTTCTTATACGAGGGCAAAGGAAGATTTAAAAGTTATAACTAAGGAACCACATTCAACGGTGCATCATCAAGAAGCATTAAAAGATGTAAGACAATATATAGTTAAAGAACTAGAAGAATTAAATATGAATCCAGAGATTTTTAGCTATAAAGATGTAGAAAATGACAAAGGCGAAGTTGCAGATTTAAATAATATATATGGGAAAATTGATGGTAAAAATGGTGAAGATGGGAGTTATATATTACTTGTAGCTCATTATGACTCTGCAGGAACTAACCCTCAAAATGACGAGGGATATTCTTATGGAGCATCAGATGATGGATATGGTGTTGTAACAATATTAGAGACATTAAGAAATATAAGAGACAGTGGAAAGACATTAGAAAATGGAATTAAGGTATTAATAACAGATGGAGAAGAGATGCATTTAATTGGATCAAGGGAGGAGTTTAATAATAATTTTTCGTTATACAAAAATGTATCATATGTTATTAACTTAGAAGCTAGAGGTACAAGTGGGTCTGTGATAATGTTTCAAACAAGTGAAAAAAATGATAGAGTATTGAATTTGTATAAAAATGCAAATTATCCTGTAACATCATCATTAATTACAGATTTATATAAGGAGTCAGGTAGATCAGATTTCTTAAATATTAAAAATAGAGGACTAGCAGGTATTAACTTCACTACATTAGATAATGTAGAGTACTATCATACTCCAGAGGATTCTTATAAGAATATTAGTGATAAAAGCCTTAAGCATTATGGAGACCAAGTACTACCAATAGTTGAAGAGTTTATTTATTCTGATAAATATAATGACCTAGATTATTTTAAACAAGGAAATGATTCAATATTTTTTATGATATTACCTAATGTGATTTTAGATTATAGTGTTACTTTAGGAAGAATATTAGCTATCATAATAATAATTGCAGTGATAGTGACAATGATACATAATAGGGACAAGATTAAAGGTATACTAAAATCAATAGGAAAAAACTTGATTCATATTATAGGTACATTAATATTAGGTCTAATTATTAGTTTGGGTCTAGCAACTGTTTCAGGAGTTAATTTTACTTTAAATCATATGGGGAATGTTCCAGGAGATGATATTTTAGTTATTGTTCTACCAATAGTATTATTAGTATTTATGTTTAAAATAGAAATGAAAAAGAAAGAGAATATAAATGAGAACTTTTTTGCTGGAGTATTAATTCAAACAATATTATTGAGTGTATCAATGATATTTTTACCAGGGGCTAGTTATTTAACTATGATACCATTGATGTTAACCCTTATTTCATTAGCAATAATAAGGTTAACTAACAAGGAAGTAGCAAAATATACTTTGTTATTAACTATAGTAGCAATGATTATATTATATATTCCTCTAATAAATATCTTTCGTATGGCATTTTCAATAGGATCTTTACCATTCATATTTGCAATTTTGATGATAATGAAATCCTTAATAGTTCCAACAATAAATAAAATAATAAATTAAGTATTACAAAGCATATTTTGATAGAAAGAAAGTTTTAGATTATAATTTTGTTTTAAGGTTAAGAAATGAAACATAAAGAATAAAAAAAATTGCTAAGCATTAAAATATCAAGGTTAAATTATCTCTATATTAAAACCCACAAAAATCTTAAATTTAAGATTTTTGTGGGTTTATATTATTGACTTTCAATTTTTTTAAAACTGAATATTTTTAATATTTGAATTTAACTTAGTAAATTTCACCGTCCATGATTTCTATATAACAATATCAACACGGTTTTAAAACAAAGCATGTAATTTAAATATTTAATTACATAATCAAATTTTATTTATATTAGAAAGTGCTTTTTATAAAAGTATTCTTTATAATAACCCCTTCTTTCATGATAATATCCATATTATCAACAGCTATTGCACGAATATTTTCTAGAGGATTTCCATTGATGACTAGAAGATCAGCAAATTTTCCTTTTTCCAAAGTACCTGTAATGTCTCCTACATTAAGCATTTCAGCACCTACTTTAGTAGCGGCCATTATTGTATCCATAGGTGAAATGTTAGCTTTTTCAACAAATGAATACATTTCTCCAATAGCAGTTGTACCGTATGGTGTTAAGCTTGAACAGAATGAGTCAGAGCCAATAGTTAATCCTATCCCTTTAGCTTTAGCTTTTCTAAGGTTATCATAAACACGGTTTAATTCTTTTTTAGCAACAGTATCACCTAGATATCGATCATGTATTTCTGGAATATATGGTGGAGCATATGTCTTAAACCATTCGTTAAGGAATTGAATAGTAGGACAGAAATAAATACCTTTTTTTGCCATTATATCTAAGCATTCATCATTAAGTGTTTGTCCATGAATAATTAGATGAACACCAGCTTTAGCTGAATCAAGTGCTCCGCCGTATCCTTCAGCATGTGACCATACAGGGATACCTACCATATTACATTCATCAACAACAGCTTGGATTTCTTCAAGCGTATAGTGTTGATCAAGCTTTTTATCCCATCTCCAAATACCTCCACCTGTTGACCAAATTTTTATAGCATCAGGATTTTCTCTTAATCTTCTTCTAACAGCTTTACGAAGTTCCCAAGGCCCATCAATACGTTCAGCCCATGGATGTGATTGTTCATTATACCATAGAGGAACTCTATGTGAATCACCATGTCCACAAGTACGTGCAAAACCTAAACCAGTAGCCACTACACGAGGTCCTTGCATAATTCCTGCTTCAATCATATTACGAATGTGTAAACCTGAACGTGAAATTTCACCAACAGTAGTTAAACCATGTTCAAGACAGTCATGAGCTTGTTGAACAGCAACAACTGTTTTTTGAACAGGATCTTCTAAAATCCAATCACTATCATCGTCTGTAAGATTACCAGAAAAATGTAAATGACTATCTATAAGACCAGGCATAATTGTTTTTCCTGATATATCAACCTTTCTGTAATCTTCTCCAAAATCCTTTTTAGGACCGGCATATTCGATTTTCTTGTTAACTATTAATACTAATGAGTCTTTAACAGCCTCATTTATAGTACCATCAATAAGTAAACCACCTATAAAAGCAATTTTATTCATTATAAATTCCCCCTTAATATATTATAATTTTCTTTGCTCTCAATTTTCTTCTGTATAGAAGCAACAATTAAGAGCAAACTTATTTTTGCATAATAAATTTGCTAATAAGTAATTTTAATAAACTTGTTATTAAAGATTGCTTAATAGCATTTATATATTTATATTAAACAGATTAAACATTTTTATTTTTTTTACTTATATTTGTAAGTGTCATAAGAATTAACCCGATTGCAAGCCAACCAAGGACTATAATCAATTCTTGTGGTTTAAGAGCAGCAGGACTTGCGGGTATAATCATTAACCCAATTATGATAGATCCTGCTAAACACGCTGCAGAAATTCCTAATTTTCCACCAGGAACTTTATAAGGTCTTTGTAAATCAGGTTCTGTTCTACGCATTCTAAGACAAGCAAAGCTTACCATTGTACAAGAGAAAATAAATGCAAGTGCAGAAACATTAGTAAGTGGAACGAGCATATTCTTACCAAGGAAAGGTCCAATTAAAGTAAGAATTGCTAAAATAATGTTTGGAGTAACAGGAGTACCACTTTTAGCATCTACTTTTGCAAATGATTTTGGAAGTTGGTTTTTACGTCCCATAGCAAGCATTATACGAGAAGTAGCACCATAGAATGAATTCATAGGTCCCATAGGTCCTAAAGTAGCAATACAAAGCATGATAATGTATAAAATTACATTGATATCTTTAAGACAAGAAAGAGCAGGAACAGTATGTTTAATAAAATCATTCCATGGAATGATAGTTCCAAATGAGTAAATACAAACCATGTAAAAAACACCTGATGCAAGTAATGCCATAGAAATAACTTTACCAAATTTATTCCAATTAAGTCCTTCAGCTGCTTCTTCAGCTTGTTGAGGAATAGTATCAAAACCTGCATAGAAGAATGGTGTCATAACTAAAACACTAAGAATGCCTGAAAATAGGCTAGTAGCACTTGTAGAGGAAGTTGTGGCATCTACTTGTCTGAAAATTGGATTTAAGTGAGAAGGACTACCTTTAAAAATGGAAATTCCAATAGCAAGTATCATACCTGCAAGTAAAGCCTTTGTTAAAAATCCTTGTAATTTTGCAGCCGAAGAAGCACCTTTGAAGTTCAATATAATAACATAAACTGCAAAACAAAGCGAAATTAATGTTGGGAAAAGATAAACATCAGCACCTAGTATTGTGTAAAGCTTTACACTGCGTAAAAATGGGAAAAATTCTCCAAACATTTCAGATACTAAAGTAGAGATGGCAATTGCTTCCCAAGGACAAAGAATGCCATTTCCTAATGAAAGGAACCAACCTGTAATATATGAAATTTTAGAACCGAAAGTTCTGTCTACATATTCAACTATACCCCCTGAAATAGGAATAGCTGAGGTAAGTTCTCCAAATACAGCACCAATAGGTAAAAGGAGAATTGAACCAATAATGAATGCAATCATAGCAGCTATAGGGCCACCACCAATAATCATCCAATCACCTACTAGTAAAACCCAGCCTGTACCAATAATGGCACCAAACCCAATAGTGAAAAAATTCCAAAGGGACAGAGTTTTTTTCATGTTTGTTTTTGGTATATTGGTTTGAGTTGAGTTTAAATTATTTTTAGTATCCATTTAATATCACCCCCTTAATTATCAATATATTATAGAATTGTGGAAAAATGTAAGAAATATAATTATAAAAGAAATATATTTGAAATATTTGATTTATATATTATTTACAATAATGTAGCAGATGAGTTAGTAACATTAAAACAAAATGTTAAACAGCTTTTAGTTATGAGTAGAAAATAAAAATTTAGAAAATAATTTAGATAAAAAAATAAAAAATGTAGATTTTAAAATAATTTCTTTTGCTAAAAAGAAATTATTGTTTATGATATAATACAGATACATTAAATACTTATGTAATGTATCTGTAAGGTAGTTTGTTAATAAGGGAGTAAAATTAGTATGAAAAAAAATACTGTAGTTGATAATATAAGTATATTAACTAACGATGGATTAGATGGAGACGAAAAATGACAGATTATTATAAAATATTAGGTGTAGAAAAAAATGCATCAAAAGAAGCAATAAAAAAAGCGTATGAAAAGCAAGTAGAAAAAATAAAAAAAGAAGTAGTTAATGAAAAACGACTTAATGAATTTTTGAAGTTATTTGATCAGGCATATGAAGCTTTAAATAGTTTAGAAGAAAGTCAATTAATGGATAAAAATGAAACATTAATTATTCAACCACAAGAAGTACAAAAAGAACTAGAGGTTAATAATAAAAGTAAAAATTATATATCTAGAAATAACTCAAAAAGCAAAGGAAGAAATGCTAGCACAAAAAGGAATGATGTTAGCCAAAAAGGAGTTTCAAAAAACAAAGATAAGAAAAATAAATTGAACGATAATAAAGAAGAAAAAGCTAGAAAACAAAAAGCGATTGAGAAAAGTCCAAAAAGTAATACTAAACAAATATTTGATTTGCTTATGTTACCATTTAAGATATTAGCTTTACCATTAATAGCGATATTATCAGTAATAATATTATTATGCCAGATTATAAATGTAGTTTCATGGATAGCATCTAAATTATTAATAATTGCTGCTATATCCGTAGGAGCGATACACTTATATCAGGTTAAAACAGGACAAACTATAAATTATAATATATTAATTTTGGCTGCTTCAGTGTTATTAGCATCATTCTTTTTACCGTATATCTTAAGGTTTGTGTTAAAAGTTTTTGAAAAATTAAATAATGTATTAAAAGATTTTGTTTTTTAGAATGTTTATAAAGGAGTTATTAAATGAAATATTATTTAGCACCAATGGAAGGAATTACGGGATACATATATAGAAATTCTTATGAAAAATTTTTTCATAATATTGATAAATGCTTTACGCCCTTTATTGTTACAAATAAAAGCAGAAGTCTTAAAACCAAAGAACTAAGGGATGTTTTGCCAGAAAATAATAAAGGGATGAATATAGTGCCTCAAATACTTACTAATGATTCAGAAGGTTTTATTATTACTTCTAGAAAATTACAACAATTAGGTTATAACGAGGTTAACTTAAATCTAGGCTGTCCTGCTGGAACGGTTGTTTCAAAAAGTAGAGGCTCAGGATTTCTAGCCAAAAGAGAAGAACTTGATATGTTTTTAGATGAAATATTTAAAATAGATGATATAAAAATTTCTATAAAAACTAGAATAGGAAAAGATAGTCCAGAAGAATTTTATGAGCTAATAAAATTATACAATAAATATCCTATAGAAGAATTAATTATTCATCCTAGAACGCAAAAAGATTTTTATGGAAATAAACCTAATTTAGAGATATTTAAAGATGCATTATCTTTAAGTACCAATCCTGTATGTTATAATGGTGATATTTTCACTGCTCGAGATCATAATAAATTAATAAAAACTTTTCCAGAAGTAAAAACAGTAATGCTAGGGAGAGGGATACTAGCTAATCCAGGGTTAATGAATAAGATAAAAAATAATACTAATATAGACAAAAAAGTATTAAAAGATTTTCATGATGAAATTTTTAATAAATATAGAGAATTATTTAATGAAGATAGAAATGCAATATTTAGAATGAAAGAATTATGGGGATATATGATTTACATATTTTCAGATAGTAAAAAATATGCTAAAAAAATAAAGAAGACACAAAAGTTAAGTGATTATAATGAGGCTGTCTTAAGTTTATTTGAGGAACAGGAAATCATAGAAGGGGCTGGATTATTTTATAATAAATGTAGCTCAAATGTATAAAAACATAGCAAAACACTAAAAAATGATGTAGAGTTTTTTTGAAAACAGTATACTAAAACTAAAGAATTTTATTATAATAATTAATGTTTAAGCTAATATTATTAAAAAATTGGAGTTAAATTATATGAATAAAGTAATAGATATATTAAAACTTTCAAATTATGATAAGTTCAAGTGCATAGCTGATAAATGTAAGTTTACATGTTGTGAAGGCTGGGATATTGGGATAGATGGGGATACATACAATAAATGGAAAGAAAAAAATAATAAGTCTGATTATATTTTTAATAATATAAAAATAAAAAACTGCAAAAGTAAAACAGAGTATTTTATAAATAAGGAAACTCATGAAGCATGTCCTTTCTTAGATAACCAGGGATTATGTAAGATAGTAAAAAGCCATGGAGAGGAGTATTTATCTTTAACATGTCACATGTTTCCTAGGATAGAAAACATATTTGAAGATAAAAAGGAACTTTTATTATCATGTGCATGTCCTGAAGTAGTAGAGCTTATAAGTAGTATAAATGGAAAAATAAATATAATTTCAGAAAATAATACTAATTTAAAAAATAATTTATTAGAACTTAAAATCAGAGAAACTCTGGTTAATATAGTGCAGCAGAAAAATTTTTCATTAGAAGATAAGCTGATTATTAGCTTTCAAATGCTATTAACTATTTTAGAAAATGAAAGCTTTAGAGAAGATAATTTATTAGAAGAACTAGAAAAGTATAAGAATGGAGATTATATACGAGAACTTATAGATATGTATCATGATGTAGATTTAAACATAAATGACTCAGTTGAAGAAATTAATTATTTATTTTTAGATATTATTCAGAATTATAAAGAGGTTTCTGTTCTAGATATTCTTTTGAAAGATATTTCTGATTTTGCTGAAAATATTAAAATTAGAACTCTTTCAGCTAAATGGCATGATTATAAAAGATTATTTGAAGAATATAATAAGTTAATTGAAAATTGTATTGTATCTAAGATTTTAAGTTGTTGTATAAGTAGTGATATTAAGGAGATGATTATTTCTTTTCAATTGATTATATTAGAGTATTTGTTAGTAAGGTATGCCGTATTTTTGAAATATTGTATGAATAAGAATAAAGAAATAGATACCCAAGACATAAAAGATTATATTGTAGCTTTTTCAAGAATTATTGGTAATAATACTGAAGCAGTTAGAGAATTTATTATAGATGGATTTGGTGAGGCTGTTTTGGAAATTGGATATTTGTGCTTTATAACTTTATTTTAATAGTTCAGTAAATATAAAAGAAAAAATATAATATTATATAGGATACTAAGTGTTGTTATTATAAAATAACATAGTTATTTTATAATAAGCTTTTCTAAATGTTAGTGGATTTTAAAGATCACGTATGATATTCTCTACAATACTAAGTAAGTATTATAGAGAATTTTTTTATGCTTATAGATTTTATCTAGTTAGTATATTTCTAAACTCAGAGGGATTTATTCCACACCATAATTTAAATTGACGGCTAAAGTGAGAAACATTTCTATAACCAATTCTTTCACTTATTTCAGATAAAGTAATATTAGGTTGACCCAAGAGAATTTTAGCTTCATTAAATTTTAGCTGATTAAGATAAGTTTTTGGAGACATATTATAAGTAGATTTAAACTTTACTAAGGCATATCCACTACTAATATTTAACTCATTTGCTATATATTTAATTGTTAATGTTTTTAACTTATCTTCAGAAGGATTTAGAGAAAATTGGCGGAAGTTTTCTTGGATTTTTTCACATATACAACGTGCATAATAAAGTGTACTATAATTATTCTCTACTTCTAACTGCTTTTTTGTCTCCACATATTTAAGTAATTCTATAATTAATTTCATTAGTATAATTTCTACTTCTAGCTTGTTTATTAAAGAAAAATTATCACTATCCATATCCAATATGTTAATCCATTTATTTAAGATATTTTTTAATTTAGTATGTATTTCATTTCCTTCTGTAAAAATAAAATCACAATAACACATCAAATCATGATGAATTTCAGGATCATCAATATCAAAATGAACACAAAAATAAGTCATACCCTCTTTGGAAATACAAGTATTCACATGTCTGTAACCAGGTGGAATTAACATTATATGATTTTTTTTAATTATGTATTCTTGGTTATTTGTATTTGTTAATTGTTCTCCGTCTAAAACTATCAAAATTTCAAATGCATGATGATATTCCTCTGAAACTGACCAGCCTTTTTGTACTTTATGTTTATGTCCCCCGAAAAATCTAATATTTGAATCTAAATAGGGTAATTTTTTTACTTTGTTTAACCAATCTGAATCCATTTCTGTCACTCCAATACATTTAAAAATGGTATAAAACGATTTGTTTATGATATAGATTTTACCATAAGTTAATTATAAAATGAAGATAACGGTTACTGTTAACGTTAATATAGTATTTTTTATAATTAAATACTTTAAAGTAATTATTTTTATATGTAATTATTTTATTTAAAAATGGTAAGGAGGAGAAAATTTGAATACAGAAATTACCCAAATAAATTATGATAGCAATAAAGAAAAAATTAAATTTCCTGAGAAACTTGGGTATGGACTAGGAGATTTTGCATGTAATTTAGTTTGGAATTCTCTTAGTATGTTTATATTATATTTTTACACTGATGTTATGGGAATGGCAGCTGCCATTATTAGTACATTAATGCTAGTAGTGCGTATTATTTCTGGCTTTATGGATATTGCTGCTGGTGTTGTTGTAGATAAAACAAATACAAAGTATGGAAAAGCTAGACCATGGATTTTATGGATGGCAATTCCATTTGGTATAGGTACAATATTACTTTTTTCTGTACCGAATATAGGTAATACCGGAAAGTTAGCTTATATTATTGGAACTTACGTGTTAATCAATGTAGTTTATACAGCTATTAATATTCCGTATGGTGTACTAAATTCATTAATGACACAAGATCAAAATGAAAGATCAGAAGTTAATATTTATAGAATGTTTTGTTCAACTGCTGGTTCTCTTTGTGTAAGCGCTTTGGTTTTACCACTTGTATCTTTTTTTGGCGGAGGACAACAGGCATGGATTTTAACTTTTGGTATATTTGGTATTAGTGCTACATTAATATTTTTTATCACATTTAAAACAACAAAAGAAAGAATTGTAGCAGTAAATAAAGAAAAGTCACAAAATATTTCTTTTACATATGGAATAAAAGCATTAATTAAAAACAGATATTGGATTATTATAGTTCTATTATTGGTTGTAGTATTTATGAGTATGGGAATTATGGGTGGAAGTATGATTTATTATGCTCAGCATATACTTAAGGACAAAAATTTAGTCGGAGGTTTGTCTATTGCCCAAAATGTTCCTACATTAATTGTTATGTTAATTATTGCTATGCCATTAATTAAGAAATGTGGAAAACGTAATACGGCTATTTTAGGTTCAGTAATTTTTATTTTAGGCTCAGTGATTGCTTTAATAGATTTAACAAGTATTCCGTTAATTTATATTTCTATTATTGTTAGAGGAGCTGGAAACGCTTTGGTTTCAGCCACAATTTTTGCTTTATTAGCGGATACAATTGAATATGGAGAATGGAAAACAAATATTAGAACAGAAGGACTAGTTTATAGTGCAGGAAATTTTGGATTAAAGGTAGGTATAGGCTTAGGTACAGCTATTGTAGGATGGTTATTAGCCTTTAGTCATTATAATGGAGAAGCTATGGTTCAACCGCATAGTGCTATAACTACTATTAACATATTATTTACTTGGTTACCTATGATTTTAGCAGTCGTACAAATTATTTTACTTAAGTTTTACAAACTAGATAAGTTATATACAAAAATTATTAGTGATTTAGAAAAAAGAAAATATACGGAGGAGTAAAGATTATGAATTTTACATATTATAAAACTACAAAAAAGGATAAATTTTTAAAACAAGAACTTCAAAACATAGTAAAAGCTAAACCAACACTACATATTTCACAAACTGAAAATAGAACTATAGAAGGGTTTGGTTCTTGTTTCAATGAATTAGGTATGAAAGCATTAAATCATTTGAATGAAAATGAAAGAAGAAAAATATTAGATCAATTATTTTCACCTGAAGGAGATTGTCGTTTTAATCTTTGTAGAATGCCTATTGGAGCAAGTGATTATGCAACAGAATGGTATAGTTATAATGAAAATGAAAATGATTTCGATATGGAAAGGTTTAGTATAGAAAACGATAAAAGGTTGCTTATGCCTTATATAAAAGAAGCATTAAAGAGAAATCCGAATATAGTTCTGACTGCTTCACCATGGAGTCCACCAACTTGGATGAAAACACAAAAAACGTGTAATTTCGGAACATTACGTTGGGAAGATGAGATCCTTAAAGCTTATGCTCTTTATTTTGTTAAATTTGTAGAGGCATATAAAAATGAAGGTATTACCATACACCAAGTTCATATTCAAAATGAAGTAGTTGCAGATCAAAAATTTCCATCTTGTAGATGGACAGGAGAACAATTAAGAGATTTTATTAAAAATCATTTAGGACCAGCATTTGAAAAGCATAATATTAAGAGTGAGATTTGGTTAGGAACAATTAATGCACCTGAACCTTATGTTGAATGGCTGGAAGATTATACACAAGATTTTGACGTTTATGCTGGATTAGTATTGAGAGATCCTGAGGCATATAAATATGTGAGTGGTGTAGGATATCAATGGGCAGGAAAAAATGCTATTCAACGTTCAGTTGAAGCATTTCCAGAAAAAAGCTTCATTCAAACTGAAAATGAATGTGGAAATGGTAAAAATACATGGTTATATGCAGAATATGTTTTTAATTTATTTAGACACTATTTTGTTAATGGAGCAAATGGATATATGTATTGGAATGCTGTTTTAGAACCAAAAGGTATGAGTACATGGGGATGGGAACAGAACTCTATGATAACTGTAAATTCAGAAACCAAAGAAATTGAGTATAATCCGGAGTTCTATGTAATGAAACATTTTTCTCATTTTGTTCAAAAAGGCGCAAAAAGATTAACTACTTCAGGTGTAGATTCTGTTGATGCAGTAGCATTTAAGAATCCTGATGAATCTATAATTATTGTAATTTCAAATAAAAATGATAAATTCAGGATTGCTAATATTGAATTTTCAGGTGAGGTATTTGAAGTTGAATTAGAAGGACATTCATTTAACACTATAGTTTTAAAATAGTAATTAAAATGAATAACAATATTAAAAGGAATAATAATATTGAAAGGAATAATAATATGGATAATAAACATTATTTAAGTATAGACATTGGAGGAACTTTTATTAAATACGGAATTTTAGATCATTCAGGTAATCTTATTTCTAAAAACCAAAAAAGAACTTCAAAAAACATAAATGACTTACTATTAGATTTATCAGAAATAGTGGAACAACAATCTGAACATATAAGTGGAATTGGTATTAGTACTCCAGGAAAAGTGGATACAAGGAAAGGTATAATTTATGGAGGTGGCAATTTAACTTTTTTAGATAAGTGTCCTATAGCATCAATTTTACATGATAAATATAAAATTCCTGTTGCTGTAGAAAATGATGGTAAGGCAGCAGCTCTTGCAGAGATGTGGTTAGGTAATTTACAAGATGTTGATGATGGTGCTGCAATTATACTTGGTACAGGAATTGGAGGTGGAATAGTATTAAATAAAAAATTAAGAAAAGGAAAGAATTATTCGGCAGGCGAAATTAGTTTTATGATAAATAAATCAGAAGAAACTAGTGATTTAAAGTTTTATGGATTCAATGCTTCAGCTGTAAGAATGGTAAAGACAATTGGAGAATATTTAGGATTAGAAGATCCTTTAGATGGAAAAGTTGTATTCGAAGCTATTATTTCTGGTAATGATTTTGCAAATAAAGTATTTAAAGATTATTGCGACAGTATTGCTGAACTTATTAATAATATTCAATGTATTTTGGAGTTAGAGAAGTACGTAATAGGAGGAGGAATCAGCGCAAATAAAATAGTAATTGAAGGAATTCAAAATTCATTTAATAGATTGAGAATGAGAGAACCATTATTGCAAAAATCAGTACATTGTCCAATTATTGAGGCTACAAAATTTAATAATGATGCTAATCTTTATGGGGCTTTGTACAATCTACTATTAGATGAAGAGACTATTAGTATAATAAAAAATAATGAAAATATAGGAGATTAATTATGAAAACAAACTTTCCAGAAAACTTCTTGTGGGGTGGTGCAATTGCTGCTAATCAATGTGAAGGAGCTTATAATGTTGATGGTAAAGGTTTGAGTGTGCAAGACGTAGCACCAAGGGGAATAAAAGCTGGTCCTACATTAGAGCCGACACAAGATAATATGAAACTTATCGGTATTGATTTTTACCATCATTATAAGGAAGATATTAAACTATTTGCAGAAATGGGATTTAAAGTTTTTCGTTTATCTATTGCTTGGTCTAGAATTTTTCCAATGGGAGACGAGAAAGAACCAAATGAAAAAGGACTACAATTTTACGATGACGTTTTTGATGAATGTTTGAAGTATGGAATACAACCACTAGTAACGCTATCTCATTATGAAACCCCTTTACATTTATCTAAAAGTTACGATGGGTGGAAAAGCCGTGAGATGATTGGCTTTTTTCAGCACTATGCGCGCATGGTATTTAAACGTTATAAAGATAAAGTAAAATACTGGTTAACATTTAACGAGATTAATTCAATCACTCATGCACCTTTTTTAAGTGGAGGAATTTATACACCTTTAGAAGAATTAAGTAAACAAGATATTTACCAAGCAATTCATCATGAATTAGTAGCAAGTGCAATGGCAGTAAAAATGTGCCATGAAATTATCCCCGATGCTCAAATAGGGTGCATGATTTTAGGCATGCCTGTCTATCCAATGACTCCAGCACCTGATGATGTTTGGGCGACGCTTAATAAAGAAAGAGAAAATTTCTTCTTTTCTGATATTCAAGTACGAGGTCAGTATCCATCATATGCTAAACGATTCTTTAAAGAAAGTAATATTGAATTAAATATTACAGCAGAAGATAAAGAATTATTAAAAAATACTGTTGATTTTATTTCTTTTAGCTACTATATGAGTATTTGTGAATCTAGTGATGCTTCGATTGAATCCGGTGAAGGAAATATTATTGGTGGGGTGCCAAATCCTTATTTGGAAGCAAGTGAATGGGGATGGCAGATTGATCCTAAGGGGCTTCGATACTATCTTAATGTCTTATATGATCGTTACCAAAAGCCATTATTTATTGTGGAAAATGGTTTAGGAGCTATTGATGAATTAGTTGAGCTAGAAGATGGAACAAAAACGGTATTAGATGACTATCGAATTTCCTATTTAAGAGATCATTTAGTTCAAGTAGCAGAAGCAATTGAGGATGGAGTAGAATTAATGGGGTACACTTCTTGGGGATGTATTGATTTAGTCAGCTTCACTACGGCTCAATTAAAGAAACGTTATGGTTTTATATACGTAGATCGTCACGACGATGGAACTGGGACACTAAAGCGTTATGAGAAAAAAAGCTTTAACTGGTATAAAGAAGTAATTGCTAGTAATGGAGCTAGTGAAGCGTTATATTCTAATAACAATAATGATAAAGAAAAATAATATTAAAGTAAGAAGACAGGAGATAAAAACTTAAATAGTATAAATAATTGTTATACATGATAACATTTGAAATAACAATTAATTAAGAGAAATAGATTAATTAAAGCTAACTATAAATGATAGTTTAGCAGAATATATAAATAAGGAAGAAGGAGTATCTGTAAAAAGGTACTCCTTCTTCTTTTAGAAGTGCCCAGTTTATTTGGAAAAGCTAATTATGCAGTACTTTTATATATGGGACATAATTAAATGTCATCTATTAAGACATAATCAAAAATCAATCAGAATAATATTGAATAAAAAAATTAGTAGGATTTGATATACGAGAAATATATGGTATAATTTACAATAAATAGAATATAAGCTTTTGATTTCTAAGCAATTATAGAAGGCCTTAGGATATAAACCTATTGAAAAATGAAAACCAATTATCATAAAACTACATTTAATACTTGGGTAAATTAGGAAAATACGATAAAAGAAAGGAATGAGAAGAAAAATGACACAAAATAAGAGTAGGTATTCAGGCCATTTTTTTAACAGTTACGTTATTACACGCATGAATTTATACAAACATACAGTACCAATGGAAAATGATAAGAAAAAGATTTCCCATGTCTATGGTTATCCTATAGAAAAGGTGAATGATGTATTCAGACAACTGGATAAAGAACTCCAATTGTCAGTTGACTTCATTAATAAGAAGTACAAAAGTGAAATGGATGAGAAGCTCTCTAAGTTGGAGGCGACTTTCGTCTTCATTGGAGACCAATTTGTTAGCGAATATCAGAGCTTTTTCAATGTTCTTCGTAAAGTGTTTGAGCCATATACCAAGATAAAAATGGTTTGCGCTGCTGCAATGGGTGATAATTCCAATCAAACAATCCAGCATATCTATGATCTTGTAGTGAGTGAAAAACCTATGATTACTTCGGTTTTAATTGGTATAAACGACATGCACCAGAACAATGATATATATTCCAAACCGGTATGTTCACCAGATGAATACCGAGGAAATATAGACTATATGGCAAAGGTTTTGCGTCACTATAAAAGTAAAATTATATTCAATACACTTCCACCCTTTAATAACGTAATAGTAGAAAAGTCCTTTGCACATATGAATTGGACATACAGTGTCGATATCCGGGATGAGTACAACAACATTATTCGTGAGGTAGCGGAGCAAAACGGCTGCACTTTAAATGATATGGCTGAAAAATTTAACCAATTCGATGGCCTAATTAACATACCTAATGATGGGCTGAATCTTACCTATCAGGCACAATGTTTCTTTGCTGATAAGTTTCTTGAAGTAATGCTTGAGATGCTATAGTTAAGAATTCTCTGCCAAGATAGTGTATGTACAATTAATAATTGGAAAGGATAGTGGTTGAAAATGACACAGTTAATAAACAATTCAAAGTATAGTAATGAATATATGGACATACGATTTAAAGCTTATCAGCACGGAATCCCATCGATTGAGAACAACAGGGAAATGATAGCCTATGCGTTTGGGTATCCGATAGAGGATGTGGACACAATCTACAAAGAACTCGATGGAGAACTTCAGAGTCCGGTAGATTATATAAATACGAAATACAAAAAGGAGATGGATGACAAACTAAAGAATCTAGAATTCACATTTGCCTTCATCGGATGCTCGTTTGTAAGTGATTATCAGAGCTTCTTTAACGTTGTTCGCAGGGTGCTTGCCCCATATTCAGGCATTAAACTTATCGACGCTAGTGTTACTGGTGATACGACTACCCAGACGATTTCCAATATATATAATAGGGTATTACGATATAAACCACAGATTACAGCAGTGTTCATAGGAATTAACGATATGCGTCAAAATAACGATGTGTACTCTAGGCCTAATGTAAGCCCGGAAGAGTATCGCAAGAACATGAATTATATAGCAAAAATCCTACGCCATAAGGGTAACCGCGTTATTTTTAACACGCTATCAGGATATGACACAGAGAGAATGGAAACTGCTGTAGCGGAAAAACGATGGACATATAATGTTGAATTCGATGATGTTTATAATAAAATCATTCGTGAAGTAGCCCTAGAAAACGGATGTGTTCTTAATGATATGGCTGAAAAATTTAAGGAGTTTGATGGTCCAATGAATATTCCTAATAATGGGTTACACTTGACCTATCAGGCACAGAGCTTTTTTGCTAACAAATTCATGGAGACATTCTTAGGAATGTTATAGGTAATTCTAATTCTTACGTATAGATTCTTGTGATGAAATAAAGCCTAAAGAATTAATATAAGAATTTACAGATAAACCAAGATATAAGTCTTCTCCAAGAACTAAATATATATTATAACTATGTAATAAATGAAAGGAATACTTGAAGCAATATGAAGTTTTGAGTATTCCTTTGTTGAACAGATAATGAGGTTATATAAGGATTAAAAGATTTATTTTAGACGTTGTTATTTTGAAGTTAGAAAGTTTAACTAAAAACAATTTAAAATGGAAATAATTTAGTTTATAATATTATTTAGATTACATATTAGCAATATTTGAAAGGAGTAATTAAATGTACACAGCAGATTATTTTGTAAAAAATTTAAATATGATACCACATCCAGAAGGTGGATTTTATAAGGAAAGTTTTGTTTCAAGGGAAAATATATCAGATAGAGGATTAAATGTTGAAAGCGAAGAATCAAGAAAGCTTTGGAGTAGTATATATTTTTTGCTTAGAGATGGTGAAGTTTCAAATTTTCATAGATTAAAGTCAGATGAAATGTGGTACTATCATTCTGGTTCTTCACTAACTATTTATATGATTAATCCTGAAGGAGAACTTATTACAGAAGAACTTGGACTTAATATTGAAAAGGGAGAAAAAGCTCAAATATTGGTTCCTAAAGATTACATATTTGGCTCTGCAATGAACAATGAAGGGTATGCTTTAGTTGGCTGTATGGTATTCCCAGGCTTTGAATTTAAAGATTTTGAATTATTTGAAAGAGATTATTTAGTGGAAAAATACCCAAATCATAAAAAAGTAATTCTTAAGTTAACAAGATAGATATATATTGAACTGTTTCAAAATAGAAAGTAAATTTCTATTTTAGACAGTTCATTTTTTGTTTAATAGGCATAAACTTAAGGAGCATATATAAGAAATATGACACATTGTCTTTTGTTTTCTGTAGTTAAAGATGCTATAAGAACAATATCTCAAGAACTAAATTGATTAATAGATAAATCGATAAATGAAAGACTTACTTTAACAGTAGTAATCGAAGTGTTCACAAATTATTTCTTCCCACCAACCGAAAGCAATTATTGCACTATCTAATACAACAGGTAGGAAGCCACCAAGATAAACAAGAAGAGATTGTCCAGGTGGAATAATTATTTGTCCACCATCAATGACTAAAGTTGAATAGGGTGAAACTATTCTACTAAATATAGCTACACCATCTTTTGGAGGTTCAGTAGTTGTAGTTAAATATTTAATTTTTCCTTCAGGAATTGATTCAGGAATAATAGCTAAGTTAGTACAGCTAACTGAATTACTAATTATTCCACCATTTAAAGTAGATTTAAGATAAAATTCAGATGATAAATTAAGTTCTGAAATATTTGTTACAGCTATAGCATTTACATAAATATTTACATTTGAAGTAATGGGATTTACTAATTCTGCTAAAGCATGCTGATCTTGACCAATTAGTATTGGTGTCTGACCAATAAAATATTCTCCTTTTTCCGATTGGTATAATGCATATGGTACGGATACTTCCTTTCTAATTTTCTTATCATGATAGTACATTTAAATCACCTACATAGAAAAAATTTAGGAAAAATAATCATCCCTATATATCATTATATTTACAATATACGATAGATATGGAGTTGTTTGTTTATATATTATTAAAGTTATAACTTAAGCGATTTGAGATAAATAGGTAACTATTTATTTTAATTGTTGATAGTGAAAAAAATATTCGAATAAATTACTAGCTTTAAACTGAATTAAAAGATTATTTTACTGACAAAGTCAAAAAACTACTATTTTTTAGTCAAGAAAGTTACTTAAAAGAAGGAAGTTATTTTTGTAAAATATAGATGTAAAGGATAACAACAATAAAAATTGATGAAAAGGGTGAAGATGATGAAAAGCATTAAACATATTTATAGTAATGGAAAAGATTTTTGGAAAAAGGGAACAGTAGAAAATAAAGAATATGAAGACACTTTAGAAATAACAAATGAAACTAAACAAACTTTAAAAGGCTTTGGTGGTTGCTTTAATGAAATTAGTTGGGATATTTTAAAAAAAGTAGATGAAAATAAGAGAAAAGAAATTTTAGATAATTTATTTACAGAAGAAGGTTTGAATTTTAATGTAGGACGTTTACCAATGGGAGCTAGTGATTATGCGTTAGAATGGCATAGCTATGATGAAACAAATGGAGATTATGAATTAAAAGATTTTACTATAAAAAGAGATGAAGAACATTTATTACCATATTTAAGAGAAGCGTTAAATCGTAAGCCAGATATGTCATTGTTTGCTTCACCTTGGAGTCCTCCAACATGGATGAAAACAAAAAAAGCATATAATTTTGGAACATTATCTTGGGAACAAGAAAATTTACAAGCTTATGCAAATTACTTTGTTAAGTATGTAGAGGAATATAACAAGGCTGGAGTAAAAATTGAACAAGTTCATCTTCAAAATGAACCTCATGCTGATCAAAAATTCCCATCATGTATGTGGAGTGGAAAAGAAATGAGAGATTTTATTAAAAATCATCTTGGACCAGTATTTAAGGAGAAGGGAATAGATTCAGAAATTTGGCTTGGTACAATTAACGGCCCATTCCTAGATTTTCAGATATCTCTACCAGGTTGTGCTCCATTTTCAGAATTTTATGATCAATGTGTAAATACAGTACTATCTGATAAAGAAGCAAGAAAGTATATATCTGGAGTAGGTTTCCAATGGGGTGGAAAACATGTAATTGAACAAACTGAATTAAGTTATCCAGAAATGAGATTTATGCAAACAGAAAATGAATGTGGGGATGGTCAAAATACATGGCAACATGCAGAATATGTTTTTGGACTTTTCTGGCATTATTTTGTGCACAATGTTGAAAGCTATGTTTATTGGAATATGGTACTTCCTAAAGGAGGAGTAAGTACTTGGGGTTGGGAACAAAATACAATGATAACAATTAATCCAGAAACAAAAGAAGTAGTATATGAACCAGAGTTTTATGTTATGAAGCATTTTTCACATTTTATAAAGCCAGGAGCAAAAAGAATAGTAACTAAAGGACACTGGACATCAAACTCTATTGTATTTGAAAATCCTAATGGCGAAATCGTAGTCGTTGTTGGTAATGCTATGGATAATGATAGGGAATTCACATTCAAGTATAAAGATGTAAGTTTTTCTACAATTATAAAAGTACATTCTGTTAATACATTTTGTATAGAAAACTAAAACTAAGGAGGAATTTTTATGGAAAATACAAATATCGCAAATGAAAAAACATCGGTAGGGTTTATTGAAAGATTAGCTTTTGGGTGTGGAGATTTAGCCAATAATGTTATATATGCAGCTATATCCACATTTCTGTTATTCTACTACACAGATGTAATCGGTGTAAATGCAGCATCAGTTGGAACTATAATGTTAATATCTCGTGTTTTAGATTGTATAGCTGATTTAGCAATGGGGTTTGTAGTAGATAGAACTAAATCAAAGTATGGTAAAGCAAGACCTTGGATAATTAGAATGGCTATTCCATTTGCAATAGGTGGTGTGCTACTATTTTCAGTTCCGACTAGTTTAAGTGCTAATGGTAAACTAATCTACATTTTTATAACTTACAACTTGGTATCTACAATAATATACACAGCAATTAATGTACCATATGCAACATTAAATGCACTTATTACACAAGATCAATATGAACGTTCAGTACTTAGTATATTCAGAATGATATTATCAACAGTAGGATCAATGGGAATTGCTTTATTAACTTTACCAGTAGTTAAAATGTTTGGAAATAATACGAGAGCGTGGTCATATACTTTTGCATTATTTGGTGTAGTTGCTGCAGTATTATTCTTATTTACTTTTTTAGGAACAAAGGAAAGAGTAAAGGCTGCAGATGAATCAAAAGCAAAAGAAGATATACCTATAAAAGTTGGTTTAAAAGTTCTTTTTCAAAATAAATATTGGATGTATATCACACTTATATTAATATTAATATTTATTGGTCTGACTATAAATGGAGGAGCTACTGTTTACTATGCTGAAGCTGTATTAGGAAATAAAGAACTTGTTGGAATGTTAACTACAGCAACGAGTTTATCACAAATTGTTGCTATGTTTTTAGTAGCTGGATTGATTAAGAAATTCGGTAAGAGAAACATTATGATAGCAGGATCTGCCATTATTATATTAGGATATATTATAATGGCAATATCTGGAAAAAATATACAATTACTACTTGCAGGTAATATCATAAAAGGCATAGGTTTAGCTGGTATAGCAGCTTGTATGTTTGCTATGGTATCAGATACTATTGAATATGGTGAATGGAAAACTGGAGTGAGAATAGAAGGTTTGACTAATAGTGCAGCAAGTTTTGGATTTAAAGTTGGTGGAGGTCTTGGAGCAGCTTCTATAGGTTGGATATTATCAGCTTCTGGGTATGTAGGTACTGCTACTGTACAAAGTGCTACAACTATAGTTGCTATAAAAGCACTATATATATACATACCTATAATTATAACTATAATTCAAATAGGAATATTGATTTTATATAAGCTAGATAAAGAATATCCTACTATATTAAAAGAATTACAAGCAAGAAGTAAATCAAACTAAAAGTTTGGAATAAAAGGTAACTTGTGAACTTAAGGCACAATCAAAAAAATAACAAGTCCATTTGCCAGCCTATTTTCCATCATGCTACGTCGGCAAATTAATCTAATAGGCTCGCTATGAGGGCAATTCGTCTCCTTGCCTGATGAAAAATATCCATTGCAACTTTGGACTTGTTATTTATTTTCATGTGCCTAACATAGAAATAGTACATAGATATAATTAAAAAAATAAATTTAGAATCAATAAAAAAAAATCAATAATGATTAGTAAAAATTATATGAATCAAATTTTTCACATATTCTTTTTAAGAATAGGCTGAAAATTCAGTATTTATAGCAAAAGACATAAGAACATTCCCTTATTTGGTAGGATTGAATTTGACAAACCAAAAGGGGATGTTCTTTTAAATTTAATTAAAAGAGAGAAAAGAATTAGTTATATATAAACGCTAGAAGAATTAAATATAAGCAATTGGAGGAAAATAATGAAAAGCCAAGAATTAGCAAAAGAGATACTTAAAAATGTAGGGACAGAAAGTAATATAAATTCACTAGTACATTGTGTTACTAGATTAAGATTTAAATTACTAGATAATAGCAAGGCAAATAAAAGTAGTATAGAAGACCTTGAAGGAGTTATAAGTGTTGTCGAAAGTGGAGGACAATTTCAAGTTGTAATAGGAAATACTGTTGGTGATGTTTATAAAGAAATCATAAAACTAACTAATCTTGTAGATAAAAACAGAGAAATAAATAAAGAAGTAAAAGATAAAAGTAGCATAGGTCATAAAGCCCTTGATTTAATATCAGCAATATTTGCACCAGTTTTAGGCATATTAATAAGTGTTAGTATTCTTAAAGGATTGTTATCAATTCTTGTCTATTTAAACTATATATCAACTAACAGTGGGACTTATCAAATTCTACATGCAGTAGAGGATAGTGCACTTTACTTCATGCCTATATTAATAGCTTTAACAGCAGCAAAAAAATTTGGAGCAAGTGAATTTATAGCTCTAACCTTAGGCGCTACATTAGTTTACCCTGGAATTATTAATTTTATTAGTAAAAGTGTGGGCAGTGATTTTTTAGGAGTTCCTGTTAAAGGTATAGATTATTCATTTACTTTTATTCCAATAGTAATAGCAATATTTATATTATCCAAATTAGAAAAATTTTTAAATAAAGGAATGAATGAAAATTTAAAACCTTTTTTAATGCCTTTAATTTGTTTAATTATAATGGTACCACTAACATTTACAGTAATTGGTCCTATAGCAACAATAATAACTAAAGCAGTTGGTATTGGATATAATTTAGTATATAACTTAAGCCCAATATTAGTTGGAGCTATGGTAGGAGCTTCTTGGCAGGCATTAGTTATTGGTGGTATTCATTGGGGAGCTATGCCAATAATTATAAACAATCTATCTTTATATGGAGTGGATACTTTTATGGCACTTGTAATATCTGCAAGTTTAGGTCAAGGTGGTGCTGTGTTAGGTGTATTATTAAAAACTAAAAATAAGAATATAAGAAAAATTGCTATATCTACAATATCAACAGGATTATTAGGGATTACTGAGCCGAGTATATACGGAGTGACATTAAAATATAAAACGCCATTTATCTGTGCATCAATCGGAGGAGCAGTAGGTGGAGCAATTGCAGGATATTCAGGAAGTGCAACTATGGGATATGTTATTCCAGGAGTTCTAACATTACCAGTGTATTTTGGAAAAGGCTTTGAAGGATTAATAATAGCTGTAGTTACATCATATATGTTGGCAGCAATATTATCTTTCATAACTTTTAAAGATCCTGTAGAAAAAGATAACATTATAATAGAAGAAAATATGAGCATTGAAGAGAATTCAAATTCAGAAAAAACAAGTAAAATAGAGACTATAGTAAGTCCTCTTAATGGTGAAATTAAAGAATTATCAAAAGTTTCGGATAAGGTATTTGCAGAGGGAGCTCTAGGTAAAGGAATTGCAATTGTACCTTTAGAAGGAAAATTGGTTAGTCCTGTTAATGGAATTGTTTCAGTAGCATTTCCAACAGGTCATGCAGTAGGAATAACTTCAGATGATGGAGCAGAAATATTAATCCATATTGGATTTGATACAGTTAGCCTAAAAGGCAAGTATTTCAAATTAAATGTTACTCAAGGAGAATTCGTTAAAAAAGGAGATTTATTAGTAGAGTTTGATATTAATAAAATTGAAAATGAGGGATTTGATATTACTACACCAATAGTGATTACTAATACAGAAAATTATTGCAATGTAATACCGATAAATCAAGGGCTTGTTAAAATTAATGATGATATTTTAATATTAGAGGAGTAATAGTATATATCAAATTTAGTGTTAATTTTATAAAGCTGAGTGTATATAAAAACTAGGTTAATTTTAATAAATACCTAGTTTTTTATTATAAAGTTTATTGAAAATAAAATAAAAAGTGGTGTTAGTATAAAGTAGTGGCTATATTCTGCTAGTAATAAAAAAAGATTTTTTATTCTTATTGTCACTAGATTATTGCTATGCTATAATTCAAACAATAAAGATAAGGCACATTCAAAAAAATAACAAGTCGATATTCGTGTCTATTTTGTATCATACTGCGTCATCAGATCGGTCTAATAGCTCGCTATTAAACCAATCTGCTTCCTTGCCTGACGCAAAATATACATCGCATCTTGGACTCGTTATTTTCTTTCATGTGCCTAAAAAAGGTGATTATATGGATTTTGAACATGAAACGATAAATATTAATGAAGATATTAGTGTTAAGTTCCAATATTATGATGATAAAGGTAGCATAATCTCGAAACACTGGCATCGTAGCATTGAAATTATATACATTATAACTGGAAGTCTTGAAGTAAACATAAATGGTGTAGATTATGATTTAAAAGAAAACGATTTAATAGTTATTAATTCTCTTGAAATTCACTCAACAATCTGTAAATATGGAAATACGGCTGTAGTATTACAGATACCTTATCAGTTTTGTGAAAAGTACATTGATGATATGTCTACAACAAAATTCTTTTGTAATCCAACTATTACAGAGAAAATACTTTCCATTAATAAGTTGAAAGAAATTTTAGTTAGTTTTCTTGATGTTTATAATAAAAAAGAATT
This sequence comes from Clostridium uliginosum, assembly GCF_900112485.1. GTDB lineage: Bacteria > Bacillota > Clostridia > Clostridiales > Clostridiaceae > Clostridium > Clostridium uliginosum. The sequence goes on from NZ_FOMG01000037.1 coordinate 28,072, forward strand.
AGGATATAAACTTAAAATTAACAGTTTGATTTTTAACTTATTATTTATTTTAGTAAATGAATTTAGTAAAATAGATAAAAAATTTGACAATAAAAACAGCGATAAATATCTGGATAGATTAGCTTTAATCATAGATTATGTAAAAAAACATTATTCAGAGCATATAACTCTTGAGTCTGTTGCACGTGAACTTTATTTAAATTCAGAATATTTTTCTCGTTTTTTTAAAAAATATATGGGAATCACATTTTTAAAATATTTAAATACTATTCGTCTGGAACATGCTTACATAGACCTTGTGAACACGGATAATAATATTTCTCAAATTATCGAACGTAATGGTTTCAAAAACTATAAAATGTTCATGAAGTTATTTAAGGATGAATATGGATGCTCTCCTAATGAAAAACGTAAACAAATTAAAATTAACAATAATTAAATTTGAAAAGGTAAGGCTCGCCTCCGTCATGAAACCCACGAAAATCTAAATAT
>NZ_FOMG01000002.1 GCF_900112485.1 Clostridium uliginosum
TGGATAATTTATGTATTATGGAGATGTTTTTACATCTCCTTTTTATTTTATCTAGTTTTAATTACTTCTTCTGCCTACTAAAATTATACTCTAACTTTTAATTAAGTTATTCGATAAGGCATATTAAAGAAAATAACAAGTCAAAGATGCGACGTATATTTTATGTCAGACAAGGAAATGAAATTAATGCATAGCAAGCTATGGGCTGATTTTATTGACGCAGTATGACGCAAAATAGACTAGTATACTGACTTGTTATTTATTTTAATATGCCTAAAATCTCTAAAACTAATTTTTCAGGATTATTAGATTTCATTAAACTAGACATTATTGCAATTCCACTTGCTCCAGCATCAATAATCTCATTAAAGTTTTTTGAGTTTACTCCTACAATTCCAATAATAGGTATGTTAATATTTTCACTAAGTCTATTGATTTCTTTAATTCCTTTAGGTGCTATGTCTTTTTTACAAATATATTTACCATTTTAAATTTTATAATTTTCACTTAAAATAATACTATCACTATGTTTGTTTACACTTGTATTTAATATAGAATTTAAACGTTTTAAAACTTAGATAAATTTTTAACAATTTTTTATTGAATATTTTTTAAAAAGTGATAAAATTACTATTGTTGGTATTCTATTTATAGAAACTAAACTAAAAATTGGTGTATAAATTTTCTGAATTATATCCACAAAAGGAATAAGAACGGAGGCATTTTTATGGAAAAAATTAATGTTAAAACAAAATTTTCAACTAGACAAATGGCAATGGTAGGTATGCTATCTGCTGTGTCAATCTTTTTAGGATTAACTGGGTTAGGCTTTATTCCAATTCCACCTGTAAAAGCTACTATAATGCATATTCCTGTTATCGTAGGTGCAATTATTGAAGGTCCTATTGTTGGTGCTTTAGTTGGTGCAGTATTTGGATTGTTTTCAATGTATCAATCTTTTACAACACCATTACCTACATCATTTATTTTTTGGAATCCTATAATTGCTTTATTACCTAGAATTTTAATTGGAATTGTATCATATTATGTATATGTATTTTTTAAAAATAAATTTAAAAAACAAAGCATAAGTATTGCTATTTCTGCAATAATAGGTACATTAACTAATACAATAGGAGTTATGGGACTAACTTATATAATTTATCTTGAAAAATACGCTAATGTATTGGGTATAAGTAAAAGTGCAGCTACCATAGGAATTGGTGGAGTTGTTGTTACTAATGGTTCAATTGAAGCAATAGTAAGTGCTGTAATATCAATACCTATAGTGATTACTTTATTAAAAATTAATAGAAATAATTAAACTATTTATATATATTTAAATTAGGCACATTCAAAGAAAATAACAAGTCAAAGATGTGACGTATATGACCAATGATGTAAACTTTTTCCATCATTGGTCATTATATCTATATAGTATTAAAGGAGTTTTAAGTTATGCATGAAATTAAATTCTGTGATATAGCTGGTATTAAACTTGGTCATGCTGAAGATAAAGAAGGAGGCACTGGTTGTTCTGTTGTAATATGTGAAAAAGGTGCAACTGGTGGCGTGGATGTTCGTGGTGGTTCACCTGGAACTAGAGAAACTGATTTATTAAATCCAATGGAAATGGTAGATAAAATCCATGCAGTAGTATTATCTGGCGGAAGTGCTTTTGGTCTAGATGCTTCTAGTGGAGTTATGGAATATTTAGAAAACAAAGATATAGGATTTGATGTAACAGTTGCCAAAGTACCTATTGTGTGTCAAGCCGTATTGTTTGATTTAGCTTTTGGCAATCCAAAAATAAGGCCAAATAAAGAAATGGGACTTCTAGCTTGCAAAAATTCTGAAAGTTATACAGCTGATATTAATGGTAATATTGGTGCTGGATTTGGAGCAACTGTTGGTAAATTTTTAGGCCCTAGTACTGCTATGAAAGGTGGCCTTGGAACATATGCAATTAAAGTTGGTAACCTTGAAGTTGGTGCAATTGTAGCAGTTAATTGTTTAGGAGATGTTGTTGATCCTAAAAATTTAGATATAATTGCAGGAGCCTATGACCGTGAAAATAATAAATTTTTAAATACTGAAGATATAATACTATCAAACTTAGAAAAGCCTAATAATCCATTTAAAGGTAATACAACCATAGGTATTATTGTAACTAATGCAAATTTTACAAAAGCTGAAACAAACAAAGTAGCTTCTATGGCACATAATGCATACGGTAGAACTATGCGTCCAGCTCACACAATGTTTGATGGAGACACAATATTTACAATGTCTACAAACAAGGTTAATTCTGATGTAACAACCGTCGGAATGATTGCTACAAATGTAATGGAAAGGGCCATATTAAGAGGAGTTAAATCCGCTGAATCCTTGTTAGATTTCCCAAGTTTTTATCAAGTAAAAAATATATAAATAAATTAAATTTGCTATACTTTATATTAAATTGTACAAATTTCCTATTGTAATGTTTTTTTACTAATATTCCTTCTATTCCATAGATTATAATTTTCACTATTACATACAATAATACTGCAAAGCAAAAAGAAATGCTTAGCAAATAAAAAATTGAAGGAGGAATATATTATGGCAAATTCATTAGTACCTGAAGCAAAAAATGGGTTATCAAAATTCAAAACTGAAGTAGCAAGTGAAATGGGTGTTCCATTTACTGATTACAATGGTAACCTTTCTTCAAAACAATGTGGAAGCGTTGGTGGAGAAATGGTTAAAAGAATGGTACAACAATACGAATCTGGCATAAAGTAGTATTCTAACTGATTTATTGAAAAAGGAGAGATATATGTACTTTATATACTAGTTAATGATACTTAAACATTTATATTATTTTTGAGAAATAATTATTGCAATCTTTATATTTTTAGATATTGCAAAATTTAAATCCATAAATAATAAAATATTAAAGTATGATTTACAACGTATAAATTTGTACATATGTCTCTTCTTTTGATATAAATATTTAATTTGATCTTCCCTTAGCTTAAAAACATTTAGCTTTTACATATAATTTTTTTTAATATCCCTTAAATGTATAAGTCTTAGTATAAAATTACTTTATATTAACTTCAATATTATTTCTAATTATTAATTGGTGTTAATATTATTTCATCATTTACTCCATCAACTTTTACTTTTGATCCATAAATTAAGTCACCTCTAATTATCATCCTAGCAAGATTGTTTTCTAATGTATTTTGAATATATCTCTTTAATGGTCTTGCACCATAAATTGGATCATATCCTTCTCTTGCCATTATAACTTTAGCTTCATCTGTCACTTCTACTTCAATATTTTTATCTTTTAATCTGTTTGATACTTCATTTAAGAATATATCAATAATTTTCTTAATACCAGTTTCAGATAATGGCTTAAACATGATTATATCATCAACTCTGTTTAAGAATTCAGGTTTAAATCTTAATTTTAATTGATTCATAACTTGATCCTTAATATTAGGTTGAATATATTCTTCAATTTTATTTTCTAATAAATAGTTACTTCCAATATTTGAAGTCATAATTATTATAGTATTTTTAAAATCTACAGTTTTTCCTTTATTATCAGTTAATCTACCATCATCTAATATTTGAAGAAACATATTAAAAACATCTTCATGAGCCTTTTCAATTTCATCAAATAAAATTACACTATACGGATGTCTTCTAACAGCTTCAGTTAATTGACCACCTTCATCATATCCTACATATCCTGGAGGAGCTCCAACTAATCTGGATACAGAATGCTTTTCCATATATTCTGACATATCAATACGGATAATATTTTCTTCTGAATCAAACATATTTCTAGCTAAAGTCTTAGCAAGTTCTGTTTTACCAACTCCAGTAGGTCCTAAGAATATAAATGATCCTATTGGTCTATTAATGTCCTTAAGTCCTGCTCTTGCTCTTAAGATTGCATTAGTTACAGACTCAATAGCTTCATCTTGCCCTATTACTCTTTCTCTCATATCATCTTCTAATCTTAAAAGTTTTTCTCTCTCTCCTTCAATAATATTACTTACAGGAATTCCAGTCCATTTAGATAAAATTTGTGATACTTCTTCCTCTGTAACCTCTTCTTTTAAAAGAGCACTGTCATAATTTTCTTTGACTTCAATTTCAACATTTTTAAGCTTTTCTTCTAAAGCAGGAATTTTACTGTATTGAATTTCAGCAACTTTATTATATTCATAGTTCCTTTGCGCTGCTTCTAACTCTCCTCTTGCTTGATCTAACTCTTTTTTTATATTTTTAATAACTACAATATGCTCTTTTTCTTTTTCATATTTAGCAGTCATTTCATCATTTTTTTCTTTTAATTCCGCAAATTCTTTTTCTAAATCAACTAATCTATTTTTTGATCCATCATCTTTTTCTTTAGATAATGCTTCCTTTTCAATTTCAAGCTTAAATATCTTTCTTCTTATAACATCTAATTCTGTTGGTAACGAATCAATTTCAGACCTTATCATAGCTCCAGCTTCATCAATTAAGTCAATTGCTTTATCTGGTAAAAATCTTCCTTGAATATATCTATCAGAAAGTTTTGCTGCAGCTACTATAGCTGAATCGTGGATTCTAATACCATGATGTATTTCAAATCTTTCTTTTAATCCTCTTAATATTGAAATAGTATCCTCAACACTTGGTTCATTTATAATTACAGTTTGGAATCTTCTTTCTAAAGCTTTATCTTTTTCAATATATTGTCTGTATTCATCAAAAGTTGTAGCTCCTATACAATGAAGTTCTCCCCTAGCAAGTAATGGTTTTATTAAATTTCCCGCATCCATAGCCCCTTCAGTCTTACCTGCACCTACTATAGTATGAATTTCATCTATAAATAAAAGTATTCTTCCTTCACTACTTTGAACTTCTTTTAATACAGCTTTTAATCTCTCTTCAAATTCCCCTCTATATTTAGCACCTGCAATTAATGCTCCCATATCAAGCGAAAATATAATTTTATCTTTTAGACCTTCAGGAACATCTCCTCTAACTATTCTCTCTGCTAATCCTTCTACAATAGCCGTTTTACCAACTCCTGGTTCACCTATTAATACTGGATTATTCTTTGTTCTTCTTGAAAGTATTCTTATAGTTCTTCTTATTTCCTCATCTCTTCCAATAACAGGATCAAGTTTATGCTTCTTAGCAAGTTCAACCAAATTTGTTCCATACTTAGCTAATGCATCATATGTGCCTTCTGGATCTTGTGAGTCAACTCTTTGGCTTCCTCTTACTTCAGAAAGAACCTTTAAGAATCCATCCTTTGTAATATTGTACTTATTTAATATTTTTGAAACTTCACCATTCTTATCAACATCTATTATAGCAAGCATTAAATGTTCTACACTAACATATGAATCTTCAAATTTCTTTGAAAGTTCTTCTGCTCTGATTAAAACTTCATCTACTTTTCTTGTAATATACACACCTGAGTTTGAAGCACCTTCACCTAATACTTTTGGCATAGAATCAAGAGATTTATTTAAAGTATCTTTTAAATCCTTAACTGACACTCCCATTTTAGTGAAAATATTTGGTACTAATCCATCATCTTGTTCTACAAGGGCAGAAAAAAGATGGATTATATCTATTTGCTGATGATTATATTTAACAGCTGTAACATTTGCATCATTTAACGCTTGTTGCACCCTTAAAGTCATTTTATCAGTATTCATTGTTCTACCTCCTAGTTTAGGCATCTCTACATACATAACTAGCCAGTCTTCTTGTCTTTTTTTGTACTATACTGTGTCAGCAAAGGCAGCTAATAACAGTAGTACTAACTACCTTTACTTTCTTATCTAGTTAAAAAAATCCTAAGAATATTTGACCAGTTATTTGTTTTACAATGCCTTATATAATTATATTTTATTCCTTAAAAATATAATAATATAAAGGTCAAAGAAAGTCAAAGTTATTTTAATATTTTTTATTATTTTTTTAACAAAAAAATATTGACCATGTTTTAAGATATCAACATTCACTTAAAACATAGCCAAAATATTAAATAAGTTTTATATTTTTTGAATGTGACTTAGGTATCATCAACCTCAAGATATATAAAAGGTTTATTTTTATTATTACAATATGAAAATATACTTATAAAGTTTGCTTTATCTTCTATTCCTGTTAGCGTTATTCCACAATTATCCTTATAGTCATATATCCATTCATTAACTAAGTCCATAATATTTAAAGTTATAAAATATTTAGTTTTAGTTCCCTGCATACTTGCTTTTTCTTTATTATATATAAACTTAGGTGCATTATCCCACGTTACTCCTAGTGGATTATACTCTTCCGTATTATAATTAAGATAGACTTCATTACTATCTAATATACACGGAGTATATATGTTTTTTTCCACACATAAATTTAATCTTGCAGTTTTTATTTTACACGCATCTGGAAGTCTATCTTTTATATCGAAAATCATTAGTACTCTAAAAACATTATTATCTTTTCCTTTTGTATTGCCTACTGGTAAATACTTGTTTTCATAAAAATTTTCCTCATTAAATTTTTTACTAATTACAGATATAGATGAAGGATAAATAGAAATTATTTTCATCTAATCGCTCCTTTAATTTTATCTCTCATAATCTATATTATGAGTATATTTTATATTTAATTCTTGTTATAAAAATTATAGTTCTTATTGTTTAACTCAAGCATATTTTAATGTTCTTACTCTACATAAGGCACATTCAATTTATTTCTTTTCTTTAAATAAATTGATATAATTATCTAAGCATTATTAAAAAATAAAAAATGAATATTCTATGAATCTTTGGCTTATTATTTCCTATTAAAATGAATATTCTATATATTATTGAAAGGTGGTTAAAAAATGAGAAGAGAATATATTTCTTATGAGGAAAACCTTCCTATTCGTATTTCTTATGCCTCAATAAAAGAATATCCTCTTCATTGGCACAACACTATTGAAATCATTTATGTACTAAAGGGAACATTAAATGTTACTATAGATACTGATAAATCTGAATTAATTGAGAAAGAATTAGAAATAATTAATGTTGAAGAAACTCATAGTATGCATAGTGATGATGAGAATAACAAAGTTTTAATATTTCATATAGATCCTATGTTTTTTGAAAAATATTATAAAGATATTAAAAACATGTTTTTTTATACTAACTCATCTGATAAGGGTGCTCAAGATGCAGAAGAATATGATGAGTTTAGAACATTTTTAGCTAGAATTTTGTGTGAAGTTGTTCAAAAGCAAGAAGATTTTGATGAGGAAATTGAATCTACTTTAATTAAATTACTTTATCATCTTTTAAACTATTTTCATTATTTAATCTATGAAAAAGAAGAACTTAAAGAAAATAGTGAACAATTAGAAAGATATCATAGAATATCTAAATATATCTTTAATAATTATAATAATAATATAACACTTCAGGAAATAGCAAAAAAGGAATTCTTAAGTCCTCATTACTTATCCCATGAAATTAAGTCAGCTACTGGATACACCTTTACTGATTTGATTAATTTAACTAGAATCGAAGAGTCAGTAAAATTGCTTTTAGATACTGATATGAGCATATATGAAATATCTGAAGCAATTGGTTTTTCTCATACACGTTATTTAAACAAAAATTTTAAAATTTATTACAATTGTACTCCTCTTCAATATAGAAAAAAATATAAAGTTAATGATGAGACTTTTGAAAAGCTTAAAAATATTACCTATTATACCCTAAATGAAAGTCTTGATTTAGTTATACATTATTTAGAAGACTATGAAAGATTTAATTATGAAAATAAACTTTGGAAAATTCATATTAATATGGATAATTCCCTTGGCAAGTTTCATGAAACATTTCGTAATATCATTAGTTTAGGAGAATCTTTTGACTTATTAATTGAAGATAATAAAGATATTCTTGAAGAAATCCAAAAAGAAATCCATTTTAATTATGGAAGACTAGAAAATTTCTTTCATCCTGATATGACAGTTTTCCCTGGAAATAATTTTTTTAATTGGAATAAAGCAAATGCTGTTTTAGAATTTTTAAATCATATTGAGCTAAAACCTCTAATTGTTATAGATAATGGTGAAATATTTTCATGTTCAGATTTCAAAAATATTTTAAAAAATTTTCATGATTATTTTTCTTTATCTGATGTAATTAACTTAAGTGACATTCAATTTCAATTTTCTTCTTCAATAGATGAAAAAATTAAAATTCATTTGAGAGAATTTTTAACAGAAACTTATAATTTTGAAATTTTAGATACAAATCTTAATTCTAAAAAAACATTAAATAAAATTTATGATACAGCTTATATGCTTCCTTATATAATTCATAACTATATATTTAATGGAGAAGACTTGAATTTTTTAACAGCTTTTGACGTCCTTGAAAAAGAAGTTTTATTAACTAATGAAGTATTTATTGGTTCTTCTGGACTTGTTAATGATATGGGAATTAAAAAACCTTCTTATTATGCTTATTATCTATTAAGCAAGTTAAAAGGCGAAGTCGTATTAAAAGAAGAAGGTTATATAGTTACTAAGAATAATAACACCTATAGTATACTTTTATATTCATATAATGACTACATAGTTGATTTAATAGATATTGATGACATTTCTAAAAAACGTGGACTTAAAAAACCTACTGAAAAAAAATTATCATTAAATATATCTAATATCAAAAAAGCTACTAGAACCGTAACTTACGAGGTAAATGAACGAGTTGGTTCTTCATATAATTATTGGGTAGCCATGGGAAAACCTAACAGATTAAATAAAGAAGAAAAAGAGATTCTGCACAAAGCCTCATTTCCTAAAATTGAATTTAAGTACAATAAAAAAAGTTCTGTATTAAATATAATTGCAAAACTTAAGGGATATGGTGCTATGTTAATATTAATTAATGAAGTTAATTGATTAAGGCGCATTCAAAAAGTATATTTTTTTAAAATGTGCCTAAATTAATCTCAAATGGTACATAAACATGAATATTTTTGTGTTTATGTACTTTTTTATTAGTATCCTTATATATAAAAAAGCATATTAGTACTTTTAACTTGGCATCTTAATGGATTATCTTTAAATTTATTTTATATTATACTGTTATTAGGCACATTCAAAAAAATAGCAGACCAGTATGCTAGTCTATTTTGGTCTGTTATTTTATTTCATGTGCCTTATAGAATAAATTTAAGTAATTAAGGCATTGTTTTGCTAAAAATTCCTTAAATATACATGAGGAGTAATTTTGTGGAAATAAATAACAAACTTTTTGAAAATGAAAAGATAAGTAAAGCTATTATTAAATTAGCAATACCTTTAACTATATCCTTATTCGTGTCTGAACTTTATAATATGGTTGACACAGTCTTTGTTGGAAGATTTATCGGACCTTCTGCTATTGGTGCACTAACTATTGCTTTTCCAATACAACGATTATTAATATCTATTGGTTCACTTATTGCAGTTGGCGCATCTACTTATGTTGCACGAATGCTTGGTGAAAAAAAATATAGAAATATTAAAAATGCTATTTTTACTTCTGTATTCTCTACTCTGATACTTCTTTTCAGTATATCCTTATTGATATTTGTATTTATAGAACCCGTTTTAAAAGCATTAGGGGCTTCTGATACACTCTATCCATTAGCAAAAACTTATACTGTAATAATACTCTTAGGTGGAGTTTTTCAATCTCTAGCAGTTGTAATATCCTATATTATAACTTCTCTTGGAAATCCCAAAATCACGTTATACTCTAATGGTTTGGGTGCTATTATTAATGTAATCATAGATTTTGTTTTTGTTGGAATTTTAAATTGGGGTGTTGCAGGGGCCGCAATAGCTACAGTAATATCACAAATAATTGCATTTATATTTGTTATATATTCTTACAATAAAGTTAAGAAAAACATTACTGATTTAGCTAATGAAATGCCTATTAAAAACTCAAATATTAAGATCGGATTTGAATTCGGTATATTATTTGTAATATTGTCTGTTGGGTTTTCTTCATTTATAGTAGAAATTTCTGATGCTATTGTAGCCATGTTTTTAAACAATATATTATTTCTACAAGGTGGTGATTCCGCTATTATAATTATAGGTACTATTACCAAGGTATCTATGTTTATGTTTATTACTATAATTGGAATAAGTTCAGCTATGCAACCAATTATAGCTTATAATTATGGAGGCAATAATACTAAACGAGTAAACGAAACTATAAAGGTTGGTAGTAAATATTTACTTGGAGCATCTTTTATTTTGTGGATAATTCTAATGAGTGCTACAAAACCAATATTAGGGTTTTTCTTAAAAGATGAAGTATTACTTCCTCAAGCAATACTTGCATTTAGAATTTGTATATCTCTTCTACCAACTGCCAGTATTTATTATGTATGTATTTATTACTATCAAGCTATTGGACGAGCTTCTACTTCATTTTTCTTATCTCTATATAGGCAGATTTTATTATTTATACCTTTAGCTATTATATTAGTAAATTATTTAGGAGTAATTGGTGCATGGATTGCTTTTCCCGTATCAGATATTATTTCTGCCATAACTTCATTATTCTTAATAAAGAAGGTAAATTTATCAAAAGATACTAGTTTTACAATTTCAAATAAAAAACTAATTAAAACCCTATCCTAAAGTTAGACACATAAAAAAAGTGGCTGTCTCATCATATAATTCATTTAATTATATGATGGATATTCAGAAAAGAAATAGAAATAACATTTGTGGAAGAAGCATTGAAAAATAAGCTTAGAGTTTCTTCATTTGAAGTTGTTCCATAAATGATTGTCCTAATGCATATTAGGAGCATTCTTTTATGGGTACAACTTTAAATGTTAGAAACTCTTAGGCATATTCAACAAAATAACAAGTCAGTATGCTAGTCTATTTTGAGTCATACTACGTCAGTAACATTAGCTAATAGTCTACTATTGGCTAATGTTACTTCCTTGTCTGACTCAAAATATACGTCACATCTTTGACTTGTTATTTTGTTCATATGCCTTAGCAAAATTTTTCTAGTCTTCTTTAATAAATGTTATTTCTATTTCTTTGTTATTACTTCACTTGGGGTCCATTTTATTCTAAAACAGCCCCTTTTTTATATAAAATTTGCTTAATTTAGTTATTTATTTGAAGATGCCTTATATTCTCTTATCTACGACAAATGCTAAATTAAAATATTTTAATGCATCTGATACAGTCCCAAGTTTATAATACATATTTCCCATATCTATATATATTTTTTTACGCTCTTCTCTTGTTCCAGATTTAAATAATGCGTCTAAAGATATATTCATATATTTTTCTGCTTGTACATAATCTCCTAATCTTTGAAGTATAGTTCCTTTTAAATAATATGCTTTTTTAATTAATATTACATTATCTGTTGAAATTGCAATATTTAGAGACTCATCTACAATTTTAGATGCAATTTCAAATTCAGAATTTTTTATTAGAATTTTAGTACATGAATTAAGAAACTCAACATATTTTTCTTTATTATAATACGGGAATGTTTTTATTCCCTCTTCTATCTCTTTTATGGCCTTTTCTTTATCATTTACTTCAAAATAATATTTACCATAATCGCCTTTAGATAATGCAGATATTATTGGATTATGCTTTTGATATTGAAAAGCTTTGCTTTTATACTCATCTACAAATTCTTTTTTTAATTTAATACATAAAGTTGCATAAGCATGATATATATTACCTTTATTTGCATCATTATCAATATTATCTATATCTTTTATTACCTTTGATAAAATATTATATGCTTCCTCAAATTTATTTAATCTTTGATGACAAATTGCTTCATTATAGGCTATTAAACAATATTCTTCTTTGTCTAATGCTTTTTTATCTTGCGTTAATATTTCTCTTAATTTACTATAATATGCTATAGACTCCATATATTCTTTATTTTCATAAAGGTATCTAGCCATATCTTTAAAATATATAAGAGTATTTTCTGTAGTATTGTTTCTTTGATATAAGTCATAATACTGTGATACTATTAACTGAATATTTTCAACCTTGCTTTGTTCAACATAATAAGAGAACAATATATGTATTAAATCAAATGCTAAATCATAATATTCATGTTTAATAGAATATGCTAAATTATATTTTAATTTATCTTCACACTCTGGATCAGAATATATACTCTCCTTTATTAACTTTAAATTATTAGAAATTTGTTCGTATACATCTTTTGTTAGATAATTTAAGTCAATACCAATATTGTTTGCTATATAATTTAATAATTCTTCATCAGCTTTAACTTTGCCATTCTCTATACAACTCATTTTTGAAATTGAAATTTTACTTTTACATAAATCTTTTAAAGTAATACCTTTAAATATTCTCGCTCTTTTTATTTTTTCACCTGTAGATAATATCTCCATTCACATCACCCATTTACATTTATTAAATTTGTCTTATTTCTATTATCTAAAAATCACTTAACAAGCCCTATCTCCTCAAATAATTTAATTCCTTCTTCTAAATAATAGGCTGCTTGTCCTTCTTCTTTCTTGTTCATAAAATGTTTACCTATTCTCATAGCTAATTCTCCTGCTTTAAGTAAATCACCTGTTTCCTTAGCTATATTATATGCTTCAATTAATATCTCTTCAGCTTCAGCATGTCTTTCTAACACATTAAAAATAGTATACTGCATCAGTTTGCATTCAATTTGTCTCTTAATATCATCCGCATCTATTATATTACTAATTTTATGTACTATAGTCTCACATTGTTCTATATTTTTAAGTTTTAAATGCGCTTTACAAACATCTATTAATATATCTACTACACTACCCACTTCATTTTGTGAAATTATTTTTTCTGATATTTCATAGTGTTTAAAAGATTCATCTATATCGTCTAATTCATAAAATAGTTTACCTAGATTATGTTCTATATTAGATACGTTCTTATTATATTCTATTTTTCTATAAACTTCTAATGCCTTTTTGGAATATTTAGTAGCTTTTAATAAGTTTCCTTTTTTATTAAACTCTTCCGCCAATGTAAGTAACGTTTTAGCATAACTATTATCACTATATGTTTCTTCAAGTTTGCGTTTAGCCATATAAGAATATTCTAAAGCATTATCTAAATTTTCAATATTAAAATATGTTCTTGCCATATTATAGTATATTTCTCCTAGTAAAAAATCATCAGCTATATTGTTATCTAAATATACTTTTTCTGCTTGTTTTAAATAGCTACTAGCAGAATGATATGATCTTAAATGTATTGTCATTTTTGCTAAATTCAAAAAAGTTTTTATTATTTCCTCATAATTATTATTTTTAATAAATATAACATTCGAAGATAAAAAGAACTTTTGAGCCATTGGAAAATCTTCCTTATATATATATATTTGAGCACTTATGAATAAAAGTCTAGCTTTTCTATATTCTAAATTATATTTTTCTGAGTAATATAATGAATTATTTATATATTGTTGTGCAATATCATAATTACCACATAATATATATGATTCAGCAACTTGTTCATAATAAATACTTATTTTTTCAGCTTGACTCTCCTCTGATTCCATAAGGTGCCCAATACTTATATCTAATGTTAATGCCAAATATTCAAGTAAATCCATTGATGGATTTGATCTTCCAGATTCAATTAAACTTATTTGACCAGGAGTTATTCTATTTTTAGCTAAATCTTTTAATGTCATATTCAGCTCTTTTCTTCTTGATTTTATCTTTTCTCCCAAGGACAGAATTTCCACATTTTTCAACTCTTTTCTATATTTTAAATGGTTTTATTAATAATTATAGCATAAAATCTTAATAAACTACATCGAATTATTAAATATTTAGGAATTTTCATATTATTTTACCATATTTATCTAGTTTGATTATTGAAAATACCATAATAATTATATTTATAAATTTAAATTGTTGTATACGTTCTCTTTCGAAGCAATTTTCTTATCTTTAAATAAAAAAAAGTCTTATCTAAATAATAATAAATATTCCAATATTAGAACATTATTAATTATATAGATAAGACTTTTTTAATCAAAAATATTTTTATTTAGACCAATGCATCATACCATCATAAGTATCTTCAGCCATATTTCTCATTTTCATTCCTGCTTTTCTCATTGACCTTTTAGTTCTTCTATCTAATTGAGGCATAACCATCATCCCAACTGTTGCTCCTATTATTGCTCCTGCCGCAACTCCTCTTGTGAATTTTCCCATAATAAACATCTCCTTGTATATTAAATTTGATATAGTTAAGTTATGTATTTTGAGAAAATTTACTCTATGAAATTTTTGGTTTATTATTTAAAATTTCTAAAAACATTTTTCTAATAAATATAAAATAAATTGTTCTTTTTCTTTATTTAATAACTTTGAAATACATTTTTTAGATTCTATATTATTATTTTTATATTTTTTAATTATATTTTCAAAATTATTATTTAATTCTTCTTTTATATTATTAGTTAAAATTTGAGTATTGTTATTGTTATTGTTATTGTTATTGTTATTGTTATTAATAATTATAATATTTTCTTCACAATTAGGTGCAATATTTAAGATTTCTGATTTTAAAGATAAGCTTGATACTTGCAAAGTATTTTCCATAATCCATTTTTGCACAACCTTATCTGATTTTATTGATAACCTTTCTTTGCATTTTTCATCAACAAGTTCATTAAAAAAATCTCCTGTATGACTATCTACTTTAACAAAAATAATTTCAATTCCACTATTCATTAACTCTTGCATTTTTTTGTAGTACTCTTTAGATGAGTCCTCTTTTCTCTCCCAAAAGCCTGTTGCATGATAACAAATTCCTGCATAATCATGAAATATCACTACTTTTTTTTCTTTATTATTCAATGCATATTGAACTCCTTTTACAGCACCTTTTAGTTCTCCTGCTATTTGCCTTATGTTTTTTTCAGAATCATTTTTTCCTATTCCACTTTCAATATGCTGTACTATATTATTTTTCACAGCTACAACACCATATGAGTATTCTTCTGTACTCATATTATAGCTTCCGTCAACATAGATATGTAGACAATCTTTAGGATAACTTCCATCTTCCTTTTTTAATAAATCACCACTATTACTTAAAAACTTTTCAGCTTCTTTTATATCTTCAAAACTTTTATATTTTGCTCCCTTAACTCCCTTTACATAACTCAAGCACTCTGTCCAAGTGTTAACTATTATGTTTTCTATCTTTATATTATTTTTAGAATCAAATCCTTCTTTTATTGCATAAACTTTTTTACCCACGCTTTTATTCCTTTCTCTCTTAGCATTATTTTCTCTCAAATACTTCACCTATAATGTAGCTATTTCATTTATAACTTCATACAGTCTTTCTACATTTTTTGCTCCTGTAAAGTTAATTAAATATTCAAGACCATCTTTTAATACTATAATAATATCATTTTTGCCTTCCCAATTTTCCATAATCACATTTAAAGAAACATCATTAATTACATTATTTAATGCAAAAAATGCAACTCCAATT
Organism: Clostridium uliginosum; assembly: GCF_900112485.1. Taxonomy (GTDB): domain Bacteria; phylum Bacillota; class Clostridia; order Clostridiales; family Clostridiaceae; genus Clostridium; species Clostridium uliginosum. Next base: position 15,608 of record NZ_FOMG01000002.1, read on the forward strand.
TCATCAATTGCTCCTATAAATGGTATATTATTGGGTATTATATCCGTTGGTAAAGTTATATATGCAATAGCTGATGACATTATTACTTTAGTTTTTACTGGAACTCTTTCATCCTTTAGTAACCTATATATTAATGAAACAATATCAGGCAAAACAAATATATAATTTTTTAATTTTTTTGATTTTTCAGGAAGCTTGTCTTCTAAAATCTTTCTTCCCTTAGAGTAATTATCATTCACCTTATTAATAACTGTTACTTCTTTATCATTTTCTTTTTCCGGCTCTTCAACTACTTCTGCATTAATCTCTTTTACTAATTCACCCTTTAATGATATATTAATATCTTCAGCTTCTACCCAAACTTCTGCCCCTTTAACGAATACTTCTTTAATCTTTAAATCTACAAATGGCACTTTTTCTAATATCTTATTTATATCTACTATTATCTTATCCTTTTCAGTTGTTATCCCTTTATCTTTAAAATCTTCAACTAATTTTTTCAATAAAAAGCTTCTTATCATTCTAAATAATCCTAACTTCATAACTTTAAAGTTAGAGACTCTTCCTATCAGCTTTTCATCTATGCACTCTATTGTTTCTATCTTTAGTGAGAAATCTACACTAAATCCTTTTTTTAAATTTCCTTGAATTAAAATTCCATCAACTATATTAATTTTATTTAAAGTTAATCCATCTACCTTAACGAAATCGTTAATGATGCTTAATATGTCTTCTCCAACTAATTTAACTTTTACATTTGATATTTTCATAACATATTCCCCTTTAAGAGTATTTATTTTGATACATATACTTAAAAGTATACATTACTTCCTGTTAATATTGAAGATGCCTTAATATAATAATTAAGTTTAAAAATTATATGTAAAGGTAAAATAATAGTATTTACTATCTTATTTTATCCGATTGCTAGAATTGCTAATACTCTCATCTTCTATAAAAGTGGGAGATAAGCACTGCTACGCACCTAGATAAGTTCTTCTAAGATTCAGATGGGAAAAGTAATTTTTATAAACAAATTCCACCTGAACCTAAGAATCACTTAATAAGTACACTGAAAAAAGCCAAATGCAATTGAATATTGTTTATCTAATTACACTTAGCTCTTTTAATGAATTGGATCTGTTTTAAAACAGTGTTGATATTGTTACATATTGTTCAGGGTGCTAAAGAATTGAACTTAAGAACATCTAATGCACGCTTCACAAAAATGTAACAATATAAACACTATACTAAAACAGAGCCAATGAATTATATATTTAATTTTTTATATGCCTTATTAAAATACTGGAATTACTGCTCCATTATATTTATCTTCTATAAATTTTTTAACTTCTGGAGAAGTTAAAGCTTTAACTAAAGCCTTAATCTTATCTGATTCTTGATTTCCATCCTTAACTGCAATTATATTTCCATAAGGTTTAGCTGCTTCTGAATCCTTATTTTCAATTACAATAGCATCCTTTGAAGGTTCAAATCCAGCTGGAATTGCATAGTTACCATTTATTACTGCTGCATCAACATCACCTATTGATCTAGGGACACTAGCTGCTTCTAATTCACTGAACTTTAATTTCTTTTTATTTTCTGTTATATCTTTAGGTGTAACTAATTCACCATCTGCTATTTTAATTACTCCATTGGAAGCTAATAATTTTAATGCTCTAGCTTCATTTGACGGGTCGTTTGGAACTGCAATAGTAGCTCCCTCTTTAAGTTCATCTAAGCTTTTAATTTTTTTAGAGTATAAACCCATTGGTTCTAAATGAACTTGTGCCACTGAAACTAATTTTAATCCCTTTGATGCATTTTGTTCATTTAAATAAGGTAAATGTTGAAAATAATTAGCATCTAAAGAACCTTCTGACAATGCTATATTGGGTTGAACATAATCAGTAAATTCAGTTATTTCTACTTTATAGCCTTCCTTTTCAAGTAATGGCACTGCTACATCAACAATTGACTTATGTGGTTCTGGTGACACTCCAATTTTTATTATTTTATCTTCCTTTGAATCTGCACTTTTTGTCTTGTCTGCTGCGCCCCCACAACCTACTAATCCAAATGCAAGAATTCCTGCTAAAATTACCACTAAAATTGATTTCTTTTTCATATTTTTTACCCCCATTTTATATTTATTTGCTCGAACTTACTAAAGTCAACATATGTGAGTCGAGCTTCCTTTTATTTTGAACTTAAAATTTATTTATTTAATTTATTTTCTTCATATAATAAATTAAATATTCTTTTACTTTGATAATTTTTTATAAAAATAATTTCCTAAAACTTGTAGTGCTTGTACTACTATAATTAAAATAATACATGTTACTATCATTGTGGTTGTTTCAAATCTTTGATATCCATATCTAATTGCTACGTCTCCAAGACCTCCGCCTCCAAGATTTCCTGCCATTGCAGAATATCCAACAATACTTATTATTGTAAGTGTTATTCCAGACATTATTGAAGGTATTGCTTCTTTAAGCATTACTTTAAAAATTATTTGAGTATTTGAAGCTCCAAATGCCTTTGCTGCTTCAATTACACCCTTATCAACTTCTCTTAATGCTGATTCTACAACTCTTGAAACAAATGGTGCAGCAGCTATTGTAAGTGGTACTATAGCTGCTGGTGTTCCCATTGTTTTTCCAACAAGTATTTTGGTTAAAGGCATAATTACTACCATCAGAATAAGAAATGGAAAACTCCTTAAAGTATTCACTATAAAATCTAAAATGCTATATATCATTTTATTTGGTTTTAATCCATCACTTGCAGTAATTGTTAATAAAATTGCAGGAATAAATCCTAATATTACTGCAAATATTGTTGAAGCAAAAACCATAATCAATGTTTCATTTAAGCCTTTAATTATTATTTCTGTCATTACTCAAGAACCTCCAATAGTATATCTTTGCTTTCTAAATAGCTTAGTACTTTATCTTTATCTTTTTCTTGTATGTTAATTACAAGTCCCCCTAAAATATTACCTCTAAACTTTTCAAGCTTGCCCCACACAATTGAAAAGTCTACTCCCACTTCTCTTGCCATTTTTGTTATAATAGCATTTTCTGAAGAATTGCTTGGGAATAATAACTTTATGTTAATTCCCTCTTCTGGAAGTGTTTCATTTTCTTCTTCTCCTAAAAATTTCTTTAGTGATAATCCCGGTTGTAGGAATAAATCTTCTGCTCTACCCTCTACCTTAATTTCACCATCTTCTATTAATGCGACCTTCTCACATACTTCCTTAACAACTTCCATTTGATGAGTAACCATTACTATAGTTATACCAAGTTCTTTATTTATCTTAGAAAGTAATACTAAAATATCTTTAGTTATTTTTGGATCTAATGCTGAAGTAGCCTCATCACAAAGAAGTATCTTGGGTTCTAAAGCTAATGCTCTGGCAATTGCAACTCTTTGTTTTTGTCCCCCACTAAGTTCTGATGGTTTGCTAGATATTTTGTCTTCTAGCCCAACTAATTTAAGAAGTTCTAAAACTCTAGTTTTGATTTCTCTTTTATCATATCCCCACACTTCCAAAGGTAGTGCAATATTATCAAAAACATTTTTCCTTTGCATAAGATTAAAGTTTTGAAAAATCATACCTAAGCTCTTTCTAAATTCTCTAAGATCCTTATCTTTTAAAGATGAAACTTCATGTCCCATAACATTAAGAACTCCATTATCATAAGATTCAAGACCATTTATACATCTTAACAAAGTAGATTTGCCCGCTCCACTATGTCCTATTATTCCGTAAATTTCCCCTTTTTTTATGCTTATTGAAATATCTTTTAAAACGTGTGTTTCCCCAAAACTTTTTACTATGTTTTTAATTTCTATCAACTATTTTTCCTCCTTTGGAAAATTTGTTTTTGTAATTTTATCCGGATAAAAAAAACAAAAGCGCTAGAGAATAAATCTCTAGCGCATAATAACACTATACAAATTCACCCTCTCATCTACCAGCTAAAAAAGCTGCAGGAATTAGCACCACTAAATTGGTAAATGAACCAATAAATAGGTTGCTGGGCTTCACAGGGCCAGTCCCTCCGCCACTCTTGATAAGATATCAAAATATTAAATTTTTAACTTCTTTTTAGAATTATAAAACTATATTTTAAATTTGTCAATATATATTTTTTAAAAATAACATGTCAGTATGCTAGTCTATTTTGTATCATAGTACATCGGCATATTCAAAAAATAAATTACACAATTTTTTCAACTAAAGGCAATACTATTTTAAACTCAGTCGAAAACCCTATATTCTTTATATTAAAAGATCCATTATGCTTATCAACAAGATGTTTTATATTTTTTGATACATAATATTTAGATTTACTATGTATATCTAAAGTATTATTTTCTGTATTACTTTCAACTTCAGTAACATTATTTTCTATATTAATTACTAACTCATCTAAAGTATTATATGTTTTTACGATGATAAATCCATTAGTCTTACTTATATTCTCTACTATATTACTTAGAATTGTATGTAATTGAGCTTGTGGCATTTTTACTAAAGCTAAATCACCTTTATCTTCTACAATAACATGTATTCCTTTATTAATAACTGGTTTTAATATATCAGAAATTAATTTATTTTGAATATTATAATTAATTTGCACAGCACTTTTTATATTATTGTTTGTTTGCATAATGTTTTTCAAAGATTCTCCTAATTTTTCATCTCTTTTCATTAGGTATAAACCATACAAATAAGAAATTTGAGCACCATAATCATGCTTAATCTTTCTAAGCTGGTTATTTTTTAAATCTAATATTTGATTTAATTTAAGAATATACTCAGCTTCCCTTTTCATATTACCAAAATATATTGTGATTAAAATAAAAAATGCAAAAAAGTCAATAATAATTAGATTTTTTACTAATGGATAACTAATTATCAAGTTTTTAGAATAAAGAATAATAATATAATCCACCTCCAAAGTCATTAATATAATCATACTTATAAGTAATTTATCGTTTATAAATAAATTATGTATTTTTATTATACGTTTTCTATGCTTAAATATATAATAAATAACTATGTAGTCTATTATGTATGTAGTAAAAAGTCTTATTATATTAATGTATTGAATTGATTCTAGTTTATGAAAACATATTATTATTACATTCATAAATATTATATGTGTTATTCCCATTAGCAAATATATTATTATGTAGGAAATTGTAGCTCTAACTATATCTTTTTTATAAAATATACCCAAAATAATTAAACACATTATATGAATATAAAAAATAACCATCATTGTATCAATGATATACTTCTTTAAAAATTCTGAAGCTAGTAACAGTATAAAAACAATCCCTATTAATTCTATATTTTTCTTTTTATATTCTTGTCTAATACAGCTGTTTGTTATAATTAGAATTACAGTAGATTGCAAAATCATATTAATAACACTTGCTATTCTTACAAGCATTAATCCATCCTCCTACTTATAACTAATTTATTTTTGTTAAAATTTTCATGTTTTTTAATCATATTTTTATTATACTACTTATTTAAAAAATAATATAACTTAAATTCTTTTTTATAAAAAAACAGATACTGATATTAAATATATCAATACCTGTTTTTTTAAAGATTTTTTAATTAAATAGTTAATTAGTATAAAGGGATTTTCACTTCAAATTTTGTAGATTCCTCTGTGCTTTTTACATTCACACTTCCATTGTATTTATCAACTAATTCTTTAACAATATTTAAACCGTATCCATGATTTTTATCTATATTATCTTTAGTAGTAAATCCTGCATCGAAAATTTTGTGTATATTTTTTTCTTCAATTTTAGGACCATTATTTTCTATATTAATTACTAAATTTTTATTTAAATTATACGTTTTAATAATTATAATTCCGATTCCATTCATAGCTTTAACTGCATTGTTTACAATGTTAGATATTATTCTATATAACTCCATTTCTGACATTTCGATTTTATCTAAATTACCTTCATCATCTACAATAACATTAATTTCTTTTTCTGATATTTTTTTTACTATACTATTTATTAAAGTATTTGTGTCACAATTATCATTTATATCAACTTCACTATTAGAATTATTTTCCTTGTTAGGATTACTTTCATTTATTATTTCTTTTAATTTTTCTCCAATTTTATCAATTCTTTTCATTGAATAAAGATCATACATATAAGAAATTTGCTTTCCATACTCATTTTGAATTTTTCTCAATTCACTATTCCTAGTATCCAAAACTCTATTTAAAGCTAAAATTTTGTTTGAATTTCTAGCTATATTAACAAAATACATTGTAGTAATTATGGTAAATATTATGCCACTTATTACAATAATATTTTCAAATAAGATATTGTCCTCTACATTGCTTAATATTAAATAAAAGGCTCCTATAAAATCTAATAAAAAACTTATTATAATTAATATAATAATTGAATACTTTTTATTAATTATAAGTTTATATAATTTAAAAATTTCATCTTTAAACATAATACATAAAAATTCCATTATAAATTGTGGCATATATACAATACCAATCGTTAAAACATCTAAATATTCTGCTGAAACTAAAAATTTAAAATATCCAAAAATTAAGATTCCAAATATCATAACATCCATTACTATAAAAAAATAAATTAATGTATAAGCAGTTAATGCATATATTAAATTTTTTCTATAAAATATACCTATTATAATAGCAACTGTTATATGAGTAATAAATACACATATTGATAAGTTTCCAAACTGTTTTGTTATAAATTCCATAAATAAAAATATTATAAATGTAATAACTGACAATTCTTTTTTACTATGCTTATATTCATTATTTATACAATAATTTGGTATACTTACGCACATGATTGATTGAATAATTGTATTTATCATCTCTACTATAGATATTACCAATTTGCGTCCTCCTTTGTCTGTTGAAAATGTTTTATCTAAACTTTTTCATTGATTCAGGCATTTCTTCAACACCTACTCCAGCTAGTGAAGCTGGACTTGCTGTAATCATAGCATTAGATAACATCATTAAAAATCTTCCAATATATTCTTTCATTTTCATAATTTATTCACTCCTTAATAATTTTCAAACTTATTTTGATTTTTATAAGTATAAAACTCACTTAAATTGTTTAAGTGTTGAATCTTAATATTACTACTTTAAGTTTCCCTCTTATTAAACATTAATATTGCTTGAAACAGGATTGTCCATGTTATAATTTCATAAAAATAACTATACTTATATAAAAGTATTGAAATTACTGCAAAGACTGTAGTAATACTAATTCCTAATATCCTATTTTTTTTTATAATTTGAGGACGCGTAATTGGCATTTTTTTATTTATTACTGGAGCTGTATTCCACATACAAAACAAACTAATAAAAATTAAAATACAGTTGCTTATAAAACTAAGTTTTGAATTTAAACTTAATTCTATGACTCCAGCTGTTATTAGCAATGAAGCTATAAAACATCTTATTTGAGTATATTCATGATATCCACCTATAAAAGGCTTTGTCATTGACATAACGGCAATAACAAGAATACTTTCTTTAAAATATCCAAACATTGAAAATATTAATATAATCGAAACTAATTTTATTATTTCAAAAGATAACATTATAACTGTATATTCAATTTGTTCTTGTTGATCTTTACTATATCCATTAGCATCTGATATATTTTTTACGAATCTTTTCAAAATATCTCTAATCATATCTTTTTTACCATTTCTACTATTTTTTTGTAGTGCACTCTTGTATTATAAACTCTATTTACATATTTTTCAATAAAAAAATGTCTATTTACATTATTAAGTTGAAATTTGTGATATTTTACAATAATTCTTATTTAGGTATTTTTTTTAAAATCCATTATTTATTATAAATTTGGCTCTGTTTTAAAACCACATTGATATTATTAATTTAGGTATCTAAAAAAAGCTGACTCAAATTATATATAAGACATACTCAAAAAAATAACAAGTCAATGTGTCTAATATATTCTGACCATACTACGTCAGGATGTTCACCTAATAGATAAATTATTAAGTGAACATCCTTCCTTGCCTGACACAAAATATACATTACATCTTTGACTCGTTATTTTCTTTATATATGCCTAAATCATTTTACATCAACTTTTTTAATAAAAAAATAAATTAAGCTTCAGTATTAATTAGCTCTTTTTTTTCTAATATAATATCTACAAACTTCTCTCCATAAGGAAGTAATAATTGAATAAATGGTCCTATTGTTAACATACATATTATTGTTCCAATCCATACTTTTCCACCTAACAAATATCCTACAACTAAGTATGTAGCGTCTAATGCCATACGAATCCAACTATATTGGAATTTTGTTTTATTTTGTATTATAAATGGCACAATATCATTAGGCGCAACACCTAGATCTGTTGCTGAAAGTATTGAAAAACCAATTGCTATAATAAAATTCACCAAAACAATTAATAATGCCTTTATAAATATATTACAAGAATCTATTGGTAAGCTTGAAAATATCCACATTGCAAAATCAATCACTGGCCCTACTCCAATAAGACAAATAAATGTTCCAAGCTTTATACGTTTTCTATCTGCTAAAAGTATTATACAAGTTAATACAAATAATATAACCATATTGGCTATTCCTGGAGTACTTCCTAATACTTTAGATAAGCCTTGGGTAAAAACTGTAAATGAATCAGTACCAATATTGGTTACTAAAGATAATGCTACTCCAAACTGAATTATTGCCATCCCAAAGAAAAATAAAATCAGTTTTTTTATCCATATTTTTTTATCCATATTTTTTCCATCCTTTTTTTCATATTTTGCTACAACTATTTATTTAATTATTTCTTAAAATAAGCCATTATTCGTACAAGCCTAAAAAGTATTTTACATTATGTGATTTACTTTGTCAAAAAACGATAAAAAATTTATTTTATTTACACTTCCCATCTATCAAAATTAAACATATTAATTAAAATATATATAATTAGGAAAATTGTTCTTATTATTATTTGGTTTAATTACCACTATGCTATTAATCCAATAAAAAAAGCCAACTAGAAATGATCTCTAGATCATTTCTAGTCAACCCATTAATATAAATCAAATTAACACTTATGCTCTCTATTATTTTACATTTGTTACTTATCTTGAACAATAAGCTTAAAATCGTTAAGACTTATTTTATATTCATTAAGCATTTCTATCACTGTATTTCTTAATGTATTCTCATTAGATTTTTTCTCTAAAATTTTTATATCTGTATTTACAACTTTATCACTATTCTTATTTTTCTTATATTTCTTTGTTAATACTTCTGCTGTTTTTACAAGTAAATCATCCCAATTTTCTACCTCTATTATATTATCATCTAATTTAAATGCCTTAGGTTCTTTTAATGAAAAATCCTTATATATCTCTATTCCACCTTCAATATCTATGTCACTGTTTATATGTTGACTTTGTAATTCAATATTTGTCTCATTGGTCTTTAATTCACTATTCTTTATACTTATCTCATTATTATTAATAGCTTCTTCATACTCTTCTTCCATCCATTTTACATATTTATCTATACTTTGAACAATATCATATATTGCTATAGATGTATTTCTATGTGATTCACTAAGTTCAAAATCTCTTTCAGTTTTAACTGCATAGCTTGACTTATCTTCAATATAATCTATAGTATTTTCTAAAGTATTAGCTAAATTAGTTAAAGAACTTCTGATTTCAACAGACATAGAAGGAAATTGATCAATAACATACTTAATTATATTTTTATCAATTATTGATAGATTCTTTTTTTTAGAATTGTCTCCTCTATATTCTCCTTTTTCATTTGTTTGCTCAAACATTTGTGAAGTCTCTACTTCAGCATCATTTTTCTTAAAAAAACTTGTTTTCTTCATAATCCCACTCCCTTAATTATACCTATTATATTTCTATATATATTTTACCATATTTTTCTAATTATGTTAACTAAATTACAAATAAGATTTATATATAAATATATAGTAGGAAAATTACATAAGGCATATGAAAATAAATGAAAAATACGATGTATAAATAGAATATGCCTAAAGCATATTCTATTTATTACATAGTTCTTCTACTAAAATTTTTGATACAACTATATCCCCTAATTCAATCTTATTAGGATTTATAAGTAAAGAAAAACTTTTAATCCATATATTATCATCTATCATTTTGTTTGAATCTACATCTTCAGTAGGGTTTTCATCATAAACTTCTTCTAATTGCTTGTCTCTTGTTAACATAACTATTCTCCTACAAGGTTCATCTTGTTGATCAAAAATATTAAAAAAGCTATTATATGTATCAAAAGATTTTACAGAAGTAACTACCTTTAAATATAATCCATATTCATTTGCTGCGTCCATTGCATTAATATAATCTTTATTCATCTAAACTCACCTCACTTTTTATTAATTAGGCACGTGAAAGAAAATAATAAACAAGCATACTGATCTATTATTTTTTTGAATGTGCCTTAATTTGTAATTACACTTCTCTAAGTCTATTTTAATAACAAAAATATATCAACTATTTAATTTCAATCTATCTATAAAAATAATTTTTAAGGATATTCAAATTCTTTATAATTCCCAAAAATTTTATTTATAGATAAAACAAATAATCCAGTATTTTTCATATTAAAAATACTGGACTTATTATTTTCTTTAAAGGTTATGTTTTAAGTGAATGTTGATATTATAATATGAGCTTCATATTACAATATCAACATTCACTTAAAACATTAGTCTATTTAAAATATCTTATTAGTCTAAGAACATTTTTATATCATCCTCAACATTTGTAATTCCGCCTATTCCAAAGTTCTCTACTAAAACATTAACTACATTTGGTGAAAGAAATGCTGGTAATGTTGGTCCTAAATGAATATTCTTTACTCCTAAATGTAATAGAGATAAAAGAACTATTACTGCTTTTTGTTCATACCATGCAATATTGAATGCTATTGGCAATTCATTTATATCTTCAAGTTCAAATACTTCTTTAAGCTTTAATGCAATTAATGCTAAAGAATAAGAATCATTACATTGACCTGCATCTAATACTCTAGGTATTCCACCTATATCCCCTAATTTTAACTTGTTATACTTATATTTTGCACAACCTGCTGTTAATATAACAGTATCACTTGGAAGAGCTTTTGCAAAATCTGTATAATACTCTCTCTTTTTAGATCTACCATCACATCCTGCCATAACAAAGAATTTCTTTATAGCTCCAGTTTTTACTGCTTCAACTATCTTATCTGCTAGTGCAAGTACTTGGTTATGAGCAAATCCTCCTATGATTTCTCCCTCTTCTATTTGAATAGGAGCTAAGCACTTTTTAGCTTGTTCAATTATTACTGTAAAATCTTTATTTCCTGTTTTGTCAGCTACAATATGAGTACATCCTTCAAATCCAGCTGCTCCTGTAGTATACATTCTGTTCTTATAGCTATCTTTTGGTGTAACTATACAGTTAGTTGTCATAAGTATTGGTCCATTAAAACTTTCAAATTCCTCAGTTTGTTTCCACCATGCATTACCATAGTTACCTATAAAATGTGAATACTTTTTAAAAGCTGGATAATAGTGAGCTGGTAACATTTCAGAGTGAGTATAAATATCTACTCCTGTACCTTCTGTTTGAATTAGTAATTGTTCAAGATCTTTTAAGTCATGACCTGATACTAAGATTCCAGGCTTATTGCTTACCCCAATATTAACTTTAGTTGCTTCTGGATGTCCATAACTTTCTGTATTTGCTTTATCTAATAAAGCCATTCCATCAACTCCAACTTTACCTATTTCTAAAGTTAAGGCTATATATTCATCTACAGATACATTATTATCAGCAGTTAATGCTAATGCTTTTTGCATAAAAGCACATATTTCCTCATCTTCATAACCTAAAGCATTTGCATGTTTTACATATGCAGACAGTCCTTTTAATCCGTAAGTAATAAGTTCTCTTAAACTTCTAACATCTTCATTCTCCGTAGATAAGACTCCTACCATTGAAGCTTTTTTATTCATCTCATCTTCACTTTTTGTATTCCATAAGGCAGCTGAACTTAAAGTTTCTTTATGGGTTAATTTTTCTAATAATTCTTCTTTTATGTCTAAAGTTTCTCTCACCTTAGCATAAAATACTGAATTATCAAAATTAGCATTAGTTATAGTAGTAAAAAGGTTCATTGTTACAGTTGTATTTACAATTTTAGATACTATTATACCTTCTTCTCTAACCTTTGTTGCCACTTCTGATAATCCTCTAGTTGTATATATTAATAAATCTTGAAGCTTTGCAAGTTCTGGTGTTTTTCCACATACACCTCTTATAGTACAGCCTGTACAACCTGCAGCTTCTTGACATTGAAAACAAAACATTTTATTATCCATATTTAAATCTCCTTCTCAATTTAATTTAGTTACATTAATTAATATCTTTCATATACCTTATGTACTTATTTTATATTCAATCAAAAAAATAGTCTGTAACATAAGTTACAAACTATTTTTTAATTAATCATTTATCCTAATATACTTTTCCAACATTTAAATTTGATTTTAATAGCCTAATGTTTCTTTTCCTTTTATCATATTAATTGCTGAACTAGTACCAATTCTTTCACAGCCTTCTTTTATGAACATTTCAAGATCTGCAACACTTTTAACACCACCGGCAGCCTTAATTTTTACGTTTTTACCAATATATTTTTTAAATAGCTTTACGTCTTCAATAGTTGCACCACCTGTACCAAAACCAGTAGATGTTTTAATGAAATCTGCTCCAGCTTTTGTTACTGCCTTACACATTTCAATCTTTTCATCTTCTGTCAAATAACAGGTTTCAATAATAACCTTTAATATTTTATCTCCAACTGCTTCTTTTAAAGTTGCAATTTCTTCAGTTACTTTTTCATATAATCCATTTTTCACATCTGTAATATTAATTACCATATCAATTTCATTTGCACCATCTTCTAGTGCTTTTTTTGTTTCTGCCAACTTTGCTACTGTTTCACTATAGCCAAGAGGAAAACCTACAACAGTACAAATGTTAATTTTATCTCCATATTTTTCATGAATACGGGAAATATAACAAGATGGAATACATACAGAAGCAGTTTCATATTCAATAGCATCTTCACATATCTTTTGAATATCATCCCATGTTGCAAATGCCTTTAATAAAGTGTGATCAACATGTTTTAAAATTTCTGAATTTGTCATAAATAACTCCATTTCTCCAGCGCTAAAAACAATCTTTTATTAAAGAACCTTTATCTATCTCGCTGGCAAAATAAAAGTTCTTTATGAAAATAAAGTACATCTCTTTTCCTTATTATATACTTTATTTTCATATTGTTAATTTTCATAGTTATATTCTAATTTCAAAATGTTACATTGTCAACTTTTTTTGTTCTAACTATAACATTTATTTTGATTATATTATTATTTAAAGGTTTTTTCTTATAAATATAAATGAGTTTTATTATTTATTTGTATTTTGCACGAAAAATGTTAAAATATAAACAAATAATTAAATTTTATTTACATCGTTTTTTATGATTAAATAATAATTAAAATTGTTAATAATACAAAAAAAACGGGGGCAAAATGAGCAAAAAATTAGAACGAACAAATAAGATTATAGAAATATTAAAAGAAAAAAATGGTGCTTCTATCAAAGAACTAGCCTCTACATTAGGCGTATCTGAAATGACAATTAGAAGAGATTTAAATGTTTTAAAGTCAAATAATATTGTAAACAATGTATATGGAGCTACAATTTATAATCCACTAAATAGTATTCAAAAATTAGATAATTTTTACGATATTACAAATGAAGTTGTAATACAAGAAGGTGAAAAATGTAAAATAGGAAAAGTGGCTGAAACTTTAATACAAACTGATGATATTATTATTATTGATACTGGAACAACTACAGAAAAACTCGCTCAAAATATTAGTAATGATATGAACCTAACTGCATTATTTTACAATACTAATATTTTAATGGCTTTAAAAGGAAAAGATAATATTAAATTAATTTTTGCTGGTGGATATTTTCATCCCAACACACAAATGTTTGAAAGTTCTGAAGGAATTTCTCTAATTGAAAATACCCGAGCAACAAAAGTGTTTGTTTCAGCTGCAGGTATTCATGAGCAATTAGGGGTTACCTGCTCTAATAACTATGAAGTACCAACTAAACGTGCTATTATAGGTTCTTCTGTAGAAAAAATACTATTAGTAGATTCTCAAAAATTTGGAATAGTAAAATCTTCATACTTTGCTGATTTAAATGAATTTGATGTCATTATTACAGATAATGGGATTTCAAAAGAGTGGATTGATCGTATTAAAAATTTAGAGATACGGTTAATTATTGTTTAGTTTGGGCATCTTTGACTTGATATTTTCTTTCATATGCCTTAAATCAATACAAGGCTATTGTTTAATCAATAGCCTTGCTCTAAGCATATATACTTTTCTTTCATATCCCTAATCAAACAATTCTTCTTCTAATTGTTCAATATTTAAAATTTTAATTGTATTCCTATTAAATTCAATGTAATTCATATCCCTAAGACTCATTAATTCTCTTGATAAAGATGGTCTTGGAATTCCAAGAATAGATGAAATTTCTTCTTTACTCTCTTTTAAATTAATTACTTCACTTTCTTGCTCTTTCATCTGTTCTAATATAAAGTTGATAACTTTATGTTTAACACTTTTAAATGATATATTTTTTATCTTTGAATTTAACATTAATACTTTATTACTTAATAAAGCCATAAAATTTTCTAATATTTTTTCTTCTTTTAAGCATAACTTAATAATATCTTCTTTCTTTATATATATAATTTTACAATTATTAAAAGCCATAACAGTTGATGGATAAGTACTTTTGTTTGAAAAAACTAATGCTTCACCAAAAACATCATTATTAGCTAATCTCTTTAGGACAATGCATTTTCCACTTGAATATATTTTTTGAATCTCAACTATACCATCTAATATAATTCCTAAACTATTACACTCTTCTTCTTCTGATGCAATAACTTCACCTTTTTCATAACATTTTAAAGAATACCTAATATTAGAAATAACATTTCTTATATCTTGACTTTCAAGTCCATTAAAAAATTGATTTTCTTTTAATTTATTAATTACATCTTCCATATAAACACCTTATCCTCCTGTAAAAAGCAAAGCATACGCTAAACTTATTAACGTATGCTTATAATTCTATTTTTTATTATATCATTAATAACAAGTTCATATCCGCGTTTTTATATTAAAACCCTTCAGTCACTAGTTTTTTTGTAAAATGCTCTTTGATAAACTTATATGAAATTCCGATACAAGCTCCTAATATTGCTGGCACTATCCAACCAAGTCCTTGCGAATAAAGTGGTAATTTAGAAAATGCATTTACCATAAAGCTTATACTTATTCCAGCTTGATTTAGTGCATCTACTATACTTACTACTGAAGTAAATAATATTGTAAAAGAATATACCACTGAACTTCCGCCAAAAAGATTATTTGTCATTGCAAGTACTATAAGCATTATAGCTATTGGATAAATAGCATTTAACACTGGAACTGATACTGAAAGAATCTTTGTTAATCCCATATTAGCAAGTACCATACTTGAAACAGAAAGAATTCTAACCCATGCTTTATAAGATACTTTTGAATTTAATGTTCTAAAATATTCACTACAAGAAGTTATAAGTCCAACACAAGTAGTTAAACAAGCAACTGTGAAAATTGCTGCAAGTAATATAACACCTGGTTGTCCAAATATATAAGTCATTACATTTGTAAGAGTTTGAGCTCCATTTTCAGTAGCTCCAAATTTTCCTCCAGAAGTTGCTCCTAAATGAGCAAGCATAGAATAAATTATTATTAATAATCCACCCGCAATTAATCCAGCCTTTATTGAATTTGAGACAACGTATTTTTCTTCTTTAACACCTTTAGATTTTATTGCTAATGAAATTACTATTCCAAAATTTAATGCTGCAATAGTGTCCATAGTTAAATATCCATCCAAGAAACCTTTAACTAAAGGTGATATTACATATTCTCCACTAGCTACTCCATATCCACCTAATGGTTTTAGAACACTTGCTAGAAAAACACATGAAATTAAAGTTAATAAAGTTGGTGTTAAAAATTTCCCCATACGGTCTACTAACTTAGATGGTGTTAAACAGATCCAATAAGCTAAAGAAAAAAATATTAAAGTATATATAAGTCTTGCTAAAGTAACTGAAATCATTCCTTCTGGTAAAAATGGTGCTACTGCCATTTCAAAAGGAAGACTTCCTGCTCTTGGAATTCCAAGGCATGGTCCTATTGATAAATATATTAAAACTGTAAATATAGATGCAAAAATCGGATTTACTCTATTGGCTAATGCTTTTAGCCCACCAGATTTAGCAACTGCAATTACTCCTAATACAGGGAACCCCACTGCTGTTATAAAAAATCCTGCCATTGCTACCCAAGTAGCACTTCCTGCTGATTGTGCAAGAAATGGTGGAAATATTAAATTTCCTGCTCCAAAAAATAATGAAAAAAGCATTAAGCTTATAAGTCCTAAATTTTTCTTTGATAAATTATTCATTTTAAAATCCCCCTATTTTCTAGTTAAATATTAAGCTATTCTTTCATGTGCCTAATATGTTCTTATAAATTATTTACTTATCACTAATGTCACCTTCAATATCCATATAAATTCCCCCTTAAAGTAGTTTCAAAAAATAACTAATCAATTTTTGCACCATACTTTTGTCTATGTATTTACTAATAGCATCACTATCAGTGAATTACATCTTATCTTCTAGCACAAAGTATACATCTTATACTTAATTGTTAATTTTTCCCTATAACTAAATATAAAAATACCCCGTCCCTAATGAAAGGGACGAGGTTTAATCGCGATACCACCCTGATTCTATAAAATGATAAAAACATAATTTTAATTCATCTTATAGCACTTAGCTACGTACTAAATAATACGTTTTTCTTTTAACGGTGAAACTCCGTTGAAGCTTACTTTAATATAATTTCTGCTTCACTTCTCCGAGATGATTTTCAGTTAGTACTCTGAACGTTGGCTTTCATCAACTACCAACTTTCTGTAGAACAGTAATTACTACTTACTTTTTCTCTTCATAGAATTTATTTTTCTAATATTTTAATTATAATACACCCACCTTTAAATATTGTCAATATAATAAATTTATACTAATTATAATTAACTTTAGGCATATTAAAGGAAATAAAATTAACGCATAGCAAGCTATGGGCTGATTTTATTGACGCAGTATGACACAAAATAGACTAGCATACTGACTTGTTATTTATTTTAATATGCCTTAAGAACATAAAAAATAGGCTTTGTTTTAAAACCGTGTTGATATTATTATATAAAGCTCACGGACGGTGAAATTTACTTTAAGAACTCTAAAACGAATATTAATCCTATTTAATGGTTAAAATCATATTATTAAAATAATTGGTAATACTAAAATTAGGCATATTCAAAAAAATAATAGACCAGTACGCTTGTCTATTATGTGTCATATTGCATCTGTAAGTTATACTAATAGATAAGCTATAAGCATAACTTACCTCCTTGTCTGATACAAAATATACGATGCATCTTTGGTATATTATTTTTTTCATGTACCTTATTCTGATGTAAAGGAGAAAGTTTATTATGTTTAAAATGAAAAGTATTAAAAATTCAACAAATAATCAATTAGAATCTTCTACCGGATATGCTAAGCCTTCAAAAGAACCTAATGATGGATACTTTATTGAAAAATATCCAAAAGATAGTTTTAGTTCTGAAGGAACTGTTAGGTATGGTGAAGAACAAGATGTAGATGATTTATAAATATTCCTAATCTAAATCACATAGAAAAGGCTGTCTTAAATTGATTTAAAAATCATTTTAAGACAGCCTTTTCTTGATATATTATATTATTCTTTAGATAGACCTTATAACAAATCTCCGTATTTTCTTACATATAGTTTTTTAAGCATTGTAACTAAAACCATATATCCCAAAATAGTAACTAATAAAAACAAGAAATATACTGCTGGCATAGGATACATACCCAAACATCTTCCGAATTTTGTATATGGTATAACTGTACCTATTACAATTGAAATAGTTGTTAATATAACTATTGGTAATGATGCTCTACTTTGAATAAATGGTATTTTAGGAGTTCTAATCATATGAATAACTAGTGTTTGTGACCATAAAGATTCTACAAACCATCCTGCATTAAATACCATCATAAATAATGTATTATCAACCCCTGGAGCACCATAGTTTCCACCGCAAACAATTGGGCCTATAACAAAATACATTAATAGATATGTGGTAATATCAAATATTGAACTAGTTGGTCCAATCCATAACATGAATTTTCCAATTGATGATGAATTCCAGGTACGAGGAGATTTAAGAAATTCTGTATCTACATTATCCCATGGAATTGATATACAAGACATATCATAAATTAAATTTAATACTAACAATTGTACTGGTAGCATTGGTAAAAATGGAAGTAATGCACTTGCTACTAAAACACTAAACATATTTCCAAAATTAGAGCTTGCTGTCATTTTAATATATTTAATAATATTAGCAAATATTTTTCGGCCTTCAATTATTCCTTTTTCAAGTACCATTAAATCTTTCTCTAATAAGATAATATCTGCTGATTCCTTTGCAATATCCACAGCTGTATCAACTGAAATACCAATATCAGCTTTTTTCATTGCTGGAGCATCATTAATTCCATCTCCCATGAAACCTACAACGTGTCCATTTTTTTTCAATAAAGAAACTACTCTTTCTTTTTGTTGTGGTGATAACTTTGCAAAAATATTTGTTTCTTCTACTGCAACTTTTAGTTTTTCATCACTCATGCTTTCTATTTCTGAACCAAGAAGTATATTCTTTATATTTACGCCTACTTTATTGCATACATACTTAGTTACTTTTTCATTATCTCCTGTAAGAACTTTTACATCTACTCCATATTCATTTAATGCTTTTATTGCTTCTTTAGAAGATTCCTTTGGTGGATCTAGAAAACCCATATAACCCATAAGAACCATATCTGCTTCATCCCTAACTGAAAATGCTTTTTCTGGTGAAGGATTTGTTTTTTGTGCTACTGCTATAACTCTCATGCCCTTTTCATTTAAATCATTAACTGTACTTAGAATTTCATTCTTAATGTTATTTGTAAGTTCAACAACACTTCCTTTATATTCTGCAAAAGTACATATATCTAACATCTCTTCAACTGCACCTTTGGTAATAAGTTGTGTTTTTCTCTTATTATCTTTTAACACTACTGACATTCTACGGCGAGTAAAATCAAATGGTATTTCATCTATCTTTTCATATACTTCCTTATAATTTACAAAGCCTTCTTTTTGTCCATGTTCAAGTATTGCAACATCAAGTAAATTTTTAAGACCTGTTTGAAAATAGCTTACTAAATAGCCATGACGGAGTACTCTTAAATCTTCATTACCGTGAATATCAAGATATCTTTCTAAAATAATCTTATCTTCTGTAAGAGTTCCTGTTTTATCTGTACATAAGACATCTATAGCTCCAAAATTTTGTATAGAATTTAAATTCTTAACTATTGTTTTGCTTTTAGACATAGATAGTGCACCTTTTGCAAGATTTGTAGTAACTATCATAGGAAGCATTTCTGGAGTTAATCCTACAGCAATTGAAATTCCAAATAAAAAAGCTTGAATCCAATCACCCTTAGTTATACCATTAATAACAAATACAATAGGTACCATTATTGTCATAAACTTAATTAATAATTTACTTATTGAATTAACACCTTTATCAAAACTTGTTAATTCTCTTTTTTCAGTTAATGTGTTTGAAATACTTCCTAGAAAAGTATCATTTCCTGTATTTATAACCAAAGCTAATGCTGTCCCACTAATAACATTAGTACCCATAAAAGCTAAATTTTCAAGTTCAAAACAATCAATATTTTTTGATTTTCTTGTTTCATTTGATAATTTTGCAAATTTTTCGACTGGTTCTGATTCTCCTGTCATAGATGCTTGGCTTATAAATAAATCTTTTGCATGAATTATTCTAATATCTGCGGGAATCATATCACCAGCTGTTAATTTTATAATATCTCCTGGTACAATATTATCAATATCTCTTTCTTCTTCAATGCCTTCACGAATTACAGCTATTGTTGTCTTTATCATAGCTTTAAGCTTTTTTCCTGCATTGTTTGATTTACCTTCTTGTACAAATTTTAGTATTCCACTTATTGTAACCATTGTACATATGATTATTACTGTAGTTAACTTCCTATCTTCTGGCAATGCAATAACATAATCTGTAACAAATGAAACTATTGCAAGCAAAAAAAGTACAACTGTAAATGGATTGATAAATGCTTTGATAAATCTCTTATACCAAACATCCTCATCACCATAGTTTATCTCATTCTCTCCATACTCTTCAATTCTAATTTTAGCTTCATTGTTTGTTATTCCTTCATAAGTTGTTTTATATTCTTTTAATACATCATCTATTTTAATTGCTGAAGCATCTAGCAATTTATTTATCATTTCTCTTCTTTTGATGTGTCTTTCTAAAATTGATTTTTCACTATTTTTTTTGTTAAATAAAAATTTCATTTCTATTCCCTCCTCATAATTTAAATCATTTAATGAGTGCATGAGAATAGAAACAAAAGAATAACCTATTTACCATAAATCACATATAGTAAACAGGTTACATCCTTAAACACAGTAAAATTTTATATTTTTAGGCATCATAAACAAGTCTTGACGGTAGCACTAAATGTAGAAATTTTTCTATATACATTTCTTCATTTAAGTATATTGTTTGTGACTTTTTATAAAAATATAATCTTATCTGGTCAATGTAATCTGCTCTCATGCACCTACTACTTCCCGCGTCCACTTATATTCACCTCTCTTATTTTTTAAAATTAAAAGTCCTCGTTCAATTTAAGCTGAACGAGGACAATAAAAGCATACATCAATTATACTCTATGTTAATATATACTAATTTTTACATTCTATTAATATACACTAATTCTTACATCTATTAATGCTCGTTCAAGCTTCAGCTTCTTAGGGCAATGAAATTGTATTAAAATACGCCTTGAATCGACGTACTCTGCTAACCTTCTCATAGTGTCTCCACTACTCCGCGGTAACAATCCGTATCCCTAAGGTAACCTCACCTACCGAAAACTATTTAGTTTTATATTCTAATTCTTTTTTATTATATGCACATGATATTAAGTTGTCAACTATAAAAACAAATTAATATTATATATAATTTAACCCATCTATTCAACTTTTTTCATGTATTTCATATTATTTGATAATGTATATGTTCTAAAAAACTTTATTCATATGGATTTAAAATAAATATCACTATATTATCTATCTAACTATTTCATCATCTATTTGTGTCTTTGAATTATATTACAAAACACTCAAGATATTAAATATCTTGAGTGTTTAAATTTTTTATTATTTTTGTACAATGCGTACCATATGTATAGTTAAATAAAGAAGTTTCTCATATGAAATCTCTTTGTCCAATGTTTTTCTTACATATTCTTGAATTAGTTTAGCGTACTTAAGTTCATCTGGATACTGCTTTGTAATTTGTTCGAAAATAAACATATCCTTCTTCTTTTAATTCTTAGAAAAATTTATCTGTAAACCTACATTACACATTCAATAGCTTGTCTATAACGTCAACAAGTTCTTTTATTTCAGGCTTACTTAATTGTGCATCAGCTTTAACTGATTCTCCTTTATGTTTTAATGTATCAGTAATTAATGATGAAAATATTACCACTGGTAACTCTTTTAAAATTTCATCTTCTTTAATTTTTCTCGTAAGTGTTAGTCCATCCATTTGTGGCATTTCTATATCAGTAATAAGAATTTGTGCATCCTGAGTAAAATCTGCTCCTTTTTCTTCTGCTAATCCTTTAAGAAAATCTAATGTCTGTTTACCATCATCAAAAACTCTTAAATCTTTAAAACCAGCTTTTGTAAGGGTGTTTTTTAAAAGTTTTCTAATTAAAGCAGAATCATCAGCTAAAACTAATTTCACATCTGATCTGTCTTTATATTCTACTTTTACTAGTTTATCCTCACTTATTCCAGAACTAGGACAAATATCTGTAACTATCTTTTCGAAATCAAGCATAATTATTACCTTACCATTTAAAAGTATATTCCCAACAGCTAGTGAATTTTCTGATAAATCATCAGGTTTTCTTATCTCATTCCACTTAATACGATGAACTCCTACTACATCATCAATATTAAACGCAACTTTAACTTTATTAAATTCACAAACTATAACTTTAGAACCCATGTTTTGTGTTGTTTGCTTTGTTATAATATATTTCAAATTAATTAAAGTAAGAATTTCTTCTCTACACAGTATAAGCCCAGCTATTTCTGGTTTAGGATCTGGTAACTTGGTCAAACTATTAGTCGGCATTTCTATTATTTCTTTAACCTTTACTACATTAATTGCATAATGAGTATCATTAACAATAAAATCAATTATTTCTAATTCTCCAGTACCTGATTCTAGTAATATATTATTATTCATAATCTCTACCCCTTACTTAAACATAATTTAAAGTTTTTTTATTATGAATATCTAATTATTTACTATTACGTTTAGTACATAATTAGATATTCATAATAATCACTTCTTTTTAATTGTCGATTTTATTTACTGAAACTACATCATTTTTTTAAATTTTCTACAGATTCGGATATTTTAGTTATGAAATATCCAAATCTATATATCTTTTAATATAATTCTTTCATAAACTTAAGCTTCTATTAGTTATTTTCTTTTATATGACTAAATTCTTTTCTAAAGACATATATTACTTTTTCAGATGCCTAAATTAAATTATCTTCTTTTAATAAATTAAATAATGTTGGATTAAAATTAAATTGATTTATTAAATTATTAACTTCACATAAAGATTTTTCTTTTTTATCCTTAGATATATTAGCTTTTGATGCCCTAATTAATATATTTTTAGGAGAATTTTCTATATCTATAAATTCTAGAAGTTGAGTTTTATATCCTACACTTTCTAAAAGATTTGCTCTAACTGAATCTGTCATAAGTGCGGCAACCCTCTCCTGCACTATTCCATACTTTGTTAATATAGATAATGAGTCACTTTTAATTTGGTGATTAAATTCATGTTGGCAACAAGGAACAGAGAAAATCATTTTACTATTCCACTTTATTGCATTATATAAAGCATAATCAGTAGCTGTGTCACATGCATGTAGTGTAATTACCATATCAACTTTATTATTATATTTAAACCCATTTATATCTCCAAGTTCAAAATGTAAATTTTCATAATTATATCGTTTAGCTATATCATTACATTTTTTAATAACATCAGCCTTAAGATCTAATCCTATCATTTTTACATTAATTTTTTTAATTTCTACAAAGTAATAATACAATACAAATGTTAGATAAGACTTTCCACATCCAAAATCTAAAATAGTAAGTTCCTTAAAATCATTCTTCTTAATTTCATCATCAATAATTTCTATAAACCTATTTATCTGCTTATACTTATCATATTTTGAATTAATAACCTTACCTTCTTTTGTAAAAACACCTAAATCTATAAGAGGTTCAATAATCATACCCTCTTTAAGAATATAATTTTTTTCTTTGTTATGGCCTTTATTAACAAGTTTTATGTTATCACTTTTTTTCTTGCTAAAAAGTACTTTACCTTTTTTAGAGATTTTCAACTCAAATGTAGCTGTATTTGACCAAGCCGAAACTTGTTTATAACTAGATGATACGACTTCTAAAAGTTTTTCTTCTAAAATATCTGTATCAATATTTTCATGAAACACCTGCTTATCAGTGTATTTTTCTATTTGATAATATTGTTTTTTATTATTTTCTTTTAATAAAAATGTTATCTTATTGTATTGAACGTCTTTATTCATCTTACTACTAATAACTAATTTTATAATATCTTGTTGCACTATTTCATTAATTGCTTTATTTAAATCTTCCATTTTTCCACACCTTATCATTTATTTTAGGCTATGTTTTAAAACTGTGTTGATATTAAAACAGATCCTTATTTTAAAATTAATTTCTTATACATTAACACTATTATATATATCAAACATTTTTTAGTAAACTACACCTTCTTCTAATTCATAGAATTTTCCTTGTTTATTAAACATTTCTGTAAATATGAGATTTACTTAATGAACTTAATATTAATTGCTATAACAATCATTTAATCCACTCTCTACTCTTAATTATGTATACAAAAAAGCACCTACAGACTAAACACTTTTTCTAAGTGTCCAGTCTATAGGCATCAGTATTAAGAATAGTTTTTTATATAAGATAAAAGCATAATTCTATTTTTCTTGTATAAGCTTCTTTAATTTATTTTGAACTAACCATAACTTTTTTTGTTTTCTATTATATGCAACCAATCTAGTTTTATTATGCTTATTTAAGTCAATTAATTTTATATATTCTTCATCAGCAATTCTTAATGCATCTTCTATTACTAAAAGTTCCTCATTAGTAAACATACTTATCTCCTCCTTTTACTTAAAAAACTCCATATTTTCCTGATAAATTTACAACTAAATAAAAAACACTTATATAAAATCCTTGTTATAAGGCATATTCAAAAAAATAACAAGTGAGTATGTATAAATGTTTATGAACTAAATTATATCAGATGAATTATTAACACACAAATTTTTCAAACAGAGTATATTATCTATCTAAATTTCAGGCACATTAAAAAATAATATACCAGTATGCCTGTATATTGGGTCTATTATTTTCTTTCATGTGCCTTATATAAAAATATTAAGTTTGTATTATATAAAATTTATATTTTTATTGTAGTATTAGAATTATAGTTACAATAATAAAGTTTATAATAAAATATAACTAGTATTATCCTATTCCAAGTATAATATTAACCATTGTAATAATACCTATGCCTATAAGAAGTATGACCGTAATCCATGCTCTTATATTAGCAAAAAGACTATTTTTATAATTACCCATAACTTCTTCGTTTGAAGTTAGAAATGCTAAAAAAATTAATATTGGAGCCATTAAGATACCTCCTAATATTTGAGCTACAATTGAAATGAAATTTAAAGGTAAATTAGGAATTAAGACCCCTATAGCCGCTAGAATTACACTAATAAAATATACTGCATAAAATTTAGGTGCTTCTGTAACCTTATTATTTAAGCTTTTTTTCCATCCAAAGGCTTCAGCTACACTCCATGCAGATGACAAACCAACAGTAATCGATGCAAGCAAACCAGCATTAAATAACCCAAGTGCAAATATTAACGCAGGTGTAAAACCTAAGATTGAATTTAATCCTTTTATAATTTCAGCTGGACCGGCATCAGCAAGATTTGGAATTTTATTAAATAAACAAGCACCAATTATTATAATACACGCAGCTATAAACACTTGAAATATACTGCCAATAAGAGTGTCATAACGCCCTAAACGAATATTGTTAGATGTAACCCCTTTATCTATATAAGCACTATTTTGATAGAATATCATCCAAGGTGCAACTGCATTACCGATAAGTGCAATAACATAAAAAACTATATTATTACTTCCATGAGGAACACTAAAATTTAAAAATGCACTAGATAAAGATGCAAAGCTTGGTCTAGTGATAAAAGCCGTCACTATAAAACCAATATTAAATATACCAATTAGTAAAGATAGACGTTCTTTTGCCCAGTAACCAGCAAAAATTGTTATTGATAATACAAGTAATAAACTAATTAATACACTAACCCATAATGGTAATCCTAATATAACTAAACCACAAGACATACCTATAAATTCAGTTAAAAGAGTAATTAAATTTTCAATTAATAGAGCCACTATATGATATATCATCCACCCCTTTCCATAATGTTTTCTAACTAATTTTGTGTATCCTTCTTGAGCAACAACACCAAGTCTCATTGACATTTCCTGTACTGTATATGTGATTATAATAAGACAAAATGTTAGAGGAATAAAAAAACTTATACCAAATTGTGTTCCCGTTAATGCATAAGAGATTATTCCTCCAGCATCATTATCTGCTAATGCTGCAACTACACCTGGACCAATTAATGCCCATAACAGAATCATACGCTTACGAAAGCCTTTATTAGGTTCTTCCACAAGTTGATTAAATTTAGAATTTTCTTTAGAAATTAAATTTTCTTTGCTTGTGTTTTTCATCATGTACCTCCATAAAATTTAAATGTTGATATATAATATAAAAAAAATCAACATTTTGTTACTGTGATGTTGCTATAAATTCAACAAGATGTTGCTATAAATTCAACAAAATATTTCACGGAATTATAATTAATTCATAGTATATTATAAAAATAATTATTATATGATGGGATTTATGGAGGTGGGTTTAAGTTATGGAAGAGACACAAAACTTTGGTAAATTATTAAAACAGTTGCTTTCAGATAAAAAAATTTCTATGGGTAGACTAAGTATTGAAACAGGTATTAATAAATCAACAATATCTAGAATTGCAAATAACAAACAAAAACCAAATATAAATCATTTAAAAAAGATATCAAAAGCAATAAATATATCACTTGGAGAGCTATTAAAAGCAGCAGATATTGACATAAAAGAAAGTTGTACAGAAGAAACCAATACAGTTGATAAAATTATTGAAAATGATTATTTTAATACAGATGATGTATTAAAATTTTCAGATAAGTTAAAAAACAAAGAATTAGAAAATAATATTCAAAAGGAATTAAATAAGTATGGGCAATATGTACAAACAGAAGAAGGAAAAGATTTAATTCATAGAGATTTTAATAAGAAGATAGAAACTTTATCACAAACAGGGCAATTTATATCAACACTTAAAAATCTTTATGAAAGATTTTGCTCTATTAATATAACAAAAAAAGAATTTATTTTAATAGGAGCGGCTTTGCTTTATTTTATTCTACCAGTTGATCTCATACCTGATTTTATATTTCCCATTGGATTTATTGATGATATGATAGCAGTAAACTTGGTATTAAATATGCTTATACCAGTTAATAGTTCAATAAAAAACAGTCAGGATGATTAAAATTTGACCATATTAAATAAATTAGCTTTACTATAGCCTTTACCATAACTTGATGTCAGTTCTTTACTTAATCCTTTAAAATATTAAAGACCACGTTGAATATTACTTCAACGTGGTCTTTATAAACAATAATAGTGTAGACTTTTTTTAGCATGTTACTATTATAATTATTGATGTAATCTTTTTACATATTTTTAAAAATGAGTCTTAAATTATTTTTTTTCGCTCTGTTTAAATACACAATTACCAAGTTGAGGAGCTTTTTCATTCATTCTATTAGCCTCCAAAATTGCACAAATTTAATTTTCATATTACAAAATATTTTATATAGTGAACAATATATTTTATATATATAATTTGTTACAAATGTTAACATTTTTATCATATTTGAAAACTATTAAATAGAAATTTATGTATATCACTATAGAGTCTTTCTGTACTTTTTAAACTCAATAACTACCTCCGGATTATCCTTAATGAATTGTATAAAATCTTGAAAGCATTGTGTTGTTTGCTTACTTATCGTATGTTCAATTTTTTCAGTTTCTTCTAATACCTCTGCCTCTGAAACATCAAGTATTCTTAGAAAACTTTCTATAACATTATGACGATTAAGCAGTTTCTCTCCAATCACCTTTCCATACTCTTCAAGTACTAAAACCCCATATTTTTCATATTTTAAAAGCTTTAGTTCTGCTAACTTCTGTACCATTTTTGTAGCAGAAGGTGGTTGAACATTAAGTGCATCAGAAAGTTCGTGAATCCTTGTAAATCCTGCATTTAAAGATAATCTATATATCATTTCTAGGTAATCCTCCATAGAAGCAGTAAGCAAATTATCTTCTTTTTTCATATATTCATTAAAAGTATAGAAATTATTTTTAGTCATATTTTCACCTACTTTAAGCTATAGTTTGTTAAGTAAATTATATGCTTGAACAAATAAAAAAATTACTTTAGTGTATCATTTTTTTTAACTACTACATAGTTTATATTAAAAAATAAATTTAGTTTAGACTAACAAAATTAACTCTTAATAACTATTTTAAGTCTATCAAAAAGAATTAAGTAATAAGGATGATGTATTTTATGGAAAACGAAAAAAGTTTAGCAAATATTGATGTATCTGCTAAAAAAATTTTTACTTTGAAACGACTAACAAATAATGGCATGGAAATGTCAAATAAATTAAAACAATTACTAAAATTTTTAGGACCGGCATTTGTTGTTAGTGTAGCATATATTGATCCAGGAAATTTTGCTACTAATATCAGTGGAGGATCAGAATTCAACTATACACTCATTTGGGTTATTTTATGTAGTAACTTAATGGCTATATTCTTACAGACTATGTCTGCAAAATTAGGAATAGCCACAGGTCATAATCTCCCTGAAATGTGCGCTAAGGTATTCTCTAAGAAAGTAAACTGGATATTTTGGATTGTTGCTGAAATAGGTGCTATGGCAACAGATTTGGCAGAATTTCTCGGTGGAACATTGGGATTATATTTATTGTTTCATATACCTATGATATACGCAGGACTTCTTACAGGATTAATAACATTTATAATTTGCTACATGGAAAAGTATGGTCAGAAAACTATTGAAATCATAATATCAATACTTGTCGCCATAATCAGTATTGCATATACAATAGAATTATTTCTTGCTAAACCAGATTGGACTCAAGTAGGTATTCATACCATAATTCCAACGTTGCCTAATGGTCAAGCCGTATTAATTGCTGTAGGGATGCTTGGTGCAACAGTTATGCCTCATGTAATATATTTACATTCTCAGTTAGTTCAGCACAGAAGTACTGATTCGTCAGTTCAAGGCAAATTAATACATTTAAAAATGGAAAAGATAGATATAGCTATCGCTATGAATATTGCTTTTATTGTTAATGCTGCAATGGTTGTAGTATCCGCTGCAGTATTTTATAAAAATGGAATGGTAGTAAATTCAATAGAGCAGGCTCATAAATCACTACAACCTTTATTAGGTTCTTTATCAAGTGACTCCTTTGGAATAGCATTACTTGCATCAGGTCTATCATCCTCTGTTGTTGGAACCCTGGCTGGGCAAACAATTATGAAAGGTTTTGTTAATTTGAGCATACCTGTAAATGTTAGAAGACTTATAACCATGATGCCAGCATTGCTTATAATTGCAGTTGGAATAAATCCAATATATGCTCTTGTTTTAAGTCAGGTAGCACTTAGTTTTATCCTACCCTTCCCAATAATACAAATGTTAACTATAGCTAAACGTAAAGATTTAATGGGGATTTTAGCCAATAAGAGTTTTGTAAGGTTTTTAGGTGTTCTAATAACTACTGCGGTAATATTACTAAATGCATTGCTCTTATACCTAATATTTACAGGTAAAGCTTAATCTTATTTTATTTTAAGGAAATAGATCAATACTATATTATAATTAAATCTAAAAACCCTTCCCATATATAATTTTGGCTTTGTTTTAATATTAGAAGGGTTTTTATATTGTTAAATACACTAATTATCCTGTATTATTATATTTAATAGGAATATAAGCTTATCAAGTAGTTTAGCTTAATATAATAGTAGAGATTTTATTGAATGAAAAAGAATTTAAATGCCTTTGATACCAACATAGAATATATTAAAAAAAATGGGATAAAATAAATATATTATTTTATAATCAAAAATACATTTATTCTTAATTTACTTACTTATTTTAATCGATACTTTCCTACTATATAAACTATTTACATTTTATATATGGAGGTTTTTTTATGAATGATAAAATTAAAGTTGCACGATTATCTATATATTCTAATACAACTTTAATACTATTAAAATTGGTCGTAGGACTTATAAGTGGTTCTGTTAGTATTATTTCTGAAACAATTCATTCAACAATGGATTTACTAGCATCTGTTATAGCATTCTTGTCAGTTAAAATATCATCTAAACCAGCAGACGAAGAGCATCCTTACGGTCACGGTAAATATGAAAATGTCTCTGGTGTAATAGAGGCTTTACTTATTTTTGTAGCCGCTATATTTATAATAGTTGAAGGTATTAATAAACTTTTTCATCCTAAAGATATAGGATCTATAGGCCTTGGGTTTATTGTTATGTTTATATCAGCCTTTATAAATTATATAGTGTCTAAAAAATTATACAAAGTCGCTAAGGAACAAGATTCAATTGCTCTTGAAGCAGATGCTCTTCACCTTAAAACAGATGTTTATACTTCCTTAGGAGTTGGTGGAGGACTTTTACTAATTTGGATTACAGGTCTTAATTTTCTTGATCCTGTAGTTGCTATTCTTATAGCAATATTTATACTTAAAGAAGCCTATCATTTATTAATATCAGCTTTCAATCCTCTTTTAGATGTTAAATTATCTGAAGAAGAAATTAAAATTATTACTCAACAAATTAATAAACATAGTTCCGTTTTTTGCGATTATCATAATCTTAGAACAAGAAAATCTGGAATAATAAAATATATCGATTTACACCTAGTATTTCCTCAAAATATGTCTGTTAAGACTGCTCATGATTTATGTAATACAATTGAAACTGATGTAGAAAAGCTTCTAAAAAATACTGAAATATTGATACATCTTGAACCTTGTGAAAAAATCTGTAATGAATGTACCCTTACAGATAATAATATTAATTGTAAATAATATTTTTTTAATATTGGAATGAGCTGTTATTCACCATATTTTTTACTATATTTCACCTGTACTTTTATATTGGGATGTTTTTTACAAAACTGACTAATTACAAAACAACAGCTTGGACACGGTTCCAATTTACTATACAAAATAAGATTTCCTTGATTCTTCAATACTTTTGCTTCTATTTGTTTATGTATTTCTTCAAATATCTTTTTTTCACTATCGTTAACTCTGTCATATCCTATACCTAATTTACCCAATTTATTAACTTTACTACTTTTAAAAATTGCCTCTTCTAGTGGTGGTGCCGTGCAATAATTTGTTATATTATTACTGCCACTTATTGCTTTAAATTCCTTATTATCATATATTGCTACTGCTATATTTATAGAGTCCTGCAATGCTTTGCTTTGATCTATTTTAAATGTTGTTTTTTCTTTTTCATCAACTTTCATATATTTATTCATATTCTTTATTAAACGTTGCATTCTTGGTATGTTATTGCTTAAATGTTGATGATACTCTACAGTACCATTTTTCACTGGAATATATTCATAATTTATCTGCTTGGGTATTTCTATCGATATTGTTTTAGTTTTAGTTTTGGCATTATATTTTTCTTTTACACCTTCTTTTCTAATAAGAACCATTTTTTTTAATAGTTCAATATCCTTTGCATAAAGATAGTCCTTATCTAATTCTTTTTCTAAATCTTCTAATTTTGCTTTCTCTTCTTCACTTTTTATTCTAGATATATCACTTTTTATTTCTTCTATGGCATTTATGATATCTTCAACATTATCTTGAGAGCTCATCTCTCGTTCATATTCGATTCTATCTATATTTAGTTTTTTTATTTCATTTATTTTTTTACATAGTTTGTTATGTTCATTTTCAAATACTATCATTTTTTCTATATAGTCAATAAAATCCCTTATATCATTTGCTCTATAAGTAATCTTAGTATCCTTAATGCATATATAAAGCCTCTCTGTTATACTATTATCTACTTTAAAAGTCTTTGTAATTTTTTCTTTAAATTTTTCTTCATCAAGTTCATTTATCTTATATCCTTCTCTTTTTAATGCATCCTTAAACCCATTTAGATTATTAATTTTTATTCGTTCTTTTTTTCTCTTCTTTAACGGAATATTTCTTTGTATCATATTTACCTCTTATCTTTAGAGTCCATGTTGAAAAAAATTATAACTTAAACTCTGTAATAATTCTTCTGTTATACCATAAAGTTTAAAACTCATTAATATCACCGTTTTCTTTACGGTCTATTTATACTCCTATTATATCTAAGAACTCAAATAAGTTAAATATTTTTATATACATAAAAAAACTCTAACAAAATGTCCAACCTAAAATAAAAAACGCAACAAACTCAGGAAGGACAAAAATGTTAGAGAGCTAACTACCATTGATTCTGAAATAGCAAAGGAAAAATTAAAAATATTATAATAACGTAAAAAACCACGACAAATATCAATTGATATGCTCCCTTTATAGTAGACAGTTAAAATAATAAAACTGTTTATATAAAGGGGGTATTTTTCAGTTTATTCCAAAACATCACCTTTATTTTTCTTTTCATAGCTACTATACATTAACCATGCAACTACTGAGAATATTATTGGTCCAGCTACACTCCAGATTGTTGTTTGCATATCTCCTTCTATAGCTGGCTGTATTATACAAAATAAATTAGCGAATCCTACTGTTAAAACAACTATACAAGTCCACAAATTTGCAATTCCTTGGGTTTTGAACACTACGAAAGGTTTCTTGATTTCTGTTTTCTTCTTAAAATACGGGAATGCAAGAGTTATAAACACATATGGTAGTGTCATAGCTACGTTAGTCATGGAAACAAGTATATTGAAGAATGTAGCCATTGAGCTTCCTCCAAAAGCTACCAATGCTATCATTACACAAACTATAGTAGCTTGAATCCACATAGCATTGATAGGCAATCCATTTTTAGTTTCTCCAATTTTTCCAGGCCATAATTTAGTTGGTGTGCCTTCAATTATCTGCTTTAATGGTGAATACATAAGTGTAAAGAATGCACCGGACAGTGCTAGGAACATTGAAAGCCCAACGTATCTTGCAACACCCTTACCCAAAACTATAGCTGTGTTCTCGCTTGCTCCAAAAGCTGTACCAAGTGAATATCCTAGATTAGACATAACTATATAACTTGCATTTCCCAGATTAACCTCCTTAATACCCATTACAGTTTCCCAGTTAGTAAATATACCAATAAACAGTATTCCTAATGAATATCCTACTGAGATTATAGCCGCTGAAATAAGAATTCCTTTGGGGAAAATTTTTTCTGGATTTTCAGTTTGGTCAACTAATCCACCCACAGCCTCTATTCCTCCATAAGCGAATAGAGCATATACTACAAATGCTAACGAAGCAATTATGTCTCCAGTATATTTAGGATTTGGTGTTTGTGTAAATGACTTTAACCCTTCAATTGACTGAGCTAAATTTCCATGATTTCCTAAAAATACTGCTATAGCACCAATCCAAAGGAATATATTCAATAATAAAACTGCAGTTCCACCTAATGAAGTTACTTTCTTTATTTTATCTATCCCTTTGGTTGATGTATAAGTTACTACTATTATCCATATAATTCCAAAAACGCCCAAAACCTGTGGGCCTTGAAGGCCAAATAAAGACCAGCTTTGTGTTGTATCTTTTCCGAATATAGCATTTGATACTGGAATCCACATACCAGATGCAACGTTAACCATCCAAGTTACATAAGAAAAATACCACATGAATGTTCCTATGAATGCGAATCTTGGTCCAATGGATTTCTCCATCCATGAATAGATTCCACCTTTCTCCTCTTTGAAAGCAGAACCAAATTCAGCTACCATTAATGCAAACGGAACGAAGAAGGTTATTCCTGAAAAAATGTACCAAGGAATAGCAGCATAACCCATCTTGTAAAATGATCTTGGAATGTTGTTAAATCCATAAACAGATGTGAAAATCATTAATATCAACGGTACCAAGGTTAATTTTTTTGTTAACTTCGCGCTTGACTTCATTTTTTCCCTCCTTATTTTAAATTTGTTAAATCTTTTCTTTCATATTTTTATACTGTTGTTTTATTTCAATTACAACAACAGTACTTTTTCCATATTACATTATTTTTATGTATCAACTTTAACAGATGGATTGTATTCATATAATACATCTGGCTAAAAAAACAGTTGTTAGTTTCATTTGATCAGATATTTTTATATATAAAAATATCGTCAAGGCGACTGTGGAGCCGTCGATTTTTTTTACGCATCTGCCTCTTCGAACGTATGTGAGAAAAATCTGGCAGGCAAATATATTTTCTTTTTATTCTTTAGTTTTTATTTCTTAGGCATATTAAAGAAAATAACAAGTCAAAGATACGACGTATATTTTGTCTTAAGATAAGTTCAACTAAATTCAGGTTGAGTATAAAACTCCACCTGAAAAGTTTCACTTTATGTCATACAAGGAGATAAACTCATCTCATAGCAGGGCTATGGGATGAGTTTGCCGACGTGAGTAGAGAACCAAAATCTATGATTTTGTGTGAATCACTTACTCAGCGAATGTATACGAGTCGAGCTTCCTTATGACGCAAAATAGACTAGCATACTGACTTGTTATTTATTTTAATGTGCCTTAACCTTTAAACAAAAATATAATCTGCATTATCACAACTTCTTTAATAATATAATTTCCTAGAGAATAAAAAAACGCCCTTTTTAAGGGCGCCCTTGATATATCGTTTATTTATCACTATATTACAATAAAGCTATGATGTTATCTCACATAACTTCATAATTAAAAATTAATTATCATATAAAGCTATTGTAGAAAATTTTTATAATATTTATTTTTTACATTATCTAGTTGAAAACTTGTATAAAGTTTTATGTCTATATTTTTCACCACATTTTAATATTGATGATGGGAAATGTTTATATTTTAGTAAATTGGGTAAATATTGAGTTTCCAAGCATAATCCACTATACTTATTATATGTTGATCCATCTTTACAATTATGGCTTTCATATATATTATTTCCAGTATAGAATTGTACTCCTGGCTTTGTAGTATATACTTCCATTACCCTACCATTAGATGCTTCAAATACTTCCGCCGCTTTCTCTGGTTTTTGTCCACTTACATTTAGTATCCAATTATTATCATAACCCTTACCAAATTTTATCTGATCATATTCATCAAATATTCCTTGGTCTATTGGTGTAAGTTTTGTAAAATCCATAGAAGTTTCTTTTACACTTTTTATTTCACCAGTAGGAATACTATTTTTATTATTTACTGTAAATTTATCAGAATTAATCATAACCTGGTGCTTTAGTATGTCTCCAGCTCCATGACCTAATAAATTAAAATATGAATGATTCGTTAAATTTACTACTGTATCCTTATCTGATACTGCAAAATAATCA
This sequence comes from Clostridium uliginosum, assembly GCF_900112485.1. Taxonomy (GTDB): domain Bacteria; phylum Bacillota; class Clostridia; order Clostridiales; family Clostridiaceae; genus Clostridium; species Clostridium uliginosum. The sequence continues at coordinate 51,152 of NZ_FOMG01000002.1, forward strand.
ATTTCAAGCGTGTTATCCTCTGTTAATGTATATGTTACCTTTACATCTAGATTTCCAGGATACCCCTCATCACCATCTAAACTAAAATAACAAAGCTCTACAGCTTCACTTTCTCCATTTTGGGTTATCTCTGCATTCCAGATAACCTTATCGAAACCAACCATTCCTCCATGCAGCTGGTTATTACCTTCGTTTTTTGATAGTATATATTCAGTTCCATTAATTTTAAACTTTCCGTTTTCTATTCTATTTGCATGTCTTCCTATAATTGCTCCAAAAAATAATTTATTTTTAATATAATCTTCGATTTTATCATATCCTAATACAACATCCTCAAACTTGCCGTATCGATCTGGTACTACAATTGAGGATATTATACCTCCGTAATTTAGTATTTTTACAATCATGCCTTTACTGTTAGAAAGTGTAAAACTATAAACTTCTTGCCCATCCGGAGTCTTTCCATAAAGCTTCTTTTTTACTCCCATAATTTATCTCTCCTTATCGCTGATAGTGTAAAGTTGTTTACACTATATTTTTATATTTTTCTTTATATATCAAGGGTTCGAGCGTTTTTTTATATAAAAAAACAATGACCCCATAATTTCATGTTATTATTGAATCTATAACCAAACAAAATAAACACGAAAGGTTGTCATTGTTATGGATTCAATTATAACCTATTAAATTTAAAACGCTTTATTTTAAAATATTTCTACATAATATCGTTTTCATCAGCCCGTTAATAAATTACTTTTCCCCAAATAAATATACTTATATTTTTACAATCTACTGTGGAAATTTTATTAAAATATCTATTGACTTTTTACGCCTCCAATTCTTAATTCATGTGATTTTATATCTATGAGTTTAGTATAATTTTAATCCAAAACTTTTTCAAGTAGTTTTATAAAGTCATTTTAATAAAAAAAATTTTAAAAATTTCTTTCTTTATATGCACTTCAATATTTACATGAAAAATCTTTTATTAAAGTAAAAAATTATAAAAAACCCTTGAAAACGGTAACAAGATTTGCTATCATACTAAATATAAGGTTCATAATTTTTATAAAGTTAGTTTGTACGCTAAATTAACTTTATAAGGTGGTTTAGGATTATTAAGTAAACCATTACTGCATGGTTTTTAATCAAATTATTTATTTTGAAAGGAGATTATTTTTAATGAAAGTGAAAATCAGTAATTCTATAATTTATCTTTTTGGTGCTTTAGGTGGTCTTTTATTTGGTTATGATACTGGAATTATCTCTGGTGCTATTTTATTTATAAAGCAGGACTTAAAATTAAATTCTTTAACAGAAGGCATTGTTGTAAGTTCAATTTTAGTTGGTGCAATGATTGGTTCTGCTATTAGTGGTGCATTATCAGATAGTTATGGTCGCCGTAAAATAATCATGATATCAGCAATTATATTCTGTATTGGCGCTATTGGAACAGCTACAGCTTTCAGTATAGGTACACTAATTGTTTTTAGAATTGTTTTAGGAATCGCTGTAGGAGGAGCTTCCACTTTAGTTCCTATGTATCTATCTGAAATAGCCCCATCAGAAAGCAGAGGAGCTCTATCAGCACTTAATCAACTAATGATTACTATCGGCATTTTATTGGCATATATTGTGAATTATGCATATGCCAATACTGTTGGTGGCTGGCGTTGGATGCTTGGTTTTGCTTTTCTTCCAGCTTTTATTTTATTAATTGGAATGATCTTTTTACCAGAAAGTCCTATATGGTTATATAAGAAGGGAAAGGAATCAGAGGCTCGTATTATCCTTAGCCAGCTGCGTAAAAATAAAGATATTGAATGGGAAATAGATGAAATGAAGAAAGCAAATACTCAAGAACAAGGTACACTAAAAGATTTAGTTTCTACTTGGACAAGACCAGCATTAATAATAGGTATAGGATTAGCTTTCTTACAACAATTTATTGGCTGTAACACAGTTTTATATTATGCTCCAACGATAATTTCTGAAGCAGGCTTAGGAAAATCTGCTGCTATTTTAGGAACTATTGGTATTGGTACAGTATTTGTATTAGTTACAGTTATTTCTATTTGGTTAATAGATAAGCTTGGTAGAAAAAAATTATTGTTAATTGGTAACGTTGGAATGTCTCTTAGTCTATTAATGCTCTGGGCTATGAATAGTTTCTTAAAGAGTAGTTCATCTTATTCTGCTTATGCTACAATCTTATTCTTAGCAAGTTATATACTATTTTTTGGTGCCACTTGGGGACCTGTTGTATGGGTAATGTTAGGTGAAATATTCCCATTTAGTGTAAGAGGTATTGGTATTGGTATCAGTGCTGTTATTAACTGGTTATCTAACCTATTAGTATCATTAACCTTCCCTATGTTGCTTGAAAAATTCGGTTCTTCCCTATTCCTTTTTTATGCACTAATGGGCGTAATTGCATATATATTTGTCCACCAAAAAGTTATAGAAACAAAAGAAAAATCTCTTGAAGAAATAGAATTTGATTTAAGAGAAAGATTTGAAAAATCTATAAAAAGTGTAGAACTAAACTAATTTTTTCTTATATTAGTTTACCGTAAAAACAAAGACTTTTTTCTAACTTTTTTACTACATTCAGTTTATAACTTCAAATTCTTATATTATGCTTATCATTTCATTTACATATAATAGTATTATTTATATAATTTTAATAAATAAATTAAAATATATATTTATTATGCTATGTTTTAAGTGAATGTTGATATTGTCGTATAAGGGCGAAATGGCATTGGAATTTGCTTTTTAGAACTCTTAATGAAGATTTGTACAATTAATTGCTTGTCAGCAATCTTTGATTGGGAGCATGCATTACTAAGCTTTATTTTTAGAGTTCTTAAAGTAAATTCCTCTGTCCATGAGCTTTATACCACAATATCAACACTATTTTAAAACATAGCCATTTATTAAAATTATAGTGTATAATATTATATTATATTGACTAAGGAGTAATTTGGATTTATGAAACCGATTAATAAATATTTAATTAGAAAAAAAAATGAAAATTCTGTATTATCAATGATAATAAAAAAGGGGTTAGTTTCTAGGGCTGATATAGCTAAAGAATTAGATTTAAACAAAGCTACAATATCAGCCATCGTACAAACTTTATTAGAACGAAGACTTGTATGTGAGGAGGGTATAGGCGATAGTAATGGTGGTAGAAAACCAATTATGTTAAAATTTTGTGAAACTGCAGGATTTTCTATTGGTATAGACATAAGAGTAGATTATATTTCATCAGTATTAACTTGCTTAGATGGAACAATAATATCTAAATATAACATAGATGTAGATCATATAACTAAAAAGAATATTTTATACTACATAAATAAAACTATTCAATATTTTCATTCTTCTATGCCTACCACTCATTATGGTATTGTAGGTTTAGGCCTAGGAATTCATGGTACTGTAGAAGATAATAATATTAAATTTACTCCTTATTACGATCTCGAGAAATTTCCATTAGCTAATAAGCTAATAAAAGAAATTAATATACCAGTTTATATTGAAAATGAGGCTAACCTATCTGCTATTGCTGAAAAAAATGCAGGTATTGATGAAAATAATATTATTTGTATTAATGTTCATTCTGGGGTAGGTGCCGGACTTATTTTGAATGATAATTTATTTCATGGTTTCAATGGTTCTAGTGGTGAAATAGGCCATACTATAGTGCTAAATGGCGGAAAACCTTGCCCTTGTGGTAACCAAGGCTGCTTAGAACAATATGTTTCTGAATTAGCCATTTTAAACTTATATAAACAAAAAAAAGATCTTCAAAATTTGGATTTTAATCAATTTAAAAATGATATTTTAATCGGAGAAAAAGTTGCTATAGAAATACTTGATGAGTTTATCATTTATATTTCTATAGCAATAAATAATTTAAATAATACATTCAATCCAGAAAAAATTATTATTAACAGCAGATTTACTAATGAGATAGATGGCACTATAGAAAAAATAAAAAATCATCTTCATTCTACAATAAATAATAAGGTTATAATTACAAGTTCTAATTTAAAAGGTAATTCTACCGCAATTGGTGCAAGCTTATTATCAAGCGAGCAATTTTTATTTAATGGCTTAATCTCATAAATCGAACACTCATCTCTTTAATAATATATAAATGTGGATAATGTACGGAAATAAGAAAATCAAAAAAAGAAATTATGCTGAAATTTATGAACAGGAACGTTTTAGCAGAAATAATAAAACCGTTTTTATCCAATGGATTTAAGTAATAAAAATAAATAAGGTTTCTTAAATACCCTAAAACTAGACGCATTTAAGAAACCACCAAATTCAAAAAAATACAATATAATCTTTTATATCTTCAGTACCTATTTCTTTATTTTTATTCATACAATATTTTAAAAATACAGCATACCTTACTAATAAATCCTCTTCTCCATGACTTTTTAATATCTGACATAATCCTTGCTTATCCAAGAACAGACATGTTTCACGAGTTTCCTTATTTATAAAATACTCTGTTTTATTTCCGCATTTTTTTATTTTTATATTATTTACAATATGATCAAACTTATCATTTTCTTTTTTCAGTTGATACATATTCTTGGATTGATCTTAAGTTTTCACTTAAAGAATACATTCCTTTTCTTGATATTAAAATATATTGATACGTTAGTTGCCGGTATTTCCAGTTGTTCCAGCTGTTGATGGTTTTGAAGGTACATTTTTAGTTGCTTCATCTGTTGATGGCTTTGCATCTGCATTTTTAGCTGTTCCATTTGACGATTTTATATCTGTACTTTCATTTGTTTTATTTGTTGATGATTTTTCAGCCGGTTTATCTGCTGCTGGCTTTGTATTTGCATTTTCAGTTTCTTTATCTGTTTGTGTTTTTTCATCTAAGTTTTGGTTTGTCCCATCTGTTGATTGGTTTGAAGGTACATTTTTAGTTGCTTCATCTGTTGATTGGTTTGAAGTTGAATTTTTAGTTTTCCCATATGTTGGTGCTTTTTTATCCTTATTTTTATCTTGTGCCCCTGCTGATTTTGTCACATCACTAGACTGATCTTGAACATCAGTCTTTGTATCAGAAGTTGGGGTATGAGCAGATACTTTTTGAAAATAAAATCTTCCTAAAATTCCACTGCTTATAATTAAAGCAATAGCTATAGCTCCTATCGCTAACTTTTTATTCTTATTTCTATTAAACATTTTTCTATCAGATTTATTTATCATTTTTGTATCATCTGATGAAGTATTAATAATAGTTGTGAGATCTTCTTTTCTATTAGCTCTTATTTTTTTATTATCTTTCATATCCTTTGAAAATAACTTAGTTATATTTTTAGGCACATTAAATACTGAAGCTAGAACTCCTGTTGCTTGTTCAGAGTCTACCTCTTTAAAATTTTCAGGTGATCTAATTGTAACAATAGGTTTATTATACTCTCCATCTTCATAGTCTATATATAATGTAACTTTAAATTCATCATCCTTACTTAAAAAAGGTATGTAAACATCTAAAATATTATCTTTAATAGAAGAATCAAATTTTAAACCTTTTGTTATTTCAGCATCTCCAAAATTTAAATTCTTTTTATAATCTTGTATATTTAGTGTTATATCATGGATTGTTTTATTAGACAGGTTTCTAACAGTAAGAATATATGCATAAACATTTCTATTCTTTATTACTAGAGATATGCTATCTCCTATATTACACAATATCTTAGTTGCTAAATTTTTATAATGTTCTAACAATAACCCAGATATAAATGATATTATTATAGTTATAATTGCAGTTTTAATAATACTTATCATGTCAATTTTCGCTTCCTTGTTTTTTCAATTATGTAATTAAATTATAAGGTAGATAAATATTTGTGTCAATCTTATATAATTTTCAAAGGGAGAGAAATTCTATAAATAATCAAGCTATTTTTTCATATCAGCTCAACAGATTCTAAAATATAAAAAGGAATACTCAAAGCTTCATATTGCTTTAAGTATTCCTTTCATTTATTAACTTTGCACTTAATAACTACTTTTATTTGCTATTCAAAAGGATTTTCTGTTTTATAAAGTATTCCCTTTGGTTGATTAAATCCTAATTCTTTAACGCCTAAATATCTAAATAAGTTGTAAATTGCTTTTCCATAATGTCCAAATGCAACTGCTCCATGGTGAGGATATCTCTTTTCTATTAATACATGACGATAAAATCTTCCCATTTCAGGTATTGCAAATACTCCAATAGCTCCAAATGAACGAGTAGCAACAGGTAATACTTCCCCTTCTGCCACATATGCTGTTAATTCTGCATCTGCATTGCTTTGTAATCTAAAGAATGTAATATCTCCTGGAACAATATCTCCTTCAAGAGTACCTCTAGTAATGTTTGGTTCTTGATTTGGTTCTAATGCTCTTGCCATAATCATTTGATTTTTCATAGTACAAGATGATAATTTACAAGCTGCTGTATTACCACAATGGAATCCCATAAATGTATCTTTTAATGTATAATCAAATTTTCCTTTTATTTCTGATTCATACATATCAGCTGGTACTGAATTATTAATATCAAGTAAAGTAACAACATCTTTGCTGATGCAAGTTCCAATATACTCACTTAATGCACCATAAATATCAACTTCACATGATACTGGAATTCCCATTGCTGTTAGACGACTATTTACATAACAAGGTACAAATCCAAATTGTGTTTGGAATGATGGCCAACATTTATTTGCAAATACAACATATTCTCTTGAACCCTTATGTTCTTCCATCCAATCTAATAATGTAATTTCGTATTGTGCAAGTTTTGGTAAAATACCAGGCATTTTATTTCCTTCTCCTAATTCTTTTTCCATGCTAGCTATTACGTTTGGAATTCTTGAGTCATTTTTATGAGCATTGAATGCAGCATATAAATCAAGTTCTGAGTTTTCTTCTATTTCAACACCTAAGTTATATAATTGTTTAATAGGTGCATTGCAAGCTAAGAAGTCTTGTGGACGAGGTCCAAATGAGATAATTTTTAAGTTCTTTAATCCAAGCAATGCAGTAGCAACTGGTACAAATTCAGAAATCATATCTGCAACTTCTGTTGCTGTTCCAACGGGATATTCAGGGATATATGCTTTTATATTACGAAGTGCTAAATTATAGCTTGCATTAAGCATTCCACAATATGCATCTCCACGACCATTAATTAAATTATCTCCAGTTTCTTCAGCAGCTGCAACAAACATTACAGGACCATCAAACTTTTTAGCAAGTAAAGTTTCAGCAGTTTCAGGTCCAAAATTCCCAAGGTATACTACTAATGCATTTACACCAGCTTCTTTAACTTCTGCTAATGCTTTTTCTATATGTTTTTCATTTTCAACAGCTGTTTGACATTCATAAATGTCTCCATTAGATTTTTTGTAAGCTTCTACTACAGACTTTCTACGATTAACTGATAACTCCATTGGGAAGCAATCTCTACTTACTGCAACAATTCCTAATTTTATTTCTGGTATATTATTCATTGCTAATTCCTCCATTTATTATAATATTTTTTACATACTTTTTATTAATTTATATATTTTTATAAATAACTTTTATTTTATTGATATATTTTCTCCAATTAATCCTATAAATGATCCTTGTTCAGCCAAATCAGTATCTTTATGTCCAATTAACCATTTATTTTTAGCAAATAGTAATGCATCTTCACCCACTTTTTCAATGTTATTTTCTAAAGGTAAATTAGTATCTCTTGGCAATACAACAACACACTTAAATCCATCTTCATTTGCATTGCAAGGTGCATAGTGTAGCGTAGTTGCATATACTTCTATTGTGCTACCAGCTGGAACCATAAAGGCTTCTATTTTTGAAGTATCATATGAGTAATCGTCTTCAATATCTTGCTGACAACCTATAAGTAAAATAAGATCTGTTACAGCTATATTTATTTCAGATGAACGGTGATATTCAACTGCATTTAACAAATAATTATTACCATTGCAATATCCTATTTGAATTGGTAATTCACCAAATTCTCTTTTTCTTAAATCTTCAGCAATTTTTAAATCTTCAAGTTCTTTTATAGATGGTTCATATATTACATCACTTGGTAATGGTGTGCTTTCCATCTTTTTAATTATCTCAGAGCAATCATAATTTTTTAATACTTGTCCATATTTTTTAAACTCTCTATCAGTAACATTTTTAATAAACATATTAATCATCCTTTCTAAATCAACACCTACATACTTATAACTCTTACATCTATTCCTTTAGCTGCTAATTTATCAGCAGATTTGTATTTTAATCATCAAAAACTTAAATAATATATTTTTAAAATTCATTTAATAAGTTTTTAAATAAATGGAGTAGTAAAATTTACTACTCTATTATTTAATTTCTAAAAATTCTTCTATCGGCATCATAGCTGCACCTAACAAATAAGATTCTTTAAAACTTGCAATACTAATATTACAGCTATTCTCATCTGTAAATAAATTATCCTTATAAATATTCTTTTTCAAAATATCTATCTTATCATTTAACAGATTATTTATGTCTCCACCTATGACTATGCTATTAGGATCTAGTATCATAATTAAATTTGATATTCCTAAGGATAATACCTTTAAATACTCATTCAATATCTTTTGAGCTACTTTATCATTTTGATTATATTTTTCTTCAAATTCACCTATATCTGTGATATTTGAATTAGTATCCTCATTATAACTATCAATTAAAGAATTCATAGAAGTATATGCTTCTAAGCATCCTTTAGCTCCACACTTACACTGTTTTCCATCCATCGCTATTTTAATATGGCCTAATTCACCTGATGAATTATTGTCACCTCTATATATTCTACCATTTATTATTATTCCTAGGCCTAACCCATCTGTTATTGAAACATATAATAAATTTTCTAATTTATCTTTTCTATTTAAAAATTCATAATAAGCTGATAAATTAGCTTCATTATCTACATATATTGGTATATTTAAATATTCAAACTTTTCTTTTAAATTAAACTCTTTAACTCCAAGAAAATATGAATATTTTATTATACCTTCTTTAAAATCTACAGTTCCAGGCAATGAAATCCCAATCCCTAATAATTTTTCAGAACTTATATTATATTTTTGCATAAGTATATCTATATTTTTAATGAGAAGACCTATTATATTTTCTATCCCATCCTTTTTATGTCTAATCCTTATATTTTCAATAATATTTTTCTTTAAATTAACTAGTGATATTTTTAAGTGATTTGATGTTAATGCTACTCCAATTGAATATTTACAGCTTTCATTTAGTTTAATTGCAATTGCTTTTCTTCCACCAGTAGATTCTAAAGATCTTACATCTTCTACAATACCTTCATTTTTTAGTTCAGTAATATTCGTAGAAACTGTTGTTATACTTATATCTAATTTTCTAGAAATATCTAATTTGGTAATTTCACTTTTTTCCAGTAATAATGCTATTATTTTTTTTCTATTAGTTTCTTTTATTTTACTATGGTTTATCTCTATCAAATTTAAAAATACCCCTCTCGCCTGCTATTATAGACAATAATAGTTTTTCTTAAATAATATCACTATTATAAGTTTTGTTAAAGTCTACCTAAATTCAACTAATTAGAAATACAAACAATTAAGTATGATTAGCATTTATTTTTATTTACCTAAATATTTTTTATTTTAGGATAAGCTGAGTTATATACATTATATACTTTTGAATATACTTCTTTTAAATCAGCGTTTGGATATAACATTGAATTTCCTTTTATGATTTTACTACAAGCATCCTCTACTGAATCATATATTCCTGCTCCAACGCCTGCAAGTATCGCTACACCAAGTGCTGGTCCTTCTGATGCTTTAACAGTAGTTAATGCATATTGGAAAACATCAGCTAATATTTGTCTCCAAACACTACTTTCTGCACCACCCCCACTTACTCTTATTTCACCAATACTTACATTCATATCTTCAATAATATCAAGACAGTTCTTTAAGCTAAAGCTAACTCCTTCTAATATACTACGTACAAAATCATCATGATTATTTATAAGTGATACTCCTAAGAATGCACCCTTTACATTTGGATCTATATGTGGAGTTCTTTCTCCCATAAGATATGGCAAATAAACTATTCCATTAGAACCTGGTCTTGATTTTGCTGCTTTTTTTGTTAGTAAATCGTATACATCAACTCCCAACTTTTCACTGTTTTCAACATCTTTAGCACAGAATGTTCTTTTAAACCAATTCAATGATAAACCTGCCCCTTGTGTAACACCCATTATATGCCACTTATTAGGTACTGCATGACATAAGGTATGAACTCTTCCCTCTTTATCAAATCTTGGTGTATCTGTTGCTGCAAATACTACTCCTGATGATCCTATTACAGTTGATATTATTCCTTCACTTACTATTCCATTTCCTATAGCTCCAGCTGCTTGATCTCCTGCGCCTCCAACTACTGGTGTATTTACTTCTAGCTTTGTAAGCTTAGCAGCTTCTTCTGTAACATGTCCACTAACAACAACTGATTCATAAACATCTGATAATATGTTCTTATCTATATTTAAATCCTTAAGTAATTCTTCACTCCAATTTCTAGTATTTATATCTAGCATTTGCATTCCGCTAGCATCTGAAACTTCTGTTGCAAATATATTAGTTAGTTTAAATCTTATATAATCTTTTGGAAGAAGTACTTTATATATCTTTTTATAATTATCAGGTTCATTATTTCTAACCCATAATAACTTTGAAAGTGTAAATCCAGTTAATGCAGGATTTCCTGTTATTTTTATTAATCTTTCTTTTCCTATAACTTTTGTCATGTAATCACATTCTTTTTCTGTTCTTTGATCACACCAAATTATAGAATTTCTAATCACTTTGCATTCTTTATCTAATAAAACAAGTCCATGCATTTGACCACTTAATCCAATACCTTTAATATCTGAAGCTTGTACATTGCTTTTTTCTATAACATCTTTTATCCCGTTAACACATGCTTGCCACCAGTCCTCTGGATTTTGTTCTGCCCATCCTACTTGTGGTTGAAATAAATCATATGCATATGTTGCAGTTTTTATTGTGTTTCCTTCTTCATCAAATAATGCTGTTTTAGTTCCTGATGTTCCAATATCCAAACCTAATAAATATCTCATAATTAAACCTCCCATTTTTATATACATATTTTTATTTATACTTAAATCATAACTTTTTGATTTTTATTTAAAATAACTTTTTAAATGTATTTTAATAAGTTTATTATACTTACTATTTTACTCTTAGTCAATATTTTTCAGTAAACTTTTACACAATTATTTAAAGTGGTAGTTATGACTTAATAACTACCACTTTTAATTTATACATATCGTGTCGTGGATTTCATGGTAAGGCGAAGCGTTACCTATATACCCTCGACCTTCTTATTAAGTTTTAAAAGATACTAATGCCATTTTTTTATCTAGCTCTCACCATTAAAGGCCCGGAATTTAAAGATACCTATCTAAGATAGTTCTAATACTCCAGTATAAAGCTGATAATATTTCCCCTTTTTCTTTATTAGCTCCTCATGTGTGCCTCTCTCAATTACTCTACCATACTCCAATACCATTATAGCATCAGCATTTCTTATAGTTGAAAGTCTGTGAGCAATAACAAATACAGTTCTTCCCTTCATTAAACTGTCCATTCCATTTTGAACAATTGCTTCAGTTCGAGTATCTATGCTAGAAGTTGCTTCATCTAATATCAACACTGGTGGGTCAGCTACTGCTGCTCTTGCAATAGCTAATAGCTGTCTCTGACCTTGTGATAATTCTTCTCCATCTCCTAAAATCATTGTTTTATATCCATCTGGTAAAAGTTGAATAAACTTATCTGCATTAGCTAGCTTTGCCGCAGCATAAATTTCTTCATCAGTAGCATTTAACCTTCCATAACGAATATTATCCATAATTGTTCCTGTAAAAAGATGTGTGTCTTGAAGTACTATTCCCAATGATCTTCTTAAATCATCTTTTTTAATCTTATTAATATTAATATCATCATAACGAATCTTTCCATCTTGTATATCATAAAAACGGTTAATTAAATTAGTGATTGTAGTTTTACCTGCACCTGTAGATCCAACAAATGCGACTTTTTGTCCAGGTTCAGCATCTAATGTAATATTATGTAGTACCATTTTATCATCATTATAACCAAAACTCATATCAAAAAATTCAACATCTCCAAGCAATTGTGTATAGGTGATACTTCCATCATTATGTGGATGTTTCCACGCCCAAATTCCTGTTCTTTTTTCTGATTCAACTAGATTATCATTATGATCAAATTGTGCATTTACTAAAGTTACATATCCCTCATCATTCTCCACTTCTTCATCCATTAAATCAAAAATTCTTTCTGCACCTGCCAATGCCATAACAATAGAATTAAATTGTTGAGAAATTTGACTAAAAGGCATATTAAAACTTCTTGTAAACTGTAAAAATGAAGCAATTGCACCAAGGGTTAAGCTACCTACTCCACTTATTGATAGAAGTCCACCAATAATAGCCGTTAGAACATATTGCAGATTCCCAAGGTTACTCATAATTGGCATAATAACATTTGCATATTTATTTGCATTAGTAGCACTATTACAAAGTCTTTCGTTAAGATAATCAAATTGAAACTTAGTTTCTTCCTCACGGCAAAAAACCTTGATTACCTTTTGCCCACCCATCATTTCTTCAATATAACCATTTACTCTACCTAAGTCATATTGTTGCTTAATAAAATACTTTCCACTTTTACCTCCAAGTATTTTAGTAAGCAGTGTCATAATACCTACAATTACAACTGCAACCAAAGACAAATGTATACTTATTGCAAGCATTACACAAAAAATCGTAACAACTGTAACAAGTGCAGAAAATACCTGTGGGATACTTTGACTAATCATCTGTCTTAAAGTATCTGTATCATTAGTATAAAGACTCATTAATTCACCATGTGAATTTGTATCAAAATACCTAATTGGAAATCTTTGCATATGTTCAAACATTTCATCACGAATTCGTTTTAAGACGCCTTGTCCTATATTAACCATCAACTGATTATAAATATAAGTACAAATTACACCAATATAATAAAGTACTGCTAGTTCCAATACAGTATGGGACAAATAAGTAAGATTAGGATTCTGCTGTCCAAGTAATGGGGTAATAAAATCATCTATCAAATACATTAAAAATAATGGACCAGCCAGTCCAGCCAATGCACTAATAATGATTGTAACAACTACAAAAGTAAACTGCATTTTAAAAGTACTTGCTACATATCCCATTAATCTTTTTGCTGTTTTTCCATAATGATTTTTCTTTTGCAAATTATTCTTCATCATTACTTCCCCCCTTAACCTGAGATTTATATACTTCCTGATAAATCTTATTACTCTTTAACAATTCATCTGGTGTTCCAATAGCGTCAATTCTTCCATTGTCAAAAACAATTATTTTGTCTGCATCTTCAATAGAAGAAATACGCTGTGCAATAATAATTTTTGTTGTATTAGGTATTTCCTCACGAAAAGCCTTACGAATTAAAGCATCAGTTTTTGTATCAACTGCACTAGTAGAATCATCCAAAATTAAGATCTTAGGTTTTTTCAATAAAGCTCTTGCAATACAAAGCCTCTGTTTTTGTCCACCAGACACATTCGTGCCACCTTGATCTAACACAGTATCATATCCATTTGTAAGGCTCTGAACAAACTCATGTGCTTGTGCTAGTTTGCAGACACGAATAATTTCTTCATCTGGTGCATTCTGATTACCCCATTTAAGATTATCTCTAATTGTCCCAGAAAACAGCACATTTTTTTGTAATACCATCGCAACTTCATTACGAAGTGTTTCCAAATCATATTCCCTAAGGTCTAAGCCTCCAACTTTAATACACCCTGAAGTGACATCATATAAACGTGGAATTAATTGAACAAAGGTTGTTTTTGCACTGCCTGTCCCCCCAATTATCCCAATAGTTTCTCCAGATGCTATATGAACATTTAGTTCTTTTAGTGCTAACTTTTTAGAATCTCCTATATAACTGAAATGTACATTTTCAAAATCTATATCTCCACTTTCTACAGTATAAATAGGATTTTTAATATTCTTTAAATCACTTGTTTCATTTAATACTTCCACAATTCTTTTTGAAGATGTTTCTGCCATTATAATCATTACAAACACCATTGAAAGCATCATTAAACTAGAAAGTATTTGAGTTACATATACAATCATACTCATAAGTTGTCCTGTAGTCATTGTCTCAGAAATAATAAGCTTTGCACCTAGCCATGATATCAATAAAATGCTTGTATACATGGCAAACTGCATAAGGGGACTATTAAAGGCTACTATCTTTTCTGCAGATTTAAATTGATGATAAACGTCATTTGATATTTCATGGAATTTTTCATTCTCATGATCTTCTCTGACATAAGCCTTCACAACACGAACTGCAGTCAAATTTTCCTGAACAACACTATTTAATTTATCATAACGTTTGAATACTTTTTCAAAATATGGATGTGCCTTTATTACAATCCAGAAAAGACCAAATCCAAGAATAGGAATTACAAAAAGAAAAACAATAGATAACTTCAAGTTAATACCCATTGCCATAATTAATGCGAAGATAAGCATAATTGGCCCACGAATTAATATACGAATAACCATTTGGTAAGCATTTTGTACATTTGTAACATCGGTTGTAAGTCTTGTTACAAGACTAGCTGTGGAAAATTTATCAATGTTAGAGAAAGAAAAGTTCTGGATATTATAGAACATGTCTTTTCTAAGATTTTTTGCAAACCCAGCTGAAGCTCTTGCTGCAAATTTACCTGATAATGCTCCAAAACATAATGACATTATTGCTGCAATTACCAATATGAAACCAATTTTTATAATGTAAGGCATATCTCCGTTTGCCATACCAACATCAATAATATTAGCCATGAAAAGTGGAATAAGCACTTCCATCACCACTTCTAACACAACAAATAACGGGGTGATCAAAGAATCTTTTTTATATTCTCTGACTGATCCCGATAATTTTTTTAACATAATTAATTCCTCCTTATCTAGTTAAAATATAATTGTAAGGAACCTAACTATATGTGTAAAATTTTTTTATTTTTTTATTCCAAGTTTTTTGACATTTGATTTATAACTTTAAAAAATAATTCTAAGTCCTTATCTGAGATATTTCTTTTTAACTTTTCCTCTAATAAATGTATTTCCTGTAACACTTGTCCTTTCATCTGCATAGCTTTCTCAGTTATGATGATTTTTTTTAACCTTGCATCATATGAAACACTCTCACGTCTTATTAAATTATTCTGCTCCATTAATTGAAGAACTCCAGTAGCAGAAGAACGTCGAAGATTGAATTCTTCCTCAATATCTTTTTGAAAAATATCTATTTCCTGAGACTGTGCCAAAATAAAGTGAAGAACTTTTCTTTGAACACCAGTAACTCCATTAACAGAAGTAGTGTTATCAAATTGTCGTCTTATTTGGTTAGAAAGAATACTTATCCTTCTTCCTACATCATTATTATTATTCATTATTTACCTCCATAAATAATTGTTAGGTTGCTAACATATATGATAATAGCAATTTTTTCTATTGTCAAGTTTTTATTGACTTGTAATCACCAATACTGTTCAAATCATACCCTTCACTTAAAGCTTATGCCAAACAAAAAGTTAATGAGTTGTCATATTGATATGCTCCCTTTATAGTAGACAGTTAAAATAATAAAACTGTTTCTAGAAAGTGGGTATTTTGATAGTTCTCTAATGCTTGTACTAGAAGTTTACTTTCTAAAATTTATTTACAAAGATGAATAACGTAAACTTCTTCCGTGAATAATAAAAAATAAAGTAAGGTGGTGATGCTAATGGGTAATTCTCAATACAACAAGAACAAGAATGATAAGAGTAATACTGACAAAAATAAAAATAACAATAACAAAGATAAAGGCAATAATAAAGTAAAATAAAATATATTGCAAATATACTTTGTATAAGTCGAGGAAATCTGCTCATAACAGTAAGCAAAGTGACAGCAAATCCATTTTTAAAATGAAAAAGTAGCCCTTTGTGACTACTTTTTTTGATGTTGCTCCATTATTGAATTATGCTTATATTAACTCAAAACTTCAGTAATAAAGAAATAAAACATAAGTTAAAGAATAAATAAAGTATCAGATATAATAATATAAACATTAACTGGTATAAAATATTTATATTAATTTTAAATTACTTGAAAAAAGTCTACGTTACTATAGGTGCGGTTCACCTTTATAGCTACTAAAATTATTTAGATTTTTGCTTTTAATATAATATATTTTCAAAGTGCTTTTTATGTTCTTTAGCTATAAGAGGTTTGATTTCTTGTATATCTTTATAGAACTTAAACATCAAACCAGCGGTAGTAGCTTGAGCCATTGTTAAAACCTTTGAAGTAATTATGTGAAACCTAACTTGCCTATTTTGCACATGGGAATGCTTTCTGTATATATTTATGGCTTCTTTGCTATTAAAATCAATATAATGTTTTAAGGAATTAAAATATATTCCCCCTTCTTGAATTTTAAACTCATCATGATATCTATGGGTTCTAATTACCCAATTCTCATAACTTTTATGATTATTTAATAAGTGAACATTAGCATGTTGAGGAACTGTCAAGTCTTGAATTAAATGACAGGCAACACCTAAATAGAACATTGAATCTTTAATGTTACCATGGAAATATTCATTTAATGCTCTAGTATAGTAAGATATGCCTTCTTTTTTTGCATCACTACTACCGTATAATCCCTTGTTCGTATATGGATTATAAAAATGATTACTGCTTTTTAAATCCTGATCAGCCCAAACTACTCCAGCATTAATATCACTTATATATGATTTCATAAGTTTATAAGCTTCTATATGTCCATCATTTTTTAATACTATTAAAGACTGATTATTTATAAATTTATGAACTATACACTCAGCTTTCATTATTCTCTTCTTTACAGGATTTACAGTTTTTAGTACTTTTTTAAATACGTATGAATATGATTTTTCTAAAACTTTCATAATTATCATCCCTATGAATATATTTGTAATCTAAATTATTATAAACATATATTTTACTATTATTCATGTGGCATGTGAAGAAACTGTATGCCTTCATGCTATAAAATTGAATAATAAAATTATTTATGAAGATTACGGATTCACTATAAACAAGTGTGATAGTAATAGAGTGTTGAAATTTCTGATTAAAAAAGTAAAGAAATAGAAATAATAAGTATAAATAAAATTAGGAGGGAAATTATGAAAGTTAAAATAGTAGATCCTAGAACAAATATGTGTAGAGAAGTAAATTTGCCTATGGAGGAACTTGAGATTAAGAGAGTACAGGGTGAGGTTCTTGATAAAGATAAGGATGGGATTCTTCTGCTTGCTAGGGACCTTGAATTTTATGATGAGGAGGATAACAGGCTTAATGAAGATATTTTTAAGATAAATAAGGATTTAAAAGGGTAAATTCTAAAAGGAACTGTTATTTTACAACAGCTCTTTTTTACTTGATTTTTATGATTGGTTTATGTATGGTGGAGGCGAACCACGATATTTGTATCCTCGACTCCACCATATTTTTTATGCAAAACTACCTTTCCTTGTTATCTAGCATGTTTTGAGATAACACTTTTTCTTTCTTACTTATATAACAAATTCTTTTGTTGAAAAATAAGAAGTACCTCTTTATATACTTCTTATCATTCTACTTTTAACTGTTATATCATATAAGAACATTATGTAATAACATATTAGACAAGAATTAAACTAAATTTATTCTCCATTCCTCTAAGTTATAACAAAATGTGTATTAATAATAACGGATATTTTGGTTTCAGTATTGAAAATTCAATTAGTTACTTGTCGCTTTTTATACTATTGATATGCTTTTATATTTAATAATTCATCAAGAGTAACTATTTTATAACCCTTTTTTTTAAGACCTTCTATTATAACAGGCAGAGCCTCTAGCGTTGCTTTTTTATCCCCATCGGAATGCATTAGAACAATATCCCCATCCCGAGCATTATCTAATACATTCTTTGTAATGTTTGAGCTTTCCTTTTGAGACCAATCAAGGGTATCAATGGACCAGATTACTATTTTATAATTGTTTTTTACAATTTCATCTATGCTGTTTTGAGAAAGTGCACCGTAAGGTGGTCTTATAATAGCTGGTCTTTTATTTATTAGTGAAAATATCCTATCTCCAGTACTTTCTATCTCACTATCAATCACTTCAGCCTTTTTATTAGATAAATCGACATGAGTTAAAGAATGATTCAAAATAAGGTTTCCTTCATTATAAGCTCTTTTTACTACCTCTGGATATAATATAACATTTTTTCCAATGAAGAAAAATGATGCTCTCACATTTTCGGCTTTAAGAACATCTAATATTTTAGGAGTTACAATTCCATCAGGACCATCATCGAAGGTTAAAGCTATTTGTTTTTTTTCCGTGGAGCCATTAATATATACCGAAGTTTTATTTTTCTTTGCAAGTTCTATAATACCATTCCTCCACCTCTTCATGTTTTCCTTTTCTTTTTTAGTAAGATTCTTTGATTCTCCAAGTATAGGTAAATATATAGGGACGTTAGAAAGCTTATTAGTACTATTCTGATTAATTAATTTATCACTAGAATTCTTATAATCTTCTTTAGTGCTGGTACTACCTAAAACATTACTTTGTCTTTTCATTTTTTTCTCCTAACTAATACAAGTAGTTTAATTTGATTTTTCTTTATTCTTATTTGCAAATTTCTGCATTTCATATATCGTGTCAAGACCAAATACTTTTATCTGATCCTTCCTATTTAATATACGAGATAATAACTGCAATAGTTCACTTTAAATTACTATTCTTCATGTTATATTACATATTTTTCAAGTATTTCTTCTCTAGTTAAATATATGACTTTCTTATACACAGTTTCTCCCTTAGCAACAGAAAAGACCACGTTGAATACTACTTCAACGTGGTCTTTAAATACTATGACTTCATCTACAAAGTCTTGTATGAATTTTTTTACATTCGGAAAATAAATTTTTCAGTAGAGTGTTAAACAGCAAATTAAAGTATTGCATTTAAGTCAAATTATTTAATCTTAAAAAGCTTATTTAATGGATTATTACAACAATAACAGGTGACAAGTTAAATGATCATGAATATATATTATATCGTGAGGATAAAAGCAATAATACAGCATTTTATGAATGTGTAAGAGTTGGAAAAAGATATATATCTATATAGATATATATTTCCTACCATAAGTAAATCAAAAATCTAGATTCTATGAAATACGCTTTTTTCTCCAATCTTTTAATGCTTCAATATCATCATTAATCTTATATGCTTTTTCTTTATATAACAAAATTAAATTATTCTGCTCTTTCAAATTGTTAGTGATTGCTACAATGCTATTTTTTATTACACCTTCATACTTCATAATCTGTTCATCTATAACATTCATAAATCTTCTTACATATGAATTACTGCTTTCTATATCTAAATCCTCATTACATTTATCAATTATCATATCTTGTGTATCAAATAATGAATCCACATATGAATCCCATATCTGTTTCTTTATATCTTCTATATTTTCATTGGAAGATCCAAAAAATTTGCTTCCTATATATCCTCCTATTAAAGCTCCTATAGGACCAAACATCATTCCGATACCTGCGCCAATAAGTGCTATTTTAACATTATATCCGGAATTTACATTAATATTATCTATTGAGCTGATATTATGTACATTCAGATTTGTGCTATATCTTAAAAGCTCTTTGCTATCAAAGACTCCATTAAATGAAAGCTGCTTATATAGTTCCTGAAAGACTTTTATAATTTCATTTATAATTTCTTCACCTATCATCGATAATTCTTTATACTTAATTTCGCTAATTGAATCAACTGCATCACCTAGAATTGTTTCTGCATAAGATTTAGCATTGCTAAGTTCAGTTTTTGTTTCTGCCATTTGAATCCAGTTTAAATATTTATTTTTAGTATATTCAAATTGTTCTTTTATATCAGTATCAAGTTTACTTATATAATTATCTTTAAGCAGAATAAGTTTTCCAAATACTTCATTTTCAATATGATCTCTAAATAATTTAGGGGCACTAGGAAGAGATGTATTTAACTTCCTTTCTTTATCCTCAAGTCTTTCAATGGACTTAATATAATTTGGCATTATCTTTTCTGATACTCTTATTGCTTCTTTTGCTGCCATATTAATTAATAAATCTAATTTTTTGCTATCAGACTCCTGAAACACTGCTTCTTTTACCTTTGAAACATTATTATAATATTCCTTTATTTTTTCTTTATATGATTCCTTATATACAGATGTAATAGGATATACGTACGCATCTTCAATATCCAAGTGACGTTTTATCTCTATCTGTACTCTGCCTATAAGCTCTCCTGCTACCTTCTCAATAAGAAACTCTTCACTTTCTTCGCTATTATCAAGGTCTTCATCATATGTAACAGAATCCATTTTATTTAATAAAAATATTACCTTTCCAGCCTCATCTTCAATTAAATCAAGTATTTTCATTTCATTCTTTTTAAGTGCATTTCTTGCATCAATAAGAAAAAGACATACATGTGCATTTAATATTTCCTTTTTTGCTATATCAGTTCTCTTTTCATTTGCATTAAATCCAGGAGTATCTACAATTACAACATTTTCTGGCAAGTCTTCTATTGGCAAGTAAACTTTTACTTTATTTACCCATACTAAAGTTTCTTCACCTACTTTAGTATGCTTGGCTACAAAATCACGTGGATTGATATTTTCTAATGTTTGTAATTTTTCATCTTCAGCAGATAGAGTCTCAAGTAATTCAATGTTATCATAGTTACTTTCAACATCTGCATTCTTATTAAACCAGGTTCCTTTATTGGTATTATATGCACTTCTAACATTATTTTCTTTATCCAATACTTCAATAGATATCTTCTGCCCTTTTCTTATCTCAGTTGCTACTCCTGTTGCTTCTTCCTGAGTTGAAAAAAATAAATCTGTGTTAAACATAGCATTTAAAAATGTAGTTTTTCCTGCGCTCGTTTCACCAACTACTGCTATTCTAAGTTCATTATTTTCTAATTTATCTTCTATTCTATTTATAGACTCTATTATTTCCAAACTTTTTCCTTGCTCTATTTGATTTTGATCTTCTGCTATTGATTTAAATCTTGAAATAACACTGTTTATTAAATTTAATGCATCATACTCATTTTCAATTTCCTTAGTTATATTTTTATTACTTTCAAGTAGCTCATGAATCCATTTTACTTTATCTTTTGGTATAGAATAAATAGCTTTTTTCATTTCATGATAAGAGTCTAATGCCCATGCTTCATAGAAGTCAGCTATATTTCCAGAATATAAATATATCTCATGAAAACTTGTAATAGTCCATTGTCTTAAATATTTTCTTAGTTCAGTAACTTTTTTTAAGCACTCTCTTTTCTTATCAACTAATATATGAATTTCAAAGCATAAAATATAATAAACTATATAAGCTAAATATTCACGGTCATTAAAAAATCTTCTTTCCTGTCCATCAATTAATTTTTCTATTTCATTTAACTGTATTAATAATTCAACTGGTGTATAGCTTTTATTACGAAGTTTTGCAAACAAAGTAAATATTTTATGAGTACATTCTAATTTATAATTATCTGCTATTGAATATTCCTCAATAAATTCAATACTATAATCTTCAATTTTAGATAATTCTTCTTCATCAAATTTCAGATTTCCTAATTCTCGAAAGTTATTGTCATATAAACATTTTTCTAAATTATTACCCCAATCCCTTGCAAATTTCAATGGATCTTTTTTTAATTCATTAAAATGACCAGTCATTATATCTGAATTTTCTTTTTCATTTTCATCTTTTGCTTTTAATGCTTTTAATGATAGCATTTTACATCCCAAATCAAAAATAGCATCTAAAAGTTTTGATTTATTATCTGGCCCATAATACTTTATACAGAATTTAAAACTTAACAATATTGAATCATTAATATTTCCTTTTTTAAGAAGAGCTTTTATAATATTTAATGCATATAACATCATCAATTCATTATTATCTTCCATATTTGACTTTATGTATGATAATAAATTCCTATCAATATTATCTAAATTGCTGCTAATTGAAGGTAGATAATTAAGGGCCTCCTTATTCCAGTCAATAGAAATAACTTCATTTATTAAGCTTTCCTGACTACAGCAGCTTAATTTTTCAAAATTTCCTGCTACTAATAAAGCTACAACATCTTGCTTTCCCATCATCTTATAAACTTTATTTTGTATAATTTGTGTTATCCCATTTAAAGGATCGAGTTTGTCAGCTTCTTTTAGACATTTAAGTGAATCTTCAAATTTATATTTATAAGCAAGGTCTACTGCCCTATCTATCATTGGATAAATACATTGCATTGGATACTTATATCTATATATTTGAACTGAATCAAAGTTTTCTAAAAGCTTATCATAATTTTCACTATTTAAGATTAATAAATCATAATCTTTTTCCAGCTCATTATAACTTTCCATGTTAGTTATTTTTAAATGAACATTCTTATTATTATCAAAATATAAATTTCTTATATAATCTAATAAAGCAAGATTATATACTCCTCTTTCAGTTACAAAACCTACTCTGTGACTGCTTATAAAAAACGTCACTTTAGTTTCTTCACTTATATCGCAATATTTACATATAACCTTTTCCTGTCCTTCATAAAATATATCTTCATCGTCTATTTTAAATTTAAATAAAAGTGCCTTTAATATTTTGTTATTTACATCCACACTTTTCATTGTATAGGGCCTCCACGTTTCTATAATAATGATGGAAATGAAATATTATTTACATTATGTAACGGGTCAACATTTACACCATTAAAAACATTATCATGCCATGATATATGATTTCCATGTAAATCTGTAAAAACACCACCGTCTGCCGTAGGTGATGCATGTCCTATATAACTGTTATGATCATTATAATAATCAATACTATGATCAGCATTCATGTGAGATGAAGCAATCATATGATTATTTGAATCATATATATTATCTCCCCCAAATCCATTAGCATCACTATGGCCTATTATATGATTATTTGAATCATAATAAGTCTCATGTCCGTAACTATTAGACTGTGAATGTCCACTAACATGATTATTATCATCATAATATGTCTGTCCTTCAAATATATTTGATGTACTGTGGTTAAAGTAAGTATTATCCATTATTTTCTCCCCTTTATTTTCTATATATTATTTACTAATAATTCAAGTTCTGTTTTTAGTTGTTCTAGTTTTTCATTTTTATTTTTCAGTTGCATATCATTATTTTCCTGTGGTTCTATATTTAACTTTAAATTTAATTCACTATTATTATTCTCATTCATGATTCTTACATTTTCAAAAAGTTTATCAAAACATTTATCAATTGATTCATGAACACCCTGTGAATATTGTCCTAAAGTTTCTTTTAAATAATCTGGCATTTTTCCAATTAATTCAGCTCTTAACTGCTCATTTTCTTTTTCCCTTTTAGACACACTTATTATTTGACCTGCTGCCCCTCCAAGTATCGTTCCTATTCCAGGCATAAAAATCATCCCAATAACAGATCCTATAGTAATTGGTAGCATATTTTTAACAAAAGGATTTAGGTCTTCACTTGGTTTATAATCAAGCTGCCATTCTGGAATCTCAACGCCTTCAAATTTTAATTCTTCCATAATTGGAATCTTAAAATTTTTATTATACTCATTAACAATATGATTGGTGATCTTAGATAAATACATATAAATTTCCCTTGCCTTTTCTTCACCAAATCTTCTAAGCTGCTTTTCTATTACTACAGGCATTATTCTTTCATAATAATTTTTAACATTATTATCGATCCTTAGGGCATCTATACAGTCTTTTGTAAGATTCTTCAAGAAAACTTCAAAGGATTTATCAAATATTTCATGAAGTGTAGTTCTCCCTACATATTCTCCACTTAAGATTAATTGATCGAATTTCACTTCATTTTGCTTACACATAGCCAATACTTTAGTTTGGGCCTGTTGAAGTTTTTCTCTATCTAAAGCATTTATAGACTGAATGTTTCCTATTTCATCTATAACAAGCTTTACTGCATACTTAAGATTTTCTTTTTCAGAGTATTCTTTTAAGTTTTCTGCATCATATCTTAATTCATTAATATAATCTAAAAGATTAGTTTTATATGAATTAATTACTCCTTCTCTCTCAGACTTAAAAACTTTCCTTGATGAATATGGCATAATAGGCGCATTATATCCTAAAACTTTATTTATTCTTGATTTTGCTCCTTCTATAGATTCTTCTAACTCATCTTCATCCAGCCTGTCTGCTTTTGATATTATAAACATTAATGCTTGTAATTTATATGTAAGTATTTTGGTCTCTAAAAATTCTGATTCGCTTTTAGTTAATGGAGATGCAGCATCTAGTAAAAATATTGCGGCATCACAGCTTGGAAGAATATTTTTTGTAACTTCTACTCTTGACTTAGATATATCATTAACACCTGGTGTATCTATTATTACCATACCTGTTTTTAAAAGTTCATTACAAATTCCTATTTTTATGTGACTTATATTATCTGTATCAATACTACTTTCAGCAGTAAATTTTTCTAGATTCTCTTTAGTTAATTCATACCTTTCACTTTCTCTGTCAGTAAAGATAACTTCACAATATTCCTCATAAGAATACTCTAATACATTTATTGTAGCTGTTGTAGGTAATATATCACTTGGAAGAAGATCTTGTCCTAAAATTGAATTTATCATTGTTGATTTTCCTCTTTTAAATTCTCCAACAAATGCTAAATAGAATCTATTATCTTGTTCTTTACGGATTATTGACTTACATAATCTTTCTGCTGCATTACATGGCACCTGTTTTAATACCTGCTGTAATACTAATACTTTTTCATATATTGAACTCATTTTTTAATTCTCCTTCAAATTCCTGTAATTTCAAAACTATGCCATTACAATTTTCTATTTTTTCTTTTATTTCAACTTTTGAATTATCAAGATTTTCTTTTCTATTTTTCAAATCTTTTTCTTTATTTCCGAGACTTTTTTCTATCATGATTAACCTATTATTAAGCACTTCCTTATATTCACATGATATCTCATTGATTTCATGTGCTGCTATTTCACCTGCTTTAGCTTGTGATTTACTTATAATTGCATCAATTTGTACAATTATATTTTTCATGAAATTTCTAGCATGATTTTTAGCTTCATCTCCTGATTTTGATTCTTTAAGTACATCATCTATGTAATTTGCCCCTACTACTGCTATTATCACTCCAACAGGACCACCAAAAAGTGCCGCTCCTACAAGTCCACATACTCCACCTAAAGCTAAAGACCTCACATCTGCCTCTTCATTTTTTTCTTTTTTAGAATTATTATTTGAAGTATAAGTTAACTCATCGATATCTTTAACCTCTAAATTTACCTGATTATTAGATGTAGTTATTAAACTTGTTTCTAAATTATTTTCTTTTAATATTTTATTTAAATTATTATAGAATTTTTCTTGAAGTTTTTCCTTGTGGTCATAAATAATTTTGCTTAACTTTTCTGTAATACTTCTAATTCCTGATGATAAGTCTGTTTTCAACATATTCAATTTTTCTTCACTGTTTATGGTATTAGCTTGATTAACTAATTTTACTTTTAACTTATCAAATTCAGTTTTAGATACACTGGTTATTTCCTTCTGTAGTTCGATTTTTTCTTTTTCAATGATCAACATTATATCCTTAAGATTTATTGTTAATATATTAGCTTCTGTAGCTAATTTTTCAAATAAAAAATCTAATTCCTCATTTGAACATTCTAATTTTAAAAGCTCACCCTTTAAATATGCTTGGATATCATTACATATATTTTTTAATCTTTTTATATGCTGTGGCATCTTTCCAGCTACTGCATTATTTGATACAAATTTTATAGCTTCACTTTCAAAACTTTTGAATGATTTTTCCCATTCTGAATCAATATTTTTATGTCTTGCTTTTAATGTTTCCCTTGCTGATACCCCAAAAACCTTTGGATATTCAAGTTCTGGAAGGGTTTCCTTTATAATGCCTATAATATGTTCCCTTATTCTCTTATAATTATTTCCATCAGGCATTTCATCAATATCATCAATTCTATTGATTACAAATAATAATCTATTAATATCATTTTTTAATACCTTATCTTTTATAAATCTACGTTCGCTCTCAGATAAAGGCTGCTGAGAATCAAGCAAAACTATACACACATCTGCCTGAGACAAATATTTAAATGTAACTTCTTCTCTTGCCTCATCCAAATCATTAACACCTGGAGTATCCACAAGCACACAGTTCCATTCTTCTAGATTACCACTGACATTTAATTTTATTCTTTCAATTTGTGCTACTTCTTCATTTTTAACTGTAACAAAATTATCTAAAAAATCTTTTAGCTTTTCATTTGGCAAATCAATTGTCTCACTATCCCTATCTCTGTAATATACATTCATATTATTGAGATTACTTCCTTCTAGTATATTTATTGTAGCCGTTGTAGGATTTACACTAGATGGAAGAATTTGTTTCCCTAAAATAGCATTTATAAAAGTAGATTTTCCACGGCTAAATTCTCCAACTACAAGAATATTCATCTTCTCATCATTTAAACGCTCTTTAGCAGAAGTTATCCTGTCTATAAAAAATTGTTCAAATGCACTATCTACTAATTCCTCTGTAATTTTATGTAATTCATCTTTTATTTCAATAAATCTATTGTCATTTATCATTTTTTATTCTCCAGTACAAAATATATAATATAATCATATTTTACCATAATCAATATTACATGTTAAATAATTACTTTATAAAACCATTTAAGCAAGCACCTACATATAAAGTTTCTGCTGCAATTAGCATATTTTCTGTTGCTGCTGCACAATCTGCTTAAGACATAAATTCGTTATTTTCTCCTGAAACTATGATAACTGTTAAATGGTGGTATGAATATTCACCAAATATGCCCATAAAAGATGTGGTAAATATAATTATGGATAATATTAAATTCGGAATGCATCATGCTTTTTGCAAAATTTCTAACCCTATTAATAGATAACATTCCTAATGTATAAGATAAAAATAACCCAAGACAACACTTACATTAGTATTGTCTTGGGTTTCATGATGGAGGAGAAGTGCGACCTTTAAAATCCACTATACTGTGAAAAAGTAAATTCATCTCCTAATTCATATATTCCTTTCTATGCCTTGTTCTATTTCTTTTATTATCCCATAAAAAAAGTCCTATTTTATATTATCTTCAGTTATATATTATTTACTTCAAATCTATTTATTCTAATTTTAAACTTTTAGTCATCTTCATTAATTTTCATTTTTAATTCAAATCATGTAATTATTCTCTTTTAAATTAGTAAAATTTCACAAATTCATCAACTGGCTTTCTGTATCCTCTAATTTTACTGCTACTCTTGTCCATTTTTCCCATAGTAATCATGATAACTGGTACTTCATTGTCTGGAATATTTAATAATTGACTAATCTTAGCCTTATCAAAATATATCATTGGGCATGTATCCCAGTCTTTATTTTTAGCTAGTAGCATAAATAGCATTGCTGATAAAGAAGCATTTCTTATAGCTTCATCATGCTGAAAACTTTCTCCCCAGCCTTCATAGAGATTTTTAATAGTATCAATCATGATATTATATTCAGTTTTATCAAGCATTCCAAGCATCATTGATCCTTCATAAATTTTATCTGCTGACAAATAAGCATGCTTGTCCCCTGTAACTATTATTGTTGCTGAAGCAGTTTTGGTTTTATATTGTTTAAATGCCGCATCATAAACTTTCTCTGTCAGTGCTTTATTTTCTACAACATAGTATCTAGCGTGTTGTAAATTAAAAGCAGAAGGCGCTAATGAAAGTTCTCTAAATATATCATTAAAATCCTCTCTAGGTATGGTAATATTTTCAATAAATTTATTAGCTGATCTTCTTTCTCTCACAATTTTTAAAAAATCGTTCATCATTTTAATCCACCTCTTTTGATATGTTTTTGTTTTATATACGAAATCCTATATTCATAAAAGCCAGTATGTGATTGCACACTGGCTTTTATGTATAAAGTATTAATCTTAGTATTTATTTAAGAACAGTTTACTTAAATACCTTGACACGTTCTTCTAACGGTTGGTACTCCTTTTCCTTTGGCTCTGCTGTTGGTTTTCCAAATGGCATTTGTCCAATAAGCTTCCAATTATCAGGTATGTTCCATTCTTTCTTTACATCATTTTCAATAAGTTCATTATAATGTTGTAATGATGCTCCAAATCCTTCAGTTTCTAATGCAGTCCAAATAACAAATTGATGCATTCCATTTGTTTGTTGAGCCCAAATTGGGAAATTATCTTTATAGAGAGCAAATTTTTGTTGCAGATCTTCTACTATACTATTATCGTCATAGAACAATACTGTCCCATATCCATTTTTAAATGAATTTATTTTATCTTCAGTAGTACTAAATTGATCAGCTGGTATAACTTTTCTCAAAGCTTCTTTTGTAATATCCCATAATTTATCATGATGAGTTCCTAATACTAACACTACTCTTGTACTTTGTGAATTAAATGCTGATGGAGTATATTTAACAGCATGGTCTACAATCTCTTTAATTCTATCATCTGAAACCACGGCCTCCTTGCTAATTCCATAAAATGAACGTCTATCTGCCACAGCAGTAAAAAAATCTTTTGACATTAATCATTCCTCCTAATTTATATATATATGTTCTATTAAAGATACTACATATATTTGTTAACTGTATGATAAATTAACTGTAGAATATTAATTAGAACTTATATAAAATGTTATTTTTTAATATAATTAATATATACATATTTAATATTAATATTCTTTTTTCATTTCTAAAATTAAAATATGGGAAGTTTCTTTTCCTTGGATTAAAATATCTTCCTCAATTATTTTCATTCCATCTCTATCATTTAACTCAATATCATTTATTATAGAAGTGCCCTCTATCTGAACTAGATATGCCTGTCTTCCTTCTTTAACCGTGAAATTAACCTCTTTTTCTTTTCCAAGTTCTAAAGAATAAACATTCATATCTTGATTTATTTTTATTGGTGCATTTCCATCTTTTCTTGAAATCATATGAAGCCATTTGTTTTGTCTATCAGTCCAATTAAACCTATAGTCTCCATATTCAGGATTATATCCTTGCTTATCTGGCAAAATCCATATCTGTAATAATCTCAATGTATCTTCTCTAAAGTTAAATTCACTATGATACACTCTGGTTCCCGCACTCATGTATTGAACATGACCACGAGTTATTGTGTTTTTATTACCCATGCTATCTTCATGTGTAAGTTCCCCATTAATTACATATGTTATTATTTCCATATCTTTATGAGGGTGAGTATCAAATCCAGTGTCAGGTTTAATTAAATCATCATTTATAACTCTTAAAGCTCCAAATCTCATATTATATGGATTGTAATATTCTGCAAAAGAAAAATGGAATTTAGTTCTTAGCCATCCAAGATTACTATTACCCATGTCGTCACTTTTTATCTTACTTAACATTCTATATCCCTCCTCCTGATTATTATTTAGAATTTTAACTTAAAACATTACTGAGCCATTCTATAATAACTTTACTATCTTACAAAAAATTATTTTAGTATTTTATTCAAGTTAGTTACATTTAGTAACTAACTTGAATTGATTATTACACATTTATTATAATTAGTCAAGACCTTTTTTATAATAAATATTCAGAAATGTTTTTAAACTTTCCTTTTTATTTAGACAAAAATAAAAAGAATCCCTAAAATTAAAAGGAGATTCTTTATAAGTTTTTACATTGTGTTAATTACATCCATTTTTCGGCCCATTTTTGAATTTCGTCCATAACAACTTGCAGCTCATACCCTTTTTCTGTTAGTTCATACTCTATACGTACTGGAGTTTCTGGATAAACTTTTCTAATAATAAGTCCTTCCTTCTCCAGTTCCTTAAATCTTTCTGTAAGCATACGAGCGCTCATATTAGGAATTGCTTCTGCTATATCCGAAAATCGATTTTGTCCATTCAATAATGTTCTTATAATCAATCCGGTCCATCTCTTTCCTAATAATTCAAAAGCATTTTCAAACCTTGGGCACATGTGATATTTTTCCATATCTAATCACCACCTGCTATTATTCTATCATACTTAATTAATAAAAATAAGTAGCTTATAATATTATACCAACACAATGGTTTCGATAGGATTGGAAATACATGAAAATTTTCACTTTTATCATTGGCTTATTTAAAATTCGTTTAATTATACTATACTTATACCTACTAACTTTGCTTATAACTTTCACGCCTTGACTATTTTTAAGCAAAGAAAAAGACACATTGAAGATAACTTCAATGTGTCTTTATAAACTACAACTTCTTTTACAAAGTCTCTTGTTACCTATTTATCTCCATGACTCACCACTGAATGATTTGACTAAATCTTTTCAGAATGGATTTTCACCATTTATATTACATACCCTTGCTCAGCCTCACCGGTTCACCTTTATTAATTCTAAAACATTTTTTATTTATACCTTTTTAATACATTCTTCCTTTTTCAAATGTATATAAACTAAAACAACCCACAAAAATCCAAATTTTAGATTTTCGTGGGTTTCATGGTGGAGGCGAGGGGTATCGAACCCCTGTCCGAAAATAGCTGAATCTGAATTTCTCCGAGTGCAGTCTATAATTTAAAATTCCCTCGAGATAGCGCCTATAGACAGGCTCCATCTTTTGGTAGCTTCATAAATACCCCTTTAGCTCAAAGCTTTGCTAAACTTCGTTTCCTACTTAATGACACCAGTTATCCAAGCCGTAGGCAACTCGGGCTGATGAGTAGCTTATATTAAGCTGCTAATGCAAAATTGTCTTCTGCGTTTACATTTATTGCATACTTGATTAACGAGGACACATGCTTCCCTCGACTCGCTTAACAAACCCATCCTACCCCCGTCGAAGCCAAAACGCCCCCATGTTAATAAGATGTTTGTAAATGTAGATATTCAATTTTGTTTCTGTTTCTAAATTATATAGCATTAAAATTTTTATGTCAAATTATAAATTATTCCTTTTTAAGTTTATTATTTATATATATCTATTATTTAAATTTTATGCTTATTAACTCTTGTCATTCCATCTTTTTTACTTCCAATAATTCTCTAGAAATATCACTTCTATTTACTTACTATAATATTTTTATTCATAAAAAAAATCATCATTTCCGTTTCAAATGCAACAGAATTTCTAGTTATACTGTATTATAATTAAAGCATCAAATGAAACATTTTATAAGTAAACTGTTAGCAAATAGTATGTTTAAAAATTAATAAAAATACAGATATATATGGGGGTAAATTATGATAAGAAAAGTAATTAAAATTGATGAACTTAAATGTAATGGTTGTGGGCTTTGTGTTTCCGCATGTCATGAAAGTGCAATTGGACTAGTTGATGGTAAAGCAAAATTATTACGTGACGATTATTGTGATGGGCTTGGAGATTGTTTACCTTCCTGTCCAACAAATGCAATTTCTTTTGAAGAGAGAGAAGCTTTAGAATATGATGAAGAGGCAGTAAAACTTAATATTCAAAAGAAAGAAGCTGAAAAAAAATCTATAAATTCACCTTGTGGATGTCCTGGAACACAGGCAAAAGCAATTGAACATAAGACCTCTTCTAATGAATGTACAGTTGAGACTATGTCTTCTCAATTAAATCAATGGCCCGTTCAAATTAAACTTGTATCTCCAACTGCATCATATTTAAAAAATGCTAATCTTTTAATTGCAGCTGATTGTACTGCATATGCTTATGGAGATTTTCATAATCGCTTTATTAAAAATAAGATTACTCTTATTGGATGTCCTAAACTTGATGAAGGTGATTATTCAGAAAAACTAACTGAAATTTTAAAACATAATGATATAAAAAGTCTTACAGTTGTACGTATGGAAGTTCCTTGTTGTGGCGGTATTGTAAATGCGGTTAAAAATGCACTTATGGCAAGTGGTAAACTTATTCCATGGCAAATCGTTACTATTTCAACTAATGGACAAATTATAGAGTAAATCTTTCATATTAAGGCACGTGAAAGAAAATAATAGACCAAAGATGCGTCGTATATTTGGTGTCAGACAAGAAGGCAAGTTTAGTTAATAGCGAGCTATTAGCTGAATTTGCTGACGTAGTATGACGCAAAATAGACAAGCATACTGGTCTATTATTTTTTTAAATGTGCCTAACAAAGGCAACGATTTTTTTCATCGTTGCCTTTACTTGATTGTCTAGTTCAAAAAATTCTAATAATTTTTGACTAGTTCTTTATTTTACAATACCTTATGTATTTTTTTCATTTATAAAATAAATTATTCCCCTATGAATAATTTTTCTACTAATTCATATTCATTATAAATATCTTTTTTAATATTCTCAAATAATTGTTGCATATTCTGGAAGCTAGTAAGCGTATCGATGATTCTATTTAATTTGAAGCCACTGAAAAAGTATCATTTTCTCTAAAATCAAACCTTATAGACCGCATGGCTACGTTGTGATTTTATTAAAATAGTGACTTCTTCAGTGGCATCTTTAATTTAAGAATCATCTTTTCTATATATTAATCTATGTTTCAGTTTTTCTTATTATAATTTTATTGATGTAATCCAAATCCACTTATAACTAATACTGCCCAATCATTTTTTTCACTTTCAATCCACTTATATTCAATATCAAGTGTCTTAAGCCATGCATTAAGTCCATTGCTTTTTTTACTCACATTTGGCGCTCTTCTTCCAAACGTTTCTTTTATAGTATTTAGTAATTCTGTTTGCTCACTTTCTCCAAGGTTCTTGTCTAATACTTCTTGTATAACCTTGCAGCACTCTTCATATGATTTACTATCTTCATAATATAATTCATCTGCTAAAATTTGTCTTTTCTTATTTAAAGTATCAATAACTTCATTAATTTCTTCTACATTTGATAAATATTTCTTAGCTACTTTCATAGATTCAATATCATTATCTATTCTGATTATAGATTTTTCTAATTTTTCATTTCTCATTTTCACTTCTCACTTTACATTTTTATTTAAGCATTAGTTAATGCTGATGAGTTTATTATATCACATATACAACATCCTATTATTTGCCATTGACTTTCACTTTTAAATAAACTATACTAAGTACATAGCTTAGAAATTTAATATCGCGGGGTGGAGCAGTTGGTAGCTCGTCGGGCTCATAACCCGAAGGTCATAGGTTCAAGTCCTGTCTCCGCAACCATAGAGAAACACACTATAATTGTAGTGTGTTTTTTATTATATAAAAGTTTATTCTTAATGAATTTTACACAATTCTTTTCAAATATAATTCACAAACTCTCCTCCTCTAGATTCTAAATGCAATTAAAATTATTTTACCATCTAAATACATATCAATATGTTTTCCTTATTTATCTATTATATTTATGAACATTTAAATATTATCTATATAAGAAATTATAATATTTTTTATATACTATTGACAAATTATAACTCCAGTTGTACTATTGTATTAATTAGTTAGTACAATAGTACAAAGGAGATGACAATATGATATGGGAATTTAAGGATGAACGTCCAATCTATATACAACTAATGGAACAGATACAACTTAAAATTGTATCAAACATGTATAAAGCAGGAGAAAAAATTCCATCTGTAAGAGATTTGGCAAGTGAAGCATCTGTTAACCCAAATACTATGCAAAAAGCACTTACAGAATTAGAAAGAAAAGGTTTGGTGTTCAGCCAAAGAACAAGTGGTCGATTTATTACGGAGGATGTACAGATGATTAACAATATGAGAAATGATTTAGCAAAAGAAAAAATTCAAGAATTCTTTTTTAGCATGGGAAAAATAGGTTATAACAAAAAAGAAACAATTGAAATTGTAGAAAAAATAGTAAAGGAGATTAACTAATGGATAATCCTATATTAGAATGTAAAAACTTAGTAAAACATTATGGCGGAAAAGAGGCATTAAAAGGAATAGACTTAACAATTAATCGTGGTAGAATTGTAGGACTTTTAGGTCCAAATGGTAGTGGTAAAAGTACATTAATAAAACTTGCAAATTCACTATTAACTCCAACAAGTGGCGAAATATTAATTGGTGGAAATAAACCTGGTATTGAAACAAAAAAAATTGTTTCTTATCTTCCTGAAAGAACTTATCTAAATGATTGGATGAGAGTTTCTGATATAATTAACTTTTTTAAAGACTTTTATGATGATTTCAATTGTGATAAAGCCTATGACATGCTAAAAAAATTAAATATAAACCCTATTGATAAACTAAAAACTATGTCTAAAGGTACAAAGGAAAAGGTACAACTTATTTTAGTAATGAGCAGAGAAGCAGAACTTTATTTATTAGATGAACCAATAGCCGGTGTTGATCCAGCTGCTAGAGATTATATTTTAAATACAATTATTAGCAATTATAATGAAAATGCAACTGTTATTATTTGTACGCATCTTATTTCAGATATCGAGCAAATATTAGATGATGTAGTCTTTATCTCTTACGGAGAAATATTCTTATCCAAAAGTGTTGACGAAATCAGAGAAGAGCATAAAAAGAGTGTTGACGCTCTATTTAGGGAGGTATTTAAATGTTAGGAAAATTAATTAAATATGAAATAAAGGCAACCGGAAGAACTCTTTTACCACTTTATGCAGTACTTTTGATCTTTGCACTTATAAATAAAATCTTTATTGGTGATAATCT
This sequence comes from Clostridium uliginosum, assembly GCF_900112485.1. Taxonomy (GTDB): domain Bacteria; phylum Bacillota; class Clostridia; order Clostridiales; family Clostridiaceae; genus Clostridium; species Clostridium uliginosum. The sequence goes on from NZ_FOMG01000002.1 coordinate 86,311, forward strand.
TCATGCAGCTAGTTCTAATTTTCTAGGTGGAATACCTTTTATGCTTAGTATGTTGGCTTACATATGTACTATGGTAGCAATTTTCATAGTTACATTTTTTGTAATCATACAACGATTTTATAAAAATCTACTTGGTGATCAAGGCTATTTAATGCACACATTACCTGTGTCTTGTTCTAAAAATATCACAAGTAAACTTTTAGTTGCAGTAATTTGGAGTATAATAAGTACTATTGTAGCAATAACTTCAATAATTATTATGGCATTTAATCCTACAATGTTTGTTCAATTTTTCAAAGACCTTGCAAATGCATTATCACAAATAAATGCACATTTTGGAATCAGTGCATATATGGTAGGTATTGAATTTATAATAGCAGCATTACTACAAGTAGCAGTTGGTACAATGATGATTTATGCTTCTATTTCAATAGGTCATTTATTTAACAAGAGAAAAATACTATCTTCATTCGGTGCATTTATATTATTAAATATTATTATGAATACAATTGTTTCTGTTTTAGGAATAAATTTTTCATCTAAATTAGAAGCATATTTTAATATAGCTTCAAATTCTTCACTTGCACCCCTACACGTAGTTTTCGGTTTAGCTATTATAATTAATATAATTTTCTTTATATGTTATTTTGTAATAACGAACTATATTATAAAAAATAAATTAAATTTAGAATAAAAAAGTTTTTATTTGATATTATAAAAAAAGAGTTGAGATTTTATTTAATCTCAACTCTTTTTTATTTATAATTATTATATTTTTATAGTTTTTTACCTACTGTCCACTCTAAAGCACCTACTGGTACGTTTTCCCCTATTAACTTTGATAAAACTTCAACTATATCACTAAGATTTGGTAACATGCTTATTGTTGTTGTATCAGATTCTACATATCCCCATGATTTATTTAATCTTTCTATTCTCTTATCTCTTAATTTTTCTAATCTATAATTAAGTAATCGTACTATATCTTTGTCTGTAATATCTTCAAGTAATATTAATCTATCAGATCTAGAATCCCATAATATATTCATATAAGCATTATTATACTTTTGACACATATCCATCGCTTCAAGCTCTGTATATTCTTTGTCTACACTTATCGTAAAGGTCTTTAGCTTAAGTACATAGTTATTTCCTAATAATGTGATTATATATAAATTACCCAATATGTAATCACTTGTTATGTTTTCTATTTTTAATATACTTGTATTCTCGCCATTCATTATATTATACATTTTACATTACCCCTTTTACATAGTTCAATTATATTTAAGTGTATATTTTTTATTGAATTTGATTACATATTATCTGACATTTTTAGTTCTACTTATAGTTTTTTTAAGTTTTGTAATTATCAATTTGTCGATTTTTATATATTTTTACTATTAAATTTTTATTTAATTATTATTTAAGCTAATAATTTATATTTTCTACATTTATATATTACTATATTTATACTATATTCGTCTAGTATATTGTGTATTCGTCAATTCTTAATATTTTCTTCTGTATATCACAAAATAATACTATCGTAATATAATCTATCATTTTTTAATTTTTCTTTTTGTTTCTTGTAGTATTTACACTAAGTTCTGCTGATTTATCCTGATAAGTTGTATGAAGCAATTTTTGTGCCTTTTCACCATCAGGATCACCCATATAATTCTTATACATATTTTGAAGATTCTCATTTTTATCTGAAATTCTTATTTCTGATGATTTATCAATATCTTTTAAAACATCAGACCTTAATTTTATATAATTTTCATCCAATGACTTACCTGTAGCTTTATCATAATATATCATTTTTATAGCATTGGCTCTACAAATTTTGCTACATAATGTGCAACCAACACATTTTTCCTTATTATTTTCCGCCCTTCCTCTTACGTTATACTCTATAGCTCCAACCGGACAATTTTCTATGCAAGTACCACATGCTATACATAACTTTTCATTAATTTCAGATTTTTTCTGTATTCTTGGAGTTCCTCCTCCATTTATACAACCTCCTAAGCAAGCCATAACCTCAATGAATACATATTCTTTCCACTTATCACTCTTTAAAAATTTATCAATCTCACTTAATCCACTTACAATTGCAACTTTTTTCTCTTGTCCACCTAAATTAACAGTTGATTCTTTTATATCATGATATCCTTCTATTGTATTAAATTCGATAGATTCAATTTTTGATACATCACCTTTTAAGTAATAAGTTACTGTTCTAAGTGTTGCCTGCATAACTCCTCCGCTTGAACCAAAAATCACTGCTGCTCCAGTATAATCTCCCATAAACGAATCTGATTTTTCATCTGGTATAGCAGTTATATCTATCCCCTTCTCTTTTAAAAGCTCTGCATATTCTCTAACAGTCAAAACAACATCAATATCTCTATATCCATCTCTTCCCATTTCATCTCTTTTAGCCTCATATTTTTTAGCAGTACATGGTTTTATTGATAAAGTAAATATATTGCTAGGTAAAACATTATACGTATCAGCAAAATATGTTTTTATTGAAGCTCCCATCATCTGTTGTGGAGACTTTGATGTTGAGATATTTTTTAATATTTCTGGATGAAAAAGTTCAGCATATCTTACCCATGCTGGACAGCAAGATGTAAACATAGGTAAATTTTCTTGACTAGAAATCCTTTTTATAAGCTCAGTACCTTCTTCTAAAACTGTCATATCAGCTCCAAAATCTGTATCAAAAACATGTTGAAATCCTAACTTTTTAGCAGATGGCGCTATCTTTCCTGCTACATTTGTTCCTATTGGAAGATTGAATTCTTCTCCCAAAGTTGCTTTTAATGCTGGTGCCGCCGTTGCAATTAAATACTTTCCACTATTTAATGCTTCTTTGACTAATGCCACATCATTTCTAACGTTAATAGCTGTTGTTGGGCATATAAGCGTGCACTGCCCACAATATATACATCCACTTCCTCCAAAAGTTCCTTGTTTGGGATCCACAGTTCGTTTACCATTATCAACTGCCTTTAATACTGATATTCCAGTTCTTTCAGCACATGTAAAAGCACATCCTGTACATCCAATACATTTTTTCTTATTTATTTGTATAATATTATCTTGTTGAATTCTACTAATTTTTCTTGATTTACTCATATCAATACCCCTTAATTATTAATATACTTATAGATACCTCTCAATTAAGCTTATTATTACTTTTCTCATAAAATGCATTTAATAGTATTTTTTTACTACAAGGCTCTTTTTTGAATATTAGGCATCTCCAAATAAATAACTAATCAGTCTTCTTAAATTTAATGTATCGTTTTAGCCTTAACTATAATAAAATACATTAATCAGTAATAAATATTTGAGGTGAAAAAATGAATCCTTTATTAAATATGTTGTTCAGTGCTCTTTTTTCTAACAGTGGTATGGGAGGCATGATGAATTCTAATCAAATGATGAATAACCCATTAATGAATATGATGAATGGAAATAATAATTCTAATCAAATGATGGGTAACCCTTTAATGAATTTGCTTATGGGTGGTATGAATCCTAATATGAATCAAAATAATAATATGAATGGCAATCCTTTAATGAATATGTTAATGGGTAATCAAAATAACAATGGTGCTTCACAAAATAATAATATGAATGGCATGGGTGGTATGAATCGAAATAATAATATGAATAACATGAATGGAATCAACCCACTTTTGAGTATGTTAATGGGTAATCAAAATAACATGGGAAATATGAATAATATGAATACTAATAAACACTCCCATTCAAAAAGATAATTGAAATGCCAATAGGAGCCTTAATTTTTAAAGCTCCTATTGAATATGCCTAATATAAATTTACATATATTATTCTATATCTAATATTGTTCCTGTTCTATTAATAAATGAACCTTTACACTCTTCATTAAATATATTAACAGCTTTTTCTCCAGTGCAATGAGACAAGCCTAATATAGTTACATCTGAATTATTTAAATGTTCAACTGATTTTCTTATTCTCTCATCACATGCTTCTATAAGATGTGTGCCACCGATTATTCCTACTATTTTTTCTTTAGTTCTATCCTTAATAGTATTTACCATATTTAAAAATCCAGGATGTGCACATCCAAGTAAAATAACTAGTCCTTTTTTTGTTTTAAGACCTAAGGCAATTTCATCATCAAATGTATCAATTATATAATTGTCATCAAGTTTGAGTTTCATATTTTCATTTACTTTTTCAAAATCATAATACTTATTAAAATTAGAAAAAACAAAAACATTATCAGTTAATTTTAGAATATCAGTTTGCACAAAATTTATAGAAATATTTTTATCCTCTATATACTCTTTATTAAAATCTGTTCCTATATATTTATAACCCACTTCTTCTGAAAAATCTGATTTCAGTTTACCATCAGAATAATGATACTTATCACTTCTTTCAAAAAAATGCTCACTTACTATAAATTTAGGTTTTACATTACAGGTTTCTAAAAATTTTCTTACTCCACCACAATGATCATAATGAGCATGACTTAAAATTAAAATATCAGTGTTTTTAATATCTACATTTAATTTTTGAGCATTTTCAATAAAATCTCCTGTTTTTCCTGTATCAAATAAAATATTACATTCTTCTGTCTCAATAAACATAGAAAGACCATGCTCATATTTTAATTTTTCATTTTTATCCTGTGTATTTTCTATTAAAGTTGTTATTCTCATTTTAATATACCTCCAATCTACATTTTAGCCGCAAATTCCTTTAAAATTGCTGCTGTAGAATCAAGCTGTTGAACTGTTGCTGTAATTTCCTCAAGTCCTGAGGCTTGGCTATCTAATAATGAATTTGAAGCATTAAACCTCTCAAAAATTTCATTTATTGAATTTTGCATATTATTTAATATTTCACTTACTTGATTTATAGACTCTTTACTTGATTGAGAAAGTTTTCTAATTTCATTTGATACTACACTAAATCCCTTTCCATATTCTCCAGCCCTAGCTGATTCTATAGCTGCATTTAATCCAAGCAAATTCGTTTGCTTAGCAATACTTTCAATAAAATTTAATACACCATCAGTTTTGTTAGAGCTTTCATTTGTTATTTCAATAAATTTTTGAATATCTGAGTTTGTTTCAGATATTTTTTGAATTCCAGAAGCCATATCAAATAAATTAGTACTTATTTGTGATATTGACTCTGATAATGAATTTGACATATTAGATATTTTTTCTTTTTTAGCTAAACTCATACCTATTACCATAGTCCCAACTATTTCATTATTTACAAAAACCGGAACTGCCATTGTTTTTAAAGGTACTCCAAATACATCTTCAGGTACTATAAGAGATATTGCTTTCTTTGCTTTTAAGCACACATCTGCTGCACAACCACTAGGTATTTTATCACCTGTTCTTGATGCCATTTTCAAATTTTCACTATCTTGTACTAAAAGAAAATTTTTGGTATTAGATATTGTAAATATCAATTCTTCATCAAAATAATGCTTAAAATATGGGATTAAATTATAAAAAGATTTAATTAATTCATTTTCGTTTACTTCAGTTATCATTAGATTTTCCTCCTAAGGATTTATTTTCATTAAATATTTGCATTTTATATATAGGCTCAAGTTTTCCTTTAGCTATACTCTCTCATTTAAATTCTATCCCCTACTCAATAGAATTTGGTATCAAATTCATAAGAGATGTGAATTATAATACATATTTATTACTAAGATATTGAACCTAATACTTCTTGAATTCTTTTCTTTGTCCTTTCATCTATTTCTCTATAAGTTGTAAATTCAGAATTTTCTAAAGTAATATTAGACTTAGGCATTCTTGATGATTCCTACCTACACCTTCTGAATTGTTCGCTTATTTAAGTTTTCGCATTAAAATTAGAACACTTAAGTAAAATTTTAGTTTATGTTGTATATTTTTCTATATTAATCTCATTCTTTAACATAAAAACAAAATGCGTCAGCTTAAGAAATTTTAAATTTCCCTACAAACGCATTAAATCAACAAAGCTTGGAATTATTATTGATGTAGATCAATCTTAGTGGTTATTCTCACAAAATATACTGCACTAATTTTAATATTATTGTAACCCGCAATTTTACTATAATTATTATCCATAACATATGGCATTAAAATTACAGGTACAAGCGTAATTATTAACATTATCTTTATTAATTTTCTCTTTTTTAATTTTCGTTCGCTAGTATTGTTATTATCAACAAGATACATATCTGCATCTTTACAATACTTCCTTTTTTCTCTAAATATAATTCCCCCCCTTTTGAATTCTACCATATTTTATGTTTTTTATATTAAACTTCAAAATTTGAAATGCCTACTTTAAGGGTTATTTCTTATACCATAAAATAGGATTCCTGAGGTTCAATTTAAATAAATAAAAGAAAATAGAATTTGAAATATACAAAGCATACTTCAAATTCTATATATACATATTATAATAGAATATCTATTGCATTCATGCAGATGGAATACCATGCAACAAGCGCTGCACTTGTAAATACACCGGTATAAATATTTGCTGTTTTCTTGTAAAAATACGTTGATATCATACTTGCAAATGCCATAAGAGGAATTAACTGCCACTCAGAAATTGCCAACATAAGTGAAACGGCGTCACCCCATTTGACTGCACCTGTTTGAAACAAGGTAATGTATTGGATCAGGTTAAGTACTATGAGACCCCCTACTGCAATTAAAGCATTTGCCAAGTATGGAATAATTGCCTTTTTCCCAGTAAACTCCTTCATTTTAAACCAACTGTTTGCAAGCATTGAAAAAACAAAGAAAAATATTAATGAAGGTATTAAATAAACCAGAAAAATTTTAAAGTGAACAAAATCCATTGGGTGTAACATTACAACAATAAACCTATAATCTAGGTGACATATATTATATACTATATAAAGCAGAATATATGGAATACCTAGTGTGATAATTGCAAGTAGCAATGATTTTCCGATATATCCCCATTTGAATTGAGGATTTTCATTACTTGTTGAAAGACCATATGCTATAACATTTTTATCATCTGCTGATTTAGCAGTGGCAAAATGCCAAATCAAGAACAGTACAAGGAAAATTATTGCACAGCCTACAGCCCATGTAAAAGTAATGTTAGAATACACTATGGGCAGCAGTTTAGATGGTACTATTTTTGAGCCAATATTACCGAATTTTAAGAATGTTAATCCAGGTATTGCTGCAATAACAACTGCAGCTATCCACCAATATATTCCTTTAAGTCCAGAGCTCTTTGATGGAGCTTGTACAAGTGTGCTAAAATATTTCGTCTTTAAAAGCAGAGAAGCTACGGCGAAAATTCCAATTCCAAAACCTACCAATGTTAGCAAAGTACCAAATTGATGCCATTTCCATATCTGATTGTATGGATCAATAGGATTAGGTGCAGGAGATGATTTCTCCAAGAAGCTTATTGTTTGAGCAATAGGCTGAGTGTTGAAAAGATCTCCTGGATGCGTATTGCTAGGCATAAACCACTGTCTTACAGTTCCATCTTTAAAAGAACCATAAACCTTGTCTACAACTACAGGGTCTTCGGTATTAAATACCTTCTTCATATTTGGGCTGTCTTTGGCTTCTGGAATCGTTTTAGCACCATTAATGAAAAAATGAGCGCTCTCATCATACTTACTTAATAAAACTCCGACATTACATTTAGAAGTAATATCAAACATTGGGCAATATCCTAATAGCATCATTGCTTTTACTTTATCAGGATTAGTTGCCTCTGCTACTTGACAGTTAAATGCTCCAAGTGAATGTCCTATAAGTGATATGTTTTCTTTATCAACAAAAGGCATATTATAAAGGGCCATTAAATCGTAATTTACTCCACCAGAAGCTCCTGGTTGTTGCATCATTGCACCATCTTCTGCTGCACGTTCAGAATACCCATGTCCAGACAAATCAGGTGCAAGAACAACATATCCTCTTCGCGCAAGCTCTAAAGCGTATTCAGTCATATGCTCTTTCGCATTAACATATCCGTGAACAGCAATAACCGCAGGTGCAGGAGTTTTATTGGTTGCAGTGTTCGGTACAAATAAAAGAGCACTTAAAGTTTTACCATCCTCTGAAGCAATTTTTATATTTTTAATACTTACCTTTCCTCCGACGGTCTGTACTCCAAATCCTATACATACCCCGAGGAGTGTGATAATAAGTGATATAACTAATAGCCATTTGGCTTTTTTCACATTGATTCCCCCTTTTTTTTATTTTTCATAACCCCCATTCAAGCTGAAGTTTTATTTTGCTTATAGTCTGTACGTTATAGTAAATAACTTTAAAGGTAAGAAGTAATCACAAATTGTAAAATTAAGTAATATACTAATTTGTAGTTGCTACAACAGATAAATAATAAGTACTACTAGAAAATCCGAGCATGTCTCATTTGGATTGAGCCACGCTCTTGAAAACATCAAATTATCTTAGTGGTAAAAAATTTGCAGTATTTGCAGCTGTCATCAAAACTAGTAAAATGGTGTTAACCATAGCTCCAAGATAAACTTTTCCTGTTACCTTAAACAGATATCGTGAAATAGGTGCAGATACAAGAAGTAAAGGAATCAAATTCATTCCAACAAAAACGCGAAGCCAAGAGCTACCACCCTCTCCTCTAAACAGAGTTACTCCAGTAGCAAAAACATATCCATACTGCAATGCTGTCATTATTATTACTGGAAGTGCAGTCACAACTGCACAAAGCAGGATGTTTTTCCATTCCTTTTTACCCTCAATGCGGTATGATCCATTAATAGTAAGAGAACTTGCAAAGTAAAATACAAAAAACAGAGGCATGTATTGCAATGCAACCCATAATTTAGTTGAGCTAAATGTTTTAAACGCAATGTTCCATAGCCTGAAGTCAGTATGGAAAATATAATTAGCAGCAATAACTAGTTGGTAAACAAAGAAAACGCTGGTTACCGCTAACAACAAATATTTGAGTACTTCTTTAACATTAGTCTTTAACCCCCACATTTCACTGCTTATACCGTTCTTTTTTCCGTGAATTTTATAATTAATTATGAAAAGAGCAATAATAATCAATCCAGTAAAACAAGCCCATATCATAATAAAGTTCTCAGCATTGAGAGGAAAAGCTTTACTTGGGGCAAACTTAGCAGGATCTGGCATAAGTATTTTGTCTAAGTTTCCAATAGGAAGAAATGCTATCGTACTTATTGCCGTAGAAATCAATATTGATCCCCAGAAAATCAATTTGCTCTTACCATTGGCCAATGCTGGAAGTGCTTTCGGCTCAGGATGTTTAAGAGACTCAAACACAGGAACTTTAAGCAACAGCTGTGTTAAAGGGAAGATGAAAAGGAACACACCAATCATTCCAATAAAATTAAATATTTCTTTCCACAACCAAACTTGGTTTGATACAGGAATAGGATTGTTGATTTGAAAAGCGTTAGTGAAAAAAGTAACTATATCACCTGCTGTACTTGTGGAAAATGTATTAAAACCATGAATTTCTTTGGGATTAAACATCATTCTTAGAGTTCCTTTGGAAGCATCCCCATATTGCTTGCCAACCTCAATAGCTGAAACCTGGTTGTCTTTAGGAAGAACTGAATTAACTATAGCCAATGATTCAGCAGTATTTGTCAAGTCGCCTTTGCCAGCTTCAAAACTCCAAGCATTTTCATCATAATAGCCACTTAAAACTCCAAAGTTAATATAAGTATCTTTCATCATACCCATATTAAACTCTTTCTGCCCAAGGAATCCCATAGGTAATGCTGCAGCCACCTTATTAAGGCTTAGTGCATGTACCCTTTCAGCTTCAGTAATAGTAGTACCACCATCCGTATCATTGCCTTTGGCATCTTCTAATGCTTTACTGACCAAGGTGCCGTAGTGATGCATTGTCATCCAGGTGGCAAAACCGCCCATGGAATGTCCACTAATGCCGATCTTTGATTTGTCGATATAATCAAGACTAGTATTGTTATAGCAGAATTCTACCATTGGAATCATTCCCTGATCACATTCAGTCTTATTATCCAACACTGCAGAATCGGATGAACTTGAGTCACCATGGTAATATGCATCCATTGCTAATACAGCTATACCTCTTCGCGATAATTCAATGGCCCCACTGTCCTGCATCTCTTTACTATTGTATAATCCATGTTCAATTATTACCAATGGAACCTTGTTCCCAGCTGTGGCAGATGTAGGTTTAAAAATATTAGCTGTAATCCATTTGCCACTTTCAGTCGGAATCTTAATACTTTGTATCTCTACCTTACCACCTCCAGTTTGTAAAATTGATGCTCCGATGCAACTGAACAACACTAAAATTAATGAAATGCTTAACAGTCTTATCGTCCAATTTGTTTTTTTGCTATGTTTTGTTTCGCTCTCTAGAGTTGCCATATTAATACCCTCCTTTTTTATTTTGCTTAAACCAATTCAGTTCATAATAAAATGGCTAGTGGAGAGTTCATTAGTTTAATTCCCCAATTTTCGTGCCACTATATATACTGTTTGACATTTAATATTATGCTATAAATATAGTTGTAAATATTCTCCATTGGGGCACACCTGCTTTCAGCTACAACCTTGAAATATTAGTAAACCTTTACAGGATTTTTGTTAAATATATCTTATTTTCTACCTATGGAGAAAACAAGACCTTAACATTTTATATTATTATTCTATATGACCTTCCAATGGAGCACTCATATTTTCAAGATAATTTTAACCCTTGAACTACTTAGGCAAATACTGTCCCCCATCCGTACCAATGATTTGGCCGGTTAGATGTCTTCCTGATACATCTGAAGCAAGATATAGCGTTGCCCACGCATGATCCCATATTGCTCCATTTTGTTTTAGTGGATTCTGAGATGCTAAATAAGCGTCAATATCCTTAAACTTTTCGGGGTCTTCCATAAACCCGTGAAAGCAAGAACTTTTGCTTATTTTACTTTTGTCTTCAGGTGATGTAGCTCCAGGAGCAACTATATTCATCCTAATACCATATTTGCCTACATCCATTGCAATTGTTTGCGCCAAATGAATTAATCCAGCTTTCAATGCACCATATACAGGTTCCATAGAAGCATGCATACGTCCCATAGTAGAACCGCAATTTACAAAGTTTCCATGTCCCTGTTTTATCATAATTGGAAGTATATAATGCCAAGCATTCATTTCAGCTTTAAGGTTAACTTCATATATCTTATCCCATAATCCTCTGTCTAACTCAAAAAAATTGCCAAAAACATCATATGCAATTCCATGATACACTATATCAAGATCACCGAAAGTCAGAGCATAATCTGCCGCAGCTTTTGTTTCTTCATAGCTGGTAGCATCGCATTTTATTACATTAGCTCTCATTGCACCATATTTTAATGCCTCTTTGGCAACTTTTTCTCCAGTTTCGGTATCACGGCAAGCAATTGTAATAGCTGCGCCCTCCATACCAAAGGCACATGAAACTGCTCTTCCAACATTAGAGTGACCCCCATACAACAGTACGTTTTTCCCTTTAAGTTTTAAATCCATACTTTTTACCCCCTTAATTAATTTTTGATCTGTTAAATTATATGAACAGTGCTCTTCTCAACTCTAGAAAATATAATAACTTAGCTAACAACCAAGTTTCCATCAGGTTTTACTGTTTATGTAGCTTGTACTAGTGTTGCTGTTCCTGCCATTCCTTTTTTAAGATTACCTCCAGCTGCTTCAAATACTATGTCTGCACCTATTACTCCATAACCTATAACAGAAGTTATTGGCTTAAGAAACAGTATCGGTATCTCTGGAATAGGAAAGCCAAGTCCCCTTTATTTATTTTATTTTCATTTAACATCATTTACGTTGTATAAAAAATTAAATATAAATAAAAAGTAATTGATTACAATGTGATACCTGCATCTATAAAACTATGGAATGTGCTGCAAAAAAGGTAATAGACATTAGAATTAACCATGTTCATTGAGTACTTAGTTAATAGATGTGGCTGTTTGATTGCTTTACTGATATTAACAAAGACAATTTCTATTCAACGGCATGCAAATATTATTGATGATTTTTTATTAAGGATCTTATACAACACAAATGTTTAGCTACTTTGTTCACCACCTTTATTATTTAAATTATAAAACAAAAGTTTGATTAATTATAAATTTATTATTGCGTATTGTTTTGTTTTTGTCAATAGCTTTATTTTTATATTAGTATTTTAATATTTGATAACTACAAGACTTGATTAACAATAGTAAAATGATACTTTATATTCAAATATGTCGCTTCAAATGAGGCTTTTTGATGGATCATCAGACTTTTACACTCTTAGTGACGTGGTGATGAACATTTATACTCTGAATATTCCTAGCTACAACTTATGTGTGATTCTTTGAATGTTCTCAGGTTCATAAAATATGTACTTTTCCTATCTGTAACAGCAAATATGCAGTTATAAGAAAAAAGCATCTTGACGGAAGTTATACTTTGCTTTTAAAAAGCAATAAATGAACCATAATACTAGTAATTACAAGACATTGAGAGTAAAATAGATTTTAGAAGTCATTAGTATTTCTGAAAAGATTCTGCTATTAAAAGGAGGAATGCGGTCATCTATGAGTAAAATACCTGTTATAGATGCAATAACTTCTCAAGAAGATATTGAAAAGATTAGAAACATTCTACATAAAAAGCCCCGTAATCTTCTTCTCTTTGAATTGGGAATTAGTTCAGGGCTTCAAATTACTCATCTTCTTCAGCTTCATGTATTTGATTTATCTGAATATAAATCAAACACGAATATAAATGTTTGTATAGGAAATAGCTATTATAATTTTGTCTTAAATGATCATATTATTAATGCTTTTGTTCGTTATCTTGATGAAATTCAACCTATGCCGAATGACTATATCTTTAAATCTAGAAATGGAGACCATCCACTCGACCTGTCTTCGGTTTCCAATATGGTTAAGTCATGGTTCATAAAGGCAGAATTGCAAGGCCACTTTGGAAGTCAGTCTTTACGTAAAACATGGCAGTATTTTAAAAAGCAAAACAATCAAGAAGATAATGAAGATGATATTGATTTAGAATTGAACATCCTCCCACCTATTGAAAGGCAAACTGTACAAAAACAAATATGGGACAGATTGTATGAGGGCATAATTACGGGAAAAATTCCCCCTGGAACGGAACTAAAAACAATAGAACTGTCAAAACAATTTAACGTTAGTCTCACCCCAGTAAGAATGGCGTTAACATGGCTTCAAGTACAAGGACTTGTTACAGCTCCAAAGAAGAAGGCGTGTGTTGTAAAGAAACTTACTTATGAAGGAGTTATAGAAATATTTACAATCAGGTCTGTATTAGAACCCTTGGCATTTAAGAATGCCTGGCAACATTTTCGTCAAGCAACTATCTCTAAGTTAGAGAATCTTATAAAGAAATGTGAAAATTCAAATGATTGGGCTACTTATCAGCAAGTTCATAAACAAATTCATTTGACATTGTACCGTGATTCACATATGCCGCTTCTTTTAGAATATATTAATAATCTGCTTGACAAAACTAATGCACTGTATATTAATTACTATTCAAGTCTTAAGGATAGTGAAAATAAAGAAATTCTCAATAATAATCTTAGTAAACATAAAGAAATTCTTAAACATATTAATAAAAATAATTTTGATCAAGCTATTGAAATAATAAAGAAAGATATTTTGGAAGGGCAAGATAGAATCATCCAGTATTTTTTAATGGTTTATGATAAAAAGCATACAAAGTAAGGTTATAAAATATTTATATAAACTAAGCAATCCTCCTATGGTAGAATAGTAAAACCATAGGAGGATTTTTTTGAATAATTATACGAAATCTTAACTTAGTATATTTTATTATATCTATTGATCATTGAAATTACTTTACACCTCAGATTGAAAATATCATATATTTACATATTGTATTTTAAAATACTATATCATATCTTACTGATATCCTGCAAAATATTGGCATTTCCAACTTTGCCGACCATTCTACAATTAAGTAATATCAATATTTAATGATTAATTACAATTATTAAAATTACCTTTTAGTCTATGCAATTATGCCTTTTATAAAAAATTAAAATAATATAAAAAGTCTAAAGTAGAAATTTATTTAAAATATATTTTCTACTTTAGGCTAAAATTTTTGATGTTTTTATATCCATTAAAATACGTAACTTGTACCTGTAGATATTTTATCTTCTATTCCTATAAATTTCACTTTATTTTTATAACTAACCTTTTACTACTATTAACATCATTTTAAATTTTTCTGTTGCTTCTAATGCATGAGGAATATTAGCAGGCATAACTATAAAGTTTCCTTCTGTAACAATTACTGGCTCATTATCTCCAATTGTTATAGTAACTTCCCCTTCTGACACATAAACTAATGCATCTCCCGGTGCTGAATGTGAACTTATTTCCTCTCCTTTATCAAATGAAAATAAAGTTATACCTACATTTTGTGTTTGGACTAATGTTTTGCTAACTACTTGTCCTTCAGCATAATTCACATCTTCTTTAAGTGCTAACACCTTTGCAAATTCTATATTCTTGAAAAATTTTCCATTCATTATATTTTCCTCCTAAAATTTATTATTTGTTCTTAAAATTTATTTTTACTTAACTTATGATCTTATTATAGCTTTATTGATTTTAATAAAATGTGATTTAAATCAAAACTCTAATTAAAATTTATTTTTTATCTATTATGTTGATATTATCATCACTTAAGATATATTTATAACACACTAAAAAGCTCTGTATAATAAAAATAAAGCTCATCATCACTAAATAGTGTAATAACGAGCTTTTGTTTTAAATATATATATTCTATTAAAATCTGCATCTATTTAATTATGGTATGATGAATTAGTACTGTAGAATCTTAATTAGATCTTAAATATAATCTTTTAAGCCTTCTTCATCTAAAATTATAATATTCTTTGTTCCTACTATTTTTATTAATTTCTCATCTTCAAACTTTTTTAATTTTCTACTTATAGTTTCCCTTGTTACTCCAATAAAACTCGCCATATCTTCTCTTGATAGAGGTAATTTTATAGATATGTTTTTTTCTATTGACTCTCCATATCTTTCTATTAAATCTGTTAGTAAATAAGCCATTCTTGAATCCACATCATTAGTTGCAAGATTCTGCACAAGATTTTCTACTTTTGCTAATCTTTCTCCTACAGTTTCTAATACTTTTATTCCAATCTCTGGCTTTCTCATAATTATATCTTTCATTTCATCTTTAGTAAGAGTACATATCTTAGAATTTACTATTGCTTTTGAATTAAATCCATACTTAGAAGGTTTTATCAAATCTAATTCTCCAAAAAAATCTCCTTCTGAAAGTACATGCAATATCTGCTCCTTACCATCTTTAGTATACTTATATAATTTTATCTTTCCTTCATTTATAAAATAAAGCGTATTGGCTACATTTCCTTCAGTAAAAATAACATCTCCTTTACTATATTCCTTATGCTTAATAGTTTTTACAATCTCTATTAACTCTTCATTATTTAAATTTTCAAATATCGGAACCTTGCTTGCACAAAGTTCTCCCCTACAATTATTACAGCAATTGCTACAATGATTACTCATAACATCACTCTCCCTTGTATTTATATATCTTTTTCTTATATTAACAATTTATTCAGATAATAGAGCTTTTTCACCTAATATTAGGTACATTAAAAAAATAATAGATCAGTATACTTGTCTATTATTTTCTTTCATGTTCCTTATAATAAAAAATACTCAAAGGATAAATTTAATTATCCCTTGAGTATGTAAGGCAGATTCAAAAAAGTAACAGACCAGTATGCTTGTCTATTTTGTGGCATACTGCATTAGTAAGTTTCACTAATAGCCCGCTATAAGCAAAACTTACCGCCTTGTCTGACACCAAATATACGTCGTATCTTTGGTCTGTTATTTTCTTTCATATGCCTAATATTATTTAAATATTAGCTTTCCATAAACATCTTCATATCATCTTCTACAGTAGTAATTCCACCAATTCCAAAGTTATCTATTAATACTTTAGCAACATTTGGTGAAAGGAATGCTGGAAGTGTTGGTCCTAAGTGAATATTTTTAACACCTAAATGTAATAATGATAATAATACTATTACAGCTTTTTGTTCATACCAAGCTATGTTGTATGATATAGGTAATTTGTTTATATCATCTAACCCAAATACTTCTTGAAGTTTTAGTGCTATAACAACTAATGAATATGAATCATTACATTGTCCTGCATCTAATACTCTTGGAATTCCTCCAATATCACCTAAGTTTAATTTATTATATTTGTATTTAGCACAACCTGCAGTTAATATAACTGTATCTTTTGGTAACTTTTCTGCAAAATCAGTATAATAATTTCTTGATTTAGCTCTTCCATCGCAACCAGCCATTACAAAGAATCTCTTTATAGCACCAGCTTTAACAGCATCTACAACTTTGTCTGCAAGAGCTAAAACTTGGTTATGAGCAAATCCACCAACTATTTGTCCTTTTTCTATTTCTGTAGGTGCACTACATTTTTTAGCCATTTTTATAATTTCAGAGAAATCTTTTGTTCCTTTAGAATCAGCTTCTATATGAGGACATCCTGGCATTCCAGTAGCACCTGTTGTAAATAATCTATTCTTATAAGAATCTTTTGGTATAACTATACAGTTTGTAGTCATAAGTATTGGTCCATTAAACTTTTCAAATTCTTCTTTTTGTTTCCACCATGCATTTCCATAGTTTCCTGAAAAATGTTCATATTTCTTAAATTTCGGATAATATTGTCCAGCAAGCATTTCTCCATGAGTATATACATCTACTCCAGTTCCTTCTGTTTGCTCAAGTAGTATTTCTAAGTCTTTTAAATCATGCCCTGAAATTAATATTCCTGGATTAGTTCTAACTCCAATATCTACAGTTGTTATTTCAGGATGTCCATAGCTTTCAGTATTAGCTTTATCAAGTAATGCCATACCGTCTACACCAAATTTACCAGCTTCTAATGATAATGCAACTAAGTCATCAACAGTTAGACTATCATCTATTGTAGCTGCTAATGCTTTTGCCATAAATTTATGAACTTCTTCATTGTTATATTTTAAGTTCATAGCATGCTTCATATAAGCAGATAATCCTTTTAATCCATAAGTGATAAGCTCTCTTAAGCTTCTTATATCTTCATTTTCAGTTGAAAGTACTCCTACTTTTTCAGCCTTTGCATCAAATTCTATTGTATTATCAGCAGTCCAAACAGCTGCCTCTGGCATTATCATTTCTGAAGTTTGCATTCCAAGCATTTTTTTGAAAAAACCACCATTTACTTTCACTTCTCCAACTTGACCACCAGCTTTAACAACTTTAACTTTTAAGATTTCTCTTAATTTTAAAGTTTCTCTTACTCTATCTAAAATGGAATCTCTATCGAAATTAGCATTTGTAATTGTTGTAAATAAATTTTCTGTTATGTATTTATCAACTTTACTATCTGTAACTCCAACTTTTCTTCCTTCGTTACTTACTATAGCTAGTCCTTTAGTTACATATATTAATAAATCTTGAGCCTTTGCTACATGTTCATCTTTACCACAAACACCTTTTACAGTACAGCCTTTACATCCAGCAGTTTCTTGACATTGATAACAAAACATTGACATATTATGTCCCCCTATTTCTTTTTTTATATTTTAATATATAAGTTTCAAAAGCATTCTACATTTTCATTGTTTATAAGAAATTAGATATAGAATATTAATTAACACCTATATGAATTTATAATTTATTGTTATTATTTTGTCTCTTCGACAATTTAAAGTTTACTATAATCTTTTCTTTATTTCTGTAACATACGTTACTAATTTAAAATTAATAATTTATTATGGTTATTTAATTATTCTGGCTTTTTTCCAAGTGCAGCAAGGTATACTACAAATTCTTCATCTCCATCTAGTTGTAAAATCTACTATTAGATATTACAGATTATCAGTTGAGTTGTAATGTATTCCGCACCAATATACGCAATCTTTCTTTATTACCTTTGATCCTAACTCAACTCCATCTAATGCCCATTTCTTATATTCTTCAAAGCCAACTCTATCGATTATATATCCTATGTGTTCTTTTCTAGCTGGAGCTTCTGGATCTATATATTTTTCTGCAAATTTATATGTGTTTAAAATTATCTTTGTAATGCTTTCTTCATCAGCCCAGATTAGAAAATCTTGTGCAAGTCTTGGATTTTTCTTACCTGTTCTGCCCATTATAACTAGCTTATAATATTTTTCATTACTTCTAGTCCATGCTCTTGTTGGACATTTAGTGACACAAACACCACAACCTACACATTTTTCTGTATTTCTTACCACTTTGTAATTTTCAAAAGATAAAGCCCCTACAGATAATTTTTTACAAGCCTTAACACAAGCTCCGCAGCTTATACAACGATCCGCTTCATATTGAGGTTCTGTCATACCTATTATTCCAAAGTCCTGCATTCTTGCCTTTGCACAGTCATTAGAGCAGCCAGTAAGAGCAATCTTAACATGTAAGTCATTTGGGAAAATAGCTTTATCTATTCTTTTTGCAAATTCTGCAGTATTATAATTTGCAAAAGGACAAACGTTATTACCAATACATGCTGAAACATTTCTTGTACCTGAAGATTCATATCCGTTTTCAGTATCTACTTGGTTTATTTCTAATCCTTCTATAATAGGTTTCAAAAGAACTTTTACAGCTTCCATGTCCTCATATTTTATGCCTTCAATTTCAAAACCCTGTCTTGAAGTTAAATGAACGATGCCATTACCGTATTTTTCTGATATTTCTTGCACCATTCCTAAAATTTCAGATTTTAAATATCCACCTGGAACTCTGATTCTTGAAGCACCAATACCTCTAACCTTAGAAACTCTAAAGGCATTTTTTTTAAGTTTCTTTGTATTTATATCCATTACTACCCCTCCTAATCTATTAATTGTTTTCCTTTAGTGTAATTAAATACTGGACCATCTAAGCAGATATATGTGTCATCCATTTTGCAATGTCCACATTTACCAAGACCACAGCACATTTTTCTTTCTTGAGAAATCCAAATATTTTCTTCTGGAACTCCTCTTTTTAATATTTCTGCTACTGTAAATTTCATCATTATAGGAGGTCCAACAACTACAAATGCTGTATTTTTAACATCCTTAATTTCTAGTCCTGGAATAAAAGTAGTAACTAATCCAATTTTGCCTTCATAGCCTTCTTCAGCTTTGTCGACTGTTAAAATTAAATTTATATTTTTTTCCCACTCTTTTAAATCGGCTTTAAATAAAACATCATTAGGTGATTTAAATCCACAAATTAAATTAAATTTTTCACACTTATCACTGTTATTTGCAAAATAATCTACTACACCTCTAACTGGTGAAAGTCCTGTTCCTCCAGCAACTACTGTAACTTCTTTGCCTTCATAATCTTTTACATCAAAGCCATTACCATACGGTCCTCTCAAAAATAACTTATCTCCAACATAATTAGTAAATATTTCATTAGTAACTTTTCCAACTTTACGTATTGTTAAATCTACAGTACCTTCACCAATACCACTTACTGAAATAGGCGCTTCACCAAATTTAGGCAGTGAAACCTCAAAAAATTGACCCGGTTTAACTTGTCCTTCATAAATCATTCGAAAAGTATATTCTATATCAGTATGTTTAATAACTTCTTTTATTTCTGATAAAAATGGGATATATTCATTCTTCATTTATTCCACCTCATTCATAGCATTTTCAAGTTTATTTATACAATTTGAAAAAGATATATATTCAGGACAAACATCATCACAACGTCCACATCCTACACACATATGATATCCAAAACGTTTTTTATAATCATAAACTTTATGCATAACTTTAAATCTCATACGTTGACCTTGTGGTTTTCTAAATGTAATTCCACCAGCCATATCTGTATATCCATCAATTTGACATGAAGCCCAAATTTTACGACGTTCTCCAGTCTTTCCATTATCCTTATAGAAAATATCCTGCATAGTAAAGCACGTACAAGTTGGACAAACAAAATTACAACGTCCACAACCTATGCAACGGCTTGTATATTCATCCCATATCTTAGAATCTACTATTTTGGTTGATAAATTATCTGGTATATTTACATGAACTTTATTTTCTATAATAAAGTTTGGATTTACTTTTTCTTCTTTAAACTTTTCTTCTTTTATAAGATTCTCTAGCTTTTCCCATTTGCAATCTATTGATGTGAAGTCTTCATTAACTTTTATGTAAGCATCATACTCATCTGTTGTATTAGTTTTCATATCTACACAGAAACAATTATCAAATGTTTCATTACATCCCATAAGAACAAACTTCGTATTTTCTCTAAGTCTTTTATAATAAAAATCTTCTGGTCCATTATTTAAATAAATTTGATCCATACGCTTTAAAGCATGTAAATCACAACTTCTTAAGAAAATAATTGCTCCCTTTTTAGGTGCGTCTGCGGACTTTACTTCATCCTCTGTAAAATAGAATAAAGTTTGTGTAATAGGTAACAGTATTTCTTTAAATGAATAATCAGATTTTCTATCAAAAACAATTTCCTCTATTGTTGATATCTCACCATATCTGACTGTATCTGTATCTGAAAAACATCCATCGCCTTTAAAAACTTTTGGTGCATAAATTAAGTATTCTTTTGAAAGCTTATTCAAAATAGAATTTATATTTTGAGTAATTATTTGATATCCCATTTTAACACTCCTTTTTCTTTGTTAATTTTTTCACTTAATATGGTATTTAAGTTTATTACAATTAACTTATACTAATAGAATACTTAAAATAAAAAATAAACACCGTGATATATATCACGATGTTTTAAAATAATCAGAAAGTTTTTGTAAATCAGGTATAAATATTCTTTTGTCCTTATAATAAAATAGCTTTTTATTCTGTAATATTTTTATAGCTCTTGAAACTGTTTCTCTCTGACTTCCTAGCAAATCTGCAAGATATGTAATACTTATATTCATGTCAATCATAGTTCCATCATCACAACTAATTCCATAATCTTTTCCTAGCTTATATATTTTAGCAACAAGCTTCTTTTCTATCTTTATAGAAGATGATGTGTTCTTTAATTGCCTATACATACGTCTAACCTTATTTGATAATGAATCTATAACTGCTTTTGTGAGCTGAAAATCACTTTCCATTATGTCTATGAATGTATCTCTATAAATTTCTAATATTTCAGCCTCTTCAAATACTTCACAATTTATTGATTCTGTAATATCTTCAACTATAACTTCGTTGATTATTTTTCCCTTATCCAGTATAAACAAAACTTTTTTCTGTCCATTTTCGTTAACTTTATACAATGATACAGCTCCACTCATCACTACATAAATCAAATTTATACGTTCCTTGTCTAAAAAAATCATACTTCCTGCCATATATTTTTTTATTTTTCCGTGCTTATATATTAAATAAATAGACTTATCTGATATCTCCGAAAAAATTTTTAATTTCCTAAGTTCTTCTTCTCTATACCCCATACATACTCCTTCTAAAAACATATTCAAAAAATAATATTAATAATCATTCTATCACATTTTAATAATAACTTAAAAAAATAATTTAAAATCATTACCATTATAATTATTGTTTATAGAAAGCTTTTAGGCACAACAAAAAAATAATAGGCCAATATGCTTATCTATTTTGTATCATACTACATCGCATCTTTAGCCTATTACTTTCTTTCATATGTCTAATTTATTTATTTAACGCTTCTAATAATTCTTCTAAATTTAGTCCATGAACCTTAGTAGCATCTTCAATTGTTTCTGCTTGTGAAGATGGACATCCAACACATCCCATTCCAAAGCTCATTAAGATTTGTGGTGCATCTTCCTTTGTTCTTATTACTTCTCCTATTGTTAAATCTTTAGTTATCATATTTAATCTTCTCCTCTACTTTAATCTAATTAATTTTCTTTAACTTATGAATTTAATATATTATTAAATTCATAAGTTAGAAATATTTATCCTATATTTCATAGTATATTACTTAACTACCATTCAATCTGTAACCCATGTTACAATTTATTTTTTATTAATACCTTTTTAACTTAGGCTATGTTTTAATATAGTGTTGATATTGTTACATTTTTGTTCAGTGGGCATTAGAATTGGACTTTTAGAACTCTTAATGAGTATTGTCACATTAGTTGCTTGTCCGAAGCTTGTCTTTGGAGCAAGCTGGAATGGGACTATACTCATTTAGATGTTCTTAAGTGAGAGTCAAAATTTTATATTTTGTTGCTCGAACTTACTCAGCGAATGAATATGAGTCGAGTTTCCTATATTAATTCTTTAGCCCACTGAACAATATCAACACGGTTTTAAAACATAGCCTTAACTTATTGTTTAAAAAATTATACTTTAGGTGTAAATCCACAATATCCTATTTCATCACACCGTCTCTTCATATCCTTCCATATTTCCTTTTCTTTTATAGATTCTATTGCTGTAGGATATAAAATATAATTCTCTTTAAATATGTGATCTCTTAAATTAAAAATTATATATTTTGCTGTGTCATCAACTTTTTCTTTAAACTCATTAAATTCTAATTGAGAAACTTCTTCAGCTGTCTGTTTTAAAAACTTTTTCTTAGCTCTCAAATCATCATGTTCCATTCTCATAATTCTAGTTGGACCAGTGATCTTTCTATCTTCCATCTCAGTAAACAACACTTTTTCTTCTCTTTGGTGGTGATTTTCTGCATCTAATATATTATTTACAACAGTTTTTAATGCTTCAAATTCTTCTAAACTGCTGTTATAGCTTTCTAGTTTTTGAATTTTAGAATTAATTTCTTCGAGTTCGGTTAAAAACTCAAGAATTTTATCATGTTCAGCAATAAGTGTATGCACAACATGACTTGGTTCAATTTTTGTTTTAATTTTATCAAGTTCGCCTTTTAGAACTTCCATGTGAATATCACAAAGATGCCTTAAATCTTGAGGATTCATTCCTTTTTCTATTAAATTTTGTTCTGCAATTGACAGCTCAATAGGATTTATATTTGAAACAATATCTAAAGCCTCTTTTCTTAAAGCTTCCGTTACGCCCACCTGATTTAATTTTTGTAAAACTTCAGTTAATTTTTCTATCTTTCTATTATCCATTTTTAATTCCTCCTTATATAAAACTTGTTTTCAAATGCTACATTTCTATGTCCTAATTCTACTTAACTTTGATTTATAAAAATGTGATTTAAATCAAAGTTAAAAAAGTTTTAAATGAAACCAAAGGATTCTTATAAAGATAGAATCGTTTCTATACTTCTTGTTAGGTAGGATTGCATATAACAAATGATGAAAACATAATATAATAAAAACTACTGTAACAATTGTTACAGTAGTTTTTATTATATTATGCTATGATAGTTTAAATATTAAGTTTAAACATATGTTTGCAAAATAATTTTCCATTTTCTGTTTTAAATATTTTTTTATAAGTGCTTTCTACTGCATTTATTCCAAAATTATCTTCATATAAATTTACAAGAAAATCTGCTTCAACTAAAATTTGATAATCAATATTGTCTATATTGCTATACGTATGATGATGTCCAACTAAAAAGCACACTCTATCAATCACTTTTTCATCATAGCCTAAATTAGTTAAT
Source organism: Clostridium uliginosum (assembly GCF_900112485.1). GTDB lineage: Bacteria > Bacillota > Clostridia > Clostridiales > Clostridiaceae > Clostridium > Clostridium uliginosum. The sequence goes on from NZ_FOMG01000002.1 coordinate 110,159, forward strand.
AAATCTTTTGCAAGAGCTGGTCCTTCTTTTTCCTGAAGCTTTCCATTACAATCACCATTATATTTTTCTTCACAAAATCTTATTTATATATCATGAATAACAGCTGCTGTTTCAAGTATATATAATGTATCTTTATCTAAATTTTCTAAGACACCAATTGTCTTAGAAAAATTGTGTACTTTTATAAAGTGTTGAATACGCTTTGGATCTCCTTCATAATATGCAATCATTTCTTTAATCAATTGTTCTATCATCCTTAGTTTCCTCCTCAATTCATATTTATATATAAAATCCATTTTTATTTACATTATAACTATTTTTATGTAAATATACAGTAACGTATGTTACCCTATTATATTATTTAAGCAATTATTTATTTATCTTGCTTTACTTCAATCTTTATACCCATATCTGTATCCCCTTCAGGTCAGTTTTGCCATACATTTATCCGGACTTTTTATATGGTATTATTGAAGGTGAAATCGAAAAAAGGTATGAAAATAGGACTAAGGAAGTTCTATCCTTAATCCTATTATTATTCTATCTTAGCCCTTGATATATGTGCTTTGTCACTAATAATGACTACATGTTTAATTCTCGCTTAATCATCATTTTTTCTTGCTTATATCCACCTACTTCTGCACAGTTTTTTCAATATGACAGATGTCTTATCAAAGTAGCAAGACTTTTTTAGTTGATTATGCTTTGGTAGTAGGTTTCATAGGGACAATATTAATATTCGTATATAAGGAATTAGCTGATTTCTCATCAAGAAGGCGCAAAAATACAGGAGGACAAGGCAAATAAGAGTTAAAACATGAATTAAAGAGGTTTTCTTCATTATAAAGAAAACCTCTTTAATTGTTTAATACATTAAATAAGAATTGGGGCACCAGTTTTATCCACAAGTATTATTGGTCAGTGACATAAATCCAGAAGATTAATAAAATTCAAACAACATTATTTTGAAGTTCTTTTTAAAATCGTACCATCAATGTGTCCTAAAAATAGTGGAATTTTTTCGATATAAACATCACTAGTATCAAGCCCAAACCATTTTGCTGGAGAAACAGTAAATCTTTTTATAAATAATTTAGATCTAAGTATAAACGAATCCCAAAAACCTAGTCCTGATTCATATGAAAGTTGTTCTTGAGTTAAAATAAAACGAAAATCACCAACTTTTCGGTCAGGAAGTGTGGTGTAAGTTCTAGATTGAAGTTTTATTTCTCCACTCTCAACTAATTCAGTTGAAATTTGACGTAAGAAAACATTTAATTTTTGCTCTACTCGGAATCCAAGCTTTAGTCGAACTCTTACAATGTTGGATGTTCCAAAAGTATCTACACTATAATCTGATTGATAAGGTTCATCAGTAACAGAAATATGAACAAACCAGTAAACATCTGCTTTCTTAGGTCTTTTATCAAAGATAGAGTACATTATTGTCCTTTCAATTTGTTTAGGATCGTGAGTACTAGTTAAACATACAAGGTTAGTTGTATATTTAGGGCGATCAGGATCTTGGCATAATCTATTTAGTTGATTTATATGATCTTCAATTAGAACATTATCTAATAATCTCATTTTAATATTGTAGCCTTTGATCCAAATATACATAATAGCTAATATTGCAAAAGCAATTAAGACAGCTACAAATCCTCCATGCGTAAATTTAACAACATTTGCAATCAAGAAAGAAAATTCAAAGCTAGCAAAGAAAATAAGCATAATTAGAGCAATAATAAATGGAGTCTTTTGTTTTAATAAATAGTTAAATAACAGAATAGTCGTCATTAACATAGTAACTGTAATTGCTAGTCCATATGCTGCTTCCATATGTTCTGAATTTTTAAAGTAAAGAACAATTCCAATACAAACAATCCATAAAAATCTATTAACTGCTGGTATATAGAGCTGGCCTTTAGAACTAGATGGATACATAGTATGTAATCTAGGAAATAAGTTCAATTTAATTGCTTCAGATACAAGTGTAAAAGACCCTGAAATTAATGCCTGCGAAGCAATAATTGCAGCTAAAGTTGAAATTATTATACCAAATATCAAAAGACTATTTGGCATCATTTGAAAAAATGGGTTTAAATCTTCCAAATTAAGAAACTTAGGATTGTTCTTGGCTGCCAATATCCAAGCTCCTTGACCAAAATAATTTAATAATAAACATATTTTAACAAAAGGCCAAGTGCGATAAATGTTATTTTTACCAACGTGTCCAAGATCTGAGTAAAGAGCTTCAGCACCTGTTGATGATAAAAATATACTACCAAGGATAAAGAATCCTAATTTATTTTCACTACTAAAAAGAATGCTAATGCCATAGTGCGGTGATAATGCACGTAATAATGTCCAATCATGAGAAATATTAACAATTCCAAAGAATGCTAAACTACAAAACCAAATAAGCATAATTGGACCAAACACTTTCCCAATTAAATCAGTTCCAAAATGTTGAACAAAAAAGAGAATACTTATAATTGTTATTACAATTGTAATAATACTATTTTGATGGCTACCAAAAACCATATTAAACTTTGGAATTAGCTTTAGCCCTTCAATTGCTGAAGTTACAGTTACAGCAGGTGTCAACATTCCATCAGCTAAGAGTGCAGATCCACCAATCATAGCAGGAATAATAAGCCACTTTGCACGATTACGAACTAAAGTGAAAAGAGAAAAAATGCCACCTTCACCCTTATTATCTGCTTTTAAAGTGATAAGAACATATTTTATTGTTGTTAAAATAGTAATTGTCCAAAAAACCAGGGACAAAGTTCCAAGAATAAAATTTTCAGATACATTTTCTAAACCACCATTACCCTTGAGGACTGATTTCATTACATAAAGTGGTGAAGTTCCGATATCTCCATAAACCACACCTAATGTTACTAAAATCCCGCCTAAGGTCAATTTAGAAATATTGTTTTGTTTCATAATTGATTTCATATTTAATCTTCCTTTTCTGCATTTAAAATAGTAATATATAAGTTCTAATTACGCTTATATATTTGAATTAATTTTTTTAAGTTACTCTTTAAACTTGTTATACATTGCAAGTGTATATTATTAATTCAACACATTTATTATTTGCTTATTGTTGAAATAATATTTATCATAACACGGTTAAAAAATAAGTCAATCTAATTTTGACAAAATTAGCAAAATTAGATTATAAATTTTAATAATCTTCATTTTTATTCTTAAATCTACTTTAATATTTCATATTTATTGTTGAAGGCCGTCATTTTCTGACATATAATGTAATTGTGCTTTTGTTATGGTTCCGTTTAAAATTCTAACAAATTATATACACCCATTTCTTTAATATAATAAGAGATTATTTTTCTAAAAGTTTCTAATATCTTATTATTATTTTTGTCCAAATTCACTTCAACAAAAATTCAAAATAGATGAGCTAATTTTCTCAACCTTTTTCTCTTGATTTTTTCATAAGAAAAAAGCCCACAGGCATAGCCTGTAAGCTGTAAAATGAAAATTTTATTCTCATGTCACAAAAAAAATGTCTGATGAAAGTGTTAAGTTATTTGAATTGACAATAAATAAAAAACTTCCGTCATCATAATTCTTAAGGTGTAAGAATGGTGGAAGACGGAAGTTTTTTTATACTTTTATCCTTTATAAATGGCTCTATTTCTTGATTAGTTTCACTACAGTTTCAGCGTGAGGTGTGTTAGGGAACATATCTTTAACTTTAGTTTGTATTATCTCATATCCTCTTTCTGTTAGTGTCTTTAAATCTGTCACTAAAGTCTTAGGATTACATGAAACATATATTATTTCTTTAGCATTAAATTTTATTACATAATCTAATGCTTTTGGATGTACTCCACTTCTTGGCGGATCTAATATTATTATGTCTGGTTTATCTTTAACCGTTTTTATTATTTCCGCTACATCACCAGCTAAGAATTCACAGTTATATAATCCATTAATCTTAGCATTTTCTTTTGCTGCTTCTACAGCTTCTTCTATAAGTTCAATTCCTACAACCTTTTTTGCAGTAGGTGCTACTATTTGACCAATTGTTCCTGTTCCACAATAAAGATCAAATACTACTTTATTTTCTGCACTTCCCATAAAATCTCTAACTATTGAGTAAAGACTTTCTGCACCTTTTGTATTGGTTTGGAAAAATGAAAATGGTGATATATTAAATTTAAGTCCTAACACCGTTTCTTTAATGTAATCTCTTCCATATAGTATGTTAACCTTTTGTGGAATTACTGCATCAGATAATGAATCATTTTCTGTATGAAGTATTGATACTAATTTGCCTTCATAATCTTGATCTTTTAAAAGTTTTACATATTCACTTAAATCAAAATCTATTTGTGTTGTTGTAACTAAATTTACTAATATTTCTCCAGTGTTTTGAGCTTTTCTTATTACTAAATGTCTTAAGTAACCTTCTCTTTTCATTACTCTATAATAAGGTAAATCTTGTTTTCCAAAATAATCTGCAGTTAATTTTATTATTGTTCTATAATCTTCATCAACAATTTTACAATTATCTACAGTCATTATCCCAAAAGATTTAGCTCTCATATGCATTCCTATCGAAAGCTCCCCACCTTTTTCTTCATCTCCAAAGGTGAATTCCATCTTATTTCTATATTCCCATTGATTTGGACTTCCTAATACTCCTAAGTATTCTCCTGTAGGAACATCTGCTTCTTTGAACAAAGCTTTAACTTCTTCACCTAAAAGCTCTAATTGCTTTTCATAAGGCAGTGTTTGAGATGAACAACCACCACATACTCCAAAATGAGGACATTCAGCCTCTATTTCATAATCTGTCCTTTCATCTACACTGAGTAACTTTACTTCGGAATATTCTTTTCTATTTTTCTTAACTCTACCTGTTATTACTTGACCTGGAAAAGTATTTTTTACATATACTATCTTATCTTCCACGTATCCTATTCCTATTGAAGGAAATTGTGACTTTTCTATCTTAACTTTTACTTCGCTTCCTCTTCTCATTAACATACTCCTACAATCTTTAGTCTATATTAAGAATTCTTTTTCCTATGCTCTTTTTTAATCTTGTCTTTTCAACTATTGGTGTATATAAAACGTTAACTAAATAATAAAATATTAATAAAAATGCCAATGGCATTAATACATTGTATCCTATTACCTTTAATATAAAATCAAAAATTACTAATACAATTCCTGAAATTGCAAGTGTTACTATTTGATCAATTGCAGTTGAAAATAACTTTAATAATAATGATGGTTTATAATTAATTTCTTTTTTAATGTCTTCATTAATGCAGTCTTCGTTTTTTACTGTTATAAAATCTTCAACTTCATTATCTGAATTAGTTGATTTTTCTTGTGAGCTTTCATTTTTCATTGTTTCATCGTCTACTTTCTTATCTTGTATTTTGCTTTCATTAATATTGTTTTTGTCTTGATTCAAAATATTGTCCCCCTTAAAATTCTACTTTAAAGTAGTGTTTGGCTTTGTAAAATCATATTTTTTAGTAGCTAATTTATATAATATGTAATCTTTACTTACCGTTATTTCTTCTTTTAATCCATCTATACTATCTTTTATAATAATATCAGATTTTCCTTCTTTTAATCCATCTATTATTTGCTTATTTATTGATGAATAATCTCTTTTTTCTTTACCTGTAAAAGCTGCTATATATTTATTGAAAGATGTTTTTCCTAAATCAAAGTCTTGATTTTTAATAGTATCTTTACTATCAAATTTTAAACTTAATTTTAATTCTATATCACCTGATGATAAATCTTCACCATATATTTTCATTCCAAAATACATACTTTCAATTCTATTTGGTTCTGGATTTTTATTATCAAAATATATTGAATTATCATTTATAGTTTGATCATTTTCTTTTTTTACAGTTTCGTCTTTTGAATATTTTAATTCAAATTCCTTTGTTATATTCTCCATCTTAGTTAAATAACTATTAAAAAAGGATTTAGTTTGATCTAAACTATAATCTTCAGACCATGATCCTTTTAAATTTTCATCGTCACTGCTCTGTTCCGTTTTTCCTTTACTATTATTACTTTGTTCTGTGTTCTGTGTTTCAGAATTACCACATCCTATTAAGGAAGCTGCAATTATTAGACTCATTATTATACCACAAATTCTTTTGGACATTAGAAAATCCCCCTAATTTACAAGTTTTATTTTAATTGAATGTAGTTAAAGATATTATATATTTTTTCTAAAAACCATTGTTCATCTAAATTTTAATTTATCTAAATACTACCTATTTAGAATACCACAATACTAACATATAGTGTATCATTATTATGTTTCAACTATGTGTCAACTTCAAAAATTAAATCAAACATTATAAAGAGTAACTTTTTGTGTTATTATTTTTTTAATTATTAAACTTCTATTTCTTCTTTTAATTTTTCAAACATCTTTTGACCAATTCCTTCTATGTTTTTTAAGTCCTCTATAGAATTAAATCCTCCCTTAATTTGCCTATAATCAATTATCTTTTGTGCTTTTGCATCACCTATTCCATTTAGTTTTTTCAACTCTTCTAATTGTGCAGAATTTATATTTATTTTTCCACTGTTATTTGTTAAATTTCCTTTCACTTGTGGACAATTTATTGCAGTAACCACATCATTTTTATTACTTATATATATTAATTCATGATTTCGAAGTTTTTTAGCTCTATTAATGTTAGAAAGCTCAGCATTTCCTGTAAGCCCTCCAGCCTTTTCTATAAGATCTTTAATAATAGAATCTTCTTCTAATTCATATACATCTGGCTTGTTTACTTCTCCTTTTATCTCTACTACTATTGATTTCTTTTTTAATGTAACTTGTTTTTCTTTAATGTCTTCCATGTTATTTTGCGGTATATTTTCTTCCACAAAAATTTGTTTATCATTATTCTTTTTTAATTCCTTAAATCCACCTTTAAAATATGTAAATGTAGATATTATTAGAAATATTACTAATATTGAAATTATACCTATCTTCTTTTTTTCTTTAAGCACAGCATATTCCCCTCCTTTATATATTACATATACAAAATTTCTTTTCAAATGTCTTATATCAAAATTATTGACATAATATATTACCAATATGCTATTAAATATCTTTTTATAATATTTTTATAGCACAATAATCTTTTTTTTGGTAAAATTGAAATAATAAAAAATATGTAATACATTATGGAGAATATTATGAAAAACATTTTTAAAATATTTAGTGCGCTTTTTTTATGTTTAGTTTTATTTCCGTCTATTAGTGCTAAAGCATTAACAGATCCACCTCAAATAAATGCTGAAGGATCTGTTTTAATGGATGCGTCCACTGGTAAGATCTTATACAGTAAAAATGGTGATAAGGTATTAGAACCAGCCTCAACAACTAAAGTTATGACTGCAATAATAGCTTTAGAAAAATGTAAACTAGATGATGAGGTTACAATAGAAAAAGATTTTACACAAGTTGATGGTACAACTATAGGACTTTTAAAAGGCGATGTAGTAACTGTACATGATTTATTACTAGGACTTCTCTTAGAATCAGGAAATGATGCTGCTGAAGCTTTAGCCTATCATATTTCTTCTTCTCTTGAGGATTTTGCAATACTTATGAATGATAAAGCAAAAGAACTTGGCGCTTTACATACAAATTTTAAAAATCCTAGTGGATTACCTGATCCTGAACATGTAACTACTGCTAATGATTTAGCATTAATAATGAGAGAAGCTATAAAAAATAAAGATTACATTGATATTTCTAATGTAAAATCTTATGAAATTATACCTAAAAATGATTCTTCTAAAAAAATTTGGCTTAATAATAAAAATTATATGATAAACCAGGTATCAAAGTATTATTGTCCTTATGCAATCTCAGGAAAAAATGGATATACTACTAAATCTAATCATACATATACAGCCGCAGCACAAAAAAATGGACATGTATTAGTTGCTTCTTTTCTTAATGCATTAGATAAAAATCAAAATTTTCAAGATATGAAAACTGTTTTTAACTATGGATTTGATAATTTTGTTTTTGTAAATCTATACAAAGAAGGTCAGCAAGTAGATACATATAAAATAAATGATGATCTTACAATTCCTCTTCTTGCTACAAAAGACATAGATTATGTTATTCCAAAGGATGAAACAGAAAATGCAACTACATTTCTTAAGGTCGATGAAAAAGATCTCGATAAAGCTTCTTTTAATACGGGAGATGTGATTTTAAAAGGAACTCTATATTTAAATAATGAAGAATTTTGTTCTATGGATTTAGCTTCTGGTGTTTCAAAAGAATCTAGTCTTAAAGCAAACATAATTTCTCTTAGTAATAAATATAACTTAAAATTAATTATAACTACTACTGCATTAATTATAGGTGCATTAAGTTTATTACGTTACTTTACAAAAAAGAAAAGAAAAAGGAAAAAAAGTAAACATTAGTTTTAGTTCAAAAAATTAGGCTATGTTTTAGAATAGTGTTGATATTGTCACATTAATTGCTTGTCCGAAGCTTGTCTTTGGAGCAAGCTGGAATTGGACAATACTCATTTAGATGTTCTTAAGTGAGAGTCAAAATTTTATATTTTGTTGCTCGAACTTACTCAGTGAATGAATATGAGTCGAGTTTCCTATATTAATTCTTTAGCCCACTGAACAATATGTAACAATATCAACACGGTTTTAAAACATAGCCAAAAATTAAAGATATTGTGTCTGATGAATGAAATAAGGCATTGTAAAAAAACTAAAAATAAGAACTTTAGATATATAATGGAACCTATATGATAGACACTTATAAAAAGAGTCTATTTATATAGGTTCCATTTTTTAATATACTAAGGCACATTCAAAAAAATAATAGACCAGTAAGCTCGTCTATTTGGCCTATTATTTTATTTCATGTGCCTAAAGTCTTTTTATCTTCTCTAATAATTCTTTTATATCTTCTGGTAAATCTGCTCTTAATGAAAGCATTTCACCACATCTTGGAGAGTTAAAATCTAATCCATAAGCGTGAAGAGCTTGTCGTTTTATTAAATCTTCCTCCTCTTCTCCATGTCCATATAAAGTATCACCATAAATAGGATAACCTAAGTGACTTAAATGTACTCTTATTTGATGAGTTCTTCCTGTTTCTAAAAGGCACTCTACTAAATCTCCATGTTCAAAACTTTTAATCACTTTATAATGTGTTATACTTCTTTGTCCTCTTTCATCTACAACTCGCACATTCCCATACTCTAACCCTTCTGGTTTATAGATAGGCAAATCAATAGTCCCTTCTTTTTCTTTTAAATTTCCATGAACTACTGCTAAATATCTTTTTTGTAATTTCTCTTTCATATCCTTAGATAGTGTTCCATGTGAAAATTGATTTTTAGCTATTATAATAAGTCCTGATGTATTCATATCTAGTCTAGAAACCAACCTAACTATACACTTTTGATTAGTTTCTTGAAAATAATTTAATATTCCATTAGCTAGGGTTCCACTTCTATGATTTTTAGTTGGGTGGACTATCATAAATGGTTTTTTATTAATAACTAAAATATCTTCATCTTCATAAACAATGTCTAAATCCATTTTTTCTGGAATTATATCTTGACCTTCATCCTTATCTAAATCGATCTTTATAACATCTCCAGTTTTAACCATATAATTCATTCTCACTACTTGATTATTAACAAATATTCTTTGATCTTTTGATGCACTCCTTATTAATCTTGTAGATAATTCAAGTTTTGCTTTTAGGTACTCTCTTATTTTAATTTTATCTTCCACATCTTTAACTTGTTCTTGTAAAATGCTCATTTACCAAAGTTTCCCCCTTACAACATTATAGGCATTGTAAAATAAATAACTAGTCAGTATTTTTCTATATGTTGAGTTAATTATTTTCCTTCAAATGTCTAAATCTACTCTCCAAAATTTTTAAAGTCTTTACCTAAGATTATGACTATATCATAATCTTTATATTCTGCTTTTTCAGGCTTTTCTTCATGCTTCTCTACATTAAGATCTTCTGTAAGCATTTTTATAATAACTTCATTGTTAGATAATATTACACTATCATCCCTTATTTCAATATTACCAGTGTCAATTCTTCTATATCCAAGATTATTTAATTGTTGCTTTAATCCAGCTGCTAAACCATTAATCTTAGTTGCATTTAATATTTTTACCGTAATATCTTTCTTAGATAAATCTTCTGTACTTCCTCCAGATGATGATAATGAAGTTATTAAATCTTTATTAGAGTTTTTATCAAATACTAAAAAAGATTCACCATTTATAGTCTTTGGAACTCCTTGAGCAGTTTTCATAGTCATATTTTTACTATTTATTCTCATAAACTTAAGTCCATAAGATATAACTCTGCTACCAGGCATATTAGTTTCTATATTATCTCCTAAAGCTTTAATTATACTAGGAATTTTAAATAAAATAGTTGGACTTGTACATTTATCTACTACTTTTGAAATAAATTTTTGTTGATTTTCTATTCTATCCAAATCTCCATTAGCAAGTCCAGATCCATCATTATTTTTTCTCCATCTAAAAAATTCTTCAGCTTTTTTTCCATCTAATTTAACAGTTTCCCCTGCTTTAAAATTAATGTGAAGATTTTGTCCTTCATCATCATATATCATATTTCTTTCTATATTCATATTAATGCCTCCAATAGAATCAATAAATTCTCTAAAAGCATTATAATCTATCTTAACAATATAATTTACATTTATACTGAGTAATTTCTCTACTTCTGTTTTTATTCTTTGCTCTTTCCCAATTGCATAAGCTGCATTTATCTTAAAATTTTTACCATTTACTTCTATTAAAGTGTCTCTTGGAATTGATACTATCTGCATTTTTTTATTATCAGGATTATAATTTAAGACCATTATTGTATCGGTTCTTTTAATAGCAGTGTTTTCAACTTGTGTTGGATCTCCAATATCCATACCAAGCAACAGAATATTTATAGGTTTATTATAGGACACATTTGTAGCTTTAATCATATCATTATTATTTATCTTTCCTAAAAATAAAAATGCAGATCCAACTGAAACTATTATAAATGTTATTACTAATGCTACTAATGCTAAAACTGCATTTTCAATTAAAGTCTTAGAATTGATTTTTTTCATATTAAACTTTTTCCATATTTTTCTATTCTTATTTAACCCACTTCTCCCCATTTTTGTCACCTCTCATAGCAAAAAAATTATTAAATGGCTAAATTTATTTAATAATAATCCTTATTTATAAATAAAAAAGTATTCTTATTTTTTTGAATATTTTTAAAAAAATAATTACTTAATTAAAAAGTAATTTCTAGCTTTAATCGTATTTAAATCAATTAATAGCCCTCTATTTAATAAATCCTTAATACTTTCAGACAAACCATAAAAAACACCCTTATCTAAATTTTCAAATGTAAGTTCTCTTATATGCTCAACACCATCAAAATTTCTATTAGGCTCTATCATATCAGCTATATATATTATCTTTGTTAAAACAGACATATTTTCTTTGCCTGTCGTATGCCATCTTATAGCATCTAAAATTTGTTCATCTTCAATTTTTAGTTTATCCTTTGCTTCTATTGGTGCAATTACACTATGCCAAAGGGTAGAATTATTACTTTCAATTTCTGATAATACAATATTATTTTCTTTTATTAAGTTTTTCATTTCTTCTTCAGGTAAATTCTTAGCTACATCATGGGCAAGTGCTGCAATTTCTGCTTTTTCTTCAGAAATTCCATTTAATTTAGCTAAGGCTTTTGCAGTTTCTACAACGCCTAAAACATGCTTATATCTATTTGGTTTTAAGTTTAACTTAAGATATTTATTTATTTCTTCTATAGATAACAAAAACTACTCCCCCTTATATAATCCCTTTTTCTCAATAAAATCTATAATAGTTTTGGGCATAAAAAAGTCTACTCTCTCTTTGTTCTGTATTCTTTTTCTTATATCCGTTGAAGATATTTCAAGTTCTTTTAAATCTAATATTGTTATATTTCCATTATACTTTTTTTCTATATTTTTTTTTTGATAAATTAAGTCCTCATTTCTAAAACCTCCTCTTGCAAAAACCACAAGAGAACATAATGAAAATATTTTAGAAACCTCTCTCCAATTTTCTATATCCATTAAACAATCTGCACCTGTAATAAAAAACAACTCTTTACCATTATTCTTAAAATGCTCTAAAGTTTTATAGGTAAAACTAAGGCCCTTTTTTTCTATTTCATAATTTGAAATAGAAAATTCATCAAAGGGCTCTAAAGCTAGCTTTACCATTTCATACCTTAAAGAAGCATCCGTAACCCCCTTACCATTTTTATGGGGTGGACTTCCTGCTGGCATAAATATTACTTCATCTAAATTTAATTGTTTTTTAGCCTCATAAGCTATATACAAATGTGCATAATGAATTGGATCAAAGGTTCCTCCTATTATGCCATACCTTTTCATATTCTACTTAGTAGGTAATTCTATTTTTGGTTTTTTTGAGGACTTTTTATATAAAACCATCTTATTTCCTATTGCTTGAACTCCTTCAGCTCTAACTGCTTTACATATTTGGTCTGAAGTTTCTCTTGTATCTAAGCCACTATTTTCTAATACTTTTATTTTTATTAATTCTCTAACTTCTAATGCTTGTGACACTTGTTTTATAAAGTTTTCTTCTATTCCATTTTTACCAACTTGAAAAATAGGACTTATGTCATTAGCTAATCCTCTTAAATATGCTCTTTGTTTTCCTGTTAACATATATTTTTCCTCCTTTAAATTACATAGCATAGTTTTAAACTTATAAACTTATCTTTTTATTAAAAAGTATATATAGTCAAAGCTATGTAATCTATCCATTCATTTATTTTATTGTAATTTATCCCTATAGTAAATATTCAAATTCAAAATTATTTAATCTTACTACATCCTCATCTTTTATGCCCATTTCTCTTAATTCATCCATGATACCCTTGTTCTTTAATACCTTATGGAAGTATCTTAATGAATCTGCATCATGTATATTTACTGCACTTAGTAATCTATCTACAAAAGAACCTTCAATAACATATGTATTATTTTCTTCTCCCTTTTCAATAGCAATAGTGTATGTAAATCTCTTTTCTTCTTGTATATATCTTTCATCTTCTGAAATCTCTAATTCTTTAATTGGAATATTCTTCAACATCCTTGCTGCTTCTTTAATAACTTCATCAACACCGTTTCTCATAGCTGCTGACATCTTAAGTACTATATCAAATCCTAATTCTTGAACCTTTTTCTTGAAATCTTCAAAAACATCATCATCATAAACTAAATCAGTTTTATTAGCTACTACAATTTGAGGTCTATCCCAAAGTTTAACAGAATATTTCTTTAATTCTTCATTAATCTTAACAAAGTCTTCAAAAGGATCTCTTCCTTCAACTCCAGAAAGATCCACTATATGAACTAGCAATCTTGTTCTTTCTATGTGCTTTAAGAATTGTAATCCAAGTCCTACTCCTTCTGCTGCACCTTCAATTATTCCTGGAATATCTGCCATAACAAATGCATCTATTCCTTCAACAGCAACTACTCCTAAATTAGGTTTTATAGTAGTAAAGTGATAGTTAGCTATCTTTGGCTTTGCTTTTGTTGTCATTGATAACAATGTTGATTTACCAACATTAGGAAACCCTAATAAACCAACATCAGCTAATAGCTTTAGTTCTAAAACTACTGACATCTCTTCTCCTGGCATTCCAGGTTCTGCATAATGTGGTGCTTGCCTTGTTGGTGTAGCAAACTTTGCATTACCTTTACCACCTTTTCCGCCTCGTAGTAAAACAAATTCTTGATCTTTATGTGAAAGATCTACAACTATCTTATTACTTACCTCTTCTCTTATAATTGTACCCATAGGAACTCTTATAATAAGGTTTTCTCCTGCTTTACCATAGCACTTAGATCCGCCTCCATTTTCACCAGCTTCTGCTATGAATTTTCTCTTATACTTAAAATCTAATAACGTAGTAATCCCAGTATCAACCTTAAATATGATACTACCACCATCACCACCATCACCACCATTTGGTCCTCCAAGTGGTACATACTTTTCTCTTCTAAATGAAACGGCTCCATCGCCGCCTTTACCTGAGCTTATAAAGACTTTGGATTTATCTATAAACATATAATCACCCTTCTTAACTAAATTCTTTTTTAAATAAATTTTCTAAGCAAAACTCTACCTTGTTATTTTGTTTTATTTCTTAGTATTCCATTTGAATTTATACTTTATTATAACATATTAAAATTTTATCCGATTAACAGTCCAATATGCAATGTATATTTTGTGTTAGAGAACGAGAGAAGCTTAGTTGATAGTTGTACTATCAATGGATTGCATGGATAAAGTATGGTGTGAAATAGACTAGCATATTGACTAGTTAATTTTTTGGATATGCCTAAACACATATAACTTAAAAAGCACCCTTTAAAAAAGGGTGCTTTATCAAAAATAATTATTCAGCTATTGCTTCAACATCAACTGGGTAAACACTAGCTTTTTTCTTATCTTTACCCATTCTTTCAAATCTAACTATTCCGTCGATCTTTGCGAATAAAGTATCGTCTTTACCTCTTCCAACATTTTCACCTGGGTGGATTTTAGTTCCTCTTTGTCTATAAAGAATGTTTCCAGCAAGAACAAATTCTCCATCAGCAGATTTAGCTCCTAATCTTTGTCCTGCAGAGTCTCTACCATTCTTAGAACTACCTACTCCTTTTTTATGAGCGAATAATTGAAGGTTCATAATTAACATGTGACTACACCTCCTCTTTTAATAAAGTTATATATTCTTTACGTTTCTTACTTCCAAAGCTTTCATCTAAACTTAAAATTACACTTTCTAAGCTCTTTTCAAAAGTTTGTAGTAAAACTTGTGACTGTACTATTTCTTCTTCGTTAAAATCATTAAGATCTAACTTTAAGTATCCATCATCATTGATTTCATATGTTGAATTAAGTTTTAATACCTCATCCAATCCAATAATTACACTTTGTGATAAAACTGAAACAGAATTACATATCATATCAAAGGTCTCACCAACTAAAGAAACATCATTTCTAAAATCTCTATCAGCCGATAATGCATGATTATTGATTATAAATCCAATAATATTACTATTACTATAATTAATTTTAACATTAATCATAATATTAAGCTTCTATCTTTTCAACTACTAACTTAGTATATGGTTGTCTGTGTCCATTTTTTCTTCTATAGTCTTTTTTAGACTTATATTTGAAAACAATAACCTTCTTTTGCTTACCTTGAGCGGCAACCTTAGCTATAACCTTAGCTCCTTCAACAACTGGTGCGCCTACTTTTATAGTTTCACCATTTGCTACAGCTAAAACTTCTGTTAATTCAACTGTTGAGTCAACCTCAGCGTTAAGCTTTTCAACGTATAATACGTCTCCTTCTTGAACTCTGTATTGCTTTCCTCCTGTTGCTATTACTGCGTACATTAAAACACCTCCTCATAACGGTCTCGCCACTTTCGGTACAAAGTTTAATCTTTGTTTATAAAAAACCTTATGTGAGCGGTCTACAAAAGCCATTCTACCATAATCAACTTTCTTTGTAAAGTAATTTACACCAGAATGCCTATATTAATTGTTATTGTTATTAAAATTTCTCTATAGCGATTACTTTATGTCTTGCAACATTATCTTTCTGACTTTGAAATATTAATGGTTCAACCTTAAATCCTTCAATATTATCTACATAATTCAAATATATTTCTTTATTAAGTCCTTCTATTTCTTTTATAAAATTAAATATGTCCCCTTGTATTCTTTCTTTATAAACACTATCTATCTCAATATAAAAACATTCTATTGAATTTCCTTCTTGTATTCTTAAAATCTCATTTCTTACAAGTCCTTCTATATAAGAAAGTTTTAAAATCATTCCACATCCTTTACATAATAAACAATCTTCTTCCATGTATTCATAAATACTCTTTCCTTGTCTCTTCCTTGCAATTTGTACTAAATCCAATTCAGTGAAAGGAAAAATCCTGCTATTACCTTTATCTGATGATAAACTGTTTTCTAATTGTTGCATAACAACATTTTTTTGAGTTCTATCTCTCATATCTATAAAATCAATTAAAATGATTCCACTTAAATTTCTAACTCTTATTTGTTTTCCAATCTCTTTTGCAGCTTCTAAATTAGTCTCTAAAATAATCTTATTGAAATTCTTTCCTTTTGTGTTTTTTCCACTATTGACATCAATAACATACATAGCTTCTGTCTTATCTATAACTATATACCCTCCACACGGAAGATTAACTTTATTATGTCTTAATTTTAAAAGCTCTTTTTCAAGTCCATAAAAGTCAAATATATTTCTAACGCCAGAATATATTTCTAACTTAAGGTTTTCTTCTCCATTAATAAAAGCTCCTACCTTTTGAAAGTCAACTTCATTATCTACATATATTTTAGTTAACTCTTCACCTATAGAATTTCTCAAAAGCTTAAACAAACTTAAATCTTCTCCATAAAGTTTCTTTATATCAACTGAATATTTCATACTTTTATCTAAATTCTTAAAGTCTTCATATAACTTATTTATTTCTCTTTGAAGCTCATCAATACTTACATTAGCACCCTCAGTTCTGATTGTTATTTCTACATCCTTTAATAATTCTATTTTATTTACTATTTCACATTTCTTATCTTCATCATTTATTCTTTTAGAAAAGTTTATTCCTTTTTCATAACAAGTCAAAACAATATACTTCCCGGGAATACTTACTTTTGAGCTTAACTTTGCACCCTTATCATTTAAAGGTTCCTTAATAACTTCCACTAGTATATCTTGGCCTTTTTTTATATCTCTACTTTTAAGCTCTTCACTATAGTATAAATATCCTTCTTTATCTAAACCTAAATCTACAAAAACAGAATTAATAGCAGGAAGAATATTTTTTACCCTTCCTTTATAAATCTCTCCTATTATAGGTTCATTTTTCTTTTCTTCAACAATACTTTCTACTAATTTTCCATCTTCTCTTATACCAATTCTTAATAAAAACTCTCTTCTTTCTATGAAAATCTCTTTCACTTTAATCACATCCTAAATGCATTTGGATATTATTTACTTCTAAGTCATATTTAATTTCTGACGCCTTATATAAAGGTACTAACTTTTCATCCTTTGAAAAATACATTTCTTCTCTTTTTATTTCAACAAATGATTCTAATTTAGCACTTGAAGTTCTCTCTTGAATATACTTAACCACTAAGTCTGGTGCTAAATGCTCTCTACTTCCTGAATTTATTACAATGTTAAGTATCAAGTCACTGTCCTTAAGCCAGAACTTAAATTCTTGAATCATTGACTTTATATCAACTTCTCTTTCACCTTTTTTACTCTTTTTTATTGTTCTCCATTCTTCTTGATTAAGAAGTATATTTATTTCTTCTTCTAAATTGCTCACATCTTCATAAGGAACTTTTATAATATATCTACAAGCATCAATCAAAGCCATGCCTTGAGGAACTTTTTTTTCTCCTTCAACATAAGGTATTTTAGTTGCCGTTTTAAACTTTATTCCACTTGAAGATACTGAATTTAATTTATCAACAATATCTTTTTCATCAACCTCTTCTACTAACACTATATCCATATATTCACCCTCAGAATATATTCCAACTGCTAAAGGTTGTGCAATAGACATAGCCATATGGGGATTAAATCCTCTCGAATATTGAATAGGTAATTCTGATCTTCTAATATTTTTTTGTATTGTTCTCATTAAATCTAAATGAGAAATAAATTTAACATTTGCTTCTTTAGTATATTTAATTAAGTATCGCACCTTCGAAACATTCTCCTTCCTTAAAGTTTGTATTTATTCCACATCCTGTACAACCTTTTCTACAGTTTTGTGTTAATTCTGCTCTTTTTGCTTTTTCATTTTCATTCTCCAAATACTTTCTATTTACTCCAATATCAATAAAGTCCCAAGGTAATATTTCTGAATAATCTCTTTCTCTATAAACATAAAATTCTCCATCGACATTACACTCTTCTAAGGCCTCTATCCATGTATCATATTTAAAGTATTCTGACCAGCCATCAAATTTTGCACCTTTTTCAAAAGCTTTTACTAAAACATCACATAATCGTCTATCTCCTCTTGCAAATAAAGCTTCCATAAATGACGTTTTTTGAGCATGATAATTATAATTTATACTTCTAGATTTAAGTGCACCCCTAACTGCTTGGATTTTTTCTCTCATATTTTCCATTCTTTCCATTGCAGTCCATTGAAATGGTGTAAATGCCTTAGGTACTAATATTGATGTACTTACAGTAATTCTGAGACCTTTATTCCTAACTCCCTTAGGCACTTCATAATATTGCCTAACAACCTTTTCTGCTAATTCTCCAATAGCTTTGCAGTCTTCTATCTGTTCATATGGTAATCCAATCATAAAGTAAAGCTTCATACTACTCCATCCAGATTCAAATGCACTTCTAGCTGCACCTAATATCTTCTCTTCGCTTAATCCTTTATTAATTATATCCCTCATTCTTTGAGAACCTGCTTCAGGTGCAAAAGTTAATCCTGTCTTTTTTACCTTTTGAATTTCTTTAATTAAGTCTACTGAAAATGCATCAACTCTTATTGAAGGAAGCGCTATTGCAACTTTATTTTCTTGATGTTCACTCATTAATTCCTTAATTAACTCCTCAATTTCCGAATAGTCACAAGTACTTAAAGACGAAAGCGAAATTTCTTGATATCCTGTATTTTTAATAAGCTCTCTAGCTTGCTTTACAAGATCTTCTCTCTTTTTTTCTCTAATTGGCCTATAAATCATACCTGCTTGACAAAATCTACATCCATTAGTACAGCCTCTAAAAGTTTCTAGTACTACTCTATCATGTACTATTTCAGAATAAGGTACTATAAATTTATCTGGAAAATCAACCTTAGTAAAGTTATTAATGATTCTCTTAGTAACTTTTTTAGGTACATCATCATACTTTGGTTTAAATTCTTTTATAGTTCCATCTTCATTATAAGTAACATCATATAATGAAGGTACATATATACCTTGAATCTTAGATATTTCTCTTAAAAATTCATTTTTCTTGTTCTTACCTTTATACTTCTTATAAACATCTAAGACATCATTCATCATTTCTTCGCCTTCGCCAATTTCAAAGAAGTCTACTATATCATATAATGGTTCAGGATTATATGCACTAGGTCCACCTGCCATAACTAAAGGTTCATCTTCGCCTCTTTCAGAAGCTCTTATAGTAATTCCTGACATATCGAGCATATTTAAAATATTTGTATAACTCATTTCATATTGAAGAGTAAAACCTAAAATATCAAATTCATTCAAAGAATCCTTAGTTTCCAATGTAAATAAAGAAATATCATTCTTTCTCATTTGCTCTTCCATATCTGGCCATGGTGCAAATGCCCTCTCACAATATGTATCTTCTCTTTCATTTATAGTATGATAAAGAATTCTGCTTCCTAAATGAGACATTCCAACCTCATAAACATCAGGAAAACAAAACGCAAATCTTATGTCAACTTCATTTATATCCTTAACAACTTCATTTAATTCTCCACCAGTATATCTACTCGGCTTTTCAACCTTAAATAATATATCATCTGAAACTTTATTCATTAATAAATTTCCTCCTCAAAACACAATTTAATAATTATCAACAATATATAGTATACATCAGGATTGCCAATGTTTTTTTAATACTTTTTCGATAAAAACTTTTACTAACTCTAAATCAAACTGAGTACCTGCATTTTTTTGTAATTCTCCTATTGTAAATTCCTCTGATAAAGCATTGCGGTAGCTTCTTTCACTAATCATAGCATCATATGCATCTGCTATAGCTATAATTCTTGATTGAATTGGTATATCCTTTCCTTTTAACCCCTTAGGATATCCATTTCCATTCCACATTTCATGATGTAAAAGTACATATTGTGCAATTTCTGACATATCATTTACTGTACTTAGTATTCTATATCCTATTTCCGAATGTCGCTTAATCTCTTTCCATTCATCACTCGTAAGTTCACCAGATTTGTTTAGAATATCTTCTTCTATAGCTATTTTACCTATATCATGTAGTAATCCAGCCATCTTAAGTTCCTTAATTTTTCTTTCAGGTAAACCAAGGCCTTCACCCATACTTTTGCATAATTCTGAAACCCTAATTGAATGCTGTTCTTCCCTTTTATTTTTTTCATTAAGAGTATTAATTATAGCATTAATTGTTTTCCCTCTCATACTTGGACTTTCAAAAAGTTTTTTCTTATACATATAATCTTCTGCCTTTTTAAATACTTCTTTACTATCTTCTTCTTTATTTTTTTTAGTTTCATAACCAAAAGATATTGATATATCTAAATTCTCTGTTTTTTCTTTTAATGCTAATTCATTAATATTTTTAATAATTTGTTCTGCTTTATAGGCATCTGTTTTTGGTAATAAAATAATAAACTCATCCCCGCCTAGCCTAGCAACAATATCCTGAGCTCGACATCCTTTTTTTATTATTTCTGCAGCTTTCCTAATAAGTTCATCTCCCACAGTATGACCAAATGAATCATTAATTAGCTTTAATCCATTTACATCACCTAAAACAATGGTTAACGGTAGTTTTTCTTCTACATCTAATCTTTTTAACTCTTCTTCAAAAAATCTTCTGTTATATAAGTCTGTTAGTTCATCATGATAACTTAAATATTCTAGGTTATTTTCCATTTCCTTTTTCAAACTAATATCTCTTGATATAGCTAAAACTTCTTTTTCACCATTTTTAACCATTCTGATTTCATAATATCTCTCTTTATCTGTATGGTTTAATTTATACTCAAAACTTTGTACATTACCACTTGTAAAAACTAATTGTAACTTTTCATAACCTATTTCTACTACTTCTTTAGGCATAATTTCAGCTATACTTTTACCAATGAAGAATTCCTTTGGCATTAGCAAAAGCCTATCATCACTAGCCTCACAATCTAAAAAAACACCTTCAGAGTTAATCATAAATAATAAGTCAGGTATTGCCTCAATAATTGCTCTGCTTTTTTCTTCACTTTTACTTAACTGTTTTTTACTTTCACAAATTTGATCGTATTGAACCCTTAATTCTTCCTTAGCTACAGTTAATTTTTGCACATATGCTTCAAGCTCTTCATTAGCCTCTTCAAGTACTTTATAACTATCTTTAAGTTGTTCTTCTGCAAAAGAAATTTTTTTAAGAAAGTTATTTATTAATGAATAAATAATACTTGTAGTTACAATAACATATACCCAACCTTTGTATGTGTTAACAATTACCAGAACATTTTTATTATTAAAAAGCGCATTTGTAGCTCTATCAGAAAAATAAATCCAAATTAACCCAATTATCAGATATATTATACATATTTTGATACATTCACATTTAAATTTATTTTTATTATCCTTTAAAATCAAATAAATTTTCTCTCTAATTGATAAAAACATAAGCCTCATCCAATCCCCATTATATTTTAACAAACTCTTTCTTCGTTTGTTATCATTTTATATATTAAAATATAGTCACATTATATATTAAAATATAGTCACAATTTAATATAAAGTATACCCTTTGTCAAGGACATTATAGAAAAAGACTATGCTAAGACAAAAAGATGATTTCTGCATTTTTTACCACAGTCATATTTTTAGATTTCATTAATATATACAGTTATTATAATAATTTAGATACCTCATTTTTATATAATATTTCAACTTCTTCTTTTATAAGGCACATTCAAAAAAATAATAGACCAATACGTTTGTATATTATTTTCTTTCATGTGCCTAAATAGTTTATTGTTCACTTTTATCTGCTCCTGATATTATTTATTCTATCATACATAAAAATATCCTATAGATAGACTGTTTTTAAACTTGTCTATTCTATAGGATACATTTTAATATTAGGAGCTGTTTTAAAACCGTGTTGATATTGTTATATAAAGCTCATGGACGGTGAAATTTACTTTATCTTATAATTACTAGGAATATCTCCTGTATATTTTTTGAAATTATATGTG
Organism: Clostridium uliginosum; assembly: GCF_900112485.1. Taxonomy (GTDB): domain Bacteria; phylum Bacillota; class Clostridia; order Clostridiales; family Clostridiaceae; genus Clostridium; species Clostridium uliginosum. The sequence goes on from NZ_FOMG01000002.1 coordinate 132,367, forward strand.
AATTGTCTATAATCACTATAACCCACTTCTTTTGCTATTGTTGCTAATGAATATCTTTTTTTTAATAATTCTATAGATCTTTCTATTCTAAGTTTTCTTATATACTCTAAAAAACCAATACCTAAAACTTGCTTTAGCTCCCTAGATAAATAACTTTCATTTAAATACACACTATTAGCAACAACTGTTAGGGATATATTCTTATTATAATTATCATTTATAAATTTAATAGCTCTTTTTATACTGCTGTCCTCTAATTCTCCTCTATATTCTCTTACATTTTCAATCGCTAAATCTATAAATTTCTCTAAGTCATTTTTCAAATCAATCATTTGCCTATAGTCATTTTCTAACTCTATATTTTCTAAATTATTAATAGAAATATCTAAAGCTTTAAGTCTTTCCTTAATTTTTAAAATCAATTCAAATACAAGCTTAATTATTACTCTTTTTTTTATCATATAATCACTAAATATTTTAAATAACTCATCAATGTTTTTATCTGATGTTTTTGTATTTGCATTTAATATCTCATCAATTATTGCTGTTATTATACTATTCATTTTTTCGTAATTACTATATACGTTAATTGGTTTTGTCTCTTCTAAAACGTTACCATATCCTTCATAGAAGCATCTTCCGTATAGCCCCTTTGCTATCCTATAAAGTTCTTTTAGTTTTATTGCAGGTCCTACTTTGGTTATTGATATTGTAATTACTCCTTGTATATCTTTCTTGATTTTTTTTATTAATACTTTAAAGTCTATATCCATATCTCCATAAAGTATTAATCCTATTCTATTGTCATGTGGTACAAATACATAATATTTCTCTATATTATCTAAAACCCACTTTTTTATTATGGATATAAATTGTATATTTAAAAATTCTTTATTTTTATCAATAAAATGTTCATAACTATCATTATTTATAAGTACTACTTTCACACTTTTTAAATTATCTAAATAATTATCCACTTCCTCTATAGGACTTTGACCCCTCATAATACTTAACAAATGTTTTTCAACTGTTGATTTATCAGATTCTTTTTCTTTTTTAATAATATTAACTGCATTCATAATTGCTTCTGTAAACTCTGGTACTTGAATTGGTTTCAAAATAAAATCTAAAGCATTTATTTTTACTGCACCTCTAGCATATTGAAATTCGTCATGTCCTGTGATTACTATAAATTTTACATTAGGTAAGAATTGTTTAATTCTTTTAGCCATCTCTATTCCATCTATTTCTGGCATATTTATATCTGTAACTATAATGTCTGGATTAATTTCTTTAGCTAATTCAATAGCCTCATAAGCATTTGTTGCTTCACCGCAAACACTGCAGTTCATATTTTTCCATGGAATTATACACCTAAGTCCTTTTCTAGAATAGTATTCATCATCAACTATAACTACTTTAATCACTTATTTTCTCCTCCTTTTTAGGTACTATTACAGAAAATACAGTAAATTCTTCTTCTTTAGTATAAAATACCCCATAACGTTCTCCATAAAATAGTTTTATTCTTTTGTCAAGATTGTTAAGTCCAATTCCTTCACCTTTTGTTTTACTATTTTCAATTCCAACTCCATTATCCTTAATTTGAAAGCATAGATTGTCCCCGTCTTTGAATCCATTAATAATTAAAGTACCCTGTCCTACTTTTTCTTCTAATCCATGTACGATAGCATTTTCAACCAATGGTTGTAGCATTAATTTTAAAATTCTATATTCTAAAATATCTTCTTGTATGTCAATATTAATTTCAAATCTATCTTTATATCTATAATTTTGTACAGTTAAATAACTATTTATTTGTTCACATTCTTTCTTAACGGTTACAGTATCCTCATTACTATTAACATTATATCTAAAAAAATTAGCTAATGCATCTGTAGCTTCAACTACAGAATCAATTTCTCCAAGTCGTGCCATCCAGCTTATTACACCTAATGAGTTGTAAAGGAAATGTGGGTTTACTTGAGACTTTAATGACTTAAATTCAGCTTGTTGAACTAAAAGTTCCTTTTTATAATCTTCTAAAATAAGCCTGTCTATTTCCTTTATCATATCATTAAATCCCCTTGATAGTTCTCCAATCTCATCGGCAGTATAATTTTTTATTGATACTTTAAAATTTCCCTTTTCAACTTCTTTCATTAATGTTCTAATTTCTACGATTGGTTTAGAAATTTTTTTAGACATAATAATAGCAAAGCAAACTGCTATTATTACCACAAAAAATGTTAATATAATTATTAATTTTACATTACTTAATATTTCTCCTAAAAAATATTCTTTAGGTATTAATTCCATAACCTTTATTTTTGTTTTATTAGCACTAGTATAATATCCTAAATAATCCTTTCCATTCATAGATATTTCTATAACTCCAGAATCAGCATTCATTTTAAGTAAATATTCAGAATTTAGTTTAAATCCAGTAGAACCTTTGTAATTTTTATCCGTAACAATATATCCATTATCATCAAGTATCATAACATTTGAATTTTTTACGAATGATGTAGCTTCAAAAATATCATCAAAATAACTATCGTAAACATCTGCTATAACATATCCTATTATTTGTTTTGTTTTTTTATCCACTATTGACTTTCCAATAGAAAGAACAGTGTCTTTAGAATTTTCTCCATCCACTCTTCTATGAATTTTTTTTACAACTCGATCTTCATTTTTACTCAATTCTTCATAGAAATCTCCTCTTGCATCTGTATAAATGGGATAATAATAATTTGTGGTTGAAAACCTACTAGTTTTATCTAAGCTAACAATATGAAGTGGTATTTCTGTGCTCTGAGTAGCTAATATAGCTTTTGAAATTTTATATAGTTCTTGTGTATCATCAAATCTACTTTCTACAGTGTTTTCTGATTTATTCTCTTTTTCCATTATACTCTGTACATCATAGTTCTCAGCAATATAATTAACCATCTTTTCATATGTATTAATATTGGTATCTATTAATTCTGCCGCTATTTTTATATTACTATTTGTAAAAGAATCTATTTTCTCATAAGTTGATTTTATAATAAATACTGTATCATATATCCATAATGAAATTAATGGAATTATTCCAACAATTAAAAATGCAATAAGCAATTTTCTTTTAAAGGTAAAATTGTTCTTCAGCATATCAAATCTCCTATTTGAACTATTATTTTTCTAAGATGCTATATTTTACATATAAAAAATAATTCTTTTGAATGGGCCTTATATCATAAATAATAAACTATTTACTAAAAAAAATATAGTGACCTAAGAAACCTTAGATCACTATATTTTAGACATTTTTAAATAAAATTAATTAGTCGTCATATTATTTTTTTGGCTATGTTTTAGGAGAGTGTTGATATTGTTATATTTTGCAAAGTGGACATTGAAATTTGACTTTTAAAACAGCATCATTTTTTAAATGCTTTAAGGCACATTCAAAAAAATAACAAGTCAATATGCTAGTCTATTTCGTGTCATGCTGCGTCAGTAGAATGGCCTAATAGCTCGCTATTAAACCATTCTACTTCCTTACCTGACGCAAAATATACATCGCATCTTGGACTTGTTATTTTCTTTCATGTGCCTAATCTTTTACTTCATAAATTTGATTTATATATTGATTTGCTCCACACTGCAATAAAAATTCATTTAAAGTAAAATATTTCGGAATTTTAATTGTAAGCAAACAACTTTTTATCTTTTTACTTTCTTCATCTTCTTCTACATAAAACTCTAGATTTATAATTTTTATACCTTTTGTTACTATACATTGCTCAATACACTTCATAGCTTCACTCTTATCAATATAACTCATGTAAACTTTGTAGTTACCAGCATTAGTTATAAATTTTTTTTCAAATTTCTTTAGACTTACTAATACTAATACTATTGATATTCCACCTAATATACTTATAGAATAATATCCAAACCCAATAGCTAAACCAACACAAGCTACTACCCATAATGATGCAGCTGTTGTAAGTCCTTTTATTGATCCTTTAGTATGAATTATAGTTCCTGCGCCTAAAAATCCTATTCCACTTACAACTTGAGCACCTAATCTTCCCATATCTATTTTTATAGAATTAGCTAAGACCTCATCTGTGCTTATCATTATTATAGATTGACTCACCATTTCAACTTGTATTAATGAAATTATAGTGGCACCTAGTGCAACCAAAATATGAGTTCTAAAACCTGCTGGACTATTTGTTGCCTCTCTTTCATATCCTATAACTCCACTAATTAAAATTGATAGTACTAACCTTAATCCAATTTCTTGTAAAGGCATAAATTTTTCCTTCCCTAATTATATGATATGAACATTATTCTTATCAAAATTAACAAATATATCTTGTCCTTCTTCATATATTGTTTTAATCTGTGGATTAAAGTCTTCACATTTTAAAATGGCGTTATCTAATTGTATTGTATAATCTTGAAATGCTCCCATAAATGTTGAAGCTATTATTTTTCCTTTAAATAATCCTGTGTCCCCTATTTGAATAGCTTCAGGTCTCAATACTAGCTTGCAAGCTTCCCCTTTCTCTTTTGTTCCTTTATATGGTAATTCAAATTTTACATCTTCAACCTTAATTGTAGCCAGTTCACCTTTCATTTCTGCTATCTCTCCAGATACAAAATTTGCTGTCCCAATAAAGTCTGCAACAAATTGTGTAGCTGGTGTATAATAAATTTCCTTAGGAGTTCCAATTTGTTCAACTATGCCTTTATTCATTATTATAATTCTGTCTGAAAGACTCATAGCTTCAGATTGGTCATGTGTTACATAAATAGCTGTAATACCAACCTTCTTTTGAATTTTTCTTATTTCAGTTCTCATGTATACTCTTAATTTAGCGTCTAAGTTAGATAGAGGTTCATCAAATAATAGTACTCCAGGTTCCATAACTAGGGCTCTTGCAAGAGCCACTCTTTGTTGTTGTCCACCAGATAATTGATTTGGATATCTTTGTTCCATTCCATTTAACCCAACTAATTCTATTATATTTTTAACTTTTTTATTTAATTCATCCTTATCAATCTTCTTAATTTTTAATCCATATGCTATATTGTCGTAAATATTCAAATGAGGGAATAATGCATAACTTTGAAATACCATGGCTGTATCTCTCTTATCAGGAGTTAAATTATTTATCTTATCTCCCCCTAAAAAAATATCACCTTCTGTAGGAATTTCAAATCCTGCTATCATTCTTAAAGTAGTTGTTTTTCCACAGCCTGATGGTCCAAGTAATGTTACAAACTCCCCTGCCTTTATATCAATTGAAATATTATCTACGGCTTTAAATTCAGAATTTCCACCATGGATTAAATATATTCTTGTTAAATTCTTTATGTTTACGCCTTTACTTCTTTGCATATCTATCACTCCTATTATAATAAACTATCATCATTCTTGCTTACACCAAATTTATTTAATACGAAATACATTAATCCAATGGCAATTAATACTATTACAATTAACACTGTTGAAAATGCTGATGCTACACCAAATCTCCCATTATCTACTTGAGATAAAATTGATGCTGTAAGCAATTGATATTTTGGTGTCACCAAGAAAATTACTGCACTTACTGCTGTCATACTTCTTACAAATGTATATACTAATCCACTAAAAAACGCTGATTTTATTAATGGCAATGTAACTGAAGTAAATATTTTTGTTGAATTAGCTCCTAAGTCTTGTGCTGCTTCTTCTATAGCTGGGTCTATTTGTTGTAATGATGCAATACCTGATCTAACACCAACTGGTAAGCTTCTAACAATAAATGCTATAACTATTATAAATGCTGTTCCTGTTAATACTAATGGTTTTGTATTATATGCATTTACATATCCCAAACCTAATACTGTTCCTGGAACTGCCATTGCTAAAAGTGAAGTAAATTCTATAAAGCTTCTTCCTATAAACTTCTTTCTTACTATTAAAAATGCAATAATCATACCAAGTACTCCTGTTATTGGAGTTGCATAAATTGATAATAATGTAGTATCTCTTAATGGTTTTATTCCTAAATTAAATACATATTTGAAATGATCTAAAGTTAATGTGTAATCTATTCCCATTACCTTGAATACTCCACCTAATGGTACCAATACATAAAAGGAAATTACAAAAACTGCAATTAATAAACATACTATATCAACTGGCCAAACAATTCTATTTTCCGTTATTAACTCCCTTTCCCTTGCAGCTTTTCCTGTAACTGTTACATAAGACTTCTTTTCTATCCAGAATTTTTCTACTACAAAAAGTAATACTGATAATGTTAGTAGCACTACTGCTATTGCAGCTCCACCCCTCATATCATAGTTTCCTATAGCTTGCATATAAATTTTTGTAGCTAAAGTAGAGAAGTTTCCACCTATAACCATAGGATTTGAAAAATCTGCAACAACTTCAATAAATGTAAGCAAAAATGCATTTGCAAGACCTGGTAACATCAATGGTACTGTTATTGTTGTGAAAGTTTTCCATCTTGATGAGCCCATACTTCTAGCAGCTTCTTCTAATGATGGATCTATCTTTTTTAATAAACCTATTAATAAAAGATATGCCACTGGAAAAAATGTCATAGTTTGAACCATTACAATTCCTTTAAAACCATATATATTTGCATCTGTAATTCCTAATAATTGTCTTGTTATAATTCCAAATTGACCAAACAGCATAATTGCTGACAATGCCAAAACAAATGGCGGGGAGACTATTGGTAATATTGATACCACTTTGAAAAGCCTTTTGAAATGAGATTTTAAATATGCATCTGCATATGCAAAAATAAATCCTATTATCGTTGATAATATTCCTACAGTTACGCCTAAAACCAATGTATTTACTAAGGTCTGCCTAAAATCTATATCTTTTAATGTTTGCTCATAAGCACTAAGTGAAAATCCTCCATTTTCAATAAAACTAACTTTTAATACAGAATATAAGGGATAAATTATAAATATAGATAATGTAATTATTAAGAATATTATAGTTGTTAGCAGTATTGGATCCCTACATATCTTTCTCATATTATCTAAATTGTGTCTTGCACGCATTTTGCGCTTACTAATTCCCACTATATATCACCTCATATGAATTATTATTCATGAAAATGTCTCAAAATAAGATTTTAATATATATTTCTTTAATAATGTATATTAAATATTTTACTTAAGGCATCTCTAAATAAATAACTAGTCAATCTTATTGTCTTTTACTAGTTATTTATTTTACGATGCCTAAATCTAATTTTGAGACAACTCTTATCATTGGTTATTTAATTGCATTATTCCATTTCTCTACAAGTTCACTTCTTGTTTTTCCTGCCCATTCTAAATCATAATCTATTAATTTTGTATCTTTAATTTCATTTGAAAGTTCAGGCGCGGTAGCAGTTTTATTAGTTAAAAATTGATATGAACCAACTGTTTGACCGATTTCTTGTCCTTTTTTGCTTAAAACAAAATCAGTAAACTTTTTGGCAGCGTCTTGATCTGGGCCACCCTTAAGTATTGCAGTTGCTCCTATTTCATATCCTGTACCTTCCTTAGGTCCAGTTAAAACAATATCCTTCATACCTTCTTCTCTATATTTAATTCCATCATGTAAGAATGAAACTCCAACCATTACTTCTCCTTGGCCTGCAAGCCTTGCTGGAGCTGTTCCTGATTTTTCATAAGACTTAATATTATCATTAAGTTGTTTCATATATTTAAGGCCTTCTTCTTCTCCTTTAAGTTGAATTATTGTAGCAAGCGCTGTATATGCTGTTCCTGATGATCCTGGATTAGCAATAGATACTTGTCCTTTAAATTGAGGTTTTAATAAATCATCCCAACTCTTTGGAGCTTCTACGCCTTTTTCAGCTAATAACTTTTTATTTGAAGCAAATCCTAAGTATCCAACATAAATTCCTGTCCATGCTCCATTCTTATCTTTATATTTTTCTGGAATATCCTTTGAATTTTGTGAAACATAGTTTTCTAATAAACCATCTTCATTTGCTTGCACAAATGCATCTGCTGGCCCACCATACCACACTGAAGCCTTAGGATTATCCTTTTCTGCTTTTATTCTTCCAAGAATTTCACCTGAAGACATTCTAACAGCTTCAGCATTAATTCCAGTTTCATTCTTAAACTCTTCTACAACTTTAACCATGTGATCTTCCATTAATCCACAATAAATAGTTAGTTTTTCTTGTTCTTTAGCTGAATTACTTGAGCTTCCACATCCAGTAAACAATCCTGCAATCATTAGTGTAGCTATTGAAAGTGCTAGTAGCTTCCTTTTATTCATTGATTATTCCCCCTTGGATTTTCTTTTATGATCTTATTATATAGTAAACCTTTACTTGTTTTGAATATAAGTAAATATTTCTTACCTATATGTAAAATTTTCGTTGTTATAATTAGTTTTTTTATTACATAGCTATAAACAAAAACTAATTTAGGCACATGGAATAAAATAACAAAGAAATTGGATGAATACTTTTAAAATAGGATTAGAAAAATTATACTTTACAGTTAGTACTATTTTTCTAATCTTATGGAACAAAGTATACATCCAATTTTAATTATTTATTGATTTGAAAAAATAACACTTACTCTGCGTATCTATTTTCTTACTATTATATATTCCTCTAAAGTAATATTTCCATATTCTTTCAATGCTTTTATAAGTTCGTCTTCATGAATTATATCTAATAATTCCATATCATCATTAAGAACATAAAAGCTATTAAACTTATTTTTATCTACTAAAGTTAATACGTTAACTAAGCCTTTTTTATAATATACTGAAATACATTTGTTTTCTATATAATCATGTTTTTGAAGTTTTCTTACTTTCTTTATCATATCTCCCATAATTATATACATGGTTTTTTCTTTTTCTAAAAATGTAGTATATGTCATCAATATTGCTGCTAAAAACAGGCTTATATTCACCTTATGTAAAAATAACATTATATTAAATACTATAAACAATATAATGGAAATACTAAAACTAAAAATCTCAGTTATTTTTTTTGATTCCTTATATAAAAATTTTCTTGATAGCAATATTTCATATATTCTTGAACCATCTAAAGGATAAGCTGGTAACAAATTAAAAACTCCCAAACTTAAATTAATATCTATGCTAGTTTTTATAAAATCGTAACTAAAATATTGTTCTAAAAAGCATAGAAATACTGCCATAAAAAGATTAAAACAAGGTCCAGAAAAATATAATATCAACTTATTTCGTTCGGATAACTCATCAATATCACTAAAATCTGCATTTACCCCTAATATATTAAGTTTGAAATTGTAAAATTTACATTTAAATTTATTTGCAACTATAATATGAACACATTCATGTGCTATAATCCAAAAAAAACTAATAAAAATTGTACTCTTAAAATCTAAAGTAGCAATTAATATTAAAAGCTCTATAACAAGTATCTTATACCATTTTTTCATGTTCAACTCCTGTGTCATTGCTAAAGTCTTTATGCATTTTGTAGATTAGAAAAATCTAAATATTCAGTAGGATCTTGCTCCTTTCCCATATAAATAAATTTAAATATCATACCACTTTTTTCGCTACCTTCAATTTTATTGCAATCACCTAAATACTCACCTTTTTTAACCTGATCTCCTTCTTTAAGATTTACATTTTTAAGCATTCCATAATATGTTTCTACTCCATTTCCATGATCTATTAAAATATCCTGTTTACCTTCACCAGCAGTTACCTTTCTAATAGTCCCGTCCATACTGCAAACTACTTGTTGTCCTTCTTTAGCTTGTATTAAAACACCCTGTATATCTCCTTGTAATTTCACATAAGAAGCAAGTACCGGCAAACAATATTCATCTTTGATTTTATCTTTAACTCTAACTTCTCCTATAACTTTAGCTTTAGATTTAAATACATCAATATATTCTATTGCTTTATCTTTTAAATTAACTGTTTTTAACCTATTAAAAGTTTCAATAGCATTATTGTATGTAATTTTGTGATTTAAAACTTGTTTTGAAAAATTGTATACTTCTTTAGTTTTTTGCAAAGGTATAACTTTTAATGAAAAAAATAATACAAGTAAAACCACAGATGCAGTTAATTGTCTTATTAGTTTTGTTGTAACACTAGTTTGTTTTTTAATATTATCTGAGCCCATTCCATATGTTTTTCCTTTAGAATTACTCCTAGTGTTATTGAATGGAAGATACTCATTGATTTTACTATTATGTCCAACACTTCTCCCTTTACCTTGCTTCATAATATTTTTATAATATTTTTCATACTGAGATCTATAGTCACTCATAGTTTCTCCTCCAATAATCGTTTATTATTTTTTAATAATACCCTAGGCACATTAAAATGAATAACAAGTAAGTCAGCTAGTCTATTTCGTGTCATACTGCGTCAGTAATATTACTCCATAGTCTGATATAAACTAATCTTTCCTCTTTGTTTGGCATAAAGTGAAACTTTTCAGGTGGAATTTTATATTTCAGATGAACTTATACCTTCAAGTAGCACCTCATCTTAAGACAAAATATACATCGCATCTTTGACTTATTATTTTCTTTAATGTGCCTTATTAGATTATATTTAAAAATAATAAAAATTATGAGAACTAATTGCAAGTTTTAATCTTTGGCTCTGTTTTAATATAGTGTTGATATACTCCTCTACTGTTATTATTATTCTATATAAAAAAATAGAACCTATATAAATAGACTCTTTTTATAAGTGTCTATTTATATAGGTTCCATTTTAAATATCCTAAAGACTTTTTTATAATTTAAGTCTTTGTAGCGCAAATTACTAAAGTTCTATTTAGACATATTCAAAAAAATAACTAGTTAGTATGCTAATCTATTTTCTTTAATATACCTTATAGATGCTTAAAATTCTTTAATTACAATATTGGCTGTAGCTACATTAGTAACCACAGGTACATTGTGTACATCACATACTCTTAATAGAGCTGATACATCTGGTTCATGTGGTTGTGCTGTAAGTGGATCTCTAAAGAATATTACTAAGTTAATTGTCCCTTCAGCAATACGCCCACCTAATTGTTGATCTCCCCCATATGGACCGGATAGATATCTTTTCACTTTTAGTCCTGTAACTTCAGATATCATTTTTCCTGTGGTACCAGTTGCTACTAATTCATACTTAGATAAAATTTCTTTATGTTGCTTAGCAAATTCTATAATTTCATGTTTTTTCTTATCATGTGCTATTAACGCAATTCTCATATTTCCACACCCCTTTTAAAGCATTTAAAATAATATAATAAATCAAATATTTATACTATATTTTGTTTCACACATTAATATAAATTTTATTATTTTTTAAAGATGCCTAATATATACGTTCTAATTAATTATTTATAAAATTAACTTCTAGTTAAATGCTAGACACTCTGAACAAATTTAAATAAACACTAATTTTAAAAACGTATATATCTAAGTTAAAAATATATTTTTTTTCTTCTCATACCAACATTTAATACTAATGCTACTGACATAACAGTAGTAAGTAATGAACTACCACCATAACTAATTAAAGGTAAAGTTATACCTGTAATTGGTAACAACCCTACTGTCATTCCCACATTTTGTAATATAGCAAATAAAAAATATGACACTATTCCAATACATATAACAGAACCAAAAATATCTTTTGAAGTTCGTGCTATAGAAATCATTTTATAAATTAGAAATCCATATAGAGTCAATAAAAGCATTGCTCCTAACAATCCCCATTGTTCTGCTATAGCTGAAAATACGAAGTCTGTCTGTACTTCTGGAACATTTTGAGCTGCATATCCCGTAGTTCCATCATTTTTTAAAGAAGGTCTACTTCCAAGTATCCCACCTGAACCTATACCTATCAACGACTGAGTTAAGTGATACCCTGATGTAGCATCAGCAGCCTCAGGATTTAAAAAAGCTGTAAATCTTTGCTTTTGATATGGTTGTATAACCCCTGAATTCCATACTATTATAATAGCCAATACTAATGCTAAAAGACCTCCTCCAATAACCTTCATATTCAAACCTACAGTATAAAATATACCTAATACTATGAAAAAACAAACCATTGTCATTCCCATATCTGGTTGAGTAACTATGAATATAACTGGAACCATTGCATAAAACACCAGAATGAAAAAGTTCTTAACATTATTTATTTCACCATCCATCTCATCTAGTTTTTTAGCTAACATTAATATAATTCCTATCTTTGCAATTTCTGCTGGTTGAAGATGAATTGGCCCAAAATTAAGCCACCCTCTTGCTCCATTAACAACTACTCCTGCAAACTTTGTTATCAAAAGTAACACTACAGAACCCCAATAAAAAATTGGTACATAGTCAAAAATTATTGTATAATCTACTGCAACAAAAAAATATAATGCAACTACAGATATTATAAGCCAAACAAGTTGGGTTCTAGCAATCGTAAATGCAGAATCGGGATTACCTTTTGTACAAAGATATAAATTTAATACTCCATATAGAATTAAAAGCATTGTAGAAATTAATATAGTCTTATCAATTTCTTTAATTAATCTTAAATCAATTTTTAAATTTCTAAACAATTTCTCACCTCGAGTAAATAGAGATTTTATAATAATCATTATAGTATATTATGTTTCTCTATAAAAAACTATCTATTCAAGAAATTATAATAAAATCTTAATAATCTTATATCAATTTTATATAATATCTTGAGTCTCTATAAAACTAAGTTTTATTTTATCTTCTTATATTTTTAATAGGAATATTTGCAATTAATGCAGAGGCGTTTTCTCCTTCAATATCATCACTTTTATTTACAGATATCTCAACATCATCTACCTGTATTTCTATATATTTAGATATTACTGCAAGTATTTCTTTTCTTATTTTTTCCAACGTCTCTACAGGAATTTCACCTCTATCATGTATAAGAATAAGTTTTAATCTATCCTTTGCCACTTCTTTTGGTGTTGGTTTACTACTCAATCCCCTGAAAAATCCCATATCTATGCCCCCTATTTACGCTTAAATAGCTTAATTAATGATGTGAAAAATCCTGCTTGTTCTTGATGTAAGTTCATAATTTCAATTTTTTCACCAGTAATTCTTTTTCCTATATTCTTAAAAGCTTGCCCTGAAAATGATCCTTCTTCTAAAACAATAGGCTCTCCCTTATTAGTAGAAACAGTTATGTTCTTATCATCTGGGACAACTCCTAACAATTCAATTGATAGAGTTTCTATAATATCAGTTATGTCAAGCATATCTCCATTTTTAGTCATTTCATAATTTAGTCTATTTATTATTAACTTATGATCCTCCAGTCCTTTTGCATCTAGTTTTCCAATAACTCTATCTGCATCTCTAACTGATGTTATTTCTGGATTTACAACAACAATAGCACTATCTGCTCCTATAACTGCATTTTCAAATCCTTGTTCTATTCCTGCTGGTGAATCTATTATTACATAATCAAATTCTTCTTTAAGCTCATTTACTATTTTTAACATTTCTTGTGGACTTATATCATCCTTATCTTTTGTTTGAGCTGTAGGTAATAAACATAGATTTTGAAATCTCTTATCTTTTATAAGAGCTTGCTTCAATCTACATCTACCTTCTATTACATCAATTATTGTATATACTATTCTGTTTTCTAGACCTAATAATACATCTAAATTTCTAAGTCCTGTATCTCCATCAATAACTACTACTCTTTTTCCAATTGCAGCTAAAGCTGTACCTATATTAGCTGTCGTGGTTGTTTTTCCAACTCCACCTTTGCCTGAAGTTACTACGATAGATTCTCCCATTTAACATTCTCCTTCGACCTTATATTTATATATATTTATTTGGTAAATATGGTTCAACTATAATTATACCATCTTTAATTTTTGCTAATTCAGGATATTGTGGTTTTTCTATATCATCTGGTGAAATAGTTATTACATCTGCAATTCTTAAAATTTCTGGTTGCAGTAAAAAAGCAGCAATAACAGATTTTCTATTACCAGTATTACCAGCATTCACACACCCTTTTATAGCTCCTAAAACAATTACATTTCCACTTGCATGAACTTCTGCTCCACTATTAACATCACCAATTATAACTATATTTCCTTGGTAATTTATACATTGTCCACCCCTAATAGTACGTCTTATAAATTTAGTTTTTCCTTCATATACACCATTGAACATTTTCATTTGTTTACCATTGTCTTCTTGATCTATTTGTTCAAAAATAATTTCTTTTAATTCTATTTCATTTAAAAGTACTTCTTTAAGTTGTTCAATATTTTTTTTATTAATTAAACTTAAATTCAAATTTAAAATTAAGGTTGTATCTTTATAAAAATTCTTGCCTTTTGAAAGTTTTTTCACTAAAATTTCAAGCATATCTTCAAAACAACTAAATTTCTCCATATCAATTGTTGCATTTATACCTTCTTTATTACCTTTTATCAAAACACCATCATTATGCATTGCTACCTCCAATCAAGTGATTCTTAGTCTCAGGTGACGTAGCTTTATAAGAAAGACTTTATTTTTACCATCTGAGTCTTAGAAGAACTTCTCTCCTCACAGTTGTTCGTCAAGTAAGTTCGAGAATCCAAATACAAGATTTAAACTCTCACTTATCCAGGCGCATAGCACTGCTTAAGTTCTACTTTTATAGATAAGTAGGCAGTATTAGCAATGATAGCGGTCGGATAAATTTTATATATAAAAAATCTATTAATATTTCATTTTTGTAAATACTACAACCTAGTTTAAATTATAACATTATTCTAATATTTTTGTATATATTTTTAATTAGTTTTAAGCATATGAAATAAAATTACTAGGTGAAGTAATAATAAAAAAATAGAAACAACATCTATTTCAGAAGACTAGAAAAATTTCACTAATAGCTTCTTCCACAAATGTTATTTCTATTTCTTTTTTTGAATATACATCATACAATTAAATTATTTGTATGATAAGACAGACGCCTTATTTTAATTTAATTTTGTACGTTTTTAGATCAAGTTTAATCTTTAATTTTAGTTAAAGTCTCATTTTTAGCATTACTTGCACTTTCTGTCTGAATCTGTTCTTTAGTCTTTGAATATGGATTATCAATAACATATTTTTTGAAAGAAGCTGATTCTGAAGCATAATTTGGCCTCTCTTGTAATAGTTCATCTTTAAAATAGGCTTCATAAACTGCTCTAACTGCTGGTGCAATGTATCCACCATGACCTCCATCAAACACTACTGCAACTACAGCTATTTTAGGATCATCGACTGGAGCATAACTTATATATGTTGCATAAGGTGATCTTCCTCTTTCATGTTGATCTTCTGCAAAGTCTGCTGTACCAGTTTTACCAGCTGTTGGGATTGGGAAGCCTGCAAATGCTGCTTTTGCTGTACCACCTTCTTCATTATTAACCGCTGACATACCTTCTTTAATAACCTTTAATGTACTATCTTTAATATCTATTTTATTTAAAACTTCTGAATTAAATTCTTGTACTACATTCCCATCATTATCTGTAACCTTATCTACCAAATGAAGTTTATATCTTGTTCCACCATTTGCAAGTGTGGAAACATAAGAAACTAATTGTAGTGGAGTAAAGTTATTCATACTTTGACCTATAGATGCATAAACAAGTTGACCAGGTGTTTTTATTTCTCCAGACTTATCATTAATCGTAAACTGTGCTATACTCTCTGCTACAGTTGATGCTTGATTATCTAAATTTGCTTTCTTTCCTGATGCTTCAAACTTTTGCACTCTACTCTTATATTCATCAGAATGTTCCATTATATTTTTAACATCCTTTTTAACATCCTTAGCAAAATCATCATGACTTAATTGCTTTTCATCAGTTCCAACTTTACTTAAAATGTCTGAAACCTTATCTTTTATGGATTGTTTAGCACTCTTAACTTCTTCATTATCATCTTCTGATACTCTTATATCAAATGGAATGAAAGTAGCTCCCGTTCCTTTATACTCACCTTTTTCTAAATAATCAACTAGTTCATATTTATCATATGCTATAGATATCTCTTTCCATGATTTAAAATTATATGTTTGACCAAAACTTTCTTCTATTTCTATTCCAGTTGTATGTTTTTCTTTGCTATTAGGATCAAAACCTAATCCAAATTGCCAAGCATATTTTGCAATAGAATCTAATGCACTAGGGTCCCCTCCATTTAACTTATATAATTTATATGCAGTTTCATAGAAGTAATAGTTAATAGAATCTTGTATTGCTTTCGCTAACCCTACTGGTCCATAAGTAAAACCACCATTCCTGTACTCTATACCTGATGGAGCAAACCCCTTACCAAATGTTTCAGGATGTTCATCAAACTTACCTCTATCTACAATAATTTCATCTGGCTTTATTGCACCTGATTCTATACCTGCAACAGCTGTAAGTGGCTTAAATGTAGAGCCCGGTGGAATTAATGACATTGTAGCATAGTTATAAACTGCACTTGGATATAAATAATTTTTATCTGTTCTGTATCCATCTTTCATTGGGAATAAATCCTCTACAGTTTTATTTAATCCCATTCTTTGTATTAATTCTTTTCCAAAAGCATCTAAGTCAGGATTAAAATATTTCTTGTATTCCTCTGGTGTTAACTTTCCTGGAACTGTAAACAAATTCGGATTAAAACTAGGATAACTTACTAAAGATAAAATTCTTCCTGTTTTAACCTCAACTGCAATTAATGCTCCTCTTGTTGCATTTTTATAAGAATAACCATTATCCGAAGAATTGGTTTGTATATTCTTAATTCCATCTGCTAAAGCCTGTTCTGATGCATACTGAATATTATCATCTATTGTAAGATGAACATCATTGCCTGGATAAGATTCAAGTTTAAATAATTCTTCAGTTACTCTTCCCTGAGAATTTACTTTAACAGTAGTTCCTCCCTTAACGCCTTTTAATTGTTCTTCAAATGAGGATTCTATTCCTGTTTTACCTATTAAATCTGATGAAACATCATATCCTCTAAGTTGATAGTTTTCTGTTTTAGAACTATCAATAGATGATACATATCCTAACACAGAAGATGCTAATTCATTATTAGGATAATATCTTATTGGTTCTAAACTAACACCTATACCAGGTAAATCAATAAGTTTTTGATATACTACAATTGCAGTATCTTTCTTAATATTACTTGCAATAGTTACAGCTTTATAACCTTTAAAGCTCTGCATTTTTATAGCATCTTTTATAACTATAAAATTTCTAATATCCTTTAAAGAATACCCATTATTTAATAAAATATTTGTTATTTCTTTTCCATCCATTTTATCATATATTTTACTTTGTTCTTTTGTAGGATTTGGATCAACACTAGAAATTAAATTATAACTTTTAACCAAATAGTAAAAAGTATCTTCAGCACTTATTTTGGCTAATTCATTATCTACTTTTTCAATTTGTTTATCGCTTAATTCCTCGACACCTTTAAATAACTCTTTTTGTATTGAATCATTTAATCCTCTATCTCTTTTAAATCTTATTTCTTCATGCTTTTTTGAATCTGCATCTGATGTTTTATATTCAAAGTATATGTTATTATTATCATCTATTTTTAAAAATAAATTATCTTGAAAAGCCTCATTATTTTCATTCAGTATTTTTAAAAGTTCACTCGTTGTAGAATAAAATTGTTTATCTGCATCAGTAGTCTTTGTATATGTTAATGCATATGTTTGTATATTGGTAGCTAATATATTACCATTTTGATCATATATCTTTCCTCTAGGAGCTTTTTCTGATACGAATCTTGTAGAATTAGCATTTGCTTTTTCTTTATAGTTATCATAATTTAAAATTTGAAGATATATTAACTTTGTAGTAATTGCACCAAAGATTATAAACATAATAATAGACAAAACTTTATATCTAGAAAATTTTTTTTTCTTTGTTGGCTTATTTACTATCATTTAAACCTCCATGGACGTCTTTTATATTCCTCATTAGGAATTTTCATCACTAATCTATACCCAAGGAACATTATTACTGCATTATATAATCCCATAATAAAACTTCTTGTTAAATCAACTCTTATCTTTATAAGATAAAATATTATAAAAATTCCTATGTATTTTAATAAAGTAATAATAAAAACTGAAATTACAGGTATTAATCTCTTACTTTTAAATATGCTTTCTCCAATTATACTGGCTAATAAACATAAAAGTAAATTCAAAAATGAATTTACTCCAAAGCCATTGAAAAAGAATATATCTTGTAATACTCCACTTAATACCCCTATAAAAACAGCTTTTGATTTTCCATTTATAAGTGCATATGCAATAGCAAATGTAAATAATAAACTTGGATATATTCCATTAATTGAAAAAAAAGGCACTAAAGAATTATCCAGTATAACTAATGCTATAGAAACTAATGTAACTATTAATTTTTCCATAATTAAAACTCCTAATATTTAATTTCTCTTGTATCTTTAGGAGACACAATAAACAATTCTTCTAGTTTATTAAAATCAACATACGGCTTTACAACAGCTGTTTTCATTACTTTTATTTTATCTTCATCAACATGAGTAACCTCTCCAATTTTAATATCTTTAGGATAAATCCCACCTACTCCAGAAGTCATAATTACATCACCTTCTTTTATATCAGAATCCATTGGAAGGCTATATACTTTTGTTAAATTTCTATTTTGGTCCTTAAATCCTTTTAAATATCCTGTTGTTTCTCTTGTGCTTTGGTCCATAACACTAACTGCTATATTTTCATTAATTATTGATTGAACTGTGCACCAATTATTTCCAACGGTAGTTACTTGACCTACAAGTCCCTTAGCTGAAATTACAATCATACCTTTTTTTATTCCTTTATCTTCACCTTTATTAACTTGATATCCGTCTAAAAAATTTCCACCACTATTTCCTATTATATCGCAACCTATATAATTATAGTTGTCTTTTTCATTTGCAAAATTTACTATTTCTCTTAATCTTCCATTCTCTTCTTCTAATGCAGAGTATTCTAGTATTTTGCTCTTAAGTTCTTCATTTTTATTTACTAAATCTTTATTCTGATTTTTTACTTCTGAAAAATTTAAGAAGAAATCTAATGTTTCTTTAACTCTATCAGTAACTTTATAAATTACCATTTGTACAGGCTTTAAAGTATTCGCCGCTCCATTTTCAATCATACTTTTATTATCTCTCTTGACAGTATAAACTATTAACCCTAAAAAGCTAACTGACAGCACTATAATAGTTACTGCCAGTTTATTCTTAAGAAGCTTCACTTAATTAACCTCTTTCATCTCTACTAATTTTATCAAAATCTTCCAAAGCTTTTCCAGCTCCTAAAACTACACAATCAAGAGGTGCCTCTGCTATATGTACAGGCATATTTGTTTCTTTATTTATTAATACATCCAAGCCTTTTAATAAAGCTCCTCCACCGGCTAACATAATTCCTTTTTCCATTATATCTGCCGCAAGTTCTGGAGGGGTTTTTTCTAAAGTTGTCTTAATAGCTTCTATAATTGCACATACTGGCTCTTTTAATGCATCTCTTATTTGAGCTTCAGTAATTTCTATAACCTTAGGAAGACCACTTATCATATCTCTTCCTTTTATTTCCATGAATTTACTTTCTTCATCCTCAATTATATGAGCTGAACCTATTTCCATTTTAACTTGTTCTGAAGTTCTTTCTCCTATCATTAAGTTAAATTCTTTCTTAATGTAAGAAATAATTGCTTGATCTAACTCATCTCCAGCTACTCTTAATGACCTACTAGTTACTATTCCGCCTAAAGAAATAATAGCAACTTCTGTTGTTCCACCACCAATATCTACTATCATACTACCAGTTGGTTCACTTACTGGTAAGCCTGCTCCGATTGCAGCAGCCATTGGTTCTTCCATCAATATAACATCTCTTGCTCCTGCAAGTTTAGTTGCTTCTTCAATAGCTCTTTTTTCAACTTCAGTAATTCCTGAAGGATAGCAAACTATTATTCTTGGGCTCTTAAATGCACTCTTTGTAGATACTTTCTCAATCAATTTTTTAAGCATTATTTGAGCTACATCAAAATCTGCAATTACTCCATCTCTTAAAGGTCTTATTGCTACTATATTACCTGGTGTTCTTCCTATCATAAGTTTTGCTTCAGCACCTACAGCTAGTGTCTTTTTAGTTACATTATTCATAGCAACAACAGATGGCTCCCTTAACACTACTCCTTTACCTTTTACAAAGACTAAAGTATTTGCTGTTCCTAAATCTATTCCCATGTCTTTTCCAGATCCAAAAAATCCCATTATATTTTTTCCCCTTTCAATCTATACGAGTCCTTTTTCTTTCAAACTAATAAAGCTATCTTTTCCTATTATTATGTGGTCAAGCAATTCAATTCCCATAATATTACCACACTCTTTAATCCTAAGTGTAATATTTACATCTTCCTTACTAGGTGTTGGATCACCTGATGGATGATTATGAGCTATAATTATCTTTGCACTGCTCATATTAATTGCTTGCTTAAATATTTCTCTTGGATGAACAATAGATGTATTCAAACTTCCTTTAAAGACATCTTTTGTACCAATAATAATATTTTTTGTGTTTAAAAATATTACTTTTAATATTTCTTGTTTTAATTCACACATTTCTCCAATAAGTACCATTGCTACATCTTTTGGAGTTGTGATTTTAACATCTTTATCTGTAGATTTTAAAGTTCTAAACCTTTTAAAAAGCTCAGATAAAGCTAATATTTGAGATGCTTTTCCTTCTTTTATTCCTTTAATTGAAGTTATATTATTGAGAGATGCATTTAACACGCCATCTAGTCCCTCTAATTCTGATAGAAGTCTATTACTTAATGCGAGTACATTTTCTCCTCTAGTACCTGTTCTTAATATAATCGCCAATAATTCTGAATTACTTAAAGTTTCAGCTCCATATGATAGCAATTTTTCTTTAGGCCTTTCATTTTTAGGTATATCCTTAATTTTAAGATTACTGTACATTATTACACTCCTCTTAACATAAGATACCCCATTCCCTTTTAACTATTTAATTTGTTCAAGCATAGTTTTTACTTTATTTAAAGGTAGCCCTACCACATTGTAATAACAACCTTTAATTTCTTTTACAAATACCCCACCTATGCCTTGAATACCATAAGCTCCAGCTTTATCTAAAGGTTCTTTTGTTTTTATGTATTCTCTAATTTCTTTATCACTTATTTGTGAAAAAGTTACTTCTGTACATAAGCTATCTTTTATAGTCTTATTTAATGCTGTATTAATTACTACAACTCCAGAGTAAACAAAGTGACTTCTTCCTTGAAGAGATTTTATCATATTAAATGCATCTTCTTCATCTTTTGGCTTTCCTAATATCTTACCATCCAATGTAACTACAGTATCCGCAGATACTATTATTGCATTTTCATTAATCTTATTTTTAATATCAAGAGCCTTTCCTAAAGCTATACTTTGAACATATTTATCATTAGAACCTTCAAAAATTATCTGACTTTCATCAAAATCACTAACCATTATATCAAACTTTTTTACCAATCTTGTTAGCAATTCCTGTCTTCTTTCTGAAGCAGAGGCCAATATTATTTTCATATACTCACATCCTCTAAAGAACCATTACTAAATAATTATCCCCAATTCTTACTAATTATAGACATATTTTTATTCCTTAATTAATCAAAATTTAGTTATTAATTATTAAGGTGTAGTAAGTAATTGTCACAAGATGTCAATCATTACTACACCAATATAGTTTATCATTTAAGCTGTTGTTAAACAAGTATGTTAAGGCAAGTTATAAGCTTTTTATAGAAATTTAATTTTATTGTAATAAATTATTATACTTTATATTTTTTGATTATTTCATAAAAATATTTCAAATTAATATCAACATTGGTTTTATCTATTTTTTCTGGTAAATTATTAACATATTCTCCAATTAATTTTAGTTCCTTAAAGTCATCTGAATTTTCACTATTAATAATTTCTAAGCACCATGCTTTATACTCATAAGTTTTTATACTTTTAACTTCTGATTCTTCTAGCTTATTACTTATTTTCAAAAATCCTTCAATTATTTCTGCTATTTTTTTATTCTCTAAATTATTATTAGGAATTCTAAAATTAACCTTAACAAGATTTATCCCTTGAGATGTTAACTTTTCTAATTCATTTAATCCATCTTGTTGCAAATACAACCCTATAATTACTCTATATTTACCTTCCTCTTCAACTATATAAGTGTTGTACTTAGAAGGTATATTCTTAATAATAGCTTCTGCATTTTCTTTTTTAGCATAATAACCATATTGTAAAGCTATAAAATCTTCGTTATTAGTAACACTAACGCTTTGATTCAAATTATTACTATTTGATTTACCTTTAAATACAGATTTACTAAAACACAATCCAATTATAATAGATAGTCCTGCAATTATTGCTATAGTACATAAAAACTTTATCTTTCCATGTTTTTTATACTCATATCTTGTATATCTCATATAATACCCCCTAATTTTTATAAATATAATTCTAAAGAATGAATTCATAATAAATCCATTAACTAAGTTATTTATATATACTATAATTATTCTTAAGGTTACAATTATATGAATTATGTTAGGCATTTTAAATAAAAAACATTTTTAAGCTTGCTAATATTATGCCAATTTAGTTAATATTATTAAATCTGCTGTGTTTTCTTCAGTATCTTCAAAGAAATCTTTTGATATCCTTAGCTTAGTAAAACCTGCCTTATTCCAAAAATTAATTGCTTTTTTATTTTCTACGTTAACTCCTACCTTAAAAAGTTCTATATAATAAAATTTTTTAAAATATTTTAAAATTTCTTTTAAAATTTCATTACCTAATCCCTTATTTCTAAATTTTGAATCTATTATATACAACCAAATAAACAATTCCGATTTTTCTTCCAATTCAAATCTTCCTTTAAAAACTCCACATATTTCATTATTTTTTTCTATTTTAATAAACAGTTCCTCTTCAGTCAAATAATATTCTAAAAATCTTCTGTAGAATAATTGCCTATCTAAGGAAAATGCATCCTCATTACATTTATCATTTAAAAGAATCCACTTATTTAACTCATCTATGTCTTCTCTTTTAACACTTGTTATCTTAAAATCATCATAATTAAATTCAATGTTTACCAATACACTACTCTCCTCTGTCTTATTTTGTTATTTATTACAATTATTCTTCATTTAAGTTGTATATCCTTTATTAAAATTAGAAAACAAATAAATTAAAAATAAGAGGCTCTATTTTAAAACCGTGTTGATATTGTTACATATTGTTCATTGAGCTAAAGAATTAAACTTAAGAACATCTAAATGAGTATAGTCCCATTCCAGCTTGCTCCAAAGGCAAGCTTCGGACAAGCAATTAATGTGACAATATTCATTAAGAGTTCTAAAAGTTAAATTCTAATGCCCAATCAACAAAAATGTAACAATACCAACACTATATTAAAACAGAGCCAAATAAAAATAATTCTAAAACGTTTTTTATTTAATTTTCTTTAAAACTTCTAATAGATATTCCCAAACTCTCTCTACAGAGGATATACTCATATGTTCATTTGGAGTGTGTATATCAACTAAGTCAGGTCCAAAGCTTATCATGTCTAAATCTCCTAGCTTTTCCTTAAATAATCCACATTCTACACCTGCATGAATAGCTACAACTTCAGCTTCTTTTTTATACATAGTTTTATAAACATCTTTGCATATTTCTCTTATTTTTGAATCATCTTTATACTGCCACTCTGGATATCCAGCAGTATTTGAAATAGTACCACCTAAGATTTCAGTTAAACTTTTAATTCTTTGAACTATCTCTTCTCTCAAAGAAAAAACTGAACTCCTTACTGCACTATCATATTCAATACAACTATCATTAGTTGTAAGAACACCTATATTTGTTGAACTCTCTGTTAATTCTTCTATCTCAGAGCTTACTGTGTTTATTCCATTTGGATACAAGTATAATAAATTGATTACGTTTTTTGTAGTATCTTTTGAAAATACTCTTTCAACATTTTCTTTTAATTCTATTACTTCTAACTCTATGCTTGGATCTTTTAATTTAAATTCATTTTTAAGATCTTTTCTTAATGTAGATATGATATTTAAAAATTCATCTTCATTATTAGAATTTATTAAAACTTTTGCTTCTGCTTCTCTAGGAATAGCATTATTTTTAGATCCTCCATTTAATGAAATTATATTTAATTCCATTTGATTTAATATATTCTTCAGAACTCTTCCTATTAATTTAATAGAATTTCCTTTTCCTAAGTGTATATCTGCACCAGAATGTCCACCCTTTAATCCTTTAATTCTTATTTCATATTCTTTTGTACTTTCTTTTGGATTTTCCCATTCTATATTTAAACTAGATTTAGTTCTAATTCCCCCTGCACAACTAACTAAAAGTTTTCCCTCTTCTTCTGAGTCTAAATTTAAAACAATTTTTCCACTTAAAGAATCTGGTGATAATGCTATAGCACCACTCATACCTGCTTCTTCATCAGTTGTTAATAATATTTCAAGTGCTGGGTGTTCTAAAGTATTATCTTCTAATAATGCCATTGCATAAGCTACTGCAATACCATCATCACCTCCTAATGTGGTTCCCTTTGCATAAATATAGTCATCTTTAATTTCTAATTCTATAGGATCTTTAGTAAAATCATGTATAGTATCGTTATTTTTTTCACATACCATATCCATGTGTCCTTGAATTATAACTGTCGGTGCATCTTCATAACCTTTTGACGCTGGTTTCTTTATAATTATATTTAATGCATCATCTTGTATTACTTCTAATCCTAGATTTTTACCAAATTCAAGTAAATAATCACTTATTCCCTTTTCATTTCCAGATCCTCTAGGTATTTTAGATATTTCTTCAAAATAATAAAAAACTTTTTTGCAATTAATTTGTTGTAATTTTCTCATAATTCTTCTTTCCTTCCTAAATGTGTGATAAAATTAACATAATGTATTTTCTTAAGTTTATAATAAAATATATATTTAATTATATTATCTATATATTATCATAAAATATAGATAAATTTGTATTCTTTAAATTTAATTTTATTATTTACTTTAGTATTACATAAATATAATTAAGTTACTTAAAATTTACAGGTGAGGTGTTAATATGCAAAAAACAAAAATGATTTTTACAATTGGACCAGCAAGTGACAATGAGAAGACCTTAAGAAAATTTATTGAGATTGGAATGAGTGCTGCAAGATTAAATTTTTCACATGGTACTCATGAAACACACAAAGAAAAAATTGACTTAATAAAAAGAATAAGAAAAGATATGGGATCTTCTACTGCACTAATCTTAGATATCAAAGGACCTAAGATTAGAACTCATAACTTTATAAATGATGGTGTAGATCTTAAAGATGGACAAGAATTTTCTTTTATTTGTGGAGAAGAAATTCTTGGAGATGAAACAAAATGTTCAATATCTTATGAACAACTTTGCAAGGATGTAAAAATTGGTGGAGACATTCTTGTTGATGATGGTCTTTTAAAGTTTAAAATTACAGGAGTTGAAGGAAAAGCTATTAAATGTACTGTAATTGTTGGTGGAAAAATTCAAAATCATAAAGGTGTCAATGTTCCTAATGTAAACATAAACTTACCATCTATAACAGAAAAGGACATAGAAGATATAAAATTCGGATGTGAAATGGGAGTTGACTTCATTGCTGCTTCTTTCATTAGAAAAGCTAGTGATATTACAGAAGTAAAGAAAATTTTGGCAGAAAATAATGGTAAGCATATTAAAGTAATAGCTAAGATTGAAAATCAAGAAGGTGTAAATAACATTGATGCTATTATTGAACAAACTGATTGTGTTATGGTTGCAAGAGGAGATATGGGAGTTGAAATTCCAATTCAAAAAGTTCCTATAATCCAAAAAATGATAATCAGAAAATGTAATGATGCTGGTAAGGTTGTTGTAACTGCAACTCAAATGCTTGATTCCATGATTAGAAATTCTATTCCAACTAGAGCAGAAGCAAGTGATATATGTAATGCTATATTTGATGGAACTGATGCAATTATGTTAAGTGGTGAAAGTGCTTCTGGACATTTCCCTATTGAAGCTGCACAAACAATGTCAGAAATTGCAAAAGAGGCTGAAGCACATTTAGATTATAATCAATTAACTACAAGATTAAGAGAACCTTCTCTTAATGATTATGCTGGTGCAATAAGTTATACAGCTTGTAGAACTTCAAACTTATTACATGCTTCAGCAATTGTTGCTGCTACAAAAAGTGGTGCTACAGCTACACTAATTTCAAGATATAGACCAAAATCACCTGTTATCGCAATAACACCTTATGATAAAGTAAGAAGAAGTTTATCTTTAAATTTTGGAGTTTTGCCAATACTTTGTGAAATGTATAATACTACTGATGAAATTTTAACAGAAGCTAGAAAAGCTGTCTTTAACTTAAACTTTGCTTTACCAGGTGAAGATATTGTAGTTGCTGCTGGAATGCCAACAACTCAAACTGGTGGTACAAATATGTTAAAGATTGAAAAGCTTTAATATATTAACTATATAATTATTATTTTTTAAAATTATTTATAAACTATCTAAAACATATGGAGGCATAGTATTTTAATATATACTATGCCTCCAACTTTTTATTTATTTTATTCGCTATGTTTTAGAAAAGTGTTGATATTGTTATATAATAGCGCACTGGCATTGAAAGCTGCTTTGTAGAACTCTTAATGAATATTTGTACTATTAATTGCTTGTCACAATCTTTGATTGGGAACATGCATTAATAGGACTACTATTCATTTTAGAGTTCTTAAAGTAAATTTCACAGTCCATGAGCTTTATATAACAATATCAACACGGTTTTGAAACAAAGCCATTTTATTATTAGGCTTATTCAAATTTAAAGTCTTTAAATAGTTCTCCTAATGATACTCCATCTTCTTCATCTACATATTTAAGATATTCCTTATTACTTTCATTTACATCTTTTATACTTAAAGCTAATTTCTTATCGTTTTTATTAAAGTTTAATACTTTAACTTTTATATTTTGATTAACTTCTAAAATATCTGAAGGTTTTGCTATATTATCATCAGTAATTTCGGAAATATGAACTAATCCTTCTACTCCTTCAAATATTTGAACAAATGCACCAAATGAAGTCAATCTTATAACTTTGCCGTCAAAAATATTTCCTTCTTTAATTTCATTTTCATGTAATGTCCATGGCTCTTTGTTTACATCTTTTAGTATTAAAGATAATCTTTCTTTTGATAAATCAATAGATCCTATGTATACCTCAACTTTATCATTTTCTTTAACTATCTCTTCTGGTTTATTTACTCTATTCCATGATAAATCAGAAATATGAATTAATCCTTCTATTCCTCCAATATCTACAAATGCACCATATTTAACTAGCTTCTTAACTACACCTGTTCTCTTTTCTCCTTCTTTCAAAGAGTTCCATAAAGCTTTTTTATTAATTTGATACTCTTCTACTTCAATGATCTTTCTTGAAGCTACTACTTTGTTATTTCTAAAATCTAATTCAATAATCTTAACTTCCAAATCATTATTTACTAAAGTCTTTAAATCTATCATATTTCTTGATGCTAAAGAAGCTGGAATAAATACTCTTATATTACCATAATAAGCAAGTAATCCTCCTCTAATTTCTTCTTTTACATATACCACAATATTTTTTTCTTCTTCAAATGCTTTTTTTATTTCCTCTCTTTCTTTAATAGCTAAAACTTTTATTAATGAAAGTTCAACATATCCTTCTCCATCATTTGGAGATATAACATATACATCAATTTCATCATCTATTTTAAGTACTTCACTTGGACTTTTATCATCTAATGATAATTCTTGTTTAGATATTAATCCGTCAAAAGCATAATTTACATTAACTACAGCTTCCTTATCATTAACTTCTATAACTTTTCCTTTTAAAATTTCACCCTTACTTATTTTTTTTACATCATAATCATCTAAAAAATCATTCATAATATTATTTGTTGTTAAATCTGACATATTACCACTCCCTTAATATTATTTTTAATAAGGCACATGAAAGAAAATAATAGACCAAAGATGCAAAATAGACAAGCATACTGGTATATTATTTTTTTGAATGTGCCTAATGCCTAAACTTAATTAATATAATTTTAATCCAATAAATAAATTTACACAAGCGCCATGCCTTCTAATCACTTTAGGCATATTAAAGAAAATAGCAAGTCAAAGATGCGACGTATATTTTAATGTGCCTTATAGTATTGTTATGATATAATAATTTAATTAGATAAGTTTAAATAAATTAAGTTTTTATATAAAGGTTGTTTAATACTATATAATATACTTTGTATTACTATTAAATGTAAGATACTATTAGATTTAAAGAGTTAATATTGTCTATTTAATCTTTTTACTGCTTTTTTGATTCTTTTCCCATATTGTATAGATTGAATCTTTTTCATATAATAAATACATAATCTTTTAGGGGGTGCTCACTATTTCCAAGATTAATAAAAAACATATATTTACTATATTTTTAGTCTTTTTATTTTCACTTACAAGTTTACCTTTAGATGTACTATCAGTTACAAAAATAACTCAACAAAATAATACATTAGCTTATGCTAGTAGCACTATGTTACCATCAGACACTACTAATGTGTTATCAAAAAACAGTAGTGGAATATATTGCTCATCAAAATCCAGTTCAGGTGGATTTAAATCTGGAGGATTTAAAAGTTCTTCTAGTAATAAATCTTCTAGTTCAACAACAAAAACTACTAGTGATAAAAGTGCTGAAGGATTTAAATCAGGAAGTTTTTCAAATAAAGCTGATAATAGTACATCATCTGATAAAATAGATTCAACAAACACAGATAAAGCAGCTACTGATTCAAGTAAATCAAGTACTGGTGCTTCAAAAGGCTTTAGTAGTGGATCTTATTCATCTACTGATAAATCTACCACTAATGAAAATACAGCTGACTCATCAAGTACAAATAGTAACAATCAGCAAAGTGGCTCTCAAACATATAGTTCGCCATCAAATTCAAGAGGATTTAGTTGGTTTGGGGGAAGTAGTTATTACAGACCTTTCTATTTTGGTTCTGCTTCAAGCTTATTTATTAATGCTTTAAGCCTAGGTGCAATATTTATATTAATAATTATATTAATTAAATTATATTTAAAGAAAAACAGAAAATAATATATACTTTAGGAGGTATTAACATGGGAATTTTTTCAAGAGTATCAAATATGTTTAAGGCTAAGGTGAATGACACTTTAGATGAAATGGAGAATCCAATAGAATTACTTGACCAAAAATTAAGAGATATGGATGAACAATTTAGTAAAGCAAAATTAAATTCTGCCCAAATCTTAGGAAATGTTCATGAAATCGAAAAGAAATTAAATGTAGCAAAAAAGGAATCAGATGACTTTGATGCAAAGGTAAAGTTAGCTTTATCTAAAGGTAATGAAGAGTTAGCTAAAAAAGCTCTAGCTAGAAAAGTTGAAGTTGATAAAAAGTGTGAATCATTACAAGTAAGCTATGATAACTCAAGAGTTCAAGCTGATACATTAAAGAAAAACTTACGTGAACTAGAAGAAGAAATTACAAAGACCAGAAACTACAGAGATGAAGCTGCTGCAAGATATTCAAATGCTCAAGCTTCTGAAAAAGTAAATGAAATTCTTGCTAATGTACAAACTAAAGATAATTCAATACAAATTGATAGTATTGAGAGAAAAATTCAAAGAAAAGAATCTCTTGCTCAAGGTTTAGGAGAATTAAGAGACTTAGATGATTTTGATAGTGAATTTAAAAAATTAGACGAAGTTGATTTAGATCTTGAATTAGAAAAATATAAGAATAATAAATAGGTGTTTTTATGAGTAAAGATATTGATTTCATAAATGATGAACGCACTTATTGGGGGAAAATATATACTGATATAGCTTATGCTATTAGTGAAATATCCCCTTTTCTCTCTGAAAATATCTTAAAATCAAGAAAATACTATATTAAATCATCTATATTGCAAGAATATATTAGACTTTTAGATTCTGCACAATTAGATTCTAAGAAAGTAGGATTTTTAAAAATTTTTAAAGGTAATCCGTCTATAGATACAGCTCAAAACTATAAAATTAAAAATAGAGAATCATTTAATGAATTAGAAAAATGTTCTAGCTGTGCATGTTTAAATTGTGTTTTTGATTGCAAATTTAAATCATGTACAAGTTGTAGATATGGTTCTTTTATAAAATCTTGTGATAAAGAAAAGGCTAATGTTAGAAAACATGATAACTTTACTGTAGATTTAACTAATAATGATACAGGGTCTTCTGCAAAGTATAAGGTTTTGGCTACTATAGAAAATTGTTCTTTAGATAACCAATATATTTTATTAGAAAATATATTGTCTTCTGATGATAAGTTAGTCTTATATTACTATCCAGGCATTAAAGGAGATTCTTTCGGAGAAATAACTAATGTAGATGAATTTGACTTTATAGTTGAAACTTATCAAAACTCAGATTACTAAAAATGACTGTAATAGATTTGTTTTTATTCAAATCTATTTAGGCACATAAAAATAAATAACTAGTCAGTCTTCTTGTCTTTTTTGAACTATACTACATCAGCAAATGTAGCTAATAACAGAAGTATTAACTACATTCACTTCCTTGTCTAGTTTAAAAAATTCCAAGAATCCTTGACTAGTTATTTATTTTACAATGCCTTACATTCATTTTTCATATACCTAAATTATATCTTTGCTCTTTTTAATTTCATTAAAACAATAGTTTATTATATCACTTCTCTTAATTATACCTATAAATATTCCATTATCATCAACAACTGAAACAAAATTTTGGTTTATAGCTAATGATATTAGACTTTCAATATTTGCATTAATTGAAACAGATTTAGGAGATATTCTTCTATGGATATCTCTAACCTTTACAGACTCAGTATTCTTAAAATTTAAATCTGGAGTATTTTTCAACTTCCACAATAAATCTCCTTCTGTTAATGTTCCTACATACTTACCTTCCTTATCTATAAGCGGAATAGCTGTATAACCGTGGCGTTCCATCTTCTCCATAACTTGTCTCATTGTTGTTTCTTCACTTTCATACACCACTTCATTCTTTGGAGTAAGAAAAAAGGCTATATTCATAATAAAATCCTCTCTTGTAATTATTAATTTTATTCTCTAATTATATTTTAACATATTTTAAATAAAAATGCTTTAATCTAAAACCGTTATTTCAAAGTATTTAATTTTTCAAGTTTATAACTATAATTTAAATATGCTTCTTCTTTTATAACTGTATTAATCTCATTATAAACCTCTTCTCCTTTAAGAGTTCTTTTTATAATTATTTCACTGAGCACCTTATTTTTACACTTTGAACAAATTCCTAGAGACACAAATCTCCAACTTAAAAGTTTAAATGATTCTTCCAAATTAATTTTACTACTACATTTAGGACACTTTAAGCTAACCTTGTTCTCATCTATTTCAATGCTTTCTAAATTATTAACTTGTATAGCAGGCATATTATATATGTCTTTAACAATATAATTTTTAACTATTCTTGAATTATATATATGTTTAAATACTAATAGCGTGTACTGTGCATCATTTAAAGCATCATGTAACTTTTTATCATCAACTTTAATCTTTAATTCATCTAAAGCACTTTTAAGTCCTAGAGCCTTCTTATGTGCTAGTATCTTTGTTGAATACTCTTGAAGATCTAAATACTGTCTAATCCAGCTTAAATCAGTATAATTATGATAATTAGAATTTATAATCAACTCAACTATATCATCCTTTGCCCATGAGCAAATAACATCTCCCTCTTCAATCATATCTTTCAATTTACTTATTGCTTCCTTAAAAGAAATACCTTTTTCAATTAAAGTATTCATTTTTATTTTGGTTATTTCAGTTACTACAGGATTCATAATAGGAAATATAGTTGGCTTAATATATTCTCTCATTTCGCAAACTGTCTTCATATAATTATCTACTTTTACAGCACCTATTTCTATAATTTCATTTTCTAAATTTATTGACTCTAAATCCTTATATACCTCAAAAAAATTCTCTTGATATTTAGTTATATTTTTCAAATTATTAAACTCTAAATCAATAATAATATACCCCATACTCCATACCCCTTTTATCTTAGGCATTTTTAAAAAAATAACTAGTGAATATGATGCATATTTTCACTATTATTCTTTTCATATGCCTTATATTAATTCTATTCCTGCTAGTTTCATTAAATGAATTGCATTTTGAGTTTCACTTTTTCCTTTTCTTAATTTATAATCAAAATGAATTTTATTATTTTTATAAAATTCTCTAAAATTATAATTTATTATTTTTTTATCTTGATTCTCTAAATCACAAAGTTCTAAATCATGAGTAGAAACAAGTCCTATACCACCATACTTTATCAATTGATTAATTAAAACTATTGCTCCAGTATGTCTGTCTTTTGAATTAGTGCCTTTAAATATTTCATCTAAAAGGAAAAATACTTTTTCTCCTCTTTTACATGCCTCTATTAATGTTTTTATCCTTAAAATTTCCGCATAAAATGAAGAAATACTCTCTTCTAAGTTATCCTTAGTTGTAATACATGTATATATACTCATAATTCCACAGCTAAAGTTTTGTGCATTAACAGGAGCTCCTATATAGCTAAGAACTAAGTTAGACCCTAATGTTCTTAAAAATGTGCTCTTACCCGACATATTAGAGCCAGTAATTAAAGCTACTTTTTGTTGATCTTTTAACGAAAAAGTATTTTTAACTGCTATATCACCAAGTAAAGGATGCCCTATTTCATTTCCATATATTTCATTACTATCTAAAATAGATGGACATGTCCAATCACAATTGTCAAAAGAAATATTAGCTATACTATTTAATGCATCAAATTCATTCATCACTTTTAACCATGTATCAATATTATCTCCATTTCTTTCTCTCCACAGTGCTAAATTTCTCATAATAAACACATCAGAAAATATCAATATATTTAGTATTAAATAAAATGCATTATACGAACTATCTCCTATCCAATCTAATAAATTAGAAATTTTCTTCATTTCAATTTTACAACTTATATCATTATTACTTAAGTTATTCTTTAGTTTTTTTAAGTAGTTAGAATTAAACTCTTCATCTTGAATCAATGCTAGTAGTTCACTATATTCTTTAATATTGTTTTTTATATTATTGAATAATTCAATATCTGTATTTATATCTTTAGTTAAAAATTTAATAACAATAAAGTCAATCATAAATACAAGTAAAAGAAATGATACTGGCAATATATTTACTACTGCTAAAAATATTGAAGAAAAATTTATAAATATAAAAATACAGCTAATTATAATGGTTATAAAATTCATAGAACCTTTTTTCTTTCCCCATTCAATTAATTCTTCTAGTTTTCTATCTGACGATTTCTTTAAAGATCCTTCTAAAATAAACTTTTGTCTCCACTCAACCTTTTCTCCTAATTCCTTTATAGCACATTGTTTTTCTAGTATTTCATTCTTATTTAAATTTTCTTTTAAACTTAATAAATCAACTAATTTTTCTCTTCCACCTATGCTTACAGTTGAATTAATCCATTGAAAAATTGAATTTTGTCCAAATATGTTTAAATCACTTATAAATGGAT
The DNA here is from genome assembly GCF_900112485.1 of Clostridium uliginosum. Taxonomy (GTDB): domain Bacteria; phylum Bacillota; class Clostridia; order Clostridiales; family Clostridiaceae; genus Clostridium; species Clostridium uliginosum. The sequence continues at coordinate 166,303 of NZ_FOMG01000002.1, forward strand.
GATTGTAATCCAAATACTCATTTCCATTATCTTCTGACTTTCTAAATTCACCTGATAATCTTTTTAATCCTTTTTGATTAATATCTATCATAACATCAATTCTTTTTTTATCTTCTAATTTAATATTATGATATAATGCTACTCCAATAAAAATAGAAATAAAAAATAAACTATTAAATATTAGTGATGTATACTTGTCAGCTTTATATAGTAAATAATCTATTAACATCATAGCAATAACTATAATCAATCTACTCCAACTTATTATGTTTATTTTCTTTAAAAGCACATTACTTTTTTTACTATTCTTTTCTACATTGTTTTCATAAAAATCCTTTGCTTTAATCATATACTCTCCTTTACCATCGGTATTTTTTTAAAATAGCTCCTGCTAGTTCTTTAAAACGCTCTATAATAATATAATTTTACCATATTTCATGTTAATATGTGTAAAAAATAAGCTGTCTCATTATAGAAATAATTTTCTATTTTGATACAGCTCACTATATTTTCATGTAGGCATCTTTGACTTATTATTTTCTTTAATATACCTAATATGAATATGTTTTAATAATTACTTTATTTTTGACTTAAACAATTATATATTTCTTCTAAGTCACTTTTCATAGCTTCTAAATAGCTCTTATTGTCTTCTTTAGATTCTAATGTGTATATAGGTACAACACTAGCTCCTACTTCTGATGCTAATGTTTCTGAAACTTTAGGACTTGCTAAAGACTCAGAAAAAATAGTTTTTATTTTATTATCTTTACAAAAATTAACTAAACTCTCTAATTCTTTTGGAGTTGGTTCTCCCTCTCCATATAAATTTTCAACAGATTTTTGCGTTAATCCAAAATCTCTACACAGATATCCAAATGCTGCATGACCTGTTATAAAATCTTTTTTAGCCAAAGATTCAAACTTAGGTAAATATTCATTATATAATGATTCTAATTCCAATTTAAAACTTTCATAATTATCTTCATAAACTTGTTTGTTTTTTTCATCTAAACTTATAAGTGTATCTTTTATATTTTCACATTGTTTTTTTGCTTGTGTCAAACCTAACCATGAATGAGGATCTACTAACTCTCCCTCTTTTCTGATTTCAACACCTTTACTAGAATCTACTACTAATACTTTCTTACCATCTAACACATTATTTACTTGATCAGCCCAGCTTTCCATCCCTAATCCATTGTAAATAAAAGCATCACTATTAATTAAATTTTCAAAGTCCTTAGTTTTAGGCTCATAGTCATGAGGTTCCATATTATCTGGCACTAGACAATTAACCTCAACATTATCTCCACCTATCTTTTCTGTGAATTCCTTTAACGGATATATTGACACCATAACTTTAACTTTATGATTATTATCATCTGTATTTTGTGGTGATGCTTTTTTTGTTGCACAACTAATTAAAAAAGTGCTAATTAGTATGCATGACAGTGCTGATATAATTTTTTTCATATTTTTCTCCTCTTTGCATATGATTGGCATTTGCAATTATTTTACCTTATTATTTTATATTTGTCAAATTATAATAATGAAGATTTAACTTAGATATTATAATTATTTTTAATATTTAAAGTTGCTAAATATTCTTAATACTTAGCTATATTCAAAAAAATAACAAGTCAGTATGCTAGTATATTTGACTTGTTATTTTCTTTCATATGCCTTAACTCAATTTAATCAAGTTATACTCTATATTATTCTTATCTAAAATGTTTTCCTCTATTCCTTGGCAAGTAAAAAATATTGTTTGATTAAAGTTTTCATTAATTAGTAACATTAAAGCTTTTTCTCTTCGCTCATCATCATATTGTACGAAAGCATCATCTAAAAATATTGGTACATTTTTATTATTAAATAACATTTCTATAAATGATAATCTTAATGATAAATATAACTGATCTCTAGCTCCATTACTTAGTATATCCCCATCAAATAAAGTTTTATCATTTCTAACTTTTAATTTATAATCTTCAGAAATTTTAGCCTCTCTGTATCCACCCAAAGTTAAAAAATTAAATTTATCTAAAACTTTACTATTTAATTGAGGACCTACATTTTTTCTTACTTCTCCAAAAGCTTCTTGTAGCTTACAACTAGCTAACTCTAATGCTTTAAATTCTTTTTCTCCCTTATTAATTTTTTCTTCAATAATGGTAACTTCTTCTTCTATTGTTGAAAGCTCTCTTTTACCTAAATATATTTTCTCTATACTATGCTCTAAATCTTTTATTTCTTTTTCTACCTTTAACAGTTCTTCAGATTTTTTTCTTAACTCTTTATCTATTTCTTCATCCGATTGATATGAATATTCTATATTATTGCTTATTAATTCTTTCATTTCTTCTTTTATTTCATTAATATCTCTATCTTTTAATAATACCTTATAGGTTTCTTCTATACTACTTAGGTTACTTTTAATTTCTTGCATCTGATTTATTTTTTCTTTATACTCCTTTAATCTAATATGAAAATCTAATATATCTATATTATCCATTCCCATTCCAACTGTTTTTTTTCTTAAATCATCTTCTCTCTCCTGTAATTGAACACTAATTGTTTTTATCTCAGACTTAATAACATTTATTTCATATTCTAAAGGTAGTAATTCTTTTTTTAATTTTTCATATATACTTATATTATCTAATATTTCTTGCAAAGATTTACATCCAAAAACTTTAAACAAAGAAAATATTATACTTTCGTTTTTATCATATTTTTGTTTTAAATTATTAAAGTTTATATTATTTAGTTCTTCTGTTCTCTTTTTTATATGTAAAATAATATTTTCTTCATAATTTTTATAAGAATCATATTTAGTTACTTTTTTTATAAACTGTTCATAGCTTTTACAATTAATTTCTTCTATATATAAATTTAATTTTCTTTCATCCTTATCTACTCTTTGTTTTATATCTTTTATATCTTTTGCATTTTTTTCACTTAATTCTTTGCTTTTAATAATTACATAATACTTCAAATAAAATTTAATCAAAAAAATAAAAATAGGTATTAAAATAATTATCATCGGAATATTTTGTCTAATAATTCCAAATAAAAGTAGTATTATTCCTATTATTGATAAAATATATATCATCATAATCTTCTTTTTAATATGGCTCATAGTATTACTTGATCCATAGTTATCTGATTGAGTTTCTATTTTATATTTTAATTCTTTCAAGCCATCTTTATAAGAAGTTGTTAATTCATCTATTTCACTTCTATATTTAGAAAACCATTTTAAATCTCCAACCATCATTTCTTGAGCTTTTAATTCTTTTTTTAACTGTTCTATGGAATTTTCAATACTATTAAACATATTTATTTTTTCTTTTAGATTTTCTTGTTCTATTTTTAAAACATATACTTTTTCTTTTATATTATCTTCTTCAATGTCCTTAAATGCTTGGTAATCTTTAAATTCTTTATTCTTATCTTTTAAGGCTTCTTCTAACACATAAAGTCCTTCTACTTTTTCTTGTCTTACATCTGCTAAACTTAAATATCGTGTATATTCTTTATTAACTTCCTCTAAAAATTCTTGTGTTAAAATTTGATTACTTTTTTTTAGTTGTATATTTATATCTTCTTCTTTTTTTCTAAGTTCTTCTCCTTTTCTTAAATACTCCGTAATCTCTTTATAATCATCTTGAAGCTTAACTTTCTTCATATATTTTTTATATAAATCTAAATTTTGAGTTTGTTCTTTAATATACTCTTTTAATTTTTTTTTCTTTAATAGATCTTCTTCATTTTCAATATTTTCTTCTGCAAGTTTATAGCCTTCCCATACTTCTTCCTTAAGAGAATCCCTTTTCTCCCTCAATAAATCTAATTCTCCTAATTTTCTAGTAGTAACTAATTGTTTTTTTCCATTGTCTAGAGTTTCAATTGCCTTTCGCACAGATATATTTTCTTCTCCAGAATTATATATATTAGTTATTTTCTCCATTATTTCTTCTTCTTTATCTTTACTAAACATAACTCCAAGTTGACTTATAAAAAGTGTTTTAGTAAATGTAGATGAATTTATTTTAAAAAAGTTCTTTCCAGGTTCATTATTATACTTAAGTTCTATAATATCTCCTGTTACTTCCTCTAATATTTCACATTTATCTTCTTTTTTGGTTAATCCAAAACTTCTTCTTATTATATATATTTTTTCATCTTGCTCTACTGTTAATTCCCCACATATTTTTTCGCCAGTTAAAGGAGTATATTTTTTTCTATCATTAAGTTTGCCTCTATTGCTGTCAAAACCATAAAGCCATATTTTTATAAAATTTTCAATTGTACTTTTACCTTTTTCATTTTCTCCATAAATTAAATTAAATCCATCTTTAAAATCTAATATTTTTCCTTTAATTCCAGCAAAATACTCAATATTAACTTTTTTAATAATTATAGTCTCTCACCTCTTCTCCAGATAAGCTTTGTAGTCCCTTCTTTAAAGCTAATTTTATTATTTCTTTATCCTCTTCTGTCTCAGCCTTTTCTAATTCTTCATACATTTTTTTTGCAAATATACTTTTTATTGAATAACCTTTCAATAATTCATCCATATCTAATTTAACTTCAGTCTTATCTATTATCTTTATAAAATAAAAATCATTTTTCAATGCTTGTTCTATTAATTCTTCTTTTAAATTAAATTCTTCAGAAATTTCTCCAATTAAAATTATTTTATAACAGTTATTTCTTATATCTTTTTCTTCTATTGAATTTAAGATTCTTTCCTTTATTTCGTTATAAGTAAAACAGTTATCTATATTAATTTCTTTTTCATAATAATTTCTAAGTGATGTTTTAATAAATTTAAACTCACAATATTTATCTAAAACATCTATTAATACAACACCTTTATCTCCAAGTTCATCAAATCCTCTTCCTTGGGGACATCCACTATAACTATAGTAAGTGTTTTTTATCTTTTTAATATCTGAGTACTTATGCCTATGACCTAATGCTATATAATCCATATTGCTTTCTCCTATTTCTATTTCAGTAATAGGATTGTAAGAATTGTTTTGACCTAAATATGTAATTTCTCCATGAAGAAGCATTATATTGTTATATCCTTCAATTCTTTTAACGTTTTTTAATAAAGATTCTTCTATATAAGTTGAATTAAATCCAGCTCCCCACACAACAGTATTTAAATCTTCTATAACAACTTTTTTCATATCACCTTTAAAAACATGTACATTTTCAGGCCAATCTACAATATTATAGAATGATCTTTCATTAAATGGATCATGATTTCCAGGACTTATGAAAACTTTAACTTTATTTATTCTTTCGAAACAATTTTTAATAAAATAAAGTGTACTTTTATTTACAGATAAATTATCAAAAATATCTCCTGCAATTAATAAAATATCTACTTTTTCTTCCAACGTAATATCTATTATTGTATTAAAAACCTCTTTTAATTCTTCTTTGCTCCTTAAGGCTTGATTATGAGGCATTCCACTAAATGGCGTATCAAAATGTAAATCGGCAGTATGTAAAATTCTTATTTTATTCATAGTATCACCTTTTCATCGAACTTTAGTTCTCATTTTACCATAAATTATTATATCTATAAAGACAACAAAACAAAGGATACACCACATAAAATGTAGTGTACCCTCCGCTTTGGAATACGTTTAAACTATTTTTACAATAATTTATTAAATTGTACTTTCGTATTCCTTTACCATTCTTTTAACCATTTCGCCACCTACGGAACCACATTGTCTGGAACTTAGATCACCATTATAATCTTTAAATGGTACTCCAATTTCACTAGCTACTTCGTTCTTTAATCTAGCTAACCCTTGCTTTGCTTCTGGAACTAATACGCTTTTTGCCATAACAATCCCCTCCTCGGCTTTGTGGTATATTTGATTTGTAGATAAGAACTACTTTATGCATTTCCTTTCTACACTATTATGTTATCCATTATGAATTAATATATTCTTGGTAAATAAATGAATTTATTCCTTTTAATATGCCTAAAATTTTTTCACTATCTTCTCGCTCACTTATATATTGTTTGTAAACATTTTTTAAATAAATTATAGGTTCCAAAATTTTAAATTTCATGTATATATCCCTTAATCATTGCATACTATAATGTTTATATAAGTATTCTTTTTTATATAAATATTATAGTACACTATATTTTATTATTATGTACAGTTTAAATAAATCAACTCAAATTAAAATTAAATTAAAAAAAGAGAAAATTAGAATTTTTATATTCTAACTTTCTCTTTTACTATGGCAGGGGCACTAGGATTTGAACCCAGAACCAATGGTTTTGGAGACCACTACTCTACCGTTGAGCCATACCCCTAAGACATTTTTATTATATCATATTTGTAATAATTATGTCAATAATAATAAAATATTAATATTATATTATTTTTTTAATGGGTTGTTTAGTATTAAATATTACATTATAATATAGTAAAAAGCTTTGATTGTCAAAATATTTTATTGTCAAAGTTAGTATGAAAGGATAAATGTGTAATGGAATTTAATTCACTTAAAATAGGAAATTTAATTGCTCGTATCCCTATTATACAAGGTGGAATGGGAATAGGTGTCTCATCTTCTAAACTTGCTTCAGCTGTAGCAAATGCTGGAGGCATCGGAATTATTTCTGCTGCTCAAATAGGATATGAAGATGATAATTTTGAAAAAGAACCTTTAAAATCAAATTTAATAGCTTTAAAAAAACATATTCTCCTTGCAAAATCAAAAGCACCTAATGGGATAATTGGTATTAATGCAATGGTTGCAAGTAGCAACTATGCTGAACATATAAAAGTAGCAATAGAGGCTGGTATAGATTTAATAATATCTGGTGCTGGACTTCCTACTATGTTACCTAAAATAGCAAAAGGTTCAAATGTAAAACTTGCTCCTATTGTTTCTTCTCTAAAAGCTGCAAAGGTAATTTTAAAATTATGGGATAAACATGACAATGTAGCTCCAGATTTAATAATTATAGAGGGACCAAAAGCTGGTGGGCATCTAGGTTTTAAATTAGAGGACTTAGAAAATGAAACTATAAATTATGATAATACTATATTAAGTATAATTGAAGAAACAAAAAAATATAGTGAAAAATATAGTAAAGAAATTCCTGTTGTTGTTGCAGGTGGAGTTTATGATGGATATGATATTGCTAAATATCTTAAGTTAGGTGCAAGTGGTGTACAAATGGCAACAAGGTTTGTTGCTACTGAAGAATGTGATGCATCACAAGCTTTCAAAGATGCATATATAAATTGTTCAAAAGAAGATATAGTAATAGTTAAGAGTCCTGTAGGAATGCCAGGTAGAGCTATTAAAAATAAATTTGTTGAAAAGACTCTTTCTGGTAAACAGAAGATAACTAAATGTTATAATTGTTTAACTCCATGTAATCCAGCAGAAACCCCTTACTGCATAAGTAATGCATTAATAAATTCTGTAAAAGGAAATGTTGATGAAGGACTTATTTTCTGTGGTGAAAATGCGAGTAGAATTAATAAAATAACTACTGTACAAGAACTTATGGATGAATTAGTATCAGAACTTAAAGATGCTTAATTAAAATATAATTAAATGAAGGTGTTATCTCAAAATTATTTAAATATTATTTGAGACAGCGCCTTCATTTATATAAAAATACGATTATTTTCCTCATTATATAAATTTTGTATATTAAAACCATTCTATGTTTTAATATATAGACATATATCTTTATTAAGAATACTAAAACACATAAAAGAAAATAACAAGTATACTTATTTGTTATTTTCTTTTATGTGCGTAAAGTACAAAAATAATCTTATTTATAAACTATACAAAGAATCACTTTAATTTTATTTTTATATATCGTTAAATAACCCCGATTATGTTATTGATTTGTAATATTTTTCTTTGATATCATTAGTGATACTGTGATTATTAAAAATTGTATTGTTAATAGATGTAACTTTCATTATACCTATTAAACTATTAGTAATAAAGACCTCATCAGATTTCAACAATTCTTCAATTGTTATTTCTTTTTCTACACAAAAATTATTTTTAACTATGCAATCCCTAACTATTCCTTTTAGTAACCCACATTTAATTTCTGGTGTATAAATTATTTTATCTTTTACCATAAAGATATTGCTAGTACTTCCCTCTGTTGCATAACCTTTTTCATTTAAAAAAATAACTTCATTAAACCCTTCTTTTTTGCATTTCTTATTTTCCATGATATTATCTATGTAATTTATTGATTTAATATATGTCAATGGAGAAGTCGAATTTCTACTAACATCGGATATTTTTAACTTAAAGCCTTTAATATAATCCTCTTTTTTATATAATAAATCTCTTTTAATCATAATTATATTTTTAGGTGTAACAATAATTTTAAGAGCACAATTTTTTATTTTTAAATTATATATATTATTAAGTAACATATCTGTTTTTACTTTTTCACCAATGTCTAAAACTTCAATACCTTTATTAAGTCTCTCTATATGTTCATTAAATAATACTGGTTTGTCATTAACTAATATAGTTTCAAATACGCCTCTACCAAAAATAACACTTTCATCTAAAGTAATATTCTTTTCTTCAAATCTAAGTGTTCTCATTATAAAACCCTCCTTAAAGCCTTTGCTTTATCTAAAGTTTCATTATACTCATCTTCTTCAATAGAATCATAAGTAATTCCTCCACCTACTCCAAAATAAGCCTTATTATCTTTTTTAATAATGCTCCGAATTACAATATTAAAATCTGAATTCCCTCTAAAATCAAAATATCCTATAGAACCAGTATAAATATTTCTCTTAATACCTTCTAATTCTTCTATAATCTCCATAGCTCTTATTTTGGGAGCTCCTGTAATTGAACCGCCTGGGAAACATTCCTTTATGCACTGTATAGAAGATATAGAATCTTTTAATTCACCTTCTATTTTAGAAACTAAATGAAACACTGTTGCATATTCTTCAACTTTAAAAAGCTCTGTAACATTGATAGAATTATTTTTACATACCTTGCTTAAATCATTCCTTTCTAAATCTACAATCATTAATAATTCTGCTTTATCCTTTTCACTATTTATTAATTCTAATCTATTTTGGAAATCTTCTTCTTTTGTCATTCCTCTAGGTCTAGTGCCTTTTATTGGTCTTGTATGGACTTTTCTATCAATAATTTGAATAAATCTTTCAGGTGATGAACTAATAACTTGAAAATCATTAAAATTCATATAAGCAGAAAATGGAGCCTTATTTATAGATCTAAGCTTTCTATATATATCAATTGATTCATCAAAATTTTCAATACAAAACCTTTGTGTCATATTTGCAATATAAACATCTCCACTTACAATATAATCTTTTAATTTTTTAATTGCCAATTTGTATTCATCTTTAGTAAAATTTGAACTAAACCTTTTTTCCTTTTGATCAATTTCAATCTCATTTAATGAAGTTGCAGTTAATATTCTATTTTCTATTTCATCCAATAGTTTTTCTGATTCATCACTTGGATTTGTTGATTCTTCATTTAACTTTTCTGATTCATTATTTATATCTAATGACGTTATATATTTTTTATTTTTTAACAAATCAAATACAATTAAATTTTTGTAGAATATAAAACGCATATGTGGAATATTATAATCTTCTAAAGTTGTGTTTGGAAGCTCTTCAAGTATTCTACCTGCATCATAAGATATATAACCTATACATCCAGATATAAATGGTATGTCTTTATGCAAATCAAAAGAAATTTTATATTTATGTATTAATTTTTCTAACTCATAAAACGGATCTCCTGACGTTTTTTTATCATTAATATATATCTCATTATTTTTTGATTCAAATATTAAAAAAGAGTTTATCCCTATAAATGAAAACTTAGATAGCTGTACATCTTCTTTTGAAGAATCTAAAAGTATAGTATTTTCTTCCTCTTTAAATATATAATAAACATCTAAAGGATTTAGGTCTGTTTTTATTTCTCTTAAATTAATTTCCATAATTCCTTCCTCCTTTAAAATTCTTCACTATTTTTATGAAATTATTTAATATCTTATGACCTTCCTCCGTCATTTCTGCCTCAGAATGAAATTGAACACCATAAATAGGATATTGTTTATGCTTTATTCCCATTATTACATCATCATCTGTTTTACATGTGATCTCTAATTCATTAGGTATCGCTTGACTATTTATTATTAGTGAATGATATCTAGTTACTTTAAGTGGATTCTTAACATTTTCAAATATTCCCATATTATTATGTACTACACTTGTTACTTTTCCATGGACTGGTTCTTTACCTTTAATTATTTCTCCACCGAAATAATACCCAATACATTGATGACCTAAACATATTCCTAAAATAGGTAATTTGTCTTTGAATTCATCTATAACTTTCAAACTTACGCCTGCATCCTTTGGAGATTTAGGTCCTGGTGATATTATTATTCCATCAACCTTCAACCGTTTAATTGCATCTAAATCTATTTTATCATTTCTATATATAATAACTTTTTCTCCTAATTCCTCAAAATATCTTACAAGATTAAATACAAAAGAATCATAATTATCTAACATTAATAACATTAATAAATTATTACCTCCATTTTATTATATAAGTTCTAAGTAATATAATTCTTTATTTATAGAATTAACTTCTAGATAAATTCTAAGTACCTTGAATAAATCTAAATGAAGAATAATTTTTAGAACATATATATTCTAATTTAGTTGTTGTATTTCAATCTGACCTATGACAATTAAACTCTATATAATTGATAAAGACAGCTATACAAATTTATTATTCTGAAAAATATAAAAAACCACCTTATCATAGTATAAAATTAATTTACATTTACTGCACAATCTTCTCCAGGGTTTTCAACTTTTAAAATTATGTTATTTCCTATATATGATGATTTTTCTGCTGTGATTATTATTTTGTTATCTATTATCTCTGCATTTAGATTATTTAACCCATCAATAAGATTTCTTAAACTTTCGATATTGTTGAAGTTATTTCCTTTAGCAATAGAATCGCTTATATATGTAAATGTAGAATTACCTATAATAAATTTAGTTGGTAATACCCTATCTTTTCCCCCTATAGGTTCTTGTATAATTTTAAGCCCATCTGCAACAGTCATTTTTTCACCATTTGGTATATATATTTGAATTACACCATTATTATTACATGCAGTATAGTAAGGCATCTTATTAATTAAATTTACTAACTCACTGGGCTGATTAAAGTAATTTTTAGAATTTGTGTTTTTACCATAGGTAAATACTTTTTTACCTATGGTAAGTGTTGTTATCCCTTGTTTTGGGTCATCATATATAAAGTTACCATTTGATACTTTTGCCAGTTCTTTTTCATTTGGTTTCCCATAAGTAATTGTACCTATTATCAGTTTTTTTGATTCTACTACTTCATCTGTTTTAGTTGATACCTTTTCTTCTGTACTTGTTTCTCCTAATATTTCAGATGTATCTTTATTATTTTCTATATTTACATTAGTTGAATCCTTTGGAGAGATCTTGTTTTCTGTAATATCTTCATTATCTTTTACCTTATCATTTTTTAGCTTATCACTTTCTGGATCTGATATTATTTTATCACTCAAAGGTACATCAGCTAAATTTATATGTGTTTTGTACTTCTTTGAACTTGTATTTGTTTTCTTTGTGTTTACTACTGTATTTAAATTATTATTTAATTTAAATACAGTTAATTTACTAATTTTATCACTAAACAAACTAATAAATCTTATATTTAATTGAGTAAGCGGGTTACATCCCCAATTAATTTGTTTCCAACCCATAAGCTTATTACTTATAGGCGTATAGCCTCCTTTATTTGCTACTACTTGTTTTAAATCACTTGCAAATACTGATACTAAATGTAAATTACAAATTACTATAATCACAATCAACATTGTTATCAATCTCTTCCAATAATTATATTTCACTAATAAAATTCTCCATTCTCACTTTTTAATTTAGCATTCCATCATTTCATTCATAATATAAAACTTAGTTAAATCATATTAACAAATAACTAGTTAATATGAACCTTGACAATAAATACATAAATTATACCAAATAAAGTGCTCCCTACAGAATTGTTTACATATCCATATAATGAAATAAATTATTTAGGTTCACTAGTTTTATCTAATTGAACAGCATCTCAAAACTATGTCGTAATTTCTCCATTAGTATTCATATAGAATCACTAAGACACATTCAAAAAAATAATAGACCAGTATGCATGTCTATTCAAGTTCTACTTTAGATATACTTCTGCCTTTATATACATTAATTATAATGCCAACTATTAACATATTTACAATCATACTTGTTCCACCATAACTTATAAATGGCAATGGTGCACCAATGATAGTAATTCCAAAGTTGAGTAATACATTCCAAATAAATTGAAACGATATTATAGCTACAACTCCTAAAACCAAAGATTTTCCATAAGAATTCTTTACACATAATGCTACTTTAATTATTCTTATTAGCAACGCTCCTATTATTGTTATAACTATAATCCCAGCTATCCATCCAAAATTATATATTATATATGAAAGGATATAATCTGCATAAAAGTCAGGAATTATATTCTTTTCAAAATTTGTTGCTTTCCCAATTAATACTGAAGAATCCCTTATTATTTTTAGTTGATTATAAATATATTCGTTACCGTTAATATCAATATAATTTAAAATTGATTGAAAACCTCTACCTGTTAAAATCATAATTAAAGTTTGAATTCCAATAAATAATGATAATATCTTTTTACCTGCTTTTGATAAATATACTAATAAACATAATGAAATTGCATAAATTAAAATACTACATAATGAGTTTGTTTTTACAATTAAAATTATTGGTACTATCCCAAGTAGTACTCCTGTTATAATTTTCATTTTACTATTCCAATTATAATTATCATATATACCTGATAATGCAACAATTATTAACATTGGAGCAACATATCCCATGTTAATAGTAATTGTTCCTATTTGTATCCACTGTTTCACGCCATTAGCAATTGGAGAATCTCCAAATACTGTTATACTTATACCTAATAATCCAACTATATAAATATATTTTGAGTATTTTTTTATCTTTCTATAATCAATAAAACATGCTCCTACTAAACATAATATCCCAAGTATGTTAAATATATTATTTCTTTTAGATATATACCCAGAAAATTTTTCAAAGTATCCATTCCACTGAAAAAAGCTCATTATAACAATACTAAATAAGGCTAATACAACGCTTAACACTATTACACTCCATTCTGGATTAGATCTATGAACAGTATTAAGTTCACTTCCAACCTGTTTAGATGAACCCATTTGATTAATTGCCTTTTTTAAAGCTTCATCTTCATGTTCTCCTAACCTTATATACTCATTAGTTTTTTCTTCTAAATGTGCCACTAATTCATTTTTTATTTCCTTATGCACTCTTCTATTTTTTACTTGCAAACATACATCATTAATATAATTGTTAATTTCATCATTATTTTTTATAGACATATATCTTATCTCCTCACTTAATTAAGCACATGAAAGAAAATAATAAATCCAAACTGTGCCTTAATATTATCCTTAATTTAACACTCAAAAAATTCTAAACTGAATATTTTTTATTCAGGTTTTGTTTTTAGATAACGCTATGAGTGTTGATATTGTTATATAATAGCGAACTGGCATTGAAATTTGCTTTGTAGAACTCTTAATGAATATTTGTACTATTAATTGCTTGTCACAATCTTTGATTGGGAACATGCATTAATAGTATTAATATTCATTTTAGAGTTCTTAAAGTGAATTTCACAGTCCATGAGCTTTATATAACAATATCAACACGTTGCTAAAACAAAGCCTAAATAATTATGTTATCTTTTCTAAATTTCTAAAGCTCTTTAACATTCTGATATTATTAATACCTTCTGCGTTATTTTTTAGAAATGTTTTCCCTTGTTTGGTTAATCTGTAATATTTTTTTTCTATATTATCATCTTCTATTTTCCAATAAGATTCTAAAAATCCTTGTTCTTCTGATAAGTGTAATATTGGATAGATTTCACCTTCTTGCATAGAAAAAGTACCTCTTGACTTAATCTCTAATTCTTTAATAACTCCATATCCATACATATCTTTTCTTTTAATAAGGGATAGTATTAAAACATTTAGATCTTCTTTTTGGGAATTTATTTTTTCTTCTTCTCTTACTGTATTCAATATATTTTTTAAGATTAATTCCTTGTTTTCTAAATTCTTATTAATTGCTTCTTTTATCAACTCTTCTTTTTTCAAATGATACCCTCCTAGCCATCATATATTAAACTCATTATTCATCTCATTCATTGTTCTATATAATCTATTTTTAACAGTAGATTCGCTTATATTAAGACTTTTACCTATATCTTTTATTTTTAAGTCATTCTTAAAATATAAAATGAATATTTTAAAAGTAAGTAAATCTTTCTTTTCTAAATAATTCCATATTTCTTTACATAATAATTTAGACTCATAATCACTTTCAATTTTTAAATTACATTCAAACCTCTGAAATTCCATTTCGTCATCACTAGAAAATACAGGAACATAATTTTGTGCCATTTTTAAAATTCCATAATGCTTATATATTTCATTTCTTGCAATTCTAATTAAATATTTCTTTGGTTCAAGTATCTCTCTTTTATTTTTTAATGCTTTATAAAAATTCAAATATATATTTTGCATTAAATCAGCTATATCACTACTACTCCTACATTTAGATACCACATATCTAAGTACATCGTCATACGTAATGTTATATATATCAGTAAGTACTTCTTCTATATTGTTTTGTTCCAAATTTCACACCCCTTACACTACTAATGATATCTACTTTATGTATTTTGTTTCACAAAAAAATATTTTTATTATGATGTCTAACATTTTATGCTTGTACATCTTTCTTTACACTGTTTTATACTTAATATATTAAAACATAAAAAGCTCAATGTTTGGACTTGTTATCCTCACATTAAGCTTTTACCATTATTAAATTAATATTTATTCAAATATATATTTTGCTCTAACTTCTTGAAGTTTATCAAAATGTAAGGTTCTCTCACTAGCTTTACAGCATTTATTTTTAGACAAATAAAAAAAGCCGTAGCACAATGTGCTACGACAATTTTGGCAGGGGCACTAGGATTTGAACCCAGAACCAATGGTTTTGGAGACCACTACTCTACCGTTGAGCCATACCCCTTTAGGACAATAATCATTATATAATATAATTTAAAAAAAATCAACTATTTTGTATTATTATATCTGTTAATTCTTTTATATTATATAAAATTAAGTCATCAAAGGACATATTTCCATCATATTTCCATAAATCCACCACTTTGTATTTAGATAAATCCATAGCTTCCTTTTCAGTTCCATCTTTTAATATAACAAGCTTCTTTTCATCTAAATTGTTAAGTTTTATAAATTCAGAAATCTCATGATTATCTAATCTAATTACATTTAATCCTAAATCTTTACTTAAATAATCAAAATTATTATTCAAAGCCACAAATGTATAATCACTTAGACTTTTTATTTTCTTTTCATAAGGTTTTATATTATCATCTAATTCTTTTACAGCATTTTTATAATTTTCTTCATAATAATCTCTATTTTCAGGATCTCTATCTTGAATCGCTGCTTTAACATTATATAAAGCTACCTTATATGCCTCTAAGCCCTCAAAATAATAAGGATTTTCTTTTGATACAGCATTTACATCATAATTTAAAAGTCTTATCCCTCTAGATAAATTTATTATTCCAATTTTACCTTTTTTTAACTCATCAATGAAACTATTTGCCCATGGTTCAAAGTTTGTTCCAGAATATATAAACAAATCCATATTAGAGACATTTTGAATAACCTCTCTAGTATATTTAAATTCATTAATATCCTTTTCATCTGTAAACATATATTCTACATTATGTTTATCTTTAACAATTTTTTTAACCATTTTATACTGTGGTTTATTAACAGTAATTATATTTAAATATTTATCTCGTGCATCCTTTGGATTGTTTTCAGTATTTGCTAACAAAGGACTTGAAAACACACTTATTCCCAATGAAAAAGCAATCGTTATTATAATCATAATAAAGGTAATCTTTTTCAAATGATTCACCTCCGAAAATTCTTTTAAATTTTCTATATTTTTTTGTAAGCTTAATATTTATTCAACAACTATAGTTTCTAATAATCACTTTATATATATACATTACATATTCTATTATACCAATTAATAAAAAAAAGTGTATATAAATTTATTACAAACTCAACCTATATATTCTGTATATCAATAAATCTTCATTTATTATAATACATACAGATAAATTATACTGTTTATTTTTTAAAGATGCCTTATATAGTTAAATTTCTTTCTTATTTTGCTATAAATCTTAACTATAAGATTTGCTTTTATAAAAAAATTAGATAAAATAAAAGGATGGGGAATTATATTGAAACTCAGCTCACATATGCTAGCTGAGTAAGTTTGAGAGAACAAACATAACGTTTGTATTCTCACTTGGAAAGGAATTGTTTTATGGAATTTAATATTTGCAGTATAGATGATACTACTAAATTAGGAATTAAAATAGGTAAACTATTAAATCCTGGAGATATAGTTTGTCTAACAGGAGATTTAGGTACTGGTAAAACTCATATTACAAAAGGAATTGCACTTGGGTTAGACATTCATGAAAATATTACAAGTCCAACATTTACAATTGTAAATGAATATGAAGAAGGTAGATTGAAATTATATCATTTTGATGTTTATAGGGTAAATGATCCAGATGAAATTTATGCAATTGGATTTGACGATTATATTTTTTCAGATGGAGTTTCTATTATAGAATGGGCAAATTATATTGAAGAAATTCTACCAAAGGATTTTTTGCATATAAATATAGAGAAAGACTTTAACAATGGTGACAACTATAGGAAAATTACTTTAACCTCTTATGGAGAAAGATATGATTATATAAAGGAGTTGGAAATATGATTGTACTAAGTTTAGATTCATCTTCGAAAGTTGCTACTGTTGCTTTAATGAATGATGATAAATTATTAGGTGAGATAATTTTAAATGATAAAAAGGAACATTCTATTATATTAATGACCATAATTCAAGATTTATTAAAAAATAACAACTTAAATATTGATGATATTGATGGATTTGTTGTTTCTAAAGGGCCTGGTTCTTTTACTGGACTTAGAATTGGTATGGCTACTGTAAAAGGTTTAAGTTTTGGAAGTGATAAACCATATGTAAGCATATCTAGTTTAGATGCCCTTGCTTTTAGTATTGCTTCATTTGATGGAATTATATGTCCCGTAATGGATGCATTAAGGAATAACGTATATACATCATTATACAGAAGTTGCAACGGTAGTTTGGAAAAAATAATGGACTACTCTGCTTTAGATGTTAATGAGCTTGTTGATATTCTTAATGCTAAAGGTGAAAAAGTTATGTTTATAGGTGATGGATTAATTAATAATAAAGAGTACCTAGTAGAAAACTGTTCTAATTGTTACTTCCCACCAAATCACCTTAATTTAATAAGAGCTTCTTCTTTAGGTGAACTTGGCATTAAAATGTTAAAAAATGGTCAATGTGATGATCCTAATTCAGCTCCATTTTATTTAAAAAAGCCTCAAGCTGAAAGAGAATATGAAAAAAGGATGAAACTAAGTAATGCAAGTAACAACTAATTTAATAACTGAAGATGATATAGATGGTGTACTAGAAGTTAGCTCGCTAAGTTTTTCACTTTGTTGGAGTAAAAATTCTTATATTCAAGAATTATCAAATCCATTAGCAAATTATATTGTAGCTAAAGACCAAAATAAAGTTATAGGTTTTGCTGGTGCTTGGCTAATACTTGATGAAGCACATATAACAAATATTGCAGTCCATCCTAACTATCGAAATCAAAAAATAGCTTCTAAATTATTAGAAGAATTAATTGCACATACTAAACGTAAAGGAAGTAAATCATTTACTTTAGAAGTAAGAGCTAGCAATAATGCTGCCCAATGCTTATATAATAAATATGGATTTACACAAAATGGTATTCGAAAAAGATATTATGAAGATAATAAAGAAGATGCTATAATAATGTGGCGTATAGATGAATAAGTGGGTGTATCAAAATGATTTTAAAAATCATTTTGATACACCCACATTACTTTCATGTGACTTATTCTGTTATTGTCTTTGTATTCTTTTTTGAACTTCCAAAATTCGGTTCTACTTTAAAAATTGAAACTGATATTTTTTTATATAAAATATATGTTAATATAGATACCATAATTGCTTTTATTCCATTAAAAGGTAATAATCCCCAAACAATATATTTTAATAAATCAGCACTTTCCATATGCATTCCATATGCTGGCAACAAGAAATATACATTTGCTATAATACCAGCTATTTCTATACAAACTCCACCTAAAAACATTCCTAATATTGCAGTTTTCTTACTTTTATTTCTATGATATACAAGTCCAGCTGGTAATACTAGCGAAGCTCCAACTAAAAAGTTTGCAACTTCTCCAACAAAGCCTGAACCAGTTCCCTTTATTATTACTATTAAAATATTTTTTATTAATTCTATTAACACCCCTACTAAAGGTCCAAATCCAAATGTACCTAATAATGCTGGAACATCGCTTAAGTCCATTTGAAGCCATGGAAATATAGGAATTATTGGGAACTCGATATATCTAAGTATAAGTGCTATTGCTGATAATAAAGAAATTTTAATTAATTTGTTTGTGTTTTTATTCATATTTTTGCCTCCCAAAAATTATCTTCTTGGTGTAGCTTATTAGGTTTTTCATTTTCAATATATTCTTATTTTATATACTTATAATAAAGTAAGCAAAAAGCCCTGATGTAAAATACATCAGGGCACATACTCAAATAAATAAGAATAAAGAAAATCTTAATTCCTAATAGGTTACCTTCTTTCATCCAGACTATACTGTTGGCTTCGGAATTTAACCGAATCTGCTAAAAATAGCTCGCGGGCTGTACCGCCAGTAGGGATTCACACCCTGCCCTGAAGATATATTTTATTTTTATTACTTTAATTATATAACTTTGTTATAATTTTGACAATACTTATATATATTAAAATCTACTTTTCTAAATTAACTATAATATCATCCAATATAAATTCTAAAGCATCTTCTTTACCTCTTTTCAATCTCTTAACATAATTCATTTCATTAGATTTCATAAAATCTATCTCATATCTAACATTCTTATAAAAGCTCTTACACCTTATATAACGTAAATAAAAATATTTTCTCTCATATTATATTGTTTCATAATACTATTATGACTATTGACTAATTTTACATTCTTCTATATCTCTTTCAGTAATATTTGCCATCCATTTTTTTGAATACATTAATTTAAGTCCAATAATTAATCTTACAAGCTCTTCACTTGAAAGTAATAAATAAACCCATTCAATAGGAAGTTTAAAAATAAATGCTGAAATAAAGCCCATTGGAACTCCTATTCCCCATGTTCCAAACATATCTAAATATAATGTGTACTTAGTTTGTCCACCGCTTCTTAAAATTCCACCGCCTATAATCATATTTGAAACTTTAATCCATAATACCAGTGCAAACATAATTAATAGCTTAATTGTACAATCTTTTAAATTGTCAGATATATTAAATATAACTACATATAGTTTAGAGAATAAAATTAGCAAAACTCCAAATATTGCTGACCCTGCAAGGCCTAAGTGAACAAACTTTCTTGAATATTTAAATGCTTCATCATTTTCATCTTTACCAAGTTTGTTTCCTATCATGATTCCTGCTGCAACACTAACTCCTGAGAATAAACCTATACTTAAGCTTTGTATTGGAAATGTTAATGTCATAGATGCAACTTCACTTGTACCCATTCTTCCATATACAATAGAATACATTGTTTCACCTACTGCCCAGAAAAATTCATTTATTAATATTGGAGTAGTTATAACAATAATCTTTTTTATAAAATTAGCTGATAAATCAGATATTTGTTTTATTTTAAATGCTCCTGGATATTTCCTTATATATATACATGCAACAAGTATTGCAACTTCTAAAGTTCTAGTTATAGTTGTAGCATAAGCAGTACCCTGTACTCCCATTTTGGGTAGTCCGAACTTACCAAATATAAGAATATAATTTAATATCGTATTCATTAAAATTCCGAATATTCCTGCAAACATAGGTAGTTTAACATGTTCTGTGCTTCTTAAAACTGATGAATACATAGTAATTAAAAGTATTGGTATATATCCAACTGCATTAATTTTAAGATATTCACTTCCTAACTCAATTACTTTAGCATCTTTTGTATAACAACCTAATACTTGATGATGAAAAACTAACGAAAGTACAGAAAATATTAAAGTTATAGCAAATCCAATAAACAAATTTCCGCCAAATGAACGTGCTATATTTTTCTTGTCTTTTTTACCCCAGAATTGAGATATCATAATAGAAGTTGAAGCACCAATAGCATTTAAAGTTATTATAAAAATATTTGGGAATCTTGATCCTAGCCCTACAGCTGCAATTGCATTTTCTCCAAGTTGTCCAACCATAACTTGATCAATAATACTTAACGAAGCTTGAAATAAACTTTGAATAGAAACTGGTATTGCTATTGCTAACATAGTACTTAAATATGGACTCTTTTTAAAAATTTTTTTAATCATATTTTATCCTCATTCTCGCCTTTGTTTTAAGTAGTACTTTTTGTACTACTACTTTCATAGTAAAACTATCTCCTTAATATGTCAATAATTTTAGGATAATTTTTTTATCCTTATATATTTCAAAATACATTGTATTTCTAATAATTTTTCATTGTGGACCTGGTTCATCTGAAAAGTTTCATTTTGTATTGTACCTACTTACCATTGTGCAAAACATACATCGCATCTTTGACTTGTTATTTCTTTCATATCGCTAATGAAAATTAAACTTATACTTTTAAAATACATTCAAACTAGTAATAAAGGTCATGCTTTTGTTAAAGTGTTACATTAAAAAATTTTGATAGCTATGATTCTTAGATTATAAGTTGTTCCAAATATGCTTGTCTTTAAAGCAAGCACTTTGGGCACAACTTGTAATCTTAGAATCACCCATCAAAATCTTCAGTAACCTAAACAAATGCATGACCTTTATTTTGGTAGATTGCATACATAACTTAAAGTTTCAGCGTGGAACCTGTATCCTTTTTTACTCTATAAACTAAAAATATACCTAAGCATACAAGTATTAACGCTATTAAAATTTTAATATCAAATATATTTTCACCAAGGAATATTGATGATAATAATGTTCCAAATACAGGTATTAGAAAGTTAAATACTGATATCATCCCTACCTTATTATATTTTAATAATTGTGCCCAAATAGCAAATGCTACTGATGATAGTAATGACATATATATTAACAATGATGTAGATTTTAAAGTAAATCCTCTTAGACTTCCACCTAAAGTTAAACCTAAAATTGTTAATATAAGCCCACCTATAAATAATTGATATCCTGTAACTATTGATGCATCTTGGTTTTGAGTGATTTTTTTACCATATATTGCTGAAGCTGCAAAAATAATTGCTGCAATCATAATAAATCCTTCCCCATTAAATGTGAAAGAATTGCTCATAATTGATTCTCCATTTAAGTTAACAATAATTACCCCAATAAATCCTATAACACATCCTAATATTTTATTAAAGTTAAGTTTATCATTTTTATAAATAAAATGTGCTAATATAATGCTTACAAAAGTTCCTGTTCCATTTATTATAGAGCCTCTAACTCCTGTAGTATAAGCTAAACCGACATAAAAAAATATGTATTGAATTGCTGTTTGCGTTGATCCAAGCAGTGCTACTTGTCCAAATTGTTTTGCAGAAAAATTAAATATGTTTTTCTTTTTAGTTTTTTCTAATAAAAGCACCAAAAGACCTGCAAACGCAAATCTATATCCAGCGAAAATTAATTTAGAACCTATGTCATTTGAACCTATATTAAATAATGAATATCCTACTTTCACTGCAGGATAAGCACTTCCCCATAAGGCACAACATAATGTTGCTAATAATACGATATTTTTTCTATTAGTATAAAATTTAGTTTTGTCCATATTTTAGTTTTCTCTCCTGTCTAGTATAAGAACTTAATCTTAAATTGAATTTTTTTTAATTTCTTCATTTCTTCTGAATTTAAACCTACTGGCTTTTCACATAAAACAGCTTTTTTATGTCTTAGTGCTTCAATTGACCAATATTTATGTAGTTCATGGGGTAGTGCAATATAAACAGCATCTATTTAATCATTATTTGTCTTTAGTGAAAGATTGTATTATAAGTATAAATCCCTCACTAAAGTTCACCTCCTTTTAATATAACAAAATAATTTATTATATTATGTATAAAAAGTCTTAAGAATAAAAATGTCTCTTTTATTCTTAAGACCATTATTACAATTTTTATATAAAATTATATTTCTAAAGATTCATCAATATCTTTCATAGTTAATGATATTCTCTTTCTCTTTTCGTCAACTTCTAATATAGCTACTTTTACTATGTCTCCAACCTTTACTATATCTAAAGGATGCTTTACAAATCTATTCGCCATTTGGCTTTTATGGACTAATCCATCTTGATGCACTCCAATATCTACAAATGCTCCAAAGTCAGATACATTTCTAACTGTACCAGCTAATACCATTCCTGATTTTAAATCTTTAAGTTCAATTATTCCAGTTTTAAGTATTGGCTTTGGCATTTCTTCTCTTGGATCTCTACCTGGTTTCTTTAATTCTTTTATTATATCTTTTAAAGTAAGCTCTCCAATATCTAAAGTTCCACTTAACTTATTTAGCCCTTGAGCTTCTGCTCTTTCATCAATATCACTTAGTTTATTATTCTTAAGATCTTGCTTATTATATCCAAGAAGTTCAATTAATTTTTTTGCCACGATATAAGATTCTGGATGGACTGAAGTATTATCTAAAGGTTCTTTGCTATCATCAACTCTTAAAAAACCTGCACATTGTTCATAAGCCTTTTGACCTAATCTCTTTACTTTTAATAATTCTTTTCTTGAGGTAAAGTGTCCAGCTTCTTCTCTATATGCAACAATATTTTGTGCAATAGTTGCATTTATTCCTGAAATATGGGTTAAAAGCGATGGTGTTGCTATGTTTAAATTTACTCCAACACTATTAACTGAGTCTTCCACTACACCTTTTAAAGATTCTTCTAGCTTTTTAGGCGTAACATCATGTTGATATTGTCCTACTCCTATTGCTTTAGGATCTATTTTAACTAGTTCAGCTAAAGGATCTTGTAGTCTTCTTCCTATTGAAATTGCACCTCTTACTGTAACGTCTAAATCCGGATATTCTTTTGTTGCAAGTTCTGATGCTGAATAAACTGATGCTCCTGCTTCAGATACAATTACATATGCTAATTCTTTTCCTGTTTCATTCTTTATTTCAGTAAGCATTTCTGCAATTACCTCTTCAGATTCTCTAGATGCAGTTCCATTTCCAAGTGAAATAACATCTACATTATGTTTAGTAATAAGAGCTTTTAAAGTCTTCTTTGTTCCCTCAATATCCCTTCTAGGAAGCGTTGGATATACTGCTGTATTTTCTAAGAACTTTCCTGTTGCATCTAAAATTGCAATTTTACAACCAGTTCTAAATCCAGGGTCGTATCCCATTACTACTTTGCCTTTAATTGGAGCTTGTAATAATAATGCCTTTAAGTTTTCTTTGAAAATCTTAATAGCTCCTTCTTCCCCAATATCAGTTAATTCATTTCTGATTTCTCTTTCTATTGATGGATAAATTAATCTCTTTAATGAATCTTTAATTGCAAGTTTTAATTTTTCATCTAAAATTTCATTTTTCTTTAAAACATGATTTTGTAAATATTGTATAATCTTTTCTTCATTTGAAGTAATTTTAACGCTTAATACCTTTTCTTTTTCTCCTCTATTAATAGCTAATATTCTATGAGGTGGTATTTTGTTAACCTGTTCTTTATAATCATAATACATCTCATATGGAGTTGGTTCTTTAGAATCTCCCTTGGATTCTATGTTTCCTTCTCTTATAACTAATTCCCTTATATACTTTCTGTACTTAGCCTCGTCTGATATGTTTTCCGCTATTATATCTAAAGCTCCTTGAATAGCCTCTTCACTACTTACCACGCCTTTTTCTTCGCTTATATATATTGAAGCCTCTTCATCTAAATTTCCATTGAATTTTCCTTCTATAATCAACTCTGCTAAAGGCTTTAATCCCTTTCCTTGAGCTATTGTAGCTTTTGTTCTTTTTTTAGGCTTATATGGTCTATATATATCTTCAACCTCAGTTAAAGTTGTTGACTTTTCTAAAGCTTTTGCTATCTCATCCGTAAACTTTTCTTGCTCTTGTATTAATCTTGTAACATCTGCTTTTCTTTCTTCTAAATTTCTTAAATAAGTGAGTCTCTCAAATAGCTTTCTTAAAACTTCATCTGAAAGTCCTCCTGTTACTTCTTTTCTATATCTTGAGATAAAAGGAACTGTATTGCCATCATCTAAAAGCTGTATAACATTTTGAACTTGTGATAATTTTATCTCTAACTCTTTGGCTAATCTTTCTTCAATCGAATTCATAATTCCCTCCTAGTTGCTTGTTTACATGGGTTTAAGCACATTCAAGAAAAATAATAGACAAGCTTACTGGTCTATTATTTTTTTTAATGTGACTTACTATTAATATTATAAACTTATTTAACCGTAAGGCAAGATTTCTATATATATTTTAATTATAAAACCTTAATTCTATTGCCCTTATGTAAAGCTAATTGTATAATTAAACTGTAAATATATGTAAAAGGTGGTGTCTTAATGATTAAGATTATGAATAAAATAAATTCATTTTTGCTATTATTTCTTATTTTAGTTCTTTTATTAAATAAAGTTAAGGTAATAGACTACTCTCTAACCTTAAAAAATATATTTTCTTTTTTAACTCTTATTTTAACCTTACTTTCTGCAACTAATGTAATTTTAACTAGCAAATCTGGATTTTTTAAATTTATTAATGTTGTAATTATATTAGCATTAATTGCTGGTGGAATATTAGCTATTTTAAAACCTGGTTTAAATATCTATATATACACTTGCTTGTTATTTACCTCAGTATATTGTTTTATTGATATGTTTTATAAAAAAGCTTAAGGCATATAAAATAATAATATTTTTTATACATTATTAAATATATCTCATATTGTTATCTTAATATTAATAAACTCTATTATATGAATTAATTTATGAAAGGTGATAATATGAAAAAATTCATTTATTATACTAGTTTAATAGTATTATTTGTATGTTTAGTTGCTTCCGTATTCTTTCAGACTACATACTATCATTTTGATTCTGCTAAGGTTAATGATAATATTAAAGTAATATCTTCTAATGAATATGAAGGTAGACTTACTGGATCTTATGGAAATGAAAAAGCATCTTATTTCATAGAATCTTGCTTTAAAAATAATAAGCTTTCGCCATTTAATAATAGCTATAGAGAAAGCTTTGAGGTAACTACTCCAGTTAAAAATGATAATGCCCCTACAATTAAGATAATCAATAATAATAATAATAATGTTTTACATGAATATAAATATGGAATTGATTTTAAAGAAGACATGCTTAATTTTAATGAAAGTTCAGTTGCATTTACAAAAGAAGATACTATTGACATATTTCCAAGTTCATTAGTAATTAAACATGGAGGAAAAAATTATTTATTTTATGTTTCCTTTGATAAAAATTTTTCTTTTAGGAGTTCTTTTAATGCAAACTCCCCTTATGAATTTTCAGTTGCTATAACTACAGAAGTGTATAATGGTCTTTTAGATTCTTTAAGAAATAACAACATCGTAAATATAAGTATCCCATATTCTAAAAACCAAAATACTACTTCAAATATAATTGGAGTAATAGAAGGATCATCTAAAATCTTACCCCCTCTAGTTGTTACTGCTCACTTTGACCATATAGGCATGGATTATCTAAACAATTATTATAATGGGGCTTTAGATAATGCTTCAGGTACAGCTTTTATTTTAGAACTTTCAAAAAGTTTTTCTAGCCTTGTAAAACCAAAAAGAAATATTATATTCGTTGCTTTAACCGGAGAAGAATTTGGTCTTTTAGGCTCTGAACAATTTGCTACAGAATATAATGATATTATAAAAGATAGTAAAGTAATTAATTTTGACATGATAGGTGCTCCTAATACTCCTATATCAATAATAGCTGGTGCTCGTTACAAGGATAGTGCAGATAAAAATGTTGAACTTATAAATTCTTTTGAGAAAATTTGTAATGAAAAAAATATTGATCATAAGATTAGCTTTGAAAATTCTAGTGATCATGCTAGCTTTGCCAATAAAGGAATTGATTCTGTGACTTTATGTCATTCAGATGTATCAAAGATCCATACTCCAAATGATAAGATTGATTATATTGATATATCAGCTATTGATCAAGTTTATTCAATTGTTAAAGAAGAAATTTGTGATTATGCCTATGATGATTTTAAATTATTTTTGTACAACCCGTATTTAGTTATTTCTTTATTTGTTCTATTTATATTACTACTCTGTGCTCCCTCTTTTAAGAAGAAAATTAAAGTGTATATAAATAAAAAAAATAAACCTTTAGATTGGGCACATGAAAAAAAATAAAAAGTCAAATATACTAGCATACTGACTTTTTATATTATTGAATGTTCCCTAGACATATTAAATAATATAAAAATAGAGGCATGGTTTGCTTTCACAATCCTACCTCTATTGATTTGTGTGCATATATTATAAAATTTATTGCTTCAAATACGCATTTATAAATAAGTCTATTTCTCCATCCATAACTGCAGTAGTGTTTGAACTTTCTACATTAGTTCTATGGTCTTTAACTAAATTATAAGGATGGAATACATAAGATCTTATCTGACTTCCCCAACCCATATCTTTTAATTCACCTGTTAAATCTTCAATTTTTTCTTTATGAGCTCTTTCTTTTAATTCTATTAATTTAGCTTTTAACATGCTCATAGCAGTATCTTTATTTGAAAATTGACTTCTCTCATTTTGACATTGTACAACTACTCCTGTTGGAATATGCGTAATTCTAACTGCTGAATCAGTTTTATTGATATGCTGTCCACCTGCTCCAGATGCTCTATAAGTATCTATTCTAAGGTCCTCTGCTCTTATATCAATGTCCTGTTCTTTTGTAAGCTCTGGTAATACTTCCATTGATGCAAATGATGTTTGTCTCTTCCCATTTGCATTATACGGTGAGATTCTAACTAATCTATGGATTCCCTTTTCTGCTTTAAGATATCCATAAGCATATTCACCACTTACTTTTAAAGTAACACTTTTTATTCCAGCTTCATCTCCTTGAAGTAAATCTAAAACATCTACTTTATAACCTTTCTTTTCACACCATCTTGTATACATTCTTAGAAGCATTTCAGTCCAGTCATTTGCATCAGTTCCACCAACTCCAACATGAAGAGTTAATATTGCATTGTTTCTATCATATTCCCCAGATAAAAGTATCTCCATATTATAAGCGTCAAGTTCCTTTTCTATCTCTTGAATAGTATTAATTATTTCTGATGAAGATTCATGATCATCTTCATCCATAATTTCTCTTAAAACTTCAACATCTTCAAATTTAGATTGTAAACTTTCACCTCTTTGAATTTTATCTTTTATTCGCTTACTTTCCTTAGTAACTTCTTCTACTCTTTTGCTATCATCCCAAAATCCTTTTTCTTGCATTTGAAATTCTAGTTCACTTAATTGTTTCTCCAAGCATTCTTTGTCAAAGTGAAGCCCTCATCTCTACTATAGATTCTTTTAGGTTAGAAAGCTTTAATAATTCTTTTTCTAATTCAATAATCATCTATTTCACCTCTTTCAACTAATTTAATTAATAATTATAAGACATTTTTTTAAAATAACAGTCCACTATGTGATATATATTTAAAAAAACTCCGTAGCAAACTTCACTATGCATTGTTAATTCTATAATTAATAATAGAAAATACTTAGTTGAAATCCCTACGGAATTTATTATAATATATATATTATTTTTAAAAACTCAATAGGAGTTTTCCTTAAATTGTACATCATCAACTGTCAATCTTGTTGTTACTATTAATAACAATGTATCTTACTAGATTGTCAATTGCTTAAGCTTCTCTACCACAACAGTTTTTAAATTTCTTTCCACTACCACATGGACAAAAATCATTTCTTCCAAACTTTTGGAGATTTCTAACCGGTCCTACTGGAGCAGATGGTCTATCTCCATGAACTGCCTCTGTTTCTTGTACAACTCTTGTTCTTTCAGGTGCTCTTTCAACTTTTACATGGAATAATAACTTAACAGTTTCTTGCTTAATAGCATCGATCATTTCTTCAAACATAGCACTACCTTCCATTTGATATGCTTGAACGGGATCAATTTGTTTAAATGCTCTAAGTCCAATACCTTGCTTTAAGTTATCCATATTATCTATATGATCCATCCACTTAGTATCAACAGCTCTTAAAAGAACAACTCTTTCAATTTCTCTTAATCTTTCTGAAGTAAATTCTTCTTCTTTAGTTTCATAGAATTTAACTGCAACTTCATATAAATTTTCTGTTATTTCTTCATGTGAAAGATTTTCAAGTGCAGGTAAGTTTACTGAATTTTCAGGGATACATATTTCATGTAAATAAGATATTAAGTGTAAAAATCCTTCTCTGTAATCTTCTGAATCTTCTGTAATATGAAGATTAACTGCCTCTGATATTACATCTTTTACCATATGTAATATTTCTTCCTTCACATCCTCGCCTTCAAGAACTTCTGATCTTTGTTTATAAATAACTTCTCTTTGTTTATTCATAACATCATCATATCCTAATAATGTTTTTCTTATATCGAAATTATTACCTTCAACCTTCTTTTGAGCATTTTCTATAGATTTTGAAACAAGCCTACTTTCAATTGCTTCATCTTCTGCAAGTCCTAATTTATCTACAACACCTTGAATTTTTTCTGATCCAAATATTCTCATCAAATCATCATCTAATGATATAAAGAACGTTGATTCACCTTTATCTCCCTGTCTACCTGAACGTCCTCTTAATTGGTTATCTATTCTTCTTGATTCATGTCTTTCAGTACCTATTATCTTAAGTCCACCAACTTCAACTACGCCATCTCCAAGCTTAATATCAGTACCTCTACCAGCCATATTAGTAGCAATAGTAACCATGCCCTTTTCTCCAGCATGACTTATTATTTCTGCTTCTTTTTCATGGAACTTAGCATTTAAAACTTGATGTGGTACTCCCTTCTTCTTAAGCATACTTGAAATCAATTCTGATTTTTCTATACTTACTGTACCAACTAATACTGGCTGACCTGTCTTATTAGTTCTTGCTATTTCCTCAGCAACAGCCATTATCTTTCCATTTTCAGTTTTAAATACTAAATCTGGATTATCTATTCTTGCGATTGGTTCATGTGTTGGAACAACAATAACATCTAATCCATATATTTCTCTAAATTCATTTTCTTCTGTTAAAGCTGTACCTGTCATACCTGATAATTTTTTATACATTCTAAAATAATTTTGGAATGTAATAGTAGCTAAAGTTTTAGATTCTCTTGCAATCTTAACTCCTTCTTTAGCTTCAATTGCTTGGTGAAGACCATCTGAATATCTTCTACCTTCCATAAGTCTTCCTGTAAATTCATCAACAATTATTACTTCGCCATCTTTAACCATGTAATCTTTATCTCTTCTCATTGCATAGTTACCTTTTAATGCTTGAGTAACGTAATGTTGTAATTCTACATTTTCAGCATCAGCGTAATTGTCTACTTTAAAAGTTTGTTCTGCCTTTCTAACACCCTCATCAGTTAACATTACAGCATTAGCTTTTTCATCTATTGTATAATCTTTTTCTTTAACTAACTTTTTAACAAAGTAATCCGCTACTTTATAAAATTCTGTAGATTTTTCTCCTTGACCTGAAATTATAAGAGGTGTTCTAGCTTCATCTATTAGAATTGAGTCAACTTCATCCACTATACCAAAGTTTAGTCTTCTTTGTACTCTTTCTTCTTTATATATAACCATGTTATCTCTTAAGTAATCAAATCCAAATTCATTATTTGTTCCATAAGTTATATCAGCATTATAAGCTTCTCTTCTTTGATCATTATTTAATTCATGAACAATAACTCCAGTAGTTAATCCTAAGAAAGAATATAATTCTCCCATAGTTTCCATATCTCTTTTTGCAAGATAGTCATTAACAGTTACTACATGAACTCCTTGTTCTGTTAATCCATTTAAGTAAGCTGGTAATGTTGCTACTAAAGTTTTACCTTCACCTGTTTTCATTTCTGATATTCTACCTTGATGAAGAACAATTCCTCCAATAAGTTGTTCATCATAGTGCTTAAGTCCTAAAACTCTTGTTGATGCTTCTCTAACAACTGCATATGCTTCTGGTAAAATGTCATCTAAAGATTCTCCATCATTAAATCTTTTCTTAAATTCGATGGTTTTTGCTTTTAACTCTTCATCAGAAAGTTTTTGCATTGCTTCATCTAAATCATTTATCTTACTAACAATAGGTCTAACCCTCTTAACTTCTCTTTCACTATATGTTCCAAATACGGCATTTAATAGTCCCATAATGTCATCCTTTCAAACTACATATTTTGCTAATAAAAGTGTACTTCTTTTACGCAAATTGTACATTTTTTAATTATACCATTTTATACTCATTGTTTTCAATAAAATTTACAATTTTGATTCTCACACCACTATTGCTTTTAAATATAATAATCCCCCTAGTACTCAACTAGGGGGGAAATTCCTTAAGTATATTATTTATATTCTGGATCTAATAGACCATAATTTCCATCTTTTCTTTTATATACTACATTAACTTTACTTGAATTAGCATCTTGATATACAAAGAAGTTATGTCCAACTAATTCCATTTGAAGGATTGCTTCTTCTACATCCATTGGCTTAACTCCAAATTTCTTTCTTTTAACCAACTTTGATTCTTCTTCATATTCTTTTGGAGATAAATCAACTATTTCTCCAAATTTTAAAGATCCACTTTTCTTTCTAGACAACTTTGTCTTTTGCTTTCTAATTTGTCTTTCAAGTTTCTCTTGTACTAAATCTATTGCTTTATACATATCTAGATTTGATTCTTCCCCTCTTAATACAACTCCATTAAAAGGTATCATAATTTCTACTATTTGTCTGCTCTTTTGAACACTTAATATGGCTTTTGCTTCTATATCAGAATCAAAATATTTCCCTAATTTAGACACTTTTTTTTCAACCATTTCCCTTAATGCATTAGTTAATTCAATATTTTTTGCTACAACCGTTACTTTCATAAAGTCCAGCCCCTCTCTGTATAAAAACTTTTATGAGCAAAATATAGTTTTCTTACTCATATTTTACTACTTTTTAACAAAGTTAACAACATAAATATTCAGAATTTACTGAACATTTTTTTAATTTAAATATTTGTATATTTTTCAAAATATTTCCTGAAATATTTAAAAAAATATAAGAAGTAAAGCTAGTTGACCTGGTTTTTGCCCCCACACTCGCCTGCTGGAGCTTTCGCTAATAAAAATTAATTCCTCACTACTAACACTCTCATTCTTTGTGAATGGCAGGACTTACTTCTATACCGCACCATGCTCATTAGATATTTTATCTAACTTAAGTGGATCGTTTTGCCTGCGACTGGCATCGACTTTCAACCACAAACCTAGCTTTACATTAATATTATATATGACTTTTAGCTAAGGTCAAGAGTTTTATTTCTTTTGCACCATATTTTTTTAATAAATTATATCCCTCTTGCAGTGTATAGCCTGTTGTTGCCACATCATCTATTAATATAAATTTAATGTTAGTTACATTAACACCTTTTTTGATATTAAAAGCATCTCTGATATTTTCAGCTCTTTCTTGTTTTTTTAAAGTTTTCTGTTCTTTTGTTTCTTTAACTTTAACTAATACTTCTAAGCAATCAATAAACAGAGCTTTTGATAGCTTTTTAGCTAAATATTCACATTGATTAAATCCTCTAATTTTCTTAGAGCTCTTCGAAATGGGTATATATGTAATAACATATTCTTTATAATTAATATTTTTAATTAAACATTCTTCTAATAATTCAGATAAAATATCTCCTGCTGTAAAATTTCTTTTATATTTAAATTTAAGTATTAATTCTTTTAAGGTTCCTCCATAATATCCATAACTTATTATTTCACCATCTAAGTAATTATTAACTTTTTTAATTTTCTCTTTGCAAATATCACATATCCCCATATAGTCTTCTCTATTACATAAAATGCAGTAATTTTCTCTTGGATAAATTATTGCAAGTATACCTTCACATATATCATTTATAACCTTACTAACTTTTTTTCCCATATCTTTTTATTAAATTCTCTTGCCAAATATTTTGCTTTATCCATATCTGATGATACACTATTAGACACTAATAATATTTCAGGTAATTCACTATTTATTTTCCCTATTTTACCACATAAATATATCAGTTTTTTATATGTATACCTTCCATTATCTGAAAATAAAACTACAGCATTATCTATAAGGCAATATTCACTTAACTCCTCAAGTTTATTTGTTATTATAAATATTGCCTTATCTTTATATTTTAATACTCTTTCACACTTTTTAATTTCTTCTTGTTTTGATACTTTAATTATTTTAACATCTTTCATTACTAATTGAGTTTCAAAATAATCATAAACTAAATCTAGTTTTTCCTCATTTGGAGTATAAATAGCTATATTATTTTTATTGATTTCGAACCATTTTAAATACTCATATAAATTATATGGAATATCTATGTTCAAATTAATCCTTGTTGTTAAAATTCTAGGCTCAACAAATGGTTTTCTGTAATTATATGAAGATATTTCAATTACTTCCCCTAACAAACCAATTTTCTCTATTCCATAAAATAGCACCTTTTTCCCTAAGTCAGTGCACCTCTCTATTTTTTGCCTTAAACTCCTATTATCTAAATTTGAAAAACACCCTATATCATCAAATATAACTAAATCATACGTTCCTTTAATTAGTGCTATATTTTTTTGATTTACAAAAGTTAAATCTGTGATTCCTGCTCCACATTCAATATATGAATAGGTTATATTTAAGTTAACTTCTCTAAGCAAGGTTAACAACTCTCTATTCTCCCTATTATTACTCCAAACATATAATATTTTTTCACCTTGATTTGATATTTCATTTATTATATCTGAAAAAATATAAGAAGTATTAAAAGGTACCGTAAGTATAGTCAATAATTTTATACTTTTTTTGTACCAATTAGCTATTTTTCCTATTGCATAACTCAGTTCCTCATAATTAAGTTGAATATCTTTGCTCATCTACATATCCCCTTTTAGTTATTCTTCAACTGCTCTACTTATTATATCTTTAATCCTATACTCTAGTGATGAATATCTCTCCATGCTATTAGTGTTATTAACCATATACATTAATGCTTTTTTTAACCCTACTACTACTACAAGCTCTTTTGCTCTAGTAATTCCCGTATAAAGCAAATTTCTATTCATTAAAAAAGGTGTTCCCATAAACACTGGAATAATTATAACCTTAAATTCACTACCTTGGCTCTTGTGTATTGTAGTTGCATAAGCTAAATCTAACTCATCTAAAAATGTAAAATCATATATTACTTTTCTTTCATCATCAAATATAATAGTTAATGATTTTCGTTCTTCATCGATACTTTGAATAAATCCTAAATCTCCATTAAAAACTCCAACACCTTCATTTTCTCCTTCGCCTTTAATCCTAAACCATTTTAAAGAATAATTATTCTTAGTTTGCATTACTTTATCGCCTTCTCTAAAAACTATATCCTTTATATTTTTTTCTTTTTTATCTTTTGAAGGAGGATTAAACACCTCTTGAAGCTTCATATTTAAATTGTTAACACCAAGCGTACTCTTTCTCATAGGACTTAACACTTGCATATCTCTAAACCTATCCCAAGATTTATTAAAATTAGGAAGCCTTCTATTTATTAAATCTATAATTGTTGCAACTGTGTTATTAGGATTTTCTTCATTTATAAAGAAAAAATCCTTATTCTTTTGATTTAATATTGGCATTTCTCCTTCATTAATTCTATGAGCATTAACTGTTATTAAACTTTCAATTCCTTGTCTAAATATTTCTTTTAACCTTACTACCTTTATATATTCACTTTGAATCAAATCTTTTAAAACATTACCTGCTCCAACTGACGGCAATTGATTTACATCTCCCACTATTATCAACCTAGTTCCTAAATTAATAGCTTTTAAAAGATTATGCATAAGCATTATATCAATCATAGACGCTTCATCTATTATAATAACATCTGAATCTAAAGGTGAGCCTTCACTTTTACCAAATACAGATTCATCCTCCTCAGATACTCCGATTTCTAATAGTCTATGTATTGTCTTTGCTTCTCTCCCTGTAGATTCGGTCATTCTTTTTGCAGCTCTTCCTGTTGGTGCACCTAATATAACGTCCATTCCATTTTTTTCATATATGTCTATTATACATTTTATTATAGTAGTTTTTCCAGTACCTGGTCCACCTGTAATAATCTCAATTCCATTACTAAAAGCTCCTATAATTGCTTCTCTTTGAGATGGTGCAAATTGTATGTTTTGTTCTTTTTCAAAAACGTCAACTTCAAAATTTAAATCTGTATTTATAGTCTGTATTTGTTGCATTCCCAATGTGATTATTTTATTAGTAACACCTAATTCACAATAATAATATGGAAGTAAAAATGCGCCTTCAGTATCATTTACTTTTTCAAATACTATATTTTTAGTTGCAGCTATTGAATATATATTTTCTTCAATTAATTCTTTAGACACCATGATAATTTTTTCACATTCTTCTAATAATTTTTGTTTAGGCATATATGTATTTCCTGATAAAGAAAATTGATTAATAACATATTTAATAGCACTTTGAATTCTAAACTCTGAATCACTTTTAATTCCGAGATTCATAGCAATTCTATCAGCAGTCTTAAATCCTATTCCAGAGATTTCTTCAGATAATATATATGGATTTTCTGATACTATCTGCTTTGCATTAGGACCAAATTTTTTATATATTTTAATGCATTGATTATTACTTAGTCCATATTCATGAAAATATATTATTACCTCTTTTAACCCATGTTGCTCTATATATGATTCATATATAATCATAAATTTCTTTTTTCCTATTCCCTCTATTTCCATAAGCCTTTCAATATGATTTTCTAAAATATCTAAAGTCTTATCTCCAAATTGCTCTATTATCTTTTTAGCTGTTACAGGTCCTATACCATGTATTATCCCTGCGCTTAAATATTTTTCTATTCCATCTAATGAATTTGGAATAATTTCTTCAAATTCAGAAATATTAAATTGTTCTCCAAATTGTTTATGTACCGTCCAATATCCTTTTAATTTTACATTTTGTCCTTCTTTTATAAAAAGAATTGTTCCTACTGCACTAATTAAGTTTTTTGAAGTTCTAATTTTACATACTACATATCCAGTTTCTTCACTTTTGAAAACAACGCTCTCAACAAAGCCATCTATGACTTCCATACAATCTCTCCAAATCTTTTTAAATAATGTTTTAGGTATTAGGCATATTAAAGAAACTCTATCTAAACCTAATAATCACTTTATATATATTATACTATAAGGCATCTCCAAATAAATAACCAGTTACTCCTCTTACATTTAATTATATTATAAAAAACAAAAAATGCTTACTTTACCTGAATTATATCATCAGATAAAATAAGCATTATTATTAAGGTACATTTTCTTTAAAATAGCTTATTATATATATTTCTTTATTTCTTCTACTTTATTTAGCTTTTCCCATGGCAAATCAAGATCAGTTCTTCCAAAATGTCCATAAGCAGCAGTTTGCTTATAAATAGGTCTTCTTAATTCAAGATCTCTAATTATAGCTCCTGGTCTTAAATCAAACACTTTTTCTACAATTTCAACTATCTTATCTTCTCCAAATTTACCTGTTCCAAAAGTTTCAACTTCAATAGAAACTGGCTTTGCAACTCCAATAGCATAGGCTAACTGAATTTCTAACTTATCAGCAATACCTGATGCTACTAAATTCTTTGCTACCCATCTTGCCGCATATGCAGCTGATCTGTCTACTTTTGTTGGATCCTTTCCTGAGAAAGCTCCACCACCATGTCTACCGTATCCACCATAAGTATCAACTATTATTTTTCTACCAGTTAATCCTGAATCTCCTTGAGGTCCTCCAACAACAAATCTTCCTGTTGGATTTATGAAATATTTAGTATCAGTATCTAATAATTCTGAAGGAACTACAGCTTTAATAACTTGCTCTTTAATATCGCTGTCTATTCTTTCTAATGAAACCTCTTCTCCATGTTGAGTTGAAATAACAATTGTATCAATTCTTTTTGGTTTATTATCCTCATATTCAACAGTAACTTGAGTCTTACCATCTGGTCTTAAATATTTCAATGTACCATTCTTTCTTACTTCTGTAAGTCTTCTAGATAACTTGTGAGCCATTGCTATTGGAAGTGGTAAAAATTCTTCAGTTTCATTTGTAGCAAAACCAAACATCATACCTTGATCTCCAGCACCTACAGCTTCAACGTCATCCTTATCACCTTTTCTAGATTCATATGCTTCATCTACACCCATCGCAATATCTGCTGATTGTTCATCTATAGCTGTGATAACAGAACAAGTATCACAATCAAAACCATATTTTGCTCTATCATATCCTATTGTTCTTACAGTTTCCCTAACTACTTTAGGAATATCAACATAACAGTTTGTAGTTATTTCTCCCATGACTAAAACCATACCTGTAGTTGTACAAGTTTCACACGCAACTCTGGCGTTAGAATCCTTATCTAAAATAGCATCTAGAATAGCATCTGAAATTTGATCACACATTTTATCTGGATGCCCTTCTGTAACTGACTCTGAAGTAAATAATCTCTTCATAGTTTTCTCCTTTCATTTGTAAGCTTTACTTATAGAAAGCTTTATATGTTATTAATATTTTTATGTATAAAAAAAACCCTTCTAATAAGAAGAGAATTATACACTAATCTCTCTTATCTTGTAGAAAATTATTCTACAGGAATTGGCACCTTGTAACTAACAGGTTGCCGGGTTTCATAGGGCCCTTTTCCCTCCACCTCTCTTGATAAGAGTAACAATATTTTATTTTTAACATCATCTTATCATAGTAACCATACATAGTCAACATGCTTTTTTTTCTTGTATTTACAATAATTAAAAATTATTTAATGATATAATATTATGGCATCTTTTGAAAAATAACTAATCAATATGTTAGTCTATTTGTTCGTATGAATATTTTGATTTAATACTAAATATTTAAATTTGTAAAAGACTAATTAAATATAATTTTATAAAAACAAAAAAGAACAAATAAAAATTTGTTCTTTTTAATGGTGGAGGAAGATGGATTCGAACCATCGAAACGTAACGTAACAGATTTACAGTCTGCCCCCTTTGGCCACTCGGGAACTCCTCCATATTTAATTGGAGCTGGCAATAGGAATCGAACCTACAACCTGCTGATTACAAGTCAGCTGCTCTACCGTTGAGCCATGCCAGCATATGTAGTCATGACCAACTTTTATACTTAGTCAAATTCACATGTTTGCTACTCATGTAATAATTATACATTTGTTATTTTCTTGTACTAGTTTTAATTCTATATTTTTTTAATTTGTTTATGGTGGGCACAACAGGGCTCGAACCTGTGACCCTCTGCTTGTAAGGCAGATGCTCTCCCAGCTGAGCTATGCGCCCATAAAAATGGTGGAGGAAGATGGATTCGAACCATCGAAACGTAACGTAACAGATTTACAGTCTGCCCCCTTTGGCCACTCGGGAATTCCTCCATATTTAGTTGGAGCTGGCAATAGGAATCGAACCTACAACCTGCTGATTACAAGTCAGCTGCTCTACCGTTGAGCCATGCCAGCACATATATGTCATCATGAACTTCGTATTACTGCATAAACTTCTTTCCCAGCTATTAATGTAATAAACATACATTTTAGCTTATTTGTTGCTTACATGTTCTACTCGTTTCTAATGCGATAATCTTATTTTAATATTTTATGGTGGGCACAACAGGGCTCGAACCTGTGACCCTCTGCTTGTAAGGCAGATGCTCTCCCAGCTGAGCTATGCGCCCATAAAAATGGTGGAGGAAGATGGATTCGAACCATCGAAACGTAACGTAACAGATTTACAGTCTGCCCCCTTTGGCCACTCGGGAATTCCTCCATATTTAATTGATTTATTTTTCTTCAATCAACAATGATTAGTATATATTCAAATGCATTTAATTTCAACTCCATTATTCCTGTATTTAAGCAAGTTAGATTCTAATATCTCTATTTTTCGATAAAATACTCCGAATTAAAACACAACCTATATTTCTTTTTTTAATTCACTGTCTAAATATTGAATATCTACAAAATTAGAACATATTTTTCTAATCCTCATATAATCAGTTGATGATAATCTTTTACTAAAAACTTTAAATATCTCTACTAATCCCCTGTTGTCATCTAATGTTTTAAAATAATCCTGTATTCTTCCTATATCAACTGTAGATAGATTAGATATAATTCTATTTAAATCTTTTTTATCCTCATCCGATAAATTTTTCATTATATTATCCTTATTTTCTGTATATATAGACTTTGAATAAGACATAACTTCTGTGCTCTTTTCATATCCCTGTATGATATTATTATTTTTTCCTTCTGGTTGCCAGCAAAATAATAAATAAACATTCATTACTAATGCAAAACTCATAAATAAATATGTTAACAATCTCCTCATTAATTATCACATCCTTATTTGTATTTATTTCCATAACATGTTTTTTTATACTAAACTTTCATCATTTTTATGTAAATAAATCATATATATATTTTATAAGGAGGTATTGCATTTGATTAAACACAAAGTAAACTATAAATCACCACTTGCTTGTTGTGAAATATCCAAAGCAGTTAAAGATTATATAAACAATGAAACTATAATAGTTTGTATTGGAACAGATAAATGTATTGGAGATTGTTTAGGACCTTTAGTTGGTTCTATTTTAGAAGATAATTTATTTCCCTTACCAATATACGGAACATTATCAGCCCCAATACACGCTTTAAATATAGACAATCGTTTAAATGAAATCTACAAAATTCATCCAAATTCATCTATAATTGGAATTGATGCTTGTTTAGGTGATAAAGATGCTATTGGAGAGATTCACACAAGAGATTATGCCATACATCCTGGTAAAGGAGTTGGTAAAGAATTACCCGAAGTAGGTATTGCCTCTATAATAGGAATTGTAGACATTGCTAATAGCTCAGAGCTTTTTTCTTCATACAGTATTAGGTTATCTCTCATAATGGATATGGCTAAGCTAATATCAAAAGCTTTAATTGAAGCATACAATATAAAACAAAAAGATTATTATGAAAATTAGAAAATATATACCTTAGACGCATTGAAAAAAAATAACAGACCAGTATTCTTGTCTATTTTGCGTCATACTACATCGGCAAGTTCCACTAATAGTTCACTATTAGCAAAAATTTACTCTTTGTTTGAAACAAAATATACGGTGTATCTTTGGTCTGTTATTTTCCTTGATGTGTCTTAAAATAAAATCAAACCCTAAAACTTATGTTTTGAGGTTTGATTTTATTGCTTTATTCAATAAGAACTATTTCTTGAGAATTTAGTGCACTATCTAGTTTATCTAATTGTCCAAGAACTGCTCCAGTTCCTTCAGCAACACATTCAATAGCATTATCGGCAATACTTACTGTAACGCCCGTTCTAAACTCTATAAGCTTATCAAGTCCATATAACAATGCTCCTCCACCAGTCATTAAAATACCTTTTTCAATAATATCTGCCGCTAATTCAGGTGGAGTCTTTTCTAATACTGTTTTTACTGCATCAACTATATATTCTACTGATTCTTGTAATGCTACTCTTATTTCTTCTGTATTAATTTCTAGCTCATCAGGTAATCCGGTTACTAAATTTCTTCCTTTCATCTTAGATGTTAAATTTCTAGCACCTTTAAAAGCAGATCCAATATTTATCTTTAAATCTTCTGCCGTTTTTTCTCCGATCATTATTTTATATTTATTTCTCACATGTTTTATAATAGCCTCAGTAAATTTGTCTCCAGCTATTTTTATTGAACTTCTTTCAACAATTCCACCCAATGATATAACTGCAATATCACAAGTTCCACCACCAATATCTATAATCATACTTCCATTAGGCTTAGTGATATCAACTCCAGCTCCAATAGCTGCTGCTAATGGCTCCTCAATCAAATGAACTGTTTTTGCTCCTGAATTTCTAGCAGCATCAATAACTGCTCTCTTCTCTACCTCTGTGGCTTGAGAAGGTACACAAACCATAACTTTAGGTGCTGTAATATTCCTCTTTCCACACGCTTTTCCTATAAATTCTTTTAACATTCTTTCTGTTACATCATAATTTGAAATAACACCATCTCTTAATGGGCGTACAGCAACTATATTTCCTGGTGTACGTCCTATCATTTTTCTTGCTTCTTCTCCTACTGCTAACAATTTATTATTATTTTTGTTAATTGCTACTACAGAAGGTTCTTTCAATATTACACCTTTACCCTTAACATAAACCAACACAGTGGCTGTACCTAAATCAATTCCAAGGTCTGTCCCAGTTCTCCAAAACCACATTCCTCATTCACTCCTAAAACGCATATTCTTACCATTAATAACATAATTCTACTAATATTATATTATAACCTCAATATGCATATCATTCAATAGCTTTATATTTCATCTTTGTGGCTTTTCCGCCTCTAATATGACGTTCAGCTTTGTTTAATTCTAAAATGGAATGAGTTTCTTTTGCAATTAATGGATTTATTTTAGGGAGTCTCTCTGTCATATCTTTATGGATAGTACTTTTACTTACACCAAAAACTTTGGCTGTTTTTCTTATCGTAGCCTTTGAGTCTATAATATATTTTGCAACTTCTAATACTCTTTCTTCAATATAATCTTTCAAAATGCTACCTCCTTAACTTATTATATTTTTTGAATAACTCAATAAACTAATGTTTATTGAGTTATTCATTAACCAGCCTTTTAAATTAATAAAATAACTGGTTAATATATATTGAATATTACTTTTTTAATTTGTTTTTAAACTAAAATATTGTTCTGGATTAACTTGTTCTCCCTTAGCATTAATTACTTGTAAATTTAAATATTCTCCAAATTTTTCTGCATCAAATAACTTAGCAGTTTCTCCAACTTTACCAATAACTTGATTTGCAGAAACCTTTTCTCCTGTTTTTACAGATACATCTTGATCAAGATTACCATATCTTGTCTTTAATCCATTTGCATGTTTAATCTCTACAACTATACCTTCCTCAACCCCTGCATTTCCTACAGTTTCAACAACACCATCTGAAGCTGCTTTAACTTGAGTACCAACTTTAGCTGTTAAGTTTATTCCCCTAATGCTCCTATATATATTATCTTCAACCTTTACTGGTTTAGGATAAGTATATTCTCTACTTATAGTCCCATCTAGAGGATTAGATAACTTAACAGTTTTAGTTGTTGAAGCAACACTTTTAGAGTTGTCTTTAGTAGCTGTAGTCTTATTTAATTGACTATTATCAGCAGACTTCTCTACTCTCTCCGCATTTGGAATTTCATTTGTTACGCTTTTATCATTAATATTTAATGTTATCTCCTTTTCTGCCTCTTGTACTTTAGTCAATTCCTTTTGACTATTAAGTCTTTTATAAGAAACAGTTCCTACTGCTGCCATTATACAAAGGCACAGAAATAAAGCGATATAAAAGCTTTCCTTTCTAAATAAATCTTTAAACTTATGTTTAAAATTTTTGTCCATATTAACACCTCCTTTTTTCATTATTTCCTTTTTTAATAAATTAATACATAAATACCCTTTTTTATAAAATTATATTTAATTTATTTTATTTATTCTAAATAAGATAATAAAAAAATAGCCTCTAGAATTAATATTCTAAAGACTATTTTTACAATTTTACTTATATAATATCTGCCTAATTTCCACTCCGTTATAATAATGTGTTAATATTTCATCATATTTTTTTCCATCTTTAGCCATAATGTTTGCTCCCCACTGACTCATTCCAACACCATGTCCATACCCTGTACATTCTATATTTATTGAATTTTTTTCAACACTTAAACTAAAATTAGCTGAATTCAAATTAAATAAACTTCTAAATTCTGTTCCCTTTATTTTTTCTTCACCTATTTTAACTTCCTTTACGCCTCCAGCTTCTGTATAGCTTTCCACCCTAATATTTGATGATAAATTACTCTCAGATATTTTTGCATTTGGATATTTTTTATTAATTTTGCTTATAAATTCTTTCGTACTAACTTTCACTGAACTTTTATACTTAGGAGCAATTTCTTCCCCTTTACTTTCTTCAGATTTAAGATATGGTATATCTGATGAAAACACATCTCTAGCACTCTCTGTCTTTCCAGAACTTACAGCAAAAAATTGTGGATATTCTAATACCTTTCCTTCATATGTAAGAACTTGTCCTTTAGTATCTTCAACTGCCTTTTTAATCTTATCCCAATTCTTATCTGCATCTTTCTTGCTCCAACTTTCCATTCTAGTATCTTTATTCATATAAACTTGACAATGTGTTGTATCACATATTTCTGCATCTTTCTTAGCAGCTTCCTTACATGGATTATTTATTTTATTTACATAAAATGTTCTAGCCGCTACTGCTTGTGCTTTTAAAGCTTCTTCATCAAAATTAGCCGGCACCTCACCTGCAACTACCCCTATAATATATCCTTCTAAATCTATTGCTTCAACCTTATCTTCTGACTTTTTATATAATTTAACTTTTTTATCTTTTAGGAGTTCAATTTCTAAAGATTCCTTAACTACACTATTATTGATATTAAATGGCTTTAAACTCTCTAAATTAAAATTTAATAAGAATATAGGTACTATTATTAGCATTGCAATAATAATTAAACTCATGCCAATAATGAGTTTAACATCTTTATTTATTTTCATTCTTAATATCCTCCCTAAGTCTATATAAATACATATATGCTTAGAATTTAGAATTATGTTAAGTATTTATTTTTAGGTAAACTTAAAGAGCCAGAGATTTACTCTAGCCTTTATCATATGAAAGAAAATAACAAGTCAAATATGCGTAGCATACTGGCTTGTTATTTCTTTTAATATACCTTAATTTCTATACATCAATTCTATAAATATCTGCACCTAATTTTCTAAATTTTTCTTCTACATTAACATATCCTCTATCTATATGATAAATATCTCCTATTTCCGTTTGTCCATCCGCAACTAACCCTGCCAAAATCATTGCAGCTCCTGCTCTTAAATCTGTAGCTTTTACTTCACATGCTGTTAATTGAGGAACTCCCTCAATTATAGCTGTTCTACCATCAATTTTTATATTTGCACCCATTCTTGCAAGTTCTGTAACATGCATAAATCTATTTTCAAATACAGTTTCTGTTATGACACTGGTTCCTTCTGTTACTGATAATAAACTCATCATCTGTGCTTGCATATCTGTTGGAAATCCTGGATACGGTAATGTTTTAATATCAACAGCCTTTTTAATTCTGCTTCCATCTACAATAATAGAATTATTTTTATATTCACTAAATACAAGTCCACATTCTTTTAGTTTTTCTATAACGGGCCTTAAATGTTCTTCATTTACTCCATTAATTTTTATTGTACTATTTGTTATTCCTGCCGCTATCATAAATGTTCCAGCTTCTATTCTATCGTATATTGGTGTATACTCTATCCCTTTTAAATCTTTTACTCCATGTATAGTAATTT
Source organism: Clostridium uliginosum (assembly GCF_900112485.1). Classification (GTDB taxonomy): domain Bacteria; phylum Bacillota; class Clostridia; order Clostridiales; family Clostridiaceae; genus Clostridium; species Clostridium uliginosum. The sequence continues at coordinate 210,700 of NZ_FOMG01000002.1, forward strand.
TTCCTCTTCCTGCACCTTCTATATTAGCTCCCATTTTATTTAAAAATCTAGCTAAATCCTCAATCTCAGGTTCCTGTGCAGCATTTTCTATTATTGTTGTTCCTTCTGCTAAAACTGCTGCCATTAAAATATTTTCTGTTGCACCAACAGAAGGAAAATCTAGATATATTCTATTTCCGATTAATTTCTTTGTTTTTACTTCTACAAATCCATATCCCATTATTATATCTGCTCCAAGTAACTTGAATCCCTTGAGATGTAGATCTATTGGTCTACTTCCTATGTTACACCCTCCTGGTAATGATAATTTACAGTATCCAAATCTAGCAAGCATAGCTCCCATAATTAAAAAAGATGCTCTCATCTTTCTAATAAGTTCTGTATTAGCATCAATTGGATTTATATTACTAGTATTAATTTTCAATTTATCATCTATTTTAGAAAAATCAACTTCACAATTTAATTCTCTTAATAACTTGCAAATAACCTCTACATCTTCTAGCATAGGAGCATTATTTATAACAATGCTCTCTGGACATAATATAGTGGCTGCAATTATAGGTAAAATTGAATTTTTAGCACAACTTATATTAACTTCACCTCTAAGTTTTTTTACACCATTAACTATTATTTTTTCCATATTATCCTCCATAATGAATTGTTAAACATTCCAAAAAAATAATGATCCAAAAATTCGTAGCATATCTTTTAGTCATACTATTAGTTAATTCTAGTGATATAGTATAACATACAAAATATACACGAATACTGGTTTATTATTTTATTTAAAATGTATTAGTATGTTGTGAATATTATTGGTGTACCAATAATTATATACGAATTAGTATTATAGTTAGCTAGTGCAAAATTAACTTTTTCTCCACTTTTTAAAATTCCAGTTCCAGTATAACCATTATTAATTTCTATTACATCTATATCTTTCAAATATTCTAGATTAATAACTTCGTCTACAAAATTCTTATTTTTTTCTTGATTTATTTCACCTTTATAATATAAAAAAGTTTGCATGTCTTCTGTATCTTTATTTTTTAACTCTTTTAATATCTTTTTTAAATGTATCGTTTTATATTGAGGATTTATATTTATTAATATAACTTCAACATAAGTATAATTGTCTACATTCCATAAATTTATATTAACATTAAAGTCATTATTTAGAATTTCAAACTTATTTTTATCGATTTCCTTATAAATACCTTTAATATTATTCATTAAATTTTCTTTTACTATTAAATATTCTGTTTTAATATCTTTTTTTATTTTAAATTGGATTTTTACACCATTCTCCTTAAATTGACTTTTATTAATCACGCTAGTTTCCATATCTTTAAATGAGTTATTAATTATATGTTTATTTGAAACAGCTCCCATGTTTAAGAATGATATTAATATAAGTAATAATATACTAACTTTTACTTTCACACTTATACCCCCTACTCATTCCTTTAATTATGCTCAGCTATTCCATTTTTTATTCTGTTTTTTATTTGAGTTTATAATATAATATATAATTATCTTATTAATTTGTGCTAATTTAATAAAAAATTTGAAAGAAAGTAATCTCTAAACATAAAAAAAGCTTAAGAGGTAAATCCTCTTAAGCTTTTTTTATAATTTTTTTAGTTTTATTCTCTGATTTGCTCTCATTAATGCTAATTCTGCTCTTTTTTCATCATAATTATTTCCACTAAATAATCTCTTTTCAGCTCTTTCTTTTGCTTTTTCAGCTCTCTCTAAGTCTATATTCTCTGAAAATTCAGCGGAATCACTACAAATTATTAGTTCATTCTTAGACATACTTGCAATTCCCTTTGAAACAAACACTTTTTGATTTTTTCCTTTATCATCTGTAAATTCTACAATACAAGGTACTATATTTGTTATTATATCAGCATGATTTGCCAATATTTCCAAATTTCCATTACTATTCTTTAAAAATATTTTTTCCACTTGATTATTGTAGACATCATTACTAGGTGTAACAATCTTTAATAAAAAGGTATTAGGCATATTATTCATCTCCTTACGCTAAATCTTTAGCTTTTTGTACAGCTTCATCAACTGATCCAATGAATAAGAATGCTGATTCAGGTAAATCATCATATTTACCTTCTAGAATTTCCTTAAATCCTTTTATTGTTTCTTTTACTGGAACATATTTTCCTGGCATTCCAGTAAATTGTTCACCAACTGTAAATGGTTGTGATAAAAATCTTTGTATTTTTCTTGCTCTAGATACTATTGCTTTATCATTATCTGATAATTCATCAACACCTAAGATAGCTATAATATCTTGTAGTTCCTTATATCTTTCAAGTATATGTTTAACTTCTGTAGCTACATTATAATGTTCTTCTCCAACTAATCTTGGATCTAATATTCTAGACGTAGATTCTAATGGGTCTACAGCTGGATATATACCAAGTTCAACTATATTTCTAGATAAAACTGTAGTTGCATCTAGATGAGAGAATGTTGTAGCTGGTGCCGGATCTGTTAAATCATCAGCTGGAACATATACTGCTTGAACAGATGTAATAGAACCACTTTTTGTTGATGTAATTCTTTCTTGAAGCGCACCCATTTCTGTAGCCAATGTTGGTTGATAACCAACAGCTGAAGGTATTCTTCCAAGTAATGCTGATACCTCAGAACCGGCTTGAGTAAATCTAAATATATTATCTATAAATAATAATACATCTTGACCTTTATCTCTAAAGTATTCTGCCATAGTTAATCCAGTTAAAGCTACTCTCATTCTAGCACCTGGTGGCTCATTCATTTGTCCAAATACTAAAGCGGTCTTTGCAATAACTCCAGAATCTTTCATCTCATGGTATAAATCATTACCTTCTCTTGATCTTTCACCAACTCCAGTAAATACTGATAATCCACCATGTTCTTTAGCTATATTGTTTATCAATTCTTGAATTAAAACTGTTTTACCAACTCCAGCTCCTCCAAATAAACCTATTTTACCACCCTTTTGATATGGAGCAAGTAAATCTATAACTTTAATTCCTGTTTCAAACATTTCTGGTTCAACTGCTTGATCTTTAAAGCTAGGTGCTGGTCTATGAATTGGATATCTTTCCTTTATATCAACAGCTCCTGCATTATCAATAGGATTTCCTAGAACATTAAATAATCTTCCTAGAACTTCTTCTCCTACTGGAACAGAAATAGGCTTTTCTGTATCAACAGCATCCATTCCTCTTTTTAATCCTTCCGTTGCTTCCATAGCAATTGTTCTTACTATATCATCACCGACATGTTGTTCAACTTCAACAACTAATTCTCTTTCTCCCATATCAATACTGATTGCATTATATAAATTTGGAAGAGAATCTGAATCAAATTTTATATCTACTACCGGTCCAATTACTTGAACTACTTTCCCAATCTTACCAGGCATAAAATACCTCCTCACTATTTTTGAGCTTCTGCTCCTCCAACTATTTCAGATATTTCTTGTGTAATCATTTGTTGTCTAATTCTATTAAACTTAAGGTTTAAAGCAGACAATATATCATTTGCATTTTTTGTTGCTCCATCCATCGCTACCATTCTCGCACTTTGTTCACTACATTTAGAACTTAATAAAATATTTCTAAGTTTACCCTTTAGATAAATGTTAAGTGCATCATTTAATACTTCTTCACCCTCTGGTTCGATTATGCATTCTCCTGATTTACCTTCTATCTTATCCACTGGCAAAATATTAACTGCTTTAGGTTCTTGTTTAACTGGAGAAATGAAATCTGAATATACAACTTTTACTTCTGAAACTTCTCCTTCTTTATACATCTTAAGAGCTTTTTCAAAAATAATTTTCACTTCTTTTACACTTGGAATATCCGGAATATCTACATATTCAGCTATTGTTTCAAGACCAAATCTTCTAACATAGCTGACTCCTTTGCTTCCTACTATAATAATTTTTATATTATCTTTTTCATCTCTAACTAAAGTCTCTAAGTAAGACACTATACTTCCATTGAATCCACCACACAAACCTGAATCAGATGACATTAATATATATAATTTATCTTTGCTATTATTAGCTTTAAAATAAATATTTTCCTCATCCTCAAAAATAGTTGATGCAAGATTTTTTACAATTTTTTCAGTTGATTCAACAAACTTTTGATTTACTAATAACTCTTTTCTAGATTTTCTTAACTTAGAAGTGGCAACAAGCCCCATAGCATTAGTTATTTTTCTTGTATTTTCTACTGACTTAATTCTTCTTTTGATTTCAATAAGTCCAGCTGCGCCCATGCGTTCTACCTCCTAAAGAAGGGCATAGCTTAAATTTAAGCTATGCTTCTTGTAAAAATATCTTTTTAAACTCAACTATTGCTACTTCTAATCTTGTTTTAAGATCAGCACTTAAAGTTTTATTAGTAATAATTTCTTTTTCAACATCTCTATAGTGTGTATTTACATATTCTAAGAATTCTTTTTCAAATTTCTTAATATCTGTAATCTTAATGTCTGATAAAAAGTCATTAACTACTGCATATAATATAATAATTTGTTTTTCTACTTCTAATGGTTTGTATTGATCTTGTTTTAAGATTTCAACTAATCTCTTACCCTTTTCAAGTCTTCTCTTTGAATCTTTATCTAAATCTGATCCAAATTGTGAAAAGGCTGCTAATTCTCTATATTGAGCAAGTTCTAATCTTAAAGTACCAGCTACTTGTTTCATAGCTTTTATTTGAGCATTACCACCAACTCTTGATACTGAAATACCTGCATTTACTGCTGGTCTTTGTCCTGAGTAGAATAAATCAGACTCTAAGAATATTTGACCATCTGTAATTGATATTACATTTGTTGGTATGTAAGCTGTGATATCTCCAGCTAGTGTTTCTATAATTGGAAGCGCTGTTAATGAACCGCCACCTTTTTCTTCTGATAACTTAGCTGCTCTTTCAAGCAATCTTGAGTGAATATAGAAAACATCTCCTGGATAAGCTTCTCTGCCTGGCGGTCTTCTAAGAAGTAGTGACATTGTTCTATAAGCTACTGCATGTTTAGAAAGATCATCATATACAATTAGTACATCTTTTCCTTCATTCATAAAATATTCTCCCATACTACATCCAGCATATGGAGCAAGATATTGTAATGGAGCTGAATCTCCAGCTGTAGAACTTACTACTATACTATAATCCATAGCACCCATTTCAGTTAAAGTATTAACTATATGAGCAACTGTAGATTGCTTTTGACCAATAGCTACATAGATACATATAACATCTTTTCCCTTTTGGTTTAAGATAGTATCTATAACTAAAGCTGTTTTACCAGTTTGTCTATCACCTATTATAAGTTCTCTTTGACCCTTACCTATTGGAATCATCGTATCAATAGCCTTAATTCCTGTTTGTAAAGGTTCATTAACTGAACTTCTATCTATTATACTAGGAGCTGCAACTTCTACTGGTCTTATTTTATCGGTTTTAATTGGGCCTTTGCCATCTATAGGTTGACCTAAAGAATCGACAACTCTACCAATTAGAGCTTCTCCTACTGGAACTTCAACAATTCTACCTGATCCTTTAACAATGTCCCCTTCTTTTATACCTTCTTCACTACCTAAAAGAACACAACCAACATTATCTTGTTCAAGGTTTAGGGCCATTCCAAATACATCATTAGGGAATTCTAATAATTCCCCTTCCATACAATTATCTAATCCATAAACCCTTGAAACTCCATCACCAACTTGGATTATAGTACCAGAATCTACTGTTTTTATTTGTTTTTCATACTTCTCTATTTCTTTTTTAATGATAGAAGTTATTTCTTCTGGTTTAATATTCATGGATTCACCTCTATTTCTGTTTAAGCATTAAATCTTTCATTTCTTCTATTTTAGATTTCATAGTATAATCTATTACATCATTTCCAATTCTTACATAGATACCACCTAAAAGGCTTTTATCTACTTCAGTTTCAAATAAGATATTTTTATCATACTTCTTTTCAAAAACATTTTTTAAATTTTCTAATTCTTCGGGTATAAGAGGAATAGCTGTTTTTATTACACCTTTTAAAGTATTTTTTCTTTCAAGATCTATCTTTTCCATCTCATTTAATTTTTCTCTAAGATATAATATTCTATCTTTTTCTATTAATATAAGAAGAAAAGAAAGTAATTCCTCATCAATTTTATCTTTAAAAATATTAATTAAAGTTTGTTTTTTCTTTATAGTACTTATTTGAGGATGTTTTATTACTTCATAAAAATCATGATTATTGTCAATTAAATCACAAATTTCTCTTAAATCTTGTAAATACTTATCTACTTTCCCGTCTTTTTCAGCAACTTGGTAAAGTGCTAATGCATATCGTCTATCTAAATATTCATACATAGCTACATACCTACCTTAGTAATAAAATCTCCAATGAGTTGTCTATGTTTGCTTTCATCCATATTTTCTTCTAAAGCTTTAATTGAAAGCTGCACTGCTAAATCTACTGCTTGTTTTTTTACTTCATACTCTGCTTTTTCTTTTTCTCTTTGTATTTCTACTTTAGCTCTTTCTAGTAATGATTTTGCCTCTTCATTAGCATTGTCTATAATTTCTTGATATATCTTATTACCTTTTTCTTTTTGCTTTTCAGTAATCTTTTTTCCTTCTTCTTTTGCTGATTGAAGAATTCTTTGATTTTCTAATAAATACATTTTAGCCTTTTGAGAATCCTCGTCTGCTTTAATTAACTTTTCATCAACATAATTTTGTCTTTCTTCAATTGTTAATTGAATCTTTTCCCAAAAAAAGTGTTTTAATATAAGAACAAGAATAAAAAAGTTAACTAAGGTCATTAGTACTATTGAAATATCAATATCCATATACTTACCTATATCCTCCCTTCGGAGTCAATATAATCAACTCATACAAATTTATTATTTTGCTAATATCATGAATGTAATTCTTAAGCCTTTGCTAATATCATTAATGCAACTATTAAACCATAAATTGCTGTTGCTTCTGCAAGACCAGCTCCTATAATTAATGCTGTTTGGATTTTACTTGCTTCTTCTGGTTGTCTAGCAATTGCTTCAGTAGCTTTTCCTGTGGCTACCCCAATTCCAATTCCTGCTCCAATTCCTGTTAATACAGCAATACCTGCTCCTATAACTGCTAAATTCATTATAACTCCTCCTTAAAATAATTGAAATTTAATTAATGTTCTGCGGTTGTCTTAATATTAATCATAGTCAACATAGTAAATACTAGCATTTGAATTGATCCATCAAACAAATCAAAATATCCATGTACTATTATTGGTGCACCAATTTGAGCTATCATTGCTACTTTTCCTAGCGCTTGATATACTAAATCGACTAAAATTGTTGCTGCTAACATGTTACCAAATAGTCTGAGTGCTAACGATACTGGAAGGACTAATCTTTCCATTATATTAATTGGTAACATAACAAAATATGGGTGTGAAAGACCTTTTAAATATCCCCCTGGACCATTTTTCTTAATTGCATTTATGTTTACAACTAAAAAGGTTGTAATTGCAAGTCCAATGGTTACACTTAAATTTTGGGTTGCGGGTGGTATACCGATTAAACCAGTAAAATTTAAAACTAATAAGTAAACAATTAATGTTCCTATATATGGTATAAATCTTTCATAACCTTCCCCCATAGTACTATTAACAAGTGTTTTTATTGATTCATAAATTTTTTCTAAAGCAGCTTGCTTTTTACTTGGATTTTGCTTTAGATTTCTTGTTAATAAAGAAGCTCCTATCCATAAAATTAAAATTACTACCCATTGAATAATTATTTCCTTTGTAATATTAATGGGGAAATTTCCAATTTTAAAGGAATATATAGGCATACTAGGTTCCAACCTAAACACTTCCTTTCCTGTTTTTTATGCAATTAGCTATTAATAATATATAATGCGAAATAAATCCAAACATATAATAAGACATAATTGTTATATCATTTATAAAAAACATTGAAATAGCAATTATTAAAATTATCCTTATAAATGAAATTATTGGAATGTATTTATTTCGTTTATTATATTCTAAAGAATTTATAGTAACATATCCACTTACTATAAAGTTTATCAAAGATATGCTTATTCCAATCAAATAGATTTCTGCATATGTGAAAGATGAAATTAACCATATAAGCAAAGATATTATAACTCCACTTATTAAATCACACTTTACCATATCTTTAAGAAACTTATTTATTCCTTTATTCATGAATATCTCCTCTTAACCTTCGATATGAGATATTATATCTCCATCTTAAAGTTTAACAAAACCTAGTTTTTAATAATAAAGTGCTATTTATGGCTATTAAACTTATTTAGCACTCATATTCTTGCTAATACGCAATCAAAGTTTTCTTTTATTCATTTTTCGTCTAAAATAAATTTATTTTTATTTCATCCTTCAATTGACAGAATATTCTATTATATGAATTATGGTAGTAATTTTCCTGATAACATTTTCATTTTTGTTTTTATGGAAACAAAAAACAAAAATTCAAATTAAAGTGTATTATTCTAAGTATTTTTATTTTTTAATTAATAAAGCATTCTTTTTTTTTTATACTAATGAATACAAATAAATGAATTTATGCAATTATTTATTTTCATAAAAGAATATATCAAGAACGCTTTAAGTGCTTATGCAGACAGTATTAAGTAGTATTGAAAATACGTTAATTGATAATTTCATTTTATATCTTGCATATAATTTTAAATATCTATTCATATAATGTTAAATTTAATAATAATAGTTCATTTATTAAAAGTTTATTGTATTATATATGTTCTACTTTAAATTATTAATTATTCAATATTTCAAAAAAATCTACTTCTAAAGTTATTTACAACTTTGTAATTTACTATATAAAATAAAAGTCGTTATAATACATAGTATTATAACGACTTTATATTTAAAAGAATATTAACAAATTTTATAATCTTTCAACTATAATAGCTGTTCCCATTCCTCCACCTATGCAAAGTGTTGCTAAACCTTTTTTAGCATCTCTCTTTTCCATTTCATGAAGTAATGAAACTAGTATTCTTGCACCTGATGCTCCAACTGGATGTCCTAATGCAATTGCTCCACCATTAACATTTACTTTACTCATATCAAATTTTAAATCTTTAGCAACTGCTAAACTTTGAGCTGCAAAAGCTTCGTTAGCTTCGATTAAATCTAAATCATTAACTGTTAAGTTAGCTACTTCTAAAGCTTTCTTAGTTGCATGGAAAGGTCCGTATCCCATTATAGCTGGATCTAATCCTTTTGATCCATAAGAAAGGATTTTAGCTAATGGCTTAAGTCCTAATTCTGCTGCTTTATCAGCACTCATAACAACAAAAGCTGCTGCTCCATCATTAATACCTGATGCATTACCTGCTGTTACAGTACCATCTTTGATGAAAGCTGGTTTTAATTTTGCTAATGCTTCAATAGTTGTTCCAAATCTTGGGAATTCATCTGTATCAAATACTTTTGGATCTCCCTTTCTTTGTGGAATAACAACTGGAACTATTTCATCTTTGAATTTTCCTTCTTTAATTGCTTTTTCTGCTTTAAGTTGTGATCCTAAAGAAAATTGGTCTTGTTCTTCTCTAGTTATTCCCCATTGTTTAGCGATATTTTCAGCAGTAACTCCCATGTGATAATGATTAAATGCATCCCATAATGCATCATTTATCATTGTATCAACCATCTTGCCATCGCCCATTCTTTGTCCCCATCTAGATGTGTTTAAAGCATATGGTGCAGCTGACATGTTTTCCATACCACCTGCAACGATAACATCAGCGTCTCCAGCTTTAATCATTTGAGCTGCTAAACTAACTGCTCTTAATCCTGATCCACAAACCTTGTTAATTGTCATAGCTGGAACTTCTTGTGGTAATCCTGATTTTATTGTTGCTTGTCTAGCTGTATTTTGTCCTAGACCTGCTTGAATTACATTACCCATTATAACTTCTTCAACTAATTCTGGCTTAACTCCAGCTTTATTTACAGCTTCTTTAATTACTGTAGCTCCTAAATCTACTGCTGAAACACCTTTTAATGCTCCACCAAAACTACCTACAGCTGTTCTAACTGCACTTACAATAACTACTTCTTTCATGTTTAAAACCTCCTAAAAATTATATATATTTAATATTCATTTTCGTTAAATTATTAACATAATATAATTATACATATTATCTTTTTATTTAGCAAGAGTTAATTGTTAAAATTTAAACAAAGTTTATCTTTTAAATTCATCTACCTCTTTTTTACTTAGATTGAAATATTTCAATATAGCGTCTGCTATCCTTATAGATGCTACACCATCCCCATATGGATTTGCTGCTTTACTCATCCTATTATAAGCTTCTACATTTTTAATTAATTCACTTGCTTCATTCACTATTTTATCTATATCAGTACCAACTAATTTAACTGTTCCATACTCTACAGCTTCTGGTCTTTCTGTGACATCTCTCAATACTAATACAGGTTTTCCTAAATGTGGCGCTTCTTCCTGCAATCCACCTGAATCTGTCATAACCATAAATGATTTATTCATTAAATTATGGGTTTCCTTAGTATCTAATGGCGGTAATAAATGTACTCTATCCAATCCTCCAAGTTCTTTAAATACAACGTCTTTAACAACTGGGTTTAAATGAACTAAATATACTAATTCAACATCTGAATTATCTTTTACTATCTTTTTTAAAGCATGACAAATATTTTCTATGCCTTGACCCCAATTTTCTCTTCTATGAGCTGTTATCATTATAATTTTTTTATTAAAATCTATTTTTTTCAAATATTCATTTTTAAATTCATATTCATCTTCAACTGTATGCATCATAGCATCTATTACAGTATTACCAGTAATATATATATTCTTTTCTTCAATTCCTTCTCTTAATAGATTTTCTTTTGATCCTTTAGTTGGTGTAAAGTGTAAATCTGCTAAACTCCCTGTTAATTTTCTATTCATTTCTTCTGGAAATGGAAAATATTTATTGAAAGTTCTAAGTCCTGCTTCTACATGCCCTATCTTTATTTGTTGATAAAATGCTGCTAAAGATCCTGCAAAAGTTGTTGTTGTATCCCCATGTACTAATATCATATCTGGTTTTTCTTGCTCAAAAACTTCTTCCAGTCCTTCTAGAACCTTATTAGTGATTCCTGTTAGGGTTTGTTTTGTTTTCATTATGTTCAAGTCAAAATCTGGTTTGATATCAAATAATTCTAAAACTTGATCTAACATTTCTCTATGTTGAGCTGTTACACAAACCTTTGATTCAATTTCTTCTCTCTTTTCTAGCTCTTTTACTAAAGGAGCCATTTTTATCGCCTCTGGTCTCGTACCAAATATTGTTATCACTTTTTTCTTGCTCACTTTATTTCCTCCTAACTCTACTATAACGTATTTTAGGCATCTCAAATAAATAACTAATCAGTCTTATTGTCTTTTTATATTACATCAGCAAACACAACTAATGACATCAGTATTAACTGCCTTCACTTCATTTGTCTAGTTCAAAAATCCTAAGAATTTTTGACTAGTTATTTATTTTACAATACCTTCTATATGGAATTATTCTTCAATCTAGATTTTACAACAATATTCTACATAATATTTATGTTTATAATCTGAACATTATATCATGCTATATTCTTAAATATATATTATAATCTACTATTTTCAATATCCTAGATTATTTTTAATATTTAAAGAATCATCATCTTCTATCCATTGCACCACACTTATTTTTCTATATGTATTTTTATTATCTCTTATAACAACATAATCAATGCCTGAATTTATAATTAGTCTTTTGCACATTGAACAAGAATTAGCATCTTTAACATATTCTTTTGTATTAACATCTTTACCAACTAAATATAATGTAGCTCCAATCATGTCTCTTCTAGAAGCACTAATTATTGCATTAGCTTCACTATGTACACTTCTGCAAAGCTCATAATGAGTTCCTCTTTGAACTTGAAGTTTTTCTCTTATACAACTGTTTATGTCTATACAATTTTTTCTTCCTCTTGGTGCTCCAGTGTATCCAGTAGAAATTATTTCATCATTCTTAACTATAATAGAACCATAATTCCGTCTTAAGCAAGTACCTCTTTCTAATACAGTTTCAGCAATATCTAAATAATAATTATCTTTAATTCTTCTATCCATTTTATATTCTCCCAAAAACAATATTATATATGTTGATTATACCATACTACCTTTAAATTATTAACAAAGTTAAAAAGGATACTTACAAAAAGTATCCTCCTTAATATTACTTTATTATAAAATAATACTTATTTAGTTCCAAATAACCTATCTCCAGCATCTCCAAGACCTGGAACTATATAACCTTTTTCATTCAATTTTTCATCTATTGAAGCTATGTACACATCTACATCTGGATGTTCTTTTTGCACTACTTGTATACCTTCTGGTGCTGCTATTAAACTCATTAATTTTAAATTTCTAGCACCTTTTTCCTTAAGCATAGTTAATGCGTCACATGCTGACCCGCCTGTCGCAATCATTGGATCAACAACTATAACATCTCTTTCTTCAATGTCTTTAGGAAGTTTACAAAAATATTCTACTGGTTTTAAAGTTTCTTCATCTCTATATAATCCTATATGTCCAATTTTAGCTGCTGGTATTAAACTAAGTACTCCATCAACCATTCCAAGTCCAGCTCTTAATATAGGCACTATTGCCATCTTTTTCCCTGCAACAATTTTGCATTTAGTTTTACAAACTGGAGTTTCAATTTCTACCTCTTCCATATTTAAATCTCTAGTTACTTCATAAGTCATTAACATTGAAATTTCTTTAACTAATTCTTTAAAATCCTTAGACCCTGTATCTTTGCTTCTTATCATTGAAAGTTTATGAAGTACCAACGGATGGCTTATTTCTGTTACCTTACTCATTTTATATTCCTCCTAATATTTAATTATTATTGAAAAAACAACAAACTAATATTTTGTTATATTTTAACTGATTATTTTTAAGTCTCTTATTTATAATATTTTTTTTCTATTTCAGTAATCTTATTTATTCTTTTAGCATGTCTATCACCTTCAAATTCAGATGATATAAAAGTTTTTACTATATCTAATGCAAGCCCAGTTCCAACAACTCTTTGTCCTAAAGTTAATATATTTGCATTATTATGCTCTCTAGTTGCATGTGCACTAAAAGTATCTGAGCATAATGCAGCTCTAATTCCAGGAACTTTATTTGCACTAATGCCTATTCCAATCCCTGTTCCACAAATTAATATACCTAATTCATATTTTTTTGATACAACAGACTCTGCTACTGGCAATGCAATATCAGGATAATCACAAGACTCCTTTGAATATGTACCAAAATCTTTTACTTCATGGCCTTCAGCTTTTAAAAATGTTATTATTTCTTCTTTTAGCTCAAATCCACCATGATCACATCCAATTGCTATTTTCATAGTTTAACCTCCATAATATATATATTTATTCATAAAAAAAGAAGAGAAAGTATGTTGTTAAACTTTATCTCCTTCTATTTTAAACAATAATAAAAATCTTATTTATTATCAAATTCTTCATTTCATACTTCAATAATGTCAAACCCCGCAGCTTTTTTTAATCTATTCATTATAGCTATTCCTACTCCTTTTTCTTCATAAGCTTCTGCTAAAATGAAATCTGCTCCTAAGTCATCACAATGTCTTAGTGCTTCAAATAAATTTTTAGCTACTGTAGATAAATCTTTTATACTTCCTAATACTATTTTAGTACCCTCTGTATATTCTTTTTTATTTTCCTCAACAGTAAGTATACACACTTTTTTATTATTATCTATATAATTGTGTACTATTTGTTGTATTTTTTCAATAGTTTTTTTTCTTTTTCCTGAAATTATTGTAACTTTAGCTTTTGGCGCATAATGTCTATACTTCATTCCTGGTGCTTTAGGCTTTATATTTTTTTGTGGCTTTTGCATTACAGCTTTATCTATTTCTATTCTTGAATCTATTTCTTTTAACATTTCTAATGTTATCCCACCTGGTCTTAAAACTAATGGTGGATTCACTGTACAATCTACAATTGTGGATTCTAACCCTATATTACTTTTATGTCCACCTAATATACAATCTACTTTTCCATCTAAATCTTCTATACATCTCTCTACATCTGTTGGACTCGGTCTACCACTTATATTTGCAGATGGTGCTGCAATAACAGTATTCGTTAATTCGATTAATTTTAAAGCTATCTCATCATTAGGCATTCTAATCCCAATAGAATCTAAATTTGCACTAGTTACATTAGGTATGATGTTTTTCTTTTTTAAAATTACTGTTAATGGACCTGGCCAAAACTTATCTATAAGTTTATGTGCAACTTCAGGAATTTCTTCAACTAATAAATCTATTTCTTTTGATGCAACATGAACAATCAAAGGGTTGTCTTGCGGTCTCCCTTTAGCTATGAAAATTTTTTTAACCCCGTCTTCATTAAGGGCATCTGCGCCTAACCCATATACTGTTTCGGTTGGAAAAGCTACAACTCCACCTTTTTTTATAATCTCAGCAGCTTCTCTTATTTTTTCTTGATCATCAGCAATGTTTTCTACTACAATTATCTTTGTTTCCAAAGTATGTTCCTTCTTTCTTGCTAAACTATTGTTTGTCCTCGTGCAATTTTAATATTTTCAATACTATAATCTGTATAAATAGCCTTAACGCAATTTTTGTATATAGAGTCTAATAATAAGTATTTTTTTAATCCACCTTTTTTTACAATCTGAAAATAATAAGATTTATCAGGATTCAATTCCTTTATCTTTATGTATTCTTCTTCAATTTGAGGATATCTTTTTAAAAAATTTGGCATGACAGATCTTAATAATTTATTCTTAAAGGCTATGCTAGTAATAAGTATTATTTCCATATCATAATCTGATTTATTAGTATGTACTAAAACTACTTTATCACAAAAAATTAGAGATCTATTTGTAAACATTCCAACTTTAAAAGTTAATTTGTTATTAATACATTTATATTCTACTTTATAACCATTAAGTTTAAGTATTATAGCCATTACTATTAAAAACTCGATACACACTAGATAAATTAAATAAAACATATTAGAAATTCCAGCTATTAATAATACTATAGGTAAAACAATTCCAATCATCAACATGAAAATTATAAATCTTTTTATAGATGATTTTTCCTTCTTTATAGCAGTATAAATATTCATACCTTATTCCTCCTATTATTTAAGGCACATGAAAGAAAATAATAGATCAAAGATGCGTCATATATTTCGTGTCAGACAATGAGGTAAGTTATTTTGATAGTTTATCTATTAGCATAACTGGCCACCGTAGTATGACGCAAAATAGACAAACATACTGGTTTATTATTCTTTTAAATTTGCCTAAAAGCCCCACATATTAAAATGTAAGGCTTTCTAAATAATATTTACATATCTCTGTTTCCCATTTGCTTCATTTTTTCAGCTTGATCTGCTGTAATTAATGCATTTATTACTTCATCAATATCACCACTTAAAAAAGCTTCTAATTTATATAAAGTTAATCCTATTCTATGTTCTGTAACTCTTCCTTGTGGATAATTATATGTCCTAATTCTTTCACTTCTATCTCCAGTTCCAACTTGACTCTTTCTATCTTCTGCTATTCCATCAGCTCTTTCTTGTTGAGCTTTTTCAAATAATCTTGATCTAAGAACTTTCATAGCTTTTTCTTTATTTTTCAACTGAGATTTTTCATCTTGACATGAAACCACAAGTCCTGAAGGTAAATGTGTAATTCTAACAGCTGAATCTGTAGTATTAACGCATTGTCCACCATGTCCTGAAGCTCTAAATACATCTATTCTAACGTCTTTATCTGCAATTTCAATTTCAACATCATCAACTTCTGGTAAAACTGCTACTGTTGCAGTTGAAGTATGAATTCTTCCACTTGATTCAGTATCTGGAACTCTTTGAACTCTATGTACTCCACTTTCATACTTTAATTTTGAATATGCACCATTACCTTTTATCATAAAGACAACTTCTTTAAATCCGCCAATATCTGTTTCGTTTAAACTCATTATTTCTGTAGTCCATCTTTGATTTTCTGCATATCTTGTGTACATTCTAAATAAGTTATATGCAAATAAAGCTGCTTCTTCGCCACCTGCACCACCTCTTATTTCAACAAAAACATTCTTATCATCATTTGGATCTTTTGGAAGTAATAATATTTGAATATATTCTTCTAATTTTTGTTCTTTATCTGTTAAAGAAGATATTTCTTCATTTAACATTTCTCTCATTTCTTTATCATTTTCTTCATTTAACATTTCTTTGTTATCTTGAAGATCTTCTGAGACTTGCTTATATTCTTTATATGCATTTACAATAACCTCTAAGTCAGATTGCTCTTTACATAGCTTTCTCCACTCATTTTGATTTTGCATAATTGATGGATCACTAATTTTAACTGATAATTCATCATATTTATTTTCTATAAAAGCCAATTTATCTAATAACATTCAATCACTCCGTATTTCATTTTTCCACATTTTTATCCAATGTATGTGACTCTTGGATACTTCATTCTGCCTTTTAGATGAAAAGACTTTTTAAATTAAATGAACCTCATCTAAAAATTAAGAACCACTTGGTATTATATCATATTTTTTAAGTTTTAATCAATAAGGCACATTAAAATAAATAACAAGTCAGCATGCTAGTCTATTTTGCGTCATACTGTGTCGGTAACACTCCTACTTCTGCAAGTTGGAGTTAGCGACTGCACGCTCCCAAATAACTATTTCTAAGTTTGAGATGAAGCAAAAAACCAACTAAGACTAAGGACTCTGTTTATTACTAATAAAATATATACCTTTTAATTACTTAATTTTCCAATAACTACTCTATCTAAACTTGCAAGGTCTTTAATTACTTTTATATCTTTAAAACAAAATTGTTCCATCAGCATTTTTACTTGTTCTCCTTGATTGTATCCTATTTCAAATGCTAATATTCCATTTTCTTTCAATACATTCTTACTTTGACTTATTATTTTTTTATAAAAATATAAACCATCTTTACCTCCACTCAATGCCGTATGTGGTTCATAGTTTCTTACATCGTCCATTAATTTTTCTATTTCAGCTTCTTCTATATATGGTGGATTTGAAACTAAAATATCATATTTTTTTTCATTTAATATTATTTCATCTAATAAATTACTTCTTATAAATGAAGCTTTATTTCTTAAATTGAATTTTTCTATATTTAATAATGTAACTTTCTGTGGAATTTCATAATAATCGATTAAGTCTACTTTTATATTACTTCTAAAATGAGCTAGCGCTATCCCAATAGCTCCTGAGCCACAGCATAAGTCGCACACTTCTTTTTCTTCATCTTCTTTTATATGCTTTAATACTTCTTCAACTAATATTTCTGTGTCTCCTCGTGGAATTAATACTCCTTCTTCAACATAAAGGTTAAGATTCATAAATTCACATTCATTTAAAATATATTTAACTGGCATTTTATCTTTTCTTTTATTAATTA
This sequence comes from Clostridium uliginosum, assembly GCF_900112485.1. Lineage (GTDB taxonomy): Bacteria > Bacillota > Clostridia > Clostridiales > Clostridiaceae > Clostridium > Clostridium uliginosum. The sequence continues at coordinate 228,361 of NZ_FOMG01000002.1, forward strand.
GTTTAAAATACTCTTTTTCATTTACAATACTTATTTCTTCTTCTCTATGAGTTATTAAATATATTCTTTCTTTATCTATGACATTTCCAAGTAATAGCTCTGCATCTAATCTAGCAGTATCAATATTATTCTTCTTTAAAATATCAGCTCCTAAATTAATTAGTTCTCCAATATTTTTTTGTTTATCTTTAATACCTTCTGCACATTTTAGAGCTGCAATTGCTACTTCAATTTGAAAATTATCTGGTTCCTTTGTAGTTAAAAATTGAAGTTGCATTCCTGGCCATGCAATAATTTTTGATAATGAATTATTATTTTTCCCTAGCCATTTAATTAATTCATAAGTAATTCCAGTTACTATAGGTATAAGTACAAGTCTAAGTATTAATCTTTCGCCAAAACTTCCCCATCCTGTAAATGAAAACACAATAATACTAACAAACATTATTAAAAATAAGAAGTTAGTTCCACACCTTGGATGAAGTCTTGGATATTTTTTAACATTTTCTACTGTTAAATCTTGCATAGCTTCATAACAAAATATCGTTTTATGTTCAGCTCCATGATATTGTAAAACTCTATATATATCATCTAACTTACTGATAATCAGCATGTATACTAATAAAATTACTATCCTAATAATAGCTTCAATTAAATTTAATCCTACATTAGATATTCCTATATTTTTAAAAAGTGTAGCTATACTAGTTGGTAAGATTACAAAAAGTCCAATAGATATAATAATTGAAAACATTAACGTTAATGCCATAATTATATCATTTGACTTTTTTCCTAATTTATTATTAAGCCAGACTTCAAATTTTGAAGGTTCTTCTCCCTCATCAAAAAACGAAGCTGAATAATTTAGTGAATCCATTCCCATCTTTAAAGAATCAATTAACACAAAAAAGCCTCTTAAAAAAGGTATATTAATAATTGGATACTTTTTAGTTATTGGCACATTATTTTCTATCTTTATTTCTATATTTCCTTTTAATGTTCTAACTGCTGTTGCCAATCCATTAGTTCCTCTCATCATAACACCTTCAATAACAGCTTGCCCTCCAACATCACACCTTTTCATTTGCAACACTCTCTCTTACATCATTTTTTTTGAATTTATCAGTTACAGTCTTATATTTATAATAACAATCTCCACATAAAGATTCATAATAAACATCATCTTGCTCATCTATAGCAATTTGTTCTCCTTCAAAAACGAATTTTCCATTAATTTTTCTTCCATTTAATAAGGCTTTTCTTCCACATGCACATATAGTTTTCATTTCTTCTATGCTATGAGCTAATAATAATAATCTTGTACTTCCTTCAAATCCATTCATCTTAAAATCTGTTCTTAATCCATAACATATTATCGGAATATTTAGTCTAACTGCTATTTCAAATAACTCATCTATTTGTTTCGATTTCATAAATTGAACTTCATCAATCAATATACAATCAATATTTGATTTATTATTTAAATACTCAGTAACTAAATCTAAAATATTATCTTCTTTAGAAATCATTAGATCAACTTTTTTTTGTACTCCAAGTCTAGATACTAATTCATCTCCACCTTTATTATCAACTAAAGGTTTCATTATGATAACTTTCATTCCACGCTCTTCATAATTATATGCTACTTGCATTAAATGAGTTGACTTTCCAGAATTCATTGCTCCATATCTAAAATATAATTTACTCATAATTAAATATTCTCTCCTTTTTAACTATCTTAATCGATTATAGCATTTAATACTTCGCTTAAAAAGAGATTTTCTTTCATATTACTTATTTGACTTTTTAATTTTTTTCAATTATATTGACCAGAAAAATACACTATGATATAATCTAGTAGTTATTTAATGTTAACATAAGTTAATATACTGGAAGAGGTGAAAAATATGAAAGAAGGCATACATCCAGAATACCACCACGATGCAGTGGTTAAGTGTGCATGTGGAAACACTTTCACTACTGGTTCTGTTAAAGAAGAACTAAAAGTTGAAATATGCTCTAAATGCCACCCATTCTTCACTGGTAAGCAAAAAATCGTTGATATCGGCGGTAGAGTTGATAAGTTCAATAAAAGATTTAATATTAATGGTAAATAGAAAATTTGGGGAAAGACTTAGTCTTTCCCATTTTCTTTTTATTTATATTTTATTTTAATTAAGAATGTTATATATAAGTTCTAATTAATAAAATTCATTATTTGCAAAACTAGCTTGTTGCAATTTCTAAAAGTACAGATTCAATTTAAATGAACAAACTTTTTTAGAACATATATATTTAAAATAACTATTAAACATGATAAACTATTTATATGTAATCTAGTAGAAATGAGTGAAATTGGATGAAAAAGATTTTAATCTTAACTACATCTACAGGACAAGGTCATAATCAAGCAGCAAATTCTGTTTCTCAGTCTTTTGAAGCTGCTGGTTACGTAACTATAAAACATGATTTTTTATCTAAAAGTAGTAAACTTCTAAATGACTTAATTGTAATTGGATATGAAATTTTAGCCTCAAGATTTCCAAAACTTTATGGATGGTTTTACAACTTTACAGATAAAAGTATAACTAATAAATTATTAAGAATAATATTTTTTTTCACAAAGATAAAAATTTCAAAACTAATTTATAACGTTAAACCAGATATAATAGTTGCTACGCATTCCCTTTCTGTTAATATAGTTACATCTTTAAAAAAGCAAGGATTAAATATTCCATATATTATGATTGTAACCGACTTTAAGGCACACTATACTTATATAAATCCTTATGTAGATGCATATATTACTGGAAGTTCATATACAAAACAATCATTAATAGATAAAAATATAGAATCCAATAAAATATTTCCAATAGGAATTCCTATAAAAAAAGTTTTTTATAGCTCTAATAATTCCATAAAAAAATTGAAAGATACTGAATACTTTAATTTACTACTTATGAGCGGAAGTCTTGGATTAGATACTATTTCTTTTGTATTAAAAGAGTTACTTAAAAATTCGCATAAATTAAGAATTACAGTTGTTTGTGGTAAAAATAAACACTTAGAAGAATCTCTAATAGAATACTGTGCTACTAATAAATATGAAAATAAAAAATTGCATATTTTAGGTTTTACAACAGATATTCCATACTTAATGGATTATTGTGATGTCATCATTTCAAAACCTGGTGGTTTAACAGTAACTGAAGCAATTGTAAAAAATATTCCTTTAATAATTCCATTCGCTATTCCGGGACAGGAAATGGAAAATATAGATTTTTTAGTCAATGAAGGCTATTCTATTTATATTGATAATCTAGGTAAAATTAATGATGCTATAGATAACTTAATACTTAATCCTTCAATTCTATATGAAATTAAAAACAAATTAAAACAATTATCTTCTACTTATGATCCAGATAAAATTGTTACCATATCAGAAGGTTTGATAAAAAATAAGTATGATATATAAAAATTACTTTTATATATCATACTTATTTTTTTGAATATGCCTTATTACAACATTTATTTTCTTCTTTCAATTCCATTCTTTTTAAAAATACTAATAAATTCTTTATTATCTGATGTTTTAGTTAACATATTTATAAGATTTTGTGTAACATCTTCTACACTTCCATCTCTATACATTACTTTTCTGATAGTGTATGCTACTTCTTGTTCTTCTTTAGAGAATATTAAATCTTCTTTTCTAGTTCCAGACTTGTAAATATCAATAGCTGGGAATATTCTTCTTTCTTGTAGCCTTCTATCTAAGTGAACTTCCATATTTCCAGTTCCTTTAAATTCCTCAAATATCATATCATCCATTCTTGATCCTGTTTCAATAAGTGCAGTAGCTAAAATTGTTAAACTACCACCTTCTTCAATGTTTCTTGCAGCGCCAAAAAATTTCTTTGGCATTATTAACGCTCCAGGATCTAATCCTCCTGATAGAGTTCTTCCTGTTGGTGTTATAGTTAAGTTATAAGCTCTAGATAACCTTGTTAAACTATCCATAAGTATTACAACATCCTTACCTTGCTCTACCATTCTCTTAGCTCTCTCTAATACCATTCGTGATACTTTTGCATGATTTTGAGGTTCTTCATCAAATGTTGAATATATTACATCTCCATTTATAGATCTCTTCATATCAGTAACTTCCTCAGGTCTTTCATCAATAAGTAAAACTATCAACTTAATATCAGGATAATTCTCAGATATGTTTTGTGCTACTTTTTTTAGAAGAGTTGTTTTTCCTGCTTTAGGAGGAGCAACAATAATACCTCTTTGACCTTTTCCTATTGGACAAATTATATCCATTAATCTTGATGATAAATCATTTCCATTAGAAGTTTCTAACTTTAATCTTTCTTTAGGATATATAGGTGTCAAAGTTTCAAAATATTTTCTTCCTATAGCCTTTTCTGGTTGCTCTCCATTTACTTGCTCCACAAATAAAAGTGCTTTAAACTTTTCTCCTTCTTTTGCTTCTCTAACCTTACCTTCTACTTCATCTCCAGTTCTCAAATTAAACCTTCTAATTTGAGAAGGCGATACGTAGACATCCTCACTACTTGTTAAATAATTTTTGCATCTTAAAAATCCAAAGTTATTATTTTCTAATATTTCTAAAATTCCTTTTGCTGAGTTTGATTCATTTATCATACTCTTTAATTTTTCTTGTTTAGAAACCGTTTCTTCTTTTACATTATTCAAATTATTAGTTACAGTAGGTTTTATCTCGTCCTCTACCTTAACTATCTTAGGAGCTATCTTTTCTTTTAATATCATTCCATCTTTCTCTACTATCTTAGGAGTACTTTTTAAAATTTCTTCTATTAATTCACTTTTTTTATATTTCGCTATATTTTTAACTCCTGAGTTCTTAGCAATTTCTTTTAATTTTATCAAAGTCATGCTTTCATACTCTTGTTTTATCAAATTAGCACCTCCAATTATAAACTTATTAACTTATAAATTACATCATACTAAATAGCAATTTTAATTCCAAATTTTTATATTAATAAATAATTTAGATTTGCTTCTTCTAGATAAATTTAGAATAAGTCAAAATATTTTTTTATTAGCGCATCTCCAAATAAATAACTAGTCTGTCTTCTTGTCTTTTTTATACTATACTGCGTCAGCAAATGTGCTAATAACAGTAGTATTAACTGCCTTTACTTCCTTGTCTAGTTCAAAAAATCCTAAGAATCTTTGACTAGTTATTTATTGTACAATGCCTAAGTTCTATTTTTTTAAATTACTTTTAATTTTGGGAATTTCAATAAGATTTTTCGATTAAGATATGCATAAAACTATTATTGATTACATCATAATATATATTATGTATAAAAAGCTACAAATTTTTAAGTCTGATGTACGTTATTATGTCCAATAAATATGTTTTTAAACATGAAAAACACTATTAATATTTTGATTAAGGCACATGAAATAAAATAACAATTATCTTTATTTATGATTATTATATTTATAGCCAAAGTAAAATATAAGTTTACTACTATTATAATTCCTTTTATTGTTATAGTAAATAAATATCTCTAAATATAGTCTACTATTTTATATTTAAAATATCAATTGCACTACTAATCCTCTATTGAGATTTGATTATTAAAATTATTATCTCTATTTTATTAAAAAAATAGAAGTTTCCCTTAAAAATCTAAGGAAAACTTCTTAAAATTAAATTTATTATTTTTGTTCTAAAGCAGCTCCAATAAATCCTGAGAATAATGGATGTGGTTTATTAGGTCTTGATTTTAATTCTGGATGGAATTGAACAGCTACAAACCATGGATGATCTTCTACTTCAACAATTTCAACTAATCTACTATCCGGACTAGTTCCTACAATATTCATTCCATTCTCACATATTTGTTTTCTAAATTCATTATTAAACTCATATCTATGTCTATGTCTTTCGTAAATAACTTCTTGATTATATAAAACAGAAGAATTACTGTTCTCATCTAATTTACATGGGTATACTCCAAGTCTCATAGTACCACCAAGATCTTCTATATCTTTTTGTTCTGGCATTAAATCTATTACTGGATATTTTGTATCTGGATCTATCTCAGAAGTATTAGCACCTTCATAGCCTAATACATTTCTAGCGTATTCAATAACAGCACATTGCATTCCTAAGCAAATTCCCAAGAAAGGTTTTTTATGCTCTCTAGCCCATTTTATTGCTTGAATTTTTCCTTCTATTCCTCTATCTCCAAATCCACCAGGCACTAATATTCCATCTACGTCACCTAGTATCTTATCAACATCTCCTGATTCAATATCTACAGCATTAACCCATTTTATTTCAACATTTGCATCATTAGCGTATCCACCATGACTTAAAGCTTCAACAACTGATATATATGCATCATGTAATTCAACATATTTACCAACTAAAGCAATCTTAACATCTTTTTTAAGATTCTTTATATGTTCTACCATTTGACTCCATTCAGAGTTATCAATATCTTTACATCCTAAATGTAACTTTTCACATACTAAGTTATCTAAACCTTCTTCATGTAACATTAATGGTACTTCATAAAGATTTTCTGCATCAAGATTTTGAATTACTGAATCTGGTTCCATGTTACAAAATAAACCTATTTTTCTTTTAATATCATCCGATAAGCTTTTTTCACTTCTGCAAACTATAATATCTGGTTGAATTCCTATACTTCTTAGTTCTTTAACTGAATGTTGTGTTGGCTTAGTTTTTAATTCCCCTGCTTTTCCTAAGAAAGGAACTAAAGTTACATGAATGAAACAAACATTTTCACTTCCAACATCACCTTTTATTTGTCTTATTGCTTCTAAAAATGGTTGTGATTCTATATCTCCAACAGTTCCACCAATTTCAGTTATTACAACATCAACATCCGTTTCTTTTGCTACTCTGTATACTCTATCTTTAATAGCATTTGTTATGTGTGGAATAACTTGTACTGTTCCTCCAAGGTATTCTCCTTTTCTCTCTTTTGAAATAACTGACCAATATATTTTACCTGTTGTAACATTTGAATTTTTAGTTAAATTTTCATCTATAAATCTTTCATAATGTCCTAAATCTAGATCAGTTTCAGCTCCATCATCAGTTACAAAAACTTCACCATGTTGATATGGACTCATTGTTCCTGGATCCACATTTAAATATGGGTCAAATTTTTGAATAGAAACCTTTAATCCTCTATTTTTTAACAATCTTCCAAGAGATGCTGCTGTTATACCTTTACCTAATGATGATACAACTCCACCTGTAACAAAAACATATTTAGTACTCATTATTGTCCTCCCTGCGAGAAAATATTATTTATTTTATATTGACTATTTAATTTCATAATGATATAATAGATATCACCCCATGAAAACGATCTATGGGGTATTTGTGTTGAAATAACATAGAACTTATATTAACACATAAATAAAATAATATCTAGCTTTTTTTGTGATATTATTTTATTTATATTTTTTCTATTTTATCTATATTTTCTTGAATTTCAAAATATTTTTGTCTAAAATTTCTATTTATCAACAATTTTTCTTCTGCATATCTTAAATTGTTATTTACACTTTTACAAGTTTTTACTTTTAATATCTTCATAGCATTTTCACGTTCTAAACAACTATAATTTTTTAAAAGTAATAATAATAAATATCTATTTTCTCTAAACTCTAATAGTTTTATTAGCCCTTGTTCACTAATCCCATAATAATCACATAATGCATTTAATATTCTCATGTATTTCATTTCATTTCTCATACATATAACCTCCTATTTTTAGTCTTTCCATTAAATTTAAATGTAATCATATTATGTATTAAAATAAAAAGCAATTGTATCTAAAAAAGACGATTGCTGTAAAAAATACAGAAATCATCTTTTTGCCTCAACATAGTCTTTTTTTAATGTTATTTACAAATTATACTCTTTATCTTAATTCTCATTTGTTTTTATATGTACTGAAAGATTAGTATTCATAGGAATTTGTCCTTCTATTGTCATTAAATAATTTACCTCTATTATTCCACCCTCTTCATTAATATCAATATTTAATTTTTTAGTATCAATATTAACTTGAAGCACTCCATATGGTGTTTGATATAAAGAAGTTGTTTGTTGCCTATTTTTAAAATCCATTTTAGTAGCTGTTGAACCTTTTCTTTCTAAGGTAAAAGATTTTCCTCTAACAGTTAGTATCGTTCTTGTACCGTCCATTCCTGAAATTTCAGTTTCATCATATTCAGCTTTGAAAGTATCATTATCCATATAAAAATCACCTGGAGATATTACTTCAATTAAATCGTCATTTTCCATTGAAGCATTACTTTTTATTGTAATAATCGCTCTTTTTTTCATGTTTTCCTCCTGTTGTTAGACAATTAAAAGAAAATAATAAGACAAATAATAATATAAATTCTATAATCCAACTAAAATAATGTTTATTATTTTTTATACTATCTTAATTATTTAAGTTATACATATCTAGTTCTTCTTGAGTTATTGCATTAACGCTTCTAACGTTTTTAAAATTTGTTAATGCATTTCCGTATTTAACTTCTGTACTTTCTTCATCTTTTCCTTTACTATATCTTACCGCAAATCTACAAGCTAATGTTATATCTTCTTCAGTAGGATTATTTCCTTCTGGAATTATAACCATAGCTCCATTAAATTTAGATGTGAAAAATACTATATCTTCTTTTGTTAGTATTTTTTTTAGTTCTTCTCCTTCATCTCCAGTTCTAGATACTATTATTTTAATATTATTTTTTGTCACAAAGTGTCTACCGTATTTTAATAAATCTATATCTTTTTTTGTAATATCACCTTTTCTGTTAATAACTTCCTTAAGTCTAATAGAATAGTTAGGTTCTGTTAACTTACATCCGCCTGCTGGTGATGGATAATCCTTTATATCCCATTTTTCTGCTAACTCCATTTGAATTGTTCTAGTTCTACCTGAAATATCTAATAATTCTTCTCTATTTACTAGTCCATCAAGTTCCATTTGAGTTGGATTTAAATTTTTTGCACATAAAGGACGTAATATTTTATCTGAATACCCAGACTCCTTTTTAACTATATCTAATGCTTGTCTATTTTGAGACATTGGTCTTTGATTCAATACTTCTCCAGTAATAATAAAGTCTGCATTAAATTTTTCAAGTAACTCTCCTGAATATTTCATCATCATTGAATGACAATCTATACAGGGATTCATATTTTTACCCCAACCATGTTTTGGATTTTTAACAATTCCAAGATGTTCTTCTGAAAAATCTATTGCTTCTAATCTTATTCCTATTTGCTTAGTCATTCTGATTGCATTTTCCTCATTGAAAAAATAAGATCTAAAACAAATTCCTATTACTTCTATCCCCTGATTTTTAATTAGTTTTGCTGCTAATATACTATCAAGTCCACCTGATATCATAGCTAATGCTCTTGCCATATTATTCCTCCTATAATTATATACTTAAAGTATAATTTAAGATTAAAAGATTTATATAAAAAAAGATTATCTTGCTTAAACTAATAATCATTTGATCAAAATAAATCTTTTATTACTTCGATTATTTTGAATTTTATTTTTACTTTTTCATTAGAATTTTCTTTTTCAATCTCTTGATTTATTTTATTTTCAGTATTTTCATATTGTATTTGAGCCTTAGACTCATCTACAAAACATAATGGTGGAAACATCACACACCACCAATTTCTACCTTTACCATCCCCTATAATTATTCTAAATGCTTCATAATTACCTTGGGGTAGGGTTATATTCCCATATGATTTTTCCGGAAAATTCTCTCTTGATAACTCAAGTTTGACTTTATAACTATAGTTATTATCCTTTATTACACATTCCGCAATCTTTTGAACTTCGTTCATATTATTTTTTATTATTTTTCTTGATTCTTGAAGTGAATTTGAGTTATTTAAATAAGGATATAAATAATCTATAACTTTATCTCTAATTTTCAATTTTAAATTTTGATCTTCATCAGTATCACTATTTGCAATTACATGAAATCTTATTAAAGAATCTTTTACTTCTTCATAATTCATAATTTTTGGAGTTTCCAAATTTACATCATTAGACACACTTGTACACCCACTAAGTAAATTAAAAAAAATACATATTAAAACTAAATATTTAAATTTATTTTTCATATTCTCTCCCCCTTGTAACTAAAATTCTTACCACATGGAGGAGTTTTATACATACATTAGGAATATTCAAAAAATAATAAGTCGGTATGCTAGTGTATTTTGCGTCATAAGGAAGCTCGACTCGTATACACTCGCTGAGTAAGTGATTTACACAAAATCATAGATTGCACAGTGTGAAAGTTCGAAGAACGAAATATAAAATGCTCACAGAGAAAGTTCATGTTTCCAAATATAAAATGCCCACAGGGAAAGTTCTGTTAGCCAAATACAAGATTTGGAACATCACTTTTGGACTCTCACTTTTTGGTCTCTACTCACGTCGGTAATATTAGCCTATATCTGCTATGAACTAGTATTAGCTCCTTGGCTGGAATAAAGTGAAACTTTTCATCTGGAGTTTTATACTCCCGATGAATTTAGTTGAACTTATGCCCTTAAGGGGCACCTCGTCTTAAGACAAAATGTACATTGCATTTTTGACTTGTTATTTTCTTTCATGTGCCTTAAAACTAAATCGTTCTAGTTATAAAAACATCTACATACTTTTTTTTCATATTTTCGTAACACCTTTGAGCTTTTAACATATCATCAAAGAATCCAAATACAGTCGGACCACTTCCACTCATTATACTTCCAATAGCTCCACTGTCATTAATGTCTTCTTTTATAACTGATATAACTCTATGCCGTCCTAGCGTTACATTTTCTAATAAATTTTTCATATTATTAGCAACAAATTGAAAATTATCTTTTTCAATGTTTGATATTAATTCCTCTGTTTTAGGATGAAAAACAACCTTTGATAAATCGAAAGCCTTGTAAACCTCCTTTGTAGATACTCCAAAAGGAGGTTTTACTAAAACTAAAATTTTATCTTTAAATGGTTTTAATTTAGTAAGTTTTTCCCCTATCCCTTCACACAGTGCAGTTCCTCCTACAATACAGTATGGCACATCTGCCCCTAGCTTTAATCCTAATTCCATTAATTCATTTTCTGAAACATTTATATTAAAAAGTTTATTCATAACTTTTAATACTGCTGCTGCATCAGTGCTCCCACCTGCTAAGCCAGCTGAAACCGGAATATTTTTTTCTAAATTTATACATACTCCACATTCTATCTTATAAGTTTCCTTAAATAATTTAGCTGCTTTATAAGCTAAATTTCTTTCATCAGTGGGTACATAACTCTTATTACACTTTAATTGTATTCCAGAAGAAATTTTTTCTATTTCAACTACATCATATAAATCTATACACTGCATTATCATTCTTAATAAATGATATCCATCTTCTCTTTTCCCAATAACATCTAAGGCAATATTTATTTTTGCATAAGCCTTAACTTTCATTTCTCCTTATCCTTTCTTGACATTTTAAGCACTTTAGTCATATTTTAAAAAAATAACAAGTCAGTATGTTAGTCTATTTTGTTATCATACTACGTCGGCATATTCACCTAATAGATAATCTATGGGCCAAGTATTCTTATCCTTGTGCAAAATATACATTCCATCTTTGATTCGTTACTTTCTTTTATATGTCTTAAAGAAGATAATGAGTAAAACATTCTTAGTTAATTCTAGTGATAATGTATAACTAAAAATGGATAATTATGCTTACTTATTACTTTCTTTCAAATACCTTAGTAACATTTTATCATAGGGAAAAAATCCTGTCTAATTAAGTTATTTAAGAAAAAATTTAATTTTTTTGTATCATTTATAAATTTGCTAAATTTAAATTTAAATTTGTTATTGTTTCCTTATCTTTTATGAAGTTTAAAATAGAATTTAAATCTTCATAAAATACTACAATTACATCCCCTGAATTGCTTATTGATAAAGCTTGTTTTACTGCATCTAATTCATCTAAGCATATTTGTACATTAGAATTTTTATTTTCTTTTAAGACTGCCATTTTTATCAAAGATGCTATTTCGCCTGAATTTCTACCTCTTCTGTCCTTATCTTCCTTTATTATTATCTTATCTAATTTTTTAGAACATATTTTTCCAATCTCATATGCTACATCATTTTTTCTGTCTCCAGGAATTCCTATTACTCCTATAAGTTTATTCTTGCCTTTTATATTGTTAAGTGATGATAATACTGCCTTATATCCTTCAATATTGTGACCATAATCCAATATCACTTTTTTCCCTAACACTTCATAAATATTAAATCTGCCAACATTATTATCATTTGAATTAAAACCCATTAATCCTTTTGTAATCATACAATAATCTACTTTTAATCCAACTAATGCTCCACATGCAGCCATTATATTTTCTAAATTATATTCTAATGTTCCATTATAAGAAATTGGAACATTTTTTATTGAAACTATTAAATGTTTTTTACCATTATTAATTACATATATCTTATCGTCTTCTATAAATACTGATATTCCCCCATTTAAAATATTTTGTTTTATTAAAGAATTTTCCTTATCCTTTGAAAAATATATTTTTTGTGCTTTAATTCTATGGATTATTGATTTGCTCCAATTATCATCAGCATTAATAACCACAAGACCATTTTCTTTCACTGCTTCACCAACTAATGATTTAACAAAACTTAATTCTTCCATTGAATTAACTCCGTTCAGTCCTAAGTGATCATTAGTTATATTTGTTATGACTGCTACATCTGCTACATTATAAGCTAATCCTTTACGTATAAGCCCTCCTCTAGCAGTTTCCAATACAGCAACATCAACTTCTTTATTTAATAGTATTGTTCTTGCACTATCAAATCCAGTATCATCGCCATTGTGAATACATTCATTATTAATATATATACCCTCAGTAGATGTCATTCCAACACAATGCCCCATTTGATTTAAAACATGACTTATTAACCTTGTGGTTGTAGTCTTTCCGTTGGTGCCTGTAACTGATACTATTGGAATATTTTTAGGTTCTCCATTATAAATCATTTTAAGTATCGCTTTCCCAACATCTCTTTGCTTACCTTCTGAAGGAAAATGATGCATTCTTATTCCTGGTGCAGCATTTACTTCCATAACAACTCCATGATTTTCTGAAATTGATTTTCTTATATCCATTGTGCAAACGTCGACTCCACAAATATCTAAGCCTAAAGTTTTGGCAGTATTTATACAACATTTTATATTTTCTTCACAAATTTCATTTGTATAATCTATTGCAATCCCACCAGTAGAAATATTGGCATTTTCTCTTAATAAAATCTTTTCTCCTTTTAAAGGAATAGAACTAAGTTTCAACTCATATTTACCAATACATGAAATTAATTCATCATCTATTTTAACCTTAGTTAATGGTTTTTCGTGACCTTCACCCCTTAGAGGATCTTCATTGATATTTTTTATTAACTTTTTTAAATTATCTTTTCCGTTCCCAATAACAAAAGGTGGTAACCTTAATGAAACTGCTACTACTTTATAATCAACAACACATACCCTATAATCATTACCTTGTATATATTTTTCAATTATTATGTCACTATAATTTTTTTTCAAACTATTATAGCTCTTAACTAATTCTTTTTCATTTTTAATGTTTAAAAATATTCCTTTACCTTTATTTCCATATTGAGGTTTTAAAACTAATGGGTAACCTATTTTTTCGCCTGCTTTTAATAATCCAATAATATTGAATATTTTTTCACCCATAGGAACTGGAATATTTTGATTTTCAAGTAATTGTTTCGTTAATAGCTTATCACATGAAATATCAGCACCTACACAACTTGTTTTATCACCTATTGTCGCTTCTATAATTTTCCCCATTTTCCCATACCCAATTTGATAAAATCCACTATCTCCTAATTGAGTAATTGGCATATTATATTCATTTGCTGCATTACAAATAGCTTTTGTACTAGGTCCCATTGCTTCTTGCCTTAATACCTCTTTTAAAAGAGACATTCTTCCTTCAAAATTTAATGGATTTTGTTTTATTAAAGAATTTATTAAATCTACAGCTAAGTTAGCACATTCTATAGCAGTATTTTTATACTCATATTGAAAAATACTATAATAACGATCTTCCATTATTTCTCTAGATTTTCCATAAGCAACTTCTATTCCTAAGTTATTTTGTATTGCAATTATTATGTGTTCACAAATATGTGCTAAATATGTTCCTTCTTTAAGTCTTGTAACAAATCCTCCATCTTCATCTATACCACATCTGTGTTGATATAATTCAGGTATAAGTTTTAATAAATTAAAATTAAAATTAGGTATATCTTTGCTTGGAATCTCACAATACCCTTCTAGGTCCACATCTATTCTTACACATTTTTTATGAGAATATATATTTCTTCCTTCATATATTCTTTCCTGTACTATCTTCATTACTAACTTTATCCTCCTCAAAAGGTGACTTTTTTACAAGATTGAATTTATTTCCATCAGTTAATATATGCAATTTTACATTATGCATACTTAAAATTTGATCTCCATAAAGTTCTGAAACATTTGTATATGTAATTTTGCTACCATCAATAAAATATACTGCTCCTTCTCCAATTACTTCAATTTCTCCTATCTTATTAACTATTATTGCTGTATTTTCATCTATGCCAATTCCTAAAACCTCAGGGTTCTCTGCAATTCCGGTTAATAATCTACCTATTCTACCTCTTTGTGCAAAATGTTGATCAATCATAACATTCTTTATAAATCCTAATCCCGGAGCCATCTTAAGTGTACATTTTCTTGGTGATTCTTCATCAATGCCTTGAACTATCATAGTATCACTCATAACAGATGCTCCCGCTGAAGTTCCTACAATAAATATTCCATCAGAACAAGCTTGCTTTAAAGCTGTATATACTGGGCTTCCTCCAATTAAACTTGTTATCCTTAGTTGATCTCCCCCTGTAAAAAATATTAAAGAGGAATTTTTTATCAATTCTACATTTTCCTCATTAAATGATTCTGTTCTATCATTAATATCTAATACCCTTATATTTTTAACCTTCAATTCTCCAAAAGCTCTTTTATACTTTATTGCAGCCTCTTTAGGATATTCAGTTGCAATAGTTGCAATTAATAAAATGTCTTTGTCTTTATCTATTGAAGTACATACTCTACTTAAAATTTCTTTTTTTCCTTCTTTATCTTCACCTCCTCCAATTATAATTAAATTTCCACTTAAAACTTCATTCAAACCTTATCACCTCATATCATGCATTACATATTGTTTCCACGCATAAACATAATTATTCAATAAAGAACATAAAAAAAAGCTTTAATACCACTAAAGTATTAAAACTTTTTTAGAAAATGCTATATTTTTTAGAAAATTGCTCTTCCTGGTATAATAATTTTCTTACCAACTTCAATATATTCCGGATCTTCAATATTGTTAATTTTTAATAAAGATGCTACTGTCGTATTATATTTTTTAGCTAAATCCCAAAGAGTATCTTCTTCCCCTACAACATAAATAGTTACACTAGCTTTTTTTTCTGGTGCTTCTCCATCTTGTTCGATTACATCAGATATAAATTGTTTTTTCATTTCATAACATATTTTTGCTGATAATATCACTGTAGCTTTTACTGCAATAGTATTTGCTTCTATCGTCGTGTCTATATTTTCTAAATTATTTCTTATTATTGCCTTCATTCCATCTCTAGCTCCAAATATATCAACTATTGATGTAAAAGGAATTTCTGATTTTACACTTGCTACATACTTATCTTGATCACTTGTTTTATATAAGATATCAACTTTTAGTATTCCATCTACAATAACTTTATCTATTTCAACTTGTTTATCTGTTATTATTACTGATGCATTAGATGATATTATTTGATCAGGCTTTAAATTATTTTCTTTTAATGGAATATTATCTTTAACCATTATTTCTGAACTATTAGTTCCTTGAATAGCTCCTAATTCATATTCATCTTTTCTTAGCTCAATTAAAAATTTAGGAGAATATGCATCCTTAATAACATCAATATTTTCCTTTGAAAATACCTTTACATTCGCTTTTACTAAAAATTCATTATTTATAATTCTTACTTCTCCTAAATCATCTTCTTCTAGCATCAAATCATTGTTTACTATATCATAAGAAACTGAGTACATCATTTCTGAATTAACACCCTTTAGCTCTTCCTCTTTAGATAAGTAGACATCATCCTCAATTGATATAAGTTCCCTAGAATCATCACCTTTATATAATATATTTAATTTACAGTAACAACTAAGGTATATTTTATCTTCTAAAATTTTTATTTCCTTCTTATGGAGTAACAAAGAACACTTTAAAATTTTATTAATTTGTGGCTTATCCATTCCTACTCTAATTGTAGATTTACCAGATAATTCAATTTCTTCACTTCCACTTATTCTATTAATTGTTTCTGTTTTCTTTAATATCTCAATATCATCTGTTCCTTCAATATCCTTTACAAATTCAAATTCACTGCTTTTATAAATCTCCCAATCTATTCCAAATATACCCTGTATAGATATTTTTCTTTCATTCATTATAGCAGCTTCAATATGTTCCACTTTGCACTCTACTTCGCAAACAACTTTATGTTCTCCTTGATTCAAATCAATATTACTAGTAAACTTTTCAGTGTAATTGACTGAATTTGCAACAAGTCCCTCTTCTCTAGCTAAATATAAAACTGTATACTCAACCTTCCCTTCTAATACTATCTTATCTCCAACTAGCTCCTTACTAACTATCATAGGTCTAGCTTCAACCGTTAATATCTCTTGTACATCTGGATGAGTATCTGGAATTAAGTATTCTTCTTTTAAAACAGAATTAGAATTGCTTTCTCTGATTAATTGTTCAAATCCAATACTTTCTTTTATAGCATCTATTTGTGACATACTTTATACCTCCCATAAAATTTCTACTATTTATTTATATACTTATACTTATAGATTTATGATATAAATCTAATTAATGTTTAAAAATATTTTTTAATTAATATTTCCAAGTATTAATTAAATTTAGGAGTTTTAAAATATTTGTCGTAAGTTAATTTTTTCTGTTTTTTATTAATAAATATGTTGACATATATTATAATTTGTCGTATCATAGTAATTGGTTATTGACCATATAACCTCTCATAAATTCTCAATACCCTTTTATACCATAGTTGAAAGATGGAAACCCACCATCTTTCTTTTTTTTATAACTTTTTATTTCTTATTTTTAGGCACATGAAAGAAAATAATAGACCAAAGATGTGCCTTATATTTCATAAAATACTCTATAAAAAAAACTTCGATTTTAATCGAAGTTTATATTGAAGTTGGAAATACCAATTGTACAGTCTTTGTTAATACATCTGAGTAACTATATGTCACAGTCCTTTGGGTGTCACTTTTTAACCTTATTACAAAAATACTAGGATATACACTTTCAATTACTCCATCATTAACTAAAATCTTTTTTCTTCCTCCATTAGCCTTTAAAGTAACCTTTTCTCCTATATGTCTCTCTATGTCTTTTTTTATAGAGGAAATTGTCTTAATCGTATCCATACAAACACCCTCTTTCCATCTTATATTATACATAAAAAGCATACTTTTGTCAAACAAAATTTATATTTTATCATTTATAATAGCTGTTTGTCAATGTTAAGATTTTGTAAAAAGTATCTTTTTATCGCCTTTACACCTTTTATTATCTATCTTTAACAAAATTTTATTCTTTTTAACAATTAAACTTTTTAACGATAAAATATTCTTAGTTTTATAAAATTATAAACATATTTAATAGTACTTCATTTAAACTCATTTACTAAGTATGTTAGAATAACTAAATCATAACTTTAATTATGAGTTAAATAAATGAAGACTTAGGATATCCTTCTCTATATTTTCCCCTTGTTTGTAATCCTCCAATTCCTTTTATTCCTGTTATTGTGTTTTCTATAACATCTGTAATAGATACAACCTTATCTATTCTTGTATATGCAATCTTTTCACAAACAAATACTGGATCCAGACAATGTATTAGTACTCTACTTGGAGAAGATGCAAAATTAGCACCGGCATCCAACATACACTCATAACAACTTTGACAAGCACCTGCAAAAATCACTAATTCGTCATAGCTTGAATTATAATTTCTTAATTCCTTAATAGATTCTAAATAATATCTTGAATTCCTATAATTATTCAAATCCAAATAATTCCGAGTATCTTTGAGTACACTATCATGACCTGTTATAACAACTATATCAGGCTTTATTTCCTTAACTAAATCAACTATAACGTATGGCTGTTTATCCTCAGGTACACACTTCCCTACTGCATCTAAAGATAATTGTTTATATACTTTTAGACATGTCTCCATATAATCACTATCTCCATCAACATGTAATATCTTTCCCGGCCTTCCAAACATTAATTCATCATCAGGCTTTATTTTAGGAGCTTTATTAACCTTATCTCTAAGATCTCCTCTTAATGAAATAGCTTTCTTTATAGTCGCATTTACTCTTGTATTTAAAATTTTATCCTTAGAGCCAATATGATCATCATTAACTTCTTCAAGATCTTCTGATATTGCATCAGCAATTATTCTTATGTTAATTCCTTTTAGAATAAAAATATTTTTCCCATTTTCTTTTTTAATATCAATTATTTTAAATGTTACATCCTTATCATATGACTTTCTTACAACTACATCCCCTATATCCATTTTTTCTCCTAAATATATTGTTATTAATTCATACTATGATTTTCTCATCAAAAGTTTCTACTTCTTTATATAAAAATTAGAAATAAGGGATCCTAAAAATTTAATAGTCCAATATGTTTTTTATTATACTTTGTACACAGAAGGTAAGCCCTATTAATATAAGTATAAAGAACTTAGGCACATTCAAAAAATAATAGACCAGTATGTTTGTCTATTTTGCGTCACACTACGTCGGTAAGTTCAGCCAATAGCTCGCTATTAACTGAACTTACCTCCTTGTATGACACAAAATATACGACGCATCTTTGGTCTATTATTTTCTTTCATGTGCCTTATATTAATAGGACCTTTCCTATCATATTCATTATTGTATTTTGTATTCATTTTTAAAAGCATCTAAAAATGCTAAAAACTTCTCCTTTTCTTCAATTATAGAATTTAATTTATTGGTAAATGTATTTTGTCCCCAATTTACTTCATTATAATAATATCTATTAGCTAATCTCCAATATCTTTGTGGAAATTGTAAATATGCATATAGTACTTTATATTCCTCTTTATTTAACTCAGAAATTGAATTATATGAATCAATAATAGTTTTAGCAAATTCCAAATTCCAATCTACTCTTTTTAAAACCTTTATCATAAAATTACTTATATCAAACGTTCTAACTTCTCTCTTACAATAATCAAAGTCTATAACATGTGTAACCCCCTTATCATCTAATATTATATTATGATAGGTAAAATCATGATGACAAAAACCTTTTTCTTGTTCTGCAAGCATACACAATTCATAATAGTTTGAATCCATTAATGTTGATATAGCTTTTTTACCAATCTCTTTATAAAATTCTACTGATTTTAAATAAAGCATGTCAAAGTCATTTTTAATACTTTTTTTCCTTATTATGTCCTTCATCTTGTCTAAAGACTTTGTCCTCTTTTCCATCAAATGAGGCCATCTTCCCAGATCACTCTTTAACTTAGAATTTTCTGGTGGGTCATACCCTTTAGATGCTTCATGCATGCGAGCTAAAGTTTCTGCCGCAATCCTCACTTCATCAATATTACGAAAATCACATTCTCTTCCTTCTAACCACTCAGATAAAGTATATAAATCCTCATTAACTAGTGCATATGGTTCCCCCTCTGAATTTAAATAGTACCTATCTAAACTACTAAATCCATTCTTTATTAAATGCTCCTTTGCCCCATATACGAATAACAATTTTTGAGGTCCATAGTTTATCCTTTTTAAACATCTTTCCCCCTTATTAGTCTTAAGATAGTAAACACCTTTATTAGCCTTAATTATTTCTATCTTAATATCAAATTGTCTTTCTATTTCAAATTCCCGCATCATAGTGCTCACCTCCTTTATATTTATATGTGGATATTACTTCTTTTATTAACATTTTTTATATTCTTTTAATATAATATACTAAGATAAATGCTTGGAAAGGATTAAGTAATGCGAATAGGAATAGATGGTAGAGCTGCAAAATGGTATAGGGGCACGGGTATAGGCACATATACACATGAACTCATCAGAGGTTTAAATAATATTGATTCTAAGAATGACTATTTAATTTTTATGCCTAAATTGGATTCTCTCAATAATTTAAAGAATAACTTTTCAATTAAAACTGTTGAATCTACTGCATGTGACAGCTTTTGGGATGAAATAAAAGTTCCTAATATTTTAAATAATTCAGATATCGAACTTTATCATGTTCCCCAAAATGGGATTGGAATTTCTAAAAATGTTAATTGTAAAAAAGTAATTACATTACATGATATAATCCCTTTAAGAATGCCAGAAACTGTTAGCGACAGATACCTTAAAATTTTCAATGAGGAATTACCTAACATTTTAGATGATTGTGAAGGTATAATTACTGTTTCAGAATTTTCTAAGAATGATATTGCTAAAGAATTTAAATTTCCTAAAGAAAATATATATGTTACTCCACTTGCCGCTGAAGAAATTTACAAACCTTTAAGTAAATGTCAATGTAAGAAAATTATTACTGATAAATATCATATAGAAGAAGATTTTATTCTTTATGTAGGCGGTTTTAGTCCAAGAAAAAATATTTTAGGATTAATTGAAGCTTACTCAAAACTTCCTTATGCTACAAAAGAAAAATTCAAATTAGTTATTATAGGGAAAAAAGGACCTTCTTATAATAGATATAAAGAAAGATCTGAAACTTTAGGTGTGTCTTCTCAAGTAATTTTTACTGATTTTATTCCACTTGAGGATATGCCAATATTTTATAATGCTACAGAAGTTTTGGTTTATCCATCATTCTATGAAGGTTTTGGACTTCCCCCATTAGAAGGAATGGCTTGTGGTACTCCAGTAATTGCTTCTAATGTCACCTCATTGCCTGAGGTATGTTATGAATCTGCTTTGTTAATAGATCCTAATGATATAGATGCTTTATCATATAATATTCAAAGGGTATTAGATAACAGTCTATTAAAATTAACTATGGTTAATAAAAGCTTAAATAGAAGTTCCCAATTTTCATGGGATAAAACAGCTTGTAATACTTTAAGTGCTTATGAATCAATATTAAATTAAGGACTTGA
The DNA here is from genome assembly GCF_900112485.1 of Clostridium uliginosum. Classification (GTDB taxonomy): domain Bacteria; phylum Bacillota; class Clostridia; order Clostridiales; family Clostridiaceae; genus Clostridium; species Clostridium uliginosum. Next base: position 249,852 of record NZ_FOMG01000002.1, read on the forward strand.
CTGACTTAAAATTTATTAAAGCATTTTTTTGAAGTTATTGCCTAATTAAATTAAAAACAGCAAGATTTTAATTCCCACTTGAGGCGCATTTTACAAGCGTATTCTTAAGAATATATATATATTCTTAAGAATATTTTTTGCATATTAATACCTTACAATAATTATATAGTGTTAACTAATAAATTTTAGGAAAAGTATTTATAAATAAGTTAAGAGATATATATTATTTATAAAGATGCTACTATAATAAACAATCAATGATTTTAAACTCCCAGAGGAGTTTTATTTATCATTGATTGTTCATTGATTAAGCATTTGAAATTACTCATATCTCTATTTCTTTTATGTCTATTAACCTTTTATATACTTCTAAAAAATCTTTTCTAAATTGTTCATTATTTAGTTTTGATTTAAATCTATTTAAATAAACTTCATATTCCCATCTCTTCCTCTTATAATAATAATCTCTTGAGATAATATAGAAGTCCTTCGGAAAAGCTAACAAAATATATAATATTTCCTTTTCTTCTCTTTTTAATGGAGTAACCTTTTCATATGAATCAATTGCAAGTAGCATCTTATCTATGTCAAAAGCTGAATTTTTAATACACTTTAGAATAAAATCCCCAATATCTAGTACTCTTAAATCTAATGTTAAAAAATCAAAATCTATAATATTTACTTCTTCTTTTTTTATTAGAAAATTATGATAAGCTAAGTCATTATGACATAGTGCTACTGTTTCCCCATCTGCTCTTAAATCTTTATATTTACTTTTGCTAAGACTTGCTTTTACATTAATAATATCACTCAAATATTTGTCTACATGCGTAATAAACAAATTATCAAATTCATTTTTGTATTTATAATTTCTTACTAGCTCTTTAAAAAAAGTAAGTTCATCATATGCCCTTTGAAATTTATTTTCTAAAGATTCATCTAATAAATCTTTATTTTGCTCACTTTGTAGCACTTCTCTTAATCCTTTAGATGCTTTATGCATTAATGCCACATTTTCTGCACATAACTTAATCTCTAATGGATTTGTAAAGCATGCTTCTCTTCCATCTAAAATATCCATAACTACATAAAGTTCGCCTTTCCATTTTTTATAGGTCAAGCCATTTTTAAATTTATTATAGCTTATAATATTATTATAATTATTTTTTATATATTGTAAGCATTCATTTATTAATATTAATTTTTCCTCATCATATTCTGTTTTTTTCAGTATTTTATTACCATTATCTGTAGACATAACAAATACATTTCTTAATGGACTTATATCATTTATGTTAATTCCTAATTCATTAAAAAATTCTAAACTTAAATCATAGTCACATAAAAAATTTTTCTCAGCATATCTAATTTTATTCATAAATTTCCTCCTCTATAAGTAAAGCGAAATATTTACTAATAATATTTAATTTAAATGAATTTCTTACTTTCATATTCTATACTCTTTTTAAATTGCATTAAAAACTCTTCTTCAGTTTTTGATTTCTTATTTGCTCTATATCGTTCCCATATTCTTAAAGAATCTTTAGGATAACTATTTAACCCCTTTAAATAAAAAAAACTATCATTTGATAAATGAGATTCATATATAAAAGTCTTTATTAATTCTTCTTCATCTATTTTGCAGTTTTTTCTTTGAAGCCTTTTAATATATTTATATAAGTCCTCTTCTACTAAGTTATAAGATACATATTTAATGCTACCGATTTGAATATTGGGTTTGTTCGTTAAATTTCCTTGATCTGCTCTACCAATACAAATTTCTTCTCTATTCATACTTCTTTCTATGATGCCAAAATAATTATGATTATATATATAATCTATTACTTCTGTTGCTTGTTGTAATATTCTCTTTCCATCTGAAATAATTAATTTATCTAAATTATTTTTCATTCCGGTTTCAATTATTTTATCATAATCTTTTTGCAATCTTTTTACTTGAACCTTATAACTTTCAACTTCCTTTCCTATACTACTTCCTATTCTTGTTAAACAATTTCCCCTATATCCTAATAAAATCTTATGGAGATTAACCATTAATATAACCTGAGAAATAGCTTCTTTTTTATCTATGCTCTTGTTATATATAAAATAGTTTTCAGTAATATCTATTCCATTATTATTTAAATATTCTTTTATACCAACTTCTTTTATCTTAATCTCCTCCTTTAAAGTAGTTATCAATAAATTCTTCTCTTTCCTGAATATCTTCTAAATACAGTTTTAACTTATTAATAAAAAATTCTTCTCCCCACGATTGTTGCTCCCAATATACTTGAATGCCTAATTGCCAAAAGCTTTGAGGAAATCTAATAAATTCTCTCATTATTGGTATTTCTTTTTTGTTAATTTCAATAATTTTTTCATAGTTATTTAGTACTATATTTGCTTTTTTCTCATCCCATTTCCTACCCTTCATCACTCTTATAATAAGAGAAGATAAATCATGCAAGTGAGAATCTAATATGCAATAATCAAAATCTATTATATTTACTTCTTTCTTCTCATCTATAAGAATATTGTGATGTGCATAATCATGATGACAGAATCCTCTTAAAAACACCTCTTTTTCCATCAAACTTATATAATTATTATTTTCTAATCCTCTTATGCTTTTTTCTGCTCTTTTTATTTCATTATCTATATTATCTAAATACATTAAATCAAATTCTGACTTATATGCTTTTTGATTTATTCTGTTTTTAAAGTCTAGTATTTCATTTATCCTTGTTTTAAAAACTTCTTCCCATGAAAACCATCCAATTCTAGGCTTCATACCTTTTTTTATAGTGAAATTTTTGCTACATTCATGTAGTTCACCAAGCTTAGTGGAAATTTTAGATAATTCTATTGGATTATCATAATTACTTACTCTAGATGGAACCCATTTTGTTAAGTAACCATACTTTCCATCTATATTAATATAATCTTGTCCTAGTTTAGTCTTTATGAATTCAGGTATATTTTTAAACCCATTTTCTTGTAAGTGCTTCATTGCAGATAAAATAAAATAAAAATGAGAAAACTGATAATTAATTACCTTCATACAGTATCCCTCATCTTTTGTAATAATTTTATAACTACTTTTAACCTTATCTATTTTTTCAACTCTTATTTCATAATTTTTTTCAATATATTTCTTTACTTGAAATGTATCATCATTATTTTTCATAAAATTCCTCAAAAAATATTGTTCTTTTTTATTGTATGTTATTAAATAATTTATTGTGATTTAGATTCACAAAAATTAAAAGTAATTAATATGTTAGTTATATATGTATATTTAGAGGTGTTTTATGAAAATTGCTATAGATGCTCGTAGTGCTACCTTATATCAAGGAACTGGTATAGGTACTTATACCAATAATCTTATATCTGAAATTCTATCCACTAATTCACAAGATAAATTCACCTTATTTTGTTCTGGAAACTTTAACAAAGAATTTATTAAAGAAAATACTGATATTATATATTCTTCTGGAAAACATTCTGGTTTTTATGAAAAGTATTATATTCCAAGAATCTTGAAAGAAAAACAAGTAGATCTATATCACATTCCTCAAAATGGTATTGGATTAGAGACATCACCATCTTATAACACAATTGTTACAATACATGATTTAATACCATATATAATGCCAGAGAGTGTTGGAAAAGGATATTTAGAACGTTTTTTAAGAGATATGCCTGATATTATTTATAACTCTTCAGGTATACTAACTGTTTCTGAGTATTCAAAAAAAGACATATTAAAATTCTTTAGTGGCTATCCTGAGGAAAAAATATTTGTAACTCCACTTGCAGCAAATTCTAATTTTAAGTCTTTAAATAAAACTACTTGCAAAGAGTATGTTAAAAATACCTTTCAGATAAATGTCCCTTTTGCTTTATATATAGGTGGATTTAGTTCTAGGAAAAATGTTTTAGGCCTTATAAAAGCATTTAGTAAAACATATATGGATTTAAATATGCCTTACAAATTAGTAATAGTTGGGGGATTAAAAGATGAGGGTGAAAAACTTTTTGACTTTGTAAGAAAAAATAATTTAGAAGATAAAATTATTTTTACTGGATATGTAAAGGATGAAATTTTACCTATCCTTTACAATGCATGTGATGTGTTTGTATATCCTTCTCTTTATGAAGGTTTTGGATTGCCTCCATTAGAGGCTATGAGTTGTGGTGCACCTGTAATAACATCTAATATATCATCAATACCTGAAGTGACATCTGACAATGCTATTTTAATTAATCCTTATAGTGAGGATGATTTGAAAAATTCTTTAGTTGAACTTCTAAATAATGAAAATTTAAAACAAGAGCTTAGTGAGAAAGGACTTAAAAGAAGCTTCCAATTTTCATGGAGACAAACAGCTAAAAATACTTTAAATGCATATAAACAGATATACTTATCTTAAGGCACATAAAAGAAAATAATAGACCAAAGATGTGTCGTATATTTTTTGTATGTTTAGCCTATTAGGCATATTAAAATAAATAACAAGTAAGTCAGCTATTCTATTTTCTTTAATATGCCTTATATTCTTTCAAATTCTTAATAATTAAGCATTTGTGTTTTTATCTTTATATATTTCTCATAATCTTTAACTTCTGGAGCCTTCTCTTGCGCATTACTCATAATAACGAGAGGACTTTTCCCTTTAAAATTTTTAACTTGATCTTCAATTTCTACATTTTTATAAGTGTATAAATAGCTTGAAAAGAAATTTCCTTTTTTAATATACTTAATCGTATCTTTATTATTAGTAATTACAAATGTAATAAATTTTTGAATTAATCTTTGATTTTCATTATTTTGATCTAAAACTATTAGATTATCACCTTCTGCACAAAAAAATCTATTTGTTCCCACTTCTTTACTTGGTGGGTTAGTGCAAAACCATTCACAAGGTTTATCCAATGACATAAGTTCTTTCATTCCATTAATTGATGATATTCGTGCTAAAAATTCATTACCCTCATTTAAATTTAGAATATTATTATCTTTTAGTTGCTGTATTTTATTTTCCACTTTATTTTTAATAATATCTATACTGTTATCCTCGTCCAAGTATTGCATGATTAGTAAGCTCACTAAATCATCATAATCTTTGCCAGTAGCATTTAGTATTTTTATATTCCCATTACTTTTATTATAAATATCCTTACCAATATTTATAATATCGTTCCATGTGCTTATATCTTCACTATGATATCCATATTGATTTAACATGTCTTCTCTTAAATATAAAACTAATGGTCGTGAACTTAGTGGAACTCCTATTATATGATTGTCTATTTTAACTTCATTTAATCTAACTGTGGCAAAATTTTTAGAATATGTCTCTACTGTCTTACTTATCTCATCATAAAATTTAAAATTTTCTAGTGATATTTTTTCTAATTCTAATCTATCTAATTGAGCAATATTAGTTAACTTTCCTTGTTGAATTTGAGTATTTATATTATCTACATATTCATAATCATTTATTTCTCTCACTTGGATATTTGCCTTAATATTGTCCTCCATAAAACTATCTGCACATTCTTTCAAATACTCATAATAATCTTCGTTAACTAAAATTTCTATATTTCCTCTAACCTTTTGTTCTTTATTAGGTTCAAATAAATTAATGCTAACTATAACTATAGCTATAGCAAGAAAAAAAGTAATTCCATATTTAAATTTATTTTTCATTATTCTTACACCTCTATAATATATAATTTAAAACATTATTAAAAAAATAATAAGTTATAATTTTTATATATTTTGCTAATCATTTTTTTATTTTTAGGAGCTGTTTTAAAGTATTTTACTCTTTTTTTTATTTTCATATCTTAAATAAATTATTGCAAAAAATATTGATAATACTCCACATGTTAATTTTATCAATATATATATTGATAACACTTCTGGCGCTACACTTGCAACATATCCCATTTGTCCTCCAAAAACATATGCTCCTCCGACTGAAAAAGCTGTACAAATAACTTTTCCTCTATCATCTAAATCATCATAATTAGAGAATATAACTATTGCTGAAGCTAAACTTCCAATCAATGCTGCAATCGAATTGACATTTGTATTAAAAAGCTCACTTATTTTATTTAGAGGTTTCTTTAAAAATATTTTAATTACCTCCAACATAACATATGCACCACCAAGAAATATTGCAATTCTCCCTACTACTGTTAACACTTCATCAATAGGCATTATATTATCCAAAAGTGTTATTCCTGCTATAGAATTAAGTCCTTGAACAATTAATCCTATAATACTTATAAACATAATACCTTTGCCTATATATTGAAAAATAGTTATTAGTCTTTTTGTCATAAAAAGTATTGCAAGTGTTAAAATAACAGCAATAAATATGACTGGTAACAAATTATATAATAATATTTTTATAGGCACCTTTAAAAGAATACCGCCTATAAAAAGTCCTATTGGCATAGTTATAATTCCACATAATATACCTTTAAATACTATTTCCATTTCTTCTTTTTTAACTAATCCAATTGCAAGTGGTAATGTAAAGCTGATAGTACATCCAAAAATTGATGACATTAACACTCCAGTAAAATTAGCCATCTCACTAGATAAAGCTAAATCTTTTGATAAATTAAATCCTCCCATATCAATAGCTATTAAACTTGCTGGAAATATTGAAGGATCTAATGATAATTTCTGTACTATTGGAACTAATATTTCAGTTAAAACATTAGAAAAAAATGGAGTTATAGATAATATTCCTATCATTGATAAAGCTAGTGATCCCATAGTTTTTATTCCGTCTTCAAACACTTTTCCTAGCTTAAATTTATTTCCTTCTATATAATCAATAGCACCTAGTAAAAAGAAAAATGATACTATATATAATACTATATTTTTCATATGTCCCCCTATAAGTCACATGAAAGAAAATAACAAGTCAAATATACGATGTATATTTTGTCTTGTTGTTTTTTTGAATGTGCCTAAGTATTAAAACTATTATTAAGTATAACATAAAAAGCCTTCTTTAAAAGAAGACTTTTTATAAATAAAACTAAACTATAATAGTCTATTTTCTTAACATAATTAAATGCAATGAACTTATAAAATTATTTATTACATTCAGTGTTGCAATTATTATTACTTGTAGAAACACCTATGCACTTTCCTTCATAACTATTTGCATTTAATTGTTCATATCTTATTGTAATGTTATCTTTATATATTTTTAACATATATTTTTTATTAGGACATAAAGGTCCTAATAAAAATTGACCATATCTATCTGTAAAAGTATGAGTTAGTGGAATTGGAGTTTTATTGCATCCTGTAACTTGTAATAACTTAACTACTGCATCTGCTACAGGTGCATTAAATTCATCTATTACTGTTCCATAAATCACACATCTTTTATCCTTACATAATCTAAACACTGCATCAATTTGTTCATTTTCTCCAGTATTTAAAGAACATACGCTTATTCTTCCGCTCATTATTTTTACCTCCAAAAGTTATTTAGGCATATGAACGAAAATAACAAGTCAAAGATGCAACATATATTTGGTATCAAACAAGGACGTAATGTCAACTCATAGCGAGCTATTAGCTAATATTACCGACGCAGTATGACGCAAACTAGACTAGCATACTGACTTGTTATTTTTTGAATATGCCTTATAATAACAAAATATGAAGGCATCTTGTTTTTTGTGAATTTTTTGTTTATTTATTTATTTTTTCATATATATCAATAAATTCAACTGATAAATCTTTTAATACAATAGTAGTCATTAAATGGTCTTGAGCATGTACTAAAAGTAAAGAAAATTCAGCTTTTTGGCCTGATACTTCTCCCTGAATTAAGTTTGTTTGCGAGCTATGTGCATATCCAAGTTCCTCATCAGCTTTCTTAACTAAATCCTTTGCTCCTGCAATATCTCCCTTCTTAGCTAATGAAATTGCTTCCATGGAGTAACTTCTAGCCTCTCCACTATGCATAATTAAATTTAGTATTATTTCTTCCAAATCTAACCATCCCCTCTTTATTATAAGCTTAATTACATTTTACACTAAATTTGAATAAAAACTAAACAGTCTATTACTAATTTATTCATAATATAATATATTTATATACGTTCATAAATGACATTGATATATAAAATAAGGTGGTCTACCCAAAATGATTTATATATCATTTGAGTAAGCCACCTTATCATCTTATTATTTAGTTTTATCAGCTAATGTTACTGTTATTTCAATCTCCTTATTATCTCTAACTATACCTAGCTTAATTGTATCTCCAATGTTTTTACCAGATTTCAACTCCTTTAATTCATTAAACGTTGTAATCTTTTTATTATCAAATTTAGTTATTACATCGCCAACCTTTATTCCAGCTTTCTCTGCTGATGAAAATTCTTCAACTCCCTGTACATATATTCCTTCAGACAAGTTATATTTTTTAGCAAGATCACTCGTAATCTCTCTTACTTGAATTCCTAAATTTAATATAGGTTTTGATAATGAATCTATCTTAGTTTTTACTTCATTAATAGGAATAGAAAATCCCATACCTTCAACACTAGTTCCTCCTAGTTGAGTTCCTATTTTCATTGAATTTATTCCTATGACTTGACCTTTAGAATTAACTAATGGTCCTCCACTATTACCTGGGTTTATAGCTGCATCTGTTTGTATAAGATTTATATTTGTTCCATTCTGTCCTTGTACATTTCTGTTAACAGCACTTATAACTCCTTGAGTAAGTGTTTGTGCAAATTCTTTTGAAAGAGGTGTACCAATTGCTATAACTTGAGCTCCTGGATATATTTGATCTGAATCACCAAGTTCAGCAACTGCTGGTATAACAGTTCCACTTTCAACTTTAATCATAGCTACATCTTGTGCTTCATCATAATTTACTACTGTTGCATTAACTTCTTTTCCATTACTTAGAGTAACTTTTACTTCATTAGCTCCCTGTATAACATGATAATTAGTTAATATATCTCCTTCTTCATTTATAATAAATCCTGATCCAATTCCCTCTACTTGTTGAGGAACAAATCCATTACTTGATAACCCCTTTGTTGATACAATAACAACAGCTGGTGCAACTTTATTAAATGCATCTGTTGTTGAAAGTGTTTCTGCTGATGTATCTTCAGTAAATGTTGGTGAAACATAACTTTTTGTTGATTGATTAATAGCATTTGTGTTTTTAATCATCAAATAAGTAACTCCACTACCACTTAATCCTCCAATTATTGCAATTATCAATGCTAAAACCACATTAAAAAACATTCTTTTTTTCTTTTTGGGATTTTTATGAATCAAATTATTTTCAAATACAGATTCATTTACTTCTTCAATTTGATTTGTCTCTACATCAATAAACTTTTTATTTTCATTATCCATATAATTTCCTCCTACATATATTCAAATTCATTATTAATTACAATTAGTTCATATACTTAGTATAAAATCATTTTGTGTCAAAAACATGTCAAATATATTTCTTTCTTTAATGCTAAGGAATATTCAAAAAAATAAGATATTAATATTCACTTTTATATGCTTATTAAGGCCCATTCAAAAAAATGACAGACCAGTATATTGGTCTGTTATTTTCTTTCATGTGCCTAATATCCCATTTTTATTAAACGCTATGTTTTAACAGAGTGTTGATATTTTTATATAATAGCGAACTGACATTGAAATTTATATAACAATATCAACACGGTTTTAAAACAAAGCCTTATTAAAATAACAAGTTCTTTTTATATTTATTTTATGAACTTTTTTCTATTTTTTTAACCTTCTTTACCGTATTATTAATAGCATTGATAACAGATTCATTATCTATCATTGCATACGGTGAGTCTGATACTGCAGTTTCATATACTGTTGTCATTGACTCTTCCCCTAATTCTTTTAATTGTTCTTCTAAATTATTAGTTATTATATATAAAGGTTTTCCTTTTAACATTCCTTCACTTTGACTATGAGAATTATTTTTATATAAATTTTTAACCTCATCTGATACTGCTTTTCTGTAACTCTTATTATTTTTATGTACATTAAATTCTTCTAATGCTCCATTAGGTATGTTTTCTTCAAAAATTTTATTTTTTTCAATTATTCCTAACTTATCACATATAGTTGTTAAGTAAAAATTACTTCCTATAAATTCAAGTTCAGATTTATAATATTTCAACTTTATAGCCTTTGAATATTCTTTATTTGTAATTTCTGCTTCAGATAAAGGATTAATTAAAACCATTCCTGCTACTAACTCTGGATATTTCATTTCAAAATTTGTTGCAATTAAGCTTCCATATTCTTCTCCAACAAAAATATATGGTTCTGAAGCACCAGCCTTTCTTAATAAAGCTCTTAAGTCTTCAGCTTGTTCTGATGGTGATCTTTGTTCTCCATCATCACTAAATCCATATCCTTTCCTATTATATACAAATGTTTTCACATCAGCATTACCCTCTAAACTTTTGCAAATTTCATCCCACTGATATATATTAGTTCCTATCGACCCATCAAAAACTATTGTGTATGCTCCTGTACCTCTAATTTTATATTCTAATTTTTTTCCTTCTATTCTAACATATTTCAAATTTGCTTTAATTTTTTCACTACTCATAAAATTGCTTATTACTTGCGTTAAAAAACCAATTATTAATAGTCCTAAAATAACTATTAATGTTCTTTTACAAATTTCAAAGAAGCTAAATTTCCTTGGTTTTATTCTGTGCAAACCATTAGAATGTGATAACAAATTCATTTTCTAACCTTCTCCTAACTTTAAATTAGGTTTTGCATTTATATCAAGAGATGATATAAAACCTTTCTCATAATTAAAATATGCAGCACTTCCTATCATCGCAGCATTATCTGTACATAATACTGGTTCTGGAAACAATATTTTAATTCCTCTTAAAGATCCTTCTTTTTTTAATGTTTCTCTTAAACAAGAATTAGATGCAACTCCACCAGCTATGGCAATTTTATCAATATTCTTCTTTTTACAAGTTAAAAATACATTATCTTTTAACACATCAATAACAGCCTTTTGAAAAGATGCTGCTACATCGGCCTTATTTACTTCAACACCTTGCATTTTAGCTTTGTTTAAATAATTTAATACTGCTGATTTAACTCCACTAAAAGAAAAATCTAAAGTATCCTCATGAAACTTAGCTCTTGGAAATTCAATAGCATTTTCATTTCCTTCTTTAGCTAATTTATCAATTTTAGGGCCTCCAGGATATCCAAGTCCTAATGCTCTTGCAACCTTATCATAAGCTTCTCCAGCTGCATCATCCCTAGTCTTACCTATAACTTCAAACTCACAGAAGTCATTAACACAAACTATAAATGTATGCCCACCTGAAACTACTAATGATACAAATGGAGGCTTCAAATCCTTATGTTGTATAAAATTTGCTGAAATATGTCCCTCAATATGATTAACTCCAATTAAAGGTTTCTTAGTTGCAAATGCAAGTCCCTTAGCATATTGAAGACCAACTAAAAGAGCCCCTATAAGCCCTGGTCCATAAGTAACTCCTATTGCATCAATATCTTTTAAAGAAACGCCTGCTTCTTTTAATGCTTGTTTTACTACAAAATCTATTATTTCAACATGCATTCTTGAAGCTACTTCAGGAACTACTCCACCAAATTTCTTATGTGTGTCTATTTGTGTAGATATTACATTTGATAAAATTTCTCTTCCATTTACTACAACTGCAGCAGAAGTTTCATCACAACTTGATTCTATCGATAAAATTAATTTTTTATTCATATTTAATACCTCTTTTATATATTAAGCACATGAAAGAAAATAATAAACAAGCATACTGTCTATTATTTTTTTGAATGTACCTTAAGTTCTTCTTTTGCATTATAAAAAATAATAACACAAATATATTAATAATGTTTTACTTTTTCATAATGCCTTATATACTGATTGCCACCAATATTATACTTTATCTAACATATATTATCAATTTTTGATTGTTGTATAACTTGCCAATATACTGTATATTTTACTATATAAAAATTAATTTTTAGATACAAATAAATTAATTTTTCTTAAATTTTTATATAAATATAATATAAGGAGATTTTTAATGATAACTTATGCTAAAGTAATTGTTGCTGGCTCCCCCATTACTAAATCTAATTTTAAATTACATAACTCAAATGGACGTGCTATTTTACCTGACAGTTCTGGAAAATATCATGATAGATATGCTATATATGAACAAGAAATTGCTTTAATAGCACGGAATCAGAATCCTAATATTGTTCTTTCAGAAAGCTTAATTGCTTTATTAAAAGTTTATTATAAAAGTGAAAAACGTCATCCAGACACAATTAATATTACTAAAAGTATATTTGATGGAATAGAAAAAAGTGGGCTTATTGTGAATGATGCACAAATAACTAAAATAATTATTGAAGAATACTATGATAAAGAAAATCCTAGATTTGAATTAGAATTATTGGGAGAAAGTGAATATACTTTAAATTATACTATTTCAAAAAAAGATACTTGTAATCAACCTAAACTATATTCTTCAATTAAGAAAAATTTGTTAAAGCCAACTAAACAAAATGTATTATCACCTTCAAATATTAATAATGTTTGTAGCATCTGCAATACCATAATAAAAAATAATGATTATAAAAAAGCTGATGGTGGCAAAACATTAATATGTAAAAAATGTTTCAATAAATTATTTTAAGGAGAAATTACAATGACTAAAAATATAGATTTAATTTTTTTTGGAGATAGTTTAACTTTTGGATATGGGGTTCCTAAAAAAGATTCTTGGGTTTATAAGATTCAACAATCTACAGCATTATCAACATTAAATAAAGGATGTAATGGAGATACTACTCCTTCCATGCTTTCTCGTTACTATAATGATGTACTGATTTATACTCCACATAAAATTTTTATTATGTGTGGCTCTAATGACCTTCTTATGGGTAAAAAAGTATCTACAATAATTGAAAATCTAGAGTTAATGATTAAAGATGCCATTGAAATTAATTCTGAAGTAATTATTGGACTTCCCCCTTCAATCATTGGTACTATGGCAAATAAATTATTTTGTCCTTCTCCCTTTTATGATTATGCCGAAAAAAAAATGCTCCAATTAAATGAGGCTATAACTAACTTATGTATTAATTATAACCTTTCCTATATAGACTTTTATTCATTAACTTTAAATAATAAAGATATTTATTTAGATGGACTACATTTGAATTCTCATGGAAATTACCTTATGTATAAAAAAGCTCTTCCTTATTTTTAATGTATTTTTTTAATATAATCTGCTGCTTTTATCCCACAGTTAAGTCCATCAACTTCTTTCATTATTAGTGATAATTCACCATTTATTAAATTTCCACATGCAAAAAATCCATCAATTGATGTGTTAAAATCATTTATATTAGGTCCTAATGTTTCCTTATTAATATCTATTTTAATCATTTTAAGAAGTGTATTTTCAGGTCTAAATCCAACTGATAATAATAAAGAATCACAAAACTTTTCTGTAATATTATTATCTTTTAAATTTATAATTTTTACCCTTTCAATTCTACTACTTCCATGCACTTCAATAACTCTAGAATTTTCAATAATATTTATATTGAATCCGTCTATTATATCATCTATTTCATCATCTCTTAAAGATTCAAAATCCTCTTCAATAACTACACCCTCTACTAATCCACCTTCTATTATAAGTCGCCTTGCGACTAAAAAACCCCATTTATTTTTAGCACTAATCACAGTCCTTTTACCAGGCAAATATCCTTCTATATTAATTAATCTATGAGCATCTCCTAATGTAAATATACCTGTTAGACCATTTGTAGGAATTATAATACTTCCAGTATAAACTTCTCTAGCTCCCATAGCTAGTATTATTGCATCTGCATTTACATCGTTAATTCCTTCTTCTGAGCTTACATATGTTACTATTTTATCATCTGTGATCTTTAAAACATTTGAATTTGTTTTTATTTCTATATGTGATTCTCTTAATCTTTCTTCTATAAAATTAATATATTCCGGCCCTGTTACTTTATGTCCTAAAAATTTTTCACCAAAGCCATTATGAATACATTGGTTTAATATCCCTCCAAAGCTATTTTCTCTTTCAAGAATAAGTATGCTTTTCACTCCACTCTTTAATGCTCCCAAAGCAGCTGTCATTCCTGATATTCCTCCACCAATGACAATTAAATCATATTTTAACATGATAGTACCCTCCAAGTATAATGACTAAGGCATATTAAAGAAAATAACAAGTCAAAGATACGACGTATATTTTGTCTTAAGATAAGTTCAACTAAATTCAGGTGGAGTATAAAACTCCATCTGAAAAGTTTCACTTTATGTCAGACAAGGAGATAAAATCATCTCATAACAGGCTATGGGGTGATTTTATCGACGCAGTATGACGCAAAATAGACTAGCATACTGACTTGTTATTTATTTTAATGTACCTAAATTATAATTTTATTAAATTTGTTGATTCATTTATTATATCCACTATTTCATACATATCCACAATTTCTGTAAAGTTATTTGAAACATTTAATTTATAATACTCTAAAGATCCACGATGTATTAAAATATTCACACCTTCTTGTGATAAAAGCTTTATGTTATCTAACCTTTCAGCATTATTAGATGTATCTGCAAATATTTTTACACTTTCATTTAAAAACATAACATTTTGTGGAAGTTTTGTTGCTTCACTCAAAGCACTAAAATACTCATCCAATAAAATTTTCCCTAGTTTTTCATCTACACCAAACTTATCTGATGTTATTAATATTGAAAAGATTTTTTCATCTATAACCTCTAGGCATCCTCTTTTTTCAATCCAAATACTAAAAGATTCTTGACTTTCTTTTATTTCTACCTGATAACCTTGACTCATTGCAAGTTTAGCAATATTAGCATTATCTGTTTCATTATCAACCTTTACTAAGGCTTCACCTTCTCCAATAGAATTGAAATATTTTTTCACTTTTCTTATAGCTTTAGGAAAAGATAATCCTATACAATCTATTTCTTTCATAATTTACCCCCTAGTTTGTTTTAGACACATGAAATAAAATAACAGACCAAAGAATGTGCCTTATATCTAATACTTTAACATTATTATATCACGTTTAATTTTATATGGCTTGTTTGATTTATGTATTTATGTATAATAGAATATGTTGATTATTATAATGACAATATTAGAAGAAATAATAAATTAATATACTTATTTTTCTTAAAATTGTCTAAATTGAGGTGAATTTATGGATTATTTTAAAGACAAAATCAATTACTTCTTCAGAGAAAATATAACTAAAGATACAGTAAACAGATTTATATTGTTTTTAATTCCTTTGGTTTCTATAGTGTTAAAAGGAATTATATTTCAAGGATTTCTTACAAATGAAAATCCTTATAGTTTCAATTTTAATTCTGGATATACATCTGCTCAAAGTTTCATCAATTATTATATAGCATTTGTTTTAATATTCTTGAGTTTTTCATTATTATTTAAAGGAAAAGGTAGAATAATTTACATTTTTATAATTGATATATTATTAACTACTCTTATTATGCTTGATCTTTGCTATTTCAGAGGTTTCTTAACTGTTCCATCTATATTAATAGCAACGCAAACTGCAAATTTAGATAATTTATCTGGAGCTATATATTCAATGTTTAGTTCAATGGATTTTTTATTTATATTGGATTTTATAGTTTTAGGAATATACATTTATTTTACTAGAAATTCTTATAAAAACATAAAAAGAAGATCTTTTAAAACATTTTTATTTACTTTTATTATTCCAATATTATTCATAGGATATGTACCCTTTAACATACATATTTTAAATAATACAAAAGTGAAAGATGCGTATCTTTTTGATAATTATGATCCAACAAATACTGCTAGATATTTTTCACCTATTGGCTATCACATTTTTGACTTGTATACTGTGTACCGTGACTCTAAACCTTACAAGCTAACTAAAGAAGATAAGTCTAATATTGAAGAATTCTTCGAAATAAAAAAAGAAAATCTTCCAGATAATAATTACTTCGGTACATCCAAAAATAAGAACTTAATATATATTCAAGTTGAATCATTAGAAGATTTTGTTATAGGACGAACTATTAATGGACAAGAGATTACTCCTGTGTTAAACAAGTTAACATCAAATTCATTTTATTTTCCTAATGTTTTTGAACAAGTTAATGAAGGAACAAGCTCAGACTCTGATTTGATGGTTAATACTTCCCTATTTCCTTTAAGAAGAGGTAGTACTTTCTTTAGATATCCAAATACCAATTATAATTCTCTTCCTAATATATTAGAAGAAGAAAATTATAGTACTATCGCTATTCATCCTGATAAAGGTTCTTTTTGGAATTATGCTAGTGGTTTAACTGGAATTGGATTTGATAAATTCAATGATTCCCACGCTCTAAACATAGATGAAGCTATAGGTATGGGAATTAGTGATAAACGTTATTTTGAACAAGTTGTTCCAATGTTAAAACAACAATCACAACCATTTTATGCTTTAACTGTAACATTAACTAGTCATGGTCCTTTTGATTTACCAAAAGAATATAGAGAATTAAATCTTAATACTGAGTTAGATAAAAGTGAATTAGGTGGATATTTTGAAAGTATTCACTATACAGATAAACAAATAGGTCATTTCATAGATTTATTAGATAAAGAAGGTATGCTAGATAATACTGTTATTGCCATAATGGGAGATCATACAGGTGTTCATAAATACTACAATAATAGTGTTGAACAGTTATCAAATAAAGAAGATTGGTTTTTAAATACTGGTAACCCAACAGTACCTTTAGTAATTTATGATTCATCAATTAAAGAAGGTAAAACTTTTGATGTATATGGCGGACAAATTGATGTAATGCCAACATTACTTTATATGCTAGGTGTAGATAAATCAAAATATGAAGATACTGCTTTCGGAAGAAACCTTTTAAATACTCAAAAATCATTTGCAGTATTAACTAACGGAACTATAAAAGGTGGAGAAAACCTTACAGATAAAGAAAAAGAAATTTATAAAAAATCACTAGATTTATCAGATAAGATGATACGTGCAAATTACGCTCATAATTAGTATATATCTCACCGAAATAAGGGTCATGCATTTGTTCCGGTTGCTGATGGATTTAGCTGTGAATTTCTAACAGTAGAAGTTGAACCATTTCTGCATGCTCCCAATATATATTGGGACAAGCAAAAATGAAACTACTACTACTGAAGAAATATCTACAGCTAAATCCCCTAATGCAACACTTAACAAAAGCATGCCCCTTATTTCTAGTTTTAGGTATAATTCAAATTAGAAGTTTATCTATATTTCTTTTTTTAGAAAATTTACCAATTAGATTTATCACTTATTTGAGTGGTATTTTAATACTATATTTATCTTCTATAACAGAATCTTTAATTATAGGCAATGCTATTTTATAATTCTTGGTTATATCTACAGGTTTTAGTTCTATGCTTATTATATTCTTCTCTGGATCTTCAATTTTAGCTCTATCTCCGTCTTCTTCTATACTAGTATCTGCATAACCCTCCTTAAATAACACCACTGAATCTATCTTGGCATCTTTATAATTCCCATCAACTTTCATAGTTATTTTTGTTTTTTCTTCTGTAGCTTCAATAGACTTAATGATAGCTTTAGTTTCTTTATTTAATTGTATTTCTTGATTTACTAATTGATCTAAAGGTACGAAATTTTCATTATACATTCTGTATACATAATCTACTGTATCATAAGCATATCCCTTTTTCTTTTCATTTTCAGTAGTTTCTCTGCTTTTCTTTACTAATTTTTGAGAACTGCTATTCATTTCCTTAGGATTTATTGAACATTGATATATTGGACACTCTTTTCCATTAAAAACTTCTGTATCATCTCCTATCTCCTTTAATATAGGAGTGACAGTTATGATTTGTGTTTTCGATAAATCACTTAATATTTTAATTTTTCCTGAATATCCTTTCTTATCACCACATTCTTCACAATTATCTATATTTAATATTTTTCCATTTTCATCAGTAACTCTATAACTAATAATATCGTTAGCACCATTCCTCATATCTTTATTTTCCTCATAATAAGTACCACCATAATTTAATGTATTTCCAAATGGACTAATAACTAGTTTTTCTATTTTAAATTCATTAGCAAGTTTCCCTGTAGGAAATGAAACCTTTTTATTTATATCTATAGTTTTTGAATACTTTGAAGTACCATTCTTAGTAGTTTTAAATTTAAAATCCCAAGGTCCCTTAACATCTCCAACCCAAACAATATTTAATTCTACATCTATATTTTCTGCTAAAGTCATTTCTGATATATTTCCACATATAACAGTCTCCATAGTATTATTATCAATTTTTTTATCTGTCTCGTTATAGCCTACACTCTCTCCATTTAACTTTGGTGCTCCCATAATACCTTTATTAATAAACTTATCATTATTATCTCCTTGTATTGTCATTGTTATGGCTACTATATTATCATCTATAGCTATATCGTCAATTGTTATCTTTACCTCATTGTTATCTATAGTTTTGTTTACACTAGTTGAAAATTCCTCGAAATTCTTTAATTTATTTCCTTCAACATCATATTTAAAATCTTTAAATATAGATCCAATTATGGGAATAGCTTGAACTAGTTCTGGTTTTGTTATACTAACAATAGTTGTTAAAATAATAATTGATGCTGCCACCAATCCAAACTTCTTTATGATTTTATTTTTTCTTGATTTTACATTTTTATCTTTTTCTTTTTTTCCTCTTTCAATTCCATCTCTTATAGCTAAATCTAATTCATCAGGTATTACAATTGAGTTTTTTAATTCATCTATTTCATTCATATTAAATTAGCTCCTTCCCAAAATGAATTTTAAGTTTACTTAGTCCTTTATTTAAATAAGTCTTGGCTGTTCCTTCTGGAATTTCTAAAACTTTAGCTACTTCACTTATAGTTAAATCATTTAAATATTTTAATATAATCACTTTCTTAAGTTTTTCTTCTAGCTTATCTACTGCATATAATAAATCCAGTTTTTCATCTGATTTATTCTCTAAATGACTCATATCTTTCAATTCATTTTCTTCTAAATAAACTATTTTACTATTTTTATTAATGAAAGTTATAGCATTATTAATAAGTATTCTAGTAAGCCAAGTATTAAAATACTTAGATTCTTTTAACTTATCTATTGATATATAAGCCTTATAAACAGTCTCTTGAATTATATCTAGTGCATCCTCTTTATTCTTTACATAAGCAAATGCAGTTCTATAAAGTTGCTCTTTCTTACTATTTATTAAATAAGTAAAAGCCTCTTCATCTCCTCCCATAGCTAAACATACCTTATCTTCCATCTTGTTGCCTCCTGTATATTAAAAATAAACTAATAATTATTTTCTCTTACAACTATTAGACTTATAATTTTCGCAAATAGTTTTAAATTTTACATAAATTCTTTGATTATTCCAGATAAACAGAAAAATAGAAGGAATAATAAATTATCCCTTCTATTTTTCTGTTTATACACTTAATTTAAAAATTATTTCCCTGCTACTGAAAGTTCTTTTACGATTACAGAAGGACATCCAATACTACTCATTGGGAATTTCAAGTCACTTCCTACTTCTTCTATGTCTTTTAATAATGTAAAGAAGTTTCCTGCTACTGTAATTTGTTCTACTGGAAAGCTCTTCTTTCCATTTTCAATCATGAATCCTTTAGCAGCTAAAGAGAAATCTCCAGTTATTGCACTAGCTCCTGAATGAAGCCCTGCAAATTCTGTAATCAACAGCCCATTGTTAATTTTTTTACAAATTTCTCCTAAAGTTTTTTCTCCTGGCTTAATATAAAAATTAGTTGAGCTTACTCCTACTGGTGACGCATATGAGCCTTTAAACCCATTTCCTGTAGATTTTATTCCTGCTTTATATGCTGTCTTTAAATTGTGTAATAATGTGTTTAATTTTCCATTACTTATTATCTCTTTTTTAAATGTTGCAACTCCCTCATCATCAAATCCTGTTGTTGCAAAACCATCTTTTAAATGAGGGTCATCAATTAAAGTTAAAACTTTTGATGCAATAATTTCTCCTTCTTTTCCTTTTAATAAAGATAAACCTTTTTGTGCTTGTTCAGCATTAAAAATAGAAGAAAATGTTCCTATTAATGAAACCATTGCTTCATTGTTTATAATAATTTTATACTTTCCAGACGAAATACTTCTTCCGCCAATTCTAGAAAGTGCTTCATCTAAGCCTTGTTTTGCTAATTCACTAGGCTTTACTTCTTCTAATGAATTTGCAACAACATATCCCATACCATCATATTTTTCATCTTTATCTTTAATAATCGGCACTACATATGCTGTTAAGCTATTATTTCTATTTTTTAAGTTAAGTCCCTTTGAATTTATTATTCCATAGTTAGACTTGCCATACCCTATTCCACATCCACCAAAATTAACTACCTTATCGCATTGTTTTTTACACTCTTTCTCCATATCTAGTGCTAATGAGATAAGATCCTCAGATTTTACATTGTCTAATGCTTCTATATAACAATCTATATCCTTATATTCTTTATCACCTTCATAAATAAATTGTACATCATCATGTTCTATAGATAATGCTCCATCCTTTGCATTTTTTACAAGCATAAAAATAACATCTTGATCTAATATTTCAGTATAAGAATAACCTATCTTACCATTAATCTTTCCTCTAAACGATAATCCAAAAGTATTGTTTAAATTATATTTTTCTACTTCATTTTGATAAACATTTAAACTTAAGCTTTCTCTATCTAAATAATATATTTCACACTCATCAAATCCTGCTTTTTTAGCTTCTGTAAATAGTTTTTCTTTAAATAATTCAAAATCCAAAATAACCCCTCCTATCTTCCACCAACAGTCATTTGTTTTACTCTTATCATAGGTTGACCAACATTAGTTGGTATACTTCCTGATGATGAACCACACATGCCTTGAGCTAACTCTAAATTGTTTCCAACCATATCTATATCCATGAGTACTTGATTTCCTTTACCTATAAGACTTGCTCCTCTTACAGCTTCCTGTATAACTCCATTCTTAACTAAGTATCCTTCTTGGACTGAAAAATTAAATTCACCAGTTACAGGATTTACAGAGCCTCCCCCTAATTTCTTTGCATATAATCCAGTAGATATAGATTTAATTATATCCTCTGGAGAATCATTCCCATTTTCTATATAAGTATTAGTCATTCTTGATGTTGGTTGATATTTATAACTTTGTCTCCTTGAACTCCCTGTTGGTTTCATATTCATACGTCTTCCATTTAATTTATCAATCATGTATCCTTTTAAAATACCATTCTCAATTAAAATATTCTTTTTAGTTTTAGTACCTTCATCATCTATATTCAATGAACCCCAAGCATTTGGAATTGTTCCATCATCTATAGCTGTTATTTTAGTTGATGCAATTTGCTCTCCTAATTTATTAGCAAAAATTGAGTTTCCTTTAGCAACTGAACTTGCTTCTAATGCATGACCACATGCTTCATGAAATATAACTCCTCCAAATCCATTATCTATAGCCACAGTCATGTTACCTGCTGGACAATTTTTAGCGTGTAATAAAGTATGAGCTATTCTTGCTGCTTCCCTTCCATGGTATGCTGGATCTACGTCATCAAACATTTCAATCCCTTTATATCTACCTGGACCTTCAAAACCAGTTTGATTTTCAGAACCTTTTGATGCCACTACATTTACTCCAAGTCTTGTTCTTATTCTTCTATCTTTTACATATAATCCATCACTATTTGCGATTAATACATGTTGATCTTTATCTGAATAACTTGCAATAACTTGTGATATGTCTTCACTAAAATTTTTTGCACTACTATATGCAGTCTTTAATATATGAATTTTTTTATTGTAATCTATATCTTTGGGATAATATATTATCGGGTGTATTGTGCTTATTGACTTTTCATTAAGTAATATTGATTTATCTTCCTTTACTTCTCCTAATGCCAAAGCTGCTTTATAAGCTGTGTCTAAAAGACTACTTAAGCTATTATTATTGGTATATGCATATACACTTTTTATCCCCTTAAATATCCTAATTCCGATACCATAACTTCTGCCTCCAATTGCATCTTCTACCTTGCCATCTATTAATGATATGGCATTATTTACTGAATCATCCTCAAATATTTCAGCAAAATCTCCCCCTGTTATTAAACATTTTGATAATACTTCTGAAACAATACTTTTTGATAACATCTTATTCCTCCTTCTATAATCTTTAATTCTCTTTTACTATATTATCATACTATTTATCTAAATTCTTCTAATTTTCATATAGATAAATAGTATCCATTCTTAAGAAACTCAAATCTAAGGCACATTCAAAAAAATAATAGACCAGTATACATGTCTATTAATCCTTCCCTCTATATCCTTTCCCCAAAATTGTTTAAATAAACTTTGATGATGAAGGATCATTCTCTATTTTTGCTCTAAGTCTGCTAATTTTTACATCTATTAATTTAAAATCACTAAGATAATTATAACCCCAAACTAAATTTAAAGTCTAAAAATTTTATAATAATTTACCTATAAAAAAAGAGAGACTATCTTTAACAGTCCCTCTTTTTGTCTTATTTATAAAATTACAATACTTCATTTCATACAAAACTATCTAAGCTATATTTAACTTTTCTAATCACTTTAAGACAACAATATTGATTATAAAAATATTACACTCAACCCAAATCATTAATTAATATCAATTTATTTAATAGTTCTAAATGTATATCCTTTTTCAGTTAAATAATCTATTATTTCTGGTAATGCTTTAGCTGTTTCTCCCTTGTCAGAACAATCGTGCATTAATATTACTGCCTTTTCTTTTTCTCCAACAGTTTGTTTAACTTGTTCAAGTAATTCTGATGCTACCTTGTGTTTTCCTTCAGCATCCTTAGATAAAGAATTCCAATCAATATAATTATATCCCTTTTCAATAAACTTCTCATCTATTGGTTTTTGTCCTTTCCAAGACATGTGCCCGCCTGGAAATCTAATAGCTCTAGTTGAAAAATCTTTTCCTAGAACTGCTCTAAGTGCCTCATTACTTTTTTCTACATCATTCATAAAATTCTCAACACTTACTGTATGATTTGGATATAAATATTTATAGTCATGTGAATATGTGTGATTTCCTATAGCATGTCCATCTTCAACTTCTTGTTTTAGCATACTTTTTGTAACTTCACTTTGATTTATTGATTTACCTACAGTAAAAAATGTTGCTTTTACATTTTTCTCTTTTAAAACGCTTAATATCTGTGGTGTTACATTTTCTGATGGGCCATCATCAAATGTTAGATATACTACTTTCTTCCCATCTGCACCTTCTGGCATTTGCCCTTTGGCTTGTTGATTTAAGTACTTTTCTACAAATGCTGCATCATCAGCAAAAGGATCTTCTCCTAATGGTAAATAACCTGAATTATCTAACACAGGTTTATTGCTTTCATTATCAACATCATTTACTATTTCACTAGCTTTTACCGTTTCATTTCTTTTAGAAATTCTTTGAGCTGATAATGCACCTGTTAATACAACTACTAAAGTTACTATTCCAAATATTATAAGTTTTTTTTGCTTGTCTATATTATTTTTTCTTTTTCTATTATTAATATTATTTTTCATTTATACAAGCTCCCCCATAATTCAATATATTGTATATATAACATTTTTGATACCTTAAAAAAATTCATTTTTATAAAATTATAGCTTTTCTTTAACTTCAATACAAGTCATACCACTATAAAAAAACAGTTTGTCCCGTTCTAAGAAAAAATCTATATCTTCATTCCATAATGTTATAAATATATTATACAATATTACTTATATACTTATGTGACAAAACTATTACATAAGTAGGATTTTTAAAATTTAATTTCTTTAATCTATAAAGTTAAAATAATTTATTACATAAAAAAAGCCGATTACATCGGCTATATTATACTAATATTAAAATACAAAAATGGCTCCGCGAAGAGGACTCGAACCTCCAACCTATCGGTTAACAGCCGAGTGCTCCACCATTGAGCTATCGCGGAATAACCTTTGTCTGAAAGAATTGTTCTTTCAAAATTGCACATAAGTTTGAGTTTCCTCTAATGTATATATTTACTTAATTAATTATTGGTCAAGCCCTCGACCTATTAGTATCAGTCAGCTAAATATGTTGCCATACTTACACCTCTGACCTATCAACCTTGTAGTCTTCAAGGGGTCTTACTAGCTTACGCTATGGGAAATCTCATCTTGAAGGAGGCTTCACGC
>NZ_FOMG01000042.1 GCF_900112485.1 Clostridium uliginosum
TAGCATGTATAGTAAGACAAAAAAGTCACCTAAGAATATTTTCAATATCCTTAGATGATCTTGACAAGGATAAATCCTTATCTAAATGACATTGGACTGTGGAGCCGTCGATTTTTTTTACGCATCTGCCTTTTCGAACGTATGTGAGAAAAATCTGGCAGGCGAATATATTTTCTTTTTATTCTTTAGTTTTTATTTCTTAACCTTTAAACAAAAATATAATCTGCGTTATCCACAACTTCTTTCATAATATAATTTCCTAAAGAATAAAAGACATACCCTTTTGAGAGTATGCCTAAAAACACATCATTTCTTATAAATCTATAAAAATAAAACTAAAGTAAATCCCTTAGTTCTAGTAAATAAAAATACAAATTACTCTAATATCCCACCCTCAGATGATATTAGTTTTGTATAACAAGCAGGTATCCCGACTTAACTTCATCCTACTCTCTAGCCTTCCCGATTTTTCAGTGGCATTTTTAGATTTCGTCAGTTTCACGGTTACTGAGATAGTTGAAGATTTTCACTTCATTCCCTATTAAGCAAAAACACATGTTATAACCAATTTTTCTCTTAGATTATATTCAATAACTTCCATACTGTCAACATAATACAAACTCTATTTGTCTGCCCCACAATTTTCTATAACTTTAGCATCTCCTATTGTGGTTCCTATTATTTCTAACATATTCTCTCATTAATGCATATTCAACAAATAATAGACCAATATGATTGTCTATTATTTTCTTTCATGTTCCTAAACAACTTAAAGGAGCCGTAATTTGATATGATTCCTCTAAAGTAGACAGTGTAAATACACAAAACATTCTACTTTGGAGGAATTTTTTATGCCTAAATATACAGTCGAAGAAAAAATTAAAGCTTGTGAGGATTACTTGAGTGGTAAAAATTCTGCAGCAGAAATATGTATTGCTCTTGGACTTAGTAAAAAAAAGCCACCGGGCACTTTCTGGAGAAAGATTTAATAACCTAGCCCCAATGGAAGTACGAAAAGATGCTTTAAGTACAGATACCCCATTACAGTATCCTATTCCACAGAATAAACGGATAATTGCTTATTGGGCTGATATTGAATTAAAGAAACAGAAAATAGCATAAGTAAACGCGACCAGTTTACTGATCGCGTTAGTCAATATTTTTATTTATTTCGTCTGTCTACTTTACAGGAGTCGGTTCATAAAAGTCACTTTATATTAAAAATTATGCTCTAGCCTTCATTAAGTCTTTTATTCCATCTGCAACAAACTCAACATTTGTTCCAACTATGACTTGAACGCTAGTTTTATCTAATCTAACTACCCCTCTAGCACCTATAGATTTCAATTTTTTATCCTCTACTAAAGCTGCATCTTTTACTTCTAATCTTAAACGAGTTGCGCAGTTATCTACTTTTACTATGTTTTGTTCTCCACCTAAATATTCTATATATTTTCTATAAACGTTCTCATCAGAAGAATTTAAAGATATATTTTCTGAGAACTCATCGTCATCATCTTCTTCTCTACCTGGAGTTGGTAAATTTAATTTTTTTATTAATGTAAAGAATACTACAAAATAAAGTCCTCCTATTACTAATCCTATTAATAGTATTAATAAAGGTTTAGTTGCTAAATTGAAATTTAATGCATAATCTATGAATCCTGCTGAAAATGTGAATCCATGTAATACTCCCATTGAATCTACTAAAAAACAAGATAAACCAGTTAATAAAGCATGTGCTATTAATAAAAATGGTGATAAGAATATAAATAAAAATTCTAATGGTTCTGTAACGCCTGTTAAGAATGCTGTAAGAGCTAATGAAATAAGCATACCTGCTACTGCTTTTCTCTTTTCTTTTTTAGCTGCAAAGTATATAGCAAGTGCTATTGCTGGCATACCAAACATCATTACTGGGAAAAAGCCTGCCATAAAGTGTCCTGCATTTGGATCTCCGTGGAAAAATCTATTTAAGTCTCCAGAGACACCGTTAAAATCTCCTAATTGGAACCAGAAGAAAGAATTTAGAACATGATGAAGGCCAATTGGAATTAATAAACGATTGAATATACCGAATAATGCAACACCTATTGCACCCATTCCTGCTACTCCAATAGATGCACTACCTAAAGCACTTTGGATTGAAGGCCAAATCATACCAAGTGGTATTGCTACTACAAATGCAATCAATCCTGACATAATTGGAACAAATCTTCTTCCTCCAAAGAATGCTAAAGACTCTGGTAATTTTACACCTCTAAACTTATTATAAGATAATCCTCCTATAACACCTGCAAGTATACCACCTAAAAATGATATCTTTAAAGTTGAAGCAACTTCTGGAGCATAATTCATACTCCAATATTGTTTAGTTACATTAGTTAAAGTTAAGTAAGTGATAACTCCAGCTAATCCTGATGCACCATTTTGGTCATCAGATAATCCTACTGAAACACCTATAGCAAATAATAATGGTAAATTATCAAACAATGCACCTCCTGCAGAAGCAAAGAAAGGTAATATTGTTTTTAAAAATGGTATAAAACTTAAGGCATTAATTACATCTGGTTGTCCAATTCTAAGCATTAACCCTGCAATTGGTAAGCATGCTATTGGAAGCATAAGTGATTTTCCTATACGTTGTAAAAATTTAATCATTTGTTGTTCCTCCTTATAAAAATAAGTTTTATCTAAATATCTCCCAATAATTTGAGTATAATTACTCACTTTAATAATTACTTAAGTATTATATTGGAAATATATTTGTATACATATATTGTAATTTAAATTATGATTTTTCCATTTACCATAGCCTTCATATTTCATCTCAATAGCTAATACTTTTACTCTTCATGTAGCACTACTTCATATTCATGCTTATCACTTAAGAATATAGAGCTTGTATATTCCATTATTTCCTCTTTATCTGTATAAACCACTCTATCTATTTTAAGTGCTAATGAATTCACCTCTTGATTTAAAAGTTTAGCGCTAGACTTATTTATTATTATTGGTTGTATAACTTGTTCTGCTCTTTTTATTTTATGATTATATCTCTCCCTATATAATTTATATAATGAGTTTTCTTCTACTAATTTCTCACTTAAATCACTACACATATCCTTTAATATATATGCAATTTCTAATGCAAAAGGATCATCATCGATGTATCTTATTCTTTCAATCTTGTAGATTAAAGTATTTTTATCTTTTACATTTAATTTTTCTTTTATACTATCACTTTGAAAATCTAGACTAAATTTTAAAATTTTACTTTTTACTCTAAAACCTTTTTCATTCATTACTTCAGTAAAACCTTGTAGTTTTTGGAACCTATGTTTTTTCTTTTTATATGCTACAAAAGTTCCTTTTCCTTGTTTTCTATCTAACAATCCTTCAGCAACAAGATTTAATATAGCTTTATTTACAGTCATTCTGCTTACATCTTGAATTTTACAAATTTCTCTTTCAGGCATTAGATAATTACCTTCTTTTAATTCTCCACTTTCTATCATGTCTCTAATTATTATAGATAGTTGAGTATGTAATGGTATGCTCAAACTCTTATCTATCTTTTTCATTACTTCACATCCTTGTTATGGTATATACCAATTGGTCTATACCAATATAATAAGCTATATCGTTTTCATTGTCAATTATTTTTTTAAAATATTTTAAATTATTTAAAAAATATTATTATATTTTATAAATTTTAAAAATATTTCCAAATATATTATGAATAATTTGTCGTAATTTCTTGATTGGTCTAGTACAATTCATTATTTTAAACTACTGTATGATATATATTTTCTTACTATTATAATTCTCTATTTTTTTATTCTAAATACTTATAAATATAAAAAATCCTCACCAACACTTATATTAAGCATTGATGAGGATATATATTAGGCATATTAAAATAAATAACAAGTCTTATTATTTGATTTTAAATTTACCTATTTCATTTTCTAATTCTTTAACCGTATTTTGAAGCTCATCTGCACACTTTGTAAATTCAACCATAGAACCTGTTATTTCATGTGTAGCTGCTGAAACTTCTTCACTAGCAGATGCTGTTTCCTCAGATATACTTGATATCTCTTCAATTTCAGTTAACACCGCTTCTTTTCTGCTTGTTATATCTATTGTAGATTCTTTTATTTCTTGAATCTTATCTATTAAAGTCGTTACTTGCTTTGTTATACTACTAAATATTTCTTCTGTCTTAGAAACAGCTATTTCTTGTTCTTCAACAATATCTTTAGTTTCCTCAATAGCATTAACTGCAATATTTGATTTATCTTGAATTATTTCTATTATTTTCTTAATCTCTTCTGTCGACTTATTTGATTCATCAGCAAGTTTTCTTATTTCTTCCGCTACAACCGCAAAACCTTTTCCGGATTCACCTGCTCTTGCTGCCTCTATAGAAGCATTTAATGACAATAAGTTTGTTTGCCCTGTTATACCTGCTATTGTTTCAGATATTTTATTTATCTTTTCCATATTTTTATTTACATCTATAACAATTTTTCCAACTTCAATAGATGCATCTTTAGTTCTCATAGACTTTTCTATAAGAGTATGTACCATTTCAAGTCCATTAGTGCTTAACTCTTTAGTACTATCAGAAGTATTTGACAGTTCCATTGTTGCATTAGAAACATTATTTAATCTGTTAGATAAATCATCCATGTTTTCTACACAATTTAATGCGTTTTGTGCTTGTTTTGTACCACCTTGAGCTATTTCATTAACTGCATTTGAAGCTTCACCTAAAGATGCACTAGTTTCTTCTGACATAGATGCTAATTGGCTTGATGTTTGTAATGCTATATTAGAAGACTTTTTAACATTACTAACAAGATTTGATATATTCTTTATCATGTAAGTAAAGTTTTCTCCCATTTCTTTAAACTCATCCTTTGAGTTAATTTCAACACCATTACTAAGATCACCATTTGCAGCTTTTGAAAAGGCTTCTTTTAAAGTATTTAAATTTTTAAGTATTCCCTTACTAATAATCATTGCTATAATTATAGCTATAGCAGCTACTACTACTGCCATTATAATCATTAACGTCATAATAGAATTAGTATCTTTGGTTATTTCTGTTGCATTTAACGATGCAAACATTTTCCATCCAGTCATATCATTATCTTTATATACAGCTAACTTATTTTCTCCTTCAAATTTATACTCAGCAACACCTGCTGTACTAACTTTTGCCTCATTCCAATAGCTTTGTTTTGTTATTACATCTGTGCCTATATATTCTTTATTCTTATGACTTATCATATTTCCATCTTTGCTGGCTATATATATTGATCCTGTTTCTCCAACTTTTATTGATGATAAACCCTCTGTCAAATTATCTAATGATAAATCTAAAGCTATAACACCTACTATGTTACCTTGATTTTCTATAGTTTTTGCAAATGTTACTACTAATTTTCCTGTACTTGCATCTTCGTAAGCATCTGTTATAACCACTTGTCCTTTTTTATCTAAAGCTAATTTATACCAAGGTCTTGTTTTATGGTTATAATCACTACTCATAGCCTCTTCAGGATAATTAATATACTTACCTGATTCTGTACCAAAATATGTACCCATTATATCCTTATCTAAATTTTTCAAATCTTTAAGTCTTTCTTTAATTAATGCCTCATTGTCACCGCCTTTGTCTATATCTTTAAAATTATTATTTGTACTTAAGATATTTATAGGATTTTCTATAGACATAAAATAATTATCCAACATCTTACTTATTTGATTTAAATTTTCTTGACTTGATATTTCTAAATTTTTCTTAACTATCCCTGCTGACTTAAAATAACTTATTAAGCTAAATATAATAAGTGGTATTAAGCATATACCAACTAAACTTGAAACAAGTTTAGCCTTCATCCCAAAAAAATTTATTCTTTTATCGTTCATTTTTTTCTCTCCTTAACTTTTTTCTTTAGTTACGTTTTAAGTGATATTGATATTGTAGTATAATACTCCGACATAGTGTATTTTTCTTTTTTCGACAAAAAACACTTGTATTTTATTATCGTACTTGGTGATTAATAACTTTACACGAATTTTATTTAAATATACACAAAAAAGAAGTACTTAAAAAAGCACTTCTTTTAAATTAGAAATTACTGTTGATTATTCTTTTTTGCAAAATATGGCATAATTAAACCTAAACCAAGTAGTATAAATGGTGTTATAATGTTAATTGTTAATTGAAATGGATCTTTAGAGTACATACCACCAATACATGCAAAAGCAGTAAATGCAAAGCACCATGCTCCAAGTATCATACCTAATGTTTTATTTTTTACAAAATGATACTCTGAATTAAATTTCTCTCCTGCTTTTTTCAATGCAACATATGCAGCAAATACCCATAAATAACGAAGTGGCATACATACAGCATTTAATTTTACTAACCACTTAACTAATTCATCTACATTTCCAATACCAAAAGCTGGTACAATGATTAAAATTGAAACAATAACTAAAATGAGTTTATTACCATTTGTATATGATCCATACTTATTCTTTACAAAAAATTTTTCAGGAATAAAACGCTTGTCTGCACTACCTAGTAACATACGTAAAGGTGCATCAATTGATATAATCAATACTGCAAATTGTCCAATCATATTTGTTATTGCATATATAATTACAAATAAATTGCCTAAATGATAATATTCACCTAACTTTTGGAATGCATAATATGCACCATTGGTCATTAAGTCTTTAGGAACATTATTTGAATCAAACATCATTCCAAGTGAAATAGTACCTAAAATTGCACATACAGCAACCATAATTGCTAGTGCAATCATACCTTTTGAGAATCCTTTTTCAGGATCTTTCATTTCATTAACATAAGGTGAAATTTTTTCACAACCACCAACTGCAAATACTAAAATAGATAAACTAGTCAAAAACTTGATATCAAAAGTTGGCATAAATGTTTTAAGTGACCAATCTATAGAATTTAAATGTGCATCTGTAATTGCAGGTGCTGCGATCATTAAAACAATAAATAAAATAGACATTATGAACATAGATGTTCCTGCAAGTGTCGCTAATTTTTTTAATGGATTTAATCCTTTTGAGGCAATATAAAGTGCAATTAAAAAAATTACTAAGCAACATAATTGTAGTATTTTTGTGTCCATATTGCTAATTCTTTTATCTTGGAAAATAGCCCAACTTGTTGCAATCATAAAACCTGATGGCTTTTGTGAAATATAAGGCATATGAACTACCCAATATGTCCATCCAGCATAATATGCAACTTTAGGTCCTATAGTTTCATTAATCCATGAACTTACTCCTCCACCATAGTCTTTAAATGCAGATCCTAATTCACCTACCATTAAAGCATAAGGTACAAAATAAATAGCAAAAATTATAATCCAAGATATAATTGCCTTAAGACCATTATATTCAGAGAAGCCATTAATAACATTACCAAATCCCCATACAGCTGAAAATGCCATAAATGCTAAGGTGTACCAAAGAATCTGTTTATCTTTTTTTTCTGACATAAAATCCACCTCCTATATTTTTATATTTAATAATTATATTAAAATAATATAGGATTTTTTTATGTTTGTATACGTTTTCGACAAAACTAGATTTTATTTTTACTAACAATTCACTTTGTCTTTTACCTCTTTAATATCATTCATTAAAATAGCCCTAAACTGATGAGGATTTTCTAACATAAACTAAATATATATACTTAATCCTTTTATTAGTGTTTTATCTTGGTTTTCATATATTCTTTTCCCAGTCCAGCAGATAACATATGTAATCATAATATACATACTATATTACTAGGTGGATTTCTCCCTTATATTTATCTATGAAAATAATTTTTATATTTTTATATTGTTTAAAAATTATTTTCGTGATAATATGTAAACATACACATAAGAAAATCATTTTCTTACGTGTGGAAATTATAAAAATATTTTTCATTAATTTAAAAGGAGGTACAAAAATGTTTAAACAACTGCAAAAAATCGGAAAATCATTTATGTTGCCGATAGCTATTCTACCTGCTGCTGGTCTATTACTTGGTATCGGTGGAGCTTTATCAAACCCAAACACTGTCCAAGCTTATCCATTTTTAAATATCCATTGGTTACAAGGTATTTTCTCAATAATGTCATCTTCTGGTGATGTTGTATTTGCAAACTTAGCATTAATAATGTGTATTGGTCTTTCAGTAGGACTTGCAAAAAAAGATAAAGGTACTGCTGCCCTAGCGGGTGCTGTAGCTTTCTTAGTTATGAATGCTTCAATTAAAGGTATGATTGGTGCTTTTAACCCATCTGTTAAATCAATTGATACAGGTGTTGTTGGTGCTATTGTAATTGGATCACTTGTTTCTTATTTACATAATAAATATCACAATATTCAATTACCTGCTATTTTAGGTTTCTTCGGCGGATCAAGATTCGTACCTATAATATCTTCATTTGCTGCAATAGGTGTTGGTGCAATATTTTTCCTAATTTGGCCTACATTCCAAAACTGGCTAGTTGCTGCTGGTACAGCAATCGCTGACTTAGGACCTCTAGGAACATTCTTATATGGTTTCTTATTAAGATTAACTGGTGCTGTAGGACTTCACCATATGATTTACCCATTATTCTGGTATACAGAATTAGGTGGAGTTGCAGAAGTATCTGGTAAAACTGTTATTGGAGCACAAAACATATTCTTTGCTGAATTAGCAGATCCAAGCCATACTGGATTATTTACTGAAGGAACAAGATTCTTTGCTGGTCGTTTTGCAACAATGATGTTTGGTTTACCAGCTGCTTGTTTAGCTATGTACCACTGTGTTGCTAAAGATAAAAGAAAACTAGTTGGTGGTTTATTCTTAGGTGCTGCAATAACTTCATTTGTTACTGGTATAACAGAACCAATCGAGTTTATGTTCTTATTCGTTGCTCCCTGGTTATACGTTGTTCATGCTGTATTTGATGGGTTATCATTCTTCTTAGCGGATATATTAAATATTTCAATTGGTAATACATTCTCCGGTGGATTAATCGACTTCTCATTATTTGGTATACTTCAAGGTAATGAAAAGACTAATTGGATTTA
Source organism: Clostridium uliginosum (assembly GCF_900112485.1). Lineage (GTDB taxonomy): Bacteria > Bacillota > Clostridia > Clostridiales > Clostridiaceae > Clostridium > Clostridium uliginosum. The sequence continues at coordinate 9,133 of NZ_FOMG01000042.1, forward strand.
TGTAATAGTTATTGGAATCGCTTGGGCTGCATTATACTACTTCACATTCAGATTCCTAATTACCAAGTTTAATGTTATGACTCCTGGTAGAGAACCAGAAGGTGAAGAAATTAAAGTAGTTACTAAAGAAACTATGAATGAAACTGCGGTCGAAATATTAGCTGCTTTAGGTGGTAAAGAAAATATAGATGATGTTGATGCATGTATTACAAGATTGAGAGTTGCCGTTAAAGATGTAAGCAAAGTTGATAAAGATAAGATTAAAGCTTTAGGTGCTACTGCTGTCTTAGAAGTTAAAGGTGGAATACAAGCTATCTTCGGAGCAATGGCAGATCCACTAAAGCAAAAGATTAACGAAATTATGGGACAAGAATAATATTAAGGAGTAAATGTAATGAATAGAGGATTAATCGTATCATGTCAAGCACTAGAAACTGAACCACTACATAGTTCTTACATTATGAGTAGAATGGCAGTGGCAGCTAAAGAAGGAGGTGCAGTAGGTATCCGTGCTAATACAGTTGAGGATATAATTGCAATAAAAAAAGAGGTTGATTTACCTATAATTGGAATAATAAAAAAAGATTACCCCCATATGATTCCATATATAACCCCAACAATGAAAGAAGTTGATGCCCTTGTAAACTCTGGTGTTGATGTTGTCGCTGTTGATGCTACAATAAACCAAAATATTGACTTTTTAAAAGAAATTATGGAAAAATATCCTTCACAAAAATTCATGGCAGATATATCTACTGCTGAAGAAGGTATAAGAGCTGATGAGCTAGGCTTTGATTATATTGGAACTACTCTAGTTGGCTACACAGATCAATCAAAGTGTTTAAATAACTTTGATGTACTAGATATTCTAGTAAAAAAATGTAAGGCTTCAATAATAGCTGAAGGTAACTTCGATACCCCTGAGAAAGCTAGAAAAGCATTAGCTAATGGGTCATATGCAGTCGTAGTTGGTAGTGCCATCACTAGACCTCAACTCATAACAAAAAAATTCAATGATGAAATAATAAAAGCACTATAATTCCAAAATTTATATATTGAGATAGAGATTTTTCCCAATCTCTATCTCTTTTATTTAATTAAAGAATAGAATGTGATATTATATAATGACATTAATAATTATATTGGAGGTTTTTAAGTGGACGTTTTATGCGAAATACAGAGAATATATAATAGTTTTTCTGATAAAGAAAAATCTATTGCAGATTATATTCTGCAACATGGTGATATGTTAAAAAATATCAATATTACAGAACTTGCAAAAAACACAGGAACTTCCGGGGCTACTATTACAAGATTTTCAAAAAAAATCGGTTGTGAAAACTTTGTAGACATGAAAATGAAACTAAGTTCTAATAAAGTGGAAACTGATATCCCTAATGAAGATGGAATATTCTCATATGTTTATCAATATTATAATGAAGTTATAGAAAAAACTAAGTACTTAATTGACAAAGAATCTATTTTTAAAATAGTTAATAAAATAAAAAATGCTAAAACAATATACATATATGGTGTAGGCAGTTCTGGATTAACTGGCACAGAAATGATGCAGAGATTATTAAGAATGGGATTTAATGTTCATTGTATTTCTGATTCTCATATGATGATAATTAATAGTTCTATTGTTTCAGAAGATGATTTAGTCATTGGTATTTCAATTTCAGGTGAAACAGAGGAAGTTATTCAAGCACTAAGAATATCTAAAGATAATAATGCTACAGTTGCTTCTATCACAAGTTTTGAAAATAGTACTATCACTAAATACTCAGATATAAAGTTTACTGTTTATAATGCTAAATTTATTGATAAAAATAGATTTATAAACTCACAATTTTCAACAATGTATCTTCTTGATCTAATTTCAATGGTACTATTAAAAGATTCAAGATTAAGTAACAATATGCAAATTACTATAAACGCAATTATAAATAGTTAACACAGATAATAAAATATAAAAAAATACCTATACTGCTAATGTTGTTAATATAAAACAGTGGACACATTAAGTACAACTAAATAAAATATTATTTAATTAAGACATAATGTGTACCAAATTGAACATTAGTTACATTACATCTTATAAACCTGTTCTTTCTTAAAATATCCACTGTCTATAAGCTCACTATCTATATTGTTTTTATCTATAGCTATTGGTGTAACAAAAATTGAAGGGACATATATTTTACCATTATTTACCGTACCACTTATATCTATACTTTCCCCATTAGCTACTTTTATTGCAGTATCTATAGTAGCCTTACCTAATTTTTTAGGATCTTTAAATACTGTCATTAATTGAGTTCCTTGAACTATTCTTTGAAGTGCAGCTAATTCTCCATCTTGTCCTGTCACTGCAACCTTACCTGCTAAACCTTGCGCTTGCAATGCTTCAATTGCCCCACCTGCTGTACCATCATTTGGTGCTAATATAGCATTAATTTTATTGTTATTAGCAATTAAAGACTCTTCCACTATTTTAAAAGCATTCTTTGGGTCCCAATCATCTACCGCTGCATCTGTAACTATTTTTATATCTCCTTTATTAACTAGTGGTTGTATATATTTCATTGCTCCATCCTTTAATAATTTAGCATTATTATCCCTAGGATCTCCTGACATAATAATATAATTCCCCTTTGGAACTTTTTGAGTAAGAAATCGCCCTTGAAGTTCTCCAATTCTTGTGCCATTAGTAGAAATATACATATCTAAATCACTATTTTCTATAATTCTATCAAAGGCTACTACCTTAATCCCTGCTTTATGAGCCTTTTCAACAATAGATGATGCAACTACTGAATCTACGGGTGCAATAATTAATATATCTATACCTTGTGATATTAGATTTTCTACTTGTGAAACTTGCCTCTCTGCATTATTGTCAGCATTTTCTACTTTTACAATAGCTCCTTGGGATTCAGCATATTTTTCCATGTATTCTTTATAGCCACTCCATATTGGATCTTTTTCACTTGGTAAAGATATACCTATTACTAATTGCTTTCTATTTGTAATTTTATTTATAAAATCAATATCAGAATTACATTCATTTAATATTGGTACTAGTTCGTTATTTAGAATATCTTCTTCTAAATAGCAAACTGGTACCAAAAAAGTTTTTGGTATAGATAAATACATAACTGACCACCCATTTAATTATTCTATTACTAATTATTATATTCAACTTATTAAAACATATTGCTATTTAAATCCTAATAGTTATTTTCTTTCATGTGCCTAAACTAGAAATTATAAGCCTTTTGTATAGTTTTATTGGTTTCTCAACTTACAAGAGGCTTATTAGCTTATAGATAATCTGTATTGTAATTTTCAGGTAACCTTATAAATAAATTACCTACATAATATTCATTCCTTGGTTTTTCTCTTTCCCTATTATAATTAATAACTTTATTATCTTTTGCCAACCTAATATTATCAAAAATGCCTTTTAAACTAAGCCTTCCATATCCCCATTGTGGATTAGGATATACGTCTCCTGGTCTTTCCTGAGCACCTCTTATCAAATATGTTTTTAATTTTTCAGCATACATTGTAGTATCATTACCATCAATAATTCCCCATTGAAATAGTAATGCACAGGCTCCTGCGACAACAGCACCTGCCACACTTGAGCCACTAATAATTGCAGTGGTTCCACCTACCGAAGTGGTCTTAGCATTAACACCTCCAGCTGCAATATCAGGCTTAATCACATCATTTTTTGTAAACCCTCTTCCTGATTCTGGTACGATTGAATTATTATTTTGATTATAGTATGCTGCAGTTATAACACTACTAGATGTTCCTGGAAGAGTCAATGTGATATATGGGTTAGGTCTAAGGAATCTTGTATCAGGTGCTATAAGTTCTCTCTGTAATATCCATGCATCATATCTTCCTACTATAATTAATTCTCCTATAAGCTTAAATTGCCATATACCTTCTCTAATATCTCTTGCCATAATAACTATTTTTTGATCTCCACTTATTTCCTCTGGTATAAAATATTCTATTGTCATCTTAGTTTCTTCATATACAAACGTAATATCTATAATTTCCTTAAGCTTTGGAGGTATCCTTTTAATAACCTCACCAGTAGGAGACGTTATTGATAGCGCTACTTTATCTGGCTTTGAAACCCATATTTCAATACGTATATCCTTCTGCTTTTCTCCTATCTTAAGTTCTATAATGCCAATATCTCCTGAACTTTTTATTGTTCCTGAAGTATGAGTTGCAGTATTTCCTTGATTACCAGTTGGGGCAACTACTGCAACTCCAATATTTTTACAAATTTCATCTGAATATCTTTCAACCAAGGATTCTCCAGTATGAGCACCCATATTTGTACCTAATGGAATATATATTATAATAGGCTTATTTAATTTAGATGCTAAATCAAATAAATATTTCATACCTAAAAATACTGAAGTATTTTTATATGAAATTTCATTTCCATAAAGTGCATAAACTTGTCTAAAAACCTTATTACCTGTTCTAAGCTTTACAACTGCTAGACTACATTTGGGCGCTACTCCTATAAGTTCTGGATTAGCACCTCTTGCTGTTATAATACCTGCTATTTTTGTTCCATGACCTATTTCATCCTTAGATGGTACAATTGCATAAGGATCCCCACCATTTTTCTTTGCTTGTATTGCCTTATTAATATTATCTTGTGTGTATACAGTCCCTGCTATAATTTCTGGTTGTATAGTATCACTTTCAACATTTTGATCATAAATTGATATAATCCTAGAACTTCCATCGTTATTTATAAATTCATCATTTAAATAATCTATTCCAGTATCAACTATGCCCACAATAACCCCTGAACCATCTAGTGATAGGTATTCGCTATTGTGAAATAATGTTGCCTCTGATGCTATTACAGGTGATATATCACATAATGTAAGAGCTGAGCCTGGATCTGCAAAAATTATTTCTTTCGTTGTCTTTAATACCTTACTATTTATTTCATATGGTAATGCTATGAATGCACGTTTTTCATCTATTATATATACATCTGAATTTTGAAACTTCTTTATTGCACTAACTATATCTCCATTATATTCAACAATGGTATTAATATTATTCGGCTCCAAAAAATAATTTATTTTTTTATTTAATTGTGTTTCTCTATTTTCCTCTATTTTTAGTCCTCTAATATTATCAAAAACACCTTTTATATCTAGCATACCATAACCCCACTGCGGATTAGGATAAACGTCCCTTTGTCTTTTGCTCGCTCCTCTTATTAAATAAGTTTTTAATTTTATAGCAAACATTGGACTGTCATTACCATCAACAATCCCCCACTGAAACAATAGTGCACATGCCCCCGCTGTAACAGCACCTGCAACACTTGAGCCACTAATAATTTGAGTTCCTCCACCTACAGAAGTTGTAATAGTATTAATTCCACCTGCTGCAATATCAGGCTTAATCATATTATCCCTAGTATAACCCTTACCTGACTCAGGTATAATTGAATTGTTATTTTGATTGTAATATCCTATAGTTATTGCTCCCTTAGATGTTCCTGGAGTGGTTAATGTAGTAGTGGAAATAGGATTAAGGAATTTTGTATCTGGTGCTAAAAGCTCTCTTTGTAATAACCATATGTCATACTTTCCAACTACAATTAACTCACCTATAAGTTTAAATTGCCATATACCTTCTCTAATATTACTTGCAATAATAACTATTTTTTGCTCTCCTGTTAATTCCTCAGGTATAAAATATTCTATTGTCATTTTAGTTTCTTCATACAAAAAAGTAATATCTGTCATGGATTTAAGCTTTGGAGATATTTTCCTAATAGCCTCACCTGTAGGAGATGTTATTGATAAAGCTACCTTATCTGGCTTAGAAATCCATATTTCAATACGTATATCCTGCTGATTTTTTCCTATCTGAATTTCTACAATACTCTCATCTCCTTTATTTTTTATTATTCCTGAAGTATGAGTATCCGTATTTCCTTGATTACCAGTTGGAGCAACAACTGCTACACCATTATAGTTAGAAATTTCAGTTATATATTTTTCAATAAATGCTTGTCCATTGTGCGGACCAGTGTTGGCACCTAGTGGTATATATATTACAATAGGCTTCTTTAGCTCAACTGATAAGTCATATAGATATTTTATGCCGAGTAATATACCTGGATTTTGGTATACAGGCTCATTTCCATAAATTTGATAATAATTTCTAAAAGCCTTAGATGCAGGGTTAAGTTTTACTATGGCTAGATTGCACCTAGGCGCTGCACCAATTAGCCCGGGTGTAGCTCCTCTTGCAGCTATTATTCCTGCCATATTCGTTCCGTGACCTATTTCATCCTTAGATGGCACAATTTTATAGGGATCTCCACCACTCTTCTTAGTTTCTATTGCCTTATTTATATCCTCTTGTTTATATACAGCACACTTAAACTTAGATGTGTTATCTGGAATACTTCTATCCATAATTGTTAAAATTCTAGTGGTTCCATCCTCATTTATAAACTCTTCGTTTAAATAATCTATTCCTGTATCAATTATACCTACAATTACGCCAAAACCATTTAGTGGTAAATAAACATTATTATGAAACACAGTAGCTCCTGATGCTTCTACTGGTGAAATATCACAAGTTGTATAAGCATCGTCCAAATCTACATAAACTATTTCCGGAGTTAACTTTACCACATCATCATAAATTTCATAAGGTGTTGTGATTATTGCACGTTTTTCGTCTATTATAAATACCTCAGTATTTGGAAACCTCTTTAAAGAATTAACTATATCAGCCTTATATTCAATCAAAAAAATCTTATTTCTTATATCAAAAAAATAATTTGGGTGTTCCTCTACAGCTCTATTATCTTGCTTTTTTAATCCTCTTATGTTATCAAAAACACCTTTCATATTGATACTTCCATACCCCCACAGTGGATTGGGATACTCATCGCCCTCCCTTTTTGATGTTCCTCTTATTAGATATGTTTTAAGTTTTATTGAATACATTGATCTGTCCCTACCCTGAACAATTCCCCACTGAAATATAAGTGCACAGCATCCTGTAACTACCGCTGCTGCCACACTAGAGCCACTGATAATTTTGTCACCATCTTTTCCATACGTCATTAATGAATTAACTCCACCTGCTACTATATCTGGTTTTATTCTATTGTCTCTTGTATATCCTCTACCTGAATCTACTTCAATTGCATTATTGGTTTGATTATAATACCCAACAGATATGGCATATCTTGATGTTGATGGAATCATTAATGTTCCATCTGGATTAGGACTTAAAAATTTTGTATTTGGTGCAATTATTGCCTTCTGTGGTAGATAAGCATCATACTTACCCACTGAAACCATTTCTCCTACAAGCTTAAAATTCCATATACCTTCAGCTATATTAATAGCTGTAATATTAATTTTTTCATCACCACTTATTTCTTCTGGTTTAAGGTACTGAATAAACATTTTAGTTTTTTCATATATAAAATTAATTTCTGTGACCTTTTTATTTACAGGCGCTATTCTATCAACTATTTCTCCAGAAGGAGATGTAATTGATAGTGTTAATTTATCTGGTTTAGAAATCCATATTTCAAATCTTAAATTTTTTTGTTTCTTATCTACTATAAGCTCAATATTAGCAAGATCACCATTTTTAGCTATTACTCCTGATGTATGAGTATCTGCATCTCCTTCATTTCCAGTTGGTACAACAACAGCTACTCCTCTAATTCTTGAAACCTCATCTATATATCTTTCGTTAAAGGCCAAACCATTATGAGCACCCATACTGTAGCCTAGCGGTATCAATATTACAATCGGTTTTTTTAAATTCATAGAAAGTTCATATAGATACTTTATTCCACTAAATACTGCAATACTTGAATAGATTGGTGCATCTCCATATACATAACTTTCCTCTTTTAATTTCTTACTTGCAGGAACTAGCTTTACAATAGCTAGATCACATTTTGGTGCTGCTCCCAGAAGTGCTGGTCGTGCACCTCTAGCAGCAGCAATTCCTGCCATGTTTGTACCATGACCTATTTCATCCTTTGAAGGTACTATATCATAAGGATTTTTTCCCTCCTTATTAGCTTTAATTGCATTATTTATATCCTCTGCGCTATACTCACTTCCTATTGGCTGGTTACTAGGCCTTTTTCCTGTATTAATAGTTTGATCCAAGATAGTTAAAATTCTTGAGGTACCATCTGTATTTATAAATTCCTCATTTAAATAATCTATTCCAGTATCAATTATTCCTACTATAACTCCTGAGCCATCTAATGGTAAATACTCATTGTTATGAAACTGCTCTGCTCCCGACGCTTCCACTGGTGAAATAGCACACAAAGTATATATGGATCCAGGATTTCTATAAGTAATTACATCAGATAGTTTACTAACTATATCATCTATATCTGCATCTATAACTGATAGCAATGCAGTGTTTTCATCGATTATAAACACCTTTGTGTTTGTAATTTTACTTACAGCTTTAGAAATATCTCCACTGTATTCTACCAGTGCATAAGCTGCATTTTCTCCTGTAAAAACATCATTTGAAGTCTGTCTATAATTTTTTTTAAGAATCTTACTCTTTTTTATACTAATCCCCCCTTCAACCATATATGCACTAATATAAAAATTAATAATTGAGAATTTTGAGCTCTAAATTAACTACTCTCTAGGTAATCTTATAAATAAATTTCTCACATAATACTCATTTTCATCTATTGGCTTTTTTATAACTATATCATTATTGCCTCTAAATTCATTAATTTTCAATCTAATGTTATCAAAAATTCCCTTCAGATTAACCATACCATATCCCCACTGTGGATTAGGATATATGTCACCTTCCCGCTTTAATGCGCCTCCTATTAAATAAGTTTTAACTTTTGTGGCATATAAATTTTTATCATTTCCATTGATGATTCCCCACTGAAATATAAGTGCTGAGCATCCGGCTACCACTGCTGCTGCTACACTCGATCCACTGATAACTTGTGTTGCACCACCTACCGCAGTTACTAAAGCATTTACTCCACCTGCTACTACATCTGGTTTAACTCTACCATCTCTTGTATATCCTCTGCCTGATTCTGTTACATTGGAATTATTATTTTGATTATAATACCCAACAGATATGGCATATGATGATGTTGATGGAATGGTTAATGTTTCATATGGATCTGGGTTTAAAAATTTTGTACCTGGAGCCAACAATTCTCTCTGAATTAAATAAGCATCATATTTCCCAGTTACAACCAGTTCCCCTGTAAGTTTAAACGTCCAGGTTCCTTCCCTTATGTTTCTAGCTTTAATTGTAATTCTCTCCTCACCAGTTAATGTTTCCGGTATAGAGTATTCTACATATATCATAGTACTTTCATATAAAAATTTAATTTCTGTTACTTTATTAAGACTAGGTGGTATTCTCTCAATTATTTCTCCAGAAGGAGAAATAATTGATAATGAAAATTTATCTGGTTTAGAAATCCAAATTTCAAATTTTATATTTTTTTGGCTTTTATCAATCTTAAGCTCAATACTCTTAGTATCAGCTGTTTCAGTTATAGTCCCAGATGTATGAGTATCTGAATCTCCTTGATTTCCATTTGGCACAACTACAGTTATACCTTTCACCTTTGAAATCTCATCTATATACCTCTCAATAAAGGCTAGTCCATTATGAGGACCACTATTTGTACCTAAAGGTACAAGTATTACCATAGGTATTTTTAACTTACGAGATAAATCATATAAATACTTAATACCTGAAAATAAAATTGAAGTTGTATAAGTAACTACATTTCCGTACACCCCAAAATCATCTAATACTGTTAATGGTGCACGATATAACTTTACAATAACAAAATTACATTTCGGTGCTACCCCTCTAACTTCTGGATTGACACCTCTAGCTCCTATAATTGATGCCATACTAGTACCATGTCCAATTTCATCCTTAGATGGTACTATTTTATAAGGATCTTGACCTTCCTTCTTAGCCTTAATTGCTTTATTTATTTCTTCTCTCGTATACTCACTGCCTCCGTACTGACCTTCAGGTTTTTTTCCACCAGTAACTGTTTGATCCCAAATAGCCAAAACTCTTGATGTACCATCTTCATTAATAAACTCCTCATTTAAATAATCTATACCAGTATCAACTATACCTATAGTAACGCCCCGTCCGTCTAATGGTAAATAAATACTGTTATGAAACGCAGTTACTCCCGATGATTCTACTGGTGAAATATCACATAACGTATGCAATACAGTAGGAACTGCATAAATAATTACATCAGAGAGTTCATCCAATACGTCCTGTACATCCTGTATACTTCCTGCAATTACTAGCAATGCACGCTTTTTATCAAGGATAAGGACACGAGCATTGGGAATTTTTTTTACAGCGCTAGCAACATCTCCCTGATATTCTATGGTAGCGAAAGTGAATTGTGCTATCCCAAAAAATTCCTCATCTGTAAGATCAGGAATTACATGAATACTTACATCAGACAGTTTATTAATTACCTCATTTACATCCCCTTTAACTACTATTATTGCACGTTTTTCATCAATAAAAAAAACTCTAGCATTAAGATTTTTTTCTATAGCATTAGCAATATCTCCTTGATATTCTATGGTAGCAAAAGTACTTTCTTCTATTCTAAAAAACTCATCATCATTGCCTCTAAATTCATTAATTTTTAATCTAATATTATCAAAGACTCCCTTTATATTAACCATACCATATCCCCATTGTGGATTAGGATATATGTCACCTTCCCGCTTTGATGTACCCGCTATCAAATAAGTCTTAACTTTTGTGGCATATAAATTTTTGTCATTTCCATTTATAATTCCCCACTGAAATATAAGTGCTGAACATCCCGCTACCACTGCTGCTGCTACACTAGATCCACTGATAACTTGTGTTGCACCACCTACTGCAGTTACTAAAGCGTTTACTCCACCTGCTACTACCTCGGGTTTAACTCTACCATCTCTTGTATATCCTCTACCTGATTCTGTTACATTGGAATTATTATTTTGATTATAATACCCAACCGATATTGCATATGATGATGTTGATGGAATAGTTAATGTTTCATATGGATTTGGGTTTAAAAATTTTGTACCTGGAGCCAGCAATTCTCTCTGAAGCAAATATGCATCATAATCCCCTGTTACAACTAATTCTCCTATAAGTTGAAATATCCAAATTCCTTCCCTTATATTTCTAGCATTAATTGTAATTTTTTCATCACCAGTTAATACTTCCGGTATAGAGTATTGTACATATATTATAGTACTTTCATATAGGAATTTAATTTCTGTTATTTTATTAAGACTAGGTGGTATTCTGCTAATTATTTCTCCAGAAGGAGAAACAATTGATAAAGCAAATTTATCAGGTTTAGAAATCCATATTTCAATATTTAGATTTTTTTGATTTTTATCTACCTTAACCTGAATACTCTGAATATCACCTCTTTTAACTATTTTTCCAGAAACATGATTATCTGCATCTCCTTGATTTCCAGTTGGCACAACTACAGTTATTCCTCTCACCTTTGAAATCTCATCTATATATCTCTCATTAACGGCTAGTCCATTATGTGCACCTCTAACTCCACTTAAAGGTAAAAGTATTACAATAGGTTTTTTTAGCTTATAAGATAAATCGTATAAATACTTCATGCTTAAAAATAAAACTGAAGTTGAAAAAGTAAGTGCATTACCGTACACTCCTAACTGATCATTTAATTTTGGAGGACTAGTTCCTAATTTTACAATAGCAAAATCGCATCTTGGTGCTACTCCTATAACTGCTGGATTTGCACCTCTGGCTCCCACAACTGATGCCATGCTTGTACCATGGCCATTTTCATCTTTCGAAGGTACTATTGAATAAGGATCCTGCCCATCTTTTTTGGCTTTAATAGCCTTATTTATTTCTTCTCTAGTATATTCACTACCTACGAACTGCCCTTCTGGCTTTTTTCCAGTAGGTATAAGTTGGTCCCAAATAGTTAAAATTCTTGAAGTGTTATCTTCATTAATAAATTCCTCATTTAAATAATCTATACCAGTATCAACTATACCTACAATAACCCCTGACCCGTTTAGTGGTAAGTAAACACTATTATAAAAGCTAGTTGCCCCCGATGCTTCTACTGGTGAAATATCACACAATGTATAAAGTGAACTAGGATTAACATAAATAATTACATCAAAAAGTTCATCAACTACTTCCTGTACATCTCCTCTAATTGCTAATATTGCACGATTTTTATCCACAATAAAAATACGAGCATTAGGAATTTTTTTTACCATACTAGCAATATCCCCCTTATATTCTACGAGGGTAAATACGGTATCTAATAACGAAAAAAAAATTTCATCTGGCATATTTTCTATATTTTCTTCTACTCTACTGCCACATCTAAAATTATCTCGTAACTGTCCTGATATTTTATTTAATAAATTCAATTTATCATCAAACTTGTTATCTTCTATTTTGATCTCCCCCCAAAAAATATATGTATATATGATAGATTATTCAAACATTCTTTTATAGTTTGATTTTATGTTATGAATTTTTTATAATTCTTTTTGCAATTTTTGATTATAAACTATTACCTAACGTTTTAATAAACTCATCTTCATTATTACATTTATACTCATCTTCTAATGAATTATTCTTTGGACCTCTTAAAACTTCACATTACAAATGATTACTTATTAAAAATATATAAAACAAAAAAGTGCAAAGCAATTAAGTAACGAAGTATCTAAATTTAAAATTTAAGTTAATTCTCATTTTTTCTAAAAATTTAATAAGGACTGTCTCAGAATTACCAAGTGAAGTAATAACAAAGAAATAGAAATAACATTTATTAAAGAAGACTAGAAAAATTTCGCTAAGGCATATGAACAAA
>NZ_FOMG01000003.1 GCF_900112485.1 Clostridium uliginosum
ATGAAAGAAAAGTTCTCTTTTTTAACTAGAGTGTTAGAGATAACAGTTACATCTGCACAACAAAAGATTTAGATTTTGAATTTTATTAACTAATTCATACATCTAAAAATGAGCCTTTGAGATATAATATAAAGTTATTTATCGTATATATCACAGGTTCATTTTTAAATAAAGTATTATAGATATAGGAGTGATGATTTAATATTACTATTCATCCTATATCTTTTTTGCATATTAAAATAATTGAAAATATTTATTATAGCACCAGTACAATAATCTACAATTGCGTCTTATTGTTTGACAATATTGTACCATTATATACTATTTATATATATAGAGAATCTACTAATACGAGGCTATATATGGCAACTATCACAATGAGGTATACTTTATTGTGATAGTTTTGTGCTAAAGTTTTATATATTGGTATAATATATAAGTTTATAAACATTCTACCTAATGGTATAATATTTCTAAGTAGTTAGGTCATAATAGTAGACTATTATACTGATATTAGTATTTAAATTGAGGAGGTAATGATAAGAATTTAAAAAAACTATGAATTCAGTAGCTAAAATTTACTTAGGCTTCTCATGAGTAACTTATATGAACAAACTTGTTGAAGGATCAGATGAAGATCTTAGGGCAAGAAGGGAAAAAGAAGGACAGAAAGTTGCACCAAGTATTGGATATAAATTTTATATAGAGGTGAAAATAAATGAAAAATTCTAAAGAAAAAAGTATAAAAGCTATAAACGCTATAGAAAATACATTAAAAAACTTAGATATTAATTATCATAAACCATTAATTGATTTATTAAATGAATATAATAATAAATTAAATACTCAAGATAATCATGTACCTTTAATAACTAGTTTAGTAAATAAAATTTCTTGGTGTATTTTAGAAAATAATTTAAAAGTGCCTCCTGAAGTTAGTGAATTAATAGGAACTCTAAATTCATTACAAACTAGATTTATGGTGTGTAAATTTTAATATTTGGCTATGTTTTAGCAAAGTGTTGATATTGTTATAATAACTTATAAACTTTCAATGATTAATTCAAGTCCGTAGTCAAATTGTTCTTTTGAACTATAAAGCAACATTTTTGGAAAAAGCCCAGAAATATAATGAAATGAATGATGAATGGCTTGATTTTATAGTAGATTGCAGAAATGGTATAAGTCATTATTATGAGGTAAATGATATAAATAAGCATCTGGTTTTCAAAGTGGCGGTATCTGTGAGGATTACCGTCTACTTACATAAAAACCGATTTAAAATAATGTGAAGCTAATGATAACTATACTATTTATTAAAGCATCTTAACTTTGATGCTTTTCCTTGTATTTCTATCATAGAATATGTCCCATGTTCAAAATAAAAAGAATGAACATTCTCTAATGATAAACCTAATAATTTAACAATAATTATAGATAATGGTCCACTGTGTGAGACTATTAAAGCATCTTTTCCTTTTGATACAATTTCGTCCAAACATTTACTAACACGGTGACACATGTCTTCATAATTTTCACTTCCACTTGGTGGATTATGAATCAAGTCCTCAATCATACGTCCAAAGTCCTGAGAATCTTTTTGTATTCTATTATCAAACGAAGAACCTTCAAGAATTCCAAAGTTTTGCTCATTTAAGCCTGATAATTTGATGATTGATTCTGTTCTACCATTCATGCATATTTCAGCAGTTGCATAAGCTCTTGATAATTCACTTGTGTAACAACTTGAAAATTCCATATTCTTTAATTTGTCTGCTGATTGTTTGGCTTGTATAAAACCAGTTTCAGTTAACGGATAATCAGTAATCCCAAAAATTAGTTGCTTTTCATTACCTATTGATTCTCCATGTCTGACTAAATATATTTTCATACTATTACCCCTTTATTACATTTAAGATATTTATCATTTCAATAGCTGATACAGCTATATAATATCTTGCTTTTGTATATTATTTTTTCAATTATTCTATACTTCCTAAAAGGCCTGTCTATTTATTTTCTTGTATCATTCATATATTCTTTAAGCTGTTTTACTGTCACAAATGTAAGATTATGATGTTTTGCAAACTGAATAAGCTCACTTTTGCGCATCATTGTTCCATCCTCTCTCATTATTTCACAACAAAGTCCAGCTTCTTTAAGCCCTGCAAGCCTTAAGAAATCAACTGTAGCCTCTGTATGTCCCTCTCTTTCAAATACTCCACCTGCTTTTGCCTCAAGGGGAAACATATGCCCCGGTCTTCTAAAATCTTCCGGATTAACACCTTCTTCTACACACTTGATTGCTGTATATGAACGCTCATGGGCAGATATGCCTGTAGTTGTATCCACATGGTCAATTGACACAGTAAATGCGGTTGTATGGTTGTCTGTATTGTTCTTTACCATCTGAGCAAGTCCTAACTTTTCTGTCATAGCAGCACTCATAGGCATGCATATAAGACCCTTTGCATAAGATGCCATGAAATTCACATTTTTAGGTGTAGCAAATTCAGCCGCACATATAAGGTCGCCCTCATTTTCTCTGTCAGGGTCATCTGTAACTATTATAATTTTTCCATTTCTTATATCATTTATAGCCTCTTTAATAGTATTAAAATTCTCCATTTTTAAATCCTCCTATTTTTAATATAAATTATTTATTATGGTACGATTTCTTCTATTTCCAATGCCATTTTTAAAAATTGATTTTATAACCTCACCTCTATTTAAAAAAATAAAGCCATCCTGAAAAAAATTACTTCAGGACGGCTTTATAAAAAAATTGATTTTAAATTATTGTCTGCTTGATATATACTCCTTAACAGCCAACTTAAAAATACTTTAATAATAACCATTCATCTTCTTTTATCCAGACTTTACTGTCGGCCTCGGAATTTCACCGAATCATGCCTTGCGGCTCGTGGGCTTTACCACCGGTATGGAATTTCACCAAACCCTGAAGATACATATTCACTTTATAAATTATTATATTACTAAAATTTGGATTGTCAAGAAAATTCTTTTGGCTGTTTTTTATAAATCAATAAAATATTTTTCTTTTAGTATGACTCTTGTTTTTATGGTATTTTATATAATTTTTCTAAAATAATGTAACATTTTCTGTTACAAGTTAGGTTACAATTTTGGTTACAAATATAGTAACTTTAATTGTAACGCATTATGTAGTAAAAATTGTTCTTTTTTATATTTATAATAGGCTATGTTTTAGAATAGTGTTGATATTGTTACATTTTTGTTAAGTGGGCATTAGAATTTAACTTTTAGAACTCTTAATGAGTATTGTCACATTAATTGCTTGTCCGAAGCTTGTCTTTGGAGCAAGCTTGGAATGGGACCATACTCATTTAGATGTTCTTAAGTGAGAGTCAAAATTTTATATTTTGTTGCTCGAACTTACTCAGCGAATGAATATGAGTCGAGTTTCCTATATTAATTCTTTAGCCCACTGAACAATATATAACAATATCAACACGGTTTTAAAACATAGTCTTATAATAAGAACTTATTATTAATACATCCAAAGTAACTATATTGTTAATCTATCTTTAGCATTCTCTCAAATCACGCATTGTTTCTACATTTCAAAGCATAGCCTGTCTATTGTTTGTATAGGAACTTTATTTATTTTATTCAATTATTTAGAAATTCTTTCAAAATTCTTAATCATTTTGGTTTATATTTCGTAAGATTAATTCCTTATTATTTAATTATGGGATTAACAATTAAGTCAGCTAGTCTATTTTGTGTTATATGCCTAAGCATATGTTTTGGTACTAGATTAGATTGAAAGGAGAAAAAGCTGTGAAGATACAGACAATGCGCTTAAAAGATAGATTCAAAATAAAAAACAATAAACAAAATCACATAAAAAATAACAATAAATATTTTGAAATGAAATTTAGTAAATTTATGGTATATTATCTTAGAATTATTATTACTATTATTACTCTAGCTGCAATAGGAGAATTAGGTTATTACACATTATTTAAAAAAAGTTTTCTTAATATAGGTCTAATAAGTTTATATATAGTATTATCTAGTATTACATATTTTGTGATTAAGAAAAAAGTTAATAAAAGAATCATGATTTCACTAATGCTTTTTATAGGATTAGTTCTTAGAATAATTTGGACATTTTCGCTTACTAATGTACCTGTATCAGATTTTAGTCAAGCATATAAGGCAGCTATAAGTATTAATAATGGTGATTATAGTCCTATGATGGGAACTTCTTATTTTGGAAGATTTCCTCACCTTACAATTTTAATACTATATTTTTCAAGAATGATTCTAATATTTAAAGAAAATTCATTAATTGCCATAAAAATAATGAATATTATTTTTTCTACTTCAACTATATTATTAATTTATCTTATTTTAAATGAAGTGTTTAAAGAGTATAAAACAATAGTAATTGGTACATTCATAAGTGCTATTATGCCAGCTTCAATTTTGTATACACCAGTATATTGTAGTGAAAATATAGCTATTCCTTTTTATTTAGCAAGTTTATATTGTTTCATATTGGTAATGAATAAAAAGAAGAAAGATAAACTATTAATAGTTTCAGGAATCTTGCTTTTTATAGGACATTTATTTAGAATGGTTGCACAAATAATTGTAATAGGATACATTCTGTATATAATAATTTATTACAGGAAGAGCGTTGTAAATAAATTTAAAAATACATGTTATATATTATGTTCATTTATAATACCATTTATTATAATAAGTAATTTATTGGTATCAGTTGGAATTACAGATCAAAAACTTTGGAATGGAAGTGAACCTCATGTAACCTCAATGTTAAAAGGAAGTAATATTGAGAATTTTGGACAATGGAATGAAGGAGATGCAAAGTTTATAAATGAAAATTTAAAAAATAGAGAGTACTTAGAAATAACTTCGAAAAATAAAATAATAGATAGATACATGAATACTAATATAATAAAAACTTCAATTTTTATTATAGGAAAGATTTCAATGCAATGGTGTGAAGGAGATTCAGGGGGGGCATTTTGGGCGCAGCTTAATCTTGATAATGATAAATATAAAATTGATATATATAACAAAGGAAATATATGGTACCAGATTTTTCATGTATTATTATTAATAGGAGTACTAAAAGGATTGTTTAATAAGAAAATGTATTTAGAAAATAAGATAATAAATATATTTTATATTATATTTTGTGGATATGGACTGACGTTCTTAATATTAGAATCTCAATCCAGGTATGCATTTATAATAAATTGGAATTTGTTAATACTGTCATTGACATCTATACAAACTAGTTCAAAAGATGTATTACCTGTAACAGATAGGCAAAATCTCATTGCAAATAAATAGGGCTGTCTCAGAATTACTAAGGGAAGTAATAACAAAGAAATAGAAATAACATTTATTAAAGAAGACTAGAAAAATTTTGCTAATGTTATTTCTATTTCTCTTTTTGAATATACACCATATTATTAAATGATTTGTATTATGAGACAGCCGCTTTGTTTTAAAACCTTTTGTACAACCAAAACAGGTAAAAAATTCAGTATTGAATAGTCCTTTTTCTTCAAGAAAATTAATCTATAGGTTTAGAATTAACAAATTCATTGATTATTTCATCAGAATTTTCACATTTATTGACGAACATAACATTATAGTAAATATTATTTTCTTTCCAAGTATAGTCTACGATAGAATTATCACCATTACATTCGTATTTAAAGACTTCCGTGTCATTAATATTCATTTTTTCAGCTTTAATTTTTTCAGATTTATTATCTTCTAAATTTTCTTCAGTAAAATACCCATTTTTCTTTATATCTTCATAAATTTGTGAGTTTTTTTCGGCAGTAAAAGTTATTGAACCATTTTTATTAGAATAAAAACTGTTTAGTTCATAATTAATTTTATTATTTTTTATATCAGAATTTCCTGAAATTCCGACACATGAGTCATTTATTTTTATATCTTCATTAATTTTTAATGGAAGTTTAGGATTAAATCCAAGAAGTCCCTTAGCTTTTTCTAAATCTTCTTTATCGTAAATACCCATTTGTCCAATTTCTGTGGAAACCTCTCTATCTACATTATAATTTACGTTATTTATTTCATTTGGATATTTTATAGATTGAGCTATTTTTTCTATAGTATCTTCAGAAATATTGCTCCATTCGCTCTTTTTCTCTCCATTAATATATGTTGAATTATACCCTATGCAATAATACACTCCTTCGTTTTTCCATACAAAATATTTTTCAATCCTTTTCCTACTTTCAATATGAAAACCATCCTCATCTTTAGCTGGAGTAGTTGTTGTTAAAGTTATTTGTGATCCATTTATTGTTCCTAATTGCATTGATTGTTCTTCTACTTCTACATTGGAATCTTTATAATATTTATTATGTGCATCTCCAATTTCCTTTAATGATTCTGCAGGTTTTGTTTCAAAAATATCTAATGAAAAAGCATCTTTATGTTTATTTGGCTTAGAAAAACCTATGCTCAAAGCATTATTATTTTCTGAAAGCTTTCCAATTTGAAATCCTGCGTCTACTTGATATCCTTCTGGAATAAAATCAGGTATTTTAAATTTAAAACCTGCTATATTTTGAGCTTTTTTCATGTCATCGTAAATCTTTAAAGATGAATCAATTAAGAATTCATGTTTATCAATTGAGTTTATTTTATTACTTGCATTAGCTGTTACATTATTATTAACATCTAGTGCTTTAACTTTGATACTGCCTGTAAGTACTACAGTTGCAGCTACTGCGCAACATAATAAAGACATTGCAGATATTTTGTAGGAACCTTGTTTAAATTTTTTTATCATTTTAATCCTCCTCTTGATTTGGCTATTTGTTTCAAAACAAATTGCTAATTGTGAATATTGTTTTTTATTTGAAAACATTTTCGAGAAATTTATAAGTGTCATACCATACTCAATACATTCTTTTTCTCCAAGAATTTCTAGGACACAAGCATCACAAGCATATTCTCTGTAAATTTTCATTTTACTAATAGCAATCCAAACTAAGGGATTAAACCAATGTATTGAAAGTGCAATTATGCCAAGAAAATTGTAAACTAGATCTTTTCTCTTATAATGCATTAGCTCATGTAAAAGTATATGTGATATCTGAGTATTATCATTTATTTTTAGAACATACTCTGGAATGTATATTTTAGGTTTTAAAATTCCTAGGATACAAGGACTTTTAAAACCATCATATATAAAAATTGGAATTTTTGAAGTTATGTTAGCTTTATATCTGCATTCGTTCATTAATAATTGAATTTCTGGATACGTATGCAATTGTACATGCTTGATTTTTCTTTTAAAGTTAAATATAAATAGTAGAAATGTTGAGATTAAAATAAATAACCCTATGATCCAGATAATAGAAACTATTTTTAATGTAAATAAAATTAAATTTTGATTATTAATTTTTTGTTCATTATCTTTTTCATTAATTTGAATGTTTTTATTGTGATTTACATTATCATTTTGCTCTTTACCTTCAGAATACAGTTCTTTTTCTTCTGTTGAATTACTTCTTTGACTTTGTAATTGCAAAACATTTTCATATTTTTGATACAAAGTGCTAAATAAATTAATACTCATTTCAGGAATTACAGGTATAAGAAGCCTTATTACTATTAAAATACACAATCCATGTTTAACTCTTACGCTAATATGATTATTAAATATTTTCAAAATTAAACTAATCACAATAATAACAATACTTGCTGTAAAAGAAGTTTGTAAAAACCACAAAAAAACCTTTTCTAAAATTCCCATAAAAAATATACCTTCTTCCCCTATACCTTAAAGTTTTTTAGATGAGCTTTTTTCTTTTTTATCTTTAAGAATATTTTCTAGTTCTTTAATTTCATCAATAGACAAATTTTCTTCTTCTAAAAATTTACTAAAGAGAATACCTAAAGCTCCATCATATACTTTTTTTAGGAACGATTCATTTTCTGATTTTATACATTCATTTTGAGAAATTAATGGATAATAGTTATAAACTCTACCACACTTTTCAAAGTATATTGCTTCTTTTTTAATGAGCCTTGTTATAAATGTTTTAATAGTTTGTTTTGACCAATTCATCTTATCAGATAATGAATCTATTATTTTTTCTGAAGTTAAAGGGCTTGTTTTCCATAAAAGTTTCATCACTTCCCATTCTGACTCTGATATTTTAGGAATATTATCCATAAATTCATTCACCTTCCTCTATAGTTTGTATTTACAGATTACAACTGTAGATTAACTTTGTCAATACAAAAATTTACTTTTAATATAAATTTAGGAGTACAAAGAAAATAACAGTTTAAAGATGAAGTGTATGTACTTTTCGCGAATGGAGATATAACTATGAAAAGTATGGAATAGATCGACTTAAAGAATGCTATAAAGTATTGATATATAAGTATTTGAACGATGAAGACTACGATAACGAATTTGGAATGTCTTAGATATTATTCTTAGTTTCCAAATTTCGGTGTATAATGGGTGTAATTTAACAATTAGGCTATGTTTTAAGTGAATGTTGATATTATAATATAAAGCTCATGGACAATGGAATTCACTTTAAGAACTCTAAAACGAATATTAGTCCTATTAATGCATGCTCCTAATCAAAGATTATGACAAGCGTTAATAGTACAAATATTCATTAAGAGTTCTACAAAGCAAATTCCAATGCCAGTTCGCCTTTATATTAAAATATCAACACTATTCTAAAACAGAGCCAAAATAAAAAAAGAAATTATTAGATTTTGTTTTTTAATCTAATCTTAGGGAGTGGTAAATATTAAATGTGCATTTAAATTAAGTATAATAGTGATGTTATTAGTAAGTTTTACTGGGTGTTCAGAAAATATAAATAAAAAACAAAATAATAATAAAATTGAACAAGAAGTTAAAATAGAAATACCAAATACTAAAGATATTATAAATACTTTATGTTCAGATGATTTTGGTGGAAGATTATCAGGCTCTGATGGAGATGATAAAACTGAAAATTATATTTTTAAAATAATCAAAGATTTAAAATTAGATCCATTATTTGAAGAAGGATATTATGAACCATATACTCAAGATGTATATAAAAAGCTTGTAACTGATGAAAATGATAAACCTGAAAAGAAAGAACTTCATAATTTAGTTGGAGTTATTAAAGGTTCGGATAGTACAAAAGCTGTAATTATATCAGCGCATTTTGACCATATAGGTTACCAAGATGGAAAGATAATTAGAGGAGCATTAGATAATGCTTCAGGAGTTGCCACTTTAGTACAGATAGCAGATATTTTAAAGAAAGAATCTGAAAATAAGACTTTTAACCAAGATATAATTATTGCATTTTTTGATGGTGAAGAAACTGGTTTGCGAGGAAGTAAGGCTTTTGTTAAGGATATACAAGGAAAGTATTCAAAATTATACAATATAAATATAGACTGTGTAGGTGGAAAAAATTCAGGAAAAATAGCATTATATAATAAAAGCAAGATTTCCAATAAATTAACAACAGCAATGAAAGAAACATTTAGAAATAATAATATGAATTTTTCAGAAACTCAAGTAATAGGTGCAATAAGTGACCAACGAAGTTTTGAAGAAAAGGGTATTCCTAATATTTATATATTACAAGAAAACATAAAACCATATATTCATAAAGAAACTGATACTCCAGATACTTTAGATTCCAATGAGATAGAAAAAGTAGCAAATGTATTAAGTAAATTTGTAGAAACAACTGATGGGAATGATTTTATTATAAACTAGCTATTTATAGTCTATATACCCTTTCTTCTTACTTTCTACCATTAATAAAAAGTTTATAAAATAGAATCCCAAAAGTCCTACTATAATAAACATATTATTAAGATTAAATAGGATTATTAATATTCCATAGATAATAAAATATATGGAATTTAATATTGAAAACTTTAATTGTAACCTTAAGAATTCATTTAATTTTATAAATGTCATTTCTCGCATTATACTATATACTCTACTGTGATAATTAAGTTTATCTTTAAACAAAACAGAATATATTAAATAAACTACTCCCGTTAACACTGGTACTAGCCCAATAAAATTCATTTCAGCACAGCCTTTCTACCATATCTTCAATTAAGTTTTAATTCTATATATAATATTACAATTTAAGATGAGTCGTGAACAGCTATCTTTTGTGCATAGCTTGTATATCTTGTAATTTCATTCAATACAAAGGATCTGTCTAAGAATACAAATCATTTAATGATATGATGTATATTCAAAAAAGAAATAGAAATAACATTTGTGGAAGAAGTATTGAAAAATAAGCTTAGAGTTTCTTCATTCGAAGTTGTTCCATATGCCTTAGCGAAATTTTTCTAGTCTTCCTTAATAAATGTTATTTCTATTTCTTTGTTATTACTTCACTTGGTAATTCTGAAACAGCATCTTTTAATTTTATCTTTTCTTTTACCTGTCTAAATAATGATATTCTCCAAAATTATTAGGTACATCTACTCCTAACTCAACATTAAACATCTTTTCCATTATCATTTTGCCTACTATATTTCTATAATGAGATGTTTCATACCAATAAAAATTATTAGTAGTTATATCATTATATCCAGAAAAATCCCAATAACTAGTTATTTTTTGTAACTGTTTTTTAGCTTCTTCTGTTATTTCTTTATTAGATTCATATGTTACTTTATTTAATGGATTAAAGAAAATATATAAATTTATATTATTATCTTTACATAATGAAATAATTTCACTTATTTCATCAATAGATTCACTAATTCTATTTAGTTGAAAGTTATCACAAGGATTATTAAAACTTGGATCATTAACATGTTTTTCTATATCGCTAAGTATTTCATCGTCACCCCCAGATGTGACACCTGTTTCTAGAATATCATCATTCGTAGTAAAATCATGATATCCATCCATTAATGCTCTAATAGTATTTAAATTATAAGTATCCATTGGATTTCTTAATATATACTTATTAAACTTTTCTTTATAGTCAAGCTTTTGATAGGGTATTCTTAATAAATCAGCTGTACTATTTTTAGGGTCCATAGTAAAAGAAAAATCATCTATTCCTAAAATAATATTTTTCATTTTAACACCATTATTTATAAAAGTCTTAATGGTAGCTAGCCACTCAGATTGCATTCCTTCAGAATATGTCATATTATAATATTTACCATCATGCAGTAAATTTGTTTCAATATGTCCTACTCTAGATGAACCAAATATAAATGAATCATATTTTTCAGGATTATTTAATACAAATTGTGTTTTTACATAATTTTTATTTGGTTCTAAAACTTGATATTCAAATGAAGTTTTCCAAATTCCATATGGATCTAGTTTGTAATTAAAAAAGCATACGCTTGCTATCAAAATAGTAATAAAACATATACACAAATAAAAGAACTTTCTTTTCTTATTCATAATAAATCAAAATCTCCTTAAAAATTAAGCTTTGTTTTAATATAGTGTTGATATTGTTACATTTTTGTGAAGTGTGCATTAGAATTCGACTTTTAGAACTCTTAAGTGAGAGTCCAAATTTTATATTTGGTATCTCAAACTTACTCAGTGAACGAATGTGAGTCGAGTTTCCTTGAGTATTGTCACATTAATTGCTTGTCCGAAGCTTGTCTTTGGAGCAAGCTGGAATGGGACTATACTCGTTTAGATGTTCTTAAGTGAGAGTCAAAATTTTATATTTTGTTGCTCGAACTTACTCAGCGAATGAATATGAGTCGAGTTTCCTATATCAATTCTTTAGCACGCTGAACAATATGTAACAATATCAACACGGTTTTAAAACATAGCTAAAAATTAAAATATAATGAAGTTATAGTTTGGCTCGAACATATTACAAAAATTGCACAAACTATAATTACTACAATTTGAAACATAGTTGCTATATTTAATTTCATATTTTTCACTTTATCCAATGAATTTTTACATAAAAATGAGATAATAATAGCTATTATAAGTATACATAACAACCCTTCAATACTCATACTCTCAGGAGAATCTATTTTCTTTATATAATCACTACTCATTAGTTTTGTTATACTTCTAAAATCGAACATACTTCTCAATACACTTAATGCATTAGATATGCTCTTTGCTCTAAAGATCACCCAAAATATATTTACACAATTAAAAGTTATAAATATACCTAAATATTTATTTAATTTCTTTCCACTGCTTGTCCATATTCTGTGTATTATACTAGCTATCCCATGAAGCATTCCCCATATAATAAATGTCCATCCTGCTCCATGCCATATTCCACTCACCAAAAATATAATAAATATATTTAAATATGTTCTGTATTTCCCTTTTCTATTTCCACCTAAAGGAATATATAAATACTTAGTTAAAAACTTTCCAAGTGTAATATGCCATGTTCTCCAAAACATTTGGATATCAGTAGACTTATACGGAGAATTAAAATTCATTGGCAATTTTATATTAAGCATTAATGCAATTCCTATTGCCATATCACAATATCCGCTAAAATCAAAATATAATTGAAATGTATATGATAGTGATGTTAACCAAGCATCACAAAAACTTAAATTGCTTATTGCAAATCCAGCATCTGCAAATCTTCCTATCATATCTGCTATAAATATTTTTTTTCCAAGTCCAATAGCAAACATATATAGACCTTTATTCATATTGTCATAGTCTATTCTTTTTTTTATGCTATCACCTAATTGAAAAATAAATTCATTAGCTGTCATAATTGGACCCTCTGAAAGTTTAGGAAAAAATACTACTGCTAAACAATAATCTATAAAATTGTAATGTATCATTTCATTTCTATAATTATCAATAACAAATGCTAATTGTTGAAATGTAAAAAATGAAATACCTACTGGTAACATTACATTTATTAAGTTAAAATCATTCTTAAAAATTAAGTTAATATTCTCTATAAAAAAGTTATAATATTTAAAATATCCTAATAATCCTATATTAAATACTAAACCTATAATTAATAACATTTTCTTTGGACTTTTTAAGTTATTAAACTTAATTATAAGCTTTCCTATACTAAAATTTATAATTATTGAAAATAATATAATTACAATATATTTTTTATTTGTATATCCATAAAAAAATAATGAAATACAAATCAAAAACGTTTTCTTAAGTAGCCTTTCATCACTTTTATCAATTTTATCAACGAAAAAATAAATTAAAATTAAAATTGGTAAAAATACTAAAATGAATTGTAGTGAATTAAAAATCATATTTATTGTCTCCTTATATAATCTAATACATTAAGTAAATAAAAGCTCTCATGCCTTAATATCTACTATTCCATTTTTGTTTTAAAATTTTGATCTGTTTGAATACTATATTAAAGCAGAGCCAACAATTAAAATAATGTTATTACCTTTTCAATATAGTATTTAGTGCTGCATATCATTAATAAAATGCCAAATAAGTAATTTGTGAATTTTCTAATATTTTACCATATATAGTATTTAAAGTATTATTAATCCGATAATTAAATAATAAGGAATTAATCTTAAAAAATATAGGCAAAAGTTAATAAGAATTTCAAAAGAATTTTGAAAGAATTTCGAAAGAGTTGAACAAAATAAATAAAGTTACTACACAAACAATAGACAAGCTTTTCCTTAATCTTGCTTACACAATAGGAAAATAAATATCAATTTGTGATTTGTCATTTTTAGCACCTAAAAATCGTTCTGTATAACATTCAAAGTCATCACGCATATCAAGTTGCTTATTGCTGCCCAGAAACCATGTACCCCAAATATACCTATAAGTCATATAAAGGGTATTTACTGTTCCTGTATGAATAAACTTTGCGTATTTTCCACCAGAAAACTCTTTAATTAACATATTGTTAGGTGCAGGACTTATTTTATCAACCTCTATACCAATAAATTCCGTAGTTAAACTATCCTCATTAAATATTTCTGTTTCACAATGATTGCTTATCTCAAAAAAACCGTATCTATTAGAATTAATAGATGCATTTTTCAGCTTTGTAAGCTGTTTATTAAAAATATCCCATTGTGTAATGCTTTTGTTATTAGCAACACTTGTTTCAAAACGAATGCCCATTATTGTTTTACTTGGTACAATAATTATTTCTGGTGTTAAAGTTATTTGGCTATTTCGATGTACTAACTCATTTGCATCTAACTGTGGCTTATTACCAATCAGTGTATCAATATGATTATTTCTATATTGCTTAGGCGTTATACCATATCTATTTTTAAAAGCACGAGTAAATGCTTCGTGAGATTGAAAGTGCAATGAAACAGCAATATCTAATATTTTCTTTTCAGTATATAATAGTGACTTTGCAGCTTCAGTAAGTCGTCTAAAACGAATATATTCACCTATAGTTTCTCCCATCATAATGTGAAAATAGCGGTGAAAATGATAATATGAATAAGAAACCGCATTGGCAACATTACAAGCAGTGATAGGCTCATATAAATTATTTTCAATGAATATAATTGCTTTCTCAAGTATCTTTTTTTGATCCAATGTAGTTTCCTCCGTTTCTTAAGGTATATTCAATGCTCTCAATTCATCTTATTCAAGAACATTTTTAACATCAAATTTATATTCTCCAAGTAAATTGATATGCTCCCATCCTAGTTTGGATATATTACTGCAACTATCTTTCTCCAAATTCTTAACGTTTACCAAAGAATCGTTTTGCACTATAACACATATCTTATTTTTATGGATTGTAGGAAGGTGAAGTTAAAACAAATAATACGTTACTCATTTGATTTGTTTTATTTTTAAATTTATGTTTCATATATGGTGGAATTCGGATTACATCTCCTTCGTTTAAAATATACTCCTGATCTTCCAGTACAGCATAAACGGTTCCTTTCATTACAATCGCTAATTCTTCTTTATTGTGCTTATAATGACTTTCGGTTGTTTGTGATTTATTATTAAGGTTCATCATTAGTATTTCAACATTTGCTTTCATAAAATCAGGCGTCAAAATATCATAAACAATATGTTCATTATCAGAACGATAAATCTTTTTTCTATCTTCTTTTCTTAAAATTAATGATTCATGGTCGATATCATTAATAAACAATGTAAATAATGGTACATTTAATGCTTTTGAAATTAATTTTAATACTTGTAATGAAGGATTTGCAATTCCTCTTTCTAATTGACTAATTAAAGAAGTACTGATTCCTGATACTTCTGCAAATTCCCGAATACTATATCCCCTACTTTTTCTATATTCTAAAATCGTATTTCCTAAACTGTAGTTTGTCATTCTCTATCTCCTTTTAATATTTCATGTATTATTTTTATACAATCATACTAGTTTGATTTAACATAATAAACACAATATAAAAAGCTTTGTATATCATAAAAATGTATTATATAATATCCACATGTTTATTATAGTAAACAATAAATTCAATAGCAAATATTTTAATATGTTGAGGCTAGCTAAATATATTTATTATGTTTCAAATAGAAAGGAGAACTATATGAAAAACACACGATTTTTTTCAATTTATTTATTATTCATTGGAGTTTTTGCTCTTTCAACTTCTGCTATATTTGTAAAGCTTTCAAGCGCACCTGCACCAATTATAGCTGCTTATCGTATGGTTTTTTCTACTTTTATTTTATTGCCCATATTGTTTTTTAGCAAAAAAACTTTGTGAGAAATAAAAAGTTTGACGAGAAAACAATGGCTGTTAGGCATTCTTTCTGGAGCTTTTCTTGCTTTGCATTATGTACTCTGGTTTGGGTCTTTACGTTTTACTTCTGTAGCAAGTTCAACCGTATTGGTTACTCTTCAACCGATATTTGCATTTATTGGGGGATATTTTTTCTTTGGCGAAAAATTAAAAGGATTTGCAGTTTGTGGAGGAATCCTAGCTGTGTTTGGTAGCTTTATAATTGCATTAGGAGATTTTAGAATTGGTGGTGAAGCATTGTTTGGAGATATTCTTGCTTTGCTAGGAGCTGTAACAATAACGGTTTATTTTTTTATTGGTCAACATCTAAGAAAAGATTTGTCTCTTGTTGTGTATGCTTTAATTGGCTATTCCACAAGTGCCTTATTCTTACTGGGATATTCACTTGCTCTTGGATATCCACTAACAGGATATCCATCATCGGATTGGATGTGGTTTTTCTGTTTAGCACTTATTTCAACAATATTAGGACAGACAATTTTAAACTGGCTAATTAAATGGATAAATACTTCAACTATTTCAATGAGTATTTTAGGCGAGCCGATTGGAACCTGTATATTGGCATACTTTATTCTTGGAGAAGTGGTTACCACTCAACAGCTCATTGGTTCTGGAATTATTTTGGTTGGTATCTTTTTATTCCTAATGTATACTCAACAAGTAAATAAGCTAAAAAATTAAAGGATAATTTTTATAGCACATTCATCCTTGTCTTTACATAAAGTGAAACTTTTCATTTGGAATTTTATGTTCCAAATGAAAAGTTTCACTTATCTTAAGATAAAATATACGTAGCATCTTTAACCTGTTATTTTCTTTCATGTTCCTAACCTAAATAAGTTATATCATAAAATGCTTTATCTGCTCTTTCATATGGTAATTTAACCATATATTCTTGTTCTTCATTTGAGCTGATTGTGAATGTTCTCCACTCATTGCTTTGTGGTGAACCAAAAGTCATTTCAATAGTTCCATCAGTCACATCAAAAATCATAGAACGAAGTGTACCAAAGAACTCCTCATAATAGTGACAACACAAGCCTTGTGGGTATGAAGTTGAAAGTAGTCCCTTAAGATCATCACAAGAAAGTTTTTTCTTTGCCTCAAAAGTTTTTACAATAATATCATTTCGTAATTCTGAATTTTTTATCAGCATCTTTTCGTATGCTTTCAATTCAAGAAACAACACATGATTTGTTGCACTCAAGTAAGTTTTATTGCTATTGCTGTCCAATATTTCATAAGACTTATGACCGTCCATGCATTGAAGTAATGCTATTTTATTATTCTTGTCAGCAAGCATCAAATTAATATTATAGCCAATAGGAGCTTTCATAGCAAAATCGATTGCTTCTTCAACATCCTTACAATTTTCAAGAATACTTCTAATAACAATCCAAAACTGAAAGCCCGTTACACCTGGCTTTTGTCCACCCTCAAAATTTCCAACAGGCAATCCATTACTTGCTTTGCAAGCTGCAAGACCATGTTCATTCATACCGTCACATCTTCCAAAGAGATTTAGCAATGAACCAATGTGAGAATATTTTCCTTTAATCTTTGTTTTAGCAAAGCACATTTCCTCCATCGCATCGTTGAAATCATAATTTCTTGCCATCATTGTGTGACCATTTTTGGTTTTATCAGGTAAAGCTGCCATCAAACTGCAACCACGCTCCAAATATGTCATCGAATAAAAGATTACTTGCTCACGACTAACTCCAATAGTATCTGCAAAACCTTTAATTTCTTCATTGATACCACTACAATATTTGTCCAAAAGTTCTGTAATTGCTAAGAGTTTATCTTGTGGATAGGTATTTGGTGGCAATAGCACCATATCAAGAATAGTGGAATGGGCTAATACCCATTGACCGATTTGTACACCCACTTCATAACTTGTACCTTCAAAATTTTTAAAATATGCTGTTGTTTCTTTCATAAAAAAACACCTTACCTTTCCCTTATAATATAAGGCAAGGAATTTTTTTATATTTGATATTTATTGCGGATTATACAAACTATCTTTGTTACACTTTTTATAACATTATTCGTAACAAGTTTTATAACTTAATTCATTACATTTTCAGTAACATTTTTTGTATCATATATTGTTACAAAAATTATTACTATATTTTTTCAAAAGTATAGCTTAATGGTTTATTTACACCTGATTTTTCTTCATCATAAATTATAATTATCAAGCAAAAAATATATATGCTTCTAACTAAATATTATTAATTAAATATATAATTTTCTATAAAAATTATATAAAAGATTATAAATGTATTAACTTAATTAGAACATATATATTAAAACTTTTGTATCATTTTACATCTACTTTTAAGTAATTCAATCATAGCCTTAGCTCTATATTCTGGAACACCTGTAAAATCAATTTCTTCAATACGATTAGCTAAAGTGTTGGCTAAGCTCTTATACCTTTGAGGGTTTTTAATTACTAATTCTTTTGCTTGAATCTTATTATCAACATCAAAAGTTCCAATCATACTCTTGTTATAATCATAATCTATAAGATCTTCTTCCATTTCAAAATTTAATAGTGAATATCCATAACAGCTACTTGATTTATTGAAAACTTCTTACTGCAACATATATATTTCAAAAATTATAATATCTAATGTTTTATTTATTCTTCTCTAAATCCTTCAATACTTTTTCTAATGTTCCATTTAAATATATATCAACAAATTCTGCTTTTTTATAACCTAAAATATCTGATATTTTTTCGATTTTTTCTATAGTATCTTCAGATAGGTTATAGTTAGGTCTTAAGCGTTTAGTACTAGTAAACTTAGCAATTATATCTCTTTTTCCAAGAGAAAGTGTTTTAATTACTGCTACATTTTTAGTATCATCTTTTGTAATATTATCTGTATCATATCTTGTAACATTAGTTGTTACAAGATTTCTTTAGCAATATAGTTTTATTATTGTTCCTTTTGAATTAATTTTCCCTCATTTAATTCATCAATTAGTAATTCATAAACATAACTTGCACTTTCTTTATATAATCCTGTTTCTGTATCATATAGTTTATCAAAAACTAATGAATTATATATCATATTCATTGATTTTTCTATAGTAAAAGATTTGTCTTCACATAAAAATTTTACAAGTTCTTGAATAATACCTTCTATCAATTCTTTTTTAATATCCACATTAATTCCCTCCAACTAATTTAAGATATTTTATTGCTTTTTTACTATGAAATGAATATTGATTAGAAAATCTTTTATACTTCATTTCTTTTATTAATGTATCGATATCTATCAATCCTCTAGTAAAAGTTCTAAATAATAAAGCTAAATCATCATCTGCTACTGGTCCTACTACCAAATCATATTTATTATCATTATTACATTCGATACTATTTTTATCTTGAAATTTTCTATCTCTATTATTCAATACAAAAATAGCCCATTCTCCAGTAGGACTTTCAAATTTTTTAATATTTAACTCTTTAGCTTTATATATATTTTCATCTAGTTCAAATTTATTTACATAGGGATCTCCACCATAAATCCTTGCTACTCTTTTAGCCATTAGTTCTGCCTGTTCTTTAATCCCTGTACAATAAAATCCTTGCCCAAAGTCTTTATATGGTCTACATTTATTTAAATTAATCTCATTAATAATCATATTAGATCCATGGTATAATATCATACCAAATACCCTCCATTTTTTCTTGCAATTATAACCAGATCTTCTATTGCATCATCTATGGATAATGTATGTTCTATTTCATAGTTCTCCAAGAGAAATTTAATAGCATTATGTTTATTTAAGTAATTAAATGATTGCTTATAATTAACATGAAATTTTTCTGCAAATTCATTTACACATACAACCATGTAGTCTATTATATTTTGTTCTTCTTTGTTAATTTTACTCACCCACATTCTATATCATATTATTAATTAATGACTTAATTTATAAATTTAATTTTATTATTTTTTAAATTACAATATCTAATGTTTTATTTATTCTTCTCTAAATCCTTCAATACTTTTTCTAATGTCCCATTTAAATATATATCAACAAATTCTGCTTTTTTATAACCTAAAATATCTGATATTTTTTCGATTTTTTCTATAGTATCCTCAGATAAATTATAATTAGGTCTTAAGCGTTTAGTACTAGTAAACTTCGCAATTACATCTCTTTTTCCAAGAGAAAGTGTTTTAATTACTGCTACATTTTTAGTTGCTTTTTTTGTTACAGTTTTTGTATCATCTTTCGTAATATTATTTGTTACAAAAGATGATACTAAATTTCTTTTTTGAGTATCATTTAATGGTTTAGGTACAACTGGTTTTATTTTTTCTTTCTTTCTTACCATGACATTATCTCCTTTGCAACATTCTTATACGCTATAGCTCCATCAAATTTTTCGCCAGCGTATTGAGTTATGCTTTCAAATCTCATTACTGCATCCTTAAATTTGATGCTAGTTTTAATTAAATCAGGAAAAACATAATACTTTTCTTGTAGCAGTTGTGCTACTTCCTTGCAATGATTAGCTCTGCTATCATACATAGTAATTAATACTTTTACTTCTTTTAAATTCTTATTATATTCTTGAACTTGCTTAACAGTTTCATTTAATATTCCGAGTGCTCTAAAAGACAAATAAGATGCATCAGTTGGAGCTATCGCATAATCAGACGCAAATAAAGAATTTATAGTAGTATTTCCAAGTGATGGACTATTATCTATAAGTATATAATCAAAATCTTCCTTAGCTTTTTCAAGTGCTTTATCTAAAACTGTTTCTCTCCCCATAACCCCCATTAAATACATTTCTATAGTTGAAAATTCTATGCAGCTAGGAACCATATATAAATTTTCATTTCCAGTTTGAACTATTACATCTTCTAAATCCATATCTCCCCTAAAGACATTCTCTATACTTGCATAATGTTCTAGTGGATCTAGTCCAACATATACACTTAAACTACTTTGAGGGTCTAAATCTATTATTAATGTTTTCTTACCTAATTTACTTAATTCATATCCCAAATTATATGTTGATGTAGATTTTCCTACTCCACCCTTATTATTTAGAATGCTAATTACAACTCCCATTTTTTTCACTCCTATCTTTATCAATATCTTTGATATTGTAACAAATTATATAACAAACTATGTAATAATTCTTATAACATAATTTATTACGCGTTTTATAATATTTTTTGTAACTATTTTAGTAACATAGTTTGTTACACTTTTTATAATATTTTTTGTAACTTAATTAGTAACATAAAGTAATCCTTATCTATTATATAAGTTATTCAAAGTACGTTACTAATTAAGTTACGATTTTTATAACAATTTTAGTTACTAATTTTGTTACTGTATTTATAACAAAATTAGTATCGGTTTTTCATATTTAAAATATTTATAATACTGTTTGTATAAATACGTTACTTAGTCACACGAAAGAAAATAATATTCCAAATATGTGCCTTATATATATTGTTACTAAAATTTTAAATAGATTCTTGTAACTTGTTTTGTAATATAAATTGTTACTATATACGTTACTTACTTAGTTATAATTTATGTTACAAAAAAAGTAACATAAATTGT
Source organism: Clostridium uliginosum (assembly GCF_900112485.1). Taxonomy (GTDB): domain Bacteria; phylum Bacillota; class Clostridia; order Clostridiales; family Clostridiaceae; genus Clostridium; species Clostridium uliginosum. Next base: position 21,415 of record NZ_FOMG01000003.1, read on the forward strand.
AACCTATTTTTAATTTAGCTATGTTTTATCAGGGTGTTGATATTGTTATATAATAGCGAACTGGCATTGAAATTTGCTTTGTAGAACTCTTAATGAATATTTGTCCTATTAATTGCTTGTCACAATCTTTGATTGGGAGCATGCATTAATAGGACTAATATTCATTTTAGAGTTTTTAAGTGAGAGTCAAAATTTTATATTTTGCTTCCTGAACTTACTCAGCGAACGAATGTGAGTCGAGCTTCATCTTAAATTTCACTGTCCATGAGCTTTATATAACAATATCAACACGGTTTTAAAACAAAGCGAAATATAAAACCACTCTAACCGTGCTTATACTAATAAATATCTTATGTACTATCAACAAATCTTAAATCAATTTTATTAACTCTTTTAAAAATATTTCCTATATTTTTATTCCTATATACTTATTTGTTTTACATCATTATTTTCTAATTCTTTTATTGAATTATAAAGCTTAATAAAGTACTTAGGATCTTTTAAAATCTTTATATTTTCAAGCATGTTGTTGTACTCATCTTGAGATATTAAAACAACATTTTTATTATCTTTCCTTGTTATAATTACTGTTTCATTATTATCATTTACCTTATCACAATATGTTTTTAGATTTTCACGAGCATTTGAGTAATTAACTGCTAGCATTAAATCATCTCCTTGTTCTTGTACAATATTTAGTACATTAATATTATAAACTATTTTTCATAATAAATGTAAAAATATTTAATAAAAGTTACCATTTAAAATTAAAAAGATCTTTATTATCTTTGTAAATATATAAATAAAATATTCTGTTTTAGAATATCAACACTATTCTAAGACATAGACATTTTTTTATGTTTTCCGTTAATTTTTTATTTTAATGCATACATATTAATATCTAAAAAATAAGGAGGTAAAAACTATGGCTATTGAAAAGATAACAACATCAACTTCTCTTAGTATCGAAGTACAAACTGGCACTGACAAATCTGGGGATGCAATTTTTTCTAAGAAAACTTTTTCAGGTATAAAGCCTGACGCTACAGCTGATAACTGCTTTGCAGTTGCTGAAGCAATCAAAGAAGTTATGGGTTCTGCTTGTAGAAATTACTATTTAAATGATTCTGCAAAGCTTCTTAATGCTTAATTTTAAGTACTCTTTAATTAAACCTAGATCAATAAGTTAATTTTAGCTATCAAATTAAGCATTAAGCATGATTAAAATTAAAGGAGGTAAAAAAATGGAACACATTTTAACAATGGTTTTCTTAGCTACACAAGGGGATAAGGTATCAATTAGCATAAATGGTGTTAAACCTGATCTTAAAGATGAAGATGTAAAAAAGTTAATGACTACTATAATTGAAAAAGACATTTTCGTAAACGCTAAAGGTTCATTAGTTGCATTATCTAGTGCTCAAATGACACAAAGAGAAGTTAAAAAACTTACAGTTAAATAATTCAAAAAAATCCACTTAATAAATTTATTAGGTGGATTTTTTTATGTGCAATATTTACATATAAACTGGCTATTTACAATATATATACCCTTTCTTCTTACTTTCTACCCTATCTCCAATTAAGTTTTAACTCCATATATACTATTGCAAAGTACTTGAGTAATTTGGGTTTAAGCTTGTACATATTTTAGAGATTGATAAATAGCAAGGACAAACCCTGCTAACTTATACTATTTTTATGCATAATTACTCTCATGCATAATTACTCTCGCGCACCATTTCTTCACTTCATCATAACACCTTGTATTAATAATTTCACTTTCTACTTCTCCACTATCAAGGTCAATGCTCTGCTTTTCTAAAACATACATTCCACCTATAGTTCTACTAAGTAAATATTTAAATCTTATTTTTGTATTTGTAGTAAAATCTGCAACAACCATTACTCCATACTCATCAGTAATGTTTTTAACTTCATTTTCCATATATCTCCATACTCCTTTGTAAGGGATTCCCCCGAACTATATAATTAAAATGGTAACTCACTATCTCTATAGTATTTATTTATTGGGTTCTGTTTTAAAATATCAACATTCACTTAAAACAGAACCATTTATTTTAATGCTTCCCTTTATTTTTCTTCTTAATCAATTAAATTGCAAAACCAATTAGGAATAATATAACATTTATAGTATAATTTAATAAATAATACAAATATTATATTATTAAATTAGGAGAATTCAGTATGAAAAATATTAAGAACTATATTATATTCTTATCAATAATTATTTTAACAGTTTGTTTAGGATATTATTTTCATTCTAAATATGTAACTCTTGATAACATTTTTTCTATGACAATAAATAAAGAAAATGTAGATAAAATCTATATTAGAGGTGTTAATTCTGGAAATATAAAATCTATTAAAGATAAAAATAAAATTAATGAAATTTTATCTAATCTTTCTAATGTAAAACTTGTTGAATATTATGGAGATACAGCAAAAAATAGAACTAAAGGTGCTTACGAAATAGTTATTTATAAAAACGCTGAAGATACTTTATTTATTTATACACTTGGTAAAGAATATTTAATGATTTCTGATAACGAGAAATCTTTAAAAATATATAAAATACTTGATAACAGTTTTGATCGTGAATATATGAAAAAAATAACTTCATTTCTTTCGCATGTATCAATATACACTTGATTTTTTTTTTTACGCATCTGCCTTTTCGAACGTATGTGAGAAAAATCTGGCAAGCGAATATATTTTCTTTTTATTCTTTAGTTTTTATTTTTTAGGCATATTAAAGAAAATAACAAGTCAAAGATATGACGCAAAATAGACTAGCTGACTTACTTGTTATTTATTTTAATGTGCCTTAACCTTTAAACAAAATATAATCTGCGTTGTCCACAACTTCTTTAAGAATATAATTTCCAAAGAATAAAAAATCACACTCCTTTAAATCTGAAGTGTGATAAGCATCTATTATATTAAAACATTATCTAACTAGCCATAACATAAATTAAACAAGGTTTTAAATTTAACAATTTCTATCTTCTGGAACATTAGTAGGATCTTGAATTAGAGTAGTGAAAAAATAATCATGATCATGTTGATCTTCTGGCTCTGTTGTACCTTCTACTAAATGAATGTGTTTTCCATCAGAAAGCCAAAGCGCTGGACCGGTAGTATCACAAATTTTATGGAAATGATCATCAAACGTATCTGTAAACACAGCTATTTTATGAAAATGATATTTACCGGGTCCCATTGGAGGACCAGTCACACCAGCAATACGATGATTGTGTTCTACACCCTCATCCTTTGCATAGTCTGTACTTGATAAAAATTCGTGATTATGATTTTTTACTCTATAATAATTTTCATTACCTTCATCATTTTCGTTAGAATGTCGACCACGATTATTATACTTGTATCCCATTGAAATTTCCTCCTTAGTTATTCAAGATACTATATATTATGTTTATTTACATACTTATGTGAATAAAATAAAACTATATTGTTATTAAACATATAAATAAAGGAATAGGTGTCTAAAATGATTTTCCAAACCATTTTAGACACCTTTATTTTAATTAATCTGTAAGAATTTATAATATATGATACACTGTTTGTTATATGTGATTAGATTACTCTATGGCATCTTTATCTGATAATTAATGAATTTGTTTAGCATATGTTTATTAAAATTCATCCCATGGTATTATTGCTACTAATATACCCCCTCTTTAGGCTGGTGTGTTAGTGGCAGTTAGCTTCCTGAATAAGTTCAGTTAAGATTCAGATGAGGATGAAACTCCATCTGAATTAAGTTTCACTTGATAATAATCATCTCCCCATTTGCACATCATACTAAGGATAGGCATTAAACTCACACCTACATCAGTTAATGAATATTCAACCTTTGGAGGAACTTGAGGATAAACTTTTCTAATAACTAAATTATCTGCTTCTAGCTCTCTTAGCTGTTGAGTTAACATTTTTTGAGTTATTTGGGGAATTAGTTTTTTTAATTCATTAAATCGCTGTATTCCCTTAGTACCTAGATGCCAAATAATAATAGGCTTCCATTTTCCACCTATCAAATCCATTGTAATTTCGAAGGTACATGTATACTTTTTATTTTTAAATTCTAAAGTGTTGCAACTAGAGCTCATAATCCTCATCCTTTCAACAGTATCCTTTTGGATACTATAATACAAAATAGTGCGTACTTGTTATATATAGACTTGTTTCTTATAATAATACCATAAGTTATAAAAAACAAGTCAAGGCGACTGTGGAGCCGTCGATTTTTTTTACGCATCTGTCTTTTCGAACGTATGTGAGAAAAATCTGGCAGGCAAATATATTTTAATGTACCTTAACCTTTAAACAAAAATATAATCTGCGTTATCCACAACTTCTTTAAGAATATAATTTCCTAAAGAATAAAAAAATATCAATTAGGAGGGCTATATAAATGGATGCAATATTAAATAGAAAAAGTATAAGAAAATATAAAGATATAAGTGTAAGTGATGAGATGGTTGAAGAATTATTAAAAGCAGGCATGGCAGCACCTTCTGCTGGAAATGAACAACCTTGGGAATTTATAGTTTTAAGAGATAAAGAGATTATGAGAAAAATAACTGAAGTACATCCATATTCAAAAATGCTATTAAATACAGATGTAGTAATTATAGTTTGTGGAGATGAATCAAAAGAGATATTTAAAGGCTTTTGGGTACAGGATTGTTCAGCTGCCACAGAAAATATATTAATAGCTGCTGAAGATAATGGTTTAGGTGCTGTATGGTTAGGCGTTTATCCAATGGTAGATAGGGTAGATGGGATTAAAGAAATTCTAAATTTACCATCTAGTGTAATTCCTTTATCAATAATACCTGTTGGATACCCAGATGAGGAAAGAAAACCAGAAGATAGATTTAATAAAGCAAGAATACATTATGACAGATGGTAAAGGTAAAAAATTAAAAATTCAAGCAAGTTATTAATTTAGAGGAGGTAAAATATATGAAGGTTGTTGCATTTAATGGAAGTCCTAAAAAGGAAGGTAATACGTACCATGCTATAAAAATGGTAGCAGAAGAATTAGAAAACGAAGGTATAGAAGTTGAAATTATCCATGTAGGAAATAAGACTATAAGAGGTTGTCTTGCATGTAATAGTTGCGTTAGAAACCAAAATGAGAAATGTGTTATTGATAATGATGAAGTGAATGAATGGGTTAAGAAAATGAAGGATGCAGATGGTATAATACTAGGTTCTCCAGTTCATTATTCAGCTATAGGTGGAACTATGAAATCATTTTTAGATAGAGCGTTTTATATTGCTGGGAATGGAATGTTAAGGCATAAGGTAGGGGCAGCTGTTGTTGCTGTTAGACGTTCAGGAGGAGTTACAACTTTTAATCAATTAAATAATTACATTAATTATTCTGAAATGCTTATGCCAACTTCAAATTACTGGAATGTAATACATGGAACATCACCAGGAGAAGCTACAGAGGATGAAGAAGGAAGACAAATAATGAGAGTTCTTGGAAAAAATATGGCATGGCTTATGAAATTGGTTGAAAACGGAAAAGGAACTGTTAAAGAACCAGAAAGAGAAAATAAAATATTTACAAACTTTATTCGCTAATTTAGAATAATGAAAAATATTAGGCTATGTTTTAAAATATCAACATTCATTTAAAATATAACCAAATATTAAAAAGGTGAGGGATATAAATTATAAAAGTAGTTTCAAAAAATTTTGCTAAGCAGAATATGAAATTAAATTATATGAAGAATATTAAGCTAACAAAAAGAAGAAATTCCTTTAGAAAATATAAAAAGGGAGATATAATAATGAAATTAAATAGAATTCATCATGTAGCTATTATTTGTTCAAACTATGAGAAATCTAAAGATTTTTATGTTAATATTTTAGGTTTAAAAATTATTAAAGAAACATACAGAAAAGACAGACAATCATATAAGTTAGACTTAGTTGTTGGAGATAACTATCAAATAGAATTGTTTTCTTTTCCTAAGTCCCCTAAAAGGGCGAGTTATCCTGAGGCAAGTGGACTAAGGCACTTGGCTTTTGAGGTAGATAACATTGAGGAAGTAATAAAAGAGCTAGCTAATAAAAATATAGTTACTGAGCCTATTAGAATTGATGATATTACTGAGAAAAAATTTACTTTTTTTAGCGATCCAGATGATTTACCGATAGAATTATATGAAAGATAGAATTTATAGTTATAGTGGTGCCAAATGCATCCCACTATAGTTTAGCAAAAGGCGCTGTTTTAGCAGAATGTTGATATTGTAGTATAAACAAAGTTCTTAGTCTCAGATGAAACTTACTTTCAACTGAAGGTTAGAAATTGTTATCCAGGAACGTGCAGCCGTTATGAATATTACGGATGCTAGCTATCGGATAAAAGCTCATGGACAGAGGAATTTACTTAAAACATAACTTAGAAAAAAATAAAGCTGAAAATCAATTTAAGTAAAAACTTATTTAAAGTAACAAAAAGTGTAACAGTTTTTTGTTACACTTTTTGTTACTTTTTATGCTACTTTTTTTGTTACTTTTCATATTTAATTCTACTTACTAACCCTGTTACAGGATAATTGAATATCCCAACTTAATATATCAATACTTAAAAGTTTGGCTCTGTTTTAATATAGTGTTGACACATATCCAAAAGTTTAAATATTCCAATATAAAAACTTTTTATATGTTCTATCTGTTAATTTTTTATACTACTTTTGTCAAAGCTAATTACAGTTGCTCCCATATTATCTGGAGTATCTTTACTTTCAAGAATAGCATATCTAATTGCATTATCTGAACACGTTTTTACCATTTTAGGCAAATATCTTGGTCTTCCTGGTATGAATTTATTTTTATCAGAATATGAATCGTATACTAGATCTTTAATAACTTTACCATCAGATTCATACTCCTCAAGTTTATTTACTAAAAGCTTACCATCATTTTCTATTGTTCCCTTAATTACGCGCACATAACCTTCTTTACCGTTATTAAATGAATCAATAAATTCGTCTAGCTTTGCTATATTATACACTTCAAGTTCTTTGCTATTAGGTCTCGAAACCATTATTACGCTACCATTTCTAAGCGATACTTCAAAATCCCTAGCTTCTTCTATGTTAGGCTTCTTTAAATCACTATTTTCTTGAAATGATGCTTCTAACTCCTTGGCTTCTTCTATATTAGCATTTTTCAAATCACTGTTTTCTTGAGTTGTAGTAGTTTCAGTAAAACCTAAGGATTTATTATTTATAGCTTCATTACTATTCTTATTATTTGTACATCCGCTAATAACTAAAACTACTGTTGCAATACTTGCTAATAATATATACCTTTTCACGACCTTACCTCCTTAAACTTTGTGATTATATATGAGAGTGCAAGACAGATTATATAAAAACGTAATAACTTATTCTTGCAACTTATTTTTCACAAATATATACTTATTGTATCATATTTTCCAAACGCCTTATTATTGAATTTTCAAAGAACATTATTTTCATTAATTACTACACAAAATTTTAAAATTACATAAAAAAATATCCCAAATTCATTTCTGAATAATGTGATATTTTCAACTCGTCAACATATAAAAATTTACTGGATATTGATTTTAAAGCATAATTTAACAGATATTTCTGATTAATATATTACATCTTAATTAGTCGCTTTCCTAATTCAAATGCCTTTTTACAATCTTGTGGAAATACTTCTTTCCTACGTTTTAATTTTTCACTAGCATCAAAAGCTGTTGCAACATATTTTGAATAATCATCAAATTGATAAGTATCAGTTACAAAAAGTGATTCTGCTTTTCCAAAAAATCTTTCCACTAAAAACTCATTATATTTAAGGTCTTCTTTCCATTTTGTTTGTTCCAATTTTTGTTCATTAACTCCAAATGTATAAATTAATCCTACAAAAATTCTTTTAGGAAAAAGCGAAGAATAATTTTCATCATAAACTAGATATGGAAAATGTAATTATGTTTATTTATTACGCTTTAAATGACTGGTATAATACACAATGTCTATTATGCCTCCAATTCCATTCCCAATAATAATACCCAAAACAACATGTTTCAAGGCAATACCCCAAACTATTCCTAATACATTTCCATAGAACATTCCAGCATTTTTCATTCTTTTTCTATTCTTAATTGCCATACTTATTCCCCCAAAAAATTTATATTTACATATATTTAATCTTTAATACAAACACTACTCTCTGATTTACTATCATGAACTAATTATAGCCTATCTTGTAAATATCGCAGTATTCAATTTTTAAAGAACGTATTTATTCATTTTTATCCTCCACATCTGAAGGTGTGCACACACTTTTTATCTAGAATTACTCCGATTTATATTTTTTTATTTACTATCTATACTATAATCACTAAAGATAACGCCAAATCTACATATTATATAACAATTTAAAATCATTACAATTCTTTATATTCCTAATGAAGTTCTTTAACCTTATATACTATTTATTAATCCTTAACATCTTAAAAGTATTGTGCAGCAAAAATAAGTGCAAATGCTAACCATATATATCTGGTTTAACACTTACACTTATACAGTACCAAAAATACCGCAAATTCATTTCTGAATAATGCGATATTTTAATTGGTTATTTAACCCCTTTTTTTCATAAGCAATTATAATATGTTATTCTTAATCTTCGCTATAATAGCATTTTGGTAAAGATAATTATCATAAGAAATCAAATTTTTATCAATTTTTTCTTCTGAAATAGCGTTCAGCTTTTTATTATCAAATGAAGATCTGCTAAACTGCAGTTGTTCAAGCCTTTTCTTAGCCTTTTTTTTCTTTTCATCATCATCGTCATCTGATACCTTATTCTTTTTTCCAATCATAAAATCTGCACATGCTAATACTTCAATTTCACCATCATCTTTAACAATAACTTTATACTCTAGTAACTGAGCTCCCTCAAATCCTTGTGGGGTAGCTGCATATTTTATCTTTGCCATCATCTCTTCAGCATATTTAGGGTCATTTTTCATTTTTTCAAGTACCTTAGGAGATACTGTAATTTGATGAGTTTGCTCGGTTGCAGGAATAGACGTCTTTTTCCACTCTTCATAATATTTTTGAACATCTGATGATGTCATTGACTTAACTGTAACTTCTGTTCCTGGTATGTTCTTTTTTATTTGGTCAACATAGTATGTTGAATCTTTAGTTTCTTTCTTATATTCGGTTTTTACTTCGTATGTTTTTTGTGCATTGTCAACCTTAGATTTATATAGTTCATTTACATTGATAGTTGGATTAAAATTGATACTCATAGAACTAACCTCCTTAAATATATCTAACCCTTACATTTTTCTATTGCTAAAACAATATTATTAAGAGTGTTAAACCTTTTTTATATTATCAACCTCATTATTCACGTTATCACTTCTTGTTAATTGCTTCAAATAAACTTAACATCATTATACTGAGACAATTGTTCTATTATATGTATACCATTTTCCCCTTATTATTACAATTTTGTATTAATTATATCATGTTTTGTAAATATCGCATTATTCAATTTTCAAAGAACTATTTTTTAGTTTAATTTTGATATAATTTTAGATACAACAAATAGGGCTATTAACTAAACTAATACCCCTGAAATATCTTAATTAAACTAATATCGGATCAACTGGAACAGTTTTTGTTGCTACTTAATAACATACAACATATTGTAAAAAGGCATCCAAAATGGATGTCTAATTTTGATTTGTTATTTTATTGTGTAAAGATATATATTGAAATTAGTATATCTCTTTAACGAATTTATATATTTTTTTATAAAATCCCAAGTATCTTTATATTCGCAAATTAGTATATATAGTATCTGCAGTAGCTAATTTGTTTAGGATATATGAATCTGTAATATGACTTAATTTTATATATATAATTAATACTAATAAGTCTTACATATAACTTTTACAACTCCTTCTACAAACCCTTTTAAGAAACTCGGAATTACATAAATTAAACATATCAAAATCACAAATATTCCTATATTTTTAAGTATTTTATTCTGCTTTTTAGAAGCAACTTTGATAATAATAATCCCTATGATAATTCCAATTAAAGTAATAATATCAAGCATATCAATCCCTCACTAAACGTTTATTTTTAATACTATATAGCTATTATTTCATATTATTAATCCTTCTTAATTATATCATATTTTACCAATACCATATTATTCAATTTTTAAGGAACATGCTTTATTAAAACAATTACAATTATCTATAAACCAAACTACTTATTCTATTTATCAGCTAATTTAAATTCTGAAACAATTCTTTCACTTAAGCATAGAGCTATTCCAAAAATCAATGCTGTCACTATCTTAGTGACCATATTAGGCATATGTTCTATTATTCTAATTCCAGTAGATATTATAAGCCCACTAATCAATATAATGACTGATAGCATATATGATTTCCATTCTTTATTTATATTTAATTTAGAATTTATTTTATTAGCAACTCTGTATTTCTCATCAATTTTAATATATAAAAAAATACCTATTAATAATACTATTGCTCGTACTATTATATTATACATTTGCTCAACTCCTTTAATAACTGTTACTATTGTAACTTAATTCATATAAAGATATCCCTATTATACCACCTTTTGCAAATATCATATTATTCAATTTTTAAATAGCATTTCTTATTATTTACTATGCCAAAATATACGTCGCATCTTTGACTTGTTATATTCTTTAATATTCCTAATTTAAACTAATAACTTATTCATAACTATTTAGCTATAGTAATTAAATTTAGTTTTGATATAATTTTAAACACAACAAATAGGGCTATTAACTAAACTAATACCCCTGAAATATCTTAATTAAACTAAGATCGAATCAACTGCAACAGTTTTTATTCCTACCTAATAACATACAACATATTGTAAAAGGGGCTCTCTCATAATACAAATCATTTAATGCTATAATGTATATTCAAAAAAAGAAATAGAAATAACATTTGTGTAAGAAGCATTGAAAAATAAGCTTAGAGTTTCTTCATTTTAAGTTGTTCCATAAATGATTGTCCTAATGCATATTAGGAGCAATCTTTTATGGGTACAACTTTAAATGTTAGAAACTTTTAGCTTATTTTTCTAGTCTTCTTTAATAAATGTTATTTCTATTTCTTTTTTATTACTTTACTCGGGGTCCATTTTATTCTGAGACAGCCCCTATTCATCTTGTCTTATTTACTTTTTATAGGGAAACAAACTTCTGTAATCCAATTATCAGGATTACTTTCCATTGCTGGACTAACATGATAAATATTAAACATAGGTCCATCTATTTCATATCCATTATCATTAATCCAATTTCCTATTGCTTCGCATACTGCTGTTAACTGATTATAATCACCTTTTACAATTACAGTTGCAGCAGTAATTGGATCTGTAGTTTTAAATTTAACGTCTTTAGTATCTTTATAATTATTCAATACTGCAAGTCTTATCTCTACATCAACATCATTTTCTTTATAACCTTCATCAAAAAATACTGCCATAGCATAGCATGGATTAGCACAACTAACTTTTTGCTTTATTAATTCTTTATTAAGTTCTCCCCAAAGCATTCCTTCATCATTATAAGCTGGTATAACTTTTCTCAAGCTTATTACCTTTAACTCTGGAAAATTTTTAATTACTACATCATAATTCATATTAACACTCCCTTGTTCAAGTTGTTCAATAGTTGTTTCAATAATCAAAAGTTGTTTTTGTATTCTATCTGATTTTTCTTTCATCTGAGTATAATGAAGTTTTAGATATTTCTTTAAACTGTCAGCATCCTCATATTCTTTGAGAATTTCCTTAATTGTCTCTAAACTAAACCCCATATTTTTTAAGGATTGTATCCTATTTGCAATAGACAATTGACTAACATCATAATAACGATAACTAGTAAACTCATCTATATTCTTAGGCATTAATAAACCAATATCATTGTAGTGTCTTAGCATACGTATACTTATCCTTGAAAGTTTTGAAAAATCACCTATTTTAAACATATATGTTTCCCCCATCACAATATTTTTGAGCTCAATTTCATTATAAAGTATCTCATAATGTTAGAGTCAACATTTGTTTTTATAACGCTTTGTTTAAAAACCGTGTTGATATTGTTGTATAAATCTCATGGACAGTGAAATTTACTTTAAGAACTCTAAAATGAATATTAGTCCTATTAATGCATGCTCCCAATCAAAGATTGTGACAAGCAATTAATAGTACAAATATTCATTAAGAGTTCTACAAAGCAAATTTCAATGCCAGTTCGCTATTATATAACAATATCAACACTCTTTTAAAACATAGCCTTGTATAAAAATAATACATTAAGAATGTATTAGGCTTCTTACCTACATATGGAGAGTTTAAATCAGAGAAATATTACTTAAATTAAGAGCTCTATTAATTTTAAGCATAACAAAAAAAGTCACAAATAATGTAACTTATTTTGTTACATTACCTGTGACTATGTTTGTGACATTTATAAATATAAAATTATATTAAATAAATACTTAGGCACATGAAAGGAAATAACAAGTCCAAGATGCGATGTATATTTTGCGTCAGGCAAGGAAACAGGATGGTTTAATAGTGAGCTATTAGTCCATTCTGTTGACGTAACATGACATAAAGTGAAACTTTTTATGTGAAATTTTACATTTCAGATAAATTTAGTTGAACTTATCTTAAGACTAAATAGACTAGCATATTGACTCGTTATTTTTTTGAATGTGCCTTTAACTTACTTTTTTTAATCTAGGTTTATTTATTGATAACTGTTTTAGCCATTTCAATCATTTGATTTTTATCAACATCATCATAATTTGTATTCATAATTAAATATTTAATTCCATCTTCATACCAAGAAATACATTGCATATTAGATTCACTAATTTCATCAGCTCCAAATCCAATTTGCAAAGTTCCATCTTCAGTTGACTTTAGATCTTCTTCTGATTTTACATAACCTTCTGGTACAGCTTTATATTTAAAGTTGTGATAGTATACTTTGATGCCATTGTATTCAATCATTTCTACTTTAGATTCCTCTTGATTTTGATCAAAATACTTTTTATCAATTTTCTCTGCACTCATAGATAAATGTTGATCTTTTTTAGCACCATCCTTTTTATAATCAAATTCTGCATCTTTAGTTTTAATAATTACATCTCCATTATCATTCACTATTGAACTATCTGCAAAATTAAAGGAATCAAATTTAAATCCATTTTTAAATGTATCAACATACTTAGGTAAATATCCAACAGTTTTTTCAACTACATTACTGGTTGGAAATTCATTAATCATATTATTTCTAGAACTACTTTCAATATAGTGTAATCCATTTGTTGCTGCAACACAAGTTGCAGTTGTTGCTATACATAAAAGTCCTGCTACTATCATTGTTTTGGCTTTTAAAAATCTAATTTTCATATTAAAAAACACTCCTTTATTTTCTTTTAAAATTTCTGCTCTAATTTTAAAGAACATATTCTCTGGTGCCGAAATTTCATCTGCTTTATTATTTAGACACTCTGTAATTTTTTTATCTATATTTTCATTTAACTTTCTATCCATTAACTTCGCACTCCTTTGCTTTTGTAATTTCACATTCTTCATTATTTAACAAACTTAGTTTTAATTTTTTCCTTGCACTATAAAGTCTTGACTTTACTGTTCCTTCAAAGCACCCCATAATCTTTGCAATTTCTTTTACAGTCAGTCCATTAAAATAAAAAAGTACTACCACTGTTTTTTGCTTTAAATCCAAATGTTCAATTTCAGCATGAAGTGCCTCTGCCTCTTGATTTCTTATATATCTCTCTATTGATTTATCAATACTTTCATCATTTGCTTTTTCAAAAATATTTTCAAAAGGCAAAGTTTTTCTTTCTTTACCTGTGTGTTTCCAAGCAATTCTTGTAAGAATTTTAAAAAACCATGGTTTAAACTGCTCTGCATTTTTCAAGCTTTTTGCACTTAAATAACATTTTATAAATGTTTCTTGCACAATATCTTCGCTAGTAAATCTACTACCTGTAATTAGGTATGCATATTTTAATCCTTGATTTTTGTATATTTCAAATATTTCGCCTAAAGCATTCATATCACCAGACTGGATTTTTTCAACAAGTTCTGTTTCGCTCACTTTGATATCTCCTTTCTTAAACACTTATTTAGATGCATCTATATATAAGAGCCTTTAAATTGTAAAATGGTTCATTTATAATAAAATTAATTCAATTATTCCAATTATTGAAATTATTGAATTGCTCAAAGAGCTAATAGAAATCACAAGAAAAGAAACATAAAGAAAAGTAGACAGTGATATAAATTAGACTTAGCTTTGCTTGGAGATAACTATCAAATAGAATTGTTTTCTTTTCCTCAATTTTACCTAAAAGGGATAGTTATCCTGAAGCCAGAGAACTAAAGTATTTGACTTTTGAGGTAGATAACATTGATGAAGTAATAAGAGAATTAGGCATATTAAAATGTAGTTACTGAGCCTATTAGAATTGATGATATTACTAAGAAAAAACTTACTTTTTTTAGCACTCCAGATAATTTACCCATAGAATTATATGAAAGATAGAATTAACACTCATTTAATAATAATGATAATGAGTTTATACCTAAAAATCAAGAATTTCATAGTAAATGGAGAAATTCTTAACTTTAAGTTACGTTTAGAAAATAATTTAAGTGAAACTTATTTAATGTAACAAAAAGTGTAACATTTTTATGTTACACTTTTTGTTACTTATGTAGTTACATATTTGGTTACTATCTTTGTTGATTTCAACCTATCATTATTGACCTATACTGCTAATTCAGTTATATGCATTAGAAGTGCTTGTTAAAAAACTAGATGTAAAATAATGTGACAGTCACCATACTAAATACTAAGGGAACTTGTGATTGAAGTTGCTTCATTCTGATTTCTAAAATAAACTGAGAAAAGTTTAGCTTATTTTAAGTATCTCTTTATATTTCTAATCCATTAAGAAGTTCTTTAAGTTGCTTCAATTCATCAAGACTTAAAGTAACACCCTTCCCCATCTTCTCATGATTTGGTGCCCAATCTCTTAAATCATATTTAGCTTCTTTCCCATTCCAGCTTATTAGATTTAATTCTTTAGTCCATCCTTTTGCTGACTCTGATATGGTTCCAAGCTCTGTTTCTATTTCAAATTTAATATCTGCCATTTTGTTAAACCTCCTTTATTATACAAACATCTATTGAAATGATATATTGTTTATTTGTTGAAATTATACTATTTATTTCTGTTATTTTTATATTCATAATAGACCCATATATGAAAACAGTCAATATATTTTTTGAAATAAAAACTTAGTAAAATATGTTTTATTTATTTATTTTGTATCTTTCTTGCAAAATCAAGTATATAATATATTTAAAATGTGAATATATTTATATATGAAGTTATATGAATGGAGGATTAAAATGATATTAGAATTTACGGTAAAAAACTTTTTATCTATAAAAGATGAAGTAACTTTAAGTATGGTGGCATCTAAAGATTCTTCATTTGAAGATAATCTTTTACCTTATAAAGATGGGAAAAAAATTAAAAATGCTTTAAAATCACTTGTTATATATGGTGCTAATGCATCTGGTAAAACTAACGTATTAAAATCACTACATTTTTTTTCATGGTTTATAAATAAGTCTCATGAAATGCAACAAGGACATAAAATACCACAAAAGGCTTTTAAACTAGATAGAGACTGTATGAATGAACCTAGTGAGTTCCAGATAATATTTATTCATAATGATACTAAATATCTTTACGGTTTTTCTGTAACTGAAGACGAAGTTGTAGAAGAATATTTATATTACTATCCAAATGGTAGACAAAGTACTATTTTTGACAGAAAAAGAGATGAATATGTATTTACAATTGACATCGAACGTCAAACAGAATTAAAAAATAAATTCCACTCAAAAAACAAATTATTTATTGCGACAGAAAGTTTATGGGAATATGAAAAGGCAAAAATTCCTTTTGAATGGCTAAGTAGCTATTTAAAGATTTTTATTAATCATGATAAATTGGAAGGATATACTGGATCAAAAATGCATGATGATGAAAAAATAAATGTACTTGTAAAGAAATATATCAAATTAGCAGATGTAGGCATAGATAATGTAGATGTAAGGTTAAGAAAATCAGAAGATATATTAAATTCAGATTTATATAACTTAATACCTGATGAAGCTAAAGCTGAAATATTAAATAAAATACAAGATCGTGATGTTTTAGATATTAAAATGATTCATAGTATTAAAGATAAAGCTGGTAATATTATAAATTATGAATTTAAATTAGACGAAGAATCAGATGGAACACAAAAGTTTTTTGGGCTTTTAGGACCTTGGGTTAATGCTTTATTAAACGGATATACTATTGTAATTGATGAACTTGATATTAGACTTCATACACTTTTAGTAAAAAAGCTTATACAAATGTTTTTAGATCCTAATATTAATAAAAATAATGCACAATTAATATTTTCAACTCATGATACTAACCTCCTTGATTCAGAACTTTTAAGACGTGATCAAGTTTGGTTTACTGAAAAAAGAGAAGATAAAAGTACAGATTTATATTCCTTATATGATTTTGGAGGTGTAAGAAAGAATGTAAGTATAGAAAAAGGGTACCTTCAAGGAAAATATGGAGCAATTCCAGTATTAAAGGGTGATTGGCAATGGGATTAAAAAGACATGCTGAAAAATCAAGAGATCAACTAAGAAAAAAAAGAAAAACTAATCCAACAATCGTTATTATATGCGAAGGTAAAGATACTGAAACTATGTATTTTGATAATTTCAACTCAAAGTATACCAAAGTAGATGTTAGAATTGCTGATAAAAATTCAAAAGGTAAAAATAAAGGCAAATCAACAGATCCTGAAAACTTAGTTAAAAAAGCTATTGAAATTAAAAAGAATGATTATGATATAAATGAAAAAGATGGAGATAGGGTTTGGTGTGTATTTGATGTTGATATAAATTATAACAATAATAATGCAATTCAAAGTAAAATAGATGAAATACAAAAAGCTAAAGTATTATCAAGTAAAAGTAAAATACGACTTGGGATATCAAATCCTTGTTTTGAACTTTGGTACCTTTTGCATTTTGAATATACTACCGCTAATTTAAAGAACTATGAAGATGTAAAGAAAAGACTAGATAAATATCTTAGTAATTATGATAAAAACAAAGATATTTACAATGAATTAAAAGATAAGCTTACATGTGCAATAGATAATTCTAAAAAACTGAAAAAGCACCATGAAAGTTTAGATAAAATATTGCCTAATGCTGAAAATGATTATGTAAAAATTAATTCTGAAAGCTTTGTTAAAAGTAATCCTTATACAAATATATTTGATTTAGTTGAATATATGGAGAATTTAGAGCAGAGAAATATTACCTAAACTAAGAACTCTATATTAATTTAAAGTGTAACAAAATTATCTACTGTCCCTGTTCCAAATGATTGTCCTAATGAATATTAGGAGCAATCTTTTATGGGTACAACTTTAAATGTTAGAAAATTTCAGGCATATTCAACAAAATAACAAGTCAGTATGCTAGTCTATTTTGAGTGATACTGCGTCAGTAACATTAGCTAATAGTCTACTATTAGCTAATGTTACTTCCTTGTCTGACTCAAAATAGACATCACATCTTTGACTTGTTATTTTGTTTCATATGCCTTAGCGAAATTTTTCTAGTCTTCTTTAATAAATATTATTTCTATTTCTTTGTTATTACTTCACTTGGTAATTCTGAGATATCCCCTTTATATGTATGTCTACTGTGCCATATATAGTGTTATTTTAATTTTCTTCATTGAGTGTTTTTATTAATTCATTAGCTGTGAATCCTAATTTATCTTTTACTGCTTCATTAACATCAGAGCATATCTTGGTAGCATTTTCTTTATATTTTTTAAAATCTTCATTAAGTATACATAAATACTCTTCAAAATCTTTTTGAATTGGTCCAATTATTTTCATGCTCTGTTTTAAATTTTCAAAGCCTTTACTAACTCTCTGTTTAAGTTCTTCACTTTCTTTTAGAGATTTTGCAAATTCTACTTGAAGATTTACTATGTTATTTTTAGTATTCTCATCATAATTTAGCACATCTTTATTTTGAGTATCCAACATTTTTTTTAATTCATCTAATTTATTAGTATCTGAGTTATTAATTTGTTTTATTAAATAATCATTTTCTTCTACTTCATCTACAGAATCCAAAAATTCCACAAGCTTTAACCATATTTTTTTCTTTTCATCATTATCTATGGTAACCCTTAAAAAAGGCTCATATATATTAACAAACACTTGTCCAAAGTTTCCTGGAAATATCCTAAGTAAGGTATTTGATATAAATTCTTTTTTATCATCTTTAGATAATTCTAATGTTTCCCTTAACTTTCTAATTTGTTCTCCTGATGCTCTGTAATCTGTTAAATTCTTTTCTATAAGACTTTCAATAATTAATTTGCTTCTTTCTAAATAATTCATATTTTCATCTATTTTTTTTACAGCATCCGTTAAAGTTTCAGGCAAACTTTTTTTACCTGCAACTACATCTTTTATCCCTATAATTGTTATATCTAATGCTCTTAATGCTCCAATTAAATTCAGTTTAACAATATCATCCTCTGAATATTCTCTATAATTATTCTCCAATTTTTTTGAAGGCTTAATTAATCCCTCATTCTCATAATACTTAATAGCTTTTTTTGTTAAACCAGTTTTCTCTGATGCAGTTTTAATATTCATTTTGTTAACCTCCCTTAAAGTTAAAGAAATTAAATTTCTTTAACTTTATAATAATGGTGTCTGTAAGGTACAAGTCAAGTCTTTTCGACACTTAATTTAAATTTATGGCTCTGTTTTAAAATAGTGTTGATATTGTTATATAATAGCGAACTGGCATTGAAATTTGCTTTGTAGAACTCTTAAGTGAAATTCAAAATTTTATATTTTGTTGCTCGAACTTACTCAGCGAATGCATATGAGTGGAGTTTCCTATATAAATTTCATCGTCCATGAGCTTTATATAACAATATCAACACTCAGCTAAAACAGAGCCAAATTTATTTTAAATATATCCAAACTAGAAGCACGCAAATTACCACCTGAAATTATGTTTCAGGTGGTAAAACAATTATCCGATAGCTAGCATCCATAACACTCCCCCTTCTTCAAGTGGGCGATAACGGCTGCACGCTCCTTAGATAAGTTCAACTAAATTCAGCTGGAGTATAAAACTCCACCTGAAAAGTTTCACTTTATGGGTCAACTATCTATTTGATAGGGTTTGGGCATATTAATTGTTTTTAGACAAAGATATATAACTATTAGTATTATACGTTTTTTTATTGTTTGGACATATTAGTTGTTTTTAGATAAATACATCTTTTTACTAATAGAAACTTATTTGCTAATTGCATTTTTATAGAATTCATAAGCTTCTTTATCAGTTGCTTTCTCATGAACAATTTTACGAACAGCTTCTGCCATTTCAATTGGATGATGACTTTGGAAGATATTTCTTCCCATATCAACTCCGTGTGCACCTTTACTGATTGCATTATATGCAAGTGTAAGAGCTTCATTTTCAGGTAGCTTCTTTCCTCCTGCTACAACTAAAGGAACTGGACATGCAGCTACTACTTCTTCGAAATTATCACAATAATAAGTCTTAACTATGTTCACACCAAGTTCTGCAAGTACACGAGTAGCATGTTTAAAATATTTATCTGTACGATCCATATCCTTACCAACTGCTACAACACCCATTGTAGGAATGCTGTGACGAATGCCTGCATTTATTACTTTTGATATGTTATCAATACTTTCCAATTGACCATCTGCACCGATAAATGCTTGTACAGCCATACAGTCTGCATTACATCTGATTGCATCTTCAATATCTACAGCAACTATTTCATGAGATAGATCATCATTTAACATAGATGAACCAGATGTAACACGAAGCGCAACTGCTTTATTACCAGCTGGAGGTACACAAGAACGAAGAGCACCTCTTGTACACATAACTACATCAACACTAGGTATTAATTTAGGAACTAATATGTCAAGTCTTTCTAGTCCTGATACAGAACCCATGAAATAACCATGATCAAATGCAAACATTACAGTGTTACCACTCTTAGCATCAAAAATATTTGCAAGATGTTTCTTCATTCCCCAATCTAAATTATTTGCTCCTTTTACATAAAAACTTTCACTATTATTTGCAAATGGTACGTCTAAATGATAGTCCTTTGCAACCTTTAATCCATCTAAATCTGCCATAATTAAAAACCTCCACTTTCATATCTAGTGCATATATCCATGCACCAATTTTTTATTGGCTATGTTTTAGAATAGTGTTGATATTTTAATATAAAGGCGAACTGGCATTGGAATTTGCTTTGTAGAACTCTTAATGAATATTTGTACTATTAACGCTTGTCATAATCTTTGATTAGGAGCATGCATTAATAGGACTAATATTCGTTTTAGAGTTCTTAAGTAAGAGTCAAAATTTTATATTTTGTTTCTCGAACTTACTCAGCGAATGCATATGAGTCGAGTTTCCTATATGAATTCCACTATCCATAAGCTTTATATTACAATATCAACATCCACTTAAAACATAGAATCTTTATTAAAAGTTTATTTATTGATATGCTTCCTACATCTAAAGGAAGCATATTAATTTGTCATTTGAAATAACTATAAAGTAATTGTTACATTTATAGAAAACTTATTAGAAATCAAAATTGTTCATCTAAAAAGTTTATTTATAAGTAATATATTAGAAGTTATACTTATCCATATTATCTTTTGTAAATACAGTTCTTTCAGGAAGTAATACAACTCCTGAAGAAGTATCAGAATCGTTTGCTTTAGGATCAAGTACGCTATTTGGCATAACTTCTACAGCTCCTATATTAGGGATATCAATCTTATCTCCAACTTTTACTGCATTACCGGAAGCAATATAGTATGCCATATAGCATCCCATAGCACCTTGAACACCGCAATCCCATAGGCCCCAACGAGTTAAGATACCATCGCTGCAATATTGTTTCATTGAATTAGGTGAAGCAAAACCAGTTATAGTAACATCTTTAGCTGTCAAACCTTTGTTTTGAGCTGCTTGAGCTTGTCCTGGAAGTGCAGTAGAATCGTTACAAATAATTAAGTCAATGTCAGAATGTGCAGACAATACAGATTCACCAACAGAGATAGCTTGTTCAGCATCTTGATTTGAATAGTAGTTATCTTTTGCAACATTTTGCCAATTAGGATATTTTGATTTTATATATTTATCACCTTCTACTTGCCATGAGTTTTGGTCAGTAACAGTTGCGTTTGAATAATGCCAGCAATATTTGATAGCATCTTTTTCAGGATCTTTACCACGTTCTTTTAATGAATCGTAACCCATTTGAACTAGCATCTGACCTAATTGTTCAGGAGTTCCTTGTGAAACCATGACTTTACGAACTGATGAATCTACGTCAGAATCCCATGTAGTAACTGTAACACCTGCATCAGCTGCCGCTTTAAGTGCTTCTTTAACACCAGCAGCATCAACAGATGATAAACAAATAGCATTAGTACCTTGTTGAACTGCTTTATTAATTACAGAAACCTGTGAAGCTGCAGATGCATTAGCATCACCTTCGTAATCAACTTTGAATCCCCATTTTCCAGCATAATCTTGAGCTCCTTTATTAGCAGATTCAAAGAATGCATTACCTGTAAGTTTAGGAATAAATGTTACAGTAGTATCTCCTTTTTTAGAACTATTAGTTGATGCTTCCTTTGTAGCAGTGCTTGAACCGCATCCAACAAGTGTAGTGACCATCATTGCAGCAACAAGTGCTAATGCAACAGCTTTTTTCTTCATAATAAATCCCCCTTGTATATTATGTTTTTTATTTTATGCAGACGTTGATACATCCGCCTGTATACACATTAATAATAAAAGTCATACATATTTATTTATGTACTAATTTATCATTTAACTTTTGTTTAAAATTAAAATTATTCTGTATGAATTTATTAATCTTTGGATTTTTAGAAGCAGTACTTGCTGCAACTACAAGAACCAGCATTATACCTACTGGAATATCCAAATATTGATTTGATATGCCATTCATAGAAAGTCCAAATCTCATAATTCCAATTGCAACAGCTGCAAGTGCAGTACCAAAAACTCCTCCTTTACCTCCTAAGGTAGAAGTACCACCAAGTATTACTGCTGTAATAATTGGCATTGTTAAGTCACCGCCAAAATCAGATTTTGACGAACCAAGGTAGCTTGTCATAATAATTCCTGCAAAAGAAGCTGCCATGCCTGAAAAAATGTAAGTGCTCATAATTATCAATCTTGTATTGATACCAGAAAATTCTGCTGCACGCTTATTAATACCACTAAGGAATACTTGTCTTCCGTACTTTGTACGATGAAGAATAATATAGGCAATAACGGCAAGTGCAATAAAAATGAAAACCTGCGAAGGTATTACTCCAAAGAACCGTTTTTTTGTAAAAGATGTAAATGCCTCTGGAAATCCACTTATACCAAGATAAGCAGCTGTATTTGACATATTTGATACTGCAATAGCAAGTCCAGAATATAAAAACGATCCTCCTAATGTAATTACCATTGGCTGTACATTAGTAAATGCTACGAAAAATCCACTTAATGCACCGCATAAACAACCAATAATTACAGCAATTAAACAAGCTGTACCAACACTAATTCCTAAGGTTTTCCACGTAACACCAATTATGATTGAGCTTAAACCTACAATGGAACCAGCCTGTAAATCTATACCACCAGTAATAAATACAAAACACATAAATATTGAAATAATACAGATGGAAATAAAATCATTAAAACTACCAAATAAAACACGTGGCATTAAAAATTTAGGATTCATACCACCAAATATAAGTACTTCTGCAACAATAAACAGTATTAGGAAATATTCCCAACGAAATTTAAATTTCAAATGATTTTTTTTCAATTTCTCTTTCATTATATATTTCCTCCTATTGTGTTATTTTGATCAGTTGCTTCAGTTCTTGCTACCAATCGTTCTCGTCTTGCCTTTTCAGCATTACGGTGCTGTATTATTGCATCCAAAACAACTATAGTGATTAACAAAATACCAGTAATGGTATTATCATAGTCAGATGAAAATCCTAAAAATACTAATATACGGCTGATAGATGCCATGATCAATGCACCAAATGTAGCACCAACCATATTTCCAATACCACCTGAAAGGCTAATACCACCAATAACGCAAGCAGCAATCGCTTTCATCTCGTAACCATTACCAGATGTAGGTGTAACAAATCCAATACGACTTACAAATACAACAGCAGCTAAAGATGCACAAACTGCACAAATTACAAAGCTGATCAAATGTGTTCCTGTAACAGGAAGACCAAGATGAGTTGCACCATCTTCATTATCACCAACTGCTTGGAAGTAGCGGCCACGCTTTGTCTTTGTCAAAAACATGTATATAGCAATCATGACAACAATTGTGAAGATATACATCCATGACAATCCTGCAATACCCTTTTGTGAAAGTCCTTTAAAATCTTTTGGAACATTTTCAACCCAAGCACCACCAGTGTACACATATGAAATACCTCTTATTACACTATTGATACCAATAGTCATGATAATGGATGGTACTTTAAGAATTGCAACGCCAACTCCATTTACCAAACCTATAACCAAACCTATACATACAGCTACTAGCACTGAAAGTAGAAAAGGTTTACCATCTCTAGCCATAGTCGCTACAACTGCAGCTGTTAACCCTAAAGTAGCTCCGATGGATGCATCAATCTCACCAGTAAATATAACAAATGCCATACCAATGGCACAGATTGTATAAACTGTAGCACCATTTAAACAAAGCATAATATTATCTGATTGCATAAATGTAGGATTTATAATTCCAACAATTGCATATAAAGCAAATAGAAAAATAATCGCGGTGGACTCTCTTCGATTAAAAAATTTCTTTATTACATTCATATTTTTGTACCTTCCTTCTTGTCCTCATAGACACCAAACGCTGCACTCATGAGATTGTTTTCACTAATGTCAGCCTTTTGAAATGTATGATTGATACAACCCTGAAACATAGTAATTACACGATCTGAAAGCTGAATAATTTCTTCCATATCAGATGAGATCAGTAAAACTGAAAATCCTTGTTCCTTTAGCTTATTTATAATCGTATACACATCACCACGGGCTGAAGCATCAATACCACGAGTAGGCTCATCTAATATAATAAGCTTTGGATGAGTTGCAAGAATTCTGGCTATTACAACCTTTTGCTGATTACCACCTGAAAGGCTTCCAATCAGTTGGTCCTGTCCAGTTACTTTAATGTACAAATCCTTTATGTATTGGTCAGTGATTTTCTTTTCTTCTTTAAAATTCATGAAAAACTTACTAAGATTTTTTAAACATCCACATGAAGTGTTTAATGCGATATCACCAATTTTGAAAATTCCATCTTGCCCTCTATCTTCGGGAACATAGTTGATACCCTTTTCAATTACCTTAGCAGTAGATAATCCTGTAATATCTTCTCCATCAAGATAAACCTTTCCTCCAAGTACTACATCTTTACCAAAAATTGTGACTGCAAGTTCTGTACGACCAGCACCTACTACTCCTGCTAAACCTAATATTTCACCAGGATATACATCAAAAGATACATCTTTAAAACCATACCCACTATAATTATTCAAGCTGAAAATTGGTTTAAGATTTTTATAATCTGGTACTTTACCCTTTAAGATCTGTTGCTTCTCTTCTATATTAGGAGGAAGAAGACCTTTTACAAGCATATCACGGGTAAAATCTTTAACTAGTCCATTAAGTGTAATAATACCATCTCTCATTATTGCAACATGAGTTGCAATTTCAAATACTTCTTCAAGACGATGAGTAATATATATGATACCAATATTTTTCTTTTTAAGATCTTCAATAATCGTAAAAAGAGATTCTACTTCATTAAATGTTAATGCACTAGTAGGTTCGTCCAAAATAAGTAGTTTTGCATTTCTTAAAAGTCCACGAAGAAGTTCAACAAGCTGCTGTTCTGCAATAGATAAAGTCAGAGCTTTTCTGCTTAAATCCATTTCCCAGCCAAGCTGCGTTATCAAATCTACAAGACGTTTGTGCAATTCTCCAGGATTTTCATTAAAACCTATTACTATATTTTCTTCTACAGTCATATTTGGGAAAAGCATAGGTTCCTGAGGTACAAGATACATTCCAAGATCCATTGCATCTTGAGGTTTTGAACTTGTAACCTTATTACCACCAACATAAATATCGCCTGTATCCTGCCTATAAATGCACATTATGATTTTCATTAAGGTGCTCTTACCTGCACCGTTACCCCCGATCAATGCTAGTACTTCGCCTTTACATACATCAAGATTGATGCCTTTCAAGACCTGATTTTTAGCAAATGATTTATGGATATCGTTTACGGAAAGGAGCGTATCCTTGGGATTTATTGTTTTACTATTTAAAATATTATCTAACATAATCCAAGCCCCCACAATAAAATTATTTAACATTTGTTACTTGTTTAATATTTTGTTTTGCAATTTCATAATATAATATATTACCTATTTTGTCAATAATTTTATGATAACGTTTTTAATGGTATTTAATATTTTTTATTGTTTTAAAGCTTAAACCTTTACATTTCAATAGTTACAAGTGTTTTATTTCTTTGTTTTTTAGCTTTAATATTCAAAATAATTTCAACATTGACAGTAAAAAACAGTACTGATATAATATTTATTAAGGCAAACAAATGTTATACGTCAAAACAAATGTTATACGTCAAAACAAATGTTAAAGAACTTAGTAAATGTATAAAACCGGTCTTAAATTAAGTTTATTACGAAAATATATCCGTTAGTTAATATGAAAATATCGGAGGTAAAATAAATATGGATAATAATATTGATTATGAAAAGGTTCTTATGTTTAAAACTGCATGGTATTACTATGTAGATAATATGACACAACAGCGAATTTCAGAATTTCTCGGAATCTCACGTATGCGTGTTGTAAAATTATTGAATCAGGCACGTACTACTGGAACTATTCAATTTAAAATAAAAGATGATTATGCCAATCGCATGCAGTTAGAACAACGCTTAGCAAAAACTTACAATCTTAAAGACACTTTTATTGTAGCTTCACCTCCTGATGAAGTTAATACAAATGAGAATGTTGCCAAAGCCGCTGCAATGTATATAAATAATCGTCTTGAAGATAATGCTTTCATTAATATGGGATATGGTGATACACAAAGCCGCATTTTAAATAATCTGGCGACTATGGTAGAACAACCTATTTCTGTAGTTTCGCTCACTGGTGGAGTTAATTTTTATCTACCAAATAATATGTCTTCAATCTTCAATGCGAAACTATATTTAATTCCATCACCCCTTCTTGTATCTTCAAAAGAAGTCGTAGATGCAATTAAGAATGAGGCATCCGTTAATGATATCTCACGTATGACACAACTTTCTTCTTTATCTGTTATAGGTATTGGTTCTGTAAGTAAAAATGCAACAACTCTAAAAAGCGGCATTTTAAGTGAGAATGATCTACTCTACCTAAAATTGAAAGGTGCTGTAGGTGATGTATTGTGCCATTTTATAGATAAGGATGGAAATTTAATAGATTCAAATATTGAATCTCGTCTCATCACAACTCCACTTGAGACACTTAGAAACCTAGAAAATGTAATTGGAGTTGCTGCAGGTGATGATAAAGTTGATGCAATTAAAGCTACCTTGAAGGGAGGTTACATAGATATTCTTATTACTGATGAATCAACAGCCCTACAACTATTAGAAAATGAACCAGAACATTTAGATAATTTAAATGATTAGATTACATTATATATATATATTGTAATTAACAATTTACATTGTTAACAATTGATAATGAAATCCCTTCAGGATTTCTTAAATTTTTTTGTTAACAATGTAAAATCTAAATTGCAACATATATATATGAAAATTATATTTTTATAATAATTTTTAATTTATTAATATTCTATTTATTATAGGGGGGAGTTATTTATATGCAACAATATTTAATGGCCGTCGATGCTGGTACTGGCAGCGTACGTGCTCTTTTATTCGATTTTAAAGGCAATCAGATTGGTTGTGTGCAACAGGAATGGACACATAATGAAGATCCAAGATGGCCTGGAAGTATGGACTTTGACTGGATTCATAATTGGGATCTGGCACGTAGCTGCATTCGCAAAGTTATAGATAAGACAAAAATTGATCCGAAAGAGATTGCTGCCGTATCCACTACCTGCATGCGTGAAGGAATTGTACTGTATGATAAGGACGGAAAAGAAATCTGGGCCTGTGCTAATGTAGATGCTCGTGCTAACGATGAAGTTTCAAAGCTCATTAAAATGGATCCAGACCTAGAAAAGGATTTATACCTCGAATCTGGACAAACTTTTGCTCTCGATGCAATTCCACGAATCCTTTGGGTAAAGAATAAAATGCCTGAAATTTATGATAAGGTTTCCACTGTAGGCATGTTTAATGATTGGCTGATTTATAAAATGACTGGAAAGCTTGCAGTTGAACCAAGCAATAGTTCAACCACCGGTATCCTTAATCTTAAGAAACGTGCATGGAATCCTTCAATTATGAAAAGATGTGGTCTTAAGGATGATATCTTTCCACCAGTTGCAGAATGTGGTTCTGTAATCGGCAAGGTAAATGTAAAAGGTTCTGAAGACACCGGTCTTGCTGAAGGTACTATTGTTGTAGTTGGCGGAGGTGATGCACAGCTTGGTTGCATTGGTGTAGGCGTTGTAAAACCAAATGAAGCAGCTGTTTTTGGTGGAAGTTTTTGGCAGTACGAACTTAATACAGATACTGTTAAAACAGATCCAGACTGCCGTGTCCGTGTAAACTGTCATGCTGTACCAGGTATATGGCAATATGAAGCACTAGCATTTAAACCAGGGCTTGTTATGCGATGGTACCGCGATAGTTTCTGCCAACTTGAAAAACAGGAAGCTGAAAACACAGGTAGAGATGTTTATGATCTTATGAATGAGAAGGCAGCCGAAATTCCTGCTGGAAGCTACGGCATGATGTGCGCTTTTTCAGATATAATGAATTTCATTTCCTGGAAGCATGCTGCTCCTACTTTTACAAATTTCGAACTAGATTCTGAGAAATTTAACCGTTACACTTTTTATCGTGCAATACTAGAAAATACAGCTATGATTACCAAAGGCAACATTGACATGGTAAAAGAATTTACCGGTAATATGCCAGAAAGTATTGTATTTGCAAGTGGTGCTTCAAAGAGTCCGTTGTGGTGTCAGATTTTATCCGATGTTACAGGCTTGCCGATTCGTGTTCCAGTAGTAAAAGAAGCAACTGGTCTTGGTGCTGCAATCTTGGCTGGTTACGGCGCAGGTATTTATTCTGATATATCAAAAACAGCTAATGAATTGGTACGCTGGGATAAAACTTACGAACCAAATATGGAAAATCACGCCCTCTATGATAACATTTACATTGAGTGGAGAAAAGTATATTTTTCACAATTAGACCTTTGCAACCAAAAAATCACAAAAAATATGTGGATTGCACCTGGTCTTTAGAATTTATAATAAAAAATTACGCTATGTTTTAAAACCGTGTTGATATTGTTATATAAAGCTCATGGACGGTGAAATATAGCTAAAAATTAAAATAATTGGGGGAATTAAATATGTATATTATTGATGAAAAAGATGAAGAATACCGTTTTGGTGACAGTGGTCCAAAGTATCTAATGAAAGGTCCACGTATGAATTACGCATTAGTGCAATTTCAATCAGGACAAAGTTTTAAAGCTCATTATCACAACATCATGGAAGAAAATTTCTATATTATAGATGGAGAAATTGACATAGTCGTAGATGGCAAAGTAAATCACCTTACAAAGGGTCAGTTTATACATATAGAACCTGGTGAAATTCACTATTGTGTGAACAATTACAATAATCCTATAAAAATGGTTTCCACACTTGCACCTTATGAAGAAATAGACAAAGTAGACGTTGAAAATTACACATATTAATTTATTTGGGAGGAATACCAATTATGAAAACAATCAAAGTTATTTCTGTTACAAATGAAAATTTCCGTCCTTATGGATATATTGCAAATATATCTGATCCATCAGAAGATTATAGCATGGGCGAAGCGCCTAGTGTATTCCACCGCGATATGGTTATTGCACCAAATGCTGATATCTCCCCTATAGCTTTTGGATCTCTTAAAGTTGATAAACGCCCATATATCATTGAAGATTTAGAATATCACACTAATGCCTGCGAAGTCATGATGCCATTTGATGATGACATGATCATGTATGCAGGACCTGCTTCAAATGATGTTATTGAACTAGACAAGCTTAAGGCATTTCTCATTCCAAAAGGCACTTTAGTAGTCTTTCGTGCAGGTGCATGGCATGGTGCACCATACCCTGTACATAACCAGCATGGTACTGTGTTAATTTGCCTTCCGGAACGAACCTATTTAAATGACACAAAAAAGTATTTTTTAGATAAGAAAGATTTTGTTGAAATTACCTTTTAAAATTTGACTATGTTTTAAAACCGTGTTGATATTATTATATAAAGCTCATAGACGGTGAAATTTACTTTAAGAACTCTAAAATAAATATTAGTCCTATTAATGCATGCTCCCAATCACAGATTGTGACAAGCAATTACTAGGACAAATATTCATTAAGAGTTCTACAAAGCAAATTTCAATGCTAGTTCACTATTATATAATAATATCAACACTATTCTAAAACATAGCCTAAAATTTATATAACTAACTTTTGCATATAAAAATCAAGGCAAAAACTTTTAATTTCAATAAATAGAATAAAGAGGCATCCAATTTAATATAATAGAATTTTGAAAAATACCATACCAAAGAATTGGACATATTCTTAAACAATATAATTTTTGCAAATTTAGTGGAGCCGTCGATTTTTTTTTACGCATCTGCCTTTTCGAACGTATGTGAGAAAAATCTGGCAGGCGAATATATTTCCTTTTTATTCTTTAGTTTTTATTTCTTAGGCATATTAAAGAAGATAACAACTCAAAGATATGATGGCAAGGAGATAAACTCATCTCATAGCAGACTATGGAATGAGTTTACTGACGCAGTATGACGCAAAATAGACTAGCTGACTTACTTGTTATTTATTTTAATGTGCCTTAACCTTTAAACAAAAATATAATCTGCGTTATCCACAACTTATTTAATAATATAATTTCATAAAGAATAAAAAATAATAAAGAGTTAACATCAAAGATTATATAATCATCTTTGACATTACCTAGATTATACAAGGGAGGCATGATAGGGTCAGCATTAGATTAGAACTTTCAAGATAAACACCTTAAAATTATTGAGGTAGGAGGATAAGGATATTTATGAAAAGTATAAAAATAAAAATGATGGTGTATTTATGTTTAGTAATGGTAGCAATATGTATAGGATTGGGTGCAGTTTCATTTATAAATTCATCAAAGGCACTACAATCAAATTTAGGAACTACTCTCCCTAAACTTGCAGAAGAAACAGCAAATAACGTTCAAGGGAGAATTGAAGGACAGTTAAATTTATTAGAGTGCATTGCATCAATAGATCAAATAAAAGATATTAATAATACGTGGGAAAACCAATTGCCTATTCTACAAAATCAAGCTCAAAGATTAGGTAGCATTGGAATTGGACTTGTAGATGTTAATGGAGATTGTAAAAATACAGATGGAACCACTTCTAATCTTAAGCAAAGAGACTACTTTCAGAAAGCACTATCTGGTAAAAGCAATGTATCAGATCCATTAATAAGTAGTGTAGATAGATCTACAATAGTTGTATATGCAGTTCCTATAAAAAATAATAATGAAGTTATAGGAGTACTAACTGAAACAAGAGATGGCAATCGTTTAAGCGAATTAACTAATGAGGTTAAATTCGGACAAACAGGCATTTCGTTTATGATAAATAAATATGGGACAACCATTGCTGCTGGTGATAAGGATTTAGCTATTAACATGTCTAATCAAATAGAAGCAGCAAAAAAAGACACTAAATTGCAGCACTTAGCAGATATTGAGAAGAAAATGATCGCTGGAGAAACTGGAATAGATGGATGTAATTACAATGGAACATATACATATATAGGATATTCCCCAGTGAAAGACACTGATTGGTATGTAGGAATTATGATGTCAAAAAGCGAAATATTGTCAGAATTGGACAGTTTAAAAGTTACTGTTGTGTTGTCATCTGTAGTATTTTTATTAATTGGATTAATAGTTATTTACTTTATTTCTAATACCATATCTAAAGGAATAAAATCAACTTCAAAGAATTTGGATTTATTAGCAAATGGTAATCTTTGTGAAGAAATTCCTGTTAAATATTTAAAACAAAAAGATGAAATTGGTACTATGACTAATTCGATGAAGGTGATGCAGGAATCTCTAAGAAATATGATTAGAAGGATAAAAGATAATTCTTCTAATATTAATATGCAATCAGGAAATTTATCTTCTGTTTCAGAAGAAATAGCAAGTGTCTCACAAAATGTTACAGAAGCAATATCTGAAATTGCAAAAGGGACAAGCACTCAATCAGAAGATTTAATAAATATAACAGATATTCTTAATAAGTTTAGTGATAAACTATCTGGAATGGTTAATGAAATACAAGTTGTAGACTCAAATTCAAGAGGAATTAATTCAATGGCAAACGAGAGCAACAGTCAAATGAATGAATTAAATCAATCTGTAACAAAAGTAAGCAACTCATTTAAAATATTTTATACCAAAATTGTTGGTCTTGGAAAAGATATAAACAAAATCAATGAAATGACAAATATAATAAATAGTGTTGCAGAGCAAACTAATCTTTTAGCATTAAATGCTGCTATTGAAGCAGCCAGAGCAGGGGAATCAGGAAAAGGATTTTCGGTAGTAGCAGATGAAATAAGAAAACTTGCTGAACAATCAAAAGAATCATCAGAAAATATTAGTAGATTAATTTGTAGTATATCTAAAGACTCGGATGTTATAGTTCAAGATTCTGTTACTATGGATGATGAGTTAATAAGCCAAGTTAATATTATAAGTAATTCTATAACATCTTTCAAAAAAATCATAGAAGCAGTAAATGAAGTAATTCCTAAAATTGAAACAGTTAAAAATTCTGCTGAGGATATAGATAAGGATAAGAATTCTATTTTGATTAGAATAGATGAGTTATCTTCAATTTCAGTTGAAGTTTCAGCATCATCAGAAGAAATTTCAGCATCATCAGAAGAAATGAATGCTTCAACAGAAGAAGTAGCGTCAGCAGCACAAATACTTAATAGTATGACTAATCAAATGCTTGAGGAAGTAGATAAGTTTAAAGTTTAGACCTGCTAAAAAATAACGCTATATTTTAAAACTGTGTTGATATTGTTATATAAACACTCTGTTAAAACATAGCCAAAAATAAAAAAAGGGTCTATCTCAGAATTATCAAGTGAAGCAATAACAAAGAAATATAAATAACATTTAATAAAGAAGACTAGAAAAATTTTGCTAAGGCATATTTTTCAATGCTTCTTACACAAATGTTATTTTTATTTCTTTTTTTGAATGTGTCTTATCTTGCAATTATCCTACCAAGGCACTTTAGATATTCTAAAGCTTTAGATATTTCTTTTTAGCCTTAAAAAATTGAAAATTCTATTTTAAAAGATTAATTTATAATAAATACACATAAAAACTATTAAAATTAATTAAATTAATTAAAAATGTAATTTATATTAATTTAAGTTTAAATATGATAAAATTATATTTAATTAATAAAAAATGATTAAATCAATCAGTTATGGTTAAAATTACTTATAAAGGAGTGATAATTATGTGTAGTCAAAAGTTAATATCATCAGATGTTTTTAGGCCTTGCAACTTTCCAGAACATACATATATAACAAGAGAATCTAAAGATGGGATAGATTATGAACAAAGACTTAAATTAGCTTTAAATATATCTGGTACACTAATTTCAATAATAGGCGCATCTAAGATGGGGAAAACTGTTTTATGTGAAAAAGTTATACCATTAGAAAGACAAGTTAATGTATCTGGTGCGGATTTTTCAAATGGCGAGGACTTTTGGCATGTAATTTCACAAAAAGTTGGATTACCTTTAGGAGGTCAAATAACAGAAAAAAAGCAAATTAGTGATACTGAGCAGCACAGTAAAACTGAGATGTTTACTTTAACCAAAGACAGAGTGATTAAATATTTCGTTGATAATAATAAGGTTCTAATTTTAGATGATTTCCATTATGCGTCAGATGAATCCCAAAAAAGCATTGCAAGTCATTTAAAAGATGCAATAAGGAGAGATTTTAGAGCAATTATAATTTCCTTGCCACATAGAGCAGATGCTCCAATCAGAAAGAATGCTGATTTAGTAGGAAGATTAAGTTTAATTGATATTGAGACGTGGAAAATATCTGAATTAAAAGAAATAGCTATTAAAGGTTTTAATGAATTAGATATTAAAATTTCAGAAGATATAGCTAATGATATTGCCGTAGAAAGTTTAACTTCACCACAGCTTATGCAATATATATGTTTAAGTATTTGTACATTACTTGATACTGACAATGGTGAAACAAAGGAAATAACATCAGATATACTAGAGAAAGCTTATAAATTTACAACTTCAAATCTTGATTATAGAGATGTTTTAACATTAATTTCAAGAGGACCTTTAAGTAAAGGCAAGAAAAGAAGTAAGTTTACTACTAAATCTGGTGAAGAAATGGACTTATACCAATTAGTTGTTGAATCTCTTGCAGAAAATCCACCCTTAATGGGGTTAACAATAGATGACATTAAAGATAGGGTAAACAAGTTAATAACGGATACTAATAATAATCCAGATAGACAAAAAGTCAAGAATACAGTAACTCAAATACAAAAGTTAATTAACGATAAAGATGATATATACAAGGTATTAGAATGGAAAGATGAAATGATTTATATAATTGATCCTTTATTCTTATTCTACTTAAGATGGGGGAGATAGTTATGAATTATAACATATCATTAAAATACTCAATAGATGAAGTAATAGAATTTTTGAATAACCAGATAGAGGAGCTTTCTAAAGTAGATAACACCAAGAAAATATCTAATATACTTAAGAATGTTGCTCCTAACGTAGCGAAATATATAGATTCTATAGAGTTAATATCGAAGATAAAACAACTGAGTGAATATATCACTAATCCATTTTCTGACTTAAAAAATGAGGAGAGCATACATGGAGCTAAAGAAAGAGTATTAATATGCTTAAATGATATTAATACTTATATATATGAACATAAGGTAAAACTTATAGACTATAAGGTAGATTTAGATGAAGAAATGTCTATATTAATATTGAAAAAGATACTTAATAATTTCTATGAACACCTGAAGGCTATGTATTTAGATAATGTACATGGAAAAGGTAACATAAAGAAAACACAACTAGATAGTATTAGAATAGGTAATGAATATGATGTTCAAAGAATATTATTTTCACTTATAAAGCCTCTATTTCCTAATGCTAAAACAGAGGTAATAGAGCACACTGGTTGTTCTACTGTTAGATATGATATAGATATAGAATCCTGTAATACAACTATAGAAGTTAAATGTACCAGATCAACTATGACAGAAAGAACTTTAAACGAAGAAATGGGTTCTGATAGTTTTCATTATCAGCGTAAAAACATACTATTCTTTGTATATGATAAAGAATCTATTATATCTAATATAGATAGTTATAATAAAAAATATAATAAAAGGTTTGATGATAAATCAATAGACATCATAATTATACAACCTGTAATATTATAAAAAATGATTTTTGCATGTGGTGTATGTGTAGTGGTGCTAGGTCACTTGGGCTTTGGCGTAGAAGAATGGATGAATTTGATATATTTGCGGATGGAGATTATCAAAGAAAATATCTGACTTTTGAATAAGTCAAAAAGGGGCTATCTCAGAATTATCAAGTGAAGTAATAACAAAGAAATAGAAATAACATTTATTAAAGAAGACTAGAAAAATGTTATTTCTATTTCTTTTTTTGAATATACATCATATCATTAAATGATTTGTATTATTATACAGCCCCTTTTACCATAACCATGTAGTTAATGAAAAGCCTTAAAATTAATTAAAGAAATGTTAAATAAAATCTCTCTTTGCATATATATTGATAATTAGCAATGAACAATTGACAATTATGGATAAACTCTCTTAAGGGATTTCTGATAAAATATACTTTTTTCAGATTACTTTGTACTTTGCTCCTACATTGTCTATTGTAAACTGTACATTAAAAAAAGGAGGATTTTAAATGGAAGATATGGTAATGTTAATAACTAATGTTGGGTTTCCAATTGCAGTTGCTTCTTACCTTTTAATAAGGTTTGAATCTAAAATAGATGCTCTAACACTATCTATTAATGGTTTAACTAATGTTGTAATAAATAATAGTAAGAATGATGCTAAAAATGCATAAAATAAAAAGGTGCTGTTTTAAAACCGTGTTGATATTGTTATATATTGTAAAGTGGACTAAGAATTAATATAGGAAACTCGACTCATATTCATTCGCTGAGTAAGTTCGAGCAACAAAATATAAAATTTTGACTCTCACTTAAGAACGTCTAAATGAGTATAGTCCCCTTTTAGCTTGCTCCAAAATCAAGCTTTTGACAAGCTAAAAAGGAGACAATACTCAAGGAAACTCGACTCACATTCGTTCGCTGAGTAAGTTCGAGATACCAAATGTAAAATGCCCACTGAGAAAGTTCATGTTTCCAAATGTAAAATGCCCACTGAGAAAGTTCATGTTTCCAAATATAAAATTGGGACATTTACTTTTGGGCTCTCACTTAAGAGTTCTAAAATTCCAATTTCAATGTCCGCTTTACAAAAATATAACAATATAAACACTCTGCTAAAACATAACCAAACAAAAAAGAGATGCAAAAACATCTCCTAAATACTATAAACTATCTTTATTAATTGTAAATCTTATTTTTGATATAACTTTCTTTTCAAAAAATACTCAATTGTTATAAATATAGCAGTAAATATTATACATTCAAATTCCAATAACGAATCACTTATACTATTAATTTGAGATATATTCAATAATAAAAGTGCAATAACACATATCAGCATAATAGCCCCACTTATCAGCCATATTATGCCACACCTTTTCTTTGAAGAAATCTGTATCTTTTTATCTAAATCTGCTGTTTGAATATTATCTTTTGATAGTCCTGAAAACAGCATTGCAAAAGGAATTGTTAAAGCTAACATCTTATTACTCTCTTTAGATAAATTTATTCTATATAAAATCCCTATAACAATCATCACAATAGGTATGACTATACAACAAATTAAAATAAATATATTCATATGTAGCTCCTCCTCTTTATTATGTATTGTAAAATTAAACCATCCACTTTATCATTTCTATTATACTATTATATTAGACTGACTAAATAAAATTCCATAATTATTATTAATATGTATAATTATACCATAAAGAGATCAATTGTTAAAATTTAGTAAATTTAGTACTATCAATTTATCAGATTTTATCTAGCCTCCTTCTCCAGAGCCTTACATATAAGAAATAGGAGTGTCACCACTACAGCTATCCAAGCTAGTTATGATAAAGACGTAGAAAAAATATATTAAAAAAGTATAGAAATATTTTACTTTCTATACTTTTTACACTTTTTAATTTCTATATGAAAGTAATGTTGTTATAAATTGATTATCCTGATAAAGATCATAATAAATTTGCTCTCCTTTTCTTTGTTTTACAAATTTATTTCCACTGTAGTTCTTTATAAAACCTAAACTTGTATTACTGGCATCCAATTTATATTGAATCTGTTTACCATCAGATGTAAATGTTCTAAATTCAGGTTCACCTTCTATTGTATAAACTAAAATATTAATACTATATGGATTACCTAATAATACATTATCAAAAAAATCACATACAGGTAACTTGTTATCAATAACCCCTATACTACTTATAGTTGAATCTATATATAATCTTTTAGATGAAAATTTAAACATAATAATCTCTCTTTCAATATTTTTTCTAAAACAAATTAATGATACTTTAATATATATTGACAGTTTGTCTAGTGTGCTTAATTCAAATACCTATTTTTTGTATTTTAAATATTTGATTATTATTATCTTCTAATAATGCTAAACTAATAAACAAAAGTAGGGGCTGTCTCATAATACAAATCATTTAATAATATGATGTATATTCAAAAAAAAATAGAAACAACATTTGTGGAAGAAGCATTGAAACATAAGCTTAGAGTTTCTTCATTTGAAGTTGTTCCATAAATGATTGTCCTAATGCATATTAGGAGCAATCTTTTATGGGTACAACTTTAAATGTTAGAAACTATTAGCTTATTTTTCTAGTCTTCTTTAATAAATGTTATTTCTATTTCTTTGTTATTACTTCACTTGGTAATTTTGAGATAGCCCCATTCAAATCTAATTTAAAGCTTTCCTAATCAAATTTCTTAATATTTAATGTCGTTAAATTTTTTATTGTTTAACTATTAATTTCTTTTTTTGATTTTACACTCTCGAATCTATTCTTCGTATTCAATAGCTTCTCTTATCCCTTGAATCTTCTCAATTGTTAATCCTGTTATAGAACTTATCATCTCATTATCAAGTCCATTTTTTATTGAATTCTTAACTATTTCTATAACTTTTTTACTTTCTCCTCTTTCCATTAATCTCTTACCTAATTCAGTCATACTAAGTTCCTCCTCTACTTTTTCTAAATCTCTACCCTCTAAAAATTTGCTGGCAAAAGCATGAGTGAGAGTCCAAATTTTACATTTGACTTCTTGAACTTACTCAGCGAATGAATATGAGTCGAGTTTCCTTTGTTATGCAATATCATACCTATATTCTGTATCTACACTTCTTACTATTTTTATTGCATTTAATATTCTATCTACCTTATCTAATTTTCCACCCATTATAGGCGTAAAAGTTAATGTTATCAAGTCTTGTTTCTCTATTTTGTCATTATTTTTTATTTTATTTACTATTTGATCAAATACCTTATCACCATCTTTATTTGCCATTGATATAGCTTTAACGTTATAAGTATTTATTCCACTTTTATAACAGTTTAATGGGTTCTTTATATTTCCTGAATATATAACATAAGTTACTATATCTTTATTCATTTGAAGCTCAAACAATGATTCATAAGCTTTGAATCTTCTTAAATCAACTACTCCCTTATCTGTAGTTTGGAACTCTATGTGTATATAAGTATCATCTTCCATCAAGAAAGTATAGTCCATAAACATATTCTTAGCTTGTAATACCACTATTTCAGTTGAGCTTACTTCTTTAACTCTCTTTTCTATCCCAAAGAACTTTAAACCTTCTTCTGCAAAAACATCCATAGCTCTCTTCATTATCATATCTTCATAATTTATACTTTTCATATTCACGCTCCTTACCCCATTATCTATATTTTATTATAGACTAATAGTAGGTGTTTAAACTTATATTTTTATTTCTCTTATCAAAAAATAAGCCTAAATTTATTATTTCCATTATTCTATTATCTATATCAATTTCTGCAACTGTTTTATTATACTATTTTAGATAGTAATATTTAATCATCCGATATAATCAACTCCATTTGATTTAGTATAACATATACTCCTATCCGTTTTAATATCATTAAGATATTCCTTTTTCTGCATCGTCTTCTTTTATTCTTTATTCATTCTATTTTTTCTTAATCACTTCTCTTTTAATAGACTCCTAATTGCTAAAATCATAACAAAAGACAAAATGTATAAAATCCCTGCAAATGCTGTTGCCATTCTAATATCTGTTTGCATATATGTATATATTTGAAGCGGAATTGTCCTTGTTTTATTTAAAACATTTCCAGCAAACATTAGTGTTGCTCCAAACTCTCCTAAAGCTCTTACCCATGATAGTATAAGCGCAGATATTATTGTTTTCTTTAGCATAGGGATTATTACCTTTATGATAGTATTAATTTTACTTGCACCTAATACGTAGGTTACCTCAAAAATTTCTTGAGGTATATCCTGTATAGAATTTTTTAAAACCTTTATATAAAGTGAAGATGATACAAATACTTGAGATATTATTACTGCTATTGGCGTAAATGTAATACTATATCCTAAATCTGAAAATATCTTACCTATAAATCCATTATCTCCAAACGCTAAAAGTAATCCGATACCTACTACTGCTGGTGGCAATACTATTGGAAGTTCAACCAAAATATCTACAATTTTAGGAATTTTATTTTTAGATATTTTAGATAAATAAAAAGCCGTAGGTGTTCCAAATAAAAATGTTAATAATACTGATATTAATGAAGTAGTCATACTTAGTTTTAGACAATAAATATTCTCTACATTACTAACTGTTTCTATTAGTTTTTCTATTCCTGAATACTTTATTAATCCTATTACAGGAACTATCAAGAAACATACATATATAACTATTAATATAAAAAATATATAATCTAATATTTTTTTGTTTTTAAATGTTTTACTCTTTTGTTTTCCCAATATATATATTTCTTTATAATCATCTATTACCATAAATATCTCCTAAATATAAGACACATAAAAAACAAGCCAATATAGAGGCCACTGAAAAAGTCCATTTTCTAGCAAAATCGCAACGTACGAATACGTATTTAAATGGTGTTATTTTTAATAAAAGAATACTTTTTTAAGTGGCCTCGTCAATATGTTAGTCTCTACTTTGCATAGAGCCCTTAACTTGTTATTTTCTTTCACGTGTCTAACCTTATCTCATGCTTAAAAAAATTGATTAATCTACCTTGAATCCATGTTTTGTTAATATTTCTTTTCCCTTAGCACCAGTTAAATAATCAATAAACTCCTTAGCTTCTTTACTATTATTACATTTATTAATTGTAGCTATAGGATATTGCACATTTAAATTTTCAAATTCCTTTAGCTCTATAATATCTAAGTCCTGTTTATTATTTTCATTTACATCAGTTCTATAGACTATACCTATATCCCCTTCACCTAAAGCTACTTTACTTACAACACTTTTCACATCTAATTCATTACTTTTTATATTACTTACTATATTTGTATAAGTATCTTGATTTATACTTTTTTCTGACAATTGATTATCTAACGCTTTATAAAAATAGTTTCCTACTGGCACAGACTTATCACCAGCTATTATTTTAACTCCAGGTTTAGATAAGTCTTCAAATTTATCTACAGTAACCTTACTATTTTTATTCTTACATAATACAATGTTGTTTTCTGCAAATATAACACTTTCAGACACAGTATCACTTTCTTTTAACTTGTCCATATACTTTGTATTAGCAGATGCAAATACATCAGCTTTACTCCCCTGTTCAATTGATGTAACCAATGCTTGGCTTCCAGCAAAATTAAATACAGCATCAATATTTTTATCTTTCTTTAATTCCTTGCCTACTTCAGTAAAACATTCTGTAAGACTAGCAGCCGCAAATACAGTTACTGATTTATCCTTAGCCTTTCCAGCACCACATCCATTTAAACTAACTGAAATCATACCAATTATAAGAAAAACACATATATTTCTTATCTTATTTCTCCTTACCATTTTATTCATCTCTCATTTCCCCTATCATTTTTTATATTGCTATGTTTTAAAACCGTGTTGATATTGTAATATAAAGCTCATGGACAGTGGAATTCACTTTAAGAACTCTAAAATAAATATTAGTCCTATTAATGCATGCTCCCAATCAAAGATTGTGACAAGCAATTAATAGTACAAATATTTATTAAGAGTTCTACAAAGTAAATTCCAATGCCAGTTCGCCTTTATATTAAAATATCAACACTATTTTAAAACATAGCTTAATACTAAACTGACTTGTTATTTATTTTAATATGCCTAATGTGTCTAAAACATCATAAAACTACTATTTTATCCCCTGGCTTTATTGTTCCACCCTTAATTATTCTTGTAAATATACCCTCTCTTGGCATAACACAATCACCAACTAACTCTTTTATTTTACATCCTTTATGACATTCTTTTCCAATTTGTGTCACTTCTTGCACCGTTTCTCCTATTTCAAGTCTTGTTCCAACAGGTATTTCAAAAAGCACTATACCTTCTGTAGTTATATTTTCTGCAAAATTTCCATATGTAAGATCTTTTGCACCTAAGTCATTCATCTTCTCTATACTTTCTTTTGCTAATAAGCTTACTTGCCTATGCCATTTTCCTGCATGAGCATCATTTTCTAGTCCAAAATCCTCTATAAATATTCCCTTTTCTATAGGTTTCTTTATAACTCCTTTTGTACTACTAATATTAATAGACACAACTTTTCCTATTATATTCATTAAATTAATCCTCCTAAAATCATTACTTTTTAAGATAATCTCCACTTTTTCCACCAGTCTTTTTTATAAGAGTTATATTTCCTATTTCCATATTTTTATCTACAGCTTTGCACATATCATATATTGTAAGCGCTGCGGTAGACACTGCTGTTAGCGCTTCCATTTCAACTCCTGTTTTACCTACAGTAGACACTTTTGCTTGTATTTTAATTTCATCTTCCTTAACCTCAAATTTAATATCCGCTCCAGATATAAAAATATTATGACACATAGGTATTAAGTCTGATGTTCTTTTAACCCCCATAATTCCTGCTACTTGAGCAACTGATAACACATCGCCTTTTTTTATTTTTCCATCCTTTATTAAATCTACAGTTTCTTTTTTCATTTTTATGCTACCTATTGCTATTGCAACTCTCTTTGTCTCATTCTTTTCATCAACATTTACCATATGAGCTCGTCCATCTTCATTAAAATGTGTAAATTCCATAATTATCCTCCTATAGTTGTCATTGTTCTATTTATATAATCACCTTGTTCTAGATTATGTTCTTTAGGTTTACTATTTACTATTTCAACAATTGTATTATCTATATTCTCACCACTTCTTAAAACTTTTCCTATATCTGTTTCATCATCTGAGTGAAGACAAGTTTTAATTTTTCCATCTGCCGTTAATCTAAGCCTATTACAGTTATCACAAAATTTACAAGAGATAGGATTTATAATTCCAACCCTTCCTTTTCCATTAGGTAACTTATAATATTTCGCTGGTGATGACTTATCTGCATTTTCTATTTTTATCAATTCTTTATTCTTTTCTAATACAACATCACTTGATAAATATCTATTTAAAGCCCAATATTTAAGCGCTCCTATAGGCATTAATTCTATAAATCTAACATCTATTTCATAATCCTTAGTTAAATTAATAAAATCTTCAATCTCATCTTCATTAAAATCCTTAATTAAAACCACATTTAACTTTATAGGAGTAAGCCCTACCTTCTTAGCTTCTTCTATTCCTTCTAAAACTTTACTAATATTTCCACCATTTGTTATGTGTTTATATTTGCTTGCATTTAGTGTATCTAAACTTACATTAACTCTATTAAGACCAACTTCTTTTAAATCTTTGGCATATTCCTTCAAAAATATGCCATTAGTTGTCATTGCTAAATCATTTACACCTTCAATTTGTGATATTCCTTTTATTAAAGTTAATACCCCTTTTCTAACCAAAGGTTCTCCACCAGTTATACGTATCTTATCTATTCCCATACTTACAAAAGATTTAGCTATTTTTAAAAACTCTTCTATCCTTAAAATATCATTATGACTGCACTTATCTATTCCTTTTTCTGGCATACAATATTTACATCTCAAATTACAAAGTTCAGTGACAGATATTCTTAAATAATTTATCTTTCGCCCATATGAATCTATCATTTAGCATTACCCCTTTGCAGTTAAAATCATCACAGTTGTTTAAATTAATGGCTTTGTTTTAGAATAGTGTTTATATTGTTACATTTTTGTGAAGTGTGCATTAGAATTGGACTTTTAGAACTCTTAATGAGTATTGTCACATTAGTTGCTTGTCCAAAACTTGTTTTGGAACAAGCTGGAATGGGACTATACTCATTTAGATGTTCTTAAGTCGAATTCTATAGCACGCTGAACAATATGTAACAATATCAACACTCTATTAAAACAGAGGGAAATTAATAAACATGTTTAGATCTTTATCATATTTTTAAATGACTCTACATTATTATTTTCTAAATATAAATTTTCCATTAAAAACTTCTCCTGCTTTTACATTTCCAAATTCTTTAGGTATAATTATTATTCCATTAGCCCTACTCATGGTCATTAGATGATTAGAACATTGTGAACCCACCTTATATGCATAATAAATCCCATTTGTCTTTTTTATTTCAACATACACATATTTTTCTCTACCTACTTCTTCTTGAAAATCATCCTTTAATACAACAGGAAATTCTTCTGAATTAGAAATTTCTTTT
This sequence comes from Clostridium uliginosum, assembly GCF_900112485.1. Taxonomy (GTDB): domain Bacteria; phylum Bacillota; class Clostridia; order Clostridiales; family Clostridiaceae; genus Clostridium; species Clostridium uliginosum. The sequence goes on from NZ_FOMG01000003.1 coordinate 65,307, forward strand.
CCCATGATTTTTTCAATAGTTGGTTTTACAAGTTTTTCAAAAGTAGTTATTAATGATGATGGATTTCCTGGAAGTGCAAAAAATAACTTTTCTTTAAATGTAGCAAAAGTTACTGGCTTTCCTGGCTTAATTGCTACCGATGAAAACTTAATATCAGCTCCTATTTCTTTTAAAATATCTTTAACAAAATCATAATCTCCAACAGATGCTCCCCCTGAACTAATAACAATATCTGCTTTTTCTAAACCATACTTAATTTTTTCTTTTAAAGTTTCTTTATCATCAGAAACAATTCCTAAAGATAAAACTTCTGCATTTAAACTTTTTACTAATGCTTTTAGGGAATACTCATTACTATTCCTTATTTGTCCCATTTCAATAGTGGAAGTTATATCTACAAGTTCATCTCCAGTAATAATTAATGCTACAGTCGGTGCCTTGTAAACGCCAACATTGCTATATCCAAGTGATGCTAATGCACCTATTTCTACTGGTCTTATAACACTATCTTTTTTAATTGCTAAATCCCCTATTTTAATTTCTTCTCCAAATTTAATTATGTTGTTATTTTCATCTATCTGTTCAAAAACTAAAAGCTTATCCTCTTTAATTTGAACATCCTCGATTTTTATAACTGCATCTGCACCTTTAGGTATTGGTGCTCCAGTCATTATTTTATAAGCTTCTCCATTTTTTAAAGTATCTTTAATAAAATCTCCTGCTTTTATAACACCTTTTATCTTAAGTTCACAGATGTTTTCCTTGCTACAGCTATATGTATCATTGCTTTTTATAGCGTATCCATCCTTAGATGATTTATCAAATGGTGGTAAATTATCTTTAGAATATATATCTTCCGCTAAAACTCTATTAATGCTACACAATAAGTCTTTATTTTCTATTCCAAGCTTTTTTGTTTCTTTATAAATCATATTTAACGCATTATCTATATTAATCATATTAAAATTCCTTTCATACAGTATATAAATCAATAAGTTAACAATTTTCCCTATATAATTTAAAATTCTACCTTATTCAAAATTATCCTTTATTTGAAGTTATTTATTTTTTTAACTTTATTTTCAAAATAAGCTTTGTTTTAAAACCGTGTTGATATTGTTACATATTGTTCAGTGGGCTAAAGAATTAAAACAGAGCTTCAAAATAAAATAAACCAGTACAAAGCGTTTATTAACACAAAGTACTGGCTTATTACTGGAAGTTGTTTCATTTATCACTTGTCACAAGCTTGTCTTTGGAACAAATAGGAATGAGACTTTAGCATTAGAAACTCATATCCAATTCCTCAGCAACCGAAACAAACAATTTACCTCTATTTCTGTGAATTCATCACATAAGGCACATTCAAAAAAATAGCAGACCAGTATGCTTGTATATTTTGCATCATACTGTATCAGTAAGTTTCGCTAATAGCCCGCTATAACTCAAACTCACTTCCTTGCCTGACACAAAATATACTACGCCTTTGATCTATTATTTTCTTTCACATGTGCCTAACTTAACCTTACAGCTCTTAATGTAACTTATTATTCATTTGAGCTTCTTCATTATTCTTAACCTTTTCTAAATAATCTTTTTGATCAACTATGTTTTCTTCGAAATTTTCTATTGCATTCTTAGTAAAATTACCTACTCTAGACATATTCTCAAACTTCTGTGCATCATTTTTTTCTGTCATAATTAAATTTCTCCTCTTTATATCTAGTGTACAAGGTACTAAAAGCCCTTGTCATGACTATTTAAGGCATTAAAAAAAATTAACAAATTAATTCTGCCTTGTATAATAGTATTTCAAATTAGATAATATTTTATAAGGCACATTCAAAAAAATATAACTATATCAACACTCTGCTAAAACATAGCCTAATTTAAAAATATATAATATATTATAGAAGACTGGTAATATATATGTTGCAAATTTAAATGTGCAATCAAACTTTAAACAACTACTTGATTGGAGACTTCCTATTAAACATATATATGTAATGATAATATTTTTATTAAATTTGTAACTAGTTTAGATACCAGAAACTAACGATGCAAAATTTATTATATAAGGAGATAAATTATGATAAAAACAGCTATAATCACAATGAGTGATAAAGGATATAATGGACAACGTAAAGACATTACAGGTTCAACTATTAAAGATATGCTTCCAGAGGATAGGTATTCTTTAATTTATTATAAAGTACTACCAGATGAAATTGATACAATAACTAAAGAATTGATTTATCTTTGTGATGATTTGAAAGTTAATTTAATTCTTACAAATGGTGGTACTGGATTTTCAAAAAGAGATGTAACCCCTGAAGCTACTTTAGAAGTAGCTGAAAAATTAGTTCCTGGATTTGGTGAAGCAATGAGAGCTGCTTCTTTAAAAATAACACCAAAAGCTATGCTATCAAGAGGTATTTCTTGTATAAGAAAAGAAACTCTAATTATAAATTTACCTGGTAGTCCTAAAGCTGCTTCTGAAAATTTAGAAGTCATTCTAAGTGCTATTCCCCATGGTATTGATATATTAACAGGAAATGCAACAGAGTGTGCAACACCTAACACGTGATATTGAATCTTCCTTAATAATATTCCCTCCGTCCCGCAGGTCGGAGGAAATGTTGTATAAAATTAAAGGTGTTTTAGCTGTGTGCGATAATGCCGCAATTCCGATTCGTTTTGAGTTTTGCACATCTTCTCAAGATAGGTAACCATCGTAGCTTTATCCTTTGGAAGCTGGCCTTGAACAAAAAGGGCGTTTGACGCACCTAGAGTGGAGAAGAATACTGGAATATCCAAGTTTTCAATGAGTGTCTTCAATTCCTCCAGTTTTTCCAATTCTGTTTCTTCGGACCAATTACCAGCCTGAATCTCAGAAAACAGTTCAGATTCCGGATAGATAGTAATCATGGATGAACCGATAATCTGTGGATGAGTCTGATTAAATACTTTGGCAGTTTCTAATGCACCGATTTTTCCTCGTCCAGCACCAGAGATACCAGTAAGATAAAAATAATTATACTTGATGCTAGCATCATCCAGACGGTGACTTTGGGTTATAATTTCCTCTGGCTGATAGCCCTTATTCATGAATTCAAGAATTTCTCCATCACCAGTTTCCACGCCAATGGTAAAGCTATCATAACCAAGCTCATGTAAAGCCTTTAATTCATCGTCTGTCTTAAGGGTAATATCAGTAACACGAGCGAAACAGCCTATTGTCTGGCAATTTGGTAGATATTTATGAATCAGATCTGCAATTTCTTTTAGCCGTTCGAATTTCAAAACGAAAGGATTGGCTCCGGTTAAGTAAACGCGGTTGACTTTCTGGCTATGCGGGGAGTGAAGTCCAGCCTGTACTTCTGCCAGATCCGCTTCGATATCTTCCAGAGATGACATTCTAAATTTGAAAGGAAGATCATCATAAAGAGTACAAAATTTGCACTTGTGATGAGTGCAACCAGCGGTGACTTCAATTAGTAAAGAAGATGCCTCATATGGAGGTCTCCAAATAGTTCCAGTGTAATGCATATATATCGCTCCTTCATGATAGTTTTTCTCGATGAAACGAGTCTTAAGATGGTGGCCTCCCGTTTCTTATTTACATGTTACAACAAGGGTTTTTTTGGTTCAAGTACGGTCTTTTTATGGTGGTAGTATTATTTTTAATACTAGGTACAAGAAAAAGTAGTACATTGCTTCTTTTTTAAGCGTGAGGTATACTGTTCGTGAAATGGAGGGATAAACTATGGCAGATAACAAATTTCGCGACAAGAATATGATGGCCCGCTGTGTGCCAATGAGTACGCTACAGTCTGTATTGAACGGTAAATGGAAAATATTAATTTTATGGTATATAGCTTTTTATAAAGTTCAACGTTTCGGCGAGCTGATACGTCGTCTGGATGGTATAACACAGTCTACACTTACCAAACAGCTCCGTGAGTTGGAGAAAGATGGTTTTTTACATCGAGAAATTTACAAAGAAATTCCACCAAAGGTTGAGTATACTTTAAGTGAACTTGGGGAAAGTTTTATTCCCATTTTGAATGCTATGATGGACTGGAGTGAAGCTCATCTGTGCCCAGATTATGTAAATCCATATGTCAATCAAGAAGAAACGGATAAAAAGAAAATGAAGCAATAAACAAAGAGATTAAAAGACTTGGAAGTGCCTATGAATGTGGTATCAAATTAAATAAGGTACATAAAGTAAAGCCAGATGTAATTAGTATTATATTGGTATTAATGCTAGCAATTATAGGTATAACTACTATATACTCAATTAAAAAAAATCTTATACTAAATAATGAAAAAAGATTATAATAAAAGACTATGTCTACTAACAGGATGCACTTCATTATGAGATGGAGTGCTTTTTCTATTTTCTATTAAATTCTATTCCAAGAACTTTCACCGTCCATGAGCTTTATATAACAATATCAACACGATTTTAAAACATAGCGTAGAAATAAAAAGATTATGTTTTGAAAAAACTATTGACCATTACGTTACGTCATAGTGTATTGTATGATTATACTATGACGAAATGAGGTAAAACAAAATGAAGATTACAGCTATTAGATCTGATAAGATTTATAAAAAAATGATTTCTGCAAAAGTAGAAGAACGTGATAATATTTACCGTTATGAGCTTATGAAACCATTTGAGTTCAAGTGGTCATGTATTGGTATGCCACTGAAATCAGAGCAAGAGGGCGGTTATGATGTGGTAATGGCAAGCACTATAGGTGGAGGCTTTGCACCAAGTCAAATTAATAGTGAACGTACTTCCGATATTGAAAAAATAAGTAGCGATGATTTTTGGCAGGCTTGCGAAAACAGTATTGCAAAAACATTACATGGATTTGAAGATAACGGCATATCACTGCCTACACAGGAATATATTTTCACTGTTATGTTGAATGATTTGCATAATCCAATGTCGAAAATGACAGGTGACTATTGCGGCGATGGAGGTATTCCTGGATATATCATAGGAACCATTATCCCAAATCAAGAGTCACTTAAAATGCTACCTGTGGCACTTGCCCATGAAACCAACCACAATGTAAGGTGGCAGTTTATGCAATGGAATCCCAATGTAACACTTGCTGATATGATTATCAGTGAAGGATTAGCTGAAAACTTTGCAGCATTTATGTTCGGTGAGGACAAGATTGGTATGTGGGTAAAAAACACAAGTGAAGAAACACTTAACACAGTCATTAAACCTGTAATTAAAGAAAATCTTTACGAAAATGATTTTAATAAGCTATCTGCTTATCTTTATGGTGACGAGATTATGGCAATGCGTGGTGTCAAGTCTGTAGGAATGCCTTATTGTGCAGGTTATGCGTGTGGTTATCAACTTGTTAAGCACTACCTTGAAAAGAAAGGAAAAAGCATTTACGAAGCAACTATTACACCAACTGCTGATATTTTAAAGGAAACGGAGGATTTTTGGAATTGAAGATTAACGAAGTTGCAAAGCTAACGGGAGTAACTGTTAGGACACTCCATTACTACGATGAAATCGGCTTGCTTAAGCCAAGTAAGATTACAAAAACTGGTTATCGCTTATATAATGAAGATTCTCTTACCACCATGCAACAGATATTATTTTTCAGAGAGCTGGATTTTCCACTTAATGAAATTAAAGAAATTATGACAGATCCTAAATTTGATAAAGTAACTGCATTAAAAAAACACAAAGAATTGCTTGTCAAAAAGCGTGAACGACTGGACAAATTAATTGACCTTGTAAATAACACAATAAAAGGAGAAGTTACTATGAGCTTTAAAGAATTTGATATGACAGAAATTGAAAATACAAAGAAAAAATATTCCGCCGAAGTTAAGGAACGTTGGGGAAAAACAAATGCCTATGCTGAAAGCGAGAAAAAAACAAAAAGCTACAATAAAGAGCAGTGGCAGGAAATCAATGATGAGAGTAGCAATATTTTAAAAGCCTTTGCTTCAAATATTGACAAAGCACCCTGCAGTTCAGAAGTTCAAGCACTAGTAAAGCAGTGGCAAGATTTCATCACTGCAAGATTTTATAATTGCACAAAAGAAATTTTGAAGTGTCTTGGCTTGATGTATATTGGCGATGAAAGATTTAAAGAAAATATAAACCAAAATGGCGAGGGCACTGCTGAGTTTATTGCAAAGGCAATTGAGATTTATTGTACAAAATGAGCAATATCCCTAAAATCTACAAACTATAAATATATTATAAAACTACTATATTTGTAATATATAAAGCATATTCAAACTAATTTAATCCCTTCAACATATAGTCTACTGAATCTAGGCTATATGTTGGAGGGATTAAAGTATATAGGCGTACTAGACTTAAAAGTAGCTATTTTGAAGTAGTAATAATAGCTACATCTCCATTACCAACAATCGCTAAAGTGTGTCCTTTTTTAATAGTGCCTAAGTTTATAACTTCACCTACAGTATCAAATTCTTTAAAAAATTTTATATCACCCTCATTGTCAAGTATCATTAAACTTACACGGGTATTTTGTGTTACAAGTTTAGCAGTAGCAACAGATTCTTCAAATTCAGAAATATTATAAACACCTTGCTTATAAACATTTGATACTGATGCCTTTGTTACACTTGGAAAAACAGATATAAGCATTAAAAAAGCTATTGAAAAAACTATAAATCTTTTTAGAATTTTCATTGCGTACACCTCACTTATATTATATTGTTTTCTTTTTATTAAAAAATATACTTGCTTTAAGATTGTGAAATTGCACTTAAAGTTAATTTAATACAAAAGGAGCTGCTATCAAACTAACTTAAAAAATTAGTTTGATAGCAGCTCCTCTTTTATAAAGTAAAGGGTTTTTAACCTTATTATAGGATAAACCATGTTGTAATAATATTTATTTTAATCTTGATAGTAAAATTTTATCTATTATTATTACAAGGACATAAACAAATACTAACATAAACTGAAAATTAGTTGAAAGATTATTATTGAAAATTAACATTATACTAGCAAATATAATACCAAATATGCCTAATACAAATCTATCTATTGCAATGATTTTTATTGATTTCGATAAATTTAATGATTCAAATCCACCTATTTTTAATATAAAGGAATTAAATTGGGGGGAGAAATTTAGAACTAAACTTGCTCCTGAAAATATAAGAAAGATTGAAAGCATTAATATGATATAAGTTAATATTCTCATTAAATAGAGCCTCCTAATTTTAATTACATATAAATATAATATAATGTATTTTTGATTAATTAATACATTCATATTATAATTATACATATAATGGAAGTATTAAGACAAGTTTAATCTTTTTAAGGAGATGACTATGAAAACATACTTATTTTTTTTAATAATAGCTTTAATTATTTTTATATATCTTCTACTAGCATCAGTAAACTTATTTATTGAAAAAGAAAATAAGTTTACTAAATCTTTTAATAGAGCCACCATTAAAAGATTTAGTAACATAAAAGTATTATCAAAATTTTATATAATAAATTATTCATTTTATATTTTAGCGTTAATATATGTTATATATAATATTATTTTTAATAATTATTTTGGTAATAATTATATAATTATTTTTTTCGCATTTTTATCATGGTCTTTTATTATTATTTTTTCTATTTTGCATATGAAATTCGAAAAGAGAAAAAACTAGTAAACTAGTTTTTTCTCTTTTTAGATTTTAATATATAGAACATCTAACCTTATATGCCTTATATGTTGGATATCCTGATGAAGGACCACCAGTTCCCCAACCATCAAATCTTAAATAAGTTGTAGTACTTATTCCATGATGACCTCCATTTTCTAATCTACCTACTAGGTTTTGTATGTTAGCCCTTTCAGCCTCTAACAGTGCTAACATAGCTGGAATAGTAATTATTCCAGAAACTGTACCTGCAGTTGCACCAGCAAGTACAGTTGTCGCTGCATCCACAAGTGCACTTGCAATACCACCACAGAAACAATTAAAAGCCATTGAACTACTAATATCACCGGATGCAATACTTTCATTGTGATGATTTTCTGCTATCATTTCATCTAAGTCTGCAATAGAAAAACTCTTAAAAACTAATTGATCATCTGTTATTAAACCCATAATATTATCTCCTTTAAAATTAAATTTTATTAAGCTGTTTGAGGTTAGCTAACTCATTTGCTTTACACTTACTAAAAGGATATTTTAAATCATTTTGTAAACCTAATATTTAATTAATTTTACTTTTTATCTCTTGGATGTTTGAATTTATTGAATCTAAAGTATTTAATTTTTCACTAAGTTGCTTTATTATTTCTTGATAGTTTTTTTCTCTTTCTTCTTGCTTCAAATCTCTACTTTCCTGTGCTTTTAGTATGTATACTATAAGCACACAGCTTAATATTGCCCAAATTCCTTGGGTTGTAGCTGTTTTTATTAATTCATCAAACATAGTCTACCTCCTTGATTAATTTATTTTTTAGATTTTTTAAGGCAATTCTTATTGATTTATTTACAGCTTGTCTTGATATTTTAAGTCTTGTCGCAATTTCGATATCAGATAGTTGAATATAAAATTTATAAAAAATAATTTCTTTTTGTCTAAAACTTAATGATGAAATTAAGTCAATGAAAATAATATCTGAATAATCATTATTTGAATTATTTTCATTTAGTATATTTAAAAGTTCTTCATCAGAGTTATAAGTAATAAGATTTCTATAAGAATTTATTTTATAATATAAATTTGTTGATTTATTCTTAAGACATTTTTTAATATACTTTAATATTTCTTCATCACTATTAAATTTTTTCAAATCTAATTTTAAAACAAGTTCATATAAATATATAATAAGATCAGTAGAAGCTTCTGGATATTTCAGCATATAACTTAAATAATTGATTTTTGAATTAAAATAAGAAAGTATATCCATAAAACATCTTAATTTATATTGGAATATTTTGATTTTTTGAAATAAATCTGTAGGCATTTAATCACTCCTTAAGTTGCTATAAATCAATTGCTGTAAACCAATCAGAAGAGCTTTGTATACCTACTAAAAGTAAAAATATATAAAATTTGTAAACCTTATTTTTGAATAAATGTATTTTTATTCAAACAAGATTCTACAATAATAAATATAATATTATTATATTCGATAGATATTCTTAAAAAAACAAACACACTATAGGAAAATAAGGCACATAAAAGAAAATAATAGGCCAAAGATGCGTAGTGTATACGAGTCGAGCTTCCTTATGACGCAAAATATACAGGCATAATGGTCTATTATTTTTTTGAATGTGCCTAATAGCAAGAAACTATAGTATTTTAAAACTGCATGATTATGAATTATATAGAGGTGATTTTATAAAAGAACTCACTCATACAAAAAAAGAAAGTAATTAGAGTTATAAGGGATATATTAAAATAGAAGTTAAGGAGAGAACCCAAACAAAGATTTAGCGTGAATCGCTTTTACAGAGCACAATAGGAGTGCTATAAATGGTTAATTTATTTATGACTATTATATTTTTTGTTTCGAATACTATATATTAAAAAGCTATACACATATTCACTAAAAGAATGTGAAATAAGGTATGCAAAGCTCTTAATATAAAAAGAGTCTATAAGGAATCAGAGGGAACGTATGAAGTACGAATAGAATATTATAATTTTTAAAAGTAAATTCGTAGGCATTTAAATTATCAATTAAATTGTGTAAATAAATCAGAAGACCTTTATATAGCTACTAAACTAACTTTATAAAAACTATATTATATTTTTATCAATAATTATTTTAACAGTTTGTTTAGGATATTATTTCCATTCTAAAAATGTAACTCTTGATAACATTCTTTCTATGACAATAAATAAAGAAAATGTTGATAAAATCCACATTAGAGGTGTTAATTCTGGAAATATAAAAAACATTAAAGATAAAAATAAAATTAATGAAATTTTATCTAATCTTTCTAATGTAAAACTTGTTGAATATAATGGAGATACATCAAAAAATAGAACTAAAGGTGCTTACGAAATAGTTATTTATGAAAATCATAAATATACTTTATTTATTTATACACTTGGTAAAGAATATTTAATAATTTCTGATAGCGAGAAGTTTTTGAAAAGATATAAAGTACTTGATAACAGTTTTGATCGTGAATATATGGAAAAAATAACTTCATAATAATAATTCCTCAGGCCTTAAAGATTTTATCTAGTTAATTTCATATCTAACAGTTTATATTTATCTCTTACAATTAATTTAATATACATACAGTTAATATACTTTACTTACAATTTATCATAAGTAAAAATCAAGCTTAATCCTTTGATACATAAAGAATTAAGCTTGATTTATATTTTAAAGAAAATAACATGAAATTTTATAGTCTTATTCACTAACTTAATAGCTAATACTTTGATTTTAATAATTTTAATATTAAATTTTACAACTTTACATTTTAAAAGAAGGTTGTGGTTTAAAAACGTAACAATATCAACACTATTTTAAAACAGAGTCTAAAAATAAATGTATTTTTTAAACAAAAGTCTACAAGAGCAAATATAATAATATTATATACTAGAGTTTTAAGTACAAGATTAGATAAAGATTTAGTTTATAACTGTAATTTTATAGGATTTATAAGTATATTGATTGCAATTATTAGTATAGGGGTTTATATATAAGAAAGTATTCTAAATTGGTCTTTAAGTAATCTAAATTTATGTTTCACTAATTCATTTATTACATCAAGAGCAGTTACTACTAAACTATTTTTAGTTAATTTAATACATTAATGTTATAATTATACTTAAATGATGTGTAGGAGGTATTTATTAATACATTGATTTATATACGATTAATAGGCATACTAGTTATAATAGCAGTGCTTTTTTTGCTTCTAGCGAAAGGATTTTTCGGTAAAACTAAATTAATTAACAAAATTTTACAAATTCAAATAACTAAAACAAAAAGAGAATATATAATAAATGATGAAGAAAAATATTTACTATTAATTCAAAAAAATAGTAGACTTAAATTTCTGGGTTTGTTAATGTCTATAGTTATAACATTTTACTCTAAAGATAACCATTCATTATTAATAATTTTAATATTTACTCTAGCTAATTTTTTTCTAGATAGCAAAGAAAAAAAATATTTACATTTAAAAGAGTAAATTTAATAAAAAAAGAGTTGCAAATACAACTCTTTTTTCATATTATTTAGCCTGCATAATAACTCATATCTTCAAGAGTAAGATTCATTGAATCTAATTGATATGTCTCATATCCATTAGAATATTGATTAGTATATCCATTATTTCTATATACAAGCTCAATATTTATTTTCCAATATTTCATATATGATGTATTATTTAGCAAATTTCTTAAAGATGCACTTTCTGCCTCAGCCATTACCTTTGCAGTATCATAAGTTAATGTAATAAAATTTACAAGTGGTAATCTTTTAGTAACTTTAACACAAGCATTAGCAATAACACCTAATATTGTATCAATCCCAGTATAATTTAAATTTCCAAAATCCTCAGCTTCACCTAATTGATTAATTATGTCTTGTTTTGTAACAAAAGTATATTTAGTTATAGTATTTGACATATTATCATCTCCCTAAAATTAATTAAAAGTAAAATTTTGTTAGCTAACTCATTTGCTTTACACTTACTAAAAGGATATTTAAAATCATTTTGTAAACCTAATATTTAATTAATTTTATTTTTTATCTCTTTGATGTTTAAATTTATTGAATCTAAAGTGTTTAATTTTTAGTTAAGTTGTTTTAACTCATGTACTATAAAGCCTATTTTTTCAAATAATAAATCCTCATGCCTTAAAGATTTTATCTAGTTAATTTCATATCTAACAGTTTATATTTATCTCTTACAATTAATTTAATATACATACAGTTAATATACTTTACTTACAATTTATCGTAAATAAAAATATGGCTTAATCCTTTGATACATAAAGGATTAAGCTATATTTTTATTTTAAAGAAAATAACATGAAATTTTATAGTCTTATCCACTAATTTAATAGCTAGTACTTTGATTTTAATAACTTTAATATTAAATTTTACAACTTTACATTTTAAAAGAAGGCTGTGGTTTAAAAACGTGTTGATCTTGTTACATATTGTGAAGTGTGCTAAAGAATTTGACTTAAGAACATCTAAATGAGTATAGTCCCATTCCAGCTTGTTCCAAAACAAGTTTTGGACAAGCAATTAATGTGACAATACTCATTAAGAGTTCTAAAAGTCAAATTCTAATGCACGCTTCACAAAAATGTAACAAGATCAACACTATTTAAAAACAGAGTCAAAAGAAAAACCACAAATAGGACTAATATTGCTGCATACCAGTAATATTAGTCCTATTTTTTAGAAATCTATATGATTTTAGGTGTAGCAGTGGTAAATTTCATGTAGAAATTAGGAGGCTGTCTCATAATCCAAATCATTTAATGATATGATGTATATTCAAAAAAAGAAATAGAAATAACATTTGTGGAAGAAGCATTGAAAAATAAGCTTAGAGTTTCTTTATTTGAAGTTGTTCCATAAATGATTGTCCTAATGCATATTAGGAGCAATCTTTTATGGGTACAACTTTAAATATTAGAAACTCTTAGCGAAATTTTTCTAGTCTTCTTTAATAAATGTTATTTCTATTTCTTTGTTATTACTTCACTTGGTAATTCTGAGACAACCCCTTATAAGTGTTCAATTGTTAATTATTAGTTTTGGATAAACCACTTATCAAAAAGATTAAGGCATATTAAAGAACTTTAGATAACAAGAAATAAGGCACATTCAAAAAAATAGCAGACTAAGGATGTGCCTAAACTTAATGATCTTAAAAAAATACTAAGTTTAATCAAATTATCATATTATATTGTAATTAAGAATCACTTATAAAGGCGCATACATAATGCTTATTCCCCTCTTTGATAGAAAGCCTTAGGGATTAAGCTAACACAAAATGGCACTTTTTTTAGTTGAGGCATATTAAAGAAAATAACAAGTCAAATATATTAGCTGACTTACTTGTTATTTATTTTAATATGTCTAAGGCAAGTCTATAATAAGGATAATGCTTGTTTAATCTCATCTTTAAGATCATAATCAACTTGATTATTAGTATATTCTATAAAATACTCGCCATACTCATAGCTTCTCATATTATTTAAGTCACGAAGCTTTTTAAACTCTTTATATTCATTTACAACACTTTTAACTACAGCAGCAGCATATGCAGGCAATGACTTTATATTTTCTCTGCTTTTATGAATTTGAATAGCTATATATTTATTTATTATAAGCTGAGCAACTCTTTCTTTTAAAAACCATTCCTTAAGATTTGAAATTGCACGTACAAGATGCATTACTAATTTTTTAGTTAAGGTTATCCCAGCAAATTTAACTTTTTCCATAACAAGATTGTGTTCTTTTAGATTATTAAGCTTAACTAATTCAATACAATCATCTTCTAATACCTTTCTATTAATGCTTTCACATTCAAAGTAAAATTTAAAATTTGTATTTCTTTTAGGTGATAAATCTTTTAAACGCGCAGCTTCACTATTGTCTTTAAATATTTCTGAATATTTATTAAGCATCTTATTTATAGTGTATTTTGCATAATACTTAGATTTAGTTTTTAAAACTTTCATCCAGCCACTACTTGGCTTTAGTAAGTTCATAGAAAAACCATCATGGAACTTTGAAGCTTTAGAATCTGATAGCTCTGACATATATATCATGAGTCTTTTTTCTCTAGCTTTCATTTTTATAAACTCGGGTGTAAAGAAGAATTTTCTTATATGGGTATAACCAGTTGAAGCATATGATGATTCATTATTAGAATCATACTTAGACTTTGTCATATTCTCCATATCAACTAGAATCCAACTATGTAATACACTATCATATTCTAAAATAGATTTTTCTATTAATTTATCTATGCAATTAAACACTGTTTTGTAAGCAATATTTAAATTTCTTCTAACAAGAGCTATAAGATCAGCTTTAGAATCACTAAATGTTTGTATAAGATATTTTGAATTAACTTCACTCGCCATATCAACTAATGATATATATGTATCAAGAATATAATATTCATTGCATTCAAATATGATTTTAGATAAATGAGAATTATATAGTTTAGTAGCCATTTCTTCTTCACCTCCCTTTGCCTATAGATTATATAGTTCATTGTATTTTATAACGCAAAATAAAGCAAAATCGCGATTTTTCCACTCAGATACGTAGATTCTTTACACGGTCTGACGAAGGAATGCGGTCTAAGGGCACTTTTCCACTCAGATACGTAAATTCTAGGACAGAAGCTTGAAGGCTAGTGATAGACTTGGTTTACAGAGTTGTCATAATTTTAAGTTTTTTCATTTTTACAAAATTCATGAATTTTTTCCACTCAGATACGTAAACTCTGTGCAAACGCAAGAGAAATTGCAGAAACAAAGGAGGAATTCCACTTAGATACGTAGATTCTATGCAAAAGAACAAAAAAATACAAGAAAAATGCATGAGGAAAACTTAAAAATTGCAAAAATAAATTTAATTTTCTACTAAAATACGTAGATTTTTTAAAAAAAACCACAATTTCCAGTTAAGTAAGGAAAAATTCCACTCAGATACGTAGATTCCGTGCAATCTTCCACTCAGATACGTAGATTCTGAGCACAAAAATACAAAAAACAGCTTAAAATCATAATAAAATTGGAAATTAGTAAAGGCTAAGTACCAAAAAATTAGTACTTAGCCTTTAAATCATATGGAATACAGTTTATTAAAAATGCTATATTTAAAACCGTGTCGATATTATTCAGCGTGCTAAAGAATTGGATTTAACAACATCAACGCTCTTCTAAAATAATTCATATTATTAAAGTTAATAGTAATATAAATCCTGCTACAAGATATAGGAAGCTCTTATCTACAAAGCAAGATATCATCTCTACTTTTTGCTATTTCCTGCATTTTATCTGTAAATCCATTTATACTAAATAGTACGTACCATTCTTTTTAAAAAAGTGCTATTGCAAGTAAGTAACCACCCATGAATAGGTGGTTACTTACTTGCAATTTTACCAGAAATATATACATTTAAAACTCCAATTATTAGAAGTAATATTCTATTCACCATATAGTATATAGGTGATATTTTATAATAAAAATTATTTGTATTTGCACCAAGAGAAAATATTTTAAATAAGTGACTTGAAGATAAATAATCACACATAATATATGATAGAGTTAAAAACATTGCTGCATATATGTTTTTTGTACTTGTTGTTATTAATAATATTAATGAAGTTAAAAATATTAAATTAGGAATAAATCGTAATGATAATACAACATTTTTTAAATCTAAAAAAGATATCGCTCTATAATATATTAAAGCTGTTATAAATGAACCAACTATAAAGATACTAACGTAGATAAGCCATCTAATAAATACTATATAATTGAATTTATTATAATTTAAAAAAGTTATTAATTCATGAGTATTATCTTTATAATCATCATAAAATGCATATACTACAATAGAACAACAAATTATAGGAATAGTGTAGTCATACATCATATCTACACTTGAAGGAACCATACGGTTTGATATCATAGATAGATATTCAACAGGTGCAGGATTGAATATTGATATTAATAATAATAAAAATAATGTAATAAAAGAAATTTTGATTAATTTTCCATTAACATCATAAATTTTAAAATAATTATTATAAAGAATTTTTAAGGTTTTGGAAAAATACGAAGGCATTTTCTAATGAAACCTCCTTTTCAAGCTGACTATTATTAATAGCATTATCATCACATAATAGAAACTTAATTTTTATTTTGTTGTTATCCAATCTTTTTTCTTCAATTATTTTAACTTTTTTTGTAATAAGTTCTAATTCATCAACATTAATATTAGCCGTATATATTTTATTCTTTGCTGTATTTATAGCTTCACTTGTTGTTCCGTTAAATAAGATAGAGCTATTACTTATAATTAAGATTTTATTTGTATATAGTTCAACATCCTCTAAAATATGAGTTGAAATCAATACTATTCTGTCCTTTCCAATTTCAGAAAGATAATGTCTAAACTCTAGTCTTTGTTCCGGATCAAGACCAACAGTAGGTTCATCTATTATAACTAAATTAGGGTTTCCAATTATTGATTGTGCAATACCAAGTCTTCTTTTATATCCACCTGAATACTTTCCTATATTTTTATATATAACATTATCTAGTTTGAACTGTTCTACAGCTTTTTCAATTTGTTTCTTTTTTTCATTAGTATCCATGTTTTTAATATCACATACATATGATAAAAAATCATATCCTGTTATATTATTATATATGTCAAATTTCTGTGGTAAATATCCAATTATGTCCTTTTTATTGGAATAGCCTAATAAATTTGTATCATTTAAAAGAACTTTTCCCGTAGATGGTTTATTGGATCCAATAAGTATTTTCATTAATGTTGTTTTACCTGCACCATTATGTCCTAATAACGATGTTATTCCATTTTCACAAGTAAAAGATATATCTTTTAATATATTTTTTTTAAAATATGAGAAATTAATATTATCTACTATTAATTTATTATTCATATAGTAACCCCTCCTAATTATAATTCTAATAATAAGACATCATCAGATAATTTTATACTACTATAATTACTTACATGTACTCCTACAATAACTTTTTTATATTTTTTATATTTTAATTCATTAATTTCATTTTGTGATAATTTATTGTGAGGATCATTTAAATAATCTAAGATATAATCATCTAAGGACATTTTAAAATTATCTAAATCATTTGCGCTTGGAATTACATATTCAATTCCATCATTAAGAAAATCTTTATACTGCCCTGAAAATAAATTCACTTTTTGCGTTGTTCCTTCTAATAAATATTGATTATATTTAATTTGTGTATCTAAATTCGAGTATATATTAGATGAACTATTAATTTTCATACTATAATTTATAGGAAGATTATCATTATTTACATATGGATACCAAGAAAAAGAATCTGTAAGATTTATAGCATGATTATTGCAGTAAAAAGTATCTACCCCTAAGGAGTCTTCAATATGTATATAACCTTTATATGAAATAGAAATATTAACATTTTCTTTTTGATTAGATTTATAATCCAATGTGATTTTATCCTTTTCATGAGTAAATTGTACTGGGTTATTATCTATTTTAATTTCGTCTATTTTAAATAAATCATCTAATTCTAATATTATAGAGTCATTAGGATTATTAATATCTAACTGAAATGAAACATTGTTTTTAAAATTATTATCAATATTTATATCCATTTTATAAGAACTAATATGATACTTTAAATTGTCAGCCTTAGAAAAATCATATTTATGAATATACAAAACACTATTTAATCCTACTGAGATGGTAATTATCATACATATAATAATTAAAAAAGAACTAACTACAGATAATATTCTTTTCTTTTTATTTATTATTATTTTAATTGATAGAATTAGTAATATTGTAATAAATAGTATTAATAATTTATCACAAAAGTATGATATATTAAATATTTCATCACATAAAATATTTGTTGGTATAACAGTACTATCACCATAGATGTTTAAAAATTTATTAATTACATTAGATTCAGTTAATGGATTAAATAAATAAAATGGAAAAAAAGCATAAACTATTACTGAAATAACAATAGAAACCCACTTTTTAAATAGAGTTCCAACAGATGCACCTATTGAAATAGAAATCAGATTTGATAAATTTAGTATTATAAACAAATTAAGTATCCCTTTAAGCACAAAAAAAGAGTTAATATTAGCATTTTTAAAAACTAATATTAATGTTATAGGTATTAATGAGACGACTATAGAAATAATTAATCCTGATAATACAATAGTCAAATACTTTTTAAAAATATCTAATTCTAAAAAATCCATAAGTTCATATTTTTTAGCTAAGACTGATGAAGTAGATATTAAAAAATATAGATTCAAAGAAATCATTGCAAAACAAGTTACATTAGTATATTGCAATATAGATGAATGTTTTAATGCGCTTAATTGAATAATAAATATAAAAATACTAAAAAGTAATGAAATGAAAAAAAGAGGTGTTTTAATTAGTACTTTAATATAAAAGTTTGCTAATTTTAACATTATTTAAGTCCTTTCTTTAATTAAGTAAAGATTATTTTATTGAGTAAATTTCATAATCACAAAGGCCTGTCTTATATAGGTACTTAATAATATTTTCACAATTACTAACTAACGTGAAACTTTAAAAATAGAACCTTAGTATTATAAGACTAATTATTTATAATTATGAAACTTATTCATTATAATCTTTACTTAAATATTTTGTATATAATTTCTAACTAGTAAAAATTAGTCACTAAATGATAAATAAGCTGACGCGTTCTTGCTAGAGGGTATCCATTTTCCATAATACTTTTGATACTCACCATCAGAATCAGTTTTTTTTGCAGTAAAATTTGTTGTCTCTTGACCATTATCAAACACAAGAGATAACGTTGAACCAACTTGTGGATCTGGTGCCCATGCTACTACCTTATAGGCTTTTGCTTTACCTTTCTTATAACTAGCTTCACCATAAAAATATCGAGTACCATTTCCTAATACTAATTCATCTGTTTGACTAGGTGTTGTAAGCTCTTTTTGAAAATATGTGTTAGCAGCAACTGGACTAGCAGTTAATAGTGTGCATGCTAATATGCTAACAGCACATAATTTATTTAGTAAGCTCTTTTTCATTTTAAAACCTCCCTCGTTTAAATTAATAATTTTATAGTAACTATTCAGCTATAGCTATTTATTTACATTGTAGTTAACTACAAATATATATTTACATAATATTAAATATATGTAAATATATATTCCTCTAAACGTACAAAATCAGGAACTAAACGCAAATGTTTGATTTTTTTACCTTATTTATACAATTAATTCCGTTTAACCCTAAAATATTCCGTTTAGTTCCTTAATATATACATATTGTCTAAATAATAGTATATATTCACCAAATAAAATATATACTTCAACATAATGGATAAAAAAAGTAACACAGATATCACCTTTTTCTCATTATCTGTGTTACTTTTTTATTTTATATTCTTCAAATTTCTTTTCAAGTTCTTTATCTTTAATTAGGAATAAATATTCTAAAAAATCTGCTAATGTTTTAATATTTTTTTGAAAAAGAAACAGCAATACTTAAGTATAAAATTAAAGTAATAGTAAAAACATTATTAACTCACAAAAAGGTTAGTTGCTCTTATTAATTCCACATTAGGCACATTAAAATAAATAACAAATCAGTATGCTAGTCTATTTTGCGTCATACTGTGTTGATAAAATCATCCCATAGGCCTACTATGAGATGATTTCATCTCCTTGTCTGACACAAAATATACATCGCATCTTTGACTTGTTATTTTCTTTTAGATGTCTAAAGTAATTGATCTGGACATTCAATTACTTTAGAATTACTTGGACTAATCTGAAGTTTTAATAGTTCATTAGAAGATAAAGGAATATAGTTTATTTCAAAAGAAACACTTTTTTTATCATACAGAGCAGTAGATACTACAATATGACTATTTTCTAATTCATTAAGTGCAACAATAAGTCTATCTCTTTTTCTATCTATCCTTTTAGTATTCCAATAGATTGCTGTAGATATCTTAGAAAGGCTTATAGTTTCATTATAAGGAGTATTTGTTATAGCACACTTATATCTTCTCTTTTGAAGCCAAATAGCTAATTGCTGTGCATCTGCACCTAAAGAATTAAATATATCTCCATCATATTCTAATGTACTTTTCTTTAAAATAAGTTCCTTTAAAATGCTTCCAAGATAAACTTTAGCCATACGAATACCATTACTTTCATATATAGAACTTTCTAAAAAGATACCGTTAATTGAGTTTCCTTCTATGTTATAAGACAAAGTCATACTACCAAGTTTTGCAATAGAGCTCTCAATTGCATCATAATTTTTAATTGTATTTGCAAGGCCTAAATCTAAAGTAATTTGATAAATACTTTTTATAATTGGATCTCCAAGGACAATTTTATGAAAATGAGTATAATAATAGCTAATTATCTTAACATCTAACCTATTTAGATATTTTACAGACTTAACTAGGGCAATTTGAGTTAACAAATCCAATACCTTTTCTGAATTTCCACCGTTCTTAATTTGAAGGTATGTTCTTTGCTCTAGTTGCAGTAATAATTCATTTTGTTCATCTTCTCCAATCATTATATATCTATCAATTGTTGAAGGATGACTAATATCTGTACATGTATCTAAGTCTTTCTTTTGTTCTTCTGTCAAAAAATATGTTCGTGAAGTAGTATCCACGGGTATTTGCGAGAGAATACTAGGAATTTTAGTAGTGTTATTTGCGTTAATTTCTTCCTCATGGCAAAGCTTAGAAAACTGCACAAAAATATCATTCTTAAAAGCTGTCGCAATTGATGCTTTACTAAGACTATCTATATACAAAAAATCACTAAGCAATGAATCTATATTTGTCTTCCATTCATTTAATGGAGCTAAACACTTTTCTTTATATTCATCTAAATTTTTAGAATCAAAATAGCTTTTAAACTTTTTAACTGAAATTTGTTTAGCTAAAACTTTTCTATATTGAATTTCAGCAAACTCAATGTCTTTTGCATATTTATTGTTTTTGGTTGCAAGTACCTTATTTACCCATCTTGTCTTAGTTCTTTTAACATTTGAATTTATATTTTTCATTAGTAATTCTCTTTTTTCTAGATCCTGAATATCCTCTAAATCAGAAGATAGACCTTTAAAAAAATCTTCAAAATTTTTCTTAACTAACTTTTCATATTTTATTTTAAACTTTTTAATAATCTTATCTTTAAATAATTCACTCATATATACACCTACTCTTATGTTTGTAATTTATTATATATGTTTTAACTAATGATATTCAATGTAAATTATAAACTTTTGATAAAATTTGTATTTTGCAATATAGATATTTAAAATATGAATGACAACTTATAAGTTATATTTAATGATTTAATTCTTATTAATCTTATATAATGGTTACAAAAAAAGTTACATATAGTATTACGTATTTTGTAACACTATATGTAATTTTTTTTGTACGTACTTTGTTAATATTTATGTAACATAAATATTAACTTTAATTTTCAAAAATATTCAATACTTTTGTTAGTGTTAGGCACATGAAATAAAATAACAAGTCCAAAATGCTATGCATATTTTTCATCAGATAAGGGAGATAGATTGGTCTCATAGCGGGCCTATTAGGACAATCTGCCGACGTGAGCAGTGAACCCAAATCTATGATTTGGTGTGAATCGCTTACTCAGTGAGCGTATGCGAGTCGAGCTTCCTATGATGGAAAATAGGCTAGCATATGGACTTGTTATTTTTTGAATGTGCCTTACATTGCTTGTTACTTAATTTGTTACTATTTTAGTTACATGTTTTGTGACAAAAAATGTATCAATATAAAGCTCCCATTGAAGTTATATGCTCCCTAGAATAGTTACAGGAAAAACATATAAATGTTGATATTATTATTAGAATTATTTTCATAGAAATTAATTGACTGTGTTATAATTAATTTAAGAAAATTTTAAATGATAATTTATTTCTTTAAGGAGGTAATACTATGATCGAAGTAATATTATGTATTTTAAGTATTATTGGAACAATATCAGTAACTGTTGCTATGGCTAATATAGGAAAAGCACATAATAAAACTAATTAATTTTAGAGTTCTAAAAGTAAATTTCACTGTCCATGAGATTGATATAATAATATCAACACGGTTTTAAAATAAAGGGCCTGTCTCATAATACAAATCATTTAATGATATGATGTATATTCAAAAAAAGAAATAGGAATAACATTTGTGGAAGAAGCATTGAAAAATAAGCTTAGAGTTTCTTCATTTGAAGTTGTTCCATAAATGATTGTCCTAATGCACATTAGGAACAATCTTTTATGGGTACAACTTTAAATGTTAGAAACTATTAGCGAAATTTTTCTAGTCTTCTTTAATAAATGTTATTTCTATTTCTTTTTTATTACTTCACTTGATAATTCTGAGACAGCCTCTATTATTTCTTATTGTTGGTTTAGTAAAAAATTCACTTTTTTAATTAAATTGACAATTTAATTAAACTTAGTATAAAATATAACAATGTGTCTAGTGGCAAATAATGCATATAAAGCAAAAAAATATCGATTATAATTGTTAAATGTAAAATAAACTTATATATGGGGGAATTTCAATGCAAGAAAACAAAGAGACAAATGAGTATTATGAAAATGGTATATGTAAAAAATGTAAACAAGCATATATAGATACGTCTGAAGGTAAGTATTCTATTTTATGTAGTGAATGTAGAGAACAACAGATCCAATATCCAATTCCAAAAATCCTTATAGGAATCGGAATATTACTTTTAGTACTAGTTGTAAGGTCGATTATATTAATTATTAATAATTTCTATTAATAATTTAAATGAAAATGAAAATAGTTATGAAGTAACAGAGTATGTTAAGAACAATTAAAATTTTTATTAAATGTACTAGACTAAGATAAAGCCTTGATAAATTATTATGTCAAACAATAGGGGGAAATACATATGATTATAATACCTAGCTTTTTAATTTCGATTTTAACTTTTCCAGGGGTAATTGTACATGAAATTGCACATCAAATATTTTGTAGATTAATGAGAGTCCCTGTTTACGAGGTCAAATATTTTCAATTAACAAATCCATGTGGTTATGTTTCACATGAACCTAGTGATAAACCTTTAAAAGTATTTTTAATTTCAATAGGACCTTTTTTAGTAAATACTATTTTAGGTGCGATATTTACTTTACCAGCAACAATTGAATTTTTTCAATTTAGAAATTCTACAAGTCTTATTAATATATTTCTTGGTTGGATTGGAATTTCTATTTTAATGCATGCATTTCCAAGTACAGGTGATGCTAAAGTAATGATAAACTCAATTTTAAAAAATGATGAAGTGTCTGTTATAGTGAAAATACTAATATTACCTGTTATTGGAATTATTTATATTGGTTCTTGGGGATCAGTAGTATGGCTTGATTTAGTTTATGCTGTTGCTATTGCAACGCTGTTTTCAACAATAGTGGTAAATATGCTTTAAACAGAAAATAGAATTATTAGGCTTTGTTAGACTAAATTATTTAAAAATGGCTCTGTTTTAAAACCGTGTTGATATTGTTACATATTGTTAAGTGGGCTAAAGAATTAAACAAAAATGTAACAATATCAACACTATATTAAAACAGAGCATTAAAAATAGGTAATCCGAAAATGGATTACCTATTTGTTTATATACTCAAAAACTTTACTATATCAGGGTATTAGTATGCTGATTTAATAAATTCCCAGTAAATTAATTCATTGTCTCTATTAATTTCTTTCAATCCAGCCTTTTCTAATATTCGAGCAGAAGGTTTGTTGCTAATCAAACACTCAGCCTTAATAACTTTAACACTTTCTTGAAAGTTTAACCAATCCATAATAGCATTTAAAGATTCAAAGCCGAAACCTTTTCCTCTTTCATGTTCTACTAATCCAAATCCAACTTCAACTTCGCCTTTTTCATTAGGGCTTCCA
Organism: Clostridium uliginosum; assembly: GCF_900112485.1. GTDB lineage: Bacteria > Bacillota > Clostridia > Clostridiales > Clostridiaceae > Clostridium > Clostridium uliginosum. Next base: position 89,102 of record NZ_FOMG01000003.1, read on the forward strand.
TGAAAACCTATATCTCCAATTATTCTCTTATTATTTTTGTCTACTATCATCCAAGTTTCAAATCCAGTTGGTATCTTATTTTTTTCTAAGGAATTATTTATAATTGGCAAAATATCCATTGTATCTTCTGTAGGCCATTTTTTATCACATTTAATTCCAAGTTTCTCAATTTCTTTACTACTTCCATTTATTAAAGATTTAGTTATTTCCAATGTTATAGGTATTAATATTAACTTATTTGTACATATATTTTTTAAATTCATCTTATTTTCCACCTTTCAATATAAAAAAATAGTCTATAGAAATAAAGGTGGATTAATACTTGTAAATTTAACTTAAGTAATAAACCACCTTATTCCCATTTATAAAACTTTTCATAAAACCAACTCCTGTTACTTTTTTTATAAAAGGATATAAATACAATATGTCCATTCTTTTGTATAGGCTATGTTTTAAGTGAATGTTGATATTGTAAAACATAGTCTTTACATAAATTGTATTATATGTCCAATTATATGTAAATAGGTTGCACAAAAAACTTAAGTAATAGTTATTCATTATTGTTTGTAAGGATGTTTGTCCTACAGAAGTTATCCATGGATCTACATGGTAATAGGTATGTTATATATACTAGATCCCATTATTTCTATTTTACTTAAGGCATAGGAAATAAAATAACAAGTCAAAGATGCAATGTATATTTTGCGTCAGACAAGGAGATATATTTCATTATAAATATACTAATATATTTTTCTTTGTATATGATAAAGAAAATATCATAAGAAATAGTACAGCTTTTAAAAATAGATATAATACTAGTTTTGACAAAAAGAATATAGAGACGATAATTATTCAGCCTATAACGTTATAAAAGGTCACATAGATTGTAACACTTTATGTTACAATCTATGTGACCTTTTTAGTTACGTGTTTAGTTACTGGCGTAATAATGGTATCTGTATCTCATCACTAAATTGCAACTTTGGATTTGTTATTTATTTTTATGTGCCTTATTTAAAACAGCTGAAAGTATTTTTTCAAAGCATTCACATGCATAAGAAAAAAGCTATTTGAATTGTTCATTAGCATTTGTTTTACATTTTTTATGTGATGGGTTATATAATTAAGCGTGAAATGTAGATTCAATTAATCCCATTATGGCTGGAATCAAAAACAACCCACTTATAACAATAGCGATAGTTGGCAATACTTTTTTCGATTCTTTTTGAAATCTTGCAATTATCCCTAATATAAAACTTATAAGCGAAATTCCAACTACGATTAATGCTGCTATTGAAGGTGATACATTTGGAATGCTTGAAGTCATTGTAACAGGATCAACAAAAACAATAGCTAATATAGCTGTAATAATTATATAAGTTATTAATATTAACATAAGAATAAACTAGGCAATTCCTATATTTGTAAGTTTTAAATTTCTCAAAACTTTTCCTCCATTACAACAAAATAAATTTATACATTAAATGAATTTACTGTAATTATAACACATCTACTTTTTATTGTTGCAACTTAATTATAATGGATAATTTATGTATTGAGGAGATGCTTTTGAATCTCTTTTTTTGTTAGTGTTACATTATTTGTTACTTAATTTGTAACTATTTTAGTTACTTATTTTATTACAAATAATGTATCAATATCAACCTCACCTTGAAGTTATATGGCTCCTAGAATAGTAATAGAATTTAATTAGCAGTATCAATTAAATTATTTCAATTTAAACATTCTACAAGTCTTATTAATATTTTTCTTGGTTGGATTGGAATTTCTATTTTAATACATGCATTTCCAAGTACAGGTGATGCTAAAGTCATTATAAACTCAATTTTAAAATGTTGTGAACTATACTTAAATATAGATTATGTTTATAAGGAGAACTCCAATTGAAAATCTCTTGTGTCACTTTCGTATAGTTCTTTGTTTATTTCTTCCGCCTCTTTACATCCTATTGCAAAATAAAATGCAATTGTTTCCTCAGCCGAACCAGCACAAATATAAATTTTGTCTGCATTCCATTCTTTTGCTATATTTGCAGAAAGCATAAATAATTTTTTACCTATTCCTTTATTTCTACATTCTAATGTTATAAACAATTGCTCTAATAAAACATAATTATGCCTTTCTCCAAAGAACTGGCGATTAATTGTTGCAAATCCTAATAACTTATTATTGCTATCAAAAGCACCAATTGCACTTCCCCCATTTAAAATAGTTTTTTTAAAATGGCTGATGTGATATTCATAACCATTCGGCCAATCGTAATCTTGGTAATTTATTTCTACTAACTGGTGTTTTCCATCTACTTCTCTCCAGGCTTTTCCTACATATTGAGATGGATTCATTTCATTTATACACTGACACTCTTCTACTGATAATTTTCTATATATAACACTACTCATAAATTCACCTCCACATATATCTAATATCCATAATCTTCGTCTTATACAACAATTAATTCGTCATAATTTACTGTTGTATAAGACGAAGATGATGACTTAACTCAACTTTAAATTATCCTCATATAACGAAATCACGCAAATATAGATTCCTTTAACGTAATTACCTTTTTATCTAAATCAACCTCTGTCTCAATTCCATATGGAATAATACATTTTGGTTGTGCATGTCCAAAATTCACATTATATATAATTGGTAAATCTTTATTTTCGATAGTCTTACAGTAAATTTCTTTATATTGCTCGTAATATTGCTCGTCTTGGGGCTTTCCAACTATAATTCCGCTAATGACATCAAATATGCCTGCGTTTTTTAAAGTAAGTAATTCTTTTTCAAATTTTTCAGGTTTTGGTTTTTCTTCACAAGTTTCAAGAAACAATATTTTATTTTTCCATTCATTTAATGTTGGAAATATTCCATACTTCTCACATATAGCTTTTTCATTGTCATATCGTGTATTGGTTAATATATCATAGAAACTTTCAAGGCAACCACCCAAAAGTCTTCCACTAAATTTTTCTTTTCCTTGTAGAACTTCATATCCTTTTTCCTCTAAGTGTTCTACTCTACTTGTTCCTACTGCATCTATAGAAAAATCTGTACGTTCCTCATACCATATATTACTTGATTCTATACAGTCCTCATTATGATATTCAAAATACTTCAAAAATGCTCTTTTTGTATATGGCAACATTTGTTTATCCAATTCAGCTAAATCACAAACAAAATTAGGACCATAAAAAGTTCCTATTCCTAATTTATAGAACATCAAGTGGTTAATTGTAGTATCTGAAAAACCCGTAAATAATTTAGGATTATTTTGAACAGCATTAATAAAATCTTTATCATCTAATAAATATGGTAATGTTCTATATGTATCATCTCCTCCAATTGCACAAATAATCCCTTTTATGGATGTATCATAAAAAGCATCTTTTAAATCCTGTGCTCTGGCTTCTGGATGATTTTTCAAATACTATATTCCTTTTAATGCGTTTGGCATTACAACGGGTATTAATCCAAACTCTTTTATTCTCTTTAGTCCCAAATCTAATTCATGTTTTGCAAAATCTTCACCAAGCATACCACTCGACATGCTTACAACTGCAACCTTATCTCCAATTTGTAGCTTATGTGGCTTCTTTAATTCCTTCATTTTATCATTCCTTTATATAAGATTTATTTCGTAGTCAATAAACAATCTTACCTCGTTATATAATAATAATATTATGCTTTAAATGATTTAGTAAGATTTCCAAGTTATATACCCTTTATATTACTCATTATATTGTATCCATCACTAGGATAACCTCCGTATCCAAGCCACCACTTTGGATAAATTATTGGAAGTGCTGTACATATAAATTGCAATATATGATAATATGCTGAAAAAGAGATTAATTTTTTAAGTAAATTATAATTTATAATTCCACTAATAAATATTAGACTTACTCCTATAACTAAAGAAATAATTGGTCCACCAGCAGAAGTAAATATCCTCTGCCATTTTGTTAGTTTACTTCTATTCGAATCTACAAAACCCAAAAATGGTTGAAATCTTCCTATCTGAATACATAATTTACTAAAATTAATCTCTTTTGTTTTTGTAGTATTATCTCCCAATGTTATTTTAACCGTATCTTTTGTAAATACTAACGCCGGTATAGCATGACCAAACTCATGTGATATTGTAGCAAGCTGACCAAATATGCAAACCAAAATAATATTTAATAAAATATTTATAACATTCAATCCCATCCCTCCATTAATACGTCATAATTTACCATTATGAATCAATTATAACATATTTTGTAAATATAACATTATTCAATTTTTAAAGAACATTTTTATATTTACTACGTCAAATCTAGATATTAGGTAACAATTTAAAATCATTACAATTCTTTATATTCCCAATGCTCTTTTTTAACTTTATCTACTGTTTGCTATCCTTTAGATCTTAAAAATATTGAGCAACAAAAAAATCGCAAATCAATCTCTTGAATAATGCGATATTCCATCTGCTATTTATTGAAAATTCATTTTCAGGGATAACATAGTCACTTTTATCTTTATAAATCTATCTGGCAGAATATATAGTTAATAATATTACTTTATGTTTTAAATAAGTAGTAGATTCTAATAAAAGTTTCACTTCTTCTTTTGTTAAATATTTAGCTACGTTCACTAACAAGGTTGAAATTATAGCAAAACCTACGTAGGATTATAATCAACCATCTTAGAAGTCAATTTCACATTTAGAAGCATGGTCTCCGTTAATGAGAGGTAAGATATTTGAAATCCCTCTTTTAGAAGAGCTTGCAAGAAAATATAAAAAAACAATATCTCAAATTGTGCTTAGATGGGATTTACAAATGGGAGTTGTGACTATTCCTAAATCAACTACCCCATCAAGAATAAAAGAAAATGCATCAATATTTGATTTTGAAATAAGCAAAGAAGATATAATTAAAATTCAACAATTAGATAAAGGTATAAGAGTGGGTTCAGACCCTAATAAAGTTTACGCTTGTTCAGATATGTCCAACCGATAATATTATTTAAAAAATGAGCTCAAGCTGTTGTTTTCCTTGAGCTCATATTCTAAAAATTTTTATAAACATCTAACATGAATCAATTTAAATATCCATAAAACAAGTTATATTGATTGCAGATAATTAAATATATTAAATGGATCATATTTTTCATTTACCTCTTTTAATCTACATACATTTCCACCATAATACTCTTTTTCATAATTTCTTAATGGACTGTATGGAAAATTAACAAATGAACCGTCCGTTATCATTTTTATATAATTTAATCTGCTAGCTACCCATTCTTTATTTTCTTCAGCAAAAATTGAGTTCTCCCATACTGATTGTATACCTATAATATAATTAGAATCTCTATAATAAAAAGCTGTTTCATGTTTTCCCTTATCCTTCACTGCTCCACCTAATCCGTAAAAGGTGATGGCAGCATAAACTGAACCTATAGGTTTGTGTTGAATAGATGATGCTAATTTTAATAACTCACCCTTTGAATATATTCTATTTTCAAATCTACCTGTAGATTTAAACTTTTCACTATCTGGATATATCGCTTCAACCTTTTTTATAGCATTTATAAAAGTTGTATATTCAAAATTAGACTTAGCCTTTGGTAATACTAGTAGTGGTTTTAATATTTTCGTAAGCTCTTTTATATCTCCATAAAATAAGCCTATAATAAATGCTGCAACACCTTCATCTTCAGAATTATAAAAACTAGTTCTCATATTTACTCTTCTATCTAGTGTTTGATATAAATCTTGAAATACATTCATAATATTTGCTTGTTCTAAAGCGGTAGTGTTTGGATAATATATTGTAAATAAGGTTACCTTATTTAATTTAGGTGGTAATCTAAATGTTAATGAAGTAACTATTCCAAAATTTCCTCCACCAGCTCCCCTTAATGCCCAAAATAAATCACTATTACAATCTCTATTTGCAATAATTATTTTGCCTCTATAATCTACAAGCTCAAATTCTACTACATTATCTAAACCTAAACCAAATAATCTACAAGATAGACCCCATCCTCCACCTAAAGTATATCCTGCCACCCCAACAGTTGGACAAGTTCCTCCTGGAAAAGGATACCCTCTTGTGCCTACATATTCATAAAGCTCATTATTTTGTACCCCTGATTCTATTCTTACTGTATTGTTTAATTCATTTATAATTATTTTCTTCATCCTACTTACATCAATTACTATAACATTATCTCCAATTGAATAACCTTCATAATTGTGTCCACCAGATCTTATTCTAAAATTAATATTTTTTATAATGCAAAATCTTAACGCACTTACAACATCTTCTCTGCTAGTACAATATAATATGGCTATTGGATATTTTTGTATTGATCTATTCCATACTTGTCTATCTTCTTCATACTCAATGTTATTAGGCGTTACAATTTCACCATTAAAGCATAAATCCTTAGTTAATCTCATCATTCTCATCCTTTGTAGTAGAATATTTTGATTTACAATAAATCCATCTACTGCTATTAATATATGATGAATATATCAATTGATTTCACATATTATATTAAAATATGTGTTCTGTAAAATATTAAAAAACATATTTTACTTAAATTAAACCTCTTTGAGAAATCCTCAATAAATTAAGTAGCTATTTTAAGCTGATTAATATTTATTTACTACTCAGCAACTTATCCATATTATATATAAATAAAATAAAACCAGCTATATTTGTTTTTATATGGTTGGTTAGTTTTAATGACTCTCTATCCAATTTTAGTAAAGTTCGCACTTACTTATGGTACGATTCACCTTATGCATAGCAAGTGATAACACTTTTTTTCTTTCTCACTTAATATACCTCTATTTTAAAATCCTATAACTCCCTTTGCGACAAAAAATATGATAGGCACAAATAAAGCTGGCAACATATTTAAAGTTTTACAGTCTTTTATTTTCAAAATACTAATTCCTGAACTTGCTTGTCCTAAGAAATGTATTTTCCAAAAATAATATCACCAAAAAGATGTTTTTATTCCATATAAAAATAGTACTATTACATTTCATCCAACTATTAATTTTAAAACCGTACCAGAAATACGTGGTACGGTTTACTATATTTCTATTCTTCATAACAAATAATAGGGGTCCCATCTTCTATATTATCAAAAATTGTTTTAGCTAAATATAATGGGGCATTTATGCATCCATGAGTTCCATTTCTCTTATATATCTCGCCACCAAAGGAATCTCTCCAACTTGCATCATGTATTCCTATATTTCCGTTAAATGGCATCCAATAATCTACTTTAGATTCGTAATTTGCTCCATTTAAAGTTGAGCCTTTTTCTTTGTAATTAAGCATATAGACTCCAAGATAAGTAGAATTTCCTTTATTAGGGTCGCCTGTTACTACATCACCTTGAGTAATAAGCTTTCCAGCTTTATAAAACCATAAGTGTTGCCTTGTTATATTAATTTCTACATAAGTATTACCTATATCATCTTCCTCTCTAAATAAAGCCTTTTGAGTATATATAGGTTCTTTTTGAAGTAATTCACCAAGTTTTATGTTTTCTAATAATGCTTTTGTTTCTGCGGCACAATTAATTCTCCATCCATAAAATCCGCCTTTAACTTCTACTATTTTATTTGTAGATGTATTAATTTTTCTTGCTATACCAACTGTGTCATATTTTTTACTCAATTCTTTTACGTATTCATTAACTGCCTTTTCATTTATTACTACTTCTAATTTATCATCAACACTAAGCCATTGATTTATTATGTTTTCATCTAATATTTCATTTTGATTTCCAAATATATAATTTATTTTTACTGCTGCATACTTATTTAATAAATTCTTAGTTTGAACAGTTTTATCAGAACTTAAAGTGTACTTGGGGTTTTCATAACAAGAAGTTTTATCTAAATCTAATTTTGTTTTTCCTTGTAATATACTCATTTTTATATCTTCATTTAATTCATCCTTATGTATCTTATTCCCATACACTTCTTCAACTACTTCATATAAACCATTTGAATATTTAAAACTTACATTTTGGGGTTCTATAATATCTTTATTTAAGCAATTTAATTTATTTATTTTATTTGCTAAATTATCTTTATTATAAAGAAATAAGTCATCTACATAATAATCTTGTTCCTTTAATAATGAACTTATCCATTTATATGAATTTTGTATTTTACTAACTTTAGCAATATCATTTTTTTCGTTGTATTGCATTCTTATATCTTGTCCTATTATTTCTTCTGTTTCTTCGTTTCTTTCAATCAACTGTAACTCATAGTCTTTAATATAACTTCTAATCATATGATTTACGTCATCATGTGCTTTTAATGATACGTTTACTCCATTTATTACTGTATTAAAAAAATAATGATTAACAAAGTATAATGAAATAAGCAAATATATTAGTACAATTGAAGCTATAAAAATAATACTCCTTCCTATAGATTCACTTTTAAAAAGCTTTTTCATATTAATATTCTTCATATCGATTTACACCCTTCATCAAAATACAAACATAATAGTTAATTTATAATATGTTTGTATTTTTGATTTTAAAACTTAATATATAAATGTAATCTTAAAGCTTTTTAAATATATACTATCTTTTCCATTTTTTCACATCCTTTTCATTTTATTTTTCCATATTATATTGTCTTAGTTGCCCTTAACCATTTCACCAATCCCATTAATTGTGATATGATAGGTGAAACGTATTGGAGGTGTTTTATATGAAGGTCTGTGATACATTCAGCTTTAAATTAGCTTGCTCCTTGCAAGGACTACAACAAACTCAGCTATGCTTTGTTTGGAGCCTAAGCTATCAAATTAGCTGAAATGCGTACATGTTTTAGGCTCTGTAACACATAGCTTTTTTTGTATTCTTTGCTTTAATCCTATGATAAATGAGGAGGAGTAAGGAAATGAAATATGCAAAAGCACAAGATGTGTTGCCAGAGGAAATTGTTAAAATAATACAAGAATATGTAGACGGAAAATATCTTTATGTACCCAGAAAAAATGAAAATCATAAGTCCTGGGGAGAAAAGAGTGGTATAAAAAAGAGTCTTAAGGTAAGAAATAATGAGATTTATAAAAAGTACATTGATGGGGCTACTATTAATGAACTAACTCAAGAATATTACCTTTCAGAAAAGAGTATAAGAAGAATAATAGGTAAAGAGAAACTTATATGCTCATAATCATTACAGAATTATTTATTAGATTGAATACTTATTTTAAACTATGTTATGATTTCATTGTTGCAATACAATGAAAGTTATCATTTCTAATTTAAGGCAATGTTCAAAAGAAAATGATTGTGAATATATATTATTTTTAAAATTAGGATGATTATTATTACTTTCAGTTGGAGTAATAATAATCATCTTTTTGTTAGTTGACTAATTGCAAAATGAAACTGGAAACAATGTCATATTTACTTCTATGAATAATGAAAATAACACATATTAGAAAAGAGGTGCTAGATTTTATGAAAGCTTTCATAAAAAAACATGAATATAATTATATAAGAAGGTGTTTAAATGATCTAAATAATGCTTTCAAAGGTTGTATAGATATTAATATTATTGAAGCTAATAAAGCATATATATGTAAGAAAATATTTGATAACTTTACAAATTTATCTGAAGAAGAAAAAGAGCTGCTTGATATTAGTAAAATAACTGATCCCTTACACATTGATACATATTTAGCGGAGTTGAATCAATATGTATATGGAATGCCAAACATTACAAATGCACAAATTAGTAAATTGTTTAAAAAGGAAAAGAAGCTAAAATTGCCAAGCCCAGATGCACAGGATTCAAATAATGTCTATTTAGGTTGGATTAATGAATCCACTGGAAAATTATTTGTAGCTTACAATATGAATGGTAAATTTATAGGTATGACATGTAAACTCGAAAATTATAGTTCCAATAACACTCATATGTGTGCTCTTTGCAATCATATAAGTTTAGAAAATGAAGTAGCCTTTGTTTCAGCTATCTGTAAAACACCTAATACTGGGGAATATGCCTATAAGTCAACAGGATTCCATATATGTTTAGATAGCAAGAAATGTAATGAGCGAATTGTATCTATAGAAAAGCTCGAGAAAATTTTAAAGGATGTTAACAATATAAAGTGATAGCTGTATGTCTATCCAGACTCTCTTCAAAAGTAAAAAATCAAGAAATAAATTATAATAGATAATAGCCTAAAGCAACTTATATCATGCTTTAGGCTATTATCGAAAATGCTCACTTTTTGTTTGCAAATAATAAACATAGTAAATAGATGACCCTATCTAAAATTCCTTCTTGTTGGAACAGTTCTTGCCTTTATCTTCTATGGTAACTATTGGATATTTATGTTATAATTTCTGTGTATAATTCAATAAGTTCTTTGTGGGCTACTGGTATCACTTACCTCTTTTTTAGAAGGGAGGTGATACATATGAGTAACGATAATAATTTAATGTTACTATTTACAGCAGGTATATTCTTAATAGCACTGTTAACATTTATAGTGTTACTTATAGAAAAAATCTCAAAAAAATAGTAGCCCCTACTCGCAATTGGATGGCTACCATTTTTACTAAATAAAAATTTTAGTGATACCAGTTGCCTAAGCAACTAGAATTATATATTGTATGGTATAAAGTATACTACAATATGCTTTATGCCATATTTTTATTTTGCTTCTATTTACTTATATTATATCAACTTTTAATAAAAAATAAACAATTATTTTTTATTAATACATTTATTTTCTGTAAATTATTTAAGGTTTATAATAATCTACTTCATTCTCTAGCTTCTCTATTGATTTTACTGTTATTATTCCTGATTTATACTCTAAAATTTCTTCTTGAACTAATTGATTTATTATTCTATTTATACTTCTAATATTAGATCCTACACCTTCAACTAATAAATCTTTAGTAATTCCTAAATTATTTTTATAAATTGTGTTTAATATTGTGTACATAACTCTATATTTTAGAGGGTAAAAAGCATTTATTCTTTCTCTTTTACAACAGTCATAGTTTCTTTCTGCAATTAACTTACTAATAAATAATGAAAACTTATTATCTAATTCCATCCATTTAATAAAACCTTCTTTGCTAATCTCTAAAATTTTACAATATGATATTGTCTCTACTGTTGTAACTACTTCTCTATCAATTAATGCCTCTAATTCACCAAAAATAGTAGGTTCAGCATCAATGTCCTCTACATATATAGTTCCTGTAAAATCAGTATGATATGTTTTAATTTTTCCATCTAATAATATATAAACATATTTACACTCTTCATTTTGAATTAATAATTTTTCTCCAAAATTAACTTCTTTATTTTTTAGTTCTTTTTTTATTTCACTTGGACAGTTATTTATAAAATTTATTAATTCGAAACTTTTCATATAATACATCACCCATAAAAATAATTTTATTCTTCTATAGTGTTAACTTATTTTCACCTTGTTCTTTATAACTTGAATGCCATTCTAATAATCCTGCAATTGATAATATTAATTGTATTACCACTAGAATCAACATTACATAATATCCGTTTAATATATATATAATTATAAACAATAAGTTGCTTAATATCCACAAAATCCAGTTTTCATATAACTTTTTACTTAACCAATATTGAGCTACTAATCCCAATACAGCTGTCAAACTATCTAAAATAGCGTTTTGAGCATGAAGTATATTAATTTCTACATATCCCCAAACAGCCCATGCTATTAAGATAACTGCACTCCATATTATTTGTCCTTTTTTAGTTAAACCTGATGTTACAACATTAGCTTCTTTGTCTGAGTTCTTAACCCAGTAATACCAACCATACATATTAAATCCAACTTGGCAGCATGCCAAAATAGCTAATGCATAAAGTCCAGTCTTATAGTATATGTATAAATATGCTAGCACGGTAATAATTCCAAAAATAAAGTTTGATACTTTTTCTTTTGATAATAACCATACGTTGATTATTCCCATTACTGATGCAAAAATTTCTATAGGACTTGAACCTATTATATATCCAACAATTAAACAAATCGCACATGATGCTATTACAAATATGGAACTACAAGTATAATTAGCACATTTTTTCATAAAATTCATAATTTAAATCCCTCTCTAGTTCATTATTTAACTTTTTAACTAAACGTAAAAACAATTACTTAAAGCATCTCTCTTAATTTAAAATTCTTTTAAAAATTCATTTACTATGGCTGTACATTTTTCAGCAATACCTTTAAAGTTTTTTAAGACTTCCTCATGACTTATCTCTGCATCTGAATATGCAGCTGCTAAACACGGTACCCCTGAAAATCCTAAAACCTTAATACCGCAATGATTAGCTACTATTACTTCTGGAACAGTTGACATTCCAACAACATCAGCACCTAACGCTGATGCCATTAAAGTTTCAGAAGCTGTTTCATAGCTTGGTCCTGGAAACATTGCATATACTCCTTCTTTAAGATCTATATCTAACTTTTTAGCAATGTTTTTAGCTTTCTCTCTCAATTCATTATCATAAGGATATGCAAGGTCTGGAAATCTGTCTCCGAACTCTTCTAGGTTCTCCCCTATTAATGGATTATGTCCTGTAAAATTCAAATGGTTTTTAATTACAACTAAATCCCCTGCTTCAATTGATTCCTTAGCTTGTCCAGAGCAATTAGTTACAATAAGCACTTCCACTCCTAAAAGTTTCATAACTCTAATAGGTAATGTTATCCTTTGCATTGAATGCCCTTCATAGTAGTGGCATCTTCCCTTCATAGCTACAACTTCTTTACCATGTAGCTTACCAATAATTAAAGTTCCTTCATGACCATCAATTGTAGGTACTGTGAAATTAGGTATATCTTTATATTTATAATATTCAGCATCCTCTATTTCGTTTGCTAAATCACCTAAACCACTTCCTAAAACTATGCCTATTTTAGGATTGTATTTACTCTTAGATTTTATGTATTCATATGCTTCCTTTATTTCTTTTGATAAATTCATACAAATTCTCCTCAACATTTATTTATATTACATGTTCATTATCAAATATATAGTAAATGTTTTCAAGGACATTTGTCCAAGAGTTATAGTGCTTAAAAATGAGCAAGATCTTCTTGCAATTTTAGTAAAGTTCGCATTTACTTATGATATGGTTCACCGTATCAGTAGCAAGTGATAACTCTTTCTAGTACATTAAATTTTTAGACGTGATAATACCATTTATAATCTGCTCTGCAACTTAAAATTTAGCACTCTTTTCCCATTTTTGAATCCGAAGATATTAAACGCCCTCTCCCTTCAACTCTTACTAATTTTTCAAGTTCCTTTAATGCATCTTTTGCAATCCATACTTGCGACTTATTTCCATTTTCTTTTAGTTCATAAGCTAATAGTATTGCTTTTTCTTGATATTTATAATCTCTTTTTCCTATTTCTCTTAATGCCCATGAAACTGCTTTTTTAACATGTTCACGCTCATCATTGGAATATTCAGATATAAGCTTTAGGTAGTTGTCAATAATATCTTCTGATATTGATTTTTCATGTATAACAGCAGAAGCCATTAGAGTAAACGCTGCTCTTTTGGTATATGTTTCTTTAGAATTACACCAGCTTTCTACAAGTTCTTTATAACCTTTTAATTTTATAATAAGATTTTTACATAGATGGTCACACAAATCCCACGAACAAACATCATTCATCAATTGTTCAACACTATGTAATGAAATATGCTTCTTATCAAAAACAAGAACTGCTAATAGTTTTGCTTCATGATAGCCTGTCCTCCATAACTCATATGCAAATTCATTTGATTTTTCAATACCCTTAGCCAGTTTGCGAATATCTCCAGTAGAAACACCTATACTACTAGATTCTGGTATCCCCATTTTGATAACATTTGCTTTATATTTCTCTGAACTTAATGATTTCAATTCTGAAACAACTTCATCGCAAGTCATTATTTTCCCTCCAATGCTTTTCTTAAATCTGAAAGTGATTCTTATAGAAAAAATCTCAAAAAAATAGTAGCCCCTCACGCAATTTGGAAGCTACTAATTTTTTAAATTTACAAAAATTATAGTGATACCAGTTGCTTAAGCAACTAGAATTATATACTATAGGGCTTAAAACATATTCCAGTATGTTTTTCCCTATTTTTATTTTGCTACTATTTAATTATATTATATCAATTTTTAACAAAAAATAAACAATTGTTTTTATTTAAATTTATAAACCACATGACTATATCCTCTATTTCACTTATTATCCTTTACTTATGATATGCTTCTCCGTAACTACTCCAAGTAAGGTTTTTCCAATTAATACCCCTATATTCATTCTACATAATTATGGTATAATATCCAAGTTAGAATATAGAAATGCCGTAGTAGGATGGCTGCGGAGGTTTTGAACGTTTTATCCTCCTGGACTATTGGTGAATTATTTCACTATAGCTAGGGGGTGGTATTGGATATGTTTGATACTTTTATAAAATGTGTAGCTATTGTTTATGTAATAAAATTAGTTTTAAAGCATAATCTTTTTATACATAACTTAAAAATTAAGATTAAGTTTCTTGGTCTTGACATAGAAGTTAAAAGCAAAGAAAAAAGTGCTCCATCCAACGAAGATTAGCACCTTTTCTTAATTAACGTTATTAATTTCATCCAATAGCCCTAAAACAAAATAAATGTTCTAAGGATTGCTTAGTGTTACCAGCACTAAGCTTTTCTTATTTATATTATATCAAGTTTTTATAAAAAATAAACCTATATAATTTTTTTTATTTAAAAGTTTTAATTTCAATATGACAAATTGGAATTTGTATTAATTCTAATCTATATTAATAATTTCTAAATCAGGATTTTTTATTTTAAATCTACTGCTAATCTTTTTCTGAAATAATACGGAATTTAAATTAATTATTTATTTTTAAGATTTTTATTAAGACTCTCTATATTTCAAAAACTTTATTCTTCAATAAATTTCATCAATTCTTCGTTGAATTTCTCACGCTGATCATAGAAAGATCCATGACCACTGCATTTAAATGGTATAAGTTTTGAATTTTTAATATTTTGTTCTTGTATTTGTCCTAGCTCAAAAGGTACAACTTTATCATGAACGCCATGGATAATTAAAGTTGGAACATTTATTGCTTCTAGATCAGAAAACAGTACTTCATTTATCCAAGTATTTGCAATGGCTGCAGTTGCCCACCCTGCTGCCTGTAAACCTAATTGGAAGAACCAATCTGAGAAGGCTTCAGTTATATGTTGATAGAAAAATATATCGCCGAAACCTTGAAGCATTTTAGGACGATCAGTATATGTTCCTTGAATAATTTGTAGAACAGTTTCTTTTTCTAAACCATAAGGGAATTTAGGACGCTTAATAAGACTTGGTGCTGCTGCAGCAAAAAGAGCGAGCTTTGATACCCCATAGCCTTTATGGCGGGCCATGTATCTAATGGCTATTGCTCCTCCAGTTGAATGTCCTGCAAGTGTAATATCATATAAATTTAGTGCATCAATTACATATCTAACATCGTCTGACAACGTATTATAATCGTAGCCATTATAAGGCTTATCTGAATCACCGAATCCTCTTGTATCTATTCCAATACACCTGTATCCTTTCTTCGAAAGCTGGTCAAATTGATATTCAAACAGCTTATGGCTTCCAGGCCAACCATGTAAAAACAAGATTGTCTTATTGCCGTCAGGGTTAAGATCCTCTACATAAATTTTCACATTAGGTTCTACTTTAATATAGTAGCTCATTTATAACCTCCAATAAAGAAATAACTATATTACTAGTTTATTTAGCTCATCATAAATTTATGAATGACTGAGCTAATTCTTTAGCACGCTTCACAATATGTAACAATATCAACACTATATTAAAACAGAGCATTATTAATTCATAATGTAAGAATGTTGTAAAAAAATAAGGGATTGTCTCAAAATTACCAAGTGAAGTAATAACAAAGAAATAGAAATAACATTTATTAAAGAAGACTAGAAAAATTTCGCTAAGGCATATGAAACAAAATAACAAGTCAAAGATGTGATGTATATTTTGAGTCAGACAAGGAAGTAATATTAGCTAATAGTAGACTATTAGCTAATATTACTGACGCAGTATCACTCAAAATAGACTAACATACTGACTTGTTATTTTATTGAATATGCCTGAAATTTTCTAACATTTAAAGTTGTACCCATAAAAGATTGATCCTAATATGCATTAGTACAATCATTTATGGAACAACTTCAAATGAAGAAACTCTAAGCTTATTTTTCAATGCTTCTTCCACAAATGTTATTTCTATTTCTTTTTTTGAATATACATCATATCATTAAATGATTTGTATTATGAGACAGCCCCTTTTTTAATAATTAGGATTTGTTTTAAAGCCGTGTTGATATTGTTATATAAAAATATTAACACTCTGTTAAAACATAGTGAATAATTAATATAAAAAAATTAATGTTTTATTAAGATTTATTTTAGATTTACTTTAGATTTACTTATACATAAAATGATATACTAAAAAATGGATTTAAATAAATTATAAGGTAAAAAAGGGGGAAATTAATGTTGAAGAAAATAATGATATGTATTTTAAGCATGCTTTTGATTTTACTGAATATATCAGGGGCGGAAGCTGCAACTAATAACACTATTAAAGTATCACTTGAAAATATAGAAGAAATTATGCTTAAGTATAGTCCTGATTTAGAAATCTTAGATAATAATCTTAACAAGGCAGAAGAGGATTATGATGATCTTGTTGATAGAATAAAAGATCTAGAAGATGATAGGGACAAGCTTGAAGATAAAATCACTGAGTCAAATAACAAAGCAAGTACATCTGATGCAGGAATAAATCCTGGGACAGGAACTACAACAGTAGGCCCAACATCAAGTCCAACTGATTCAAAAGAACATAAGGATACAGATAATGATAGTTTAGAAGGAATTAAGAAAAAAATAAGTACAGCTAAGGAGGAGAAAGATAAAGCTAGGTATGATTTAAAAAAGGCTAGAGTTGAGTATGATCAAAAGGTAAAGCAATCAGTATTTAGTGCACAAAAACAATATATAGATTATTTAGATACTTTATCAAAAAAAGAGACAAAGCAAGCTGATATTAAATCTCAAAACAATCAAAATGAAGTTTATAAGACTAAATATGAAATGGGTTTCATATCAAAGAAAGAATATGATACTCATGCAAGAGATAATACAGATTTAGATAATGATTCAAAAGAATTAACTAATAAAGAAGAAACAGAACTTAAAAATTTACACTTAACACTTGGGGTACCACTTAAAACAACAATTATATTTATTAATGATATTAATGCTGATCTTGATAAGATTTCAAAGATTAACTTTCAAAATGATTTGGATAAAATGCTTGAAGATAATGTATCAGTTCAGATAAAAGATATTGAACTTGATGAAGCAGAAGATATATCAGATAGTGATTATGATGTTGATAATGCTGAAATTTCTTTAAAACAAGAAAAAGAAAAGGTAAAGTTAGATTTTCAAAAACAATATAATAATTTGATGGTTTCATATAATTTAATAAAAAGTAGTAATGAAAAGTTAAATCAAAAGCAATATGATTTTGGAGTAATGCAAACTAAATATAATTATGGATTTGTATCTAAAAAGCAAACAGAAGATTTAAATCTTGAATTAGATAAGCAAATAAAAGACTTTGCTTCTATAAAAAATAATCTTTATGTTAACTATTTACGTTATATACAAATGAAAAGTGGTTATTAAGATTGGGGGGATTTTAAAATGAAAAAACTCTTTACTAAAAAATTGAATACTGAAAAGTTAGAAGATAAAGGATTATCGCCTAAAGGATTGTCAACTAAACGATTTAGGATTAAGTGGAAGTTGAAGAAAAAACCAACAATTATATTAAGTATAGTGACTGTTGTAGTTTTATTTTTCATAATAAGTAGGATAATGATGCCTAAAGCAAAGCCGGATATTAAATATACAGCTCTTTCAAAAGGAAATATTGTAAACAACATTAATGTTTTAGGACAAGTAAAAAGTGAAAAGTCTACTAATGTATACACAACATTAAATAACCAGGTTAAAGAAGTTAATGTAAAAGTTGGAGATGCTGTAAAGGCGGGAGATGTTTTAGCAGTATTAGATACAACAAATTTAAAAAATGAAATTGAACAAGCAACTGCAACTACTGATGCAACTGAAGCTAATGCAAAAGTAGAACTTGATAGCAGAAAAAAAGCATATGAAGATGCATTGTATTTAGATAATAATGATTTAAATAAAGAAATATCAGACACAAATGCTACTGCAAAGGGAGCAAAACTTAATCTTGATGATAAAGAAAAAGTTTATGAATATAATAAAGTATTACTTCAATATGGAGAAATTTCACAACAAGATTTAAATAAAACTAAAATAGATTTTGAAAATGCACAATCAGATTATGATAAGGCAGTGATTTCATTAGAAAATGCAAAAGTCAAAATATCTTCAGATTTAAGCACTGCAAAAAATAATTATGAAACAGCAAAGATAAATTATGATAATAAAAGTCAACGTATTGCCCTTGAAAGTAAGAAAAAGCAGTTAGAAGATTGTCAAATTAAGGCACCCGTTAATGGTATAGTTACTTCTGTAAATGCAGTTGTAGGAAATCCAAGTACGGGATCTTTGTTTCAAATAGAAGATTTAGAGGATGTAACTGTAACTGTAGATATTAAGGAAATCGATATTTCAAATATTAAAGTTGGGCAAAAAGCAGAAATAAAAACAGATGCAACAGAGGATACATCTATAGACGGAGAGGTTTTAAGTGTTGAATCAATAGCTAAGAAAGATAATGTGCCTCAAATACAAGGTCAGGGGGAATCTCAATCAACAAGCAATAATGTTAATTTTCAGGCTAAAATTAAGATGAAAGATTTAAATGATAAAATTAAGGTTGGAATGAATGCAAGAGTAAATATTATTTTAAATGAGAAATCTGATATATATACAGTACCACATGAAAGTATAGTACAAGATGGAGATAACAAGAGCATATTTGTCGCAGAAAAACAGGGAGATAAATATATTATTAAACAAGTTCCAGTAACTATAGGAATGGAGTCTGATTTTAATGTTGAAATTTCAGGAGAAGGAATTTCAGATGGTATATTTGTAATTAATGATCCTTCAAATTATCCAGTTGGAAGTATTGTTGAAATAAGCGGAGGTGAGCCTATTGAGTGATAATATAATAGAAATGAGTGATATTATAAAAAGCTTTTATATAGGAACACCTAATCAACTAAATATTTTAAAAAGTATTGATATAAATATAAAAAAGGGAGAATTTTTATCAATTGTTGGAGCATCTGGTTCTGGTAAAAGTACTCTAATGAATATTATAGGAGCTCTTGATAGACCAACTTCAGGAAAGTATATTTTAGATAACACTGATGTTAATGAAGTATCCGATAATGATTTATCGGATATACGTAATAAAAAAATAGGATTTGTATTTCAAACTTTTAATTTAATACCTAGAAGCACAGCATTAAAAAATGTAGAATTACCAATGCTTTATGCAGGACTTAATAGAAAGAAAAGAATAGAACGTGCAGAAAAACTTTTAAAACTTGTTGGAATGGAGGATAGAATGACTCATCGTCCAAATGAATTGTCAGGAGGACAAAAACAAAGAGTTGCAATTGCTCGCGCACTTGCAAATGAACCAAGCATAATACTTGCAGATGAACCAACAGGAGCACTTGATTCAGAAACGGGAAGATTAGTTATGGATTTATTTCATAAGGTACATGAATTAGAAGGTAAAACCATAGTCTTTATAACTCATAATCATGAACTTGCAGAAGAAACAGAAAGAATTATAACATTAAAGGATGGAAGAATAGTATCAGAAGAGTGTAATGACAAATACATTAGAAGATTTCCAGATGGTGAAAAAGTATGTTTATAAAAGAAAATATATTGCTTGCAATAGCAGGTATAAAGTCAAATAAAATGCGTTCTTTATTAACTATGCTTGGAATTATAATAGGTATTTCATCTGTTATAGCAATTGTTTCTATTGGAAGTGCAATAACCTCTTCAGTAACAAAAACCATGGGTGAAATGGGTGCTAGTAATATTGAAATAGGAATAACGGAAAAAACAGAAGATGGACAAGGAAATATGTATAGTCGATCAACTAAAAAACCAGAAGATAATGACCTTATTTCGACTGAACAAATAAATTCACTTAAGGAAACATTTAGTGATAGAGTTAGTAATATAGCTTTAACAGAGAGGAAAGAACAAGGTAAAATAAAGGATGGATATTTATATGCTAATGTAAGTATTACAGGCGTAAATGATGGATATAAAGATGTCAGGAATGTTAAGATGATTAATGGAAGATTCATTTCAGATAAAGATCTTAAAGGAAGTAGAAAAAGTGCTGTCGTTTCAGATAAGCTTGTTGCCAATATGTTTAAGGGCGTGGGTGACCCATTAGGTAAAGAAATTAAATTCTATGCTCAAGATACTGTTGAAACATATGTTATTGTAGGTATATACAAATATGAAGCTTCTCCATTTGGAGGTGATGGTGGAATGACATCATCAGAAAAAGATAGACAAACCAATCTGTATATTCCTGTAACTACAGCTAAAGCATCACAAAAAAATAAGAACTATTCATATTTAACAGTGAAACCAAATAATAATGTTGATTCAGAGAAACTTGTAAAAGATATGGAAAAATATCTAGAAAAATTATATAAAAATAATAAAAATTGGACAACATATGTTTATAGTGCTAAAAGTGAAGTTGAGTCTTTTACATCAGCACTCCAAATGATATCTTTAGCTATATCTGTAATTGCAGCTATATCATTACTTGTAGGAGGAATTGGAGTAATGAATATAATGCTTGTATCTGTTACAGAAAGAACAAGAGAAATAGGAACAAGAAAAGCTCTTGGAGCTAAAAGCAGTTATATAAAAATGCAGTTTATAACAGAATCAATTATAATATGTGCAATTGGTGGAATTATAGGGATAACATTAGGAATAGGATTTGGTGTAATTGCCTGTATCCTATTAAAGGCACCAATAGCAATATCAATAAGTACAATTTTAATAAGTTTCACATTCTCAATGGCGATTGGTGTGTTCTTTGGATATTATCCAGCTAAAAAAGCAGCAAGTCTTGACCCAATTGAAGCTTTGAGATATGAATAGGAAGAATTAATAAGTATTAATAGACTATCAATATAAACGGTAGTCTATTTTTTATACTTAAAATTATGGTTTTGCTTTAAAAGCGTGTTGATATTGTTATATAAAGTTCATGGACGGTGAAATTTACTTTAAGAACTCTAAAATGAATATTAGTCCTATTAATGCATGCTCCCAATCACAGATTGTGACAAGCAATTAATAGGACTAATATTCAATGAAACTCGACTCACATTCGTTCGCTGAGTAAGTTCGAGGAACCAAATATAAAATTTGGACTCTCACTTAAGAGTTCTAAAAAGCAAATTTTAATGCCAGTTCGCTCTTATATAACAATATCAACACTTTTCTAAAACATAGCGAAAATTATTAATTATATAAATAAGAGATACCAAAACAAGTATTGGCATATTCTTTGGGAATAATAGCAAATACTTGTTTTTGCGTTGAATAGATTATATAAAGCTAAACAAAGTTTAGATATGGCACAAAAATCTTATGATATTTCAAACAGTAAAAGTATACCAGTATTATAGAAAGTATTTTCCATATAAAAGTTTTATATGAATAAATGGACTAATATTCTTGAATATATTTATAAATTATTGTATAATACGCAATGTTAGTACACGAACAATACGTATAAAAACAATTAACATAAGGAGGAATAATATGAAAAAAATTACTTTAGTTTGTTTAATTGCAGCAATGATTTTAAGTGGTTGTAGCGTTACAAACAGCACAAGTGTAGATAGTAATTTACAGACTACTGAAAATACTCAGCAAAACACTAAAAATCAATACATAATGGCTGGAAAAATTGCAGCAAATGATGAGGCAAATATAGCTTCAAAGATTTCAGCAAGAGTTTCTGAAGTATCAGTTAATATTGGCTCAAATGTAAATAAGGGAGATACTATTATTAAATTAGATACACAGGATTTACAGGCACAGGTGAACCAAGCACAAGCAGCAGTAAATACTGCTAAAGCAAGCTTAGTTAATGCTACTAATGGTACGCGTCCTGAACAGATAGCACAAGCACAAGCAGCTCTAGATAATGCAACTGAAAGTTATGAAGTTACTAAAAAGAATTATGAACGTACAAAAACTCTAGTTGAAGCCGAAGCAAATACGCAACAGCAACTTGAGTCTGCAGAGCAACAACTTGTTGCTACAGAGGCACAACAGAAATCAGCGCAAGAACAGTTAAATATGTTGAAAAATGGTGCAACAGAAACTAGTATAGATGTTTACAAAGCTCAGGTAGAACAAGCTGAAGCAGCTTTAAAGACTGCACAAACAGCTTTAAGTAATGGAACTATTACAGCACCAATTTCAGGTGTAGTAAATGCTAAAAATATTAATATAGGCGAAATGGCATCACCAAGTGCAACTCTTGTTTCAATCTCTAATTCTAGCACTTTATTTGTAAATGCTTATGCACCATCAGATATTATAAGTGAGCTAAAAGAAGGACAAGACGTAGCTGTTAAAGTATCTGAAGTACCAGATACAGTATTTGAAGGAAAAATAGCTGTTATAAATTCAAAATTAAATTCTCAAAGTAGAAATATTTTAGTTAAGGTAACTTTATCAGATCCCAATGCCCAATTGAAACCTGGTATGTTTGCAGAAGTTGGACTAAAGGAATAAAAAATAAGGAAAGAGGTGACTTTAATATGAATGGAAAACGTAAAATATTAATTATTGGAATTTTAATTACAATTGCAGTAGCATTAGGGGGAATAGTATTTTATTATTGGTATGAGAATACTTATTATGTTTCAACTGATGATGCAAGGGTTAGTGCAGATTTAGTTAATGTAACTCCACAAATTTCAGGAAAATTATTAGAGCTCAATGTAGAGGACGGCGATGTAGTTACAAAAAATCAAATATTAGCTCGTCAAGAAATGAATAATCTTCCTGATTCAAGTATAGATCAATCCTTAGTAAGGGCACCTATTAATGGTATAGTTGTCAAGAAACAAGGAACAATAGGGGAACTTTGGTCAACAGGTCAAACTTTAGTGACTTTAATAGATCCTAATAAACTTTACATAACCGCTAATATAGAAGAAACAAAACTTGGAAAGATAAGAGCTAATGAAACAGTTGATATCACTATAGATCAATATGATTCACAAAAGTTTACTGGAAAAATTAAATCAATAGGAGAAGTAACCAATTCTGCTTTATCATTGTTACCATCAACTAGTGGTACATTTACAAAAGTAGTTCAAAGAATACCTATAAAAATTGAACTTGATCATTTTGACAATAAGATGCTTCCAGGAACCAATGCTGTTATTAAGATTCATGTTAAGTAATGAGGTGGTATGATGGAAGAGAATAAAAATGGATTACTAGCCAGTTGGTTAGCATTATTTGTAGTAGTAATAGGCACCTTTATGTCTATACTGGATAGTAGTATAGTTAACATTGCTCTTCCTAAGATGATGGCTGTTTTTGGTATGCCGTTAGATGATGCAAAGTGGATATTAACATGCTATACATTAACACTTGGAGCTATTATACCATTAACAGGATATCTTCAAGATGTTTTTGGTGCTAAGAGAATATATATGTTTGCATTAGCAATGTTTACAATAGGTTCATTACTATGTGGATTTTCATGGAGTGGTGCAACTATGATAACATTTCGTGTAATTCAAGCTCTTGGTGGTGGTATGATAATGCCAGTAGGAATGTCAATAATATACCAAGTATTTCCTAGAGAAAAGATAGGACTAGCTCTTGGGTTTTGGGGAATAGCAGCTATGGCAGCACCTGCTATAGGACCAACTTTAGGTGGATATATTATTGAAAAGATGGACTGGAGACTTATTTTTACAGTCAATGTTCCTATAGGTATACTAGGTGTAGTAATGGCTGGATTTTTATTAAAAGGTGTTCAAAGAAAACCATTTAAATCTTTTGATATAATAGGTTTTTTATCTTCTACAATTGCTATAGTAAGTATATTATATGTTCTTGGTGAAGGTTCTTCAGTTGATTGGAGTGATATAAAAAATCCAATACTAATGACTTTTGGTTGTTTAAGTCTTGTGCTATTTATAGTAAATGAGCTTACCCATCCAGATCCTTTACTAGATTTACGAGTTCTTAAATTATTTGACTTTAGTATAAGTTTAATAATAACCAGTGTTTTAACTTTGGCACTTATGGGAGGTGCCTATATATTACCATTATTTTTGCAAAGCATAAGAGGATATACAGCTATGCAAACAGGAATTATTATGCTTCCCTCTGCACTGGTAGTAGGGGTTATGATGCCAATAAGTGGTAGTGCTTTTGATAAAGTGGGAGCAAAACCACTTGTAATACCTGGACTTATAATATTAGCTATAAGCTCTTATGCACTTGCAAATGGTATAAATATGAATTCAAGTAAAGAATATATAATAGTTATTACTTGCATGAGGTCAATAGGGTTAGGGCTTGCTATGATGCCAATTAGTACAGCAGGAATGAATGCAGTAAAAACAGAATTAGTTGGAAGAGCTTCAGCACTTAATAATACCATTAGGCAAATATCAGGTGCACTTGCCGTAACTATAATGTCTACAATAATGCAAGGAAGAACTAACTATAACTATTCGAAACTATCAGAACAAATAAATGTTTATAATAAGACAGCTACTGATACAATAAGTACATTAACAAAAGTATATATTCATTCAGGCCAATCACAAAGTGTTGCTAAAGCTTCAGCTATTTCTCAATTAATGAAAATGGTGCAAGGTCAAGCAACTATAGATGCTATGGCATATGCTGTCATGATGACTGTTATTGCAGTACTTGTAGCTATAATTTTAACTTTATTTATGAGATCTAGAAAATAATTCCCAAAATTAAATTAGGAAGGTGAAGAAAATGAATCTTAAGGATAATTTACCAGATTTGAATAATGAATTAGCTCTAAAACAAGCAGATGAGATAATTGACATATTTAAAAATATTAAAAAGACTCTTAATAGTAGATTTGTAGAAATTGCAAAACGATATGGGTTTACGACGCCTCAACTTGTAGTCATATTTCATTTGTACGAAAGACCATCAATAACGCTTAATGAGTTAAGTGATTATATGCAGTTAACAAAAAGTACAGTTTCTGGTATAGTAGATCGTTTGACTAATCAAGGTGTTGTAATTAGAGAAATACCTAAAGATAACCGTAGGATTGTAAAGTTATCAATTTCCGAAGAATTTAAAAAAAACAATGATATATGTAATATGAAGAAGACTTTTGTTTCTGGATTAATATCTAATAATATAAAAAACATGGATCCAGCAGAAGTAGAGAAAATCATCTATGGATTAAGGCAATTTAATTTATTGTTAAACCAAGATAATTAAAAGTAAAATTTTTACCATTAATTAAATTTAAAATAGTCCATTTAAGTAATAAGAAGACATGTTAAAAAATAACAAATGAATATGTTAACCTATTTCGTGTCACACTTTATCAGTAAGATTAAATAACAACATGCAATGAGATTAATCTTACTTCCCTGTCGGAAACAAAATATATGTAATATGCCTGGAGTGTTACTTTATATAATATGATTAAGATAAAATTTGGTGAAGAGGTGAATATATATGAGGAAGAACATAAATAAGTTAGTTGCTTTTGCAATTGGAGTAAGTGTTATGAGTGGAAGCATTATGCCAGTATTTGCAGATGAAAATGGACAATCTACTAGCACTAAGGTAAGTATACAGACAGTTATAGATGCTAAATCAAATAGTGCAGAAAACGGAGTTTTTACATTAAATGATGCAATAAAAGAAGCAATAAACAACAGTGCAGTATTATCACTATATGATAAAAAAATAAGTTATCAATCTAAATTTGATGATCTTAATGAAGAACTTGATGATCAACCATCTGCCACTAATCCTAAAGGGAAAAGTGATAATGAAAAAGATCTTAATCAAGATACTCGTGATATTAATTTAAAACAACTAAAACAACAAAGAAATTTTGAAGAAGACAAGCTAATACAAAAGACAACTAAAGCTTATAATGATATTGTTATAAACCAAAAGAAAATAGCAAAAGCACAAAAGGAATTAGAAATAAAAACTAGAGATTTAAATAATACAAAATTAAAAAATCAGCTTGAGATGGTAACAACAATTGATTTACAAACTACTCAGCTTAACATAGAAAATTTACAAAACCAAAAGAAATCTCAAGAGAATGCATTAAAAGATGCACAAGATAGTTTTAAAGTTTTAACAGGAAAAGATGTAACAAAGTATGCTTTAGAGCAAGATATAAAATATGATACATTTAAGATAGACGGTTCAGTGGATGAATATTTAGATAATGTTATAGAGAATTATTTAAAGTATAATGAGCAGTTAATTAAACTCAATAAGGATTATTATAATGATAAAGATAATAAAGTAGATAACCCAAAAGAAGATAATGTTCCTATTCCTCAAAAACCAGACTTTAATAGCTATAATGGTGATTATAATAAAATGTTAGATGATTATAGCGAATATACCCAAAAATTAAATATTTATAATTCTCAAAAACAAATTTATGCAGGACAATTATCCGCAAGATTATCATACTTAAAAGCAAAATTAGGAACATATGAAGGCGAAACAAATTTAAACGAAACTAAGAAAAAATTCAAAGAGTCACTAAAAACTTTATACACAAATCTCCTTACTACAGAAGACAATATTAATTGGTTAACAAAAAATATAGAACTTACAAATAAACAACTCAGCAATGCAAAACTTAAATACGATTTAGGAATGTTAACTAAATCAGATTACGATACTCAAGTTTTAAACAGTGAAAATTTAGATATTCAATTAAGAAGTACAATTGAGAGCTATAATACTTTAAAAGAACAAATTCAAAAACCTTGGATTACATTTTCATAATAGTAAAAAATATAATGGATTAAATGAAGTAGTAGCTAATAATTAATTTTAAGAGCTACTATTTTTCGTAGTTCTATTTAGTTAATAGATTATTAAACATTTATATAAATAGGTTGCAAAGATATAAGAAAAAATAAAAATGTGGAATTTTAAGATTAAATCTATATTATATATTGTAGACAAAAAAAAATTATATGATAAAATATATCCAGGGGTATGAAATAAATGAATAAAGAGGTGATAGTATAAGTAAGAAAATATGTGATGATATTAAAAAAGCGCCAGAACTTAAGTAGAAATTAATTAACTTGTGTTTTAGAATTATGTGAGTAAAGTTTTTAAACGGAAACTCGACTCACATTTGTTCGCTGAGTAAGTTCGAACGACTAAATACAAGATTTAGGTTCTCACTTAAGTTGACGAGGTTGGGGAGTTATCGAAACTTCGGCGGGTGCCCCACGGTATTTGCACTACCGTTAACAGCTGGCAAAGCTATGAAGTAATTTATAGTACAAATCCAGTTTGGTGTTAAAACCTTCAAAAATTATAGGTTTTTAGGTCCTAAGATTATTATGCCCTTTTATATTTTACAAAGTTAGGACAAAATCCTAAATAGAAGTAATAAAAATAATCTTTAAGGAAACCCAATTTATATGAGTTTATTGGGTAATTTGAAGAACCAAATATGAAATTTGGATTCTCACTTAAAATAAGGAAGGAAGATTTAATATGTGCGGAATAGTTGGATATGTAGGAAAAGGAACAGCCACATCTTTTTTAGTTAGTGGATTGTCAAAATTAGAATATAGAGGATATGACTCAGCAGGAGTTGCAGTTATTGAAGGTGGAGACCTTACAGTAAGAAAGTTTAAAGGACGTCTTGCTAATTTAGCTAGTAACATTCAAACAAGCCCTATTAAAGGAAATATAGGAATAGGTCATACTAGATGGGCAACTCATGGAGCACCATCAGATATGAACTCTCACCCTCATTTAAATTCTGAAGAAACAATTGCAGTAGTTCATAATGGAATTATTGAAAATTATTTAGAACTTAGAGAATGGCTTAAAGGAGAAGGATATACTTTTAAATCAGAAACTGATACTGAAGTAATTCCAAATCTTATAGATTATTATTATCATGGAGATTTATTTGAAGCAGTTAAAAAAGCTATTAAAAGATTAGAAGGAAGTTATGCTATAGGTGTACTTTCAAAAAATGAACCAGATAAGTTAATAGCAGTAAGAAAAGATAGTCCACTAATAGTAGGACTTGGAGAAGATCAATTTTTTATTGCATCAGATATTCCAGCAGTATTAAATTATACAAGAGATGTTTATCTTTTAGAAGATGGAGAAATTGCTATAATTACAAATTCAGGAGTTAAACTTTTCACTGAAGATGGAAAATCAATTAGTAAAGAAGTATATCATGTTACATGGAATGAAGATGCAGCTGAAAAAGGCGGATTTGACGATTTTATGTTAAAGGAAGTCCATGAACAACCAAAAGCAATTAGAGATACTATGACTTCAAGAGTATCAATGGATCATAGTATTTGTCTAGATGATCTTAAGCTTTCAAAAGAAGATTTAGAAAATATAGATAGAGTATTTATAGTTGCTTGTGGTACAGCATATCATGCTGGTCTTGTAGGTAAACATGTAATAGAATCATTAGCTAAAATTCCAGTTGAAGTAGATATTGCTTCAGAATTTAGATATAGAAATCCATTAGTTACAGATAAATCTTTAGTTATTGTTGTAAGCCAATCAGGGGAAACAGCAGATACTTTAGCAGCATTAAGAAATAGTAAGAAGATAGGTGCAAAAATTGTTGCATTAACTAATGTAGTTGGAAGTACAGTTTCAAGAGAAGCTGATCATGTGCTTTATACATTAGCAGGTCCAGAAATTTCAGTTGCATCAACAAAAGCTTATGTAACACAAGTTATTGGAATGTATATGTTAGCTATGAACTTTGCAGAAACTAAAGGAACATTAACATCAAAAGAATTAGATAAGTTAAAAGAGGAATTATTAGATTTACCTGAAAAAGTAGAGTTGGTGTTAGAAGATAAAGCTAAAGTTAAGGAAGTAGCAAAAAAGATATACAAAGAAAATGATGTATTCTATTTAGGTAGAGGATTAGATTATGCATTAGCATTAGAAGGAGCACTTAAACTTAAAGAAATAACTTATATTCATGCAGATGCTTATGCTGGCGGAGAATTAAAACATGGCCCTATAGCATTAATTGAAGAAGGAACAAAAGTAATAACTCCGTTTACTCAAGACGATTTAAAAGAAAAAATGCTAAGTAATATAATAGAAATTAAAGCAAGAGGTGCTCATGTTATAGGTATTTGCTATGAAGGCACTAAAGGCGTAGAAGAAGTAATGGATGAAGTGTTATATATTCCAAAAACTTTAGGCATGTTTGGACCAATATTAGGAGTAACAGTACTTCAATTATTGGCATATTATACAGCTAAAGAAAAGGGATGCGATATAGACAAGCCAAGAAATTTAGCTAAATCAGTTACTGTAGAATAAGGAAAGCTAAAAATATTACAGTTGTTGTAACTTTATAAAAAAGTTCAACCGTTTATAAAAAACTTTAACCGTTTTGAAAAAAGTTTAACTATTTATAAAAAAGTTGAATCGAAATATTTATTATGGATATGCTATATTTTAGAGAATGTAGTATGGAAAAATTAAAAAAATATAAGAATGTAAAAAAACTGCACATTCTCATTTAAGGTGAGAGTGTGCAGTTTTTTACTTTATTAATGGAGGTGAAGTGAATGGCAAAAAGAAAAAGAAATTTAGATGTAGCTAAAATGATTAAGGATGGAATAGGTACAGGAAAAGGAGATAAATATAAGCCATGGATTAAAATTCAGGATGTACCTTCTTTAGGTAGATCAAGTAGAATAAGAGGAATTAAAACAGGAAGGCAGCATGAACTATTGTCAGATATGGAAAGAAATTATTTTTTCTTTTTAGAGTACTCAGACACGGTTCAAGATATAAGAGAACAGTTTCCACTGCTTCCTATTGAAGATACACTTCTTATTGCTAAGGAGTTAGGTGTAGAGCATCCTAAACACCCTGAAACAGGAGAATATATTGTTATGACTACAGATTTTTTAGTAACTATAAATTATAACAATGAGTTTTATGAAGTAGCTAGAACAATAAAATCTAAGGAGGATCTTATTAATAAAAGAATATCAGAAAAATTTGAGATTGAGAGACAGTATTGGGAGAAGAAAGGTATTAACTGGGGGATAGTTACTGATGAAGAAATAGATAAGGTCATAGCAAACAACATAAGCTTAGTTCATAGTTATAAAGATATAGGTGCGATAGATAGTTTTAATGATATTAAAGCTAGTGATTTAAAAGATTTAATATATGAATTTATGAGAAGAATAATTGATAATACTGAAGCTATGAGAAGTATATGTAATGAGTTCGACAATGAAATGTGTTTGGAAAAAGGAAGTAGTCTTTGTATATTTAAGTATTTAATAATAAATAAAATTATTGAAATTGACATAACAGAAAAAATTAACGTTAATAAGGCTATATCCAGTATAAGTATAATAGAAAAATCAATTAAGAAGGTGGAAGCAATATGATATCCATCAATTCAGTTTTCAAACGTGTAGATAATGAAAATGGAGAAAGAATAAGGATTATTAATGTTATTGAATTTTATGTGTACATAGTAAATATTGATGCAGTAACATCAATGCCTAGAAAAGAATTATTAACAACTATTGAAGAAGAAATTGATGGAGAAAAATTAATAGCTATTAAAGATCCCTTTTCTAGAATAATTAATGAAAAAGAACTCTCAGAACTACAGATTAATAAAAGAAATGCAGCTTGGGAGTTTATTGAAAAGTATTGGCAAACAAATGAATATGAACTCTTAGAAAAAAGTCATAGGGAAAATAAACTTATGGAAATAGCTAATACTTCAGGGCTTAGTTTGACAAAAGTAAAAAAAATATTTAGTAGGTATTGGCAAAGGGGAATGAATAAAAATGCTTTACTACCTGATTATATAAATTCTGGAGGTAAAGGAAAAGAAAAAAAACTATCTGATTTAAAAGTAGGAAGACCAGCAAAAGTAGATTATTTAGGAGATTCTATAGAAGGAATTAATATAACTGATGATGTGAAAAAGCATGTTCAATTTGTTATTAATAAGTATTATAGAAATAGTAAAAAGATATCTTTAAAAGAAACATACACTCTAATGCTTAGAGACTTCTATTCAGATGTATATAGAGAGAATAATGAAATCAAACATATAGTTTGGGATAATGAGAGAATACCTAAATATAATCAATTTTATTATTGGTTTAAGAAATTTGAAGATGTTAAAAAGGATATTGTGCTAAGAGATAGTGACAAGGAATTTAATTTAAAACATAGACCATTACTAAGTAATTCTACAATTGAAACAGATGGGCCAGGAACAAGATTTCAAATTGATGCAACCCCAGCGGACATATATTTAGTAAGTTCTTTAAACACAAAAAGAATTATAGGTAGGCCGATTGTGTACGCAATAATAGATGTATATTCTAGATTAATTACTGGAATTTATGTTGGATTAGAAGGACCATCTTGGCTTGGAGCTATGATGGCATTAGATAATATGATTGCTGATAAGGTTGAGTTTTGTAAGTCGTACGGAATAGAAATTACTGAAGAACAATGGCCGTCAAAACATTTACCAGATATTATAATAGCTGATCGTGGTGAATTTGAAGGATATTCGCCTGAAAATCTAATTAATAATTTAAACGTGAAAATAGAAAATACTTCCCCTTATCGTGGCGATTTAAAAGGTATAGTTGAAAGGAATTTTAGAACTTTAAATACTAAAGTAAAGCATAAAACGCCTGGTGCTATACAAAAGGAATTTAGAAAAAGAGGGGATAAAGATTATAGATTAGATGCAACGTTAACCCTTGAAGCGTTCACAAGAGTATACATAAATATTGTCTTGCATCATAATAAGAGCCTTATAGAAAAATATCCTGTTGAAAAAGAAATGCTAGAAGATGATATACTGCCAATACCGATTCAACTTTGGAAGTGGGGAATTGAAAACAAAAAAGGTAGATTAAAGACCGTTGATAGAGATGTATTAAGATTAAACATTCTTCCAAGGGGAAAAGCAAGTGTTTCAAGGGTCGGAATTAAATTTAAGGGATTATCGTATAGTTCTAATAAAGCTATTAGTCAACAATGGTTTATAAAGCCTACGGCTAGAAGTATTGATATTGTATATGATCCTAGAAATGTTAACGAAATATATATTCCACATGACAATGGATTAGGCTACGAGGAATGTTATTTATTGGAGACCTGCAATCAATATAAAAATTGCCTACTAGAAGAAATAATTTTTAATCAGGAATTATTAGCTGAATTAAAAGAGAAAAATTTAAGAGAACAAAATCAAAGTAATATTGATTTAGAGAAAGAAATAGAAAAAATAGTTAAGGAGTCTGGAATAGAAAAAGCAAAGGAAATAGCTTTTGAGGAAAGTAAAAATAAACAGCTCAAAGGTATAAGACGGAACAGAATTATTGAAAAAGAAATGAATAGAGAAACAGAAGCTTTTAAAATTGGTGAAGAAAAAAATGCTTCCAATAGTGGTGCTGAAATAATAGAATTACCAAATAGAAATGATGAAGTAGTTAAAAAAGAAGCATCAGGTGATAATAGAATAATGGAATTGCTAAAAAAGAAAAGAGATGAAAGACGTGAAAAATAATGAAGTAATAAGTATTTTAAAAGGTGAATGTGAAAGAGCTAATTATAAAATACAAGAGATTGACGAATATAAAAACAATCCATTCATCGAAGCATTACCTAATATTTTTACTGAAGAAGATGTAGTAGATAAATTCACTTTATTTCCTGAAATAAGTGATGAAGATAGAGTTAAAGCCTCAAATATAAGATACCATATAATAAAAAGAGCTAAAAATTTCGTTCAACCTTTGCCGATTCATATTATTTTAGAAAGAAGATTATCAGCATTGATAAGAAGGGGATATTTAGCTAGAAATCCAATAGATAAAGCTTTTTTAGAACGCTTAAAAATACTGAATGAGCTAAGAGATGAAGTAGCAGAGAATAAGGTTGTTAATGAAAGAATGAGCCATATTAGATCAACAGCAGACAGCCTATCTGTTATAGGAATCTCGGGTATTGGAAAAACTACAGCTATAGAAAGGCTTTTATTAATGTATCCTCAAATAATAAAACATGAAGAATATGAAGGGCAATATTTTAGTAGAACTCAGATAGTGTGGCTGAAGATAGATTGCCCTTACGACGGCAGTCTAGCAACTCTATGTAAAAGTTTTTTTAAAGCAATTGATGATTTATTAGGTACTAGATATTTGGAGAAGTTTGGCTATGCTAATAGAATAACTTCAACAATGATGCTTCATATGACAACTTTAGCAAGTATGTATGGCATAGGTGTTCTAGTAATTGATGAGATTCAACATTTATTAAATGCTAAAAATGACATGGAAGAAATGCTTAATTTCTTTGTTACGTTAAGTAACACGGTAGGAATACCAACAGTTCTAATAGGCACCAGTAAGGCTCAACAGGTGTTTAATGGTAACTTTAGGCAAGCTAGGAGAGCAGCAAGCGAAGGAGCTATAATATGGGATAGGATGCCAAAGGATAGTGAAGAATGGACTTTCTTTTTAGAAACATTGTGGGATTTTCAATGTTTACAGGAAGAAACTAAACTATCTAGGGAAATTAAAGAAGCGTTTTATGATGAATGTCAGGGTATTACAGCAGTTGCAGTTAATTTATATATACTCGCTCAAGAAAGAGCATTAGCTAAGGGAAAAGAAAAAATTTCAGTTGGTGTTATAAGAGCTACAGCAAAAGAAGATCTAAATATGATTCAACCGATGATTAAAGCACTTAGAAATAATAATATTTCAGAAATAATAAAATATGAGGATATATCTATTAACTTGGATGATATAGCAATAAATTATAAAAGTGACATGGAACTTAACGGAAGGGTTAAGGAAGCATTTAATGAAAGAAAAAAATCCATAGATTTAATGAGAAGAAGTACTGTGGAAAATCTTATCTTTGATTTAAAATCAATGGATTTATTTAAAAAACTTGATGATGTAGATATTAAAAAAATATGTGAGACAACAGTTAATAAAGCTAGCATTAATGAGGAATACAGTAGCCTGAAAATTTTAGCTTTACAAAAGGCTTTGGAACAAGAAGAAAAGGAAAAACAAAGCAGAGATAAACTTGAAAAAATAGAAACTAAAAATCAAGAGTTAATAGCGCTATATGAAAAAGCAAGAAATGATAACGTGCATCCATATGATGTACTAAAAAAGAATGGATATATTAAAAATCCAATAGATGAATTTTTAAATGTAAAATAAGCTTATTTAAATTGGGGGAGTGAGGTTGAAAATGTAAAGGAAAGGACTAGTATTAATGATACATTTTTTTACCGATCCATATAAAGATGAACTTATTTATTCTGCGGTTTCAAGATATCACTTCTATACTGGGAATATAGATTATAAGGATACTATTGAAGAATGCTTTGGGAAAAGAACCATTGTGCCCTCGCTTGAAATAGGTAGCCCTATAGATCAATTAGCGAAGAATATTAGTGGAAAGTATACAGCAGATTATTTAATAAAAAATCATACTATTTTACCGTATTATATTCCGTTTCTTCCAATTCAAAGACGAGATGAAATTATTGAAAAGATTAAATATAAGGATTGCAGTGGAATTTATAATGAAATTGGTATTACAGCAGGTAGTGTGTGCAAGAAAAAAGGTATTTATTACTGCCCTATTTGTATTAAAGCTGATGTAGATAAAAATGGTGAGGCTTATATCCACCGTGAGCATCAACTGCAAGGAATTTTTCTATGTCCACATCATGGAGAACTTTTGAAAAAATATGATATAGTCAAAAACGATGTAAGTAGACTTGAATTTATTAGGCTTGACAAGCGGTTTATTGATTTTAAAAGAGAAACTAAGATTGATAAGAATTATGATATTATGTTAAAAATTTCCAAGGATGCCTACTATTTATTGCAATGCGGTACTATAAGCACTGATAAAAAATCTATTCTAGAAAAATATAAAAATCTTCTTAATGAAAAAGGCTTAACTACTTCAGGTAACCGAATAAAACAAAGGGAACTTTATGAAGAATTTATAAATTACTATGGAGAAGCGTTACTGAACGTTATGGATTCCAGTATAGACAATGATGATGAATATAATTGGCTTAGGGTAATAACTAGAGATGTAAAAAGAACAGTTCATCCAGTAAGGCACCTATTATTGATAAATTTTTTGTCAGGGAATATTGGTGAATTTTTTGATGATACAAGGGAGCATTATAATCCATTCGGGAAAGGATTTTGGCCGTGTTTAAATAAAGTGGCAAAACATTATAGAAAGGATGTAATAGATAATTTAAAGATAACAGCTGATTATAAAACTAGATTGCCTGTTGGTACTTTCAGTTGTGATTGTGGTTTCGTATATTCCAGAAAAGGGCCTGATAAAAAAAGTAGTGATAGATATAGAATAGGAAGAATAAAAACATTTGGAGGGGTTTGGGAGCATAAATTGAAAACATATTTAAAAGAAAATAAATATGGATTAGTAGAGTTAGCGAGACTTATGAGTTGTGATCCTAAGACTATATTAAAGTTTGATTTTATATTAGGAACAAATATGTTTAAAAATAATAGTAGATATATAAATGATAAGAAAGCTGCTGATGAAACTGATAAATTAAAGGATTATAAAAATTGTATATTAAGTAATATTTCAAGTAATCCTACTGCGACAAGAACTGAAATTAGAAGTATGTGCAAAAAAGAATATATTTTTATCTATAGAAATGATAAAAAATGGCTTTATAACAAACTTCCAATACAAACTAAAAAAATTAAGCCTCATGCTTTAGTGGATTGGAATAAGAGAGATAATAAGCTTTTATTTATTATAAAAAATAAGTATGAAGAATTAATGGATAGAGATAAACCTATAAGAATAACAAAATCCATTATAGGTAGAGAATTGGGGATACTTACAGCACTAGAAAAGAATATTGATAAATTACCTAATACTGAAAGATATCTAAATGAAATAATTGAAACTGTTGAAGATTTTCAAATTAGAAGATGTAAAAAGATAATTATAAATAAAATAGATAAAGGTGAACCAATAAAGAGGTGGGAAATACAAAGAATTGCTGGAATTAGAAGTGAAGCTTTTGAAAAAATAAAAGTATTGTATTGGGAGTAAATTGGTTCATAAAGTAACAGGGGGATGTATGAGTAAGGAAGCCGTAATAATAAAGAATTGGCCGTTTGGGAAAGGTGAAAAAGTAAAGCTAACATGGATTGGAGAGCCTTTTAAACAAAATAATAAGTGGATGGTTCATGCATATTTTAAGGGTGCTAGTGCAAAAAGAAGGATTATATTGGATTGGGCTAGTATCCATTTCTTATCTGTAGAAAAATACTACACGGATGGTAATTTGAATAAAGGAGAAACAATTCAAAATGCTGAGGTTATTGACATAAATCTTAATGGAATAAAGGCTGAATATAAAGAAAAAGATTGGGAGATTTGGGGTACTGGTTTTAAGGAAAAAACAAAATCAAAGACGTTCAACTTTTTAAAGAATGGAGTGTTATACACTATACCTATAGTTGAAGTTATTAGAGCAGTTTTAGCACCTAATAAATTTGTGCTAAATAGGATATTGGAAATGGATACTTTCGAAAGTTATTTTACATATGAAATGAAAGATGGGAAGCTAGATATTCATTTTACTTCTGAATATGAACCTAAACTTCTAAAAAGTGAAAAGATAAATCATTTAGCGTGGATACTCACCAATATATCAGTGTTACGAATGTTCAATAGTGTTGGACAAGACGTATGGGAAATGGATAAATTGAAATTTGATTTTTTGCTTGATAGATTTAACATAAGGGCAAGAGTTGAAAAGAAAGATAAATTTATAAGGATATTAGAAATAATAGCTCTTAATAAAAAGGAGATTAATGCTGAAGAAATAAATGTATTCCATCCAAGTTTAGAAGAATCAATATCTTCAAATGATACAAAAAAACGAAAATATATTAGTAATAATGGGAAAGGTGATAGAGAATTAGATTCAGATACAGATGGATCTACAAAAGAATCAGATGAAATAAATACATTTATGATTAGTCATGAATATGAAAGAATTCCTAAAATAAATAAGAAGAAAACTGGTAGGAAAATTAGAAGAAGTACTGAAGATAAGAACACTAAAACATATGTTTTGGATAGTAATAACCTTAGAACTACTGCAGATACTGGTGGAGAAGATCTTGTTAGAGGATTAGAGTTTAGAAATTTAGCTGAAATTAAAGTAGGAGGTGAGCTTCAAGAATTTATAGAAGTATTAAAGTTATTAGAAAAGAGACAAACTATAAAAATAGTAGATATAATAATGGATAATCTTCCAGAAGGGAAAAAATTTTCAAAATTAAATGATGCAATAACAAGGAGAAAATATGCTATAGGAAAGATTACTATGATTGATGAAAGTGAAAAATGTTTAATTGAGATAGAAAGAGAAGATAAGGCTTTGTCAATGCTTCTATTAAAAGCAAATAAATTGATGAACTGGAAAAGAGTTTGTAGTATACTAATACTGGGATTAGTTAATGAAAGTGGTAAATGGGATAATAAAAAAATAGATCAAATAGAAAAAATGGGAGTTTTAGTAATACGAAATAAACACATAAAAAGAAGTGCTTATGAAAAAACAAGTTATATATATGATAAACTAAGATAATAAGTATATTTTATAATAACTTAATAGATGACACGTGGAGAAGAGAAAAAAAGAGAAGTTTTATACATCACTAGATAAAGAGTTATATATAGTCGAAATTTAGATGGATGAAAAAGGATTAAGGTTAATAGATTACCAGAAGGAGATAAATTACACTATAGATAAATATAAAAACAGTCAGATAGGATGTGAGGATGATGATAATAACAGAGATTCCAATTAATAAAATAAAAATTGATGTTAGGTTGTGGGAAGTAGAACAAGAACATATAGAGCCTATAGTTGCATCTATTAAACAAGTGGGACTAATTAATCCTATCACAGTATTGGAGGACAATGGAGAATATACATTAGTAGCTGGGGAACATAGACTAAGGGCTTATGTTCAACTTGGAAAAGAAACAATTCCTACTAATGTGTTTCCTAGAGAATATGAAGATTTAGAACTTGATAAGGCTAAATGTGTAATTAGAGAAGTAGATGAAAATTTAACTAGGCGTTCAAGTGATGCTTATGAGGAAAGCTATATGTTATACCAAAGAAAAATAGCTTATGAAAAATTATATACAGAAAGTACAGTAGAGAATAGAAGAAAAATAAGTGGCAAAGTAATCCCAGAGATTGTTGATGAAGAACTACCTAAATCTTTTACTAAGGATACTGCAGAAAAAACAGGACTTGACATTAGTACTATAGCTAAAAAAGTAAGAATAGGTTCTATCATAGATGAAAAGTATGGAAAAAAAGCGGATAGCTTAGGTATTAGCACAAGAGTATTAAGAACAATAGTTAGAGGTAATGATACAGAACAAGTTAAAGAAAGTGCTAAAATTCATATAGATAATATTGAAGAGTTAAATAAATATTTTGTTGATGAAAAAGATTTAGAAACAGTTTTAGTAAAAAAAAGAAATAAATTTTATAATGATTCTCTTAATAAATTAAGAAAAGAAAAAGAAGAAAAATATCATTTGACTAATCCGGTAGAGTTTGCTAATGAGTTAAAAGGGAAAATATCCAATGAGTATTTAGCGGAATATATTGATTCCAAAGTTGAAAATGATCAAAAAGACCTGGGCCTTCATCTGGAAGAACCACAATGTACTTATGAAAAAACAGATAATATTTTAATTTGTGATACTGTTTATGCCAAACAGTTTCCTGAAGTATGTAATAGATTCATGACTATTCATGTTAATAATGAATCGGAGTTTGAAATTGTAAGCAAAGTTATTAATACATTTGGACAAGAAGTTAAGATTGCAATAATTTGTCTTAATGCAATGATATTTAGTAAGTATATAAATTATTAAAATAAACAATGATGGGAGTATAAAAATGAGAAAAAGAGATTTTAAAATTACAGATGAAGTTATTAGAATAAAGGATATAATTATAGAAAATAGAACACACCGTAATAATGAAATAATAGATTCATTAATGGAGAGCATTGAAGCTAATGGTTTGCTAAATCCTATAAATGTTGAAAGAACTCCAGACGGTGATTTAATACTTATCGCAGGATATCATAGAACTCAAGCATACAAGGGATTAGGTCAGCAAGAAATACCAGCTAGAGTTGTGACATATGATAAAGGAGTAACTAGAATAGACAGGGAATTGAAAAATGCTATTTTTAAGGGTGAAGAAGATATAATTAGAAAAGTATTAACTTCATATCAAATGGCTAAAGAATTAATGTCATTAGAGGATGCTTATTTCAAAAGA
Source organism: Clostridium uliginosum (assembly GCF_900112485.1). Classification (GTDB taxonomy): domain Bacteria; phylum Bacillota; class Clostridia; order Clostridiales; family Clostridiaceae; genus Clostridium; species Clostridium uliginosum. The sequence goes on from NZ_FOMG01000003.1 coordinate 129,045, forward strand.
TATCCTGATTATGCGATTGATCCTAAAAAATACATAGAGAAGTATAAAGAGAAAATTGAAGCCAGAGATAGGGCAAAATTACAGTCTAAAGCTGCAGAAACTAAAAGTGATAGAGAATTATTTGAACACTTAGCAGAAAAGGCACAATTAGATGTTGAAAAATTTGTACCACCAATTGAAAAGATAATAGGAACTAATAATTTATCAAACAAAAAAGTAGAATTAGTTCAAAAACTTGCTGAGTTGGAAAAGAAAAATCGTGGTATTATAACAAAATTAGAAGAAGATAAAATATCATCAACACAGCTTAATAGAGTCATTGATAAATTATCTAAGCCAGAGAATGCTGAAGATTATAATAATTATAATAAACAGGATAGAGCAAACTTGTTAAAAGAAATAGATATTCAAAGTAAATTAGAAAATATAGACATGCCCAAAGTAAAATATTCTGATGGCATCTTAGAAATAGGAAAGAATAAAGTGCATTGTATAGCAAAGGCAGATAGACTTCATTTAGTACAAGAAAAGAAATATAATATGAGACTTGATGTAACAAGTGCAAAACAATTTGATTCAGTAATTAAAGCTATGCAATTAGAACACTTCACAGGTTTAATAGTATTCTTTGATGATGAAAGTTTTAATCTTTTTGCTGATAATATTAACTAAGTAAAATTGTAAGTATGAGTTTGCAAATTTCATTTTTGAAAATTTATATAATAAAGTTATTAACTTCTATTATAAATAATTAAAAAGAGATTTGATAAAACAAGGAGAAGTATCATATAAAGTGGTATGAAAAATAATTGATTGGCAATACTCAAAGATATGTATTTAGTATTACCAATTAAATTAAAAATACAAAATGAATCAATAGAAGGCTAAATCTTCTATTGATTCATTTTTATTTTAGTTATATGTATAAAATAGGTTTTTGTGGAAGATTATCTAAAATAATTATTTTTGTAATGAATTAAAAGTGGTATCATTAATTATAAGTATTTATAAAATTTAGGGGGATATTATGGTAGATTTTGGTAAAGTATTAGAAAGAACAGAAAATGAGATAAAAAAAGATCCAATAGAGATATATGAAAGCCTTGATAGAAAAAGTACAACAGGGCCTTTACGTCCAACACAAGATAAAATATTAAAAGAGTGGTATAAAGAACGAAAAAATGATAAAGATTTAATAATAAAATTGCATACAGGTGAAGGAAAGACTCTTGTCGGATTACTAATTTTAATGTCTAAGTTAAATTCTAAAAAAGGACCATGTTTATACATATGCCCTAATATATATTTGGTTCAACAAGTATGTAATGAAGCAGAAAAATTTGGGATTAACTATTGTACAATTGGTGAAGATAAGGAGATACCAGAATCTTTTGTTACGGGAAAGAGTATATTGATTACACATGCACAGAAGGTATTTAATGGAAGAAGTGTTTTCGGATTAGGTGCAGGGTTTGTAAAAGTAGGTTGCATAATTTTAGATGATTCCCATGCATGTATTGATACAATAAACGATGCTTTTACTATTAACATAACTAAAAAAAATAACCTTAAATTATATAAGCAAATCTTAAATCTTTTTGAAGAAGAGTTGAAAGAACAGGGGGAAGGTACATATCTAGATATTATCAATGATGACTTTGAATCTATTTTACCAATACCATATTGGGTTTGGGATACTAAAAAAAGTGAAGTATTAGAATTATTAGCTAAAAATAAGGATGAATTAGAAATTAAATTTGTATGGCAGTTATTAAAGGATTCAATAGAAAAATGTAAGGGATTCATAAGTAGTAGAAAAATTGAGATTTCTCCTTATTATGTGCCAATTGAGTTATTTGGAACATTTAATTATGCATCAAATAGAATACTTATGTCTGCTACAACACAAAATGATTCATTCTTTATTAATGGACTTGGATTTAATATAGAAGCAACTAAAAATCCACTGGTAGATGTTTCAACAAAATGGTCAGGAGAAAAAATGCTTTTAATTCCTTCTTTAATTCATGATGAATGTGATAGAGATTCAATCATAAGCTATTTTGCAAAAACTATGCTAAAGAAGAAGTTTGGAATTGTTTCACTTGTTTCTAGTTCGAATAAAGCAAAGGCGTATGGAAAGTATGGTTCCTATATTGCTGGGTCAGAAAATATTTTCAAACTTATATCAGATTTAAAAAATGGAAAGTGTGATAATACTGTAGTTATAACTAATAGATATGATGGAATTGACTTACCAGATGAGTCTTGTAGAGTATTAATAATAGATTCATTACCTTATTTCGATACATTAAGTGATAAATATGAAGAAAATTGCAGACCTAATAGTGAAGTTATTAATAGAAAAATAGCACAAAAAGTTGAACAAGGATTAGGGAGAAGTGTTCGTGGATCGAAAGATTATAGTGCTATTTTAATTATAGGTTCTGATTTAGTGAAATTTATAAAAGGAGCCGCTACAAATAAATATTTTTCTAGTCAAACTCAAAAACAAATTGAAATTGGTAGAGTAGTTGCTGATTTAGCTAAAAGTGATATCAAGGAAGAAGATGTACCTACAAAAGCAATTGTTTCTTTAGTAAATCAATCACTAAAAAGAGATGAAGGCTGGAAAAATTATTATAAGAAACAAATGAATAAAATTGAAACAGAGCCAATGAAATTGGATATATATAATATTTTACAATTGGAAGGTATTGCTGAAAAATATTATTTTAATGGAAATTATGAAAAGGCAGATTTAAATATACAAAAAATTATAGATAGTGTTTCAGACGAATTTGAAAAAGGGTGGTATTTACAAAAGAAGGCAAGATATATTTATATGATGAGTAAAACTGAAGCAAATGTACTACAAAAGTCAGCATTTATAAAAAATCGTCAACTTCTAAAGCCCAAGGATGGAATATCTTATCAAAAAATTAATTATATTAATCAAAATAGAATTAATAGGATTAAAGAATGGATGTTACAATATAATGATTATTTAGAGTTGAGTTTACAAGTTAATAGTGTATTAGATGATTTATCGTTTGGTAGACAAGCTGATAAATTTGAAAGTGCTTTAAAAACAATAGGTGAAATGCTAGGATTTTCAAGCCATAGACCTGATAAAATGATTAGGAAGGGACCAGATAATTTATGGTGTATACAAAATAATGAATATATTATGTTTGAGTGTAAAAGTGAAGTTAAAGATGATAGGAGCGAAATAAGCAAATATGAGGCTGGACAAATGAATTCGCATTGTGGATGGTTTGAAGAAGAATATAGGGATGCAAAGGTAACACGTTTCTTGGTTATACCAACAAAAACATTAGCATATGAAGCTGATTTTACTCACAAAGTCCTAATAATAAGAAAAGGGAAATTAAAAAATTTAAAAGACAATATAAAAAAATTTATCAAAGAGTTTAAAAACTATGATATCAATGACATCAGCGATGAAAGTATTCAAAAATGGATAGACGTAAATAATCTAGATATTAATAGTTTAAAAGTTAAATATTCAGAAGAATATTACCATAAAAATAAGTAAATTTATAAAATTAAAAAACATATGTATTTTATTATTAAAAATTGGATAATAAATATTACAATTACATTTTATACGCAAAAAAATCTATGGAGGAAATATGAATAATAATTTTAAAAGAGACTTTATAAACAGCATATTATCTATAACAGGTAATTACTTAATAATGAGACCAAATTATTTTGGATTAGCTCACAATGTAATATTTGAGATGAAATATAAATATAAAGAAGACACTAAAGATTTACATGAAGATCCTATGTATTTATTATTTATAACAATTGTAGAAGATATGCAATTAAATATGAACTCTCTAATTAATACTAATGAAGAAGCAGATTATTTCAAATATCAAGATATAAAAAGAAATTGCAGGAGCATAATTGAAGCGTATATTGATATGTTAAATTTACAATTTAATCCTGATTATTTACAAATAATTAAATTAAATTGTAAATCAAGAGATTTAGATGAAGAAAAGATTAATAAAATTTTAGAACCTGTAAAAATGAAGATAAAGATCAATAATAATATAGTTCCAAATAATTTTATAAATATTAATAAAAAAATTGATATTTTAAATAAATATGAAGTATTCGATAATGAAGAAAAAGAATTCTATCAAGAAAAATTGATAAGATATCTGAATAAATATTCCCATCCTAATATTTTAATTCAAAAGGTTGAAGAGATAGCTAATATTAATTCAATAGAAAGTACATTGAGTATAGTAATAGAGTGTTTAGATAGGGCATATATATTAATGATTATAAATATATTTAAAAATGAAGGATTTCAGAAAGAAATTAAAAATTATGTAAATAAACTTGACGAATCAATTCAAATATGTGAATCAAAATTGAAAGAGTGGATAACTGCCGAAAAATACTTAAAACAGTTTTAAGAAATATAATCATAATTATTTGAAGTGAAAAAAGAATTAACTTAGGTTTCATAACTAAGTTAGTTGATTTTGATCAATCTTTATTACAAAAGTAAATAGAAGATTAAGGCAAAATAATAATATTTTGATCAAACTTTGTTCAAAATATTATTATTTAATTTTACGAAGAAATGAGATTTACAAGCATCATTTTGATCAAACTTTATTCAAAACCTACAGTTGTGTTGTCGCGAAACAAAGTTAGAAAATAACTTTGTTATTAACTTAACAAAAAGAATATAATATTTAGTAGTATAAAATTAATGAAGGAATATTTATCAATATTCCTTCATTTTTTATTGTACGAGGAAATCATAGAATTTTTGAAGCTGAAAAATCTGATTTAATCGAGATTTAGAACTGTTTCCGTATTAAATTATTAACAGGAAAAGTTAGAGTGATTATCTTGAATGTGTTGCAACGAATCACTTTGTTATAGTAAGAAGTACTAATTGTTATCAAACAATGGTTGGATAATGAAGAAATTGATGGTAAAATTATCGTATGTTATTTTAAGGAGGATTGTGTAATGTATGAGGACTTAGATAAGTTAATTAAAAATATGAAAAATAATCCTATAAGGTATATAAGTTTAATTATACTTTTAGGAATAGTAGTTCCATTATTTATCCAAACTCCATATTGGATTGGAAACTATTATTTATTAATTACTACAGATTTTAAAGCATCGGATATATTATCATTTTGGGGAAATTTTTTAGCATTTATTGCTACAACAACATTAGGAGTATTAGCATTATGGCAAAATAAAATAATTCAGGATAAGGCTAATGATGAAAATAAAAAGCTTCAAGAACAGAATGACAAATTACGAGAGCAAGATATTGAAAGATATAAGTTGGAGATTATATCTAAGTATTACTCAAATGTTATGTTTTGTGATGATATTCAAATAAGGACAAAAGTCATTCAACAGATGACTGAAGAAACTAGAGAAAAATATAATGAGCAAGTTTTATATAAAAAAGACGATTTTAATGGTAGCGTTTTTGATACTATAGAAGTGAAATTTATCTTAAAACTATTAAATCAGCATGTTCCTCAAAGTATAAAAATTAATGGGATTACATTACGCTATAATGGATGTTCTAGGAAAGATGAAGATAATGTGATTAATGGTGGTGAAAGCATAAGATTACTTCCTCGTAAAGAATATTTCTCACCATTAAGTATTAATAAATATAAAAAATTTAAACTATCAGCTACACTTTGTATAAACAATATTACAAATGAAAATAATGCAAGAAATTATACTGAGATTCAAAGCAAAGATATAGCAATAAAAATTGAAAAAAGTACACAAATTTTTATAGTTATTGATTTAAGTATAAAAAATCCATTTAATATTAATACTACTGCTTTATATATAATTTCATTAAAAAATACAAATGAGATTGATAATAATAACTTTTTGAAATTTAAAATAGAGGACATTACAATGCAATTAGTTGGATTAAATATGGAAATTAGAGGGTAACAGTATAATGGTTTACTATTATCTTTTTTATTATATATATATAAGTTTAAGCGTTGTGCTAATTTTCATATTACAAATTCTTGTAATATAAAAATGCGCAAAACATACTTGAGTAAAATTTAATAAATTTTAACCAAATAAGATATGTTTAATTTGGCCTACATGTATAGTATTTCCTGTAATTGTGTTTAATACAAATGAGAGATTATGAGCAAGTATTTTCAGAGTAATTCTGAGCATTAATTCCCATTTGGTTTTAGCTAAAACAATTGTTCAGCTAATTGTGAAAAACTAGTTTCAACTCTCCGACGCACCTTTGACAAGGCATTTCGAAGTCGTTTTTCTAATGGAGTTTTGTTATTCTTTCTCTTTAAGGATAAGAATAAGATTTCTTCTTCTTTAGCTAATGATTCTTTAAGCCCATTACTAATGTATCATTTATCTGCTAATATATTTATAGAAGTATTTGTTTGAATGAGTTCAAATACAGCATATCTATCATCAAGATTAGTAGTATTTAAAAGAAAATCTGTTATAAAACCATCGGTAGTAACTAAAGCATGAAGTTTTAATTCAAAATAAGTTTCTTTTTTAAAGCACAATAGCTATAAGTTGATATATCTTTAAATAATTTATTAAAGTAAGCTCTTCCCAATTTGTATACTGGGATAGGCATATTATCAATAATTCTAGTATCATCATCTTTAAATATTGGTAGACTAGAAAAATATTTTTGGATTTCTAAAATTACTCTATATAAATTTCTTTTAGTTTTATTAAGTCTTACTCTATAACAAATATCAGGAAATAAATTTGTAAAGTTCTTTTTAATGAAATAGAATCAGGCTTTTTCAGAATCAATTGTAAGAGCTTCGCTTATGATACTAATTGTTATGATTTGGGAGTCTGAAAGCTTAGATTCTGAAATATTTCTTCTGTTTTTTATAGAACTAGGTATTATTTCATTGTAAACATCGTCAATTAACACAAAAGAAACTGTAAAAAAATCTTTTAAATCATCAATTAATAATGTCTTAGTAATATTTGCTCTATCAGATAATTATTATAATAGTGTTGCTTGCATGAATGAAATGGGAGCGACTTGGGTAAATTCAAAGGCATATTTCACAATGTTATTACCATTTTTTCAATTTAGTGAAGTAAAAGGTGCTATTAACCCAATGAAAATAAGTTTTAAAATAACTGATAAGTATAGATTGTATGAATTTAAAAATTATATTATTAAATTATTTAATCTTACTCAAATTGATGAAATTATTTGGAAACAGGATAGGGATAAATTTTTAATAGAGGTTGAAAAAATAAAAGAAAAGAATAAAGATAAATCTTCATTAATTAAAGAAGAAATTAGAAGTGTAAGAAAAGGAAGGAAAGCGATGTTGAAATTGATGTCGTGATTTCTAATTTAGGGAAGGAAGAAATAGTATGCAAGGCAATGAAATTTATCTTATCTGATAATTATGGTAATATGGCTCAAATATATGCAGATGATACTTTATTAGATAATTTAATAAAATATATAAGTTCTAATTAATAAAATTCATCTATTTGGAAAACTAGCTCGTTGCAATTGCTAAAGGTACAGATTCAATTTAGATGAACAAACTTTTTTAGAACATATATATTCTGATGAAAGAAGAAAAATAACTTTTAAATTATCTAATGAAAAAAATAAATTTAACCCAAGAAGATATAAAGAAGGAAATATAAATAGTTCTTGGGCTAATAGATAAGAATCATAGCGAAAGATGGACAATCCTTGTAGAAAGTAATAAAACCTTGTTTAAATATTTATATTAACAAAAAATTATAGGTGGTCAGTAAACAGATATGAAGAAAATGATAAGTTCTTTATGAACCTATTTAGTGATGAAGAAAAGATGAAATTTGTAATGAATATGATGGCAGAAGTTATATTTAAAAAATCAAGATGATAAAGACTTTGTTTATGGGAGCGTGTAAATTACAGTGGAGAATAAAAACATAATACAAGTAAAAGAAGCAAAAATAGAAGAAAAAATTCCAGAATCAAAGCAAAGTGCGAATGTATTGTTCAAATTTATGACAGATCTAAAGTATTTAAGAGAAATACTAACTAATAAAGCTATTATACCTAGATATTACGAAGAAAGTATAGAATATTTAGAAGTAGATGAATTAGAAAAAATAGTATTTCCAATGGTATGTTTTTGTGATATTAATGTCTCAAGATTAAGTGAACATGTTGAATACTACGGAAAATTTGGAATTGGATTAAATAAAGAATGGGGAATTAAAGAAGGAGTCCAATGCATAAATTATATTAATGCTAATTCAGCAATAAGAAATGATTTTACACATATTTTTGCAAAAGCCTATAATGAAAATGTGGAGGATAATAATTTAGAAGAATACAATAATTATTTATTAAGCAATTTATTATTTATGAAACCTATAGTTGGAGAAATGTTTAGAAATGGTAAATATGACAACAAGAATTTTACTGATGAAAAGGAATGGAGGTATATTCCTAAAATTGATGATACAGATAAAATACAATTAATTATACCTCCAATATATGTTGGAAATCCTAATGTATATAACACATATTAAGAAGGATTAAAAAGGTTAAAACATTTGTGGTTAACTTTTGGGTACGATGATATAGAATATTTAATGGTTTCTACAAAGAACGATAGAAAGCAATTAATTGATTTTATAATAAATGATAAAACAATTAATTGTAATATTGAAGAGAAGTATGAATTAATATCAAAAATAATAGTTTATAATGTAATTAATAAGGATTGGTGATATAATTGTTTGCAAATTTTAAAAAAGCATTTAAACAAGAAGAAGAAACAATGTATAAGATTCCTGAAATAATATTAGAAAATTTAAATGATAAATTGTCAGATCGATTTGAATATATTCAGGTTGGCAATGATATGTGCACTATTATGTCAAAAGAAAAAGAAGTTGAAATTAAAGCGAAGTTAAAATTAAAAAATATGGAAGGAATAAAAAATACTGGAGAAGCAATTGAGTATCTATATAGAACTCAACAAGAAGTTGAGATAGCTGGTAAAAGTATTGAATTAGATGGTGTTAAATTTGATATCAATGAATTAATAAAAATGCCATTGAGAAATAAAAATTTTAATGATTTAAATGGTAAGCTTATTTTAAAACCTCATCCATTCCCTAAGCCATTTAAATTGATGGTTGGATATGGTGATAAAAATATAGAAATGTTATTTCAAAGACAACCATATGCAGATTTACATAAAATTTTATTCAAATCTATTGATAGAAAATCACTAGTAATATCATATATTGTTGATGAAGTTATTGGAAATATGATAATTAATGTTTCTATACATATTGGTGAAGCAGAAAGTGTAGAAGAAATAGTTGAAATCTCCCGAATATATAAGTGTTTTATGAGTGGAGAAGGTAGAATAGCAGATATAAACTTAAATAGAGGATTTGATAATATTACTGAAAAAGATGGATTAGATTCATTGATAGAATTTTGGAATAAAGTAGATTTAATATCAAAGGAATTGGGGATTCTTTTTAATCCTAAAAGAGATATTTTAAAAAAAGATGTTAATTTAGTTGAAAGATTATATAGATGCTTTGTTAAAGATAAACCATATAAAGAAATTGTTGACTTGGAGAATTTAACTGTTAAATGTTCAACGGAACTTGATAAAAAGCAGTTTATAAATAAGGATGGACTTGTATTGGAGATTGTAGATCCTAAGACCTATGAGTTGTTAGAAGAAAAATTTGATATATATACAGTAACAACATGGTGTAATGTTATGGTAAAAGATGCTGAATTAGTAGATAAAAAAAATTGGGAGTATAAGTTTATAATGGATACAGACTCTGATAAAAAGATATTTAGAGTTATTAAATACTTTAAAAATAAAGAAGATGCAGAAAAATATAGAGAAGGTTTTTCAAGAAATGTTACAGACTTAGAGAATGTTGAACTTATATAAAACATATTAATGATATGATGTGGGATTTTTTGAATTATAGATAAAAAATTTATTAATATATAATTTTAATGTAGATTTATAACAAAGTTATACCGTTTAAATAAAGTTGTATTAAAATTTCTTTGAATCGATTAAATATTCTTAAAGTAATAAAATTTGAATATTTTTAATCAAATTTTATTATAGAAATAAATACAAGCCTAAAGCAAAAGAATAATATTTTAATCAAACTTTATTTAAAACCAACGCAGTTGTTGTTTACTACCAAAAAACTCATTCAAAAAAATAAAGATGTTCAAATAGAAAAAAAGTTGTTCAAAAAAAGAGAGAGAAAATCAGGAATCAAAGCCTGGCTTTCTCTTTTTTTATTGAGAAAAAATTGAGATGAATGATTGAGAAATGGAGGTTTTAGGCCTAGGGTTTTGAATGATTTTTTTGCGGGAACATCTAGACAGAGATTGGCCAATTTTATATGTTTTAAAAAGTTTTTAAAATAAAGTTGTATCAAATATAAATAATAAATAAATTTATGAAGGCGCTGTATCATAATACAAATCATTTAATGATATGATGTATATTCAAAAAAAATAGAAATAACATTTGTGGAAGAAGCATTGAAAAATAAGCTTAGAGTTTCTTCATTTGAAGTTGTTCCATAAATGATTGTCCTAATGCATATTAGGAGCAATCTTTTATGGGCACAACTTTAAATGTTAGAAACTTTTAGGCATATAAAACAAAATAACAAGTCAGTATGCTAGTCTATTTTGAGTCATACTACGTCAGTAACATTAGCTAATAGTCTACTATTGGCTAATATTACTTCCTTGTCTGACTCAAAATATACGTCACATCTTTGACTTGTTATTTTGTTTATATGCCTTAGCGAAATTTTTCTAGTCTTCTTTAATAAATGTTATTTCTATTTCTTTGTTATTACTTCACTTAATAATTCCGAGACAGTCCCTTTGATGTTTTTTGAAGTGATAATTAAGTCATAAGAGGAAAAACAGATCATATTTACTTAAAATATATATCTAATCCAATTTAGCAGTCAAAATCCAAACAAATTTATTCATTTGTTGGTAGCTTACATTGAAACCTTCGGATTCAAATAATTCAGTTAATACTTCATGAGTTGTATAAAATTCAGTTTCAAGGTCATGTGCCAGAGATGTGAAATTTTTATTATATGCATCTTTTATTATAGATTCTTTGCTTTCAATAGAATCATACATAGTATCCGTAATAATTATAGTTCCATTATTTTTTAACTTGCTTTTTAATAATTTAATTGATTCTTTTTTTTCAGAGTCTGTAAGATGATGAAATGCATAACTAGTTATAATAGAATCTATACTATTATTATCAATAGGTAATGATAAAAATGTTCCTGATAAAAATGATATAGAAGGATATTTTTCTGTAGCAATATCACGCATTTTAGAATTCGGCTCAATACCGATGGTATTATAACCTGCTTGGGCTGAAACCATAGTTAAGTTTCCAGTTCCAGCACCAATATCAAGTACTGTGGCGCCTTTATATTTTAAAATATGCTTAACAGTTTCATTTAATACTTCAGTGTAATTTTTAAATACTTCTTCATATTCACCATCTTTCATAGAAACAGTTTCATCATATTTATCTGCCCAATCATCAAACAAAGCATTAAAACGGAAATCTGATAAATTCATAGAAAAATCATATAGATTTTGACTAAAATATCTATCACTACGGTCTGGCAATATAGCAACAATATTAATTTTCCCCTTTGCCTTATATGCTTGTTTTACAGCACCAGCAACAGCAGCACCAGATGATGAACCAGCTAAAACACCTTCTTTTTTAGACAAAAGACGTACATAATACATTGCTTCATCATCAGAGATTTTTTCAACATCATCTATATAGCTTTTATCAAAGATACTAGGAATAAAGTGATTTCCGATTCCTTCTACTTTATAAGTACCTTCTTTACCACCACCTAATATTGAACCAATTGGATCACTTAAAACAATTTTTATATTAGGATTTTTTTCTTTAAGGTATGAGGCAATTCCCATAATTGTTCCACCAGAACCAGCACCAGCAACTAAAACATCAATTTTACCATCTAATGCATCATAAATTTCTTTACCAGTTTTTCTATGTGCAGTTACATTAGCAGGATTGTCAAATTGTTTTGCCATAAAGCAGTTTGGAATTTGTTTTGCTAGTTCGGTTGCCTTTGCAACTGCACCTTCAATTCCTTCTGCAGAAGGAGTCACAATAAGTTCAGCTCCAAGAGCCTTCATTAATATTTGCTTTTCTATAGAAAATTTTTCGGGAATTACAATTATTAGACGATATCCTTTTTCAAAAGCAGCCATAGCAAGTCCGATACCAGTATTTCCAGCAGTTGCTTCTATAATTGTATATCCAGGCTTCAAAAGACCTTGTTTTTCAGCAGTCTCCACAATTTCTATTCCTATACGGTCCTTTATGCTTCCACCAGGATTTAAATATTCTAATTTAGCAAAAATATTTACATTACTATTTGGTAAAATATGATTAAGTTTTAATAATGGTGTATTCCCAATTATATCTCTAATATCATCTATATAATGCATTTAAAAATCCTCCTTATTTATAAAGTGATTGTTTTAAATCTTCAATTAAATCATCTGGATCTTCAATTCCAACAGAAAAACGAACAAGACTATCTTTTATTCCAAGTTTCTCTCTTTGTTTTACCGGAATAGAAGCATGTGTCATAGCAGCAGGAAGGCAAACTAAACTTTCAACACCACCTAAACTTTCCGCAAGAGCTATCATTTTAACGTTATTAACAAGTTTATGTGCTAGCTCAGATGTTTCAAATTCAAAAGAAATCATAGCTCCAATATTTGGATAGTAGATTCTTTTGATTTCAGGTACTGTAGATAGAAATTCAACTATTTTTTTAGCGTTACTTTGAGAACGATCAATTCTAATAGCAAGAGTTTTAATACCTCTGATTAATAGGAAACTATCTTGAGGTCCGAGTACTGCCCCTACAGAATTTTGTAAGAAAGCAATGCGTTCACTTAATTCTGGATTAGAAGTTACAACTAATCCAGCAACAACATCACTATGTCCACCAAGATATTTTGTTGCACTATGCACTACTATATCAATACCATGTTCAATAGGACGTTGTAGATAAGGTGTTAAAAATGTATTATCAACAACTGATATAATATTATGCTTTTTAGCAATTTTTGAAATAGCACTTAAATCACTTAATTTCATTAATGGATTAGTAGGAGTTTCCACAAAAATTGCCTTAGTATTTGATTTTATAGCATCTTCTATTTCATCTAAATTAGAAGTGTTTACCAATGAATAGGTAATGCCAAGATTGCTAAATACTTTGTCTATTACACGGAAAGTTCCCCCATAAACATTATCTGATAATAAAAGATGATCACCAGAATTAAATAACATAATAACTGTAGATAAAGCAGCTAGACCAGAAGCAAAAGCAAAACCAGAATGCCCACCTTCAAGATCGGAAATTAATTTTTCTAGAGATTCTCTAGTAGGATTTCCAGTTCTAGCATATTCATAGCCTTTATGAACTCCCACACTTTCTTGTCTAAAAGTCGATGTTTGATATATTGGAATATTAACTGCTCCAGTAGAAATATCTTCACTAATTCCACCGTGTATTACTTTTGAATAAAAATTCATATTTATATCCTCCTTCATAGAAGTGTTTTAATTATATTTTTTACAAAAAAAAATGATAAATGATTTATAGGAATTATACATCAGATTTAATTCCTTGTAAACATATTAATTTACTATGAATTAAAAATAATTTTTAATAGATGATAAAATATAAAAATAACAAGTCAGTATGCTAGTCTATTTTGCATCTTTAACTTGTTATTTTCTTTTATATTGTTAAGTTTTATACAAATGATGGTAATAATAATATAAAAAGGGGTAATTTTATAGTATAATAACATTATCATTTAATTATAATGTTTGAATTTTTATATGATAACTTATTCAAAGAATACTATAGGGTTAGAAAATAGGGAGGATAATATGAGTAATAAACATTTGTATAATTTACAAAATGAAACTGACATTAGAGGGATTGCATTAAAAAACAATGAAAAAGAAGTGACATTAACTAATGAAGAAGTAAAGGCAATTACAATAGGTTTTTATAAGTGGATGTTAAATAGAAGTAAAACAAAAAATCTAAAGATTTCAGTAGGAATGGATTCTAGGTTAACAGGAAATGAATTTAAGCATACTATTATAAGAACATTAGTTAGTTTTGGAGCGACTGTATACGATTGTAATGTTAGTACTACACCAGCTATGTTTATGACAACAGTTATAAGTGAATATAAATGTGATGGTGCAATAATGATTACAGCAAGTCATCTTCCATATTATTATAATGGAATTAAGTTCTTTACTGAAAAAGGAGGACTTGAAAAAGAAGATATAAAAGAAATTTTGGATTTAGCTTGTAATGAAAAAGATAATAAATTATTTATAGGAGAAATTGAAACAAGACGATTAACTCGCTCAAAGCCACTTATTGATGATTATTCTAAAATTTTAGTTGAAAAGATACGAAAAGAAGTTGATTCAAAAGAAGATTACAACAAGCCTTTAAAAGGATTGAATATAATCGTAGATGCTGGAAATGGAGCAGGGGGATTTTTCAAAGAAAAAGTTTTAGAAGAGGTAGGAGCTAATACCAAAGGGAGTCAATTTATAGAACCAGATGGTACATTTCCAAACCACATTCCAAATCCAGAGAACAAAGAAGCAATGGAATCTATAAGTAAAGCTGTACTTGAAAATAATTGTGATTTAGGAATTATATTTGATACTGATGTAGATAGAGCAGCTTTAGTTGGTAGAGATGGAAAATTTATAAATAAGAATGCATTGATCGCAGTTATTTCTGCAATTGTATTAGAAGAACATAAAGGAACAACTATTGTAACAGATTCAGTAACTTCTGATGGTTTAGGAGAATTTATAGAAAATTTAGGTGGAAAACATCATAGATTTAAAAGAGGATATAAGAATGTAATAAATGAAGCTATAAGATTAAATAAAGAAGGAGAAGAATGCCATATAGCAATTGAAACATCTGGGCATGCAGCTATTAAGGAAAATTATTTTTTAGATGATGGTGCATATTTAATATCTAAAATATTAGTAAAGGTAGCTAAACTAAATAGTCAAGGTAAGACTATTGAAGATCTAATATTAGAATTAAAAGTACCTGAGGAAGAAAATGAAATAAGAATTAAAATTAATGGAGAAAATTATAAGGAATGTGCAAATAAAATATTAAAGGAACTAGAGAATCTAGTTAACAATAGTGATAATATGAAATTTGCATCAAATAATTATGATGGTTTAAGAGTTATATGTAATAGCAGTTTAGGGGATGGATGGTTCCTATTAAGATTATCGTTACATGAACCTCTAATTGTTATTAATATAGAATCGAATAAAAAGGGTGGGGTTCAAGAGATAATCTCTTTCCTTAGAGAATTTTTAAAAGGATATGATTTAAGTGAATTTTAAAATATAATTAATGATGATATACAGTAGGAAAATAAATCATAATTACAGGTTAAATGTTAATTTTTTAACTATATTGGTAAATATATTAATTAAAAGAATATTTTAATTATATAAATAAAGAAATTTATAATAAAAACTAAGGATAGGCACTTATACTATAGATATAAAGTATAAGTGTCTATATTTTTATATTAATATAAATTTCATTTAAATGTTTACAAAAAATATGTATTAATAAAAATAATAATATTAAATAAAAAAAATAGATTGAAGAATTTCATAGATTATGTTAATATTTTAACAAAGATATTCTTAATGAAAAATTACGTGGAGGGGTTGCTAGGCAAGAAAATATTTATGCTAATTATTAATAAATAATATTCGTTGTTATGTTGGGCATATGTTAACTGTTATAAGGTTAATATCATTTTTATAGACCTTAAAATATTTTAGGCACATTAAAAAAATATATGACACATCTTGGACCTATTATTTTCTTTCATGTGCCTTATAAAAACAAAAGGAGAGAGATATGTATATTAGTGATATGGATGTAATTTCAAACACAGCAAGGAATAAATATAATCTATCAAAAGATAAACCTATAAAATATCTTACTAGATCAATAGTAGCAGGTTTCTATTTAGTGGTAGCGATAATACTGTCTTACACAACAGGAGCAGTTCTGTATACTAATTATCCAGAAATATCTAGAATTATGGTTGCAGCTACATTTTCTATAGCTTTAGCACTGATTGTATTTTTAGGTGGAGAACTATTTACAGGAAATAACTTAGTTATGGGTATGGGCTTCTTCGCTAAAAGCTGTAACTTTAAAATGGTATTAAGAGTATGGATATTAAGTTATTTAGGAAATCTTATAGGTGCAATAATAATATCATTTTTATTTGTAAAAAGTGGGGCATCAATGGGGTTAATTAAAGATTATGTTGCTAATATAGTTAATGTAAAATTAAATTTATCAGCAACAGAAATGTTTTTAAGAGGAGTATTGTGTAATTTTATGGTTTGTCTAGGTGTTTTATCTACCATAAGGTTAAAATCGGAAAGTGGAAAATTAATAATGATGTTTTGGTGTGTGTTTGGTTTTGTAATTGCAGGATTTGAACATAGTATAGCTAATATGGGCATCTTTTCTATAGCATATTTTGTATTAGGTGGACTACCTGTAGGATTAATGTTAAACAATCTACTGTGGGTAACACTTGGAAATATTGTAGGCGGTGCAGTATTATTAGCATTACCATTAAAACTTATGAGTGTTGATGAATAATGTCAGGTAACTTTAGAATTATATGGAATTTATCGATGAGTAATATTTTATTTTATCTGATTTTGGGAGTAACGACAAGATATAAATTATAGTAGTTAAAGGAAATTCAGAGTAAGAGTTTATAAAAAATAAGTGTTATAAATATATTGGGCTTTAGCCTAAATGTTTGTAACACTTTTTATTTTATTTGAGATGTTTTAAATATGATACATTACAGACTTAGACAGTTTAAAGTTTGCGTGGTAATATAAAAAAGATAAGTAAATGGAATAGATGGTGAGTGTGTGATTAAGATAAAATTAGATAAAAATAAAAAAGGACAAATCCTTTTTAAATTAGGAATTACAAAAGAGCAAGAATGTAATTTGTTATTTAAAAGAGCTATTATAGAATCTAAAAAAATAAAGGGAAGTTATAATTATGAAGTACCATTAAGATTTTTTATTCCTATATTTAAAAATATAGGTAAAGAACAATTAATTTTAGATCAAAAAAGTATAGCATCCTATTTAGAGTTTTCAGATTATTGTGATGAAAATTATTATACTGATGTAGAGCCAACGGTGAATTATATGAAAAAATGGAGAGAAGAAGGATGTCCTATTATCTATAGAGTTACTATAGATAGAGATGACTATAGTATTGAGAAAAAAGCTGTATTTAAAAAACCAAAAATCTTTTTTGAAGACTGTACTTCTTAGATTATAAGTTGTTCCAAATGTGCTTGTTTAAAGCTTGCCGTTGAAGCAAGCACTTTGGGTACAACTTGTAATCTTATAAGTACCAATCAAAATCTTCAGTAAGTGTATGAGCTTTATTTTGGTTAGCTTATAGTATAACTAAAATTCTCATTGTGAGTATCTATGAATGATAAATTATGCTTACGATTATATCAGTTATTTCTTCAGATGTATTAGAAAAAGTTAATTGAGGGATGTTATTTGAATTAACAGTATAATTCAGGCATAGTAAATCAGCATTTTCAATCATAAAAATTTTATTATTTATTTTAGATTTAAAACCTCCATTTAAGGCATAAAAACAAATTGATTCAATTGGCGTATTACATGAAGGCTTAACTATAAATTTAGTCTCTTTTAAGGGATTAATGTGTAAGTGAATTAATTCCCCATGATAGTTCTCCTTTGTCATTAAATTAAAAACAGAAGCTTTTCCATAAGTTTTAGTTTTCCAGTCACCCATAAATATATCTTGATCAAATGGATTAAGTGTTTTTGAATATTTATTTTCGTGCTCAAGAGTTATCTTACCTTCAGTAACCATAAAATTTCTTGATACATTTGGTAAATTACTAAAATTAGATTCTAGTATATCTATTCTAGCAACACCAAGTCTCCATAAAAAGTTTCTACTTGCATAATCAGAACCAATAGGGTATGTAATAAGTTCTGTAGCCATTCCACCAGACCAAATTGTTGGAGTGTAACTTTCTTTTTTTATTAATTTAATATCATAATTCAAATATAGCCCTCCTTTTTTATAAGCATTTTAAATATATTTTACTATAAGATTCTTAAACAGATATTGATATTTACAAAATAAATTAGATTGAGGGATATTAATTTTCTAGATATATTTAAAAAAATAACAAGTCAGTATACTAGTCTGTTATGCGTCATATTTATTTAGTTGTTTTTTTTGAAGAAACTTTATTAATTTTAGACAGTTACTAACTACAATGATAAAATATAAACAAAAATTAATGTTATTAATAAAAAATAGTGTAAGAATAAGAAATAATATTATTATGTGATAATAATATTATTGTAAAGTTTATAGGAGGTTAAAAGTCATGAGTATATTAGATAAAAAGAGGGAACTTAGAAAAAATATTTTAAAGATTCGTAGAGAAATTGATCTAAAAGAAAAAAATGAATTTGATAAGATAATAGAAAATAAATTCTATGAAAGCGCGTTTTATAAACATAGTAAAAATCTATTTATTTATATATCTTATGAATCAGAAATTGAGACAAAAGATATAATAAAAAAAGCTTTAAAAGATGGTAAGAATATTTATATACCAAGAATTGAGGATGACACTAAGGTAATGGATGTAGTTAAAATAGTATCTTTAGATAATTTAGTTGAAAATAAGTATGGTATTTTAGAACCTGCAAAAGATGAATTAGCGGTTGATCCTAATGAGTTTGATTTAATTATTATGCCAGGGGTTGCCTTTGATAAAACTGGTGGAAGAATGGGATATGGAGCAGGATATTACGATAAATATTTAAAAAAAATTGTAAAACCAGTAAGTAAAGTAGCCTTTGCTTATGATTTTCAAGTAATAAATGAAGTTCCAATAGATAGTCATGATATTCCAATTAACTATATTTTAACTGAAAGAGAAAATATAGAATGTGGTAAAAAATTATAAATATTATTGCAAATATATTAAATTAGAGTATAATAAAAACATATTAATCTGTTATTAAGAATGGTGGAGGGACTGGCCCGATGAAACCTAGCAACAGCTAACTATCATAAGTTAGAATTGTGCTAAATCCTGCAGGTATTTACCTGAAAGATAAGAGATGCATAATAGTTATATTACAAAAATGTTTTTATAAGCTATTTCTCTATCTAAATGAAGAGGAATAGCTTTTTATATTTTATATAATTTAATAGAAAATTAATGTATATATATTAAGTTGATTTTTTATTTAAATATTTTTAGGGGGGCTATATTTATGAATATCGAAACAAAATGCTTACACGAAGGATATCATCCAAAGAATGGAGAACCTGTAGCATTACCAATTTATCAAAGTACAACTTATAGATATGATAGTACAGATGCAATAGGAAAATTATTTGACTTAAGTGCAGAAGGTTATATGTATTCTCGTATTTCAAATCCAACAGTTTGTGCTGTTGAAGATAAAATAGCATCATTGGAAGGTGGTGTAGGTGCACTTTGTACAACATCAGGTCAAGCTGCTTCATTAATAAGTATATTGAATATTCTTAGTGCGGGAGATCATATTGTAAGTGCTGCAACTGTATATGGAGGAACAATTAATCTTTTTGCAGTAACACTTAAGAAATTCGGAATAGAGTGTACATTTGTTGATGCTGATGCATCAGAAGAAGAATTACAAAAAGCATTTAAAATAAATACAAAAGTGGTTTTTGGGGAGACTATTGCTAATCCTGCAATTGCAATATTTGATATTGAAAAGTTTGCAAAAATTGCACATAAAAATAAAGTTCCACTTATTGTAGATAATACATTTGCGACACCTATTCTTTGCAGACCTATAGAGTTTGGTGCAGATATAGTTATTCATTCTACAAGTAAGTACATGGATGGACACGCAATACAATTAGGCGGAGTAATTGTTGATAGTGGAAATTTTGATTGGAAAAATGGTAAATTCAAAGAATTTACAGAACCAGATGAATCTTATCATGGAGTAGTGTATACTGAGCAATTTGGAAAATCTGCATATATTGCAAAAGCAAGAGTTCAACTTATGAGAGACTTAGGAGCATATCCATCTGCCAATGCAGCATTTCTTCTAAACTTAGGACTTGAAAGTCTTCCGGTTAGAATAGAAAAACACTGCAAGAATGCAGAAGTAATAGCTAAGTATTTAAATTCATGTGATAAGGTTGAATTCGTTAATTATCCAACTCTTGAAGGAAATAAATATAATGATTTAGCTAGAAAGTACTTGCCAAAAGGATGTAGTGGGGTAATTTCATTTTCTATTAAAGGTGGCCGTGAGGATGCAATTATATTTATGGACAGCTTAAAATTAGCAGAAAATGTAGTTCATGTTGCAGATATTCGTACATGTGTACTTCATCCAGCAAGTTCAACACATCGTCAACTTACAGATGATCAACTTGTAGCAGCTGGTATAACTCCAGGACTAATTAGATTATCAGTAGGATTAGAGAATATAGAAGATATATTAGAGGATGTTAAACAAGCATTAAACCAAATTTAAAACATATAACTTGATAGATATGTATACTTTAAGGAGGCAAACTATGAAAGTCTTAGAAACTGAGAGACTGATATTAAGGCCTTGGACAATAGACGATTTAGAAGATTTTTATGAATACGCAAAAAATCCTAATATCGGTCCAAATGCAGGTTGGGAACCACACTCAAATAAAGAAGATTCTAAAAAAATATTAGAATTATTTATAGAAAAAGATGAGACATGGGCTATAGTATACAAAGAAAATGATAAGGTTATTGGTTCAATAGGTCTTCATACTGATGAAAAGAGAAACGGAATAAACTCAAATATGCTTGGATATGTCCTTTCAGAAGAATATTGGGGAAAAGGTATTATGACTGAAGCGGTAAAATGCGTAATTAAATATGCATTTGAAGAAATAAAACTAGATATTTTATCCGTATGTCATTATACTTTCAATAATCGTTCAAAGAGAGTAATAGAAAAGTGTGGATTTAAGTATGAGGGTACAATAAGATGTGCAAAAAAGCTATATGATACTAGAATTGTAGATGAAGTTTGTTATTCAATTTTAAAGGAAGAATACTTTAATTAAAATAGAACCTAATTAAAAAAATATATATCAAATATAGAAATGGGGGAAGACTTTTGTTTTAATGTTGCATTAGTAGCAATTTATAACAAATGCCTTCCCCTCATTTCGGAAGTTTATATGATATAATATTTTTTATCTTTCTTTGTTAGCAACTTCTTTTAGAATTCTTTCAATGAATGCATCTAAGTTAATAGCACCTTCATCATCATTTTTTCTACTTCTTACAGAAACTTCATTGTTAGCAGCTTCCTTTTCTCCAACAACTAAGATGTAAGGAGTTCTTTGAAGTCTTGCTTCTCTGATTTTGTAACCAATCTTTTCAGCTCTGTAATCTCCTTCAATTCTAATACCTTTATTTCTTAAAGATTTTACAACTGAATCAGCATAGTCATTGTATTTATCAGAGATTGGTAATACTTTTGCTTGAATTGGAGCAAGCCAAGTAGGGAATGCACCTGCATACTTTTCTATAAGCATTGCTAAAGTTCTTTCATAGCAACCAATTGATGATCTATGGATTATATATGGACGTTTCTTTTCTCCATTTTTATCTACATAAGTCATATCAAATCTTTCAGCTAAAGCGAAGTCTATTTGAACAGTAAATAGTGTATCTTCTTTACCATGAACATTTCTACATTGTAAATCAAGCTTTGGACCATAGAATGCAGCTTCATCATCAGCCTCAACATAATCTATTTTTAAGTGATCTAAGATTTGTTTCATAACATTTTGTGTATGATTCCAAGCATCAGGATCATTAATATATTTTTCAGTATTTTTAGGATCCCATTTAGAGAATCTATAAGTTATATCTTCAGAAATACCTAAAGTACTCATTAAATAGTCAATTAATTCAAGAACTCCTTTGAATTCTTCTTCTAATTGTTCAGGAGTACATACAAGATGACCATCAGCTAAAGTAAATTGTCTAACACGAGTTAATCCATGCATTTCTCCAGATGATTCATTTCTAAATAAAGTAGAAGTTTCACCATATCTTATTGGTAAATCTCTATAGCTATGTTGAGTTGCATTATAAATTGTATATTGGAAAGGACAAGTCATTGGTCTTAAAGCATATACTTCGCTATCTTTTTCTTCATCGCCCAATACAAACATACCGTCTTTATAGTGATCCCAGTGACCAGAGATTTTATATAAATCACTCTTAGCCATTAATGGAGTTTTAGTTAAAGAATATCCTCTTTTTTCTTCTTCATCTTCAACCCATCTTTGAAGTAATTGAATTATTTTAGCTCCCTTTGGCATCATTAGAGGAAGACCTTGACCAATACTTTCATCAGTTGTGAATAATTCTAATTCTCTACCAAGTTTATTATGATCTCTCTTTTTAGCTTCTTCTAAAGCTTCTAAGAAATCTTCAAGTTCTGATTTCTTTAAGAAAGCAGTTCCGTAAATTCTTGAAAGCATTTTATTTTTTTCGTTACCTTTCCAATAAGAACCTGAACTTCTAATAAGTTTAATTGCCTTTACTGGTTTTAATGACATAAGATGAGGACCAGCACATAAATCAGTAAAGTCTCCAACTTTATAGAATGAAATAATTTCTTCTTCAGGAAGATCATTAATTAGTTCTACCTTGTAAGGTTCATCTTTCATTAATTTTAAAGCTTCATCTCTTGAAAGTTCAAATCTTTCTATTGAAGGATTTTCCTTAACTATTTTTTGCATTTCTGCTTCAAGTTTTTCTAGGTCTTGAGAAGTGAAAGCAACATCTTTATCAAAGTCATAGTAGAAACCAGTAGCAATAGAAGGTCCTATAGCTAATGTTGTTTCAGGGAATAATCTTTTAACTGCATAAGCTAAAACATGGGAAATACTATGTCTTACTGCATTCTTACCTTCTTGAGAATCAAATGTACAAATGCTTAATTCAACATCTGCATTAATTTCTTTTCTAAGGTCACAAACCTTATCATTAACAATACCACAACAAGCATTTCTAGCTAAACCTTCACTTATTGATTTAGCAATTTCATAAACAGATAAACCTGATTCAAACTCTTTAACAGAGCCATCTTTTAAAGTTATTTTTATCATTTTTAAAACTCCCTCCAAATATGTAAAATATAAAGTATTTATTTATAATTTTAGTAGTCAATAATATAAGTTTTAGTATGGCTAGGGTAGACGTTTAATAAGACACATGATGCAAAATAGACAAGCACACTGGTTTATTTTGCATCATGTGCTTAAATTATTGCAAATAAAAAAACTCCATCTCTAAAAATATAGAGACGAAGTAATATCCGTGGTTCCACTCTAATTACCTAAAATAGATTAATCAAAATAATCAATATACAAAAAGTATAAACTTAAAGATTACTTTAATAGCCTAATAAAATAGGTCACTTAAATTTATCGTAACGTGATAAATACGGACTTTATTAAAGTCACTCAGAGGTGGTTTTCGACTAAATTTATTTAAGAATAATTCCACTAACATATTCTCTCTCTGAAAATAAGGTTTTAGTTTACTGTCCTCATCAACGTGTTATCTTATATTATTTTTTATTATAATGATTTGATTTTTCTATGTCAATGAAATCCTTAAAAATGTTTTTAATTATATTTAGTAAAAAACTAATATATATTGCATTATTTTTAATCAATAGACGTTATTTCAACATATATAGCACTTATTTGATTTTAAAAAAGGCTATGTTTTAATTGAATGTTTATATTACAATATAAACACTATTTTAAAACATAACCTAAAATAATATTAATTTTTATCAATATTATCAATTAATTTATCTAAACTTAAATTTATAATCATTTCTTCAGAATATAATTTTCCACCCATAATTGCAACAATTACATCTAATTTTTTATAGCCTTCTTTATATAATTTTAACTTCTTTATTATTCGTTTGAGCTGGTTACTAGATAACTCTAAAATAGCCATTAGTTCCTTAAACGTATAATAATTTTTTTGAAGAAGGTAAAATAATTTATTTTGAAGTTCTAGCTTGTACCCGATGTCGATTTCTGTACAGTGATGGGGACCATGTTTTCCTCTATGATGGTACTCGCATAAATATTTATAATTTAATTTTATATCAAAGCCACCTTCGCTTCTGTGTACAATATGGTGTATGTCAGCTTTATTTTTACATAATTCACATAAATACAAATACGCTCCTCCTTAAAAGTTTATGAATAACATTATAAAATAAGTAAACTAAAATATCAATTCACTTATTAACATTGATAATAGTTAATTTAAAAAAATCGTATTTTAATACATAATATAAAGATTAATAAAAAAAATAATATTCATAATATATATATTTTCACAATAAGTAAAATGTTACATTTTTGAAACAATTATGATTAAATTTTGAAAAGGTTTAATTATAATATATACATATGGTAAACGTTTTAAGGGGGGAAGCTTATGAGTATTGTAGAGTTATTAGAACAGAACCCAATTATAGCATCTGTAAAAAATCAAGAAGAGTTAGATCTGGCGTTAGAATCTTCATCACAAATTATATTTGTGTTATTCGGAGATATAATGAGTATCGGACAAATAAGTAATTCAATAAATGACAAAGGAAAAATAGGAATAATCCATATAGATTTAGTTGATGGATTTGTTTCTACTAAAGAAGTTGTTATGAATTATTTAAAACAAAAAACTAAATTTAAAGGTATTATTAGCACCAAGCCTCATGTATTGAAGATTGCTAAAACTTATGGGTTATTAGCTATTCAAAGATTTTTCATATTTGATACATTATCATTGATAAATGTTAAAAAGCATTTAGTAGCAACAATTGATGCAATAGAGATATTGCCAGGTATTTTACCTAAAGTTATAGATAATATGTGTAAAGATATAAAGAAACCGATTATTACAGGCGGTTTAATTGAAAACAAAAAAGAAGTTATTTTAGCACTGCAATCTGGTGCAACATGTATATCTACAACGAATAAAGAACTTTGGAATGTATAGATTTAGAACATAGTATTAAATAATTGAAAAACAAGATATAATCTTGAGAAATTAAAATCTAGTTTTTATATTGATAAATTTTATGTTTTTATAAAGTAGAGGTTTTTATAAGGGATAATGCTTGATAAAAAGAAGTGAATTTTAGATAGTAATACATTAAATATTTTGGAGGGATTTTTATGTTAAATTTTTTAAAACCAGCACCTCATATTGAGAGGATGCCAGAAGAAAAGATATCATCAAGCTATAAAAGATATCGTATACAAGTGTTTATAAGTATATATGTTGGATATCTTCTTTATTATTTTGTGAGAAGTAACTTTTCATTGGCAAAAGTATATCTTCTTGATCAAGGATTTACTAAAACACAAATAGGTTTTGTTGCTTCGGCATTAGGATTAGCTTATGGTATAAGTAAATTTGTCATGGGAAATATATCGGATAGGTCCAATCCAAAATATTTTCTAGCAATAGGTCTTATATTATCCGGAGTATCAAATTTATTTATACCTAATGCAACTAGTATATCAATGATGTTTATACTAATGCTACTTAATGGTTGGTTTCAAGGTATGGGATGGCCACCATGTGGTAGAGTAATGACTCACTGGTTTTCAGATAGTGAACGTGGAGTTAAGATGTCAATATGGAACACAGCACATAACGTAGGTGGAGGATTTATAGCAACTGTTGTTTTAATTGGTGTGTCTATATTTGGAAGTTGGAAAGGTACATTTTATTTACCTGCAATAATTGCAATTGTTGGTGGTATAGTTTACATGATATTTGCAAAAGATACTCCACAATCTGTTGGTTTACCACCAATTGAAGAATATATGAATGATTACCCAGAAGTTCAAGAAGTAGTTGAAGATGCAGAAGCTGAGCTTACTGCAAAAGAGATATTATTTAAATATGTGTTAAACAATAAACTGTTATGGTGTATAGCATTTGCAAACGTTTTTGTTTATTTAGTTAGATATGGAGTTATAAATTGGGTACCAACATATCTACAAGAAGTTAGAAATTTTAATCCAAAAGACTCATCTATAGCATTTGCATTATTTGAATATGCTGCAATTCCAGGAACTATAATAGTTGGATGGGCTAGTGACCGTATTTTTCATGGAAGACGAGCACCTATGGGCATAATATGTATGGTAGGTGTTGCAATAGCGACATTCGTTTATTGGAAGAGTACAAGTATGATAGCAATAAATTGTTCATTGGCATCAATTGGTGCGTTGATATATGGACCTGTTATGCTAATAGGTGTTAGTGCACTAGATCTTGTACCTAAAAAAGCTGCAGGTACAGCCGCAGGATTTACAGGGTTATTTGGTTACATGGGAGGACAAGTAGCAGCTGAATTAGTAATGGGAGCAGTAGTGGATAAATTTAGCTGGGATGGAGGATTTATTCTATTAATGGTTTCAGCCGTTTTAGCAATAGTTTTCCTATCATTTACATGGAATACTCATAATATAGCTGCTAAACAAACTGCTCAATAAAATTAACAATCCTCAATTAAATATATGAAAGTGTGCTTTTTTGAACTCATTAGAGTTAAAAAAGCACACTTTTTTTGTGCAGATTATTATAAAAATTCTATTTATAAAAACTTATGTATAATATTATAAATTAAATGGGAAAAAATATCAATTTACATATAGATAAGAGGAATGGGGGGATTAGGAGATAAAACTATTAATATATTAATATTATGATAATAGCTTATTGTAAGCTTAAAATTTAATATATATAGAATTTGTTTAAATAGTATTTCATACTATATAATATAGGTGTAATGGTATACAAAAAGTATAAAGGGTATGTGCTATAGAACAAAATATAATAGAAAGAAGGATGATTAGGGTGAGAGAAAATTTTAATTCTTTTAAATATTGGGAATATATCACAAGTGAGAATCAAACTATAAGAGGTCATATGTTTATGCAAAAACCACCTACAGATAAATGTCTTTATTTTCATACACTTATATTTAATAAAAACATGGGAGTAAATAGTATTTGGGGGTATGTACCTAATGCAAATAGCTTACTTGGGTATGTTCAATATTCATTTTTGCAAGAAGCATTTTATAAATGGATATATGGTAAAGAAAAATTAATTACTAAAGTTCCATTTTTAACAGTTGAGAAAATTATTAAAGATGGGGAAAAACTTAAAAAGATTAATAAAGAAACAGCTATTAAGATGAAAAAGGATTATGAGAAATTAAGAAAAATGTGGGACATGCCGGTAAATAAAATAGAATTAGAAGTGAAGAAATTCATTAAAGATTTTAATTATAATTGGACTGGAGATAATAAACAATTTTTATATTTAAAGTTATTTAAAACTCCAGAGGAATTAGGGGAGTTTGTAATTTCATCTAGTTTAATTACAAGTACTGAAAAAGAATTAGAAGATAAAATTGGAACATCTTTAGATGAGTGGAGAAACATTTGTAAAAATGGAACAAAAGATATTCTCAAAGGTGAAAAATTCAGAAAAATTCTATTAAAAAGATTAACTGAAGTATTTTAGAAAAATTTAGTTATATTGGTCTATTATTTTTTTAAATGTGTCTTAATTTATGAAAATTATAAGTGGGGCTGTCTCAGAATTAGCAAGTGAAGTAATAACAAAGAAATAGAAATAACATTTATTAAAGAAGACTAGAAAAATTTCGCTAATAGTTTCTAACATTTAAAGTTGTACCCATAAAAGATTGCTCCTAATATGCATTAGGACAATCATTTATGGAACAACTTCAAATGAAGAAACTCTAAGCTTATTTTTCAATGCTTCTTCCACAAATGTTATTTCTATTTCTTTTTTGAATATACATCATATCATTAAATGATTTGTATTATGAGACAGCCCCATGTATTTTGAAATTATAGAAGTAAAAAAAGAAAAGGATGTCTAAGGTGATTTTAAAGAAAATCATTCTTAGACATCCTTTTTATTTTTAGCTCTATTTTAAAACAGAGCCTTATTTTTCTATAAGAGAAGAAATGCTTTGAGCTGATATTCCAAGTTCATTGCCAGTAAAGCCAAGACCTTCTTCTGTGGTTGCTTTAACATTAATTTTATTAATATCTATTTGAAGAGCTTTTGCAATATTTTTTCTCATGCTTTGAATATAAGGTAGCATTTTAGGTCGCTCGGCGATTATTGTGGCATCTATATTATTTACAGTATAACCGTTATTAGAAATTAATGTGTATACTTCTTCTAATAGCTTAATACTAGATATTCCTTTAAATTTATCATTTGTGTCTGGAAAGTGATGTCCTATATCCCCTAGAGCACATGCGCCTAATAAGGAATCCATGATAGCATGCAAAAGTACATCAGCATCAGAATGACCTAATAAACCTTTTTTATAAGGAATTTCAACTCCACCTAAAATCAACTTTCTGTTTTCTACTAATTTGTGTACATCATAGCCCAATCCTACTCTCATATACAATATCCTTTCATTTTAAGTCTTTAAAATTAGGCACTTAGAAGAAAATAATTAGTCCAATATATAAGAATACTGGTTTGTTATTTTTTTATGCCTTATATTTTTATTGTATCATTTTAATTTATAGTAATCAATTTGGTTATATAAAATGGGCATTGATTCATTATTTTTTACAGTACAACTTGATGGAACATTTTTTAAGTGTAATTTAACATGTATATAAGAAGTAATACGATTAACTATGAAACCTAAAAATGTTATTCTACGCTTTTTAACAAAGTTTACATATATAATTTTTCTTTGCATAACAATCTCCATAAATATTGATTTTAGATATAAGTAATAATAGATGTTTACAGTGTAATGATATAATATGGAGATATAATAAATTGTTGCTTTTAGGTGGAATATTAAAACATTTATCCATATGCACAACATTGCTTATCGATTAATTTTAAAGAAGATGAAGATAAGTGATGGTAGTGATAGGATAAATTTCTGTGATATAATAACATCATATGAACAAACTAAATTTTTGATAGTAAATATTAATGATTAAAAAAGAAAATAATACTGACTTGGTATTTTTTTCATAAAGTATTAAGGTATATGAGATAACATTAGGAGGAGTTTTAGTAGTATGAATGAGTTTAATAGTAGTAAATATATGTTTTCATCAATTCCAGGTATGCTCTTAATTGGAGATAAAGCTGAAAGACATAGGAATAATCAAATATCTTTGTTTTTAAAAGAATTATCTTTATATAAAATATTACTTAAGGACTTAGCAAATTATCCTCCTAAAGAAAAACAGCGAAACATTATTTTAAACATAGCATATTATATATCTGAAAATAACGAGATTGTAGAGCAGATTATAAAAAACAAATCTTTACCTATTGGTAAATTATCAAAAATTCTTAAAGTTAATAATGAATTTTTAAAAAGGTGGAAAGAATATATTTTAGCTTATTTTATAATTTTTTCTAATGCTGATTATAAGGGTATCCAAGATTATTTTAGAGTTGAAGAAAGAGAATCTAAGTTACAAAATTCTAATCTTAGAAAAAAAACTAATGTTTATAGAGGCGTTGCAATGAAATCCTTTAAAAGATATTCATATATATTAACATCTTCAGGTGAGTTTATAAAGCTGAAAACTAATAATAAACCTAGAGTAGGTCAAGAAGTTCAGGGACGAGAAAAAAAGAGCTTAAGGCATTATAAATTGCATATTTCTATAATAATTTTACTGATGATTTTTATGGGGTTTATTTCATACAATCAGTATTGGAAGGTTAATAGTACATTAATGATAAATACAACCTCTTCAATAAAGGTTGAAGTTAATTTTTTGGATAAAGTAATATATGTTTCTTCTCAAACAGATAAAGGGAAAAAACTTATAAGTGAAAGTGATTTGTCACATAAAAATGTTGATACGGTAGTACAGGAAGTTCTAGAATATGCATTTAATAATGATATGATACCAATTGATAAAAAGGTCTTAATAACAGTAAATGGAGATTCGTTGAAATATGGAACTCTAATTAAAACAAGCAAGTTTATTAACGAAAATAAAATTTCGGTAGTAGTAAATAATGCAGGCAATCAACATAATTTAAGTACAAAACTGTATGAATAAATATAGTTCTTTATTTACTGATGAATTAAAAAAATAGGTTCTGTTTTAAAACAGTGTTGATATTGTTACATATTGTTCAATGGGCTAAAGAATTAAACTTAAGAACATCTAAATGAGTATAGTCCCATTCCAGCTTGCTCCAAAGACAAGCTTCGGACAAACAATTAATGTGACAATACTCATTAAGAGTTCTAAAAGTCAAATTCTAATGCCCACTGAACAAAAATGTAACAATATTAACACTATATTAAAACAGAACCCAAAAATAATACATTAGGCATATTACCAAAATGACAAGTCAGTATACTAGTCTATTTTGCGTCATAGTCCTTATTTTTTTGTATTAGCTAATAAGTTTTTAAAAGTATCCATATCATAAGATGAACTGATATAAATTCTATCAAGAGAAAAAGGGTTATCATTTCTATCTGCAAGACCTAGATGAGTAGTAAATGCTAAAGCAAATCCAGCATCTTTTGCAGCTCTTATACTATCATCATTATAATTACCATAAGGATAAGCCACAGCTGTAACTGGTTTATCGGTTATTGATTCTAAGGCTTCTTTAGATTCTACAAATTCTGATAATTGCTGCTCATAAGTCATTTTAGTAAGATCAGGATGACCAGCTGTATGACTCTCAATATCTATTCCATAATCAGACATGTTTTTTATGGCAGACTCTGAAAGATAGTATTGTCCATCTAATTTAAAAGTAATACAAAAGATAGTAGCTTTCATATCCAAATCCTTTAATATAGAAAAAGCATTAGTATAATTATTCATGTAACCATCATCAAAAGTGATAACTATGCTTTTTTCAGGAATTGCAGTGTTGTTTAATAAGTGGTTTTGTAGTTCTGCCATTGTTAATGTTGTGTAACCTGAATCTTTTATATATCTAAGCTCATTTCTTAACTTTTGTGGAGATATAGTTACCTCATTATCTTCAGTTTCCTTAACAGAATGATAATATAAAACAGGAACACCAATATTTTCATTAATCATAGGAATTTCTTTTACAACCTCTTCTTTAGGTGATGATTTATCTTCAACAGTATTATTAGTTGTGTCTTTAGGTTTATCTAAAGTTTGACTATTTTCATTTTGAATTTTGTCTTTAATGGTGCTATTTGAAGTTACTTTATTATATATTAGATATGCACCAAAACTACAAATTAAGATACAAATTAAAGTTATTAAAAAAGACTTTTTGGTGAAAAGTTTATTAATATTGTTTAACATAATACCCTCCTAGATGTTTTCTATAATATTCATGTTAAGTATTATTTTCTTTTAAATACTCTATAAAGATTCTAACATAATATTTTTTAAGCAACAAATGTAATAATAAATAATTTTTAAAATGAAAAGTTTTACACTTATTAACATTATCCACAGGTGCCTGTGGATAACCTGTTATAAAATTATTTAATATACAAAAAATTACATGTGTATTTTGTGAATATTTGATAAAAATAGTCTTAATGAAGAACAAAGGAGGAAACAGCTATGTCTTTATTTTCAAGCGTCATAGGAGTATTATTAGTTCCATTAATGCTAACAGGAATTTATCCACAACATTTGTTGACAAATATTGAAATTAAAGCAGTTAATAAGTTGAATATTGTGGAAAAGTCTTTAGGTAAAAATTTCAGCTATTTAAAAGAAGATGTTAAAATTTTAGAATTTATAGGAGGCAATGATAAGAATAAAGTCGATTTAATCAACAATACAATTTATAATGACATTATGCCTAAAGTAGCAGAAGCTGAAAAAGTTTCAAAGGAGTATTTTGGAGATATAGTGGACAACGTACCTACATTTCCATATCAAATTGTATCAAAGCCTTTTATTACAAAAAATAATGATTTAATTTTAAGCTTTTATAATGATTATTACGAATTTTTAGGAGGAGCACACGGAATTACTACAAGAACATCTTACACTGTGGACAAAAGTAAAGAAATTTTACTGAAATTAAATGATATATTTCTTCCAAAATATAATTATCAAGATATAATTAATAAGGAAATAAAAAATCAAATAAATAAGGAACCTGATAAATATTTTGATTCAGGAAATGAATTTAAAGGGATTAAGCAAGATCAAAATTTTTATATAGAAGGAGAAAATTTAGTCATATATTATCAAGTATATGATATAGCACCATATGTAAGTGGTATACCAGTGTTTAAAATACCATTAAGTTTATTTGGTAAAAATTTTATTTACTCATGATAACGTAGTAATTAAAAGAGGAACTTATGTAGAATTTTCATTTAGATTTGCACAGTTCAAAAATAAAATTAATTTTAAAAAAAGAGTAATGAAATAAAGTTTGTTAATATATATAATTTAGAGTAGAAATAATTTAAATTATATATATTTTAGATATTAAAAGAAAATTATTTATTTGGAGATGCCTAAGTTACTTTAAAAATTATTAGTATAAATATTATGCCTAAAAATAAACTAAGGAGGATAAAATGAAGAGATTGTTAAAAGAATATAGTTTAATAACAATAGGAGTGATATTAGTTGCTATAGCACTTGAGTTATTCTTCTTTCCTAATCATATAGCATGTGGAGGAGTCTCTGGACTAGCGTTAGTAATAAATAATATATTAGGAATTGAACCAGGAATAGTAATGATAGTATTCAATGTAATATTGTTTGCTGTAGCATTTATATTTATAGGTGGTAGTTTTGGAATTAAGAGTATATATGCAGCTTTTGGGCTATCAATTATATTATCAGCAATAGAAAAATGTACTACACCTATAGCTATAACAGATAATTTAATTCTTGCTACAATATTTGGAAGTGCACTTTTAGCAATGGGAACAGCAATTATGTATACTCAAGATGCAACAACTGGTGGGACTAGTATTACGGCTAAAATATTAAATAAATATTGTAATATAGATTTCGGGAAATCTCTTGTAATATCTGATTCTGTAGTAATATTATTAGCGATGTATACATTTGGAGTGGAGTTAGGGTTGTTTGGATTGTTAAGTGTATACTTGACGGGTAATTTAATTGATAAATTTATAGATGGCTTTAATTTATCCAAACAAGTAATGGTTTTTACTAAGAAAGAAGAGCTTGTTGTTAATTATATAACGAAGGATGTTGATAGAGGGTGCACTGTCTTTTATGGTAAGGGAGGATACACGAAAGAACAAAACTGTGTTATATTGACAATATTAAGTAGAACACAATTCATCCAATTAAAGCAATTTATGAAAGAGCATGATCCAGAGGCTTTTATTACAGTAAATGAAACAACAGAAGTACTCGGACAAGGATTTAAAAATATACTAGAATAAGGCATATTAAAATAAATAACAAGTCAGTATGCTAGTCTATTTTGCGTCATACTATGTCGATAAAATCAGCCCATAGCTTGCTATGCGTTAATTTCATCTCCTTGTCTGACACCAAATATACGTCGCATCTTTGACTTGCTATTTTCTTTAATATGACTAATATGCATTAATTATAGAATGAAAAATAAGCTGCTTCAAAATCACCTTAATTTTGAAGCAGCTTTCATGTGCCTTAATATTTGGTTATGTTTTAGCAGAGTGTTGATATTGTTATATCAACACAGTTTTAAAACAAAGCATAATATTTCTATTTTACTATAGTGTGAGAATTAGAATTTTTATTTCCTCTAAAGCCAAATCCATCAGAAACTTCTCTACCAATTATATTTATTTTACCTGTAATACATCCACGACAATGAGATGGAGTATCTCCTGTACAGATTTTACCAGGGTATAGAGCATAAAGTTTTCGATATTCACCTTCAGTAACATTTGGCATTACAACATTAGCTCCACTTTGAAGAGCGACAACTCGTCCATTCTTGGTTAATGATTCCATTGCAGTAGTTGCAGGAATATTTATATCAGGAAGTAACAATCTAGTTAAAGCCATTACTTTTAAAGCTAAGGTAAGAGTTCCTCCTGTACAATCTTTTAAAGGGGTATCTTCATTAGGGATAAATGGACCAATACCAATCATATCAGCATTTATTTTTTTGAAAAATAATATATCATCTGCTAAAGACTCTAAAGTTTGATTTGGAAGACCAACAAGTACACCGCTTCCAACTTCATACCCTAAATCACCTAAGTTTTTTAAACAACTTAATCTTTCATCATGACTCATTAAAGGGTCCATATCTTCATACAACTTCTTATCAGTAGTTTCAATACGAAGTAAATATCTATCAGCACCAGCTTCTTTAAAAGCTTTATATTCTTCATAAGTTTTTTCACCTAAGCTTATGGTTAAAGCAACACCTAATTTTTTTATTTTTTTTATTATATTAACCATACGTTCTTTAGTGAAAAAATCATCTTCTCCACCTTGAAGAACTATTGTCTTATATCCATAAGATACTGCTTTTTTTGCAAAGTCTAAAATTTCTTCTTCAGTTAATCTATATCTTTTTATATTTTTATTGTCTCTTCTTAATCCACAATACATACAATTTCTTTTACATATATTTGTAAATTCAATTAATCCTCTTAAATGAACATAGTTTCCTAAATGTTCTTCACGCAATTTATCAGCAGTTTTAAATAATTCTTCATTTATGTCATCACATTTTAATAATTCTAAAATTTCTTCTTTACTCAAATTATGAGTAAGACTAGCTTTTTCTATTAGTTTATTCATATGGCCTCCTTTAGCTAAATATACATTAAGCAACTTGTTTTTTAGATTTAGATTTAGTTCTATTTTCATAAGATATATGTTGATATTTGTCTTCTCTAAAATCTCTAATAACTTTATACAATTGTATTATTAAAGTAGGAAGAAATGCAAATAAATATATAAATCCAACATTTGATCCAGTAAGAGGAGTTACTTCAAATAAAGTTTGAAATACTGGAATAAATAAAACTGCATTTAATAAAGCTAATCCAGTTCCAAAAGCAATCCAACTAAATTTATTTTTAAATACACCTAATGAAAAAATAGATCTTCTTCCACGACAGTTAAATCCATGGAATAGTCTTGCTAAACATAGTGTGGAAAATGCCATAGTACTTGCAGTACCAACAGGACCATTAGATAATCCAATGTGATAAGATACCATAGTAAATATTCCAATTAACAAACCTTCAATAACTATACGCTTAATAAATTCTTTGGTTAAAATGGATTCTTTACTATCTCTAGGTTTATCATTTAAAACATCTTTAGTTGATTTTTCCATTCCTATAGCAATAGCTGGAAGGCTATCAGTTAATAAGTTTATAAACAATAAATGCACAGCTGCAAAGGGTACAGGTAAAGCTCGTAAAGATGCATATAAAACTGCAAGTATTCCCGACATATTTCCTGAAAGTAAGAATCTAATAGAATTTTTAATATTAGCATAAATATTTCTTCCATTGCTAATAGATTTAACTATAGTAGCAAAATTATCATCAGTTAAAATCATTGCAGCAGCATCCTTTGATACATCAGTACCAGTTATACCCATAGCAATACCAATGTTAGCTTGCTTTAATGCTGGTGCATCATTTACACCATCACCTGTCATTGCAACAATATTATCTTTCTTTTGCCATGCTTTAACTATTCTTATTTTATGCTCAGGAGATACTCTAGCATAAACTGAGATGTGTTCCAATTTAGAAAGTAATTCAGTTTCTGACATCTTATCAAGTTCTAGTCCTTCAATAGCTAAGTCATTTTCTTGTAGTATACCAATTTCTTTAGCGATAGCAGATGCAGTAATTTTATGATCACCTGTAATCATTATTGGTTTAATTGAAGCTTTAATACAATCCATAACAGCTTCTTTAGACTCTTCTCTAGGAGGGTCTATCATTGAAATTAAACCCAAGAAAGTGAAGTCATTTTCATCATCTAAAGTAAGAGTTTTTTTCTCATTTAGTTTTTTATAGCCAAAAGCTAAAACTCTTAATCCATTGGAAGAAAGTTTTTCATTTATATCATTTATTCTTTTCTTATCTTGTGGAGTAAAGAGCTTTATACCGCTTGAAGTTTCAATTGAAGAAACTCTATGTAATAGTACATCAATAGCACCTTTAGTAACCATAATATAATCTTTGTCTATAGTATGCAATGTGCTCATCAATTTTCTATCTGAATCAAAAGGTATTTCGCTTAATCTAGGATGAGTATTTCTACAAGAAATTTCATCGATAGAATAGTTATGACCGAGATTTATTAAAGCAACCTCTGTTGGGTCTCCAAGTTCATTACCATCAATAGCAGTTGAGTCATTACAAAGTACAGAGCTAGTTAAAAGAAAATTATTAAGTGGAGCATTTAAATTAATATCATTAGAGGAAATTAATTTATTATCAGTAAAAATGCTTTTAACAGTCATTTTATTTTGAGTTAAAGTACCAGTTTTATCAGAGCAAATAACAGATACACATCCAAGTCCTTCTACAGCTCTAAGTTTTTTAATTATGGCATGTTCTTTAGACATTTTTTGAGTACCAATAGCAAGGACAATTGTAACTATAGAGCTTAATGCCTCTGGAATAGCAGCAACAGCAAGGGCAACAGCAAACATTAAAGAATCTAATATATTATTTCCTCTATAAAGGCTTAATGCAAATACTATAGCACAAATAAACATAATTCCTATAGCAAGTTTTTTAGAAAAATCATCTAAAGATACTTGAAGAGGAGTCTTTTTTTCTTGAGTTTCTTCCATAAGTGTAGCTATTTTACCTAGTTCAGTATTCATACCAGTATTGGTTACGAGAATAGTAGCTCTTCCATAGGTAACTAGAGAACTTGAGAAAACCATATTTTTTTGATCTCCTAAAGCAACTTCATCACTATTTATAATTTCAGAATGTTTATCTACACTTTCTGATTCTCCAGTTAAAGAACTTTCATTAACCTTTAGAGAAAAGTTTTCTAATATTCTTCCATCAGCAATAACTAAATCACCAGCTTCTAATATTAAAATATCTCCAGGTACTACATCTTTTGAAGGGATTTCAACCCGAATAGAATTTCTAATAACCTTAGCAGTAGGGGATGATAATGCTTTTAAGCTATTTAAAGATTGTTCAGCTTTAACATATTGAACAGTACCTAAAATAGCATTCATACTAATAACTACTAAGATTACTATGGTGCTTTCTATATTTCCAGTAGCTATAGAAATAAGAGCAGCAGCAATTAATATAATTACTAATAAATCCTTAAATTGATCTAAAAATATGGAGTAAATACTTTTTTTCTTTTTTTCTGTTAAAATGTTTTCACCATATTTTTCTAAAAAAGTTTGAACTTGATCATTTGTAAGACCATCTAAAGTAGCATTAAATTCCTTTAGAGTGTCTTCACAACTTTTACAAAAATATTTTTTCATATTAGCCAATCTCCTTTTTAATTTAATTAATACATTATCAAAAAAATTAACAAAACATCACTTTTATATAGTTTGCTCATTATTTTATTTCAAATGCTTAGGGATGTGAAATAAAATAACAAGTCAAAGATACGATGTCTATTTTTTGCATCAGACAAATAGACTAGAGTACTGACTTATTATTTTTTTGAATATCCCTTAAGGTACAAAAAAAGACCTTTAATATAAGTTTAAGAAATATTTCTTAAACTTATATTAAAAGTCTCGTTACCCATAAGGTTATAACACCAGGCTATAAATAACCGCGAATGTTGACGTTATATTTAAAACTACTCCCTTTTAATATAATACCTAATATATTTTATAATTAATGTTGTTGACAAAGTCTTCTTAAGTACAATATATTCTAAATATGAATGTTTGTCAATTAAAATAAAATATATTGGATATTATTTAATTATAGGATAATAGATAAAAATAAATTTAGATTTCAGGAAGTAATAGATATTATTTTACACATTATTGGCAATTAGTTTACAATAATAGTTATAATGTAGTTGAATCTAAATTTTAACTATTATTATAAAGAGGAGATAAGAATTATGTTCACACCTATTAAGACACCAAAAGTATATGATCAAGTTATAGAACAAATTAAAAGTAAAATAAAAAGCGGTGAGATTAAAAAGGGAGATAGATTGCCGTCAGAGAGAGAAATGGCAGAATCGCTTTCTGTTTCACGTACATCTGTAAGAGAAGCTATAAAAGCATTAGAGGTAATAGGACTTGTAGAAAGTAAACAAGGAGCAGGAAATTATATAAGAACAGATTTTCATAACTCACTTTTTGAACCTCTTTCAGTTATGTTTATGCTTCAAGAAAGTTCACTTAAGGAGATGTATGACTTAAGAGAAACCTTAGAGTTACAGTGCGCTAAATTAGCAGCAACAAATATAAAAGATACAGAAATAGATTTCTTAACCGTTATATTAGATAGAATGTATGAAGCTGAAAGTGAAGAAGAGAGTCTTGAATTAGACATAAAATTTCATTACTTACTTGCAAAGGCATCAAGGAATGTACTACTAATTAATGTTCTTGAAGTAATATCTCAACTTATGGATGAATTTATTAAAGCATCTAGAATGAAGATATTACATGAAGGAAATAGTCGGGAAAGCTTATTAGAAATACATGAAAATTTAGTAAAGGCTTTAAAGATTAGAGATGAAGTTAAAGTTTGTAATGCAATGCAAGAACATTTTGATTTAATTAGGAAAGCTTACAAATATGATAAATAAAATTTACAAATAATAATAAGGATACTGTCTAAAGATTATACTATAGATGATTTTTAGGCAGTATCCTTATATTTTTTTAATATGCCTAAAATAACATTTATCAAATTGCTACTATTGTTAATATCCTGATATTCTATCAAAGTGGAAAAATATAAATATATTCTCATAAATAATTTTAAAAACCGTTTACACATATTATTTTGTGATGTATAATAAAGCCATAAGTGGTAGTACCAATTTCAAATTGGTATGATATCTTACCAAAGTGGAGGGATAGATGTGTACATATTATTTGTTTTAGCTTGTATTCCTATTATCTGGCTTATGATCTCACTAGGGAAACTTAAAATTGCAGGTCATAAGGCATGCCCAATTGCTTTTCTAATAACTATATTACTCGCTTTATAGCAAAGAAATTTTATAGAAATACAGAAGATGAAAAAGATGTACAAGATGGAGATAAAGTTTCATTTAAAGAAGGTTTTATGGCTTGGTTATCATTTATATTAGTGTTTTTATTTGTAATGATATGTTCACCATTATTTAAAGCAATTTATACTCCATTGTCACAAATAAAAACTTCAGTACCAATTTACACGGGAGCAGGAGCAAAACCATATACTTTTTCTTGGATTGTAACTCCAGGAGTTTTAATTATTATAGCAACTTACATTGGGGGAATGTTGCAAGGATGTAAGGTTAAAGAGATTACAATAATTTTAGGTAAAACAATTAAACAAATGGTTAAATCTTGTATAACAATAGTTTCAATTGTAGCTTTAGCAAAAGTTATGGGATATAGCGGAATGATTAAATCAATAGCAGATGTGTTAGTAGTTATAACAGGAAGTTTTTACCCATTAATAGCACCTATAATAGGAGCGCTTGGAACATTTATAACAGGGAGTGATACTTCAGCAAATGTTTTGTTTGGAGAATTACAAGTACAAGCTGCTGGTTCAATTGGAGCAAATCCATATTGGATCGCCGCTGGAAATGTAATGGGAGCTACAGCAGGAAAGATGATTTCACCTCAAAGTATAGCAGTTGCAACAGCAGCAACTGGTATTGTTGGAAGTGAAGGAAAAATATTAAATTCAACTTTAAAGGTTTGCATATTCTATATTGTGCTAGCAGGACTAATAGTATTTTTCTATGGCCCAATATTTGGATTTTAAAATATAGTTTATAGGAGGTATTTATATGAATATTTTAGTTTGTATTAAACAAGTGCCAGGAACTTCTAAGGTAGAAGTTGATCCAGTTACTGGGGTATTAAAAAGAGATGGAATTGATTCAAAAATGAATCCATATGACCTATATGCACTTGAAACAGCATTGAGGATTAGAGAAAGTAACGGAGGAACAGTTAAGGTTTTAAGTATGGGACCTAATCAAGCAATTAGTGTTATTAAAGAAGCGTACACAATGGGAGCTGATGAAGGAACATTGTTATCAGATAGGCGTTTTGGTGGGGCAGATGTTTTAGCTACATCTTATACCATCTCACAAGGAGTTAAAAATATGGGAGATTTTCAACTTATAATTTGTGGAAAACAAACTACAGATGGAGATACAGCTCAAGTTGGCCCAGAAATGGCTGAATATTTAAATATACCTCACGTAGCTAATGTTGAGGAAATAATAGAAGTAAAAGACAATTCTATTATAGTTGAAATGGACATGCCTGAAAGTTTAGAAATTGTTGAGATATCTTATCCATGTTTAATAACTGTAGATAAGGGAATATTTGAACCAAGGTTACCTTCTTACAAGAAAAAAGTATCAACTAAGGATAGAGAAGTTACTATTATGAATCTTGATAATTTTAAAGATAAAAATGAGAAGAAGTATGGATTAAATGGTTCACCAACTCAAGTTGAAAGAATATTTCCACCAGAAGTTAATAATGATAGAGAAATTTGGACAGGTACTTCAAGTGAATTGAGTG
This sequence comes from Clostridium uliginosum, assembly GCF_900112485.1. Lineage (GTDB taxonomy): Bacteria > Bacillota > Clostridia > Clostridiales > Clostridiaceae > Clostridium > Clostridium uliginosum. The sequence continues at coordinate 170,245 of NZ_FOMG01000003.1, forward strand.
AAAAGATAGGAACTAAATTAAAATCATTAAAGTTTATTTAAATGTAAATTATTATACTGGCAAAATTCTTTTAGAGTCACAAATACTAAGTTCTATATTTATAAATAATGTTAAAAAGGATTATGGAAATGATTATAAAATGAAATATTAAAAGGGGGAAGAAATTATGGCAAGATTAGTTGTAAATCAAAAAAATATACCTAATAATGAAGAATTAATAAAAATATGTCCCTTTGGTGCTCTTGAAATAAATGACGGAAAAGTTGAAATAAATGGAGCTTGTAAAATGTGCAAGCTATGTGTTAAAAAAGGTCCCAAAGGAGCTGTTGAATACATAGAAGATGAAGTTAAATCTATAGATAAAAGCCTTTGGAAGGGAATTGCTGTATATGTAGATCATGTAAATGGAAAGATTCATCCTGTAACTTATGAATTAATAGGTAAAGCAAGAGAATTAGCTGAAAAAATAAATCAACCTGTGTATTGTGTATTTATTGGTAGGAAAATTTCTGATAAAGCACAAGAGTTATTACATTATGGAGTAGATAAGGTTTTTGTATATGATGAAGAAGAACTAGAATATTTTAGAATAGAACCTTATGCAGCTGCATTTGAAGATTTTATAAATAATATAAAGCCAGCAGCAATATTAGTAGGAGCTACAACTATAGGAAGGTCTCTTGCACCTAGAATGGCCGCAAGATTTAGAACTGGACTTACAGCTGATTGCACAATTTTAGATATAAAAGAGAATACTGATTTAGTTCAAATTAGACCAGCATTTGGCGGAAATATAATGGCACAAATAGTTACGCCTAATTCTAGACCACAACTCGCAACAGTTAGATATAAAGTAATGACAGCACCTAAAAGGACAAATGAGATTAGTGGAGAAATAGTTTCATGCAATATAAGTAAGGATAAACTTGTTTCGGGAATTAAAGCACTTGAAATAAAACCAAAGGATACAGAAGTAGGAATAAGTGATGCGGAGGTAATTGTTGCAGCTGGTAGAGGTATTAAATCAGAAAAAGATTTATCTATGATAAAAGAATTAGCTAATCTTTTAGGAGCAGAATTTGCATGTACCAGGCCATTAATTGAATCAGGATGGGTTGATGCAAAAAGACAAATAGGATTAAGTGGAAGGACTGTAAGGCCAAGATTAATAATAACATGTGGAATTTCTGGAGCAGTACAATTTTCTGCAGGAATGAACAATTCAGATTATATATTTGCTATTAATACCGATGAAAAAGCACCAATATTTAAAGTAGCACACTATGGAATAGTGGGTAATATATACGAAGTTATTCCACAACTTATAGAAAAAATAAAAATGAGCAAGGAGGCATAGGGCTATGACTTATAAACAAGCTGAATTTAAGGATTATGAATATATATTATCTATTGCAGAAAATGATAAAGAAAGAGTGTTTTTTGGAGAAACAATAAATGAAGATTATAGTCATGATGAATTAGGCGGAATAAAGAAAATGCCTGATATAGTAGTTCAAGCTATAAGTACAGAGGAAGTTTCAAAAGTAATGAAATATGCTTATGAAAATTGTATCCCAGTGACTCCAAGAGGATCAGGTACAGGACTTGTTGGTTCAGCTGTTCCACTTAAAGGTGGAATAGTTATAGATCTTAGTAGAATGAATAAAATATTGGAGATTGATGAAGAAAATCTTACTCTTACATTAGAATCAGGAGTTTTACTTATGGAGATAAGTAAATATGTTGAAGAATTTGATTTATTTTATCCACCAGATCCAGGTGAGAAGTCAGCTACAATAGGAGGAAATATAAGTACTAATGCAGGGGGAATGAGAGCTGTAAAGTATGGCGTAACTAGGGATTATGTAAGAGGATTAGAAGTAGTATTACCAAGTGGAGAGATAATAAATTTAGGTGGTAAAGTAGTAAAGAATAGTTCAGGTTATGCATTAAAAGATTTAATGGTTGGTTCAGAAGGAACTTTAGGAATAGTAACAAAGGCAATTTTAAAGTTATTACCACTTCCTAAAAAATCACTAAGTTTACTTATACCGTTTGAAAGTCTTGAAAATGCTATAGATACTGTACCTAAGATAATTAAATCTAAGTCAATACCAACAGCAATTGAATTTATGCAAAGAGAAGCAATATTAGCTGCAGAAGAATTTTTAGGAAAAAGTTTCCCTGATAAATCTTCAGATGCTTATCTTTTATTAACCTTTGATGGAAATTCTACAGAAGAAGTTGAAAAAGCTTATGAAAATGTTGCAAATATATGCTTAGATTCTGGTGCATTAGATGTATTTATTTCTGATACAGAGGAAAGACAAGAATCAATTTGGTCAGCTAGAGGATGTTTCCTTGAAGCTATTAAGGCATTAACTACAGAAATGGATGAAGTTGATGTTGTTGTACCAAGAAATAAGATAGGAGAATTCGTAAAGTTTACTCATGAGCTTGAACATAAATTTGAAATTAGAATAAAGAGTTTTGGCCATGCTGGAGATGGAAATTTACACATTTATATATTAAGAGATGCTCTAGATGAAAAGACATGGCACGAGAAGTTAGAACTTGTTATGAAAGATATGTATGAAAGAGCTAAAGAATTAAAAGGACAAGTATCAGGAGAACATGGAATAGGATTCGCAAAAAAACCATATTTAAAACAATCACTTTCCAGTGAAATACTGTCTATAATGAAAGGAATTAAATTAGCATTTGATCCTAAGGATATACTAAACCCAGGAAAAATATTTGAGTAAGGCATATTAAAGAAAATAAGACCTCATCATTAAGGTACTGTTAATGTAAATATTAACAGTACCTTTTAGTATAAGAGGAACTACTTGTGTATAAACTAAATATAATAAACTTTTTTTATTGTAAAAATGAGATTAAGTTAAAATATGTGTGATATATTACTCAAATTGGAGGAGTCAATAGTGTATTTATATTTTTTGATAGCTTGCATACCCATTATATGGATTATGATTTCTTTAGGTAAATTAAAAATACCAGGATATAAAGCATGTCCTATCGCACTTTTAATTACATTTTTACTTTCAATATTTGTGTGGAAAATGAGTATTAAAGAAGCAGTTACATCAGGATTAGAGGGAGTAGCATTAGCGTTATGGCCAATAGTTATAATTATCATAGCAGCTGTTTTTACATATAATTTGTCTGTACATACTGGGAGTATGGAAACTATAAAAAAAATGATGACCAGTGTAACTAATGATAAAAGAATTTTAGTATTAATATTATCTTGGGGATTTGGTGGGTTTCTTGAAGCAATTTCGGGATTTGGTACTGCTATTGCAATACCAGCTAGTATTCTTGCAGCATTAGGCTTTGAGCCAGTATTTGCAGCTATTATTTGTTTAATAGCAAATACTACACCTACAGCATTTGGAGCTATAGGCTTACCAGTAACCACCTTAGCCGAGGTTACTAATTTAGACGTAAGGCAGTTGTCATATGTTATAACACTTCAGTTATTTATAATGATACTGATAATACCATTTGCATTAGTTATAATAACAGGAAAAAGTTCAAAGGCTATAAAAGGTATATTCGGAATCACGTTAGTATCTGGATTAGGATTTGCATTGCCACAAATATTTGTTGCAAAGTATATGGGTGCTGAATTGCCTGGAGTTATAGGAGGAGCTGTATCTATGGGCTTGACTATTGTTATAGCCAATAAGTTCTATAGGAACACAAAAGATCCTCAATACGCAGTTAAAACTGTTTATAAAGGAGAGGAGATTTCACCTAAAAAGGCTCTTTTAGCATGGACTCCTTTTATACTTTTGTTTTTGTTTATAATTCTATGTTCACCTTTATTTCCTGTTATATATGAGCCATTAGCAGCAGTGAAAACATCTGTTTATATTTATAAAGGCGTAAATGCAAAGCCATATATATTTTCTTGGCTTGTAAGTCCTGGAACTTTGATTATAATAGCTACTTATATTGGAGGAATCATTCAAGGTGTTAAATTTAAAGAGATAACAAGTATTTTATTTAAAACCCTTAAACAAATGTCTAAATCAGTAATTACTATAATTTCCATTGTAGTTTTGGCAAAAATAATGGGGTATAGTGGAATCATTAAATCAATAGCAGGTGTTCTGGTACTTGTAACTGGTAGATTTTATCCATTTATATCCCCTATTATAGGAGCACTTGGAACATTTGTAACAGGAAGTGACACTTCAGCAAATGTTTTATTTGGAGGTCTTCAAGTGGAGGCTGCAAAGTCGATTGGCATAAATCCATATTGGCTTGCAGCAAGTAATGTAATGGGGGGAACAGCAGGAAAAATGATTTCGCCTCAAAGCATAGCTGTAGCAACTGCTGCTACAGGACTTGCAGGTAGTGAAGGAAAGATATTTAATTCAACTATAAAAGTATGTTTAGCTTATGTTTTATTTGCAGGATTATTAGTTTTTTCTTGTAAATCATTATTAATATTCTGAAAATATATTAATAAATAAGACTATCTAAAATGGTAGTTTTATTTGTATAATATAGAATAATATATAAAGGAAAACCTTAAATATTTTTAAAGTGGATTAATATAACAATATCAACACTATTCTAAAACATAGCCAAATTTTAAAAGATAATAAAGTAATTACTGGAATTTTGTATACTATTTTCGGTATAATATAGTTAAATTATAGCCATATATTAAAAGAGATGTAAGTGAGGATATAGAATTATGACAGGACTTGTACTAGAGGGAGGAGCATTTAGAGGTCTTTTTACAGCAGGGGTTTTAGATGCATTAATAGATATAGAAGCTGAGATAAAATATATAGTTGGAGTATCTGCAGGAGTTACTAATGGATATTCTTTTGTTTCAAAGCAAAGAGGAAGAAATTTAGAAATTATGAATAGGTTTATTGATAATAAAAGATATATTGGATATGGAAACTTAATTAAATTCAGATCTTTAATGGATATGGATTTTGTTTTTGATGAAATACCCAATAAACTTTGTCCTTTTGATTATAAATCTTTTAATGAATTTGATGGGAAAGTACTTGCAGGAGGATTTAATATCGAAACTGGAAAAGTTGATTATTTTGACCAAGATAGTTTAGATGAGAAAAATTTAATATTAAGAGCTAGTTGCTCAATACCAATGTTATTTCCATTTGTAAAGATAAAAGATAGTTATTATGCTGATGGTGGTCTTTTGGATCCTATACCTGTTGCCAAATCAATAAGTGATGGTAATGATAAAAATATAATAATATTAACAAGAAATTATGGATATAGAAAAAAAGAATCAAAAACTAATAATATAGCTTATAAAGTTTATAAGAAGAAGTATCCTAAATTAGCTAATGTATTAAAAAATAGATATATTATATATAATAAACAGCTTGATTATTGTAAAGAATTAGAAGATAAAGGACAAGCACTGGTTATTCGTCCAACTGTAGATATGAATATAGGTCGTTTTGAAAGAGATAGGCTTAGATTAAAAGAAATTTATGATAATGGATATGATGAGATTATTAAGAATAAAGATAAAATAATTAACTTTCTGTAAGAATAATGTGAATTATTATTTATAGAACATCAGATATTTAGTCTTATTATATTAAAATATCAACACTATTTTAAAACATAGCCATTAAAACAAATAGAAAGTATGGTAAAAGAATGTTTTAGTTAATATAAAATTAGAACATTCTTTTTTATATGATATTTTTTTGATTGTTTATATTATTATAACCCGTTGTGCCAGTTAAAATAGTAAGCACAAATTTTCAATGGCTACTTCGCAATTGTATATTATATATTCTTACTTTAGCTATTTATTTGGAGATGACGTATATAGCTTATAATGAGATCCATAAATTTAACTATTACAAGGAGTTATTATAATAATAAAACAAGACAATTTTAAGAGATAGTTATTCATAAAAAATAGAAGTTATCCACAATAAATAATAAAATTTTAAATTATATGTGGATAAGTTAAACAAAATAGTATTTACAATAGTGAAACATAAAAATATAAATGTTAGTTGACTTAAATGTAATGTGTATATAAAATCAGTTTTGGAGATATATCTTAGTGATAAAATTACATATAAAAAAGGAGAAATGGTTACTTGAGTGAAAAACAGTATTATTCTAATAAAGAAAAAAATAAAAATGAGGAATTAGGTGAAAATAAATACAAAGAAGATTTGATTGATGATTCACCCGATTTATACGAAGATATGGTTGAGGACCTATTTGATAAGTTCGCAAACAAAATGGATAGGATGTTTATTAAAGGTATATATTCCTTTGATATAAAAGAATTATTAAATTGTCTATCTAAAGAGTCAACATATACTATAGCTAAAAATCTTGGAATGATTAAAATATCAACTTTAAATAAAGATAGCTTAATTGATAAAGTTCTTAGTGAATATAAAACATTAATTGAAAAACAAATGATTTTTTTTGAAGAAGAAAGATATAAAATTTTGAAGAGTTATGTTGATAATGGTGGTATAAAAATTTTTGATGAAATTGATGAAGATGAGATAAAGAAAAGTGCATATTTTATGCGACGAGGAATTATTTTTCCATCTCTAAAGGATGGAAAAGCAGTATTTTTAATGCCGGAAGTACTACAAAATTTAATTAAAGAAAAAAATACATTGGAATATAGAAATATAATAAAAGGTAATAGTGAAGTACTAAGTCTTTATAGAGGAATGAATAAAGCATATGGTGTTGTTAAAATAAATGATATTAAAGAAATATTTAAAAGATATACTATCAATCATTTAGAAAATTATCAAGTAGAAGAATTGATAAGAGAAGGACAATATTATTATAATGAATATAGACAAGAGGAAATGTTTTTTATAAATAATCAAATAGAGAATTACAAGGAATTAGTAGATACTATAGATAAAGACGAGAATTTAGAATATGCTAGGATTACAAAGGAAGAGTTGATTAGCATGTTATATGAAGATTGGCTTTATAAAACTAAATTTGGAAAAGCATTTTATAAAGAGTTTACAAACACATTTGAAATTACTAAAGATATGGTAATAAATATTATGAAAGATTTAGCTTTAGATATTCAAGAAAATGAACTAAAAGAAACTATAAGTGGAATGTTAGAATTAATGGATGAAAGTAATAAGAATATTAAAGATTACATGAGTAATGTTATTAGTAAGTTTATTAGTAATATTAGAATTTGGAAGTATAAAGGTGCTAGTATTAATGAAAGAAGAGGAAATATAACTACTGTAAAAACAGAAAAGTCTGTAGGTAGAAATGATCTTTGCATATGTGGTAGTGGTAAGAAATTTAAAAAATGTTGTGGAAAAACTAATAAGGCATATTAAAGAAAATAACAGTCGATTATGTGATGTATATTTTGTGCTATACCAAGAGAGGTAGTACTTTTATAGTATTAACTATAAGGGAATTATATGGACAAGGCATGGTACAAGATATACTAACATATTGATTAGTTATTTTTTTAGAATATGCCTAAATAATCTACATTTATCCGATAGTTATCACCCGTAACACTCCTACTTCTATAAGTGGGAGATAAAAGCTGAATGCTCATTATATAACGATTTCTAAGTTTCAGATAGAGTCTAAAACCCAACTGAGACTTAGAAATCTATTTATATTAGATGCTGGAATATAATTACACTCATAAATTTAATTGAAACCTATACAGTTTTGATTTTACAGACGATATAATAATATACAGAGAAAGAAGGTGTTTTAAAGTGAAAAAAATGATAAGAAATATAGCACTTGTACTAATAGTAATAACAAACATAACATTAATCACAACATTACCTGCATTTGCAAGTGAAAGCTTTTATGATGCACAAGATTTAGAAAACAGTATGTATAATCATTTACAGAATTGGGATGAAAATTTTGAATTTTCTTATGATGGGAATGATACTATGGATTTATTAAAAAGTGCGTCTGAAAATGATGATTATTTAGAAAGATCTATTGATAAATTTAAAATATTAAAAAGAAATTCAGAATATATAGCTGAAGTAACTTATAGAACAACAAAAGAACAAGAAAATTACATAGATTCAGAATTGAAAAGAATAGTAAACAATATGATTGATCCTAATATGAGTGATATTGATAAGGTAAAAACAATAAATGATTACATAGTAAAAATATATAAATATGATTATAGCCTTAAATCAGATAATGTATATTCTGCATTAACAACAGGGACAACCATATGTCAAGGTTACGCCATGACAGCGTATAAAATGTTTAAACTTGCCGGAATAGAATGTAGAATTGTAGTTGGAACTATTAATGGTGGCCCTCATGGCTGGAATTTAGTTAAAATTAATGGAAATTGGTATCATTTAGATATAACCAATAATGATAGTATAATTAGAGATAAGTATTTGCTTATAAGTGATAACTTTTTAGCAAGCAATGGTTTTAGCTGGGATAGGACAAAGTATCCATCAGCTAATTATAGTTATTATAGTTCTTCAATGGCATACATTGATTATAATAATGATAAAGAGAGTGATATTTCAGAATATTATAATGGTGGACATTGGTATAATCAAAATAATTCATGGTATTTTAAGAGGAATTCAGGAGAAAATGCTACTAATTGGTTTAAAGACAATGATAATTGGTATTATTTAGGACGAGACGGTAAAATGCAAATTGGATGGATATATGATAAAGGTAATTGGTATTATTGTTGGTCAAATGGAATTATGGCTACAAGTACTAAAGTTAATGGTTATACTTTAAATGAACATGGTGCTTGGATAGCATAAGGCATTTCTAAATAAATAACTAGTCAGTTTTCTTATCTTTTTTGTACTACACTGAGTCAGCAAAGTTAGTTAATAATAGTAGTATTAACTGACGTTACTTCCTTGTCTAGTTCAAAAAATCTTAAGAATATTTGACTAGTTATTTATTTTATAATGCCTAATATTGATATTTATGAAGAAAATAATATATGTAATAGATTGTTTTTTCACAAATGTTAATATTTCTACATATATTAAATTAATATCATTACATGGAGTTGAAAACGCGTGATATACGGGCTGATTTTAGCTGGAGGTAAAGGCAGTAGACTATATCCTCTCTCAAGAGCCAATCAACCAAAACAATTTTTAAAGGTTATTAATAACAAGAGTTTTTTAGTTAATACGGTAGATAGAGTGAAGCCTTTAATAGATAAAGACAATATTTATGTTGTAACTAATAAAGATTATGAAAATAAGATAAAAGAAGAACTTGTAGAAATTAATAAAGACAATATTTTTATAGAACCTGCGAATAAAGAAACTGCTACTTGCATAGGTCTTTCAGCAGTTAAACTATTAAAGCAAGATGCTGATGCAGTAATGGTAGTATTACCATCAGATCATTATATTCAAGGGGAAAAACAATATACTGATACTTTATGTCAAGCCGTAGAAATGGCAAACAGAAGAAGGTGCATAGTAACTTTAGGTATAGAACCAACTCGTCCAGAAACAGGCTATGGGTATATTGAAATGGGCGATAGGACTAGTGGTAATATATCCACTTATAGAATAGCTAGATTTACTGAAAAACCTAATTTAGAGGTAGCAAAGGATTTCATGTTAAAGGGCACTTATTTATGGAATTCCGGAATGTTTGTTTTTAGAGCTGATGTTATATTAAGAGAAATAGAAAAATATCTTCCAAAGATGCACAAGCCTTTGATGGAAATATATAAGCATATTGGAGAAGATGATGAGGAAGAGGTTACTAAAGAACAGTATGATCTTATTGATGGAATATCTATAGATTTTGGAGTTATGCAAAAAACAAGAAAAGCATATGTAATAAAGTGTGATTTTAATTGGGATGATATCGGAAGTTTCAGTGCATTAAGTAGATTTTTGGAGATATATAGAAATAACAATATATCTAAAAATGTATATGTTGAAGAATGTGAGAATTGTTCTGTTTTTGGAGGAAAAAATTTAGTAATTGGATTTGGAGTAAAGGATTTGGTAATAGTAGATGCAGGAGATGTAATACTTGTAATGGATAAAAATAAAGATCAAGAAATAAAGCATTTATTAAATAAGTTAAGTGATGAAAATGAATATAAAAAGTTTCTGTGAAAAATGTTTTAATTATAACAATATACGCAAATGAAAGAGCGTTAAAAAAGTATAATATGAACTATTATTCAGTTGTAGTTTATACTTTTTAGCACTCTTATTTTTCTTAGAAGAGGAATACAGGAGAGTGGAAATAATTAAGCTATATATATTCTAAAAATCATTGTTCATTTGAATTTATTCAGTATATCTATTATTTATTTAGATATTAACCATATAAATATAATATTTTTAATATATAACTTAATTAGTTAGATGTCCTTAAGTCCAATTCTTTAGCATGCTGAACAATATGTAGCAATATCAACATATATTTAAAACAGTGCGAAAGCATAAAGTAAATTAATGTGAATAAAATTTTTTAGAATACATATATTTAACTTAAATAATGTATCTTAATATAATTACCATAAAATAATTGCAATAAAATTATTGTAAAAATATGAATATAATATTATTATAAATATATATTAATAAGTGATTCATAATATCTCTTAATTAATATATATTATTTTTTTGATAAGGGTATTAAAAGTATATGAGATGAGAATATTGAGAGGATGTGGTATTAAATTGATGATTAATACTCATAAACTTGTTGGGGAAAATATTTTTAATTATGCAAATAGTAAGAGTGTTTACTTAATTAATGATTATAGATTTATATGGGGAAATATAAAGCCAGATTGTGTATCAAAATATAAACTAATGAAACATTATTTTAATGAAAGTATAGATATTATAATTTCAAAAATAATAAAGTTAGCTTCATTATCACTAGAGGATATTTATTATAAACTTTCTGTTAATAAATTTAGTGAAGAATTAGGAGTTATATGTCATTTTTTATGTGATTATTTTTGTGCTCCACATTACTATAGATGGGAATTTAAGAGTACGAGTCAAGTTAAAAATCATATGATGTATGAAAAAGATTTAGCAAAGGTAGCTAAAAAATTTAAACCAACAGGAATTATAACTTCAAACATAACAGTGAATAATGTTAAAGAGTTTATATTAGATTTACAAGAACAATATAAAGGATCATTAGATTATAAAAATGATTTGACTTACTCATATTATGTTTGCGACAGTGTAGTAAATATGATTTTAAATAATGTATTTTTAAATGAGAATAAAGTAATTAAAGCAATTTAGGCATATTGACTTGTTATTTATTTCAATATGCCTTAAGTACTTGTAAAAAAATTCGTCTTAATAATTTAGGCGAATTTTTTTTATTTTATTTATTAAAACTTGTTGCATAAATAAAATAAAATGCATATAATACAATTAAACATATGAACAGATGAACATATGTTTCAAGGAGGGGTATTATGATTAAAGAAAATATAAATGTTGAAAGTTGTAGTTGCAATACAATTCACGAGGATACAGTAATAAAGGTTAAGGATTTACTGCCACAAGATGAAATTCTATATGACCTAGCAGAATTATTTAAAGCGTTTGGTGATTCTACTAGGGTAAAGATACTATGTGCTTTATTTGAATCAGATATGTGTGTATGTGATTTAGCAGCAGTTTTAGGAATAACTCAATCTGCAGTGTCTCATCAATTAAGGACCTTAAAAGCTTCAAGGCTTGTAAAGTTTAGAAGAGCTGGTAAGGTTGTTTATTATTCATTAGAAGATGAACATATAAAACATATATTCAATGAAGGATTTAAACATATTATTGAGTAGGAGATGATGTAATTGACAAATGAAATTAAGATCTTATTAAAAGGATTAAATTGTGCTAACTGCGCTAATAAAATAGAAGCTAAGGTAAATGCTTTAAAAGAAATAAATGAAGCAAATATAAATTTTTCTCTTGGAATTATTATAATAAGTATAAATGAAAAAAGTAATGAAGAAGAAGTTATTAATAAAATAAAAAAGATAGTTAAAGAATTAGAGCCAGATGTTGTTGTAAGTAAATATAAAAAAAATAACAATAATTTAAAAATGTATAAAAGCTCATGTAAAGAAGGGGATTGTTGTTCTACGCACTATCATCTACATGAAAGTCATGGACATTCTCACTCAAGTGATAATAATAATCATTCAAATGAAAATCATTCGCATTCATTTGAAAAAAAAGATTTTTTACAAAAAAATAGTTTAGCAATTATAGGAATTTTACTGTATATCATAGCTATGTTTTTCAAAGAAAAGAGTTATTTGAATATAAGTCTATTTATTTTAAGCTATGCTTTAATTGGAGAAAATGTATTAAGAATTGCTTTTAAAAATATTTTAAGAGGAGAGGTGTTTGATGAGAATTTTTTAATGAGCATAGCTACATTAGGGGCTTTAGTTATAGGACAATATCCTGAAGCTGTAGGAGTTATGATATTTTATAAGATTGGAGAATTATTTCAAGGTTATGCTGTTAATAAATCAAGGAAGTCTATTACTTCACTTATGAACATTAGACCAGAGTATGCAAATCTCTTAACTAAAAGTGGAGAAAGAAAAGTCTCACCAGAGGAAGTTAAGGTAAATGATATAATTATAATTAAGCCAGGTGAGAGGGTTGCACTTGATGGAATAATTTTTGAAGGAGAAGGTGCAATAGATACATCTGCATTAACAGGAGAATCTATGCCGAGAGAAGTATACAAAGATGATGAAATCTTGTCTGGAAGTATTAATTTAAATTCAGTTATTAAAGTTAAAGTTAATAAAAGCTTTGGAGAATCTACTATTTCTAGAATTTTAGAGATGGTTGAAAATGCAAGTAATAAAAAAGCTCCAACAGAACAGTTTATTACGAAATTTTCTAGGGTTTATACACCTATAGTCGTATTTTTAGCTTTAGCTGTTGCAATAATTCCTCCTATTATAGTTAAAGGAGCAGTTTTTTCTGATTGGATTTATAGGGCATTAATTTTTTTAGTTATATCCTGTCCATGTGCTTTGGTTGTTTCTGTACCTTTAGGATTATTTGCAGGAATTGGAGGAGCATCTAAAAAGGGAGTGTTAGTTAAAGGCGGAAATTATCTTGAAGCTCTTAAAAAAATAGATACTGTTGTATTTGATAAGACTGGAACGTTGACTAAAGGAGTATTTAAAGTTACTGAAATAAATTCACTATATATAGATAAAGATGAATTACTAAAGATTGTAGCATTAGCAGAAAGTTTTTCTAACCACCCAATAGCTCAATCAATAGTAAAGGCTTATAAGAAACAAATTAATAAAGAAGAAGTTAGTAATTATGAAGAATTATCAGGTCATGGAATAAAGGCTACGATTCAAGGCAAAGAAGTGATTTTAGGTAATTACAAATTAATGAAAGACAAAAATATTGATTGTGAAAAAGTAACTAAAGTAGGAACAGTTGTTTATGTTTCAATTAATGGGGTATACAATGGAAATATAGTAATTGCGGATGAGGTAAAGGATGATTCGAAGGAATCAATAAAAAAATTAAAAGCTTTAGGTATAAACAAAATAGTTATGCTTACAGGAGATAGTAAATTAGTAGCAGAACAAGTTGCAATAGATCTTGGAGTAGATGATTTTAAGAGTGAGCTTTTACCAGTAGATAAAGTAGTACAGGTGGAAAATTTAATTAAAGAAAAAAAGTCAAATGGTAAGTTGATATTTGTAGGAGATGGAATTAACGATGCACCAGTACTTGCAAGAGCAGACATAGGTGTAGCTATGGGGGGAATTGGATCAGATGCAGCAATAGAAGCAGCAGATGTCATATTAATGAAGGATAACCCACTAGCTTTAGTAGATGCCATTAAGGCTGGTAGAAAGACTAATAAAATATTGTGGCAAAATATTATTTTCTCACTTGGAATTAAAATAATTGTGTTAATACTTGGAACTTTTGGATTAGCTACAATGTGGGAAGCCGTATTTGCAGATGTTGGAGTTACATTAATTGCAGTATTAAATTCTATGAGGGCACTTAAGATATAGTTTAAAGATAAATAAGGCATTGTAAAATAAATAACGAGCAAAAGATTCTTAGAATTTTTTGAACTAGACAAAGAAGTAAAGGCAGTTAATATTATTGTTATTAGCTGCCTTTGCTGACGCAGTATAGTTAAAAAAGACAAGAAGACTAACTAGTTATTTATTTGGAGATGCCTAAGTTAAAAAATCCAATTCATAAGATTTCATGAATTGGATTTTTAAATTCATATCTTATTTTTTAGATGCATAAGTTAAAGATTTATGGCAATATTGACAATAAAATACTAAAAAAGTATACTATAATTTTAAATAAGAAGATATTACTTCAGATAAAACTAGAAAAAAGTAGCTTTTTATATTATCATAAACTAGGGAGGAAAATAAATGTCAATTGTATCAATCATATTTATATCTATAGGGTTAGCTATGGATGCTTTTGCAGTGTCCCTTACTACGGGGCTTAAAGTGACAAAAGAAGAAAAAAGAAAAATTGCATTAAAAGCAGGAATGTATTTTGGAGGATTTCAAGCATTAATGCCTTTAATTGGTTGGATTTTAGGAATAGGATTTAATCAATATATACAGCAATGGGATCATTGGATATCATTTATTTTATTAACTATTATAGGTGGGAAAATGATTTATGAATCTATAAATGGAAAAGATGATGATAATATTGACATCCATTCTAGTAAAAGATTTTTAATGTTAGCTATTGCAACTAGTATAGATGCTTTAGCTGTAGGAATTAGTTTTGCATTTTTAAATGTTAATATACTTATAGCAGTTTTCTTAATTGGAATAATTACATTTATTACCAGTTGGGCAGCTGTATATATTGGAAAAATATTTGGAGAATTACTTAAAGACAAAGCTGAGATTATTGGAGGAGTAATTCTAATTTTAATGGGAATACAAATTTTAGTTGAACATTTAGGATTATTAGAAAAACTAATTTAATAAAATCAGAAAGTAAAATTAAGTAATATTTATTATAGAATAATAAACTAAGATTGTGAAAAAATAGATTAAGTATTAAATAAGGAGAAAATATTATGGATAAAAATAAAAATATATCTATGGCAGTTATAAAGAGATTACCCAAATATCATAGGTATCTTAATGAGCTTATGAAAAATGATGTAGATAGAATTTCTTCAAAGGAATTAGGAGAAAAAATAGGATTTACGGCATCTCAAATTAGACAAGATTTAAATTGCTTTGGAGATTTTGGTCAACAAGGATATGGATATAATGTTAGAGAATTATATATTCAAATTAATTCTATATTAGGACTGGATGAAGAATATAATGCTGTGTTGGTTGGAGCTGGAAATATAGGGCAAGCAATAGCTAATTATAGTAGATTTGATAAACTAGGAATTATGATTACAGCAATCTTTGATGCTAACCCTAAATTAGTAGGAATGAGAATTAGAGATATTGAAATTAGGGATATTGATGAGTTAGGCGAATTCTTACATTGTCAATCAATAGATATTGGAGTAATATGTGTTCCTAAGAAAAGTGCTCAAAAAGTCTCAGATGAATTAGTGCATGGAGGAATAAGAGGAATATGGAATTTTGCACCAATAGATTTGTGTGTTCCAGATGGAATTAAAGTAGAAAATGTTCATTTAAGTGAAAGTGTATCAACATTAATTTATCAATTACACCAACAATAATAGTCTTATAATTAATAATACTATTATTGTTAATTATAAGAATAGTATAAAAAATCTGTTAATATATAATATTTTATTGCAAATAATATGGTTAAGTATTATAATTTTAATTGAAGGAAGATAATTTCGATTATTTTTTTGACGTTAATTGTTAATATTATAACAATTAACTAAAAAGTACTTTGTTTTCAACGTTATAATTTGAAAGTACTTACATTAATTTCAAATATGCAAAGCATATGAAATATATACTTTGAAAAAGTTTGCATATTAAATTCCTAAGGTGATAAATTTATTAATCAATATGTGGTTGAAATAAATTTAATTAATGAAAGAATGTAATTTTATTAATTATTAATTTATAAATAAAGAATTAAGTTTAAAGGAGGACTATAATCATGGAATTAAAAAATGTGATTCTTGAAAAAGAAGGACATTTAGCTATTGTAACAATCAATAGACCAAAAGCTTTAAATGCATTGAACTCAGAAACATTAACAGATTTAAATTGTGTATTAGAAGATTTAGAAAAAGATAGTAATGTATATGCAGTTATCTTAACTGGTGCTGGAGAAAAATCTTTTGTTGCTGGAGCAGATATTTCAGAAATGAAAGAGCTTAATGAACAACAAGGTAAAGAATTTGGAATATTAGGTAATAATGTTTTTAGAAGATTAGAAAATTTAGATAAACCAGTTATTGCAGCTGTATCAGGATTTGCACTTGGTGGTGGATGTGAATTAGCTATGTCATGTGATATAAGAATAGTTTCTGAAAAGGCGAAATTTGGCCAACCAGAAGCAGGACTTGGAATAACTCCAGGATTTGGTGGTACTCAAAGATTACCAAGAATAGTAGGACTTGGAAAAGCTAAAGAACTAATCTATACTTGTGATATCATCAAAGCTGATGAAGCACTTAGAATAGGATTAGCTAATAAAGTAGTTTCACTAGAAAACTTAATGGATGAAGCAAAAGCTATGGCAAATAAAATTATAGCTAACGCTCCTATTGCTGTTAAGCTTTGTAAGGATGCAATTAATAGAGGAATGCAAGTTGACATAGATAAAGCTGTGTTAATTGAAGCACAAGATTTTGGAAAGTGTTTTGCATCAGAAGATCAAACTGAAGGAATGACTGCATTCTTAGATAGAAGAGAAAAAAGCTTCAAGAACAAATAATCTTTTATAAAATATAAGTTGAAAATCTATTGCAGATTTATATATAATCAATCATCAATAGGGTGTAATCAATAAGGAGGGTAATTTAAATGAATTTCCAATTAACTAGAGAACAAGAATTAGTACAACAAATGGTTAGAGAATTCGCAGAAAACGAAGTAAAACCAATTGCTGCTGAAGTCGATGAAACTGAAAGATTCCCAATGGAAAACGTTCAAAAAATGGCTAAGCTAGGCATGATGGGTATCCCATTTGCTAAAGAATTTGGAGGTGCTGGTGGAGATGTTCTTTCATACATAATAACTGTTGAAGAATTATCAAAAGTATGTGCTACAACAGGTGTTATAGTTTCAGCTCATACTTCATTATGTGCATCAGTAATCAATGAACATGGTACTCCAGCTCAAAAAGAAAAATATTTACCAGAACTTTGCCAAGGCAAGAAAATTGGTGCTTTTGGTTTAACTGAACCAGGTGCTGGAACAGATGCTGCTGGACAACAAACAACAGCTGTATTAGACGGAGATCACTATGTATTAAACGGATCAAAAATCTTCATAACTAATGGTGGAGTTGCTGAAACTTTCATAATATTTGCTATGACAGATAAGAGTCAAGGAACTAAAGGAATCACTGGATTTATAGTAGAAAAGGATTTCCCAGGATTCTCAATAGGTAAACTTGAAGATAAGATGGGAATTAGAGGATCTTCAACTACTGAACTTGTAATGGTAGATTGTATAGTACCAAAAGAAAACATGATTGGAAAAGAAGGTAAGGGATTTGGTATAGCAATGAAGACTCTTGATGGAGGAAGAATTGGTATAGCAGCTCAAGCTTTAGGTATAGCAGAAGGTGCTTTTGAAGAAGCAGTTAACTACATGAAAGAAAGAAAACAATTCGGAAGAGCATTATCAGCACAACAAGGTTTACAATGGTATATTGCTGAAATGGACGTTAAGATAGAAGCTGCAAAACATTTAGTATATAAAGCTGCATGCAAGAAGCAAAACAAAGAACCATACACAGTTGATGCTGCAAGAGCTAAATTATTTGCCGCAGAAGTTGCAATGGAAGTTACAACTAAGGCAGTTCAAATCTTTGGTGGATATGGTTACACTAAGGATTATCCAGTAGAAAGAATGATGAGAGATGCTAAGATAACTGAAATTTATGAAGGAACTTCAGAAGTTCAAAAGATGGTTATCGCAGGAAGCATTTTAAGATAGGAGGCTTTTATTAATGAATATAGTAGTTTGTGTAAAACAAGTTCCAGATACTACAGTTGTAAAGATTGATCCTAAAACAGGTACACTAATAAGAGATGGTGTTCCATCAATTATTAATCCAGAAGATAAGCATGCATTAGAAGGTGCATTACAATTAAAAGAAACTATTGGTGCAAAGGTAACAGTTGTTAGCATGGGTCTTCCAATGGCTAAGGCTGCATTAAGAGAAGCACTATGTATGGGAGCTGATGAAGCTATCCTTTTAACAGACAGAGCATTAGGTGGAGCGGATACTTTAGCTACTTCAAAAGCTTTAGCTGGAGTAATATCTAAGTTAGATTATGATTTAGTATTTGCTGGAAGACAAGCAATCGATGGAGATACTGCTCAAGTTGGACCAGAAATAGCTGAACATTTAAACATACCTCAAGTTACTTATGTTCAAGGCGTTGAAGTAAAAGAAGCAGGAACATTATTAGTAAATAGAGCATTAGAAGATGGATATGAAAAGATTGAAATAAAAACTCCATGTCTATTAACTGCAATTGAAGAATTAAATGAAGCAAGATATATGCATGTTTCAAATATATTCTCAACTAACGATGATCAAATCAAAGTTATGAGTGCAGACGATATAGATGTAGACAAGGCTGAATTAGGACTTAAAGGTTCACCTACTAAGGTTAAAAAGTCAATGACTAAGGAAGTTAAAGGAGCAGGCGAAGTTGTAAACAAGCCAGCTAAAGAAGCAGTAAGTTATGTGTTAGGCAAATTACAAGAGAAACACTACATCTAGGATAATAGGAGGGTAATTTATTATGAATATAACTGATTACAAAGGCGTTTGGGTCTTTGCAGAACAAAGAGAAGGCGAATTACAAAAAGTATCTTTAGAATTACTTGGTGAAGGTAGAAAGATAGCAGATAAATTAGGAGTTAAGTTAACAGCTTTATTACTAGGAAATAATATTCAAGGATTATCTAAAACATTAGCAGAACATGGTGCAGATGAAGTTTTAGTTGCAGATGATAAAAACTTAGAACACTATACTACTGATGCTTATACAAAAGTTATTTGCGATTTAGCAAATGATAGAAAACCAGGAATATTATTTATAGGAGCTACTTTCATTGGAAGAGATTTAGGTCCAAGAGTTGCAGCTAGATTATCAACTGGATTAACTGCTGACTGTACATCATTAGATGTTGAAGTTGCAGAAGGAGCTTTATTAGCTACTAGACCAGCATTTGGTGGTAACTTAATGGCTACAATTGCTTGTCCAGAACATAGACCACAAATGGCTACAGTAAGACCAGGAGTTTTCGGAAAAATCAACACTGACGGAAGTAACTGTAAAGTAGAAAAAGTTGAAGTTAAACTTTCTGATAGTGATGTTAGAACTAAGGTTATAGAAATAATTAAGGCACACAAAGATGTTGTAGATATTTCAGAAGCTAAGGTATTAGTAGCTGGTGGTAGAGGAATGGGTTCAAAAGAAAACTTTGCACTACTAGCAGAATTAGCAGAAGCTTTAGAAGGAACTGTAGCTGGATCAAGAGCTGCCATTGATAATGGATGGATAGACAGAGATTACCAAGTTGGTCAAACTGGTAAGACAGTAAGACCATCAATCTATATAGCTTGCGGTATTTCAGGAGCTATTCAACACGTTGCTGGTATGCAAGACTCAGATATGATTATAGCAATAAACAAAGATGAAACTGCACCAATGATGAAAGTTGCAGATTACGCTATAGTTGGAGATGTTACTAAGGTTTTACCTGAATTAATAGCTCAAGCTAAAGCTATAAAGAGTGCTGAATAATTTAAATATTGCAGACTTTAATCCTTCATCAAAAGATTTATATTTTGATGAAGGATACTTATAAATAAAAAAATTTAAGGGGGAATAATTGATGAAAAAGATTTTTGTACTTGGTGCTGGAACAATGGGTGCTGGAATAGTTCAAGCGTTCGCACAACATGGTTATGAAGTAATTGTAAGAGATATAAAAGATGAATTTGTTGAAAGAGGAATAGCTGGAATCAACAAAGGTTTAACTAAGCAAGTTGCTAAAGGAAAGATGACTGAAGAAGTTAAAGAAGAAATTCTTTCAAGAATATCAGGAACAACTGATATGAAGTTAGCTGCTGACTGTGATTTAGTAGTGGAAGCTGCTATTGAAAACATGAAAATTAAGAGAGAAATATTTGCTGAATTAGATGGTATCTGTAAAGAATCAACTATATTAGCATCAAATACTTCTTCATTATCAATAACAGAAGTTGCTTCAGCTACAAAGAGAGCAGATAAGGTTATAGGAATGCATTTCTTTAACCCAGCTCCAGTAATGAAGTTAGTTGAAGTTATCAGAGGA
This sequence comes from Clostridium uliginosum, assembly GCF_900112485.1. Classification (GTDB taxonomy): domain Bacteria; phylum Bacillota; class Clostridia; order Clostridiales; family Clostridiaceae; genus Clostridium; species Clostridium uliginosum. The sequence goes on from NZ_FOMG01000003.1 coordinate 190,823, forward strand.
ATGGCTACATCACAAGAAACTTTTGATAAAGTTAAAGAATTATCAGTTGCTATTGAAAAGAACCCTGTAGAAGTTGCAGAAGCTCCAGGATTCGTAGTAAACAGAATTCTTATCCCAATGATTAATGAAGCTATCGGAATATATGCAGAAGGAATCGCTTCAGTTGAAGATATAGATACAGCTATGAAATATGGCGCTAATCACCCAATGGGACCTTTAGCATTAGGAGATCTTATTGGATTAGACGTTTGCTTAGCTATCATGGATGTTTTATATAATGAAACAGGAGATACTAAGTACAGAGCTCACAGCTTATTAAGAAAGTATGTAAGAGCTGGATGGTTAGGAAGAAAATCAGGAAAAGGATTCTACGATTATTCAAGATAATTGTAGGTGAAATAAAAACTCCCAAAAGCAATTTGCTTTTGGGAGTTTTTAACATTTTTAGAGTTTTTCTAAAAAAAGAAAGGTATTACCAATATGCTTGTAGAAATAGTATATGTAGTAATATAAATGTTATTAATAGTATTATATATTTTGAATTACAACAATTGTAAAGAATTACAGTAGTTATAAACAATTACTATTTTAATGAACAAAGTTTATTAAAACATATGTGTTACAAAAAAATATTTTAGGAGGGTTATTAAAATTATGATGAGATTTACATTGCCAAGAGATATCTATTATGGAAAAGGATCAATGGAACAATTAAAAAACATTAAAGGTGAAAGAGCAGTATTAGTACTTGGTGGCGGTTCAATGAAGAGATTTAGATTTGTTGATAAAGCTCTGTCATATTTAAAGGAAGCTGGTATAGAAGTAAAATTAATCGAAGGAATAGAACCAGATCCGTCAGTTGAAACAGTATTTAAAGGTGCTGAAGTAATGAAAGATTTTAAACCTGATTGGATTATAGCTATGGGTGGTGGATCTCCGATAGATGCAGCAAAAGCAATGTGGGTATTCTATGAGCATCCTGAAAAAACTTTTGATGATATCAAGGATCCATTTACAATACCAGAATTAAGAAGTAAAGCTAAATTTCTAGCAATTCCATCAACAAGTGGAACAGCAACAGAGGTAACAGCTTTTTCTGTAATTACAGATTATAAGACTGAAATAAAGTATCCTTTAGCAGATTTTAATATAACTCCAGATGTGGCTATAGTAGATTCAGAGTTAGCTGAAACAATGCCAGCAAAGTTAACAGCCCATACAGGAATGGATGCGTTAACTCACGCGATTGAAGCTTATGTAGCAACATTACATTCACCATTTAGTGATCCTTTAGCTGTACAAGCTATTGAAATGATTAATGAATTTCTAATTAAGTCATATGAAGGAGATATTGATGCAAGAGAACAAATGCATTATGCTCAATGTTTAGCAGGAATGGCGTTCTCTAATGCATTGTTAGGAATAAGTCATAGTATGGCTCATAAAACAGGAGCAGTATTCCATATTCCTCATGGATGTGCAAATGCTATATATTTACCACATGTAATAAAGTTTAACAAGAAAACATGTGCAGATAGATATGCAAAAATAGCAAAACAACTTGGCTTAGCTGGAAGTAATAATGATGAATTAGTTGAATCATTAATAAACTTAGTTAAAGAATTAAATAAGAAAATGTCAATACCAGGTACATTAAAAGAATATGGTATTGATGAAAAAGAATTTAATTCAAAGGTTGACTTAATTTCAGAAAGAGCACTTCAAGATGCTTGTACTGGATCTAATCCAAGACAATTAAATAAGGATGAGATGAAGAAAATATTTGAATGCGCATATTATGGAAGAGAAATCGATTTTTAATTTAATATAAATTATTTTTTTTAATAGGTCTAAAAGGTTTCAGTAAGTTATTACTGGAACCTTTTTTATATCATATTTGTTCATGTCATAATTTTATATATGGTATAAAGTATTTATTTTAATTATGTCATGCTTAATAAGTTATGGACTAATAAACAAAGTGATATAATATATTAAGAAAGAATTATTTTTAGTAAAGTGGGTGTCAAGATGTTAAAAGAAATGGTGAAAAAATATTGGAATGATGAATATGATTTAAATTGTGCTGAATGTTTAATTTATGCGGCCAATGAAGAATATGATTTAAAACTATCACATGAAACGTTGAAAACAATGGCAGCCTTTGGCGGTGGGATGGCAGTTGGAGATGTATGTGGAGTAATATCTGGGTCAATAGCAGTGATTGGAATTATGTTTACAGAAGTAAGTGGACATAAGACTCCAGCTGTTAGAGATATGACTAGAGAATTCATAAAAATATTTAAAGAAAGACTTGGTAGTAATAATTGCATTGAATTAAGGAAACAATATAGAAAGTCTGAAGATGGTTGTATAGTAATGGTAGAAACAGCATCAGAAGTGTTAGAGAAAATTATTCAAAAAGGAAAAGGATGGTAGTATGGATTATAATAAAATCGAAGTTTTTGAAAATTATATAGTTATTAAAGAAGTTAAGAATTTTAAGCTAAAACAAATATTTGAATGTGGTCAAATTTTTAGATTTGAAGAAATAGCAGAAGATAACTTTATTGTTATTGCCTTTGGAAAATTAATAGAACTAAAAGCTGATGGAAACAATATAATAATTTATAATACTTCTGAAGAAGATTTTAATAATATTTGGTTAAATTATTTTGATTTAAAAAGAGATTATTCAGCTGTAAAGAAAGAATTATCAAAAGATAATTTACTTAGACAAAGTATTGAATTTGGATATGGGGTTAGAGTTTTAAATCAAGATCCATTTGAAATACTGATTAGTTTTATTATTTCAGCAAGAAATAATATTCCATCAATAAAAAAGACTGTAAATAAAATATCAACTAAATGGGGAAATAAAATTGATTTTAAAGGAAATACTTATTATGCATTCCCAACAATAGATCAAATAAAAGATGCTACTTTAGAAGAAATCCAAGAAACAGGAGCTTCATTTAGAAGTAAATACATAATAGATACGATTCAAAATTTATATAGTGCAACAAAAGAAATACAATGTTTAGATAACAATGAGGAAAAATCTTTTATGAAATATGACTTAAATTATATCAAAAGTTTAAATGATGATGAATGTCACATAGCTCTTCAAGAGTTTAAAGGAGTTGGTGCAAAAGTAGCTGATTGTATAATGTTGTTTTCTATGGGGAAATCTTCAGCGTTTCCGGTAGATGTATGGGTAAAACGCGCTATGATACATTTTTATGGAGCAGAAGAGGGATCATTAAATAAGATTAGGATTTTTGGAAGAAATAAGTTTGGAGATTTATCTGGTTTTGCGCAACAATATTTATTTTATTATGCAAGAGAAAATAATATAAAAGTATAAATTATAATATATCTTATGAATAATTAATGACTAATAACAATAAGTATAATAGATTTAATTTTAAAAGTTCAACTCACAGTTTATTAAGTTGTATTTGTTTAAATTAAATTCAGAAAATTAGAACAATATCATTATTACTATAATTATATTATTAATATGATATAATTATTTCATCATGACAAGTATAAAACAATAAATTTGGTGGGAGAGTGTAAAGAGATGTTCAAATTTGAAAATCAACTTGTAAAATTAAAACATGATGTATTAACTAACATTGTTAAATTAGCGAAAGAAGATAAAGTAACCAAAGAGGAACTACAAAAAATACCATATGATATGATTAAGGGAGAAGAACCTACATATAGAGATAGTGTTGTGCGCGAAAGAAATATATTATTAGAAAGATCAAAATTAGCTGCAGGATTTTTCCCAAATGGCGAAAATGCAGATGAATTAATTGATATAGAAGAAGAAAAACAAATATTGTATGTTATAAAGAATGCCTGTGACATGTGTCCAACAAAGAAGTTTGAAGTTACTGATGCATGTAGAAATTGTATAGCTCATAAATGTCAAAGTGTGTGTAATTTTGGCGCTATTACTTATGTTAATGGTAAAGCACATATTGATCCAGACAAATGCAAAGAATGTGGAATGTGTAAAAAGGCATGTCCTTATGATGCTATAGCAGAAGATATGAGACCTTGTAAAAAGTCTTGTCCAACAGGTGCATTGGATATAAATGAAGATAAAAGAGCTATGATAAAGGAAGATAAATGTGTTAATTGTGGAGCTTGTATGGCAGCATGTCCGTTTGGAGCTATAGAAGATAAGAGCTCATTGGTTAAAGTTGTAAAGCAAATAACTAGCGAACAAAAGGTATATGCAGTAGTTGCACCAGCAATAACTGGACAATTTGGAATGAAGACAACTTATGGACAAGTTAAGAATGCAATTAAAGCAATAGGATTTACTGACATGATTGAAGCAGCTTGTGGAGCTGATGCTGTTACCGTACATGAAAGTAATGAATTTGTAGAAAGAATGGAGAATGGTGATCCATACATGACAAATTCATGTTGTCCAGGATTTCTAAGTTACATCGAAAAAATAGTGCCAGATCAAGCAGTAAGGATATCAGGAACTGTTTCACCAATGGTTGCAACAGCACGATATATAAAAGCTAATGATAAAGATGCAAAAGTAATATTTGTAGGACCATGTACTGCTAAAAAGACAGAAGCATTAAGAGAATCAATAAAGGATGCGGTTGATTATGTATTAACTTTTGAAGAATTATTAGCTTTATTTGAGGGATTTGGTATAGACCCTAATGATTGTGATGATATAGTTGTTGATCAAGCTTCAATATTTGCTAGAGGATTTGGTGCTGGTGGTGGATTAACTGGTGCTATAGAAAATTATGTTAAAGATAAAGGCATTGAAGCAGACTTTAAACCTATTAAAGTTTCTGGTGGGGCTGAGATAAAGAAAACTATGACTATGGCTAAAATAGGAAAGTTACAAGGAAACTTTATTGAAGGTATGATGTGTGAAGGTGGATGTATTAATGGAGCTGCTAAAATTGCACCAGCAATTAAGGCTAAGGCACCATTTACAAAAATTAATCAACAATCAACAATGAAGACAGTTTTATCAAATGAAAAAATAAAGGAATATGAAGATATAAATTTAGAAAGATAAGTTTAAATATACTTAGGAACATGCAAGAAAATAAAGAGGTCGGTTTTACGACCTCTTTATTTTATAAAAGAATAGATACAATAATAATTAATTAGCATATGGAAAAATAAATATAAAAATATTAATGCTTTTACACTTTGATCTATAAAAAAGTGTATTATTACATTAGAGTTAAATCTAAAGAGGAGATTGAATATGAAAATTTTAGTAGTAGATGATGAAGAGAGCATATTAAATTTAGTAAAAATCAATCTTATGTTTGAAAATTATGAAGTAATAACTGCTGAGTGTGGAGTTGATGCTATAAATTTATTTAAAAATGAATCACCTGATTTAGTTGTATTAGATTTAATGCTTCCAGATAAAGATGGTTTTGAAGTTATACATGAAATCCAAAGATTGAATAGTGAAATCCCAATTATTATTCTTAGTGCAAAAGATCAATTAAATAATAAATTATTAGGGCTTCAACTGGGGGCAGATGATTATATAACAAAACCTTTTGATAGTAGAGAATTAATCTTAAGAATAAGGGTTATATCAAGAAGAATAAATAAAGCTAAGATTATAAGTGATATGGAAAAAAATAAAAAAAATAGTGATGTTATAGAAAAGGACTTCATAAAAATAATAATACCAGAAAGGCGAGTCTTTGTTGATTCATGTGAAATCATTTTCACTCATATAGAATTTGAGATAATACTTTTAATGGTAGAAAATTCATATAAAGTTTTTACAAGGGAAGAGCTTTTAGATAAAATATGGGGATATGATTTTTCTGGAAATACAAGAGCTGTGGATATTCATATTAAAAGAATTAGAAATAAGTTATTATTACATGAAGATTCAATTAAAACTATATATGGAGTAGGATATAGATTCGAGGTATAATATTATGAAATTTGGAATCAAAAGAAAGATATTACTCATGAACATTACTGTTTTAGTAATAGCTATAGTGGGAATATATGTAGTAACAATATATAATTTATATAGTAGAATTATTAATAATTCTATAGATATGCTTAAAAAAGAAAGCTATAGTAGCCAAGCTTTTGTTATGAATTATTTACAAAATGAAGATGATATTCATGTAGAAAAGGTTTTAAACGAAATGAGTCCTTTTATTGCTACCTACTTAGCTAATAACTGTAAAGTAAGAGTACAATTATACAATAATGCTTCACTAATAGGAGATTCTGAAAATTATCCGGATATAAAAAGAGATGAAGATGTACTTATGTCATTAAAGGGAACTAAATCATACATAATAAAAAAGGTTGAAAGTGATTCATATATACTATTTTCAAACCCTATCTATTATAATGATAGCACTATTGGATGTATAAGATATGTTTATAAGCTAGATAAAGAAAACGATATTATAATGAATACTATTGTAAGTATGACTTTTTTTGCTATAATTTCAATTTTATTTTCTACTATTATGAGTAACACATTTTCAAATAGAATAGTAAGACCTGTAGTTAGTTTAAAGGATATTGCAAGGACGGTTTCTTATGGCGATTTTTCAAAGAAGATTGATATAAATAGTGGAGATGAAATAGAGGATTTAGCTAAATCATTTAATATAATGTCTAATAATATAGAAAATATGATTGATAAACTAAAAGAAGAAAAGAAAAATCAAAAGAGATTTTTAGATAATGTTACTCACGAATTTAAAACACCGTTAGCTGCTATTCTTGGATATTCTGATTTGCTTTTAAGAGTAGAAAATAAGAAGGATACAGAACAATGCGTTACATATATAACAAAAAGTAGCAATAGACTATTGAAACTTGTAGAACAATTATTAGAATTATCAAGACTTAATAAAAATGAGTTAGAAATAAAAAAAGAAAATGTAGATATTAAATCTATAGTTGAAAATTCTGTAATGACTTTATATCCTAGAATGAAGAAATTTGGAATAGAAGTTCAAGTGAATTTGGTTTCTAAAAATATTAATATGGATAAGGAAAAAACTGAACAAGTACTACTTAATATATTAGATAATGCAATTAAGTATAGTGAGTGTAGCGAAATAACTATAAGTATGAATTTTAATAAAGATGATGTAAAGATATATATTTCTGATAATGGACAAGGCATTCCAAAAGAAGATTTGAAAAATATATTTAAGAATTTTTATACAGCTCATAAAAGTTTGCAAAAAAAGTATGGTGGTAGTGGGCTTGGATTATCTATTTGTAAAGAAATTATGGAAAGACAATGTGGAAATATAGAAATAGAAAGTTTAAATGGAACAAAAGTTATATTAACATTTAAAAATACTTAAATAAATATAAAAACTAAATGTTATATTTTAAAAATAATTTATTTACATAATAAAGGGATGGTGAATTGCACCTATGACAAATTTTAAGTATAAAAAGATCATAAATATATGCATTATATTATTTATACTAATAGGAATCATGGGGGTTTATTTAAATAAAACCATGTACAACAAATTGGTTGTCATAGAGGATAAAGAGCAAGTATTACAATATTCATCTAATTCAATTCCTGTGAAGATAGACTTTTATAGTAAAAGGAGGGGGAAAGTTACTATAAGTTCTAGTAATATATTAAAAGAATTTTGGAGTATTGTTGATTCTATGCCAAGAAGCAAAAATTTTTATAATTCAAAAATAGAAAATTCCTCTAATGAAATTACTGGTACGATTTATTACCTAGATGGTAAAAAGGGTACATTATATTTAAATAATAACCTGAGAATAAATGATATTTACTACGGTGGAGATGATAGCTCAGCGTATACAAATAGACTGAGAAATTATATTAATAATATTTTTTGTACTCCATCAGTACTATCAGAACTTATAAATGATAAAAATAAGATAACAATTGTAGATATAGACAACAATACTAAAAAATGTGGAAGCAATGATAAGACTTTAATTAAAAATAAAGTTATGGAATTACAAAAAATAACTGATAATAAAAAATTAGAAAAAGCTATATCTGATAAGGGAAATTTAAATTATCATATTAGAATATATAGAGAAGATTTAGTTACAACTCCTGATAATTCATCAGAATATGAAAAAAATAGTTATGATATAATTAGTATTGATATTTATGAAAACGATTATGTAGTAATTAGAGATTATGGAGATGAAATAGTAAATTCTTTTTATATGCAAGGTAATTTAAATGATTTGTGTAATAACCTGTTTAATCAATAGACTTACATATGGAGGGAATTAGTATGTTCAAAAGGAAAATTAGTAAATTAGGAATAGGTATTTTACTTATAGTTTTTGTTTTTGTTGGGTGTTCAAATAGTTTATGTGATTCTGATAAACAGTTACCAAACCTTAAAGATGAAAATTTAGTTGTTTATGTTGCTTTTAATGAAGATGAGGCTAAAGTTTTACTGGAAGGCTTTAAGGAGAAAACAGGGTGCAACTATTCATTCTTAAGGTTTCCAACAGAAGAGGGCGCAGAAAAAATTATTAAAGAAGGAAATCTTGAAAAAGCTGATATATTTTTAGGAGGAACAGCAGATGCTGTTGAATCATTAAAAATGAATAACTGTTTAGACAAATATACACTTAAAGATTGTGATAGAATTCCTATGGAATATAGAGATAGTGAAGGATATTGGATAGGATTATATGTTGAAGCTCTTTCAATAGGTATAAATGAAGAAAGATGGAATAAAGAATTTAAAGATGTTAAGAAACCAACTACCATAGAAGACTTAGTTAATCCTAGATTTAAGGGTGAAATCGTTCTTCCTGATCCTAGAACTTCAGGTACTGGATATACTTTTTTATCATATTTAGTACAAACTATGGGTAAGGAAAAGGCTTTAGACTTTTTTAAAAAGCTGAAGAGTAATGTGGGACAGTTTACTGATAGTGGATTTACTCCAGCTAAAAAGGTAGGGGTAGGAGAGTATTTATTAACTGTTAATTTTACAAATCAACAGTTAATAGTAAAAAATTCGGGATTTAAAATAGAATCTATTGTTCCTCAAAGTACTGGATGGACTATATGTCCTGTAGCCAAAATAAAAAATGGTGCAAATGATAAAGCCGCAAAAGCGTTTATAAATTATTGTACAACTAAAGAGGCAGGAAATGCATTAAAGGATTTTTCAATGGCAGTTTCTACAATAAACGGTGTTAATAATCCTGATATAAAAAAGGACTTTGATTCATATAAAATAAGTAATGAATATTATTTTGATAAAGCGGCTAAGGATAAAAAAGAATTGTTAGAAGATTTGAAGGAAATAATGTAAGCGATATGGAATATAATTATCAATTATAGTAAAAAATAATTAATATATGATATTGTATTAAATTTTTATGATAATTTAGGGAGCTGAAAATAAATAACTAGTTAAAGATGACGCAAAATAGACAATCATATTGACTAATTATTTTTTGAAGCTTCCTTAGGTGTTAAATAATTATACAAGGTTTACAAAAAAAGTTCATCTAAATTAAAAAAATATGTTATATCTTAAATAGTAAGACATAAAAATGTGAACTAGATTAATTAGAACATATATATAATAATGTTTAAGCAACATAATTATTCAATAAATAAAAAATGAAAAATAAAGAAAAAATAAGCATTGAAGAGATAAATAGATATAATCAGTAATATTAAAGTAATAAAGCAATATAATATTAGAAAAAATATTTGAATTATATGGGCATAAAGGATATTATAATAATTGTATTAGCACTCAATGAAGATGAGTGCTAATACATAAAATAAAAATAAATAAATTAATATATAGGAGGGATTTTTTTATGAAAATCAAACCACTTGGAGAAAGAGTTGTAATTAAAAAGTTAGAAGCAGAAGAAAAAACTAAAAGCGGAATAGTTTTAACTGGAAGTGCAAAAGAAGTACCACAAGAAGCTGAGGTTGTAGCAGTAGGACCAGGATCTATTGTCGATGGAACTAGAATAGAAATGGAAGTTAAAATAGGAGATAAAGTTTTATATTCTAGATATGCTGGTACTGAGGTAAAGGTAGATGGAGAAGAGTATACTATATTAAAACAAGAAGATATATTAGCGATAGTTGAATAGGAGGGTGTTATAAATGGCTAAAATGTTAAAATTCGGAGAAGATTCAAGAAGATCTATGCAAGTTGGTGTAGATAAACTAGCAGATACAGTTAAGGTTACATTAGGACCTAAAGGAAGAAACGTTGTTTTAGATAAAAAATTTGGCTCACCATTAATTACAAATGATGGTGTTTCAATTGCAAGAGAAATAGAATTAGAAGATCCATATGAAAATATGGGAGCTCAATTAGTTAAAGAAGTTGCTACAAAGACTAATGATGTAGCTGGAGATGGTACTACAACAGCGACTTTGTTGGCTCAAGCTATAATAAGAGAAGGATTAAAAAATGTTACTGCTGGAGCTAATCCTATGTTGATTAGAAATGGTATTAAAATGGCAGTAGATAAAGCTGTTGAAGAAATTAAAAAGATATCTAAACCAGTAGAAGGAAAAGAAGATATAGCTAGAGTTGCTGCTATTTCAGCTTCTGATGAAGAAATTGGTAAGTTAATTGCAGATGCTATGGAAAAAGTAGGTAATGAGGGCGTTATTACAATAGAAGAATCAAAATCTATGGGAACAGAATTAGATGTAGTTGAAGGAATGCAATTTGATAGAGGATATGTATCACCTTACATGTCTACAGATACAGAAAAGATGGAAGCACTTTTAGATAATCCTTATATTTTAATAACTGATAAGAAAATTACAAATATTCAAGAAATATTACCAATACTTGAACAAATAGTTCAAGCCGGTAAGAAGTTATTAATTATTGCTGAAGACATTGAAGGGGAAGCAATGGCAACATTAGTTGTTAACAAATTAAGAGGAACATTTACTTGTGTAGCTGTAAAAGCACCAGGGTTTGGAGATAGAAGAAAAGAAATGTTACAAGATATTGCTGTATTAACAGGTGGAGTTGTTATAGCAGAAGAACTAGGAAGAGATTTAAAAGAAGTTACACTTGATATGCTAGGTCAAGCAGATAGTGTTAAGGTAACTAAAGAAAACACTGTTATAGTTAATGGAAAAGGTAACTCTTCAGATATAAAAGATAGAGTTAATCAAATAAAAACTCAATTAGATGAAACAACTTCAGAGTTCGATAAAGAAAAGTTACAAGAAAGATTAGCTAAACTTGCTGGTGGAGTTGCAGTAATCAAGGTTGGAGCTGCAACAGAAACAGAATTAAAAGAAAGAAAGCTTAGAATAGAAGATGCTTTAGCTGCAACTAAGGCTGCTGTTGAAGAAGGAATAGTACCAGGGGGCGGAACAGCTTATATTAATGCAATTAATGAAGTTGCAAAATTAACTTCAGACGTTGAAGATACACAACTTGGTATAAATATAATAGTAAAAGCTTTAGAAGAACCTGTAAGACAAATAGCAACTAATGCTGGAGCTGAAGGTTCAGTAATAATAGAAAAAGTTAAAAATAGTGAAGTTGGAATAGGATATGATGCTTTACATGGCCAATATGTTAATATGATAAAAACAGGTATTGTTGATCCAACTAAGGTTACAAGATCAGCTTTACAAAATGCAGCATCAGTATCATCAACATTCTTAACAACAGAAGCAGCAGTTGTTGATATTCCTCAAAAGGAATCTCCAATGCCAGCACCAGGAATGGGAATGGATGGAATGTATTAAAAACTAAGACACATAAAAGAAAATAACAAGTCAAAGATGCGATGTATATTTCGTGTCAGACAAGGAGGTAATATTAGTTCATAGTAGTCTATGGACTAATATTACCGATGAAGTATGACACGAAATAGACTAGCATACTGACTTGTTATTTTTTGAATGCACCTAAACAAAAAGCTACAATGAAGACCGCCAATATTGGCGGTCTTCTATTTTAGCTTTTTGTATGAAAAGTAAAAGATAATTAAATAGTATATATTTATTTTTATTATATCAATATAATAAATAGGTTTAAATCTTAAAAAATAGTTTCATAAAATGTATATAAAAAATTTAAATAGCAATAATTTAAATAGTAATAAAATAGGACTATGTTTTAGAATAGTGTTGATATTGTTATATTTTTTTGCTCGAGCTTACTCAGCGAATGAATATGAGTCGAGTTTCCTATATTCAATTTCTTAGCCCATTTTACAATATAGAATAATATCAACACGGTTTTAAAACAGCGTCTAAAATATAAAAGTTTGTAGGTGTTATATTGAGTAATAAAAAAGTATTAAATAAGTATAAAAAAGTTTCTATTAATAATAGAAATAAAAAGAAGGGATTCACATTGATAGAGTTAATAGCGGTAATGGCAATTATAGCTATTTTAGCAACAGCTATAATTCCTAGAGTAACTGGATATGTAAAAGAAGCTAAAAAAACTAAAGTTATAGACCAGTGCAGAAAGGTTATTATGGCAGTTGAATCTTATAATGTAAAGCAAAACTCTAATTTAGTTAACACTACAACTATTATGGTTGCTAAAGATACAAAAGGCATATCAAAATATTTAGTTGGCGTTAATTTAGTTAATTTAAATGATAATACTACAGTTCAAGATTGTTATGATATTTTAAATGGAGCTGAGTTTGATATTGAGAAAGATACAGAAAAATTAAAGGTTGGAAGTATAGAAAAGTTAAAGACTGCAAGTACAGAAAAAGTAAATATTGGAAATATAGAAACGAAGCAAGAAAGTAGTCAATAATAAAAGTATTCATAATTTCATTTTTTGCAACTTTAATTTCAAATTTATTGACTTTAAGTATTACATACATTATAATAGTTTTAATTCAAAGATAGAGCACATTAAAAACTCATATATCCTCTGAATATGGCAGGGAGTATCTACCGGAAACCTTAAATTTCCGACTATGAGTGAATTTAGTATAAGATATAAGATTAATTATATTGATATATTAACTTCACTTGGAAGGGTAATGTGTTTTTTTTATACATAAAATTAGCATGAAAAATGCAAGAAATAAATCAAAACAAATTATAAAATGAAAGAAATAATTCAAGGGGGAATTAATATGGCTAAAATAATTAAAACAGCATATACATTTGATGATGTATTATTAGTACCAAACAAATCAGAAATATTACCTAGAGAGGTAAGTGTAAAAACAAAATTAACTAAGAAAATATCATTAAACATACCTTTAATGAGTGCTGCTATGGATACAGTAACTGAATCTAAGATGGCTATTGCAGTTGCAAGAGAAGGTGGAATTGGAACTATTCATAAAAATATGACAATTGAACAACAAGCTAAAGAAGTTGATAAAGTTAAAAGACAAGAAAATGGAGTAATTACAGACCCAATATTCTTATCTAAAGATCATATATTGCAAGATGCAGAGGAGTTAATGGCTCAATATAGAATATCAGGAGTTCCTATTACTGAAAATGGTAAATTAGTTGGAATACTTACAAATAGAGATATAACTTTTGAAACTGATTTTCAAAAGAAAATATCAGATGTTATGACAAAAGAAAATTTAATTACAGCGCCAGAAAATACTTCAATTGAACAAGCAAAAGAAATATTAAAGAAGCATAAAATAGAAAAATTACCATTAATCGATGGAGAAGGTAACTTAAAGGGATTAATAACAATTAAAGATATTGAAAAAGCTAAACAATTTCCTAACGCAGCAAAAGATGAAAGAGGAAGATTGTTATGCGGAGCTACTGTTGGAGTTACAGGAGATATGATGGAAAGAGTTAGTGCATTAGTTAAGGCTAATGTCGATGTTGTTACTGTTGATACAGCTCATGGACATTCAAGAGGAGTCTTAGAGGCTGTTTCAAAAATAAAAACAACATATCCAGAGCTTCAAGTAATAGCAGGAAATGTTGCTACAGCAGAGGCAACAGAAGATTTAATTAAAGCTGGCGCAGATTGCGTTAAAGTTGGTATTGGACCAGGTTCAATTTGTACTACAAGAGTAGTTGCTGGAGTTGGAGTACCACAATTAACAGCTGTTATGGATTGTGCAGAAGTTGGAAGAAAGCATGGAGTTCCAATAATTGCTGATGGTGGACTTAAGTACTCAGGAGATGTAGTAAAAGCATTAGCAGCAGGGGCATCAGTTGCAATGATGGGATCATTGTTTGCAGGCTGTGAAGAAGCACCAGGGGAAATGGAAATATATCAAGGAAGAAGTTATAAAGTATATAGAGGAATGGGTTCTTTAGCAGCTATGGCATGCGGTTCTAAAGATAGATATTTCCAAGAAGGAAATAAAAAGTTAGTACCAGAAGGTGTTGAAGGAAGAGTAGCATATAAAGGATATGTTTCAGATACTATATTCCAACTATTAGGTGGTATTAAGTCTGGAATGGGCTATTTAGGATCAAAAGATTTAGATACATTATATGAAACAGCTAAATTTGTTGTTCAAACTGCATCTGGATTTAGAGAAAGTCATCCACATGATATAAACATAACTAAAGAAGCTCCAAATTATAGTGTAGGACAATAATAATTTCAAAATTTAGCATTTAAAATTTAAGGGTAAGTTTCAGTAAAACATAAATAAGACATAAATAAGTATTAACTAAAATTTTTTATTATGTTATTATTATAAATTTTACAACAGAAATTACCCTTAATTTATTGATAAAAAGCTTTATTTAGTTGATAATAGAAATTAGGCATATGCAAAGAAAATAACAAGTCAAAGATGCAACGTATACTGACTTGTTATTTATTTGAATATGCATTATAAGAACAATTTTAGGAGGAAAGCATGAAGAGAGAATTAGTTTTGGTTGTTGATTTCGGTGGACAATATAATCAATTAATAGCAAGAAGAGTAAGAGAATGTGGAGTATACTGTGAGATAATTCCATATGATTATACTATTGAACAAATAAAGAATAAAAATCCTAAAGGAATAATATTTACTGGAGGACAAAATAGCGTTTATGGAGAAGATTCTCCAACTATAGATAAAGAAATATTTGATTTAGGAGTACCTATACTTGGAATATGCTATGGAGATCAATTGATAGCGCACGTGCTAGGTGGAAAAGTTGCAACAGCACCAGTAAGAGAATATGGTAAGACGAATATAACTTTAGATAAGTCATCTAAATTATTTGATGGAATTGAAACTGATGGAATTGCTTTGATGAGTCATACTGATTCTATACAAGAAACACCAAAAGGATTTAAAGTAACAGCACGTACAGAAGTTTGTCCTATTGCAGCTATGGAAAATGAAGAACAAAAACTTTATGGAGTTCAATTCCATCCAGAAGTTGAACATACTGAATTTGGACAAAAAATGTTACAAAATTTTGTACATAATATTTGTGGATTAAAAAATAGTTGGACTATGGCTTCTTTTGCACAAGATAAGATAAAAGAAATTAAAGAATTAGTTGGAGATAAAAAAGTATTATGTGCTTTATCTGGTGGAGTTGATTCATCAGTTGCAGCTATGATTGTACATAAAGCTATTGGTCATAATTTAACTTGTATATTTGTTGATCATGGTTTGCTTAGAAAAGATGAAGGAGATACTGTTGAAAGAGTATTCAAGAAAGAATTTGACATGAACATTAAGAGAGTTAATGTTGCTGATAGATTCCTTGGAAAACTTGCTGGAGTATCAGATCCTGAAACGAAGAGAAAAATCATAGGTGAAGAATTTATAAGAGTATTTGAAGAAGAAGCTAATAAATTAGGGGAAATTGATTACCTTGTTCAAGGAACAATTTATCCAGATGTTGTAGAAAGTGGAACTAAGACTTCTGCTACAATAAAATCACATCATAATGTTGGTGGACTTCCGGAAGATATGGAATTCTCACTAATAGAACCATTAAGAGAATTATTTAAAGATGAAGTTAGAGCAGTGGGAGAAGAACTTGGAATTCCTCATAAATTAGTTTGGAGACAACCATTTCCAGGACCAGGTCTTGCTATAAGAGTATTAGGTGAAATCACTGAAGAAAAGCTTGAAATAGTAAGAGAAGCTGATTCAATATTTAGAGAAGAAGTTGCAAATGCAAACCTTGATGAAACTATATGGCAATACTTTGCTTGTTTACCAAACATAAGATCAGTTGGGGTTATGGGTGATGAAAGAACATACTGCCATACAATTGCTTTAAGAGCAGTTACTTCAAATGATGCAATGACTTCAGAATGGGCAAGGATTCCATATGAACTATTAGATTTAGTAAGTAGAAGAATAGTAAACGAAGTTAATGGAGTAAACAGAATTGTTTATGATATAACATCTAAACCACCAGCAACTATTGAGTGGGAATAAAATTAATATCATATTACAACTAAGTTATTTAAAGATAAGTAAATAAAAAACGACTAAAAGATAGTTATAATATATCAGCAAAAGTTGATGTATTATAGCTATCTTTTTTATTGATTATAATTATTTTAATAACCAATAGTTAAGTATTATCATACTATATAATATAAAAACTTTTTAACAAAAGGAGAGAAAAAGATGAAGGATATTTATTACAATGAAAATGAAGAGGAATTAATGTATAATACTGAAGATATTTGTGATGATGATGAATTAGCTTCTTTTGAATGTAACTGTGGAGAACAAGGTAACAAGCCTAATTGTAAAAAAGAATATGAAAAAGGATATAAAAAGGGATATGAAAAAGGATTTTGTGATGGATGTAAAAAGGGATATGAAAAGGGATATGAAAAAGCAAAGCAAGAAGTTTTAGATTTTATAAATAAAAGAAATAAATGCTGTTGCAGGAAATGTAAATGCTGTTGCAGAAAATGCAATTGCTGTAGATAAATTAATAATAGAATATAAAAAGAAGGATCTGTAATTATAAGATCCTTCTTTTTAATTTTTTTAGCTTTTTTGAAGATACCTAAAGTGTGAAGTTGAAGAATTTGTATTATGATGAAACAGAAAATAGTAATTATAAAATAATGATAATATATTTTGTTAATATAGATAAGACAACATTCTAAAATATTACATTTTAAGACAAATAAGTAAAAATATACGAGATATTGTAACTATAAGATTATAAAATCCAAAAATAAATTTGAAAAATATGTTGAAATATATTATCTTTAAGTAAAGAACTAATAATTTTTTTTGATTGTATTAGTTAAATTTAATTTATGAACAACAGTGATATTAAGCGTTTTCATAAATTAGTACATGTTTTTTCAAACACGTTATGAAAAAGGATACATTAAATAAACAATGCAATTGTATTAAGATATGGTTGTAGGATGAAAAGAGGAACTGAAAATGGTTACAAGATCATTAGAAAGAAGACTATTCATTATACTTGAAATGTTAAATAACAATAAAGGAGTTGTTTTAGAAGATTTTTCGGACGAGTTAGGGGTTAGTACTAGAAGTATTAGAACTTATATTAAACAATTGCAAGAAGAGATACCTAGCAATATAGTTGAAATAGTACGAACTAATAATTCTGAGTATAAGCTTAATGTAAAAAATAAAGAAAAATTCAAAGAAATACTAGATTCAAATAGAAGACAAAAACAAAAATTTTCTCAATTAAATAACCCGGAAGAAAGAATTGATTATTTAATCAATAGGTTAGTAGGGCTTAATGAAATTGTGACAATAGATGATTTGGCAGAAGAAATGAATGTAGGAAGAACAACTTTAGTTAAAGATCTAAAGAAGGTAGATAAGAAATTAGATGAGTATGGATTAGTGTTAAAACGAAAAACAAACTCAGGAATAAAAATTGAAGGAGATGAAATTAATTTAAGGTTAATTATACTTGAACATATATGTACAACATATAATGATGCAATAATTTTATTAGAAAGTCATAATGTTATTGATAAGGAAAATATAATTAAACTTCAAGATGAAATAATAGAAAAGCTTAAAAATAATAGATTTAGTATTACTGAAGATTTAATAAATAACTTGATTAGATATATAACTGTTATGTTATTAAGAATTAAAAATAACAATAAAATAAGTTCGCTTCAGCAACAATACAAAATAATTATGGAATCTGAAGAATATTATATTGGAAAAATTATAAAAAGTATAATTGAAAAGGTAAAAGGTATAATAATAGATGATTTAGAAATAATATTCATTGTAATGCCTTTACTAGGAAGAAATGCACCTTTATATCATGAAGTATTAAGAAATTTAACAATTGGAGAAAATATAACATCCTTAAGAAAAGAAATTTTTGAAAAAGTTTTTGAATCTACAGGTTTAAGCTTAGAAGAGGATGAAAAATTAATTCAAGGATTAGAATATCATTTATATTATGCACTAAATAGACTTGTGTTAAATATTAAATATAAAAATCCTATGTTAAAAGAAATAAAGGAAAAATACAAGTTACCATATGAAGTTGCAAAAATAGCAGCTATGGTAATAGAAGAAAAATATAAGGTTGAAGTAGTAGAAGATGAAATTGGATACTTAGCATTGCATTTTGGTACTTATATAGAAAGAGCTAGTAACAACTTCATTAAAATAAGTAATGCTGCAGTTGTTTGCAGTACAGGACTTGGAACAGCACAATTGTTAATTATGAAATTAAAAAAAATAATTGGAGAAGATATTAATTTTAAATCTTTTTCAGATTTAGATTTAACAGAAGAAATAGCTGAAAATTATAATATGATATTTACTACTGTAGATCTAAAAATACATACAACTGTGCCAATAGTAAAAATTACTTCGATTTTCGATGAAAGTCAGTTAAAAGGAGAAATTGAAAGTCAAGTATTTTTAAATAAAGAAAATAAGTACATAAACAACACAGAACAATATATTTTAAACAGCATGTTAGATGAGCAATTGGTATTTTATTTGAAAGAAACTAGTTTTATGAAAAATTTGGAGCGTATGCTAGATAGTTTAATAGAAGAAAATATTGTATCAAAAGCTTTTAAAAATAGAGTTATAGATAGAGAAAAAAAATCTACAACAGCATTTGGAGGATATATAGCTTTACCACATGCTGTAGATGAAAAAGTAAATAATGTAATAGTTGCATATGGAATATTAAATGAATTAATTGTAGTTGATGGTAAAGAAGTTGGATTAATAATACTAATGGTAATTCCATCAGAAAGTAAGTATAGTCAAGAGATGATTGTTAAAACATATCAAGAAATAATAGATTTATCAAGTAATAAAAAAGTAGTGCAAAAACTAATTAAAACTAAACAATATGAAGAATTTGAAAAAGTTTTAGGGAGGAGATAATTTATGGATTCAGTTACATTTTTAATATTAATAGGAATTACTGTTTGGATACTTAATTTTATCTTTGGACTACTACAAATTAAAGATTTTAATAAAAATTATATAGAGCTTAGGAGATTAGGAAAAGTAGCAATAGGTAGAAAAAAAGGAAGACTTAGCTCAGGAACTATAGTATTAATTAGAATTAAAGACGATGGATTAATTGTAGAATCAAGAAAGATGCAGGGAGTAACAGTTACTGCAAGAGTTAAAAATTTTAATGGATTAGAAGATAAGTACATAGGACAACTAAAGGAAAACGATTTAAAAGAATTTAATAAACCACTTAAAAAGGCAATCTTAGATGCCGTAAAAAATTATAATACTTTTAAGATTGAGGAGGTGAATAAACAAAAAGAAAATCTAGAAGTGGTTGTTTAATATCTTTAATATAAAATAAGGAGGTCTTTTTAATGACACACATGTTAGAATTATTAGCTAAAGGTGCAGATTCGTTTATGAATCTATTTAGAGCAGGTGGTAATCAATTCGTAGGTTTTGTAACAGGTATAGTGCCATTATTAATTGCATTGCTTGTAACAATGAACGCAATCATAAAATTTATCGGAGACGAAAAGGTAGAAAGTTTAGCAATGAAATGTGCAAAAAATCCAATAACAAGATATTTGCTACTACCAGTTATAGGTACATTCGTATTTGCTAATCCAATGACATTATCATTAGGAAAGTTTATGCCAGAAAAATATAAACCAAGTTATTATTCAGCAGCAAGTTTCACTTGTCACACAATGAATGGATTATTTCCACACATTAATCCAGGTGAATTGTTTGTATTCTTAGGAATAGCATCAGGTATTACAACATTAGGTTTTTCTACTACAGACTTAGCTATTAGATATTTATTTGTAGGTATGATTACAAATTTCTTTAGAGGATGGATAACAGATTTTACAACTTCATATGTAGAAAAGCAACAAGGAATTAAATTAAATACTGAAGTAAAATTAGGATAATTAAGAGAATTAAAGTACATAAAAATAATTAATTAAGGAGTTGACAGTTATGGGATACAATAAAGTTAAGATTAATAAAGGATCAGGCGGATGGGGTGGCCCATTATTGATAGAACCTACAGAAAAGAAGAACAAAGTTGTATATATCACTGGAGGAGCACAACCAGAAACAGCAGTGAGAATAGCAGAATTAACAGGATGTGAATTAATCGATGGATTTACACATGGAGTTAGAGATGACGAAATTGCTTGCGTAATAATTAACTGCGGAGGAACATTAAGATGTGGAATTTACCCTCAAAAGAAAATTCCAACAGTAAATATTATGAAAACAGGTAGAAGTGGACCTTTAGCAATGTTTATAAAAGAAGACATATATGTTTCTGCAGTAAAACCTAAAGATGTTGTAGAAATAACAGAATAAGAATTATTTATTATAATAAGGAGGTAAACTAATGAGTTACGATACAAGTAAAAAGATTAGTCAACAAACCGGAGGGCTTGTAGGAAAAATAGGTATAGCAATAGGAAATGTTAGTAGTACATTATTCCAAGCAGGAAGAGATACTATTGATACAGTAATTCATACAATATTACCATTCATGGCATTCGTTGCTGTAATGATAGGTATTATAAATGAATCAGGAATTGGTGCTTGGATTGCCAATCTACTTACACCGTTAATTGGAAATGTTGGAGGCTTAGTTGTATTATCACTTATATGTTCTTTCCCATTACTTTCACCATTCTTAGGACCTGGTGCTGTTATAGCTCAAATAGTTGGAGTATTAATAGGTACTGAAATTGGTAAAGGAAATATACCACCACACTTAGCTTTACCTGCACTATTTGCTATAAATGCACAAGCAGCAGCAGATTTTATCCCAGTTGGATTAGGACTTGCAGAAGCAGAACCAGACACTGTACAAGTAGGAGTTCCATCAGTTTTATATTCAAGATTTTTAACAGGTGCACCAACAGTTGTAGTAGCTTGGTTTGTTAGTTTTGGATTATATGCTAAATAATATAAAATTAAGCTAAAAAAGAGACAATTTAAGTAAAAGGGGACAGTTTTATGAATACGATTTATAGCACTAGAATAGAAAATATCGGTACAAAAGCTAAAGAATTTTTTGAAGCAAATATGTTTATAACTTTTAAGCAAAATGCACCTCAAGAATTAATAGATTATTGTTTTATTCACAGTGAAAATAATTTAGTAGAAGAAATTAAAGCTAAAGATATACTTTGTATAGATGATGTTACTTATGAAGTGAAAGCAGTAGGTGAATTAGTAAACCAAAACTTAAAAGATTTAGGACATATAACCTATAATTTTCTAGGAGAAGAAGAAGCTAAAGTAGCCGGAACTTTATATTTAGAAAAAAAAGAAATTGCACCAATTGGCGTTGGTACAATTATAAAAATAATTAGAAAATAATTTTAAAAAAATAATTTTAAAAAATAATAATTAAGATGATTATAAGTGTTTTTAGTTAATTAGTCAATTGACTAAAAACACTATACAATCTGTTAAACTGACATAAAAACAGCTTAGTATTTTATAGAATTACTCACTTGTTTGAAAAGTGGTGTATTTACTTAGATTGATAATAGTGATGTTTATATAACTTAACAGATTGGATTTATTTAGGGAGGTATAAAAAATGACAAAGTCATGGTTAAATTTAGAAGGAAAAACAGCAATAGTTACAGGTGGTGCATCAGGAATAGGAAAGTCAGTTGCACAAGAGTTTTTAAATAATGGAGCTAACGTAGTTGTATGTGATATGAATCCAAATCAACCTGAAATGTGTCTACAAGATAATTGCGGAAAGATGTTATATGTTAATACAGATGTAACAAGTATTAGTAGTGTTAAAGAAATGGTTTCAAAGGCAAAAGAAAACTTTGGCAAAATAGATATTTTAGTAAATAATGCTGGAATAAATATTCCTAGATTATTAGTAGATCCAAAAGATGCAAATGGAAAATATGAATTAGATGAAAAAGTTTTTGATAAAATAGTAAATGTTAATATAAAAGGTGTATTCTTTTGCACTCAAGAAGTAGGAAGAGAAATGGTTAAAGAAGGATCAGGCGTAATAATAAACATGTCATCAGAAAGTGGACTTGAAGGATCAGAAGGACAAAGTATTTATGCCGCTACTAAAAATGCAGTTAACTCTTTTACAAGATCTTGGTCAAAAGAATTAGGAAAACAAGGAGTTAGAGTTATAGGAGTAGCACCAGGAATATTAGAAGCAACAGGATTAAGAACTATAGAATATGAAACAGCGTTAGCTTATACTCGTGGAATTACTGTTGATGATTTAAGAGCTGGATATAGTAAAACTTCAACTACACCACTTGGAAGATCAGGAAAATTAGCAGAAGTAGCTGACTTAGTTTGTTACTTAGGATCTGAAAGAGCAAGTTATATTCATGGAGTTACTTATAATATTGCAGGTGGAAAAACAAGAGGATAACATAAATAAGATAACGAATATGATTTGAATGTGCCTAACATAATGTTTAGATATACTTAAGAGTTCCTATATTAATAGGGACTCTTAAGTATATCTAAAATAAATTAAATGAATTTGTAATGTATGAATATAACTGAAGTTAGGAAGAAAAAATAATATATATTTAGATGTTAAAAATTTAGGAGATAAAAAAGAGTATAGTTTTATAATAAAGCAAGAATATGGGTTTATTTTGTAATAAAAGGTAGATACTTTTGTATTAATATCTACCTTTTATTACAAAATAAGTACATAATATTAGTGTAAAGCTACAAATTTAAAATAATGATATAAATGTTTAATAAAAAGAAATAAAAATATGATATAATTATAGTTGCAAATTTACGTAATTAATATATGGAGGTAGTAGTCATGAAAAGAGGATTAACATTAGATTTAAGTAAAACAGAAGCATTTATAAAAGAATATGAACTGGATTATATGGAGGGAATGGTAAAGGATTCACATGATAGACTTCATAATAAAACAGGTCAAGGAAAAGATTTCTTAGGATGGATCGACCTTCCAGTAGATTATGATAAAGAGGAATTCGCAAGAATTAAAAAGGCGGCAGAAAAAATCAAATCAGATTCAGATGTCTTAATAGTTATAGGAATAGGTGGATCTTATCTTGGAGCTAGAGCAGCAGTAGAAATGTTAACAAGTAATTTTCATAACATTTTAGATAATGACAAAAGAAAAACACCAAAAGTATTCTATGCAGGCAATAATATAAGTTCAACATATATGGCAGAGCTTTTAGAAGTTATTGAAGGAAAAGATGTTAGTGTAAATGTAATTTCAAAATCAGGTACTACTACAGAACCTGCAATTGCATTTAGAGTATTTAAGGCATATTTAGAAAAGAAATATGGCGTAGACGAAGCTAGAAAGAGAATATATGCAACAACTGATAAGGCAAGAGGAGCTTTAAAGAGTTTAGCAGATACTGAGGGATATGAAACTTTCACAATTCCTGATGATGTTGGTGGAAGATTCACAGTATTAACACCAGTTGGATTGTTACCAATAGCTGCAGCTGGTATAGATATAGACGAAATGATGCAAGGTGCTGCTGATGCAAGAGAAGCATATTCAAATCCATCACTTAAAGAAAATGATTGTTATAAATATGCAGCAACTAGAAACATTTTATACAATAAAGGAAAAGCAATTGAAGTATTAGTTAATTATGAACCATCACTTCATTACTTTAATGAATGGTGGAAACAATTATACGGAGAATCTGAAGGAAAAGATAATAAAGGATTATTCCCAGCAGCAGTTGATTTTAGTACTGATCTTCATTCTATGGGACAATATATTCAAGATGGTAGAAGAAATCTTTTTGAAACAGTTGTTAATGTTGAAAAAGCTAGAAAAGAAATTACTATAGATTTCAGTGAAGGAGATTTAGATGGATTAAACTTCTTAGCAGGAAAGACTATGGACTTTGTAAATAACAAAGCATTCCAAGGAACTTTGTTAGCGCATAATGATGGTGGAGTACCTAACATGGTAGTAAATGTACCAGAACTTTCACCATACTATTTTGGACATATGGTTTATTTCTTTGAAAAAGCTTGTGGAATTAGTGGATATTTATTAGGAATAAATCCATTTGATCAACCAGGAGTAGAAGCATATAAGAAAAATATGTTTGCGCTTCTTGGAAAACCTGGATATGAAGATATTAAAGGTGAATTAGAGAAGAGACTATAATAAATGAAAATTATAATTGATGGAGATGCCTGTCCAGGCATCTCCATAATTGAAAGTATAGCTAAACAAAATAAACTTTCAGTAATAATTTATTGTGATATTCATCATTTTCTTCAAAGTGACTATTCAGAAATTAAAATTGTAGACAGTGGATTTCAAAGTGTAGATATGTATGTAATGAATGCAACTAAAGCAGGAGATATAATTATATCTCAGGATTATGGAGTAGCTGCAATATGTTTATCCAAAAAAGCAAAGGTGATAAGTCCAAAAGGTTTTATATATGATGAAAAAAATATTGATAGACTACTAGAAGAAAGGCATATATCACAAAAAATTAGAAGAGGTGGAGGAAAAACCTCGAATCCCAAAAAAAGGACAGAAGAGGATAATTTAAGATTAGAGAAAAATTTAATAAGATTAATTGATGAAGTTAACCTAAATATAGATAGAGGATAATTAAAAAATACCTCTATTTTTTTTAACCATTTTATGAGTTAGATTATATAATTATGATATAATTTAAATAAAAATCAACTGAAGTTATTTACAATATTTGGTATAAATGTATAATGTAATTAGAGAATATATAATGAGAGGGGCTTTAGGTATGATGCAAGAACTTCAGTTGAAAGATGTGGATATTATATTTGACAAGGAAAAACCGCAAAATAAAGGAACAGAAATAAGTATTTTAAGCGAAATAAATAAAAAAACAGCTGATATAGAATATAAATTTATTATTGGTTCAAATGGTATATGGAATACTATACAAGATTTTTCTGATGACAATAAGTGCCTTTGGAAGCCAAAAAGTGAAGGGGAATATATAATTATGGTACAAGCAAGAGAAAAGAATGGGAAAAAGTCTTTTGATTATCTAGCTAAAGAAAATTATTTGATAAGTAATAAAAATCCAATAAAATTTATAGAGAATGTATCAGTTGATAAGAATGATTTAATGATAGGTGACAAATGTTCAATAAAGGTAAAAGCAACAGAAGAGGATCTTCTTTATAGATTCTATGTAAAGGGATATCAGGGGTGGGATCCTATTATAGACTATACTAAGGACAATACATTGTTATATACAGCAAATAATGCTGGAGAAAAGGAATTTTTAATAGAGTGTAAAAAACCAAATTCGAATGAAAATTTTGATGATTATATAACTATAAAAATAAATGTTAGTGATATTGAAAAATTAGAAATAACAAATTTTAAGTGTACAAATAATAACTTGATTATCGGAGAGGATTTAAGATTTTACGTAGAAACAGAGGGACCAACTAATAGAACTATTTTATATAAATTTTATAAGATATCTAAAGAAGGTAAAGCTACTTGTATACAGGATTATTCTACTAAGGAAAATGTTACTTACAAAGAGGAAAAATCAGGAGAATATAAAATTTTATGTTTTGTAAAGGATATATTTTCTGATAAAGAATATGATGATAGGGCAGTTATATTGTATAAGGTTAAATCCTATAAAGATATTAAAATTAAAGGATTTTCAGCAGATTTAAATTCACCTCAAGTTGTTGGTACGGATATAAAATTTAAAATAGTAGCAGAAGGTGGCAGTAATTTAGTATATAGATATAAAGTTAAAGGTTCACATGAAGAAGATAGTGGATTTATTAGAAATGATGAATATTTATGGAATACAAATGAAGCTGGAAATTATGAAGTAACAGTATTTGTTAAAGATGCATCTTATCAAGGGGAATATGAATGCTTTGAAAAAATTGATTTTAATATAGAAAAAAAGGGAGATAAACCTGTAAAAATATTAGATGTAGTAGTTGATAAAGAAAGAACTATTATAATTGGAGAACAAGTTAACATAATGGTAACCGCAGAAGGTGGGACAAGACTTAATTATTCATTTATAGTATATAAAGATAAGAAGAAAGTTGAAAATGCAGTATATAGTAAAGCTAATTGGGTTAATTTTATTCCAGAGGAAAAAGGCGATTATGAAATAGAAATTAATGTTAAAGATAGATATTCGGATAAATCTTATGATGCACATACTTTTGTATATTTAAAGGTAAGAGAGTATTTGCCAGGAGAAATAGATTATATAATTTTACCTTGTAAAGAAAATTATGTGGTTGGAGATAGTATAGAATTTGAATCTATTATTCAAAATACTAAAAGTGTTTTAGTGAAATATGTAACAAAAATTAATGGTCATACAGTAGAAGAAACAGAGTTTTTAAAGAATAAGAAATTAAGATTTATTCCTAAGATATCAGGAAAATATAAAATAGAAGTTTATGCAAAAAATGTTAAATGTACAGAAGAATATGATTCTAAAAAAGAACTGAATTTATATATAAGTGAAGCTTCTCCGGTTATAAATACTAAAATAATAATAAATAAGCCTGAAGGGAAAATAAATGAAGAAGTAACATTTGAGGTAAAAAATTCTGGCGGAAAAGATGTTTGTTACGAATTTTATTTAATGGAGAATGGTAACTGGAGGAAAGTACAGTCCTACAGCAAAAAGCAATATTATAGTTTTATACCATTTGTAAGAGGTAAATATAAAATATTAGCATTAGCAAAAAGTTATTATAAAAAAGTAAGTTATGAAGATTATGATGAAATTATTTTTAAAGTAGTAGATTAAGCTTTCATAAAATAATACGAAAATTAATTAGATATTGAAAAATAAATAACTAGTCAAAGATTCTTAGGATTTTTTAACTAGATAAGGAAGAGAAGCTAGTTAATATTGCTGTTATTAATCACTTTTTCTGAAGCAGTATAGTACAAAAAAGACAAGAAGACGGACAGTTATTTATTGGAGATGTTTTATGAAGCATTTAAAATAAGCTCTATACTCTAAGTTAGAGCTGATTAAGAAATATACATTGTTAATTATTCAGTAGTACTATTTTAAATGCATAAGATAAAAAAAATGGAGGAACATTATGGGAATAGATAGTTTAAGTACAATGTCAAAAGATCAACTTTTAGCATTAGAATCGAATAAAAGTTATTCAGATGATAACAATAGTGAGGATGGGTTACAATTTGCATTAGTGATGAAAGCTTTAATGGACAATTCCAAGAAAACATCTGAAGGTAACGAAAAGTTACAAGGAATGCAAAGTTTACAAAATACACAAACTACACCAGGTCAAAGATTAGATTATATGCAAATGATTTTAAATGACAATTCAAATTCAATTAACAATACGTCTATATCAAGTTTAGCTTCACAAACTAATGATGATACAATGAAAAAAATATATTCTGCAGTAGACGAAGCATCAAAAAGATATGGTGTAAATTCCAATTTGATTTTAGGAATCATTAAGCAGGAGTCAGATTTTAATCCTACTGTTACATCAGGTGCAGGTGCTATGGGACTTATGCAATTGATGCCTGAAAATTGTAAAGAAGATGGAGTTAATGATGCTTATGATATAGAGCAAAACGTTCAAGGCGGAGTAAAACAATTAAAAGGATATATAGATAAATATAATGGTGATATAGCGATGGCACTTATGGCTTATAATGCTGGACCAGGAACAATGCAGAAAAGAGGAGTTTCTTCAGCAGAAAATTTATATAAGATGCCAAAGGAAACTCAAGATTACGTTCCTAAAGTAATGTCATATTATAAAAATGGTATATAAGATTTTTATAATAAAATAATAAGCTTAATATAAAAGTACTATTTTGTTATTTTTCTTAACTATTAAATTAGGATAGAGATTCTTGACAAATATAAATTTAAGAGGTATAAAATGTTAGATACATTTTATACTTTTTTAATTTATACTATATTATAATTAAATAATACGCTATGTTTTAAAACCGTGTTGATGTTGTTATATAAATTTCAATGTCAGTTTGCTATTATATAACAATATCAACACTCTGTTAAAACATAGCCAAATAATAAAGAGATATAAATATTAAGTAAGGCATATGAAAAGTTAAAGTATATAAGTTCCAATAAAGTTTGTTCATTAATATAAATATTAGAACACTTATAAATACTATGATTTAACTACTATAGTGAGGAACTTATATAGAAAATTTATGATATATATGATTCTAAGAAGATATTGTTAATTAAAGATATGATTTATTATAAAAATTAAATAAAAGTTTATAAATGTATTAACTTAATTAGAACATATATATTAATTAGAAAAATATTAAAAATCATTTATAGAGGTGAACATATGGAAAGATTAGATAAAATAATTGCAAATTTAGGTTATGGTAGTAGAAAAGAAGTAAAGGCATTTGTGAAAAAGGGATTAATAGAAGTTGATGGTGTAATTGTTAAAGACAATGGAATAAATGTTGATCCGGAGAATGTTAGTATTAAAATCAATGGTGAAGAAATATTATATCGTAAATACATATATTTAATGATGAATAAGCCAGCTGGAGTAATATCTGCAACTCATGATTCAAGAGATGAGACAGTAATTGATTTATTAGAGGTAGATCATCAAGCGTTTAATCCTTTTCCTGTAGGCAGACTAGATAAAGATACTGTAGGGTTATTATTATTAACTAATGATGGTGACTTAAACCATAGACTAATAGCACCTAAATGGCATGTGGATAAGGTGTATTATGCAAAAATTAATAAGAACGTAGACGAGAATGATCAAAAAGCATTTAAAGAAGGTATAGTTTTAGATGATGGATATAAATGTTTAGAAGCAAAATTAGATATTATATCTAGTGCGGAAGAAGAATCGGAAGTGAAAATTACTATTCAAGAAGGAAAGTTTCATCAAATTAAAAGAATGTTTGAAGCATTGAATAAACAAGTTGTATATTTAAAAAGAGAAGAATTTGGAGGCCTTCCATTAGATATTGAATTAGAGGAAGGCGAATATAGAGAATTAACAGAGAATGAATTAGCACTTTTAAAGAGCTATTAACGAACATTAAATCTTTTTGCAATAAAATCATTCATTTCATATTTTCAACTAAATAATTTTAGTGAAATTACTTGCATTTTGAATGAGAATATCCTATAATAATTTTGCAAGGATAAATAAAAGGAATTATATAGCCCCCTTTTTATTTATTGCTTATTGCTTATTGCTAAAGCGCAACCTAGCCCCAAGGGTTGCGTTTTTTTGTTTTCAAATGAAAATGTTTACCTAAATTTTAGAAGTCAATAATTTATAAAATAGAGTACTAAATAGGTAAATTTATGAAATGAATTAGAAATTTCAATAAGAATGAATGGATTAAATCATTAATTTTAAATTATGATTTAATCCATTCATTTTTTATATTTGTGTTTTTATGTACTTAAATGGTAATAATAATTACATAAGTAAAAAAATCCAATATATTTAGTTGCTAAGGGCAATAATAGTATTGCAAATGAAAATGTCTTAAGTGACTTTTAGAATAAAATTAGAGAGCAAGTATGATAGCTATTGGATAAATTTCTACATTAAATAATAAGCTTACTATGTTATAATATTTAAAGATTAAGAAAGGAGACTAACTAAATGGAGTTAAAGTCATTACTTAATAAAGAACAATATGAGGGTGCAATAACAGTAGATGGTCAACTATTAATATTAGCTGGTGCTGGATCTGGTAAGACTAGGGTATTAACTTACAGAATGGCACATATGATAGAAGACTTAGCAATCGCACCATACAATATATTAGCTATTACATTTACCAATAAAGCCGCAAAAGAAATGAAGGATAGAGTTAGATCTCTTATTGGAGATAGAGCTGAGAGTATGTGGATATCAACTTTCCACTCAACTTGTGTTAGAATATTAAGACGAGAAATAGATAAGATAGGATATAAGAGTAACTTTACAATATATGATAGTTCAGATCAAAAAGTATTAGTAAAAGATTGTATGAAGTTATTAAATATTAATGATAAGGATATAACAGAACAAGAAATATTAAGCAAAATAGGAAAAGCTAAGGATTCTATGAAAACAGCTCAAAGTTTTATGCGAGAAAATGAAGCTAATTTTAGAGAAAAAAAGATAGCTGATGTTTATGAGATGTATCAAAAGAGACTTAAAGAAAATAATGCCCTTGATTTTGATGATCTAATTTTTAAAGCAGTTGAACTTTTTAAAACTAATGAGAGTGTTTTGGATTTTTATCAAAATAAGTTCAAATATATTATGGTAGATGAGTACCAAGATACTAATGGAGCTCAATATGAATTAGTTAAATTACTTGCTAGTAAATATAAAAATATTTGTGTTGTTGGAGATGATGATCAATGCATTTATCAATGGAGAGGTGCAGATATTCAAAACATATTAGATTTTGAAAAAGATTATCCAGGAGCTAAGGTTATTAAATTAGAGCAAAATTATAGATCGAAGGGTAACATATTAGATGCTGCTAATGTAGTTATTGTTAATAATGCAAATAGAAAAAGTAAAGTTCTTAGAACTGAACAAGAACCAGGTAGTAAAATAAAAGTGTATAGAGCTTATTCAGATAGTGATGAAGGAGATTTTGTAGGGAAACAAATATTAGATATAAAAGATAAAGAAGATAAACAATTTAAAGATTTCGCCATTCTTTACAGAACTAATGCTCAGTCGCGTATATTTGAAGAAAGCTTAAGAAGAAAAGCTATTCCATATAAGATAGTAGGTGGAACAAAGTTTTATGACAGAAAAGAAATAAAAGATATATTAGCATATTTAAAAGTACTTGTTAATCCGCAAGATGATGTAAGTCTTAAAAGAATAATAAATGTTCCTAAGAGAAGTATTGGAGATGCAACAGTATTAAAGATTCAAGAATTTGCTAATAATTATGAACTAAATATGTGGGATGCACTATCAGAAGTTAGAACTATTCCTACATTAACACCAAGAAATGTTTCTAACCTAGAAGTATTTACTACTTTAATGGAAGATTTAATGACTCTAAGTGAAACAGTGGAGGTATCTGTATTAATTCAATCAATATTAAAAGATACTGAATATATGAAACAATTAGAAGGCTCTAAAGAGATTGAAGATAAAAGTAGAATTGAAAATTTAAAAGAATTAGTATCTGATGCTGTTGATTTTGAAAAGAGTAGTGAGGATAAGTCGTTATCAGCATATTTAGAAAAAGTATCCCTAGTTCAAGATACTGATAAAATTGAAGAACAGGAGGATACTATAGTTTTAATGACTGTTCATAGTGCAAAGGGACTTGAGTTTCCAGTAGTATTTATGGTTGGAATGGAAAATGGTATTTTCCCGGGAAATATGTCGTTTGAAAAAGAATCTGAAATGGAAGAATCAAGAAGACTATGTTATGTAGGAATAACTAGAGCAAAAGAAAATTTATTTATGACTTCAGCAGAGGTAAGAAGAGTATTTGGTAGGACAGTTGCTTATGCTCAGTCTGATTTTATAAATGAAATAAAGCCAGGGTTAAAAGAGTATGTAAGTGGAAATAAGATGACTTCAAAGAATAAACCTAATGTATCTAAAAGCAATTCTTATATTAATCCACATAGTTTAAGAAACAATATTAACGGTGGAAATAGTTTTGCCAAAGAACATGGAACTATTAGTAATATAAGTAATAGTGACAAGATTGAAAGGTATATAACTAATAATGAAGCTACTCTTGGAAGAAAAGTGGAACACGAAAGTTTTGGTGTGGGTACAATTGTAAGTGTTCAAGATGTTGAAAATGATAAGAAATTAACTGTTGCGTTTGATAAACAAGGTGTTAAAAATTTATTGCTGTCATTTGCAAAGCTTAAGATGATATAGTTAAGCGATTTGATAATGTTTAAGTTTAGGAGATGTAGATACTGTGGATAAGGTAGAAAGAATAAAAGAGCTAGTTGAAAAATTAAATAAATATTCATATGATTATTATGTGCTTGATAATCCTTCTGTTAGTGATAAGGATTATGATAAAGAATATTATGAACTGCAAGATTTAGAAAAGGAAACAGGATATGTGTTACCTTATTCACCTACACTAAGAATAGGTGATGTGGTTTTAAATGGCTTTAATAAGTACACGCATAAAGCAAAACTTTGGAGTTTAGATAAAGCTCAAAGTTTACAAGAAATAAAAGATTGGCATAATAGAAATGTAAAGTTCGTTCAAGAAATGAGAAGTCAAGGGGAAGATATTCCTGATTTAAAATATGTGGCTACTAAAAAGTTTGATGGTTTGACAATTAACTTAACTTACAATAAAGAAGGTATGCTTGAAGTTGGTGCTACAAGAGGAACAGGGGAAACCGGGGAAAATGTAACAGCACAGGTTAAGACTATAAAATCAATTCCACTAAAAATTCAAGAATTAGATGATGTATTTGAGGTTCATGGAGAAGCTGTTATGACTCAAGAAGCTTTAAAGGAATATAACGAAAATTCAAATGTACCTTTAAAGAATTTAAGAAATGGAGCTGCTGGAGCTTTAAGAAATCTTAATGTAAAAGAAACAGCTAGGAGGAACCTCTCGGCATTTTTCTATGATGTAGGATATAAAGAAGGGAATCCGTTTAAAAGTTATTTAGATATGATGGAGTTCATAAAGAGAAAAGGATTGCCAGTTGATGATTATATAAAATTATGTGTATCTATTGATGATATAAAAAAAGAAATAGAATATATAGAAAAGATAAGATTTGATTTAAATTATGATATTGATGGATTGGTGCTTGCTATAGATGATATCAGAACTAGAGAACTTTTAGGATATACAGTTAAATTTCCTAAGTGGGCTATTGCATATAAGTTTGAAGCTCAAGAGGCAACAACTAAACTTTTAGATGTTGAATGGAATGTAGGCAGAAGTGGAAGAATCGGACCAACAGCAATTTTAGAACCAGTAGAACTTGCTGGTGTTACAGTAAAAAGAGCTACACTAAATAATATGGATGATATTGAAAGAAAAGGCGTTAGGATAGGTGCAGATGTATTTGTCAGAAGATCTAATGATGTAATACCTGAAATAATGGGTACAGTAGAAGAAACATTAGAAAATTCAGTAGAGATAAAACCACCAACTGTTTGTCCAGCTTGTGGAAGTCATGTGATTTTAGAAGGTGCTCATTATTTTTGTGAAAACACACTTTCTTGTAAGCCACAACTAGTTAAAACCATAGTGCATTATGCTTCACGAGATGCAATGAATATAGCAGGATTTTCAGAAAAAACTGCAGAGCAATTATTTGAAAAGCTAAATATTAAATCTATTTCAGATTTATATAAGTTAAATAAAGAAGAATTAATGGATTTAGATAAGTTTGGAGAGAAAAAAGCAGAAAATGTACTTAATGCTATTGAAGAAAGTAAGAATTGTAAATTGTATGCTTTTATATATGGATTAGGAATTCCTAATGTTGGAGTAAAGACAGCAAAAGACTTGGTTAATAGCTTTAAATCCATAGAAGGATTAAAAAATGCTAGTTTTGAGGAACTTGTTTTAATTCAAGATGTGGGTGATATTGTTGCAAAAGATGTAATTGAGTTTTTTAAGGAAGAAAAAGTATTACAAACTATTCAAGAATTATTAAATTTAGGGGTGAATCCTGTTTTTTCTGAAAAGAAAACAATAGAGAGTGCTTTTCAAGGTAAAACTGTTGTTGCAACAGGATTTTTAAAAGATTATTCTAGAAGTGAGATAAAAGCTAAACTTGAAGAACTAGGAGCTAAAGTTTCTGGAAGCGTTAGTAAAAAGACTGATTATGTGATTGCAGGAGAAGCTGCAGGATCAAAATTAGTTAAAGCACAAGAGTTAGGCGTTAAGATTCTTTCAGAGGAAGAATTTCAAGAAATATTAAGGAGTGAAATTTGATGAAGACAATAGTAAATTGGCTAAGTTTAATATGCGGATTTTTAACAAGCATTTTAATTATATGTACATTTTTAACAAGTTACCAATTTTACTATGTTGGTCAAATCTTTAATTCTTATTTACCATTACAGTTAGGAATTTCTATAACTATGGCAATGCTGACACTCAGATTTATACTTAATGAAACAGGTAGAAAAAGAATAATATATTCTGTTTTTAGTTTTACTATATCAGTTTCTTTGATATTTTTTATAGTTAATTTAGTAAAATAGAAGATTTTATATTAAAGGTACATTTAAAAAAGTAATAGACCAGTATGCCTAAAAGCAACCTTATTATGAATATGTATTCATAATAAGGTTGCTTTTATTTAAATTTTTCTGCTTTTTCAAAATCGGATATATTATCATAAGAAGCATCTTCAACCATTTCAGTGTGATTTTCATCATCAATTAAATAATCATAATTATCATTTTTTAAATCCTTTACAGATATTTTATCGCATAAAGAAGTAAGCCTTTGACAAATTTTTTCCAATATATAGTTATGATAACGTAATTGACGATGAGATTTAAGAGCAACTATAAATAACCAAATTCCTATAAACATAAACACACACATAAATAGTATTGATACTACTAAAAATGCACCAGTTAAAAATTGCATTAAAAACCCTCCCTAAAAAATATATTTAAATTATATCACAATAAGTGTTGTATATCATAAAAACTATTCACATTAATGATTATAAAAACATTATGGTGTTAATAATTTAAATATAAGGCACATTCAAAAAAATAATAGACCAGTATGCATGTCTATTTTGCATTATAAGGAAGCTCGACTCGTATACACTCGCTGAGTAAGTGATTCACACAAAATCATAGATTTGGATTCTCTACTCACGTCGGCAAATTCAGCTAATAGCTCACTATTAACAGAACTTGCCTCATTGTCTGACATAAAGTGAAACTTTACACTCCAGATGAATTTAGTTGAACTTATCTTAAGACAAAATATACGATGCATCTTTGGTCTATTATTTTCTTTCATGTGCCTAAGGACTAAAGAGAAGGGAGGAGCTTAAGTGAAAAAGTATTTAATACCTATTTCTTTAACTTTTATAGTAGTTGCTTTTTTATTAGGATTTGTAGAAATAGATAAAAATAGTATATCAAATAAAGATTTAGAGCATGGAATAACCTATGGAATTAGCAAAATTCCAACAGACTTAAAAAATACAACAACATTAACTAAACGGGATGAGGATGTTATATGTTCAGTAAGCAAGGGACTCGTATCAAAAGATATAGATAATAAAATAATGCCTTCTTTGGCAAATGAAATAAATCAAAGTAAAGATGGTATAGAGTATGAGTTTAAACTTAAAGATGATATTTTTTGGAGTGATGGTACAAAAATAACACCAAATGATGTAGTCACATTCTTCAAGGAACTGTTGAAAGAAGAAGATGAGGAAAATATATCAGCATTGTTAGATGTTTATGGGGCAAAGGATTTTAAAGAGGAAAAAACAACTTTTGAAAAAGGTGTTGCAATAACAATAAAAGATAATGGAGTAATAATAAGATTAAATAAAAAAAATGATAATTTTTTAAATGAGTTAAGTAATCCACAATATAGGATTAGAAAGTATCTAATAATGTGGAGTAATATAAAAAATAATTATAACAAATTAGTTTATAGTGGAGATTATATAATATCTTCTTTTGATGATCAGCAAATAAAACTTAAAAAAAACATACACAATAATAACAATTCTATAAGTAATATAAACATAATAAAAGATAATAGTGTGGAATTATCTATGGCTTCATTTGAAATAGGAGAAAGAGATATTGTTGTAGATCCGCCTCAAAGTGAACTCAATAAATTAAATTCAGAAGGAAAATTAATAACGGTACCAAAAACAATGGGGGCATATTTAGTTATTAATAATAAAAATGATACTATACCGTTACAAGGAAGAAGATATATATACAAAAATGTATCTAAGGCTTTAGAAGACTATGAAAGTCTAAATGATAAAAGATTTGAATTAGCAGAAGGAAGTTACTTTAGAGAAGATAAGAATGACTTAACTAAACTTCAATCAAGAAAAGTTATAAGTAATAAAGAAGAAGAGTGGAATAATGCTAAAATTCTAACATTGCTATGTAAAGACAATAATGATAATAGAGAATTATGTAGATGTATTGAAAATTGGTTTAAGAATAATACAGGGATATTTATAAAATATAGTTTGGTAAAAGATGAGGAATTTGAAGATCAAGAATTACAAAAGCGATATGATATGATTTTAATTAATAATGATGCTAATACATTAAATAAAAAAGAATTTTACTCACAACTTAATAATTATTTATCTGAGTCTGAAAAAGAAAAATTATTGAATCAAAATTATAATTTAAAAAATAATATATATGAAAATATAGAGAGTAACTTGTTTGAAAATTATAGAATACTTCCATTAGTGTTTTATAATGAAAATATAGCATTTTCAAATAATATATCTAATATAAAATTAGATGGTAATGGGAATATAGATTTTGTTTCTATAAAATAAGAATATGATTTATAGAAATAGCCAATGCTCTAGGAAAAGAGCATTGGCTATTTCTTTTATTTTATGTGCCTTATAATTTAATGAGAAACTCAAAATAACTCTAATTGTTCTTATTATTATGAGATTTTGCCTTAAAAGATTTTTTGGATTTAATATTATTTGTAATATTTGAAGAACTGGGCTTATCATCAGATTTTAAATTGGAATTTTGATTTATACATAAATCAGTTATATCTTCATTTAATTCTTCGTTTATAGGTGTTTGTTTATCGGGATTTTGAGTATCTAATATATTGTCATCATTATGTTCAGGCATAATGATATCTATTTTTCTAAGGCAAGGGTCCTCAATTTTATTTAATTTTACAAAGCCCATTTCTTTTTCCACATCGTCTTTAAGAAAGTAAAGTATAAGAAAGAAACTAAGCATATTTTTATTACTCTCAAAAGAATTTTTAGGAATGCTAAATGTATCTTTTTTCTTAGAGTAGTTTAAAGTTTTTACAAATATAGGAGCTAAGCCAGTACTATTAGGTGTTGGTAAGTTAGGCATTCTAAAGTAAGTTTCTTCTAACATATCTTCAGAATGTAAACTTAATTTTCTGTATCTCTCTACTTCGTCTAAGGTAGGAGCTTCAGGCCAACTTGTTAAAAATCCACTGTTTATAAAAAATTTTTTGTAAATGCTGGATATGATAGGTTTCAACTCTGAATTTTTATCTTCTTCATTTGAATATAAAATTAGGGATAAAATATAAAAATTAATTTCCAAACAAGAGTATTTACTATCTTTCTTATCATATAATTTTATAAATATATTTTTATCTTTATCATATATATTTATTAATTTATCATTAATTTCTTTACTTGTTTCTTTAAAAGAAATTATTTTTGTATGTTTATAAGATTCCATTAAGCATATAGCAAATAAACTGCAATCCTCTAATGAATTTACATAATAATCTTTCATCATAAATTTATTTGTAAGGAAATCGCTTAAATTCAAAATAAGATCTTTGGCATCATTATTATTTGAATGTTTATAGAAAATATTTAGAGCTAATAATATACTTAAGTTTTCACTAAATGATAAATCGTATAAAGATTCTTTATATTCCTTAAACATATCTAGAATTTCATAAGCAAAATTTTTATATTCAGCACTGTCAACATCAGATTTGTTATAAAAGGAATATAAGTAATATGCATCCATCATAAAAGCTTGATCTGAAAATTTAAATTTTATATCTTTATCTATTAGATTAAATCCTTTAGAATTAGCATCAGATATATTTTTTTTATCAACAAAAACTCCTTCATTATTTCTTAAATTTTTAGAATAAAATTTTAATTGTTGCTTTGAAAGATATTTAAATGGCTTTTGAAAAGAAACAATATTTCTATTATCTTTACCATAATTAGAGTAATAATCACTTAACTCTAAGAGACACAATGTCATCAGGGCATTTGTAGATGGATTTATTTCTTTCTTAAATGTTGATTCATCAAATCCATGCGAACTTTTGCTATGGATAAACATAGGGGATGATTTCTTATATAAGCATAGTAGTGGAGAAAAATTATTTAATATGCTAATATCATTTGTAGAAGAAGACTTTTTAGAAACTCTAATAGGCATTAGGAGACCACATTTTGAATTTAGTACGATTGTTTTTACTGATTCTTTTGATAAATAAAAAAGTTGACTACTAATTTCCTTTTGAGAAAGACTGTTCATCCTAAAAAATGGTCCTATATATCTCAAGATATTCACCTCTCATAAAATTTTAACATTATTAATTAATATGAGTTATATTAGAAAATAGTGCATAAAATCTAAATAAAAGGAGATTTTTTTAATGAAGGAAGGAAAGTTAGATTTCGAAGATTTAAGAAAAATAATATTAGATAATAAAACAATTAAGAGAAAAGAAGTAAAAGTTAGAAATGATGTTGGAGAAGATTGTGCAATTATAGATTTTGGAAATTGTGAGGGGATATTTTCTACTGATCCAATAACTGGTGCAAGTAAAAATGTTGGAAAACTTGCAGTACATATAAATTGTAACGATATTGCATCAGCCGGCGGAGAACCAATAGCTATAATGATTACAATTTTAGCACCTACATCTTCAACATTAGATGAAATAAATCAAGTTATGAGTGAAATTAATGAGGAAGCAGCTAAAATAGGAGTAGAAATAATAGGAGGCCATACAGAGGTTACTACAGCTGTTAATAAAATGGTTATATCTATAACAGCAATAGGAAAGAACTTAATAGGAAAGTCTATTAAGACGGCAGGTGCACAACTTGGTGATGAAATAATAGTTACTAAAGATATAGCTTTAGAGGGAACTTATATTTTGATAAATGATTATGAAGAGCGTGCTAAGAGGGTTTTATCAGAAAAAGAATTAGAATTTGGGAAAACGCTAATAGATAGAATAAGTGTATTAAAAGAAGGTCAAATATCTGGATTATTTGGAGTACATTCAATGCATGATATTACAGAAGGCGGATTACTTGGAGGACTGTTTGAAGTAGCGATGGCAGCTGATAAAGGATTTAAGATATATAAAGATAGAATACCAATGCTAGAGATAACTAAAAAATTAGCAAAGGAATTTAAAATAGATCCATTAAGATTAATTTCATCTGGAAGTATGTTAATTACAACTAGTAATGGAGAAAAACTTATTGAAAAGCTTAATGAAAATGGAATCAAGGCAACTATAATTGGAAAAATATCTAAAAAGGATGGTATTCTAGTTGATGGACAAAAAGAAATAAATGTAGAACCACCTAAAAGAGATGAATTATTTAAGGTTTCTGAAAAAGAATAATGAGATGAATATAAAATAATAATTGTTTGTTATTTTTTCATAATGCTTATAATTAAATGGAATTGGAGTGTGATTTTGGTGAGACATGATGGAAGAAAAAATGATCAAATAAGACATGTAAAGGTAACTAGAAACTATACAAAGTATGCGGAAGGATCAGTATTTATAGAGGTTGGAGATACAAAGGTTTTATGTAATGTATCTATTGAAGATAGAGTACCGCCATTTGTTAAAGGAACTGGTGCAGGATGGATTACAGCAGAGTATAATATGCTTCCAAGATCAACTGGAACAAGAAAGGTAAGAGATATTGCTAGGTTGAAGATTGATGGAAGAACTATGGAAATACAACGTTTGATAGGAAGAGCTTTAAGATCAGTTGTAGATTTAAAGGCATTAGGAGAGAAAACCTTATGGATTGATTGCGATGTTATTCAAGCAGATGGAGGCACTAGAACTACTTCTATTTCTGGGGCATTTATAGCCTTGGTTGATGCTGTTAATAAATTACATAAAATTAAACCTTTTAAGGTGTATCCTATTAGAAGTTTTGTTGCAGCAACTAGTATAGGAATATTAGATGATGAAAAAATATTAGATTTATGCTATGAAGAAGATTCTAAAGCCAAGGTGGATATGAATGTTATCATGACTGATGAAGGAAGCTTTGTAGAAGTTCAAGGTACAGGAGAAGAAAGTCCTTATACAAGAGCAGAGTTAAATGAATTATTAGACTTAGGAGAAAAAGGAATAAAACAAATGATTCAAGTGCAAAAAGATGCACTTAAAATGGATTCTCTATGGATTGGTACAGGAGGAAACAACTAATATTATGAAAAAAATAATCTTAGCCAGTAATAATGCTAAAAAAATAAAAGAAATAAAAGAAATATTAAATGATATTGATGTAGAAATAAAATCGTTAAGTGATGAAGGAATAGATATAGATGTAATAGAAGATGGAAAAACATTTGAAGAAAATGCTAAAAAGAAAGCTAAAGAGATATATGAATTTTTATTATCAAGAGGAGATAAAAATTTTATTGTACTATCAGATGATTCAGGACTAGAAGTTAATTACTTAGGGGGAGAACCAGGTATATACTCCGCTAGATACGCAGGAGAACATGGTAATGATGATAAAAACAATCAGAAACTTTTGAAGAACCTGAAAGGCGTAGGAGCAGACAAAAGAGATGCAAAATTTATCTGTCAAATAGCTTTATTTAATGATGATGGAAAATATTTTGGAATTACAGGAGAAGTTAAAGGGTATATACTAGATGATATAGAAGGTAATGGAGGATTTGGATATGATCCATTGTTTTTCTATCCTCCTTTAAATAAAAGTTTTGGGGAATTAACTGCAGATGAAAAGAATTTAGTAAGTCATAGAGGAAAAGCATTGCTAAAATTAAAAGATTTAATAATAAAGTTAAGGCATAGTAAAATAAATAACTAGTCAAAGATTATTAGGATTTTTTGAACTAGAGAAGGAAGTGAATGCAGTTAATACTACTGTTATCAGTTGCATTTACTGATGCAGTATAGTACAAAAAAGACAAGAAGATTGACTAGTTATTTATTTGGAGATGCCCAATAAAGTAGTAGGAGATTAGTAATATGTTAATTGCAGTTTTAAGTGATACTCACAGAATGGGAAAGTATATTAATATGGTTAGAGAACATATTAAAAAAGCAGATATATTAATACATTTAGGTGATAATGTTGAAGATGCAGAAGAATTGTCCAGTAATTTTCATGGAGAAGTATATATTGTTAGTGGAAATTGTGATTATTCAACTAAATACCCTAAGGAAAGAGTTATAGAAATAGAAGATAAAAGAATTTTTCTTACTCATGGAGATTTATATGGGGTAAAATATAACTTAAACAATATTTATTATAGAACAAGAGAACTAGATGCTGATATAGCCCTTTTTGGACATACACATAAATCAATAATAGAAAAAGTTCACAACATAACTTTAATGAATCCAGGAAGTTTATCGTTACCTAAAAATGAAGGTAGATACATTGGTTTTTTAGAACTTAATAAAGGTGAAGAACCTAATATCTATCTTGAAGAAATCAGTGTTAATTAGAATAATATACTATTATAATTTAAATAAATATAAGAATTTATACATATTTAAGAGGTCAATATAATCAAAAAATAAATTATTTTTTAAAAAGGTATTGACGAATTAAATTGAATATTGTAGAATAGTCATTGTCGTCAGGAAATGAAGAAATGACTTCGGGGTGTGGCGCAGATGGGAGCGCGCGTGGTTTGGGACCATGAG
The DNA here is from genome assembly GCF_900112485.1 of Clostridium uliginosum. GTDB lineage: Bacteria > Bacillota > Clostridia > Clostridiales > Clostridiaceae > Clostridium > Clostridium uliginosum. Next base: position 232,989 of record NZ_FOMG01000003.1, read on the forward strand.
GCCGCAGGTTCAATCCCTGTCACCCCGACCAATAAAAATCTTAATAATATGCGGGTGTTGCTTAATGGTAAAGCTCTAGCCTTCCAAGCTAGCCACGTGAGTTCGATTCTCATCACCCGCTCCATTAAGAAGATTTGATGTTTGGAAAAAATGTTAAAAAAATCTTGACAAAAAACACAAAACAGTTTACAATAATAAAGGTTCTGAAAAAAGAATATGCGTCTTTAGCTCAGCTGGATAGAGCAACGCCCTTCTAAGGCGTGGGCCGGGGGTTCGAATCCCTTAAGACGCACCATTTTATATCGGGGTGTGGCGCAGATGGGAGCGCGCGTGGTTTGGGACCATGAGGCCGCAGGTTCAATCCCTGTCACCCCGACCAATAAAATATTAATAATAAAAAAAATACATAATATGCGGGTGTTGCTTAATGGTAAAGCTCTAGCCTTCCAAGCTAGCCACGTGAGTTCGATTCTCATCACCCGCTCCATTAAACATTTAGATGTTTGAAAAAAGAATATGCGTCTTTAGCTCAGCTGGATAGAGCAACGCCCTTCTAAGGCGTGGGCCGGGGGTTCGAATCCCTTAAGACGCACCATTGTGGTGAACGTAGTTCAGTTGGTAGAGCGCCAGTTTGTGGTACTGGTTGTCGTGGGTTCGAGCCCCATCGTTCACCCCATAAAATGGGATGTCGCCAAGCGGTAAGGCAATGGACTTTGACTCCATTACGCGTAGGTTCGAATCCTGCCATCCCAGCCATTTTATTTTGGTTCACTAGCTCAGTCGGTAGAGCACATGACTTTTAATCATGGTGTCCCGGGTTCGATTCCCGGGTGAGCCACCAATTAAATATTAAAAATGCAGATGTGGCGGAATTGGCAGACGCACTAGACTTAGGATCTAGCGCCTTCGGGTGTGGGGGTTCGACTCCCTTCATCTGCACCAAATGCGGAAGTGACTCAATGGTAGAGTGCCACCTTGCCAAGGTGGAGGTTGCGAGTTCGAATCTCGTCTTCCGCTCCATTTATATTTATAATAATGCGGGTGTTGCTTAATGGTAAAGCTCTAGCCTTCCAAGCTAGCCACGTGAGTTCGATTCTCATCACCCGCTCCATTTTATGCGTGATTAGCTCAGTTGGTAGAGCACCTGACTCTTAATCAGGGTGTCCAGGGTTCGAATCCCTGATGACGCACCATTGTGGTGAACGTAGTTCAGTTGGTAGAGCGCCAGTTTGTGGTACTGGTTGTCGTGGGTTCGAGCCCCATCGTTCACCCCATATATTGGGATGTCGCCAAGCGGTAAGGCAATGGACTTTGACTCCATTACGCGTAGGTTCGAATCCTGCCATCCCAGCCATTTATTTTGGTTCACTAGCTCAGTCGGTAGAGCACATGACTTTTAATCATGGTGTCCCGGGTTCGATTCCCGGGTGAGCCACCAATTAAATATTAAAAATGCAGATGTGGCGGAATTGGCAGACGCACTAGACTTAGGATCTAGCGCCTTCGGGTGTGGGGGTTCGACTCCCTTCATCTGCACCAAATGCGGAAGTGACTCAATGGTAGAGTGCCACCTTGCCAAGGTGGAGGTTGCGAGTTCGAATCTCGTCTTCCGCTCCAAATAATTTTATAATATGCGGGTGTTGCTTAATGGTAAAGCTCTAGCCTTCCAAGCTAGCCACGTGAGTTCGATTCTCATCACCCGCTCCAATATTAAAAACAACTGAAATCAGTTGTTTTTTTGTTTATAAATTAAAGAACATATGCACCTATAGCTCAGCTGGATAGAGCGTTGGACTTCGAATCCAAGCGTCGCAGGTTCGAATCCTGTTAGGTGTACCAAGAAGTAAGTAATAGCAATAGTTTAAAGAAATTTAGACTGTTGCTATTTTTATTACTACAACCTTTATTTTTGGGTATGTTTTAAGTGGATGTTGATATTGTAATATAAAGCTCATGGACAGTGGAATTCACTTTAAGAACTCTAAAATAAAAATTAGTCCTATTAATGCATGCTCCCAATCAAAGATTGTGACAAGCAATTAATAGGACTAATATTCAAGGAAACTCGACTCATGTGCATTCGCTGAGTAAGTTCAAAAACAAAATGTAAAATTTTGATTTTCACTTAAGAGTTCTACAAAGTAAATTCCAATGCCAGTTCGCCTTTATATTAAAATATCAACACTATTTTAAAACATAGCCTTATTTTTTTATATAAATGAATAATTAGATATTATTAGTTCAGTTTGCGTTTATATAAGAATCTTTGACTAGTTATTTATTTTACAATGCCTTAAAGCTACCTCATGATTTTTATTTATTATTATTTTAAAAGTAAGGTATTATTTATAGGAATAAATTAAATACTAAAAGAGAATATAAATAATAATTGTTAGGAGATTTTAAGCTGTGATGAAGCAAAAGATTAAAAAAATTAGAAAAAAATTAACGATATTTATTTTAATAATTTCATTATGTTTGAATAATAATTATGTATACGCATATGAAAATAATATACATAATGAAAGCAATATGATTAATATAAGTCAGAGAAATGTAAGACTAGAAGATGATTTTTATAATGCAATAAATAAAGACTGGTTAAAAAAAGCGAAACTTCCAAGTGGATACACAACGTATGGTACATTTGAAGAGACTGGAATTAAAGTTAATCAAAATATAAAGAACATAATTGAAAATATACAAAAAAATAGAGAAGAATATATAGAAAATAGTGATGAATTAAAAATTATAAATTTATATGAGAATTATTTAGATAATAAAAGTAAAAAACAACAAGGAATAGATCCTATAAGCAAGTATATAAATAAAGTAAATACCATAAAAACACTAGGTGATTTAAGAGAGATATTAGGAAATCGTGAATACTTACATCTACAATCTTTAATTACAGTTGGTGTAGATGCAGATTTGAAAAATAGTGATACAAACATTCTTTACATAGGAGAATCTAATCTAGGATTAGGAAATTCTGAATATTATAAAGATAATAGTAATAAAGGGAAGAAGATACAAAAAGCTTACAAAAAGTACATTGCTAAATTATATACTTTGTATGGAGATTCTAAAAGTATAGCTAATAAAAAAACTAAAAACTTCTATGATATGGAAGAAAAACTAGCTAAAATTATACCTACTATAAAAGAAAGGGCAGAAGATTCAGATAGAATAAATAAATTTTATAATATATATAAATTAGAAGAATTAGATGAGTTAGCTCCAAATATAAAATTTTCAAGAATATTAGAATGCTTAAATTTAAGTAATGCTGAAAAAATAGTTGTAAATAATCCTGAAGAAATTAAAGTTATTGATACTTTAATTAATGTAAACGATATTGAAAATATAAAAAATTTTATAATTACCAATATATTAATGAAAACTGCTGATTTCCTTTCAATAGATTTTAGAGATGCTAGTAATGATTTAAACAAAATATTATATGGATCATGTGATAATGTTTTAGATGAAGATAAAGCTGTTGGCTTAGTAAATTCTATGTTATGTGAACAAGTAGGTAAAATATATGTTAAAGAGTATTTCAGCGAAGAATGTAAAAATGAGGTTGAAGGAATAACAAAAGAAATAATAAATAATTTTAAAAAGAGAATAAATAACCTTACATGGATGAGTACAATAACTAAAGAAAAAGCATTAAAGAAGCTTGAAACAATTAATGTTAAGATAGGATATCCAAACAAATGGAATGATTATTCTGCATTAACCATAAGAAGTTATGCTGAAGGTGGGTCTTTAGTAGAAAATTTAATTAATATCTATAATTTAGAGACTGAAAAAGAATTTTCTTATTTAAATTATAAGGTAGATAATGACTCTTGGGCAATGAGTCCTCAGACGGTAAATGCATATTACAATCCTATAAGAAATGAAATAGTCTTTCCAGCAGCTATACTACAAAATCCTTTTTATGATAGGAAAAGTAGTAAAGAAAAGAACTTAGGGGGAATTGGAGTAGTTATTGGTCATGAATTAACTCATGCTTTTGATAATGTTGGATCGCAATTTGATGAAACTGGAAGATTAAATAACTGGTGGACAGATTCAGATTATAATGAGTTTAATAACAGAAGTAAAAAGGTTATAGCATATTATTCAAGTATAGAATTAGAAAATGGAGAATTTGTTAATGGAAAATTAACAGTAGGAGAAAATATTAGTGATTTAGGTGGAGTAGCATGTGTTTTAGACATTGCTAAAGAACTAGAAAATTCTAATTTAAAAGATTTATTTGAAAACTATGCAACAATCTGGAAAGGTATTTCTACTAAAGAGATGAAATTATATTTGTTAAGAAATGATGTACATTCACCTAAAAAGGTAAGAGTAAATGGTGTTTTAAGTCAATTTGAGGAGTTTTATAAAACTTATGATATAAATAGTGAGGACAAAATGTATGTATATCCTGAAAATCGAGTAGGTTTATGGTGAAATCTATATTTCAAATAGGAAACTTATCCTAGCGTATCAATATATGAATAATTGAGAAAAATAACAAAAAACAAATTAAATTAATCATATTTAATAAATACCAGTATTAATTATCATATTCATAAAATATCTTGTGATAAAATAAATCTTGTCGTCACGAGAAACGATGAAAAAACACTTAAATGATTGAAAAAAAGTGTTGACAGAGTTTTTAAGTGGTGATAAGATAATGAAGTCGCTTAAGTGCGACAAGATCTTTGAAAATTGAACAGAATATTAATAAATAGACCAGCAATTTTTATTGAGTAAGCTAAGATTAAACTTTTTAATGAGAGTTTGATCCTGGCTCAGGACGAACGCTGGCGGCGTGCCTAACACATGCAAGTCGAGCGATGAAG
>NZ_FOMG01000007.1 GCF_900112485.1 Clostridium uliginosum
CAGGATCAAACTCTCATTAAAAAGTTTAATCTTAGCTTACTCAATAAAAATTGCTGGTCTATTTATTAATATTCTGTTCAATTTTCAAAGATCTTTGCTGTCTCTCGACTGCTTTATTATGATACCATCATCAGCTTTAATTGTCAACATTTATTTAAAATAATTTTTGATCAACTTCAACTAATAATTGTGTGTTTTTTCAACAACGGATATTATAATATCATGTTTATCTATTATACCTAAATAATCTTATTCTGTATTTTTGGCTTTATTTTATTATTACTATATTTTTCTCTTATTTTCTATTATATATATATATTGATACGCCTGGATAAGTTATCCCAATTTAAATTAAAACTTATCCTAAATCATACAAAACCAGACTATTATTCTTTACTCTTTTTGAAACTTATCATACTATTAATATTAATAGTATGTACTTTATTTTAGAAATCAATTTAAAATAATCTTCAAAAATTCTAGGAGGACTTTATATGAAAAAGAAATTATTATGTTTAATATTATCACTTTCTATGTTTTCAATTATAGGTTGTTCAAAACAAGACAAGACATCTTCTAATAATACACCCCAAAACTACTCTTCTTCTAATAATATAATTAGCCCAAATGTAATTTCACCATTTATATTAACTGATAATACTTCATTTCCTTGTCCATTTGTTTTTGATGGAACTACATTAGTATTTCCAAATCCTGATGAAAATAATAGAATTTCCATGATTTCAGAACCACTCCCAAAAGATATACTTAAAAGTGAAAATCTAACAGACTTTGCAAATTACTCTACCACTAATTTAGCTTTAACTAGTAACATTCTTTATTTTGCTAATGGAGCTGATGGAGATTCCTTATGTTCATTAAATCTTAAGGATAAAACTTATAAAAACTTAAACAAAGATTCTGTTAGTAATTTAATTAGCTCAAGAGAACAATTATTTTACATAAACAAAAGTGATTCTAACAAATTATATGGTTATGACATAAATACTAATAAAGCATCTGCCTTATCTCCAGATAGCGTTGGTTCTTTTATAATTAATGGTGATTTTATAATATATCAAAATTTAAGTGATTCTTCAAAAATCTATTCAATAAAATCTGATGGTACTAACAGGCAAAAGCTTACTGATTATACTGCAAATAGTTTTGCTCCATTTAATGGGGAATTACTTTTCTTCAATACATCAGACAATGACACTCTATACTCATTAAATATAACAACATTAGAAAGCAGACGAATATCTCTTATAAGAGGCTCAAAATTAAAAACTATAGGCACTCAATTATTCTTTATAGATAGCAATGAGCCAAACTATCTCTACTCTCTATCAGTAGATTTAACCAAACCAGAAGTAACATCTAAACCTTATATTTCTGATTCTATAAACGACTATTATTTAACACCTGCGGGTATATTTTATGAAAAAGGAATCAATATAAACAACATCTATTTTTATGCTCTCCCAACAAAAAGTTAGATATATGCTTATAAAAAGTGCACCAATTCTAGCTCTAAGGATTACTTAACGTAAAAAAGGTTGAAGAAAAATTTCTTTCTTCAACCTTTTTATCATATTAGGCACATGAAATAAAATAATAAGTCCAAAATGCTATGCATATTTTTCATCAGGCAAGGAGACAGATTTGTCTCATAGCGGGCCTATTAAGACAATCTGCCGACGTGAGCAGTGAACCCAAATCTATGATTTGGTGTGAATCGCTTACTCAGTGAGCGTATGCAAGTCGAGCTTCCTATGATATAAAATAGGCTAGCAGATGGACTTGTTATTTTTTTTGAATGCACCTTATTATAGATTATTAACTATTTCTTTAAATTTATTACCACGTACCATAAAATTAGGGAACATATCAAAAGATGCACATGCCGGAGACAATGTAATAATATCTCCAGGATCAGCCAAACTCTTAGCCTTATTCACAGCCTCTTCTAATGAATTTGTTTCTGTAATATTAACTTTAATTCCTTTTTTCTCTTCAAGCTCTGTAAAAACTTCTTTTATTTTATCTTTAGTTGCACCCAAAAGCACTAACTCTTTAATATAAGGATATCCTTCATCTGCTAATGGCTCAAATTTCAAATGCTTATCATATCCTCCTGCAATTATTATTACCTTCCTATTGAATGCTTTAAGTCCAGCTAAAGTTCTTGTTGGACTTGATGCTATTGAATCATTATAATATTTCACACCATCTATTTCTTTTACAAATTCGCATCTATGTTCAACCCCATTAAAACTTTCAGCAACACTTTTCATGGTTTTGATACATACATCATCTTTTGTCGCTATAAATGCGGCTAAATAATTTTCAACATTATGCATACCCTTAATAATAATATTGTCTTTTTTACAAACTTCTTCTCCTAAAAGATAAAGGACATCGTCTTTATAATAAGCTCCACTTTTTAGTTCTCTTTTGGAACTAAACTCTCTAACTATTCCCTTTGCTTCCTTTTCAAATTCATAAGTAATGTCATTTTCACGATTTACTACTAACACATTTTCTGCTTCTTGATATAAAAATATATTTTTCTTTGCATCTATATATTCTTGCATATCTTTATGCATATCTAAATGATTAGGTGCTAAATTAGTACAAATTGCTACATCTATTGGTAAATTCATAGTCATCAGTTGAAAACTAGACAATTCTAGTACAACTCTATCAACCTCTTTTATTTCTTCTATTTGAGCAAATAGTGGATTTCCAATATTACCTCCAACCCAGGTCTTATATCCTTCTGCTTCTAGCATCTTAGATATAATCGTCGTTGTTGTTGTCTTCCCATCGCTGCCAGTTACTCCATAAATTTTACCTTTGCAATATCTAACAAATTCCTCCATCTCTGAAGTAATATATGTGCCTTCTTCCTTTACTCTTAGTAAAGCTTCACTATCAATCCTCATAGATGGTGTCTTGAATATAACATCAAATCCAGTAAGGTTATTTAAGTATCCTTCTCCTAATTCTAATACCACTCCTTTATTATTAAAATCAACAGCAATCTCACCTAATTCTTTTTGATCTTTTTTATCAAAAGCTACAACTTTTGCTCCTAAATCTAATAAAAAATTAATGAGTGGGATATTACTAACCCCAATCCCTACAACTCCAACTTTCTTTCCATATATAAATTCTTTAAATTCTTTAAATTCTTTTTTCATTTTTCTCCTCCACGTGAACATATGTTATAAATCATATTATGATATATTATTAAACTTGCCAATATGTTTTTGATTATAACACTTTAAAAAATCTTATTCCACGAATATACATAAAGAGCTGTCTTAAAACAGAAATTACTTTCTACTTCAAAACAGCTCTTTTTTTGATTACAGCTTCTTTTAGTTATTTAAATAATTTCAAGCATTAATTTAAAATTCTAAATTCTTTTCTATATAAGCTTCTAATTCGCTTATTTTAATTCTTTCTTGTTTCATAGTATCTCTATGTCTAATGGTAACTGCTTCGTCTTCTAATGTATCGAAGTCAATTGTTATACAATAAGGAGTTCCTATTTCATCTTGTCTTCTATATCTTTTTCCAATACTTCCTGTTTCATCATATTCAATATTGAACTTCTTACTTAAATTTGCATAAACATCTAAAGCGTTTTCTGATAATTTCTTTGAAAGAGGTAATATAGCTGCTTTATATGGAGCCAATGCTGGATGTAAGTGCATTACTGTTCTAACATCTCCGCCTTCTAGTTCTTCTTCATCATAAGCTTCAACTAAAAATGCTAAAGCAACTCTATCTGCACCTAATGATGGTTCTATAACATATGGAATATACTTTTCATTAGTTGTTGGATCTAAGTAACTTAAATCTTGACCTGAATGTTCTTGATGCTTAGTTAAGTCATAGTCAGTTCTATCTGCTATTCCCCAAAGTTCACCCCAGCCAAATGGGAATAAGTATTCTATATCAGAAGTTGCATTAGAATAGAATGATAATTCTTCTTGTTCATGATCTCTCATTCTTATGCTTTCTGATTCAACTCCAAGGTCAAGTAAGAACTTCCAACAATAGTCCTTCCAATATTTATGCCATTCTAAATCTGTTCCTGGTTTACAGAAGAACTCTAATTCCATTTGTTCAAATTCTCTTGTTCTAAAAGTAAAGTTTCCTGGAGTAATCTCATTTCTAAAAGACTTTCCTATTTGAGCTATACCAAATGGTACTTTCTTTCTTGAAGTTCTTTGTACTGATTTAAAGTTTACAAATATACCTTGTGCTGTTTCTGGTCTTAAAAAAACTTCTGATTTAGCATCCTCAGTAACTCCTTGGAATGTTTTAAACATAAGGTTAAACTTCCTTATATCTGTATAATTCATTTTTCCACACTTCGGACAAACTATATTATTCTTTTCAATATATTCTTTTAACTCTTCATTAGTCCATCCATCAGCTGTAGCTACTTCAGCACCATTAGCTGTCATATGATCTTCAACTAACTTATCCGCCCTAAATCTTGCTTTACATTCCTTACAGTCCATTAATGGATCTGAGAATCCACCAATGTGTCCTGATGCTACCCATACTTCTTTATTCATTAAAATAGCACAATCTAATCCTACATTATAAGGACTTTCTTGAACAAACTTCTTCCACCATGCCTTTTTAACATTATTCTTAAATTCTACTCCTAAAGGGCCATAATCCCACGAATTAGCCAATCCTCCATATATATCTGATCCAGGGAAAATGAATCCTCTGTTTTTACAAAGTGCTGTAATTTTATCCATTGTTTTTTCTACTGCCATTATGTTTTCCTCCAATTCATATATTTTTATAAAATAAAAAAGACCTTATAACCACAAAGGGACGAAATTTTATTTCCGCGGTTCCACCCTTCTTGGCTAAAGCCCAACTTTAATCTAAACACTCTAAAGTTCCTTTCATTTTAACACTATAATGATTTGCACCTACCATCATCTCTCTAAAAAAGCATTAAAGTTACTTTTCTTTTTCACAGCGTATATTAAATTATATCTTAATTTTATCAAAAGGCTTTTATATGTCAAGTAAAAAACATATTAATTGTAAAAGGAACTCTTTAAAATTCTAATTTAGAAATTTAAAGTGATCCTTTTCTTTATACATTAAAAGCTTAATTAAAAGCTCATATTATTTTCTGATTTAAATTAAACAGTTTTAACTGTTGAATTAACATTTATTGCACCAGGTGGCACATCTATTATAGATGACATTGTCGGATCCATTTTAAGTCCAGCAGTACTAGTTTCAAACTCAACTTTATACTTACCATTACATAAAGCCACAAAGCTATAAGCTTGAGTTGCACCAGCTGGTATTTTATATGACTTGTAATCAACAACATTGCCATTTTCATCATATAATTCTACAGTAACATCTGCTGCTTTTGCAGTAGTATTTGCTATTGCTCCACTTATTGTATTTTGTGAAGGACAAATAGTTGTAGCTTTTTTAGCTAATAAGAATAATGTTACGCTCTTAAATATTGTTCTTGGATTTAGAGCTTTTGCAAACACATTTTCTACACAAACTTCCACACAAAACTCGTCTTCTTCAAGATCTGTTTTTGGATCTAATACAATAGAAGTGCAAAATGGAAATTTAAAATTTATTGAATGAAGTGATTGTTCACAAGTATCAGCTGTATAAACAACAGTTTGGCATATATTCCCATCTACCATCAGTTTACGTCCTGTTAAAATTGTACCTTCCACATTAGCCCCATCAGATACTGCTGTTTCAATAACTCTAGTACATTCAATTAACACGTTAACATAAATTCTATCTATATCTTCAATATTAGGATAACATTCAGGTAGAGGAAGAATTTCAGGAACTGTTATTTGAGTCCAAGCAGCTTTATCTTTTTGATTAAAATTTTTAGGATCACAAAGTCCTATTACTTTATAACTATTACCTTTAGTACATTTACAATACATACTTATTCCTCCCTCCTAAATTATAGAGCATACTTCGATCGGCTCAGCTTTTATAAATAATGTTGTATTTTTAAATATTTGTCTTTCATTAAGAGGACATGCAAATACATCCTCAATGCAAGCCTTTATTTTAAACTTATCAGTGAAATTAGTTGTATCACCATCAAGAACTATATATGCTGATATTGGCATATCATAATGTGCTGAATGGACAGATCCACATTCAGATGTTGAAATATAAGTTATTCTTTGTCTTAATAGTGCATGCACTAATAATTTAAATCCTGTAAGAGTAAGACCTTCATAGTTTGTCACTGTAGTATCAGGTGTTGCAATTACCTTTTGACACATAATTTCAACTCTTGAATTTACTGATAATATTTGATAGATATCAGGTTTTAACTTAGGGATTGTTAAAAGTTCTGGAACTGATATTTCGGTCCATTCTTTTCCTTTATCTTGTAACAATTGAATAAGTTTTTCAGAATCACATATTCCCTTTATATCTGGATTATCTGTAAAACAATCTTTTTTACTACAAGATTTAAATCCTGTAGTTGAAGTGCATTCTAATCCTGATTCGTCAAGTAAATTTTTATTACAATCAGTTACTATTGGTGTTGCTTTTAATAATAAATCTACACAAAAATCGATTGTTCTATCACATACTCTCTTTACACACACTTCTTGTACGCAATTACTGATCAAATAATCATAATCTAAGCAAACTGATGCTGGAAGTACTATAAAAGTTGAAAATGGGATTTGTCCATGAAAGCTATGAACTCTTTGTTCCTTAGTTAAAGAAACATAAGATATAGATAAACAAATTAGTCCTTCTACTACTAATTTTTTACCTGTACTACTTTTTCCTTCATAATTTGTTATTAATCCATCAGGACCTTTAGGCGTAACTATTGTTTTCTTTTTTAAAATCTCTACTGTTACACCTATTTTATCAATTTCTTCAATAGATGGTTTTTCTTTTGGAACTGCAACTGTTCCTATTGTTGAAATATCTGTCCAAAACTTAGTATTTACTTCAAATTCTGAAGGGTCACAAATACCTGAAAATTCTATACTTTCTTCATTGATACAATCATCACAGTGTTGTTGTGGAACTTCTTCTGTACATCCACAAGAACATGATGATTCTTTGTTACATCCATCATTACATTTCATCTTCTTCTCTCCTTTTTTCAAGTTTTATAATTTATTCAAACATTACATCATCAATCAACCATATCCCAGCTGGCAACTTATTATTTAAAGCAGGTTCTGCAACAAATAAAATAGTAGCTTGACTTTGATTAGGATTGCCCATTCCTCCTCCACAACTACATCCGTCTGTTGCTGAACATTGAGGAGAAATTTCATACGATTCAAAGTCATATTCAGTCAGAGCTAGAGCTGAAGTTGTACTATCTTTCTCTATAACAATCTGTTCATTAGTACCTCTTGGAATTACCATTTGAAATGCAGGTTTAATAGTTGGATTAGCACATATAGCACCACTACTATTGTTATTAGCTATTAATGGCCAACTATTATCAAGCATATATTTAATATCATTTGATACATTTCCCCAATATACATAAGCTGCTACAGCAAGATTATAATCACTTCTATTACTTGCTCCATTTAGTTGAAAATTATAATCATATAAGGCTGCCCAAAATTCTAACTCATAATTGCACTTAGGATCTATATTGACTACTTGCATTAAATATGCAGGTTTAAAAACACTACCGTTATATGGAGGTTGTAGATATACGGAAAACTTTCCTGTATGAGCTATATTAAAATATTTGCTTGTATCTACTACTATAGGAACTTCTGGATTAGTCGATGTTTGTAATTGTATTGCTGTAATAGTTGTACCTATAGTAGTTTCATCAGTTCTTGTAACTCCATATTTAGTCCACACACAACCTTCTAACGGCCAACATTCAAAACTTGGATCACAAACGTGATTACATTCAACGCAACAAGTTGCATCTGAGCCTGGCTTTCCATCATTACCATTGGCACCTGTTGATCCTGTTGGTCCTGTTAAATCTCCCGAAACTTTATATTCACAATCACAAGGCCCTTTAACCATCAAATGTTTCTTGTCATCACTCCATTTGACATCAACGTTACAGCAATTATTATTGCAGCAACAGTTATTATTACATCCACAATTGTTATTTGCCATACAACATCCCCCCATTCCATAAGGTTGATACATCTGTGAACACATTTGTGGATAGCATGGTGGACACATCGGCGATGCTAAATCTCCTTTTTCTCCTTTTTCTCCTTTTTCTCCTTTTGGTCCCTGAGGTCCTGGAGGTCCTGAATATCCTTGTGGTCCCATATATCCTTGATCTCCCTTTGGTCCTGTAGCCCCTGCACATCCTTGTGGCCCCATGCTTCCTTGGTCTCCCTTTATTCCTGCTGACCCTGGATATCCTTGTGGTCCCATACATCCTTGATCTCCTTTGGGTCCTGCTATTGGCATCACATAGTTTCCTGAAGGTGTATAATATTGAACATTGCCTGAAGTATTAGTACTCAATCTTTCTCTTCCCTTTTCTTCATTATTGTAAATCGGATAAACTGACAAATTCATCACCTCCTGTAAATAATGTATGTTAATTCTAATTTTTTTGACACAATATCGCTTAAAGTTATATTTAACCTTAAGTGATTATTTAAAATTAGGTCCATATTAAGTTAGCGAATCATATTATGATATTGATAAATTTTGCAGGTGGTGAAATTATATGAAGGATTCAAATTGCTATACTAAGAAGATCCTATTTAAAAACTGTGCTTTTGCAGACACAATATCTTTACCTGCTTGTTCTGATCCAATTAAAGAAATTGTAGACTATGCAGTAAAGATATTTGTTTTTGAAAATAAATTCGTAAAAACTTGTGGTGATGAGAAATTAATGATTAAAGGGTACAAAGCTATAAAGATTAGATATTTAGTAGATGATTGTACTGGTAAAGTTATATGTAAAACATTTACTGTTCCTTTTTTTGAATTGATTCCAATACCAATTTGTAGCAATATAGTAAAAATAGATGCAAAAGTAAGTTATTGTGATTTAAATCATTGTGATTCTTATACTCTTTGGTTTTATAACGTAATCACATTATGTATTTCTGTATATACAAAAAATACACCTCCTATCATTCATTGTGATAAGGAACATAACTGTTCTGATGAAGATTGGAATTTTAAAAACGACTGTTACCCTTCTACAAAAAAAATACATTATCATGAAAAACATTGTTACCCTTCAAGTATAGCGAATGATATAGATGATGATTCTTGTTGTATGAAAAAAACAGATTGTTGCAAAAGTCATTATAGAGATGATGAATGTTAATTCTGTTCTTTTTATATAAAATAAAAAAGAGTTTTGTATCAACAGACATTATCTGTTCTTACAAAACTCTTTAAATAAAAAAATGGCTCCGCGAAGAGGACTCGAACCTCCAACCTATCGGTTAACAGCCGAGTGCTCCACCATTGAGCTATCGCGGAACGTCATTACCTTTACTATTATAACAGGATTTTATTAAAATGCAAGTATTTTTTTAAATTTAAATTATATTAATTAAATAGAATTAATATAACTCTTAATTCTATTTAAAACTGCCCTTAGTATAAGCTTAAACCAAATAATATTATAATTAATATAATTCACTATTTATATGGTTAACCTCTAAAGAAATAATAGAGATAATGAACAAATTCAAATGAACAATCATTTTTAGAATATATGTATTAGCACAAAATAATAGTGTAATAATAGTAATCACACTTACTCTCATTACACACTCAACATAACATATATAAACTTTCTTTTATTAATCATCGTTAAAATTATTAATGTTTTAATCCCTAAAAAAGGGTAAAAAAAATGGCTCCGCGAAGAGGACTCGAACCTCCAACCTATCGGTTAACAGCCGAGTGCTCCACCATTGAGCTATCGCGGAACGTCATTACCTTTACTATTATAACAGGATTTAATTTAAATGCAACCCTTTTTATTAAAAAATACAAAAACAATATTTGGTTATTGTTTTTATATTAAATTTATTAACATCACATTTTACATTTTACATTTTTCAAATATTATGAAATAAAAAGAACCAGACAAATAGCTGTATAAAACTATTTATCTGGTGCCTAAAAATATCTTAAAAAAGTATTCTTTCTAACTTTGTGGTTTCATTGTTGGGAATAATAGAACATCTCTAATAGATGCTGAATCAGTTAAAAACATAATAAGTCTATCAATTCCAATTCCTAAGCCACCTGTTGGAGGCATACCTGTTTCTAACGCACTCATAAACTGTTCATCCATCATATATGCTTCATCATCACCTAGTTCTCTATCTTTTGCTTGTTGTTCGAATCTTTCTCTTTGAACTATAGGATCATTTAATTCTGAATAAGCATTACAAATCTCTCTACCAAATACAAATCCTTCAAATCTTTCAGTTAATTCTGGATTTCCTCTCTTCTTCTTAGTAAGAGGTGAAACTTCAACTGGATAATCCATTACAAATGTAGGTTGAATCATATTTGCTTCACCAAATTCTTCGTATAAAGCATTTAATACTTCTCCCTTTGTCACTGTATCTAAAGGCTTAGCAAATTCTAAATGTTTTTCCTTTGCTATAGCTTGAGCTTCTTCATTTGATTTTATTGCATTAAAGTCTACTCCAGCATGTTCCTTTACCACATCAACCATAGTTACTCTTCTCCATGGTGGCATAAAGTCTATTTCTGTTCCTTGGTACATAACCTTAGTAGTTCCATTTACCTTTTTGCACACATGTGCAACCATATTTTCTGTAATTTCCATCATATCATTATAATCAGAATATGCTTCATATAATTCAATAACAGTAAATTCTGGGTTATGTCTAATTGACATTCCTTCATTTCTAAAGTTTCTACCCATTTCATATACTTTTTCAAATCCAGCAACAATTAATCTTTTAAGATATAATTCTGTTGCAATTCTTAAATACATGTCAATACCTAAAGTATTATGATGAGTAATAAATGGCTTAGCTGCAGCACCTCCTGCTATTGGTGCAAGAATAGGGGTCTCAACTTCTAAGAATCCCTTATTATCTAAAAATTCTCTTATTCCTGAAATAATCTTGCTTCTCTTTATAAATGTATCTTTTACTTCTACATTTGTAATTATATCAACTTCTCTTTGTCTATATCTTAAATCTGGATCTTTTAATCCGTGCCATTTTTCTGGTAGTGGTTTTAAAGATTTGCAGATTAATTTAAAAGTTTTTACCTTTACTGTAACTTCTTCAGTTCTTGTTTTGAATACTTCTCCTGTTGCTTCAATCCAATCACCAATATCATAAGTTTTGTATTCTTTTAAATTTTCTTCTCCAACTTCATCAATCTTTAAAAACAATTGCATTTTGCCATCTCTATCATGTATATCTGAGAAAACTACTTTACCTTGACCTCTCTTTGACATCATTCTTCCAGCAACTGTTACTATTTTACCTTCTAATGTTTCATAATTAGACTTAACTTCTTCTGATGTATGAGTTCTTTCTACTTTATAAACATCAAAAGGATCTTTTCCTACCTTTTGTAATTCGGTTAATTTATCTCTTCTTAAACCTTCTTGTTCGTTATACTGAGATTCTAACTCCTGTATACTTATTTCGTCAGTTGACATATTATCCCTCCGTTAATCGCTTCTTAAATTATTAGTTCCTTTTTATTTCTAATACTTCGAACTTATTTACTCCATCTGGAACTACAACTTCTACTATATCACCTAATTTTTTGCCTACTAAAGCTTTTCCAACTGGTGATTCATTTGATATTTTAAAATTCATAGGATCTGCTTCTGCTGAACCTACAATTGAGTATTCAACTTCTTCGTCAAATTCATAATCTTTAACTTTAACTTTTGATCCAACTGCAATCATATCACTTGGAATATCTGATTCGTCTACAACAACAGCATTTTTTAGCATGTTTTCTAACTGAAGAATTCTTCCTTCAGTAAACGCTTGGTCATTCTTAGCTTCATCATATTCTGAGTTTTCGCTTAAGTCTCCATATCCTAATGCAACTTTTATTTTTTCAGTTATTTCTTTTCTTTTAACTGTTTTTAAATGTTCTAGTTCACCTTCTAATTTCTTAACACCTTCATAAGTCATTACATATTGTTTTGCTTCGCTCATATTTTGCTCCCCTTTAAATAACCTTTTATTTTTTTATATTTAAGTGCCTAAACTAGGCATTTTACTTCAAAATCATTTAACTCATTATAAATCAGTGTATCTTATATGTCAATAAAGTCACTTACTGGACTAAATCAATTTCATTATTGTTATTAACTTATATGTATTCCTTACACTCTACAATAATTCTTAAATATAAAATTTTATAATTTTTCTTTATAATCTTCTAAAAGTTCAATAACTGTTAAACTTTCATTTATTATATTTATTTGATTCTTAATCTCTGTTGATCTTGGAAGTCCTTTAAGATACCAAGAAGCATGCTTCCTCATCTCTCTTATAGCTTTATATTCTCCATCATTTTTAATAGCTAGTTCATAATGTCTTATACACATTTCTAGTTTCTCTTCATATGATATTTCTTTAACACTATTACCTTTTAATGCATCTCCTACTTGTTTGAAAATCCAAGGATTTCCCATACTTCCTCTTGCAATCATTATTCCATCACAATCAGTAATTTTTTTCATTTTCAATGCATCTTCTGGAGAAAAAACATCTCCATTACCTATAACAGGAATAGAAACCGCTTGTTTAACCTCTCTTATTATATCCCAATCTGCACTTCCTTCATACATTTGCTTTCGAGTTCTTCCATGCACGGCTATCGCATCAGCTCCAGCTTGCTCTATTATCTTACCAAATTCTACTGCATTTATATGATCTTCATCATATCCTTTTCTAAATTTTACTGTAACAGGCTTTGTTGAAACCCTTTTTATAGCACGCACAATATCATAAGCTAAATTAGGTTCTAACATTAATGCAGATCCTTCTTTGTTTCTAACTATCTTTGGTGCGGGGCATCCCATATTTATATCAATAATGCAAATATCTTCTCTAGGGTTTAAATATTTTTCACAGATTTCTGCCATTATTTCAGGCTCACGACCAAAAATTTGAACAGCCACAGGAGCTTCTTCATCAGATACCCTAAGTAATGTTTGAGTATTTTCACTTCCATAGTATAATGCCTTCGCGCTTACCATTTCTGTATAAACTAATTCACATCCCATTTCTTTGCATAGACCTCTAAATGATATATCAGTGACACCTGCCATAGGTGCTAGAAATACACTATTCTCAAAACTCATATTTCCTATTTTCATTTAGACTCTACTCCTTATTCTTTTCGTATAATATTTTTAATCCTTCTAAAGTTAAATCTGAATCTACCTTATCTATTACATTCGTTTCATTCGCAATCAAATTAGCTAATCCTCCTGTTGCTATAACAAAAGGTTCTTCTTCATTACTCATTTCCTCTTTCATTTTCTTTATAATATATTCAACTTGCCCTACATATCCAAATACAACACCAGATTGAATACTTGCTACAGTATTTTTACAAATAACCTTTCTTGGTACTTCTAATTCTACTCTTGGTAACTTAGCTGCTCTCTCAAACAATGCATCTGAAGCAATTCTAAGTCCTGGACATATACATCCGCCTAAATAGTCCCCATTACCTGTTACAGCACAAAATGTTGTAGCTGTTCCAAAGTCTAAAATAATAACTGGTCTTTTATAAATTTCAAAAGCAGCAACAGCATTTACTATCCTATCTGCTCCAACCTCTTTAGGATTATCATATTTAATATTAATTCCTGTTTTTATGCCAGGTCCAACTATTATAGGTTCCTTACCGAAACATCTTCTTAACATATTTTCTAAGGAATGCATTATATTGGGAACAACAGATGAAACAATGATCCCTTTAACCTGTTTAGCATCCAAATCGCTTAAATTAAACAATTGCATTATTTGTATACTATATTCATCTGAAGTCTTGTTTCCTTCAGTTGAAATACGCCAACTTGCTATATATTTTTTATCCTTGTATACTCCAAATACAATATTAGTATTACCTGCATCAACGAGTAAAATCATTAAAAGCACCACCTTAATATTAATTAAAAAGCAGCCCTAGAGCTGCCTTAATTTAGTAATTTACTTCAAAATAACAATATAATTTTAACAATTCACACTAATTTGTCAAGGGTTTCAATGAAAATTAAAATAAGCCTACTATTTCTCCATCCTTAAGTACATCCATCTTATTTGCTGCTGGAACCTTTGGAAGTCCTGGCATTGTCATTATATTTCCTGTTTGTACCACTATAAATCCAGCACCATTAGAAACTCTTACTTCTTGCACTGTTATGTCAAAGCCTTCTGGTTTAGCTAAAAGATTAGGATTATCTGACAATGAATATTGAGTCTTTGCCATACATATAGGTAGTTTATCTAAACCAAACTTAACTAATTCAGATATTTGCTTTTTAGCTTCATTGCTATATGAAACTCCATTAGCTCCATATATTTCCTTAGCTATAGTTAATACCTTTTCTTCAATAGTCTTATCCACATCATAAATTGGCATAAATTTCGAATCATTTTTGTCTAAAATATCTACTACTATTTTTCCTAATTCTAATCCACCTTCTCCACCTTTTTCCCATACATCTGAAAGTGCAACTTTAACGCCTAATTTATCACAAAAATCTTTTACAAATTTAACTTCTTCATCACTGTCAGTTACAAATCTATTAATTGCTACTACAGTATCAACATTAAATTTCTTAATATTTTCTATTTGTTTCTCTAGATTAGCTATTCCATTTGCTAAGGCTTCTACATTTGGAGTGTTTAATTTATCCTTTGCAACTCCTCCATGATGTTTTAAAGCTCTTATGGTTGCTACAATAACAACACAAGATGGATTTAAATTTCCGTATCTACATTTAATATCAAAGAATTTTTCAGCTCCTAAATCAGCACCAAACCCTGCTTCAGTTATTGTAATATCTCCTAATTTCATTGCTAGTTTAGTTGCCATTATAGAATTACATCCATGAGCTATATTAGCAAATGGTCCTCCATGTATTAATGCAGGAGTATTTTCTAAAGTTTGAACTAAGTTAGGCTTAATAGCATCTTTCATTAACAAAGCCATTGCACCTTGAACTTCTAACTGCTTTGCATAAACTGGATTTGCATCTAAATCATATGCTATTAAAATATTACCCATTCTTTCCTTTAAATCTTCTAAATCAGTAGCTAAACAAAGTATAGCCATTATTTCTGATGCAACAGTTATAGTAAATCCATCTTCTCTAACAAATCCGTTGATTTTTCCACCCATACCAACAATAATTTTTCTTAAAGCTCTATCATTCATGTCCATAACTCTTTTAAATAGTATTCTTCTTGAATCTATTTTTAAATTATTTCCTTGGTGTATATGATTATCTATTGCAGCTGATAATAAATTATTAGCACATGTAATAGCATGCATGTCACCAGTAAAATGAAGATTAATATCTTCCATTGGAACTACTTGTGCATATCCACCACCTGCAGCTCCACCTTTTATTCCAAATACTGGTCCTAAAGATGGTTCTCTTAATGCTATAACTGCCTTTTTACCCATTTTATTTAATGCCTGACCAAGACCTACAGTTACAGTTGATTTTCCTTCACCTGCTGGAGTAGGATTTATAGCTGTCACTAACACTAATTTTCCATCTTTATTATCTTTAACTTTATCATAAACATCTAAAGAAATTTTACATTTGTATTTGCCATAGTATTCAATGTCATCTTCACATAATCCTAACTTTTCAGCCACACTTTTTATTGGTTCCATTTTTGCCTCTTGAGCAATTTGAATATCACTTTTCATTGAATAAGCCTCCTATTAATCATATATTAATTTAATAAACATAAAAATTAAACTTATTATATCATTTTAATCTTAAAGGCGAAAGATTTTTCGAATATTTAGCTCATATTTTTATAAATCATTCGTGTAAGTAGGATGCTTAGTCTCAGTTGGCGTTTTAACTCCATCCGAAACATAGAAATCGTATTCAGGAGTGTGTAGCTGTTATTTCCCACTTGTAGAAGGGTGAGTATTACAGATGCTGGCTATCGGATAAATCACTACACTTATTTCATTAATTATTTATATATTTGTACTATACCAAAATATATAAAGTTTTTTCATACTTTAAGCATATTTAAAAAAAGAGGTTTTTTAAAAGAATTACTTCTCTTAAAAAACCTCTTTTTTTCATTAATTACTTGCAAAAATTTCTTCAAATTCTTTCCCTTCAATCTTTTCTTTTTCAAGTAAGACTCCAGCAACTGCATGTAATTTATTCATATTTTCTTTTAATAGACTTTCTGCCTTAGAATAAGCTTCGTCTATAAAATCTTTTATTTCTTTATCTATTTTAGAACTAATTTCCTCACTGAAGTTTCTTCCTTTTCCCAAATTTCTTCCTAGGAATACTTCATTATCATTATCTGCTCCATAAGATATAGTACCAATTTTGTCACTCATACCGTATTCCATAACCATACTTCTTGCTATAGCACTGGCCCTATCAATATCATTCTTTGCACCAGTACTTATATCTCCAAGAATTAGCTTTTCAGCAACCCTTCCGCCTAAAAGACCTATCATATCATTCTTAAGTTTTGTCTTTGATGTATATGAAGTATCCTCATTCGGAAGATGCATAGTATATCCACCAGCTCTACCTCTTGGAATTATACTTATTTCATGAACTTTATCTGAATTAGGAAGTAATTTCATAACAACTGCATGCCCAGCTTCATGATATGCTGTTAGCTTTTTATCATGATCAGTTATAAGCCTACTCTTCTTTTCAGGTCCTGCAATTACTCTTGTTATTGCTTCTTCCATTTCTTGCATTGAAATTCTTTTTTTCTCTCTTCTTACAGCAAGCAATGCTGCTTCATTAGCTAAATTTTCTAAATCTGCACCTGAAAAACCAGGTGTTCTTTTAGCTAATACATTTAACTCAACATTTTCCTCAAGAGGTTTCTTTCTTGTATGAACTACAAGAATCTCTTCTCTTCCTTTTACGTCAGGAATTCCTACAAGCACTTGCCTATCAAATCTACCTGGTCTTAATAATGCTGGATCTAATATATCTGGTCTGTTAGTTGCAGCTATCATAATAATACCTTCATTAGCACCAAATCCGTCCATCTCAACAAGAAGTTGATTTAATGTTTGTTCTCTTTCATCATGTCCACCGCCAAGACCTGCACCTCTTTGTCTTCCAACAGCATCTATTTCATCTATAAAAATTAAACACGGCGCATTTTTCTTTGCATCCTCAAATAAACTTCTAACCCTTGATGCACCTACTCCAACAAACATTTCAACGAAGTCTGATCCTGAAATACTAAAGAATGGTACTCCAGCTTCTCCTGATACAGCTTTTGCAAGCAATGTTTTACCTGTTCCTGGAGGTCCAACCAATAATACACCCTTTGGTATTCTTGCACCTATTTCAAGATATCTTGATGGATTCTTTAAAAAGTCAACTATTTCTTCTAATTCCACTTTTTCCTCATCTGCACCTGCAACATCTTTAAATGTGACTTTTTGCGATTCTGGAGTAGCCATTTTAGCCTTACTTTTTCCAAAGTTCATGACACCTCTTCCACCACCGCCACCTTGCGATTGTTGAGTAAATACAAATAGAAATACTAAGAAAACTACAACTAATAAAACACTTGGTATTAATGTTGTAAGCCACACTCCACTGTTAGATGGCTGTTCAAAATCTATCCTTACATCCGATTTTGGTTCTTCTTTAAGCAAAGAATTAATAACATCATCTGGGACATTAGTAATGAAACTTTTATTATCTCTAGTTTTTCCTTCAACAATTTTCTTATCTTCTTTAACAACAATACTCTCTATTTGATTTTCACTCCACTTTTGTTGAAATGAACTATATGCTATATTATCAGAACTTTTTCCTGTTTGCCACATAGCAACTGATGCTAAAACAAGCATAACTGAAACTACGATCCACAAAGCTGCACTTGAATATTTTTTCATTCAAGGCCCCCCTCTCTTCTACATGATTTTAATTTTACCATAGGGATATTTTTATTACAATAAATTGCAATCTCTATTTTTCATATACTTCTGGTTTTAATGTTCCAATAAAAGGTAGGTTCCTATATTTTTCCGCATAGTCAATTCCATATCCTACTATAAATGCATCTGGCACTCCAAAACCTATGTATTTTACATCTAATTCAGCCTTTCTTCTTGCAGGCTTATTCAATAAAGAAACTATCTCTATACTATTAGCCTTTCTTGCTTTTAAATATTTAAGTAGATAACTAAGAGTAACTCCACTATCCACTATATCTTCTACTAATAAAATATCTTTTCCTTCAACACTGTGATCTAAATCCTTTAAAATTCTTACAACTCCTGAGCTTTCTGTTGAATTTCCATAGCTTGATACAGCCATAAAATCTATTTCGCAAGGAATTGATATATTTTTAAGTAACTCTGCTGCAAAAATCACAGAACCCTTAAGTATTCCTACTACAACTAACTCTTTTCCTTTGTAATCATTGCTTATTTGTTTTCCTAATTCATTAATCTTATTACTTAAAGCCTCTTCATCAAATAATATTTCTTGTATGTCTTCTCTCATTATTTTATTCCTTTCTTTTAACCACTACTTTTAATATATTTTTACTGCTATTTGTAATTTTATAATCTTCAGCTACTCTTATCCCAGCTACCCATGCAATATCATCATCAAAACATAGTAATGGAATATTATCTCTTTCTTCCTTTGGTACTTTCATATCTATGAAAATATCTTTTATCTTCTTTTTGCCTTTCATTCCTAACGGAATCATCTTATCTCCATCTAATCTTTTCCTTACTGAAATAATAGAATTTATTTTATCAAAGTCAAAATATTTTATCAAGTTATTTTGTTTTAAGTCTAATTCTTCGTCTAACTTATTTGAAATTACAGACATTTTAATGGTGTACTCATTAAATTCAATTAAATCTTTACCTACATTTTTTTTGTTTAAGATAACTTTATTTTCATTAGATACTTTTTCATTTTTTTTACTATTATGTTTTAGATGTATATCTCCATAAATATTTTCAGCATAAATTTCTTTAGGTAAACTTATAATTTTCCCTGTTGCTTTCTTTGAAAGGTCCAAAATATCATATATATGTTTCATCTCAAAATCATAATGAGATTCTGAACACTCAACCACAGCATTTCTTATAACTCTAGTTACTAAAACTTCTTCTTCATTAAACAATTCTTTCCTTAATAACAAATCATTATTAATATTTGTTCTTTCACAATATTTATTATAGGCCTTTGTTGATAAACTCTCAATGAAAGTATTGTCTTTTTGTATTAAGAGTGACATTCTATTTAATGTTTGAACTATTTCTTCATTAAAATTTTGTTTCATATAAGGTAAAATATCTAATCTTATTTTGTTTCTATTATAAGTCTTTTCAAAGTTAGTTTTATCTATTCTAGGATTTAATTTTTTATCTTTTATATATTGTTCTACTTCCTTTCTAGATAAACATAAAATTGGTCTTATTATTTTATCTTCTCTCGAAACCTTAATCCCGCCCAAGCCTTCAAGACCCGTTCCTCTCATTAATCTAAACAATATAGTTTCAGCTTGATCATTTGCATTATGTGCAGTAGCAATTTTATTAAATCCATGATTCTTTAAAATTTCATCAAAAAAATCATATCTAGCATTTCTTCCAGCCATCTCTGAAGATAATTTATATTCTTTGGCATATTGATTTATATCTACTCTTTTAATAAAATAAGGAATTTTCATCTCCTTGCATGTATTAATTACAAATTTTTCATCATTAAAGGCATCTTCGCCTCTTAAAAGATGATTTAAATGAGCTGCTCCAATATCTATTTTTAGTTCATCCTTTAATTCAAGTAAGATATTTAAAAGACATAGGGAATCAGGTCCTCCCGAAAGAGCTACTAATATTTTATCTCCTACCTTTATTAATTTATTATCCTTGATGTAAGATAATACTCTTTTATTCAAATTTAACACTTCCTAATTATTTTTACGACATATAATATAATACCTTATATTTATTTTAAATGTAAATAACCTTAACAATAAAATTAAATGATTTCATTAATAAAAACTGCTGTAATAATACAGCAGTTTTTTAATTTTAGTCTATAAGGCATCATCACAAAATAATAAGCCAGTATACTTGTATCTTAGACTCACTATTTTTTTAAATGTCTAAACAGCATAAACTTTAGAAACCACCACAGTCATATCATCTTTCAATATATCTTCACTTAATTGCCTAGCCTTTTGTAATATTTTTTCTGATAATTCCCTAGGATCTGTGCAGCAATCCTTTAAATATTCTTTTAACCAAATAAAATTACTTGTATTCAATTTATTTATATCTAATATACCATCACTAACATTTACTAAAATATCTCCTGGCATTAATTCCTTCTTTACTATATCTAATTCTACCTCATCTACAAGACCAAATGGTAAATTTTTAGAATTAATTATACTTACTTCATCACCTCTTTTTATAAAACTCGATACTGCACCTATTTTAACAAAAGTAGCATCTCCATTATATAAATCAATTTTACTCAAATCTAAAGTAGCATACTTTTCATTTTCTGAAAATTTCATTCCCATAATAGAATTTACTGTATTAATAGTTGTATCTTCATTAAACCCAGCCTCCATAAATTTTCCAACTAAATCTACCGTTGATTTACTTTCCTTTCCTGCTTCTGGTCCTGAGCCCATCCCATCACTTAAAATTGTAATGTAGCATCCATCTATAGCTTTTCCAAAGCTATAATTGTCACCAGTTTGGCTTTCGCCATCTTTAGATGCCATTGCTCCATATGAAACCACATTATATCTTGGTGTTTCTTCTATTAATATAGTACAAGTCTTTGTTTCGTAATCAATATTACATCCATCTCCTCCAACGCATACTGGAATTCTCATAATATTACTTATTATCGGTACTAATTTATTAGCACAATAATTTGCTCCTTCACAATGTTTCATAGTTAATTTTACTTTTATTCTTCCATTTTTATCTGTATAACAAAAAATATCATTATACTCAATAGAATTCTTGTTTAGCCCCCTTTTAATTATTCTTTCTAAATCTCCACAAATCGTTACCTCTCTTTTAAACTCACCCAAAACATCATCCAATTTGCTTGAAATTTTATTTATATGACCTGATAATATTTGCCTTCCATCACCCAATCTTTCTTTTATATTAGAATTTAAAGCATAATTATTCACAATATCTTCTGCATTTTTTAATAGTGTAAAATTCTTCACACAACTTATCTCTAAATACTTAGGAAGAACTATTTTTTCTTCTTCACAACTCTTTATTAAAGTTTGAAAAGAATTATATGTTGTATTAAAATCTCTTTTCCAACATGAATTTTTATTCTCGCAATTTGTACATACTCTATCTGCTAGACTTTCTATTAATGCACTACTCTTATTTTTAATTAATAAATTCTCGTTATCGTCCATATTCTCTAAAGTTTTAGATACCTCATTTAAAACCTCTGTCAAATTTTTCAATTTAAAAGTAAACTCTTCTTTTATTCCATTTAAGTGAAGTTGATTTATACAGTCGCGTTTCTTTTCAGTATTTATTTCAACCTCAACGTTTTGATATAGATTTCTAGGTAAGCATAGAAATATTACTGAACTAGTCAAAACTTCAACTATCAACTTTAATGTTATGTTTTCTGAATACAGACCTAGTGCGAAATAAATTATTATACCAGCAAGCGTAGAAAATATCTTTCCTGTATCTTTAAATATCCCAACTACTAATCCACCTATCCCATAAAATCCAACAGCACTCATCATGTTATTTGATGCACACCCTAATATAATCCCCATAGTAACACCCATTGTTGCCCCATAGGATGCACCACCTATATACGCAATAACTAAAACTAATATTAATGCTAATATATCCCTTACTGAATAATTCATTAAAGTTATGTTTCCTACTCCTGCAACAAATAAACAAAATAATATAGCTATACTAACTACCTCTTCTGATGTAAAAAAATAATTGGTATTAACCTCCTCTAAACATGTTAATGAATATTTTATAATATAATATATTGGTACTATAATTAATGTTTCTATTAATGATATTGTTATGTTAACTCCAAGTTCATATTTATTAAATAGAAACCCATAAGTTATAAAACTAAATAAAACTATGCCAAAACTTACTAGTTCTCTTTTCTTTCTTGTTGTTGTATTGAACAATTCATAATATATAGTTAACATACCTATAGCTACAACGTAAACTAATCCATTTGTTAATGTTTGAATTATAGTTAAATATCCCAATGTGACTCCTAATGCAGCCATAATTGTTTTTAACTTATCATTCTTCATAACTATAGCTATCAAATATGCTATCCCAAATGGGGCAATTCCAGTACTACCTGTTTGATTTAATAATAATGTTACTCTCCCAAGTAGAATTCCACCTACTAATATAAATACTAATTTTGATGATATTATTTTTGTAAAAAAGCTTCTTTTTATTTTCCTACTTTCCTCGGTTTTTTTATATGAATTTACCTGTAGTTCATACTGCATATATCTTCACTCCTTTTTCCAAATAATGTAATTAAATTATAACACCATGTTTTTAAGATAAATGTCATAAAATAACCTAACATTATTTTTTCGTAGGACAACATTTTCTATATTTCTTTTTTATACACAAATATATTTACTTTGCTTTTAACCATTAAAAATAGTTATAGCTAAAGTATTTACTCTTAATTTTGTTATTAATGTAAAAAATATTTCATTTTATTTTTTAAATTAATTTGTCGTTAAAATAAACTTCTTAAAAGTTTATAAGGATTTATTTTTTCATAATTTTATAATTCATTGAATATATCATTCTATGTTTATTATATATTTCCAGTATGTTCTTATTATTATTTTTAACATAAAAAAAACACTTAAGTTATAAACTTAAGTGTTTTTTGGTGCCGAAGACCGGAATCGAACCGGTACGGTGTTTAACCACCGCAGGATTTTAAGTCCTGTGCGTCTGCCAGTTCCGCCACTTCGGCACATCTATGGTAGCGGAAATAGGACTTGAACCTACGACCCTTCGGGTATGAACCGAATGCTCTAGCCAGCTGAGCTATTCCGCCAAAATTTATGGTTGCGGAGGCAGGACTTGAACCTACGACCTTCGGGTTATGAGCCCGACGAGCTACCAACTGCTCCACCCCGCGATATTATATTGGTGCCGAAGACCGGAATCGAACCGGTACGGTGTTTAACCACCGCAGGATTTTAAGTCCTGTGCGTCTGCCAGTTCCGCCACTTCGGCACATTTTGGTAGCGGAAATAGGACTTGAACCTACGACCCTTCGGGTATGAACCGAATGCTCTAGCCAGCTGAGCTATTCCGCCAAAATTTATGGTTGCGGGGGCAGGACTTGAACCTACGACCTTCGGGTTATGAGCCCGACGAGCTACCAACTGCTCCACCCCGCGATATTATATTGGTGCCGAAGACCGGAATCGAACCGGTACGGTGTTTAACCACCGCAGGATTTTAAGTCCTGTGCGTCTGCCAGTTCCGCCACTTCGGCTTGCCAGTTGGTTTAAATCACCAACAACAAGACTTATTATACTGCATACTTTTTGTACTGTCAACAACTATTTCATTTTTTTTATTTTAGACATCTAAAAAGGATAATGATCCAATATATTATGTACATTTTGTGCTAATTCCAAAAAAAATATATGGTACAAAATAGACTAGAATATTGACTAGTTATTTTTTTGAATATGTCTTATATAATTAAAAACTGAAGGATTACTAAATATAATTAGTAATCCTTCGATTTTTAGATTTATATATTAATTTTATATAATGTCTAAAGTTAATTCTTAGCAGCCTTTTTTGCCACCTTTGCCTTTAAATTCTTGATGTTTTTTTACATCCTGCATTCTTTCTTCACTATCTTTTAAAAATCTAGACATGATGTCTTCAAAATTTCCTGAATTAGTTTTTTTCTTGTCGTTAGTATTCCAGTCAATTTCTGCTGGTTTAACTGATTTTTTTTGAATGTTTGCTTGTTTTATTGAAAGACTAATTTTACCGTTATCGTCTATTGAGATAACTTTCACCTTAACTTTGTCTTGTTCCTTAAGGTGTTCTCTAATGTCTTTTACATAAGAATCTGCAACTTCTGAAATATGAACTAATCCAGTTTTGCCTTCAACTTCAATAAAAGCCCCAAAGTTTGTGATGTTTATTACTGTACCTTCTAATATGTTTCCTGCCTCTAAGGTCATGTTTAAAAGACTCCTCCTTAAAATATAAAAATATATATAATTATAATTAAAAACTAATTGTTAGAATTTGATCGTTAATTTCCACTATTAACTACTTTTTCCCCTGGCTTTATCATTCCAAGTCTTTCTCTAGCTAATTTTTCAAGATACTGTCCTGAACCAGTGTTAATTTTTTCAACTTCATCTTGAAGACGTTCATTTTTCTTTGTTATTTCTTCTAGCTGGTACTGTTTATCATTAAGTTCTTTTTCAATTCTACCCATCGTTAATTGTTGTCTAACATAACTAAAAACAAAAATACTAGCTAATCCAATAATTATTAAGTTTCTAAATGTTAACTTCTTCATTCTTAGAACCTCTTACTTTTTCAAATTCTCCTATCTATATTGTAAACACTATATAGGTATTATTCAAGTAATTTTTTTTAAGCTACTTGCTTTTATCAATTACTTTGCTGAAAATTATCTTAATTGGATATATTATGTTTTTAAATATTATTCTTATTGTCTTATTTATTTTTTTTGCTATTAACTGTTCAATTGAGTAAAAATCATTACTAAACACTCTTAAATAAATCAAAAGAGAGATAATTATAAAAATATAAACATAAGGAGTTAAAAATGCATAGTTTGTATATAATAAAAAAGTGAAAACAATCAGAGCAGTAAGTATCCAAAATAATATGTCTTCGATAACTGTTAATACTTTTATTGAATTTAAACCTCTTATTCCTCTGTATATATCAAATAACACTCCTGTTATAAATCCTGCTATTAAACTATACATAAGAAGATTAAATTGCATATTTAAATTTAATGGCATTAATATTATCTATCCTTTTTTATTTGAACAATCTAGTTATTATACTTTCTTTACTCTTCTTTGTTTCTTTTCCACTATAAATCATTGAAGCTATGCTACCATTAATAATGATATCTCCATTTTTAACATCTAATTTATTCATTTTTAATTCTTCTCCCTTAATGCTTAGATTTCCTAGTA
Source organism: Clostridium uliginosum (assembly GCF_900112485.1). Taxonomy (GTDB): domain Bacteria; phylum Bacillota; class Clostridia; order Clostridiales; family Clostridiaceae; genus Clostridium; species Clostridium uliginosum. The sequence goes on from NZ_FOMG01000007.1 coordinate 25,527, forward strand.
TAGTTGTTAAATCTATTTTTTGACTATCAAAGCTTATTACTTCTACAACCCCACTCAAGGTTAGCTTTTGTCTATTTTCTAAAGATAAACTAGAATTTTTATCATCAATTTTATTTTCTACTTTCTTCTCCATAAAGAAATTCCTCCATATATTCTTCTTAGGCATATTAAATAAAATAACAGTTCAAAGATGAGTCGTATATTTTGAGTCAGGCAAGGAGCTAAATTTAGTTAATAGCGAGCTATTAGATGAACTTGCCGACGTGAGTAGATAAGTGAGAGTCCAAAAGTAAGAGTCCAAATTTCATATTTGGTTCCTCGAACTTTCTCTGTGAGCATTTTATATTTGGTTGCTCAAACTTTCTCTGTGAGCATTTTACATTTGATTTCTCGAACTTAGTTAACAACCAAATGGCGTTAACCTCATTGAAAAATGATTTTGTGTGAATCACTTACTCAGCGAGTGTATACGAGTCGAGCTTCCTTATGACACAAAATAGACAAGCATACTGGTCTGTTATTTTTTGAATGTGCCTTATACAATATATGAGGGGATATTTCAGTTTATTCATTTTTTAATTTATTATATATGTGATCTTAACGCTATTTATGTATATTTAAAAAGTAGCCTATTAAAAATACAGGCTACTCTTTATCTTCTTCTCCTTCAAGGATTATATACATTTCTTTTGCATCTTCTTTTTTTACATGCTCTTTAATATTGATTATTTTAGCTTTTAACACTCTGTTTGCAAAAGTTATTTTAATTACATCTTCTTCTTTTATGTCTGTTGATGGTTTTGCTACTTTATCATTTATAGAAACACGACCACTTTCGCAAACTTCTTTTGCTACTGTTCTTCTCTTTATAATTCTTGAAACCTTTAAATATTTGTCTAATCTCATAATACTCCCTTATTAAAAGAACCCGAGAAAACTCGGGTTCATATTTTCTACTTATTAACCTTGTCTTTAAACTCTTTACCAGCTTTAAATACTGGAACTGTTGTAGCTGCAATATTAATTACTTCTTTAGTTCTAGGGTTTCTGCCTTCTCTAGCTGCTCTTTCTCTTATTTCAAAAGTACCAAAGCCCACTAATTGAACTTTTTCACCACTTTCTAACGCTTCTTCAACACTTTCAATAAAAGCCTTTAAAGCTAGTTCAGCATCTTTTTTAGTTAATTTACTTTTTTCAGCCATGCTAGTTATTAATTCTGCTTTATTCACAATTACATCCTCCTTAAAATCAAGTTATACATTTAGTTCTAACTCTTCGTATATGTACTAAATTACACTTCTTTATTATATAACCTCTTAGCTTAGTAGTCTATAGGAAAATAGGCTATTTCATATATCAAAAAGATAATATAAATAAATAATTGTAATATAGTTCTTTATAAACTATTCTTCAATAACTAGATAATTCCTTTATTTTAATAATTATTTATCTAGTTTTTTTGATTCTTCCCAGATTTTATCCATATATTCTAATGACATATCCTTTAAATTTAGCCCTTTTTGTGTTGCTTGATCCTCAATATATGAAAATCTTTTAATGAATTTATCAGTTGTAGCATTTAATGCAATTTCTTCATCTATCCCCAAAAACCTTGCAACATTTACACATGAAAATAATAAGTCACCTACTTCTTCCTTTATTTTTGCCTTACTATCCATATTATATGCACTTACTACTTCTTTTAATTCTTCTTCTACCTTTTTTATTGCAAAGCTAACATCGTTCCAATCAAATCCTACTTTTTTTGCTTTTACTTGAACTTTGTGAGCTCTTAAAAGAGAAGGTAAACCCTTTGTTATTCCTTGCATTTCTTGGGTTAATGATGAATATCCTTTTTCTTCTTTCTTTAAATCATCCCATTTTAAAATAACATCTTCTGAGGAATTAATTTTTTCTGTTTTATTAAAAACATGAGGATGTCTATATATCATCTTTTTACAAATCCCCTCAATTACATCACTTATGTTAAAATATCCATCTTCTTGTCCAATAGATGCATGAAATACTACTTGAAGTAATATATCCCCTAATTCTTCAATCAAGGAATTAGCATCCTCTTGATCTATAGCATCTACAACTTCATAACTTTCTTCTATTAATGCTTTTTTTATAGACTCATGTGTTTGCTCTCTATCCCAAGGACATCCATCTTCTCCTCTTAAAACTTCTATTATCTCTAATAAATCATAGAAATCCTTTTTATTATTTAAGTCTTTAGGAATATATATAGATGTTAAATAATCTATATCTTCTTGCATATCTAGCTCAAATAATGGTATCTTTCTTATACTTTCTTCTTCTTTAATACCTGCTGCTCTTACATAATAAATTTCTGTTTCATCATTATATTGTTGTAATAATTTTAGTTTTACTTCTGATGCAATAAGCTGATTATATACCTGAGTAATTATTGTTCCTATTCTCTTATCTAATACTTGGTTACTTATATCAAAAGCATCTATTACTTTCAGTCCTTCTATTGGATCTATTGATAAACTTTCCATCATTGCATCAATAAAACTTACTGCCGGAATAACTTTATATTCTATATTCTCTTTCTTACATAATGATATTAAATTAAATACTGATTTTTCAGCTACCAACGGATGTCCTGGTACTGAATAAACCAATTCACCTAATTCCTTGTGTTTTTTAATTAAATCTTCTGCTATGTTTAAGTATACTTCATCAAAACTTTCCATGCTATCATAAACATAATCGTAAGTTTTAAATTGAATATCTTTTTTATTTAAATATTCCACAGTTGGATGTTTTTCTGTTCTCAAAAAAATATTTTTACAATTTTCAAGTTCATTTATACATCCTATAGTCAAAGCTTCTTGTGCTCCTGGTCCTAATCCCACTATCTTAATCATTTGGACGCTCCTTCTCAGTTTTTTCTAAATCTACTCTTTATCTCTTCAATTTTAAACACTTTAAATAAAATTATTAATAGTATATATACTATAATACCTAAAAATATAGATATTAAGCAAGATATACCATTACTTGCTGTGCTCTTATAGACATAATTATAGCTCATTAGCACTAATAACATCATTAAAGTTGAAGCATAAGCTGGTTTTATTAATATTTCATATAAATTAAGCTTGATCTTTAATTTTAACTTCATAGTTAGTAGATTTAAAATAGTTGCAACAATATATGCACTTATACTCGCAATAACAGCTCCATAGATATTAAAAGATTTTAATGGTACTAGCGTCCATGTCAATATCACTTTAATTATGCATCCAATAAATAAATTAATTACTGGAACAATATAGTTTCCTGTTCCCTGTAATATTGATGTAGTTGTTTGAGTTATTATTATAAATGGAATGGATAATGACAGGTACTTCAATATTTCGATCCCCTCAAACCTACCTGGGAATATAAATTTCATTATAGGTTCTGCCAAAAAAAAGATTCCAAACATACATGGTATAGCTATTACTGCTGATAATTTCATCGACATGTTGATTTTTCTTTTAACTTCCCTATCATTTTTAAGTATAAAATTTTCTGCAATAATAGGGATTAATGAAGTACATAAAGCCATTGAAAGAGTTAACGGAATATTTACAATTACAGAAGCTTTACCTGTTAATTGTGCATATAAAACTGTACATTGCATATTACTAAATCCTGCTTGCGAAAGTTTTTGAGGCACTAAAATAGAATCTATTAAGCTCATAATAGTTCCAACTGTTGCACCTAAAGAAATAGGAATTGCAATTTTTAATATTTTATTTAATATTTCTGGATTGCTCTTAACCCTTTTAATTCCATAAGATTTTTTTATATTTATATACTTATTATATAAATATATTCCTCCTAATACTGCACCTCCGGTTGCTCCAAATGCTGCTCCGCCTGCTGAATATTCTATTCCTTTAGGTAACAATAATATAGCAAGCCCTACACCAAATATAATTCTTCCAATCTGCTCTATTATTTGTGATATTGCTGATGGGGACATATTTTGTAGTCCTTGAAAAAAGCCCCTAAATATCGTCATAAATGATATTACAATAGGTGCAAATGATATCCCCATAAGAGAATAGTATGCCTTTGAATCCCATCTTAAGAAACTTATTATTGGTCTTGCAAAAAAGAACAATACGAACGTTGTGCCTGTCCCTAAAATAGTCATCAATATTGCTGATTCTTTCATTACTTCAAAGCTACTATTTATATCATCAACTGCATTATTTTCTGATATCATTTTTGAAATTGCAACTGGAACTCCTGATGCCATCGCAACAAAAAACATATATAAAGGGTATGACATTTGATAATATCCTATTCCTTCATCCCCAATTAACATTATTAATGGCCATCTAAAAAATAGACCTAAAAATCTAGTTAATATTCCTGCTGTCCCAAGAATTAAACTCCCTTTTATTAAGGATTGTTTTTTCATAAAATACCTCCAAATTTTACATGCTACTAATAATTCTTATTGTAAATTTGAAGGTATTATGACTCTTATTTTTATTTGATAAATATTTCACCTAATAAAATAAAATATTTATTGTTCCATTTGTTTTCCTAGGAATGTCGCTGCTGTCTCTGCTAATTTTAATTCTACTTCTCCTAAATTATGACCTTCCTCCTTAGATAAAATTATTACTGTTCCAATAGCATCTCCTTCTGCTAAAATCGGAGATATAACTTGGTTTACATAATTCTCACCAGCATCATCATTATGCAATGGTATTACTACATTTGCAGTTTTATCTAATAAAACTGTCTTTCTATCATCCATAACTTTTTCTAGTTCAGCACTTATTTTTCTTTCAACATAATCTTTTTTAGGTGCTCCACTAGCTGAAATAAATGCATCTTTGTCTGCTATTAAGACAATATGTCCTATAGCTTGTTGTAAACTCTCAGCATATTCCTTTGAGAAATCCGTAAGTTCTCCTATTGGTGAATATTTTTTGAGAATTACTCCACCTTCTCTATCAGTAAATATTTCAAGTGGGTCTCCTTCTCTTATCCTTAAGGTTCTCCTTATTTCCTTTGGAATTACTACTCTTCCTAAATCGTCAATTCTTCTAACAATTCCTGTTGCCTTCATTGGTTATTTAACCTCCTTTAAAACTCTATTAATTATTTACATTATTATTATTTGAATTCTTAGAAATTTTATACACTTATAGTCAATTTTTATATAAGATATTATTTTTAGACATTTATAAAGGAATAGTTAAGGCACATGAAATAAAATAACAGACCAAAGATGCATCGTATATTTTGCATCAGACAAGGAGGTATATTTACCTAATAGTAGGCTATTAAGTAAATATACCAACGAAGTATGACATAAAGTGAAACTTTTCAGATAGAATTTTATATTCCAGATGAATTTAGTTGAACTTAGGCATATTAAAGAAAATAACAAGTCAAAGATACGACGTATATTTTGTGTCAGACAAGAAGACAAAATAGACTAGCATACTGGTCTGTTATTTTTTTAAATGTGCCTAAATAACAAAAAAACTCTAATAAGTATATATAGTTTTTAACTTACATACTTATCAGAGTTCAAATTAGGCATATCAAAATAAATATTAAATATTATTATAATTTATCTTCATAAACTTTTACTTTAATGTCTTTTTTCCATTCTTCGATTTTTGCATTAAATGCATCACCTTGCTTTTGTTGTAATAATTGAGATCTAATTTCTTCCTTAACTTGATCTAATGGTGTTACTTTGTCTTCTAATTGTACTCCAGTAACCTTAATTATATGATATCCAAATTGACTCTTTACTGGTTCTGAAATTTGACCCTCTTTTAAATCTTTAAAACCGTTCATAAACTCAGGGACATATTTAGTTGATGAATATTCTATAAAACCAAGTGAACCACCTTTAGCTTTTGTTCCATCTATTGATACTTGTGCTGCTAAGCTTGCAAAATCTGCTCCTTTATCAAGTTGAGATTTAACATCCTTTGCTGTAGCTTCATCAGCTACTAAAATATGAGATACTGTAGCTCCAGCACCTTGTTTATAATTTGCTTGATTTTCATCATAGTATGATTTAATATCAGCATCTGTAACTTCTACATCTTTTACTATATCTTGTTGCACATATTTTACTATAGCTTGATTCTTTTGATATTCTTTAAATGAATCTGCTGTAAATCCATTTTGCTCTAAAAATGCATTGTATTGTTCATCTGTTTGGTATCCATCTTTATAATACTGTATAGCAGTATCTACTTCTTTATTCAAAGTATCTTCATCTGGTTCTAAGCTTAATGCTTCTGCTCTATTTAATATTATCTTTTCATTTACTATTGCAGTTAAGTATTGTTGTTTTAACTGTTTAAGTTTATCCTTAATATCTGCATTCTGAGCATAGTCATTTCCATACTTTTGTTTTAAAGACTCGGTAATTGACTTTAAATCTTTATCTAAATCACCTTGTGTTATTTTTTCTTTTTCTACCGTTGCAAGTACTGTTTTTTGTATAGATTCTGGCGTTCTCTCAATCATCTTACAACCTACAATTGAAAACGCAAGTATAGTTATTACTACTGATGCAATAACTTTTTTTATCTTTTTCAAAATTTTTCCCTCACTTCTTTTCTAAATTTCTCTCAAAAAAATCATAATATTAGTATAACAATATTATTTTCACAATTCAAATTATTTATCTTACTTTTTTATTACAATACTTAAGTTCTTATTAAGCTAAGATATGGTTTAATTTTCACTAATAAAGTTCCATTTTAGTCATATTTTTAAAAATAACAAATCAGCATGTTGGGCACATGAAAGAAAATAACAAGTCAAAGATGAGACGTATATTTTGCGTCAGACAAGGAAGTAATATTAGTTCATAGCAGGCTATGGGCTAATATTGCTGACGTAGTATGATACGAAATAGACTAGCATACTGACTTGTTATTTTTTTGAATGTGCCTTAGTCTATTTGATGTGCCTTATCTAAAATTCCTTTTAAAAATTCTAACATGTTCTCTTTTTTTATATCTTTTAGTCTGAATGAGAAATATGGCTTTGATCCAAACTTCAACATAACACTATCTTTATAATTTTCTATTAACATCTTAAATATGTTTTTATAACCATCTTCTCCATAAGCAAATTTAAATAATATTTCTTTTTGAGTTTCTTTTATCTCCTCTATAAATAATTGCTTAGCCCTGCTTTTGATGTATGCAATATCCATTAAATTATATACTGGTTCTGGAATTTTAGAATATCTATCTTCTAATTCCTCTTTTATATCATTATAATCTTCTAGATTTTCAATAGCCGCTATCTTTTTATAAATTTCTATTTTTTGAATTTCATCATCAATATAGCTTTCTGATATGAATGCATCCACTTTAATCTCTACTGTTGTTTCAATTGGTTCTTTGCTTATATCTCCCTTAATTAACTTAACTGTATCTTCAAGCATCCTACAATACAAATCATATCCAACAGATGCCATGTGGCCATGTTGAGAAGATCCCATCATACTTCCTGCTCCTCTAATTTCTAGATCTCTCATGGCTATCTTAAAGCCTGATCCAAGTTCCGTAAAATCTTTTAAAGCCTTAAGTCTCTTTTCAGCCACTTCAGTTAAAACCTTATCTTTAGTATAAAGCAAATAAGCATAGGCAATCCTATTAGAACGTCCTACTCTTCCCCTTAATTGATATAACTGAGACAATCCCATTTTATCAGAATTATAAACTATTATTGTGTTTACATTTGGAATATCTATTCCTGTTTCTATTATAGTTGTACACACTAACACATTAGATTCTTTATCCATAAAGCTAACCATTTCTTTTTCTAATTGTCTCTCTGTCATCTGTCCATGTGTTACTGCAACTTTACTCTCTGGAACCAATCCTTGAATATATTTAGCCATTTTATCAATATCTTCAACTCTATTATATACAAAATAAACTTGCCCATCCCTACCAATTTCTCTAAGTATAGCATCTCTTATAAGTTGATCATTTTGTTCTACAACATATGTTTGTACTGGATACCTCTCTTCTGGTGGTGTTTCTATTATCGATATATCTCTAACCCCTGTTAAAGACATATGTAAAGTTCTAGGGATAGGAGTTGCACTTAAAGTTAAAACATCAACATTCTTCTTAATATTTTTAATTTTTTCTTTTTGCGCTACTCCAAATCTTTGTTCTTCGTCTACTACCAATAATCCTAAGTCTTTAAATTGAATGTCCTTTGATACTAATCTATGAGTACCTACTAAAATATCTAAATTTCCCTCTTTAACACTTTGCATAGTGACCTTTTGTTGTTTTGCGGTCCTAAATCTACTAATCATATCTATTTTTACTGGAAAATCCGAAAACCTTTTTTTCATATTTTTATAATGTTGATCTGCTAAAATAGTAGTTGGTACTAGTAATGCAACTTGTTTTCCATCCATCACAGCTTTAAATGCTGCTCTTAAAGCTACTTCAGTCTTACCATATCCAACATCTCCACAAAGCAACCTATCCATAGCCTTGTCAGACTCCATGTCTTTCTTTATTTCCTCTAGTGAAGTTAGTTGGTCTGGAGTTTCTTCAAATGGAAATTCATCTTCAAATTGTCTTTGCCATTGAGTGTCCCTGCTAAATTTATATCCCTTCAATGTAGCTCTAGTTGCATAAAGTTTTATTAAATCTTCTGCAATGTCATTAATAGATTTTTTAACCTTCGCTTTTGCTTTTTGCCATTCAGTTCCTCCAAGTTTAGTAACCTTAGGATTTTTACCTTCACTTCCAATATATTTTTGAATTAAATCAAGTTGATCTACAGGAACATAAAGCTTATCGCCCTTATCATATATAATATCTAAATAGTCTCTTTTATGTCCTGCTACTTCAATTTGCTTAATTCCCTTATATACCCCTATTCCATGATTTACATGAACTACATAATCTCCTGGTTTTAAGTCAGTAAAACTTTTAATCTTAGAAATACCCTTTTTCTTTGTATTTCTATTTTTCAATCTCCTTTTAGCTTCTCCAAACACTTCTTTGTCTGATATGACACATATCTTATATTGTGGATATTCAAAACCCTTCAATTGATTACCAAAAGTTATTACAACTTCACCAAATTGAATTTCATCTACAGTATCCTTATAAGAACTTTCTACTCCTCTTTCTCTTAAAGTATCTACAAGTCTTTCTCCCCTTGCTCTAGTTCCTGATAATATTAATGTTTTATATCCTTTTTCTTTTTTATCTAAAATATCACTTATCAATAAACTTAATTGTCCTTGATAATTACTTAATGTTGATTGAACTACATTAATAATCTCAACAGGTTCCAAAAACTTAGATTTTTTATTTAATGCTTCAAAGAAAAGCGTATCTCTTTGTTCAAACGATTCTAAAACGGTTTCTTTACTAACCAATAATTTTTCTTGTCCCGGAAGTATATCCCCTCGCTCAAGAAATGCCGTAAAGCTTTCTCTAAATTCTAAGTATGTGGATTCTAATTTTCCTTCGCATCTTTTAGCATCATCTATTATAAAAAAGTAATCTTTAAAATAATCGAAAAGAGTTTCAGTCTTATCATAAAAATAAGGAAGATAACTATCTATTGTTTCAAATGTTAAACTTTCTTCTAGTAATTCTATATTTGAATTAACTATTTTTCTCAGCTTATCTACTCTTTCCTTTTGCTTATCTGCTAATAAAATTCCATTTAACTCGTTTAATAATCTATCCTTTGCCAGTTGCACTCCTTCTTTAGACACAATAATTTCTTTAGCCGGAAAAATTTCAAAAGATTTAACCTTATCTATACTTCTTTGAGATTCAGTATTAAATATCCTGATTGATTCTATTTCATCACCAAAAAGTTCAACTCTATAAGGATAAGTTGAACCTGTTGGAAATACATCTAATATTCCACCTCTTACAGCAAATTGTCCTTTGCCATCGACTATTTCTACTCTTTCATATCCACACTCAACTAATTTTAAAATTATTTCATTAAAATCGATTTTATCTCCTTGTTTTATATTCATACTATAATCAAGAAATCGTTTATGAGGAGTATAATTTCCTGTAAAAGCATCTATAGATGTTATAATTATTTTCTTTTTATTATTTAATATTTCTTTTATTACTTTTAATCTTGCCCACCTTAAATCCCCTGAAATAGCATCTATATTATAAAAAACTGTTTCTTTAATTGGGAAATAGTATACTTCATTAGTGTATAAAATTAAATCTTCATAAATATTCTTTGCTTCCATATCACTTTGAGCAACAATAGCTATGGATTTATCAACATTCTCAAAAATACTATCTATCATACATCCTTTTCCTGATTCTGAAATTCCATATACACCGATAGGATGTCTTTTTTCTTGAATGAATTTTATTATATTTTGTAACTCAGTACTAGCTTCTAAGGGCTCTAATAACCCTTTCAATCTCATTTTATGCACCATCCTTAAATACTTGTATTAGGCTTAAACCCATTAAATTTGTTCATAGCTGACTTAACATCCTCACTGATCACAACCTTAACCGATTGTGTAACTGCTGATATGCTTTCTGTTAAAACACTCTTCTCTTCTTTGCTAAACTTACCTAACACATAATTAACTAAATTAACATTAGGTTGTCCAACCCCCACTTTTATTCTAGGAAATATATCAGTGCCTAAATTAGAAATTATACTTTTGATTCCATTATGTCCCCCAGCACTTCCCTTTTCTCTTATTCTTAATTTTCCTATATCTAAACTAATATCATCGTATATAACTAAAATTTCTTCATTACTTATTTTATAAAAATTAGCAACCTCTCTTATACTCTCACCGCTTAAATTCATGTATGTACTTGGTTTTAGTAAGATAACTTTATTGTTAGCTATAAAACCTTCACCATATACCCCTTTAAATTTTTGCCTATTTATTTCAATATTATACTCTTTCGCAATATTATCAACAACTTCAAATCCAATATTATGTCTTGTATTATCATATTCCTTACCTGGATTTCCAAGCCCTACTATTAAAAACATTTTAAATTACTCCTTTATCTTATATCTATACTATGTTTATACTTTATATTATACATTATTCTTTGACTTCAAATTTATATCCAATACCCCAAACAGTTTGTATACTCCAATTTATACTTCCATTTAGCTTTTCTCTTAATCTTTTGATATGTACATCTACAGTTCTAGAATCGCCTAAATAATCATGTCCCCATACTTCACAAAGTAATTCTTTTCTTGTGAATACTTTATTTTTATTATTTGCTAAATAACATAATAATTCAAACTCTTTTAGTGGCATTTTTAAATCTTTATCTTTATAAACTACTCTATATGAATTTAAATATATTACTAAATCACTTAAAAATATTATTTGGCTTTTTACGCTTTTTATACAATATCTCCTTAAAACAGCCTTAAGCCTAGCTATTAATTCTTCTGGTTCAAATGGCTTTACAATATAATCATCTGCGCCCAAATCTAATGCTAAAACCTTATCAAAAGTATCATTTTTTTGAGTAATTATTATAACTGGTATGTTGCTTTGATTTCTAACCCATTTTAAAAAATCTATTCCATGAATATTTTTTGTAAGTAAATCTAATAAGACTATATCCGGTTTATATTCTATAAAAAGTTTTTGAATTTCTTTTCCATTTAAAGCAAACTTAGTCTTATATCCAGATTTTTTTAAATACATATCTGTTATTTGATTAATACTTTCATCGCTATCTATTATTAAAATCTTTCCAAGAATCTTATCCATCCTAACACCTCTTTCTTAGATTTACATTAGCTTTTTTAAAAAAATATATTAGTGTGCTTTATATATCTATGCTTAGTATCTTCTTTCAAATATCTTAATATAAATTTATCACTATATTGAAAGCAAATACAATACCTTTTATTAAACTTAATAAACCTCCCATAGTAGAAACTACAGGAGGTTTATTATATGTATAGTTTGTTTAAACTTCAAATAATTTACTTATTGGTTCATCATCATAAATTCTCTTTATTGCTTCAGCAAATAATGGTGCAACTGAAAGAGATGTGAATTTAGCTACATCCATATCTTTTGTTAATGGAATTGTATTTAGCATAACTAACTCTTCTATTTCTGAGTTATTTATTCTTTCAATCGCCGGTCCTGATAATACTCCATGGGTACAACAAGCATATACATTTTTAGCACCTAAATCCTTAAGTGCATTTGCTGCATTTGCTATAGTTCCAGCTGTGTCTATCATATCATCAATTAAGATGCATCTTTTACCTTCGACATCACCTATTATATTCATGATTTCTGAAACATTTGCTTTAGGTCTTCTCTTATCTATAATTGCTATTGGTGCATGTAACTTATCAGCGAAATTTCTAGCTCTAGTTACACTACCTAAATCTGGTGATACTATAACTACATCATCTTGATCAGCTAATCCCTTTGAAATAAAATGCTTAGCTAATATTGGTGCTCCCAATAAGTGATCAACTGGAATATTAAAATATCCTTGAATTTGTGAAGCATGTAAATCCATAGTTAAAACTCTATGTGCTCCAGCTGCAGTTAATAAATCAGCAACTAATTTTGCAGTAATTGGATCTCTTGACTTAGCTTTTCTATCTTGTCTTGCATATCCATAATATGGAATAACAGTTGTTATTCTACCTGCTGATGCTCTTTTAAATGCATCAATCATAATTAATAGTTCCATTAAGTTGTTATTAACAGGTGAACATGTAGATTGTACTATGAATACATCATTTCCTCTAACTGTTTCATTAATATCAACAGATATCTCTCCATCACTAAAAGTTGATACCTTAGATTTTCCAACTGGAACACCTAATATATCCGCTATATCTTGTGCTAGTTGTGAATGTGAGTTTCCTGTAAATACCTTTATATTTCTTCCATGGGTTATCATAATTATGAAGACCTCCTTAAAATTTTGGTTCATTTATAATTAAAAATTTACTTTTTTAATCCCTTTTTCTCTACCCAGCCTTTGATATTCCTTTGCTTAGCTCTTGCTACTGCAAGATCGCCTTCTTTTACCTCAGCTGTAATAGTTGATCCGGCTGCAATATAAGTATTATCCCCAACTTCTACTGGTGATACTAAATTAGTGTTACAACCTATAAAACTATTGTCCCCAATAATAGTTTTATACTTATTCTTACCATCATAATTTACAACTACTGTACCACAACCAAAATTACATTTTTTCCCTACTTCGGCATCTCCTATATAAGTTAAATGTGATACCTTAGTTCCATCTCCAATAGTTGACTTCTTTATTTCTACAAAGTCACCTATTCTAGCATTTTTACCTACTTTAGTTTCAGGCCTTAAATATGCAAATGGACCAACAGTTGTATTATCTCCAATTATACTATCTAAAATTACTGAAGATTGAATATCTACTTCATCACCAATAGTACTATCTTTTATTCTTGAATTTTGATAAATTATGCATCCGTTTCCTATTGTTGTATTTCCTTCAAATATATTATTAGGATATACTATTGTATCTTTTCCTATTACAACATCTACACCAATGTAAGTTGTTTTAGGATCTATTAATGTAACACCATTTTCCATGTGTTTAATATTTATTCTATCTTTAAATATTTCTTCTGCTTGAGCTAACTGTACTCTAGAATTAACACCTATTGTTTCTTCATAATCTGTTATAACAGCTCCTACAGTTTTATTTTCAGACTTTAATATTTCTATAAGATCAGTAAGATAATATTCTCCTTGTTCATTATCATTACTTAGTTTGTTTAAAGATTTACTTAATAATTCAATATCAAAACAATATATTCCGGCATTCATTTCATTAACTTTTAATTCTTGCTCATTACAATCTTTATGTTCAACAATTTTTAGTACTTCATTACCATCTCTGATTATTCTTCCATAACCTGTTGGATCTTCAACTATTGAAGTTAAAATTGTAGCTGAATTATTATTATTTATATGACTATCCACTAATTTTTTAATTGTAGCGTCACTTATTAAAGGAGTATCACCAGTAAAAACTGCTACTACACCTTTTTTATCCTTTAGAAATTCAGAGGCACATTTTACTGCATGCCCTGTACCTAATTGTTCAGATTGAAGGGAATATTCTACATTTTTAACTTTTGTCCTATCTTTTACAAGTTCAGCTCCATTTCCTACAATTACATTTACATCATTAATTTCTGCTTTTCTTATTGTATCTATTACGTGGATTACCATTTCCTTTCCACACACTTTATGTAGTACTTTAGGCAAATCTGATTTTATCCTTTTTCCCTGTCCAGCTGCCAAAACTAAGGCACATTTATACATTAATATACCACCTCATTCACAGATTATTATTAGCAAATTACGCTAATAATCCGTTTATTAAATTCATACTAGTTAATTATATTTGAAACATGTTTTTATTTCAAGTTGTGTAATCGTTTAAGTGTCAATCTCTCCATATTTTTGCCAAAAAAATAAAAGAAAGTCATTTTTACTTTCTTTTATTTTTTTAATTAATTAAAGTTTTACTCTTCTAACCCTTGTTCTGAAACCGCTTTTTCATAAGCATTTAGAATTTCAGATTGAATTTTTCCTCTTGATTCCATGCTTATAGGATGCGCTATGTCCTTAAATTCTCCATTTGGTGTTTTTCTACTTGGCATAGCTATAAATAATCCATTTTGTCCTTCAATAACCTTAATATCATGTACTACAAACTCATTATCAAAAGTAACAGAAACTATGCCCTTCATTTTTCCTTCTGAAGTTATTTTTCTAACCCTAACGTCTGTGATTTGCATTTCACTACACCTCCAGTTGCTTTGCTTAAGGGAGCTTCAAAAAAATAATTAGTCAGTATGATGATCTATTTTTGACTAGTTATTTATTTTCAGCTCCCTAAAAATACTTATATTATAGTAAGTTCTCTACAAACCTTAAAATTCCTTTTATATTTGATTGAATTTTTAGAAAATTTGTTTTTTTATATCCAAGTACAGTTTAGTCATATTCAAAAAAAAAAAAATAACAAGTTAATATGTTAGTCTATTTTGAATCATACAGCGTCAATAAGTTTATCTAATAGCCCGCTATTGGATAAACTTAACTCCTTGCCTTGCACAAAATGTCTGTAACATCTTTCTTGTTATTTTCTTTCATATGCCTTAAATAAATTTTTTTGAAGGTTGAATCTCTATTATTGATTCTTTATCTACAGCTTTTAATTCTACTATAGAAACATACTCATCTACTAATTTCTTATCAAATTCTTTATTATCTACTAAAACTCCAATTCCAACTAAGTCACTTTCAAATTCCTTTAATAAATCCTTAATTCCAAGTGCTGTTCCCCCAGCTTTCATAAAATCATCAATAAATATGCATTTACTTTTAGGCTTCATTGATTTTTTTGAAAGTGCCATTTGTTGTAATCTACCACTGCTTCCTGAAACATAGTTTATACTAACAGTAGTGCCTTCTGTAACTTGACTATCTCGTCTTGCTATAACTAGTTGTACTCCTAAGTTCCTAGCTACTTCATATGCCAAAGGAATTCCTTTAGTTTCAACGGTTATAACATAATCTACATTTGATCCTTGAAAACATGATGATAACATAACTCCAGCTGTGCTAATTATTTCTGGATTATACATTAAATCAGTCATATATATTATGTTTCCAGGTATAACTCTTCCATCATCTTTTAATTGATCACATAATTTCAAAGAGAATTCTCTTGCTTCCTTTTTCCCGATTTCGGGAATATATTTAATTCCACCAGCTACCCCTGCAATTGTTTCTACTCTCCCCATATTAAGCTTATCTAATACTTCTCTTACTATAACTATATCTTCACTTATTGTAGATTTTGCAGCGTTTAGTAATTCCGAAAATTTATTTAGTCCTATTATTTTATTAGGATTTTCCATTAATATCTTAGTTATGGCAACTACCCTATTGTTTCTGCTTAATTTTTCCACTAAAATCACCTACACATATTATTTCCCGAATTATTTTTTGATTAATCTATACTAACATTCATATTTTATTCTAAATTTTGTTCAATAGCAATGTTTTTAACCATAAAACTACTATCATTAATAAAAATTCTTCACATATCTATAAAAATCACATAAAATATCTAAGTAATTATTTTTTATATGGTTCATTTTTAAAAAAATGTATATAATTATAGTTGTATTAATAAAAAGGGGTTGATATTTTGTCTTTCGATTTTATAAAAGATAGAGATAAAAAAGTTCACTTTATAGGTATTGGTGGAATTAGCATGAGCGGTCTTGCTGCCATTTTATTAAATAGTGGATTTAAAGTTTCTGGATCTGACTTTAAAGAATCTAAAATCACTAAAAAATTAGAGCTTTCAGGTGCTGAAGTTTACATAGGACATAAAAAAGAAAATATCAAAGATGTTGATTTGGTAGTTTATACAGCAGCAATACCTGCAAATAATCCAGAAATTATATATGCTAAAGAGCAAAACATAGATTTAATGGATAGAGCAGAATTCTTAGGAAAAATTATGAAAGGACATAAATACAATATAGCTGTAGCTGGTACTCATGGAAAGACAACTTGTACTTCTATGATTTCTAATATTGCATTAAAAGCAAATTTAGATCCAACTATTTTAGTTGGCGGTGAGTTAGATGCTATTGGTGGTAACTTTAGAATAGGAAATAGTGATTTTTTCTTGACTGAAGCATGTGAATATAAACGTTCATTTTTAAAATTTTTCCCTTATGTTGGAGTAATTCTAAATATTGATGCAGATCATTTAGACTATTATAAAGATATAGATGACATTGCAGATACATTTTTACAGTTTTCAAAGCTTATACCTACGGATGGATATCTAGTTGGTTATAATGGCGATTCTAGGGTAAAAGACGTTATATCTAAAGCTAAGTGTAATACTTTAAGCTATGGTTTTAAAGATGCAGATGTTACCGCAAAAAATATTACTTTCAATGAAAAAGGTTGTGCTTCTTTTGAAGTTTATCAAAAAGATGTTAAACTATCTGACATCACTTTAAATACTCCAGGTGAGCACAATATACTAAATGCACTTTCTTCAATCTGTGTTTCTATTATATTTGACGTTGATATTAATAGTATTGTTGAAGGCTTATTAGAATGTGAAGGTGCCCATAAAAGATTTGAATTCAAAGGAAAAGTAGATGGTATTACTATAATAGATGATTACGCTCATCATCCAGTAGAAATTAAAGCTACTTTAAATACAGCTAAGAAAATTCCACATAATAAAATTTATTGTGTATTCCAACCTCATACTTATACTAGAACAAAAACATTATTTAATGAATTTACAGATGCATTTTTTGATGCAGACGAAGTTATTTTAATGGATATTTATGCTGCTCGTGAAAAGGATACTGGCTTAATATCTTCTGATAAATTAGGTGATGCATTAAGATCTAAAAATATTAAATGTATTAATGTACATTCTCATGATGAAGCATTAGCTTATGTAAAATTAAATCTTTCAAAAAATGATTTATTATTAACAGTTGGTGCTGGAGATGTAGTTATAGTTGGTGAAAAATACTTAAATGAAGCAAGTCAAAAATAATTAAGGCATATAAAAAAATAACAAGTCAAAGATATGACGTATATTTTGTCTGACATACTGACTTGTTATTTTTTGAATGCACCTTGAAATTTTTTAATCTTGGCTCTGTTTTAAAACCATGTTGATATTTTAATATAAAGGCGAACTGGCATTGGAATTTACTTTGTAGAACTCTTAAGTGAGAGTCCAAATTTTATATTTGGTATCTCAAACTTACTCAGCGAGCGAATGTGAGTCGAGTTTCCTTGAATATTTGTCCTATTAATTGCTTGTCACAATCTTTGATTGGGAGCATGCATTAATAGGACTAATGTTTATTTTACAGTTCTTAAAGCGAATTCCACTGTCCATGAGCTTTATATTACAATATAAACATTTACTTAAAACATAGGCAAATTTAATTGATTATCTTATATTATTGTAAGATTCTTGGTTACTGAATTTAATATCTCTACACCATCTTTGGTTACTAACACTAAATCTTCAATTCTCACACCTATTTTATCCTTTAAATATATACCTGGTTCAATTGAAAAAATCATTCCTGCTTTAACTTCATCATGATTAATAGAACTAACATCACCTTTATCATGTATTTCTAATCCTACGCTATGACCAGTTCTATGAGTGAAATATTCACCGTATCCTTTTCCTTCAATATAATCCCTTGCTCCTGCATCAATTTCCGAAAATTTAGTACCCTCTTTTACCTTTGCAATTGCTTTTAAATTTGCTGTTCTTACAATTTCATATATTTCTTTTTTTTCACTGCTTGGTTCTTCACCAAAGAAGATAGTTCTAGTCATATCAGAGCAATAATAATTATACACTCCCCCAATATCTAAAACTACAGTATCACCCTTTTTAAGTTTTGTTCCACCACATTCATTGTGTGGGTCTGCTCCATTAGTGTCAAATGCTACTATTGGAGTAAAAGAAAATGTATCTGCACCCTCTTGTTCATATATTTCTGCTAATAATCGTTGATAGTATTTTTCAGTTAACCCTTCCTTAAGTTCTGATTGAAGTTTAAGCATAACTCTGTCATTTATTTGTGAAGATTTTCTCATAAGGTCTATTTCTTCTTCATCCTTAATCATTCGTAAATTATCAATTATTACAGATGAATTAACAAATCCCTTTGCTACATTAAGCTCCATCAATCTTATTAAAAACTTTGCACTCCAGTCTTTATCAATACCTAATATACTATCTTTTTCTACTATTTTACTTAATAATTCAATAGAATCATCACTATCTGTATACCAAACTATATCTACACCCAAGTCCTCTTCTATTGGAAAAAGTTTGTTAACGATAAATTTATGATTTCCAGAAGCATTTATATAAAGAGCTATCATCCTCTCTCCTGGTGACATCCACTTTCCAGTAAGATAATATATAGATGATGGTGCTGTAACAATAATTTGTGATAATCCTTGAATTTTCATTTCTTTTATTACTTTTGATACTCTATTTTCCTTCACTATTAATATTCCTCCTATTTTTTTAAATATTTTATAAGTTTTATTATATAACTTTACATATAAAAATAACATTAAATGATATAATATCCTTATTATTTAATATTAGGGGGCTTACTTATGAAAATAGCAGTAATTTCAGATATTCATGGAAATATCTATTCACTTATTAGAGCATTACAAGATATAGACTATCAAAAAGTAGATACAATTATTTGTTTAGGTGACTTAGTTGGATATGGTCCTCACCCTAATGAAGTAATTGCAATGATTAGAAGACGTAATATTGTTTGCATTAAAGGAAATTATGATACTTCCGTTATTGATAATAAATATTCTTTTATAAGAGAAACTGAAATCAATAGTTTTTCTCTTCCTTGGACCTTTAATGAACTAAGAGAAGAGAATAAATACTTTTTAGAAAATTTACCTTCTTCAATTTCATTAAATATTGTAGATAAAAAAATCCTATTCGTTCATGGTAGTCCTAACGTAATTAATGAATATTTATTTGAAGATGATGAAAATACATCTCAAATTATGACTTCTCTTAATGAAGATGTTTTAGTTTGTGCTCATACACATATCCCTTATGTAAAAGATTTTAAAAATAAAATTTATATAAATTGTGGTAGTGTTGGTAAGCCTAAAATAGGAAGACCTAATGCTACTTACTGTATATTAGAGATAAATAAAAGTAATCGTGTTAATGTTCAAATAAAAGAAATACCTTATGAATATAAAAGAATAGTTAAAGATATGACTATATTAAAATTTCCATCAAAATTAATACAAAGTTTTGAAAAAGGATTAGAATAAGTCCAGTTGCATTTATTCAAAAAATATTGTAAAATTATACACAATGTAATATTTTAAGTACTATGATGAGAAGAGTAAGTTTAGAATATAGTCTTAGCGAGTGAGGAATGGTGTAAGCCTTATACGATATCTATTCTGAAAAACATCTCTGAGTTTCTAACCGAACGTTTTTTATTAGTAGGCTTAGACGGATTTAACCCGTTATATGTTATAAAAGCACTTATTTTGCTTTTGACAAAGAGGTCATATAAAAATATATTATATGACAATTTGGGTGGTACCACGAAATAATACCTTTCGTCCCATTATAGGGGCGGAGGTTTTTTTTATATAAGACATTGTTAAAAAATTACAATCAATATTCTTTTATATTGAGCTAGTTATTTTATTTCAAGTTGTCTAATAACTTAACTTATGGAGGTTATATAAATGAAAAATGTAGTTTTAATCAAAAAGATTTATAGAGAAACTGATGAATTTTTATCAAAAGAAATAACATTATCAGGTTGGATAAGAACTTTAAGAGCTTCTAATGCCTTTGGATTTATCGAAGTAAATGATGGTTCTTTCTTTAAAAACATCCAAGTAGTTTTTGATGATAAATTAGGAAATTTTAAAGAAATATCAAAGTTACCTATAAGTTCTTCAATTACAGTTGTTGGTGCATTAGTTGCTACTCCAAATGCAAAGCAACCATTTGAAGTTCAAGCAAAGGAAATCATTATTGAAGGAATGTCAAGTTCTGATTATCCACTTCAAAAGAAAAGACATACTTTTGAATACTTAAGATCAATAGCCCATTTAAGACCAAGAAGTAATGCTTTTTCAGCAACTTTCAGAGTACGTTCAGTTGCTGCCTATGCAATACATAAGTTCTTCCAAGATCAAAATTTTGTATACACTCATACACCAATAATAACCGGAAGTGACTGTGAAGGTGCTGGAGAAATGTTTAGAGTAACTACTCTTGATCTAAAATCTCCAGAACTAACAAAAGATGGAGCTATAGATTATAGCAAAGACTTTTTTGGTAAAGAAACTAACCTTACTGTTTCTGGACAATTAAATGCTGAATGTTTTGCTTTAGCTTTTAGAAATATTTATACATTTGGACCAACATTTAGAGCTGAAAACTCTAATACTACAAGACATGCAGCTGAATTCTGGATGATAGAACCTGAAATAGCTTTTGCTGATTTACAAGATGATATGGAACTTGCTGAAGCTATGCTTAAGTATGTTATTGAGTATGTTATGCAAGAGTGTCCTGAAGAACTACAATTCTTTAATCAATTTATTGATAAAAGTTTATTAGAAAGATTAAATCATGTAGTTTCATCAGACTTCGCTAGAGTTACTTATACAGAAGCTGTTGAAATCCTTGAAAAATGTGGAAAAGAATTTGATTTCCCTGTTTCTTGGGGTATTGATCTTCAAACTGAACACGAAAGATACCTTACAGAAGAGCACTTTAAAAAGCCTCTTTTTGTAACAGATTATCCAAAAGAAATTAAGGCATTCTACATGAGAATGAATGAAGATAATAAAACTGTTGCTGCTACTGACCTTTTAGTACCAGGTATAGGCGAAATAATTGGTGGTAGCCAAAGAGAAGAAAGACTAGATAAATTAAAAACTAGAATGGCTGAGTTAAACTTAAATGAGGAAGATTACTGGTGGTACTTAGAATTAAGAAAATATGGAGAAACTAAACATGCAGGTTTTGGTTTAGGCTTCGAAAGATTAATTATGTATATAACAGGTATGACAAACATTAGAGACGTAATTCCATTCCCAAGAACTCCAGGAACTAGCGAGTTCTAATTGTTCGATTTTTAATATACATCAACCTGTGCTATATTATCATTCTTGTTTTATATTATTCTATAAAGGGTAAAAAGAGAGGTAAAATTTTTTTACCTCTCTTAATTTATAAAAAAATATATATATTTATATATTATCTTTTTTTCAAATATCATTTTTTAGTATACTGTTTTAAATATAATGAAAGGTACTCACTATATAGATGAATACCTTAATATTATTATTTTTTATTGAATTTATCTTATATATTTTATTACTCTTTTGCTTCTATAAATCAATTTTCTTATACAGTAAATACTCTAATGAATAACTTGAATTACTTATATCTTCTATCTGAAAATTAATATATTGTACTCTCAGCGGAAGCCGTCATATACATTTTTATAAATTCTATCACATCTTATAAAGTTCTATAAATTCCAATGTTTTGCGACTTTATCAACATATAAATATTGATTCAATAATTATAAAAATAGTTCTCATATTAGAAAAGTGCCCCCTTTTTGTTTATTTATCCATAAAGATAATATATGTTGAAAGTGTTATATTAACATAGTATAAAATCATAAAAGTAAAAGACATCTATATAAGTGTCTTTTAATTGGTATCTTATTCCATATGCCTTAAAAGAAATAAACTATTCTTTTTTTCAACCGATTTACAAAAAGAATAGTTTATCTTGCCTCTAACACTAGATTTCATAAGACTTTCAGCTTTGAAAATTCTATAATTTCCTCGCACACTAAAAAAGCTGATCAAAACTACTTGTGAATCAGCCTCTTTTAAGTAAACATTGGTCATATTGTCTAATAAACAATACTCTAAATATTTGAAGAATACTGATCTTTTAAAATCATAAATATTCTATCATGTTCTTTACTCCAACAACTATCAACATAATCACAGTTATCACAATTCCAGCAAGAAATTGCACCAAACTTCTCAATAACGTTTTTATTGTTATGGAAATTTTTAATTACATCATGAATTATTTCTGATGGATAAAACTGCTCTAATAATTCCATACTAGTGTTACTATCAAAATTAGAAACTCTATTACCAATATAATCTCTAACACATTTGTAATAAGTATAATTAAATTTATCATTGTTAGGATAGTTTAATGAATTTATGAAATTATTTATATAATTAAAACTTTCTTCATATTTACCTATTTTATAAGACAATGCACATTTTAACAATTCTATATCTGAATAGTACCAGTTAATTTTATCAAATATATTTATATTTAATATCTCCGGTACTGATATTTTCTTTTTTATACTTGTACTATTTAGATTATTTATTAATTCAGTAATTTCAACATCGCTTATATTGTCAATATCTCTTAAATATTTCTTAATTTTAATATAGTTACTATAATTGTCAAGAGATTTAATATCATTAATACTCTCGACTTCACTAAATCCTGGCACAATTACATGATAGCTTGGAAAACCTAAGAAAGACACATCTCTGATAAATATAGAATAATCATCTCTTTTCAATATATTTAATAAATATTCTAACATATCTGAATTGCTATCACCCTGCACGTTATCAAATTCTTTAAATTCATATGATTCTTTATTAGAGAATAAATTTTTATCATAAAGTCCAGAGCCATTTACTAAAATTCCGATCATATTATCATGAACATTTCCAATCTGTGGAATTGAAGAAAATTCTGTAACACCTTTGAGCACTTTTATGTGTTGACCTTGTAATAATTCAGTAAGTGTTCTTTGTAACGCAATTTCAAATTTGGGATGTGCACCAAATTTTATAAAATATGTTTGATCTGATTTGTTAATTATAATTACTCCAACTACTGGGTAACCTTTACCGAGCGAACAATCTTTAACCATGACTTTATAATTACCAGATAACTCTAGGTCCTTTAACATTTTTTCAATTAGTGGATATTTAGCTATATAACTTATTGGTATATCTGGTGGAACAATATTTTCCATTAATATTTTCTGATTAACGTGTCTTTCAAATATTTCTGATAATCCCTGAACAAGAGCCTCTTCTTTTGTATTGCCTGCACACATACCATTAGACATATACATTTTCGAAACCATTTTTATTGGTATATATGATTCTCTTTTTGTTAATATATTTATATATGGAATAGAGATAAAGTCTGTATTGAAATTTTCATATGCAATTGGCATCCATTTTTTTAAAAGATCTCTTTTATAAACAGTTTTTCTAATAAGCTTTTCTTGAATTTTAAACCAATCATTCTCAAACTTCAATACTTCATCAAACGTCATAGATTTTTCATCTGGACAATAATAAAATCCTTTATGTTTAAGTGCCTTTTGGCTGACATCAACAGATAACTTAAAAAATGCTTGATTTTGAAGTCGCTCCATTAACTCTCCATAGGCACTTGCTAAAGCATATGAAGGGCTTATTCCTTTTCCATTAGTAGCTAGATTACTATTATTAATCCTTATTGTAACTGAATAGTAATTTTCAATTGAATTACGCCAATTACTTTCAAATGTTTTTATTCCGATTTTATCCAAAATAGTTTTTATCTTATTTATTGTTATGTCTGGATTATTATCTTTAAAATTTATATCTTTATATTTATTCACACGTTATCACCTCATTATAATATATATTATTATTAATTAACTAATAGTCTGTTTCAAAATAAATTGCAAATTCTAGAGTATTATTGTTTTCTCTTTTTTAGAAACAAGAGGACTAAAAATAAGTCCTCCTAAACAATAAATTTATTTTAAAAAGATATATTTTTACATTTTAATTTGCATTATTTTTCTTTTACTTTCATTGGTTTCATTTCTGACATGCCTTGCATTCCATTCATGCCGTTCATGCCTTGCATTCCGCTCATTCCATTCATGCCTTGCATTCCATTCATACCATTCATGCCTTGCATTCCGCTCATTCCATTCATTCCTTGCATTCCATTCATACCATTCATGCCTTGCATTCCGCTCATTCCATTCATTCCTTGCATTCCATTCATGCCTTGCATTCCACTCATGCCATTCATACCTTGCATTCCATTCATACCATCCATGCCTTTCATGCCATCCATGCCTTGCATTCCACTCATGCCATTCATACCTTGCATTCCATTCATACCATCCATGCCTTTCATGCCATCCATGCCTTGCATTCCTTTCATGCCATCCATGCCTTGCATGCCTTGCATCCCTTGCATAGCTTGCATCATAGACATAATGTACATCATTTGCATCATTTCTTTCATATCAGCTATATCCATATCATTCCCCAATTTTGAATTGTCTTTTTCCAAAATAATAACTCCTTTAAATTAATAATGTAATAATATATATATGTCAGCTTTTTAATTTTAGTGCTCTTCCATAAATGATTGATTTAATAATAAAGCTTTATTTATCTCTATAGTAATTTCTATAATAATTGTTATAAATATTTTCTTTCATAATATTTATAAACTGTTTTTGAATTCTATTTACTTCATTTGTAAGATTTTCATCAGAATTTTTTTGTTGTAAAAATATTATTTCTTCAATATCTAGACTCTCCTTTTCAACATAAGAAACTGGTACAATAATTTTTTTTGGTATTGATAAATACATACTTACCTCTAATTTAATTGATTTTATAATAATATATCCATCCTATAAATAATATATTACAATTTAAATATTAAATTATTCTATTATTTATGATTTGCCCAAATTTGCTTAAGTGCTTAGAGTAGTTATTTCATGTAATACTAATCTCATAGATATTTCAATACCCTTGCACTTAGGAGTGAGTTTATATGTATTTAATTAATGATAATGACAATACTTCTAGTCAAACTAATTAAGACACCCTTATTGTTAATGCAAAATGTACTCAGGTTGATATAAATTATCCATAAGATTTAAACCTTTTAAATTCTGCAAGAGAAAAACTAGAAATATATATTGATTATTTATAAACATTCTGAATCTAAAAAAACTAGAACTTATGGGGAAAATGCTTTTTAAAATTTTCCAAACGTTTCAAATATTTGTTGCTCATAAAGATATGAATTTGGTGCTTAGTAAATAAATTTAAACTTTAAAATATAAAAAGGTTATCTTTCTATATGAATTCTCAAATTACATAAGAAAGTTAGCCTTTTTTTAATATTTATATTCTAATTCGCTATGTCTTAACTAAATAAACTTGTATACTAACTAATTATTTTTTGAAAATACCTTACATATTATTAAATTTCAGCTTATGAAAATGATATTAAATCTGATATATTATAATATATTCTGCAAATCGATAATAATATATTAAATAGTTGTTTTTTTTCTATAATACTACAAATAAATCCATATTATTGATATAATGAGCTTATATTTAAAAATACTTTATATCTTAATGAAATTTTATTGCCGATATTTTATACTAAAAACAATCACTTGAGGAGAGGGTATATATGAGACTAATTCCAATTGAATATGTAAAACCAAATACAATACTTGGTAAAACATTATATACTATTGATGGTAGAATGCTAGTAAAATCTGGAATGGTTTTAACAAAGAGAATGATTGCTAAGATAAAAGAAATAAATGTTCTATCACTATATATAGTTGATGAATATAGCTCTGATGAAATTGTAGATATTATTAAGCCAGAATTGAGGCAAAAGGCAATTTTAACAATAAAAGACGCCTTTTTTAATATAAATAAAATTACTATTGCTGATAAATTTTCAAAGAAATCTGAAGTTTACTTTAAAAATATCCAAACTATGTCAGAAGAGTTAATGGAGAATATACTAACTAATGAGGATGTATTACTTTCATTAGTAGATATAAGGAGTATGGATAATTATATTTATTCTCATTCTGTAAATGTTGCTATAATATCGATGATTCTTGGTATAGCTTTAAAACTTCCTAAGAAAAAGTTAGAATATCTTTGTATGGGAGCTTTAATTCATGATATCGGAAAATCATTTGTCCCTAAAAAAGTTCTAATGACAGAAGAAGAATTAACTCCAGAAGAAAATATACTTCTAGAACAACATCCAAGATTGGGATATAATTATTTATCTGATTCTTATAATCTAAGTGCTAATAGTAAATCAGTAGCATTACAACATCATGAAAGACCAGATGGATTAGGTTATCCAGATGGATTATGTGGTGATAAAATAAGTATTTTTAGCAAGATTGTAAGTATCGCTGATGCGTATGATACTTTATCATCAGGCAGACCTAACAAAAGAGCAATGTTTCCAAGTGATGTCTTAGAATATTTAATGTCTAATGCTGGTAAAATGTTTGATTATGATATAGTTAATACTTTTTGTAAAGTAGTGGTTCCATTTTCAAATGGAACTCTAGTTAATCTTAGCAATGGTGATATAGCTATAGTTAAAGAGACTTTACCTAATTTTCCACTAAGACCTATTGTAGAAATACTTAAAAGTTCTAAAACCAATACAATAGGGGAAGAAATTAATCTAATAGAAGAACTTTCAATAGTTATAACCAATATACGATATGAAATGTAAAGGAACTACTTAAATATAAATTTTAGTGAAATATTTAATATAAAAATAATATTTATTTTTATATTTGTGTATAAAAATTATTTGCTTGTCCATAATAATAATGTATCCACGATATAATAATCAGTTCCCCTAATTTAGTGTAATGCCTATACATTATACTAAAAAAATAAAATATTTATTTACACAAAAGACTTCTGTTTTTAAAACAGAGGTCTTTTAAATATTTTTAATAAAAACACTATGTACTCATTTCTTAGAAATATATCTATTATCTTTTATATAAAATCTCCAAGGAAATTCTCTTGCTTCTTCTGCATAATCTATACCTATTCGTGTGGTTTCAACTATATCATAATCTATATTATTTCCTTCTTCTATGTATAATCCACTTTCTTCACTAAGAATTTTATAATTATCATTTTTATCTATAGAAAAAGCCATGCATAACTTTGATGGTCCATTTGTTAATTCCCTCTTTTTAGCTAAAGATAATTCACAATACTTCTTTTTAAATCTATTTAAAGAAATATAATCAAAATTATTTAAAGGTTCTATTGCTCTAATTAAAACTCCCTGTGCATTATTATTCTCACCAGTTATTACATTAAAGCAATGATACATACCATAAATGAAATAAACATATGCTATTCCGCCTTCTCTAAATAAAGGTTCTGTTCTGTCGGTTCGTCTTCCATTATAAGCATGAGATGCTTTATCTATTTCTGCAATATATGCTTCTGTCTCTACAATCTTTCCTTTTAACGTAATACCATCAATAGATCTTACAAGTGTTTTACCTAACAAATTTTTAGCTATTTCTAATGCATTCCCTTTATAAAATTCTTTATTTAATATCAAATTAGATCACCACACTTTTTATTAATCTTTATATTTATTATTCTTAAGCACATGAAAGAAAACAATAGATCAAAAATATGCCTTAATTATTTAAGTTTATCTATCTATACCATTGCTAATGTCCACATCTTCTATCACTTTTTATTTTATTTCATATTCCTTAAATTTAATCACTTTATTATGTTTAAGACTTTCTTGAACATCTACTATTCTTTGATTCAATGATCCTCTAAACTTTAATCCATCTTCCATCTTATCTTCTTCAAATCGTCCATCTACTAACACATCTATATTACTTAAAAGCTCCTTCCATGCATTATTACTTTCTAAATGACTCATTATATATTCAAAAGTATATCCTGTATAACACCATATATTTAATTTATTATTTTTAAATATCTTTGCCATATATGAAAACTGATATGCTCTTTCAAAAGGATCTCCTCCACTAAAAGTCACTCCTCTTATCATTGAATTACCTAACACATCTTGTATTAATTCATCCATATCCATTTCTTCTCCGCCATTAAAATCATGAGTATCCGGATTAAAACACCCCTTACAGTTATGATTACACCCTTGTGAAAAAAATACCCTTCTCATTCCAGGTCCATTTACTAAACTTTCATAAGCAATTCCTGATAATCTTATAGTTTTTGACAAAATAAATTCACTCCCTTTTATTAAGTTATTATCAAAATAATACTGTTTTATCCTTATAGTTTTTTATATATTTTTTTATATTCTTTATTTTAATGTCTAAATTATATTATAAAGCTAAAACTAATTATAATAAAGAAGTCAAAAAGCTGACTGGACTACTTTGAGTCAACAATAGATATTTATCATGTCACCATATTATTTACTTCTAATGAATAAATAATTTACTTAAATATAAAATATAATTAAAATCTATTAATTGAAAGGAGTTTTTAATTTTTATGAAGAGATTTATAAATATACTTATTGTAATAATGTTACTTATTTGTACAACAGGTGATTTAACATTTGCTTCACAAAACCCTATAAATACCAATATAGTAGTTCAAGGTATATACAAAGTAGGTGAGAATAATGCAAATTTTGTCCCTGGAAAATATAAAGTTGAATTAATCTCATCTAACTCTATTGTTTATGTATATATAATAGATAATAATAACATTCAAAGATATTCTAAAAGATTTGATTCTAAGGACTCAGGAAAGCCTTATCCATTCTCTGTAGGAACATTAAAGGAAGGTGATTCTATAATTATTTTTGGTAAAGGTGAACTATATTTAAATAATATCCTTAATTAAAAGATACAATAATTCCTATTTATAGAATATTAATAGTTAAACTTAAATTAATATAAATCAAAATAATTTAAGTTTAATTATATTTCTATTAAACTTATTATATAAAATTTAATAAAAATAAGAAGTAATATAGATGAATTTTTTTATACAAATTCATCTATATTTACTTCTTATTAAATTTTTTATTATATTATTAATATATATGTTCTAAAAAAGTTTGTTCATTTAAATTGAATCTGTACTTTTAGAAATTGCAACAAGCTAGCTTTGCAAATAATGAATTTTATTAATTAGAACTTATATATTAACTTTTAGGCCATAATTCAGTTTCTTCAAAGTCCCTCACAGGCATTGGCCTTGCATATAAATATCCTTGAGCTCTGTTACACCCTACCTTATTTAAGAATTCAGCTTGTTCATGTGTTTCTACACCTTCACAAATTACAGTTAAATCTAATTCATTAGCCATTCTAACTATATTTTCTATAACTATTTCTCCCTTTTTAGAACTATCCTTGCTATTTAAGAACTCACGATCAAGCTTTATAATATCAATCGGTAAATCCTTCAAGATGTTAAGTGATGAAAAGCCTGTACCAAAATCATCTAATGAAATACTAAATCCTATTTCTTTTAACTTAGATAATGCCTCAAATATATTTTCATAATCATCAAATACTGCGCTTTCTGTTATTTCAATTTCTATTAAGCTTGGTGATATGTCATATTTATCAAATATCCTTGTAATATTTTTAATAAAGTACTCTACATTCTTCAAATTAACTCTTGAAATATTTACTGAAATAGGAACTAATCTTGATTCTTTTCCTTTCCATTCATTCAGTTTTATACACACTTGCTCAAAAATAAACATATCTAGATTTACTATAAATCCATTTTTCTCGAATAATGGTATGAAGTTTATAGGACTTATTAATCCTCTCGTAGGATGTCTCCATCTAACAAGAGCTTCAGCACCAATTGAAACTCCTAATTTTATATCATATTTAGGTTGTAAATATACTTCAAATTCTCCACTTATTAAAGCGCTATGCATAACATCTTCTATTTGCTTTTGTTTAATTAACTTATTTTGTAATTTAGTATCATAAAATGCTATTATACTATTACAATTGTTTTTTGAAGTCTCTCTTGCAAGTGCTGTGTTATCTATCATTTTTTGTATATCTGCTTCAGATTCATCTATCACATATGCACCATAAGATAAGGTGAAATTAGGAATTGGCTCCCTTTTTTCAAAAAAGCGAATATCATTATCTAAAACCTTAAGTCTTTCCAACATATCTTTATAATTACTATAATTTAATAACATTATAAATAAATCATCTCGAACCCTACAAAACATTTCGTTAAAACATAACTTCTCTTCTAACACTTCTGAAATATGTTTTAATAATAAATTACCAGTCTTATATCCCCATATATCATTAATGATTTTAAATCTATTTATATCAAATTCAACCAAAGCATAAGAACCATTTTTATTATTTGATAGTAATTCTTTAATATCCATTTTAAATTTCATTAGAGTTTTTCCACCAGTAATGTCATCAACAAAAGCAATATCTTTAATTAGTTTTTCTTTTTTATTTCTATATTCATTTATATAAATTAATAACATTACAAAAATTATAGAAATAAAACTACCTAACAAAATCATCATAGATCTTATATGATTATCCTTATCACTTATAATAGATTGCTCTATTTGTGATAAAACATAGTGATCTTGTAAATTCTCTACTTTTGAATAACTAAAAAGAGACTTTTTGCCGTTTATTTCAAGAACTCTCGTTCCTTCATTTCCACTTATTAAATCCTGCTTAAAATTTTCTAATTCTGTTTTATCACTTTCTTCATTAGATTTCTCATTTGTAAATATATTTTCTCTTTCAACTACTTCCTTTGAATTTTTTGCACCAACTACTATATTTCCATCTTTATCAATTATACAAGATTTTACCTTTCCTTCAAAGCCTGCATTTGATAACAATATTTCCTCCATATTATCACACAGTACAGTACCATATATAACACCTTTAATAGCTCCATC
The DNA here is from genome assembly GCF_900112485.1 of Clostridium uliginosum. Lineage (GTDB taxonomy): Bacteria > Bacillota > Clostridia > Clostridiales > Clostridiaceae > Clostridium > Clostridium uliginosum. The sequence goes on from NZ_FOMG01000007.1 coordinate 57,095, forward strand.
ATATAATAGTGGAGTAGTATATATGAAAACCTTTTCTTTGGTTGTTGTATCAATGACCTCTCTGGATATTATAGTATCTCCATTCATTGCTCTGTTAAAATAGTCTGTGTTTGATACGTTTAAACTTATATTATCAGTTGATTTTAAAATACCTTCTGAATTTATAATTCCCATTCTTAAAAATGAAGTTCTTTCAGTTTCTGTTTTTAAGAAACTCAACATTGAATCAATATCAAATGTGCTTTGTTGACTAAAAATATTAGATATACATTTCATATAGTCAAATGTACCTTTTATTTTATCTTCTACAACTATCGCATTTTTATCAGAAATTTCTGTAATAGTTGCTTCATTTCCTTCATTCAATAAAATTTTTACAGATTTTATGCATATAACAAATCCACTTGATATTAATATAAAAATAATTACACTCGTTATAATAATTCTAAGAAGTACTTTCTTCTTTCTATTAGCCACGTTGTCTCCTCCCCAAACCTATTTTCTATGAATATAATAATCTAACTTTAAATTCCTGTAATTTATAAAAATACTTTTTATGTTATATTTTATATTTATATACATATTTTATCATATTTTCTAGTATTTTTATAGAGCTCTAAATTTTAATTTTTTACCATATATGACTTAATTATCAAACAAAAAAAGCACAAAAGTTCTTTATTTATGAACTCTTGTGCTTTTAAATTTACTGAAATTAGTTATTTGACTTTACATAGTTTAATCTTCCACCAATTTCAATTACATCAATTTCTTTATCTGTTAATTCTACAAATGCCTTGAAATTTGTTCCTTTAGTTAAATTTTTAACTGTTACAAATCCAGATTTAAGTCCAGATTTTACATTATCTATTTCAAATGCATCTAATAAATCTATTTTTTCATAGTCACTTTCATTTTCAAATACCATTGGTATTATTCCATTGTTAATTAAATTTGCCTTATGAATTCTTGCAAATGACTTGGCAACAACTCCTCTTACACCTAAATAAAGTGGTGCTAAAGCTGCATGTTCTCTACTTGATCCTTGTCCGTAGTTATTCCCTGCTACAATAAATCCACCATTATGTTCTTTAGCTCTAGCTGGAAATTCTGTATCAACTGTATTAAAACAGAAATCCGCTAAATAAGGAATATTTGATCTAAACGGTAATAACTTTGAATTTGAAGGCATAATATGGTCAGTTGTAATATTATCTTCAACCTTTATTAATACTCTTCCATCTACTTCTTCCCTTAAAGGCTCGCTTATTGGGAATGGCTTAATGTTTGGTCCTCTAACAACTTCAACTTCAGCATTAGTTGGTGCTGGCGCCAAAATCATTGAATCATCAATTAAGAATTTTTTAGGCATATCTATTGTTAAATTTACATCCATTACTGTTGGATCAGTTAAAACTCCATTAATTGCTGATACTGCTGCTGTTTCTGGACTCACTATATATATTTGACCTGATAATGTTCCACTTCTGCCATAGAAGTTTCTATTTACAGTTCTAAGTGATATTCCATTAGTTCCAGGCGCTTGACCCATACCAATACATGGTCCACAAGAATTTTCAAGTATTCTTGCTCCTGCACTTATTATATCTGCTAATGCTCCATTTCTGGCCATCATTTCCATAACCTGTCTTGATCCTGGTCCAATTACTAAACTAACATCTGGATTTACTTTATTACCTTTTAATATCTTAGCAACTTTCATTAAATCTTCGTAAGAAGAGTTAGTACAACTTCCTATAAATACTTGATCAACTTTACTCTTACCAACTTCACTAACCTTTGCTACATTATCTGGGCTATGTGGCTTAGCTGTAAGTGGTGTTAATTCATCTAAGTTAATTGTTACTACTTCATCATAAACTGCATCAGCATCTGGCTTAAATTCTATCCAATCTTCTTCTCTTCCTTGAGCTTTAAAGAATTCTAATGTTCTTTCATCACTTGGGAAAATTGAAGTTGTAGCTCCAAGTTCTGCACCCATATTAGTAATAGTAGCTCTTTCTGGAACTGAAAGAGTTTCAACACCTTCACCACCATATTCGAATACCTTACCTACTCCACCTTTAACAGTTAAGACTCTTAAAACTTCAAGAATAACATCTTTAGCCGCTACCATCTTATTTAATCTCCCAGTAAGCTCAATCTTTACTACCTTTGGAGTGTTAATATTATAAGCTCCGCCACCCATAGCAAGAGCAACATCTAATCCACCAGCGCCCATAGCAAGCATGCCAACACCACCTGCTGTTGGTGTATGACTATCAGATCCTATTAATGTATCTCCTGGTGTTGAGAATCTTTCCAGAAAAATTTGATGACATATTCCATTACCTGGTTTTGAAAAATATACACCATATTTAGATGCTACAGTTTGAATAAACTTATGATCATCTGCATTTTCAAACCCTTGCTGTAACATATTATGATCTATAAATGCCACTGACTTCTTTGTTTTGACTCTGTCTATTCCCATAGCTTCTAATTGAAGATAAGCCATTGTTCCTGTTGAATCTTGAGTTAAAGTCTTATCAATTTTTAATCCAACTGGTTCTCCAGTCTTTAATTCACCCTCAATAACATGACTCTTTAAAATTTTGTATACTAAATTATCTCTCACTTGTATTCCCCCTATTTCTATTGCTTATTTTCTTCTAACTGTCTGTGATATTCTTGATATAATTTAACTACTTCCTTGTCAAATAAAGTTCTCTTTAATTTAACTGATGTAGCTCTTACAAGTTCTAATATACCTGTTGCTTCATCTGGTGTAAGCTCTCTATTATATTCTCTAAATTTATTTATTATTGAAGCTCTTCCCGAGTGCTTTCCTATAACAATTTGTCTTTCAAGACCAACTATTGCTGGATCAAATGCTTCATAATTCTTAGGATCTTTTATTGCTCCATCTGCATGAATTCCTGATTCATGTGCGAACATATTAGTCCCAACAATTGCTTTCCATATTGGAAGTTCTCTTCCTGATGCTCTTGATACATACTCTGATACTTCTCTGAACATTTGAGTATTTATTCCATCACCATTATATCCATAAACAAGCATTAATGCCATTATGACTTCCTCTAATGCTGCATTACCAGCTCTTTCTCCAAGGCCATTTACAGTTACTCCAACATGTGATGCTCCGCCTTTGATACCTGCCACTGCATTAGCTGTTGCCATTCCAAAGTCATCATGAGTATGCATTTCTATATCAAAGCCTGTCTTATCATATATATATTTAATATCATCTCTAAGCTTAAATGGCTCCATAATTCCTACTGTATCACAATATCTAAATCTGTTTGCGCCCGCCTGTTTAGCTGCATTAATAAATTCAACTAAAAAATCTCTATCCGCTCTAGATGCATCTTCCCCGTTTACAGACACATAAAGACCATTTTTCTTTGCAAATTCTACAGACTTAACCATATTCTCTAATACCCAATCCCTAGAAGTCTTAAGTTTATGTTGAATGTGTATATCTGATACTGATATTGAAATAGCAACTGCATCAACTCCACAATCTATTGATTGTTCTATATCAGAAATTACAGCTCTATTCCATGCCATTATACTAGACTTTAAATTTCTTTTTACTATTTCTTTTATAGCTACTTTTTCGTCTCCACCCATTGTAGGAATTCCTACTTCTAGTTGATCAACACCTAAGTCACTTAGCATTTGTGCTATTACTATTTTTTCTTCATTAGCAAAAACTACTCCTGCTGTTTGTTCTCCATCTCTAAGAGTTGTATCAACTATAATAATCTTTTTACCAGTATTTAAATTTTCAACTGCCATTTTAAATCCCCCTTGACTTTTATTTATAACTTATTGCTGTATTATTTTTGTTAAAGTTTTTTGCGTGTCTATATAATTTTATTATACACGATATATATACATAATGGAATGACAATTTAACTATTTTTGCAACAGAATCAGTTTTGTCATTCAAACATTCTTATTAATTAAGGTATTTTATTCAAAATATGAGTTATAATTGCAAGTTTTTTTTCAAACATTGCATTTATATGAATATAGCTCGAAGTTAAAAATTTAACTATTTTACTGCTTTATTATTTAAAGTTTATTATCAATTACTCGTTTAGAGTAATTTTTATTATATAGTATTATATTTTTTCATCTACATAACAAATAGAGACATCAAATAACTTGATGTCTCTAAAAATATTTTATTTTGCTTTTTTAATAATGATTTTTATGTGCTTCTGTATGAGATACTCTATCTTCTCTTTCATGATATTTACCTGAACCAAATCTTTCATCTAAGCTTAGATATCCAGTAACTCTTGATATTCCTTGTATATCTGTACTATTACATGTTGGACATTTACTTTCATTATTGTGTAAATATGTTCCACATTTTTTACAATATCTTATATGAAAATTAATTCCCATATAACTTATATTAGTATTTTTGTATGAATAATTTATTATATCCATAACCACTTCTTCACTTGGAGCATCATCTACTTCTATATAAGTTATATGACCACCATCACAAAGTTTATGATATGGTGCTTCAATGTCAATTTTACTTTTAATTGATATTGGATATCCAACAGGTACATGATAACTATTTGTATAATATTCCTTATCAGTTACACCTTCTACAATACCAAATATTTTTTGATCTTGCTTTATAAACTTACCTGATAATCCTTCTGCTGGAGTTGCATAACAACTCCAATTCAATTTATATTCTTCCGTTAATCTACCTGTATATTCTCTGATATGACTAATAATCTTTAATCCTAACTTCCTAGCTTCTTCATCTTCTCCATGATGCTTTCCTATTAAAGATATTAATGTTTCCGCAAGTCCTATAAACCCAATTCCCCATGTACCATGCTTTAATAATGGCTCAATAGAATCATCTGGTCCTAAGTTTTCTGAACCCATCATAAGATGTTGTCCTGCAATAAAAGGTAAGTCTTTAACTCTTAGATTCTTTAAAACATCATATCTATGCATTAAAGAATCCTTTGCTAAAGCCAATCTACAATCTAATATTTGAAAGAATTTATCTATATCTCCCTTAGCTTGTAGTCCTATTCTTGGCAGATTAATTGTTGTAGGTGCTATATTACCTCTTCCCTTACATCCTGGTTCTCCATTTATATTTTTCATAAGATATGTTCTACAACCCATTGTTGCTGGAAGATATCCTCTGTCATAATATTCTTTATTAAAATCTGCATCTATATTCATAAATGTTGGATTCATTCTTTTTGCAGCAACTCTGCATGCTAATTTATATAAATAAAAATATGGATCATTTTCTTCTCTATTAACGCCTTCTTTTACTCTGAAAATTATATTAGGAAATATTGGTTGTTCTCCTTTTCCTAATCCTATTTCATATTCTAAAAGAAATACTTCACACACTAAGGCAGCATCCTTATTATTTGGTATACCAATATTAACTGAACTAAATGGAACTTGTGAACCAGCCCTTGAGTGCATTGTATTAAGGTTATAAACAACACCTTGCATTGCTTGATGTACTCTTTTTCTTAATCTCTTTTCTAAAAGTTCTTCCGTCTTTTCTTCTGGAACTTCTAACTCTTTTAGTTCTTTTCTAATTTCTTCTCTAGTTGGTTCAACAAATATTCCTAAATCATTATCAAAATCTGGATGTGATTGTCCCCCAAACATATCATTTTGAGTTGATTGTAATAAAATACATGATAATTCAGCTGCTGTTTCTATTCTCTTAGGTGCATTAATTGTTCCATATCCAGTATTAAATCCCTTTTCTAAAATTTCTCTAGTAGGAATATGCAAACAATTAGTCGTTAAATTATAACTATCTAAATCATGATAATAAAGATCTCCTGTTTCATGAGCTCTTGATAAATACTTAGGCATTGTAGATAAATTATGCCATTTATTAGATTCAGATGCTATTCTTAATAGTTTAGAACTAAAATTGTTACCAACATTAGCATTATCCCTATCTGTTTCAACTCCTATTTGTTCAATTGCCTTCATTAAATCTGACTTTATATCTCTTACTCTTGTTCTTTCTCTTCTGTATGCTGAATACGCAAAAGCTATATCTTTATGGTTTTCATCTCTCAGTGCTTTTTCAACCAAATTTTGAATTTCCTCTACTGTAACTTGTTTATTTTTTGTCTCCTCAACGTAACCAATCACCTTTTGTACAGCATCTAAAACCTGGCTTTCTTTTAATATTAATCCTATTTCAATTGCAGCACCTTTTATGGCTTGAGATATTTTCTCCCCATTAAACTCCACTTTTCTTCCATCTCTTTTTACAACATATAGCATTCAGCTTACCTCCACAATACAATATATAGTATTATTAATAATACTGTATTATTATACTTGATAAGATATTCCTTAGCAATGCTTTTAATTTTTAATTTTATTAGTACTATATTTTAATTATCAAGCAATATATCTTATTAGCTCTAGATTTAGTCATTTTTTATGCTTACTATCAATTTGACTTAGGAATATTCAAAAAAATAACAGACCTGTATGCTTATATATTTTGTTCTATACTTCGTTGGCAAGTTCCGAAATACACTGTTATGAGCAAAGCTTACCTTCTTGCCCTTACGCAAAATATACCGCGCATTTTTATTTTATGTGTCTTATAATTAATTAATATTATTTAAAATATATTGTAAAATACAGAAATAAAAAATATCTTTATCAATAGTGATAACTATATCACTATTGATAAAGATATTAAGAATGATATAATAAATTTAATATAACTATATTTTAGGAGGAACTCTAATGAGAAAAATAGCATTAATAACTGATAGTGCATCAGATATAAGCACTGAAGACTTAAATAAACACAACATAAAATTATTACCCTTTAAAATCATCTTCTCTGATAAAGAATATGATGACAGATTAGAAATAACCCCTGAGTTTCTTTACGATGCTCTTCCAAATGAAATTCCAACGACATCATTACCTAGTATTGAAAGAATTACTAATACGCTTAGAGAGGCTGTTGCAGAGGGTTGTACTCATGCTATTATAATAACCTTATCAAGTGAACTGTCTGGTACATATAATTCTATAAGATTAGCATGTGAAAATGTTAATGATATTACAACTTTTGTCTATGACTCTAAAACTTTAAGTATGGCTGAAGGAGTATTAGTTCTTGAAACTGCGAAACTAATCGAAGAAGGAAAATCATTTAATGAAATAATAGATATAATCCCAACACTTACATCTAAGATAGATATATTCTTTACAATAGATACCTTAGAATATCTAAAAAAAGGTGGAAGAATAGGTAAGGTAGCTGGAACTATTGGTGAGGTCCTTAACCTTAAACCCGTTATAACTGTAGGAGATGATGGAATATATCATACTTATTGTAAAGCTAGAGGTAAAAAACAAGCATTATCTAAATTAGTTGAAATATTAAAATCATATTTAGCTAAAGATAAATGTAGAATTTGGATTATGAGTGGAAATGGGTTAGAACAGGCTCAATCATTATTTGAAACTATAAAAAATTTAGAAAATGTAGAAGAATGTCATTTAGGTGGTACAATTGGTCCTGCTCTTGGAGTTCATACTGGTCCTGGTCTTTTTGGATTTATTGTTGAAAAGGTAGATTAAAATGTCTGATTTTGACTTTTCTGATATAAAAGATATAAGAGCTGAAGAAAAAAGACTTTATGAAGAATATAAAAAGAAGATTTCAGAATTAAAAAAAGTAAAAAAAGAAAAAGAGGCCGTTGGTCAAGTTTTTACTAAAGGACTGTTACCAATATATGTTCTATTCATTTTGTCTATAAAACCTACTAATGGGAATGAAATTTCAAATCAAATAGGTATAAGAACTAATGGTAAATGGATACCTAGCACAGGTGGTATTTATCCTTTACTTAAAAGATTAGAAAAAGATGAAATTATAATAGGTACATGGGATGATCCTGAAAAAAGATTTCAAAAAATATATCATTTAACACCAAAAGGTAAAATTGAATATAAAAATAAAAAAAAGCTCTTAAAACCCAAAATCGAACAATCATTAGAAGTATTTAAAATAGTCTATAATGATATTTATTAATATGTATAATAAGGTATTTGGAAAAATAACAATCCAATATTTTTACATATTAAACTTAGGCACATTCAAAAAGTAACAGACCTGTATGCTTGTATATTGGGTCTGTTATTTTATTTATGTTCCTTATTATTTTCTCTTAAATATATAGGATATTTCATAAAATAAAAAATTATCTTTTAATATGTATATTTATTTATATATAACTAAAAATAATATTAAAGGATGGTGTTAAAATGAAAGGTCTTATTATTGATTCAACTTATAAAGAAGATATTGTAATTGGAAAACAGACTATTAACACAATAGTTCCATGTAACAATTTATCAAACAATACAACAAATGGTATTGGAAGTGATTTGAATAACATTTCATCTAATTATATCTCTCATACTAATAAAAACGATAAATATAACACTTATAGTATAGTTGACTATTTATAAATAAATATATAAAATATATTTAGAATGTGCTAGGGGAGCCTTCGTGCTGAGATTTGATATTTCATAAACCCTTAAAACCTGATCCAGTTAATTCTGGCGTAGGGAAGTGTAATCTTTATCTAGTGATTCTACTCCTTAGGTAAAGATATTTAAAGAGTAGAATAGGTTATTCATATATACTAATTATTGAATAACAATAAACTTTATACTTATTTGGTTAGTAATCTCCTAGACACAATTAAGGAGGTTTTTTTTATGAAAATTTTTAATGATTGGGCAAAACAGTTCTCAAAACTGTATCAAAACTTGCCAGAAAATGTGCACACCATTATTTCAAATCCTTTATCTATTGCTACATTAATAGGATGTATTATACTTCTTATAGTTTTAGTTAAAACAAAAAAAATTAAATTCACACCTCAATTAATTGCTAGGATTGGTATTGCATTAGCTCTAGCTACCATATTAAAAATGCTTAGAATTTATCATTTTCCTCAAGGTGGTAGTATTACTTTTGGTAGTATGATTCCTATACTACTCATTGCATTTATGTATGGTCCACAAGTTGGTTTCTTAACTGGATTTCTTTATGGTATAATAACACTTTTTATGGATCCATTTATTTTACATCCAGTTCAAGTTCTATTTGATTATCCACTACCTTTTATATGCCTTGGCATAGCAGGATTCTTTCCAAAGCAAAAATATTTAGGTGTATCACTGTCAATTTTTGCTAGATTCATATGTCATTTCATTTCTGGAATTGCATTCTTTGGATCTTACGCTCCAGAAGGAGTATCTCCTGCTATGTATTCCTTAGCTATTAATGGTCCTATTATAGGAATAGAAGGTATTATATGCCTTGTGATTGTATCTGTGCTTCCTATAAATAGAATAATATATTCTACTTATATTCCAGCAAAATCTTAAAAAAATAAGAGCTATCATTAATGATAGCTCTTATTTTCTTTTATGTACCTTAATTACTATTCTACTATTCTACTATAATTGCATTAACTGGACAGCTTACTTCAGCTTCCTTAGCGCTATCTTCACACGCTGTTGGTACTTCTGGAACTATAGTTGTAGCTTTTCCATCATCATCATCCATTTGAAAACATTCAGGACATATTGATGGGCATAGTCCACATGCTATGCAAGTATCTTTATCTACTCTTGCTTTCATTTTACTCACCCTTCCATTAAAGAATTACATTAATAGTATCCCCTAATAAGGTTAAGTTATGTATTTTAAGGCACATGAAAGAAAATAATAGACCAAAGATGAGTCGTATATTTGGTGTCAGGCAAGGAGACAAGTTCAGTTAATAGCAAGCTATTAGCTGAATTGGTCGACACAGTATAACGCAAAATAAACAAGCATACTGGTCTATTATTTTTTTGAATGTGCCTAATATAATCCTTCAAAGATTAATGAATACAAATCATTTTCTCTTACATAGTCTTCTGCTTTACCCTGTTCTAATGCTTCAGTAAGTTCAATATTAATCGGCAATTCTCCAATTAATGGTAAACCTAAATATTCAGCATGTTCTTCAGAAGATTTATTACTAAATACTTTTATCTTTTTATCACAATCTGGGCAATTAATATATGCCATATTCTCGACTACTCCTCTAATTTTAATACCAATCTTTTGAGCCATTATAACAAGCTTTTTAACAATCATTGATACCATATCTTGAGGTGTTGATACTATTATTACTTCACTTATTGGAAACTCTTGCATTACAGTTAAAGCTATATCTCCAGTACCTGGAGGCATATCTATAAGTAAATAATCAAGTTCTCCCCAATTAGTTTCTACAAACATTTGCTTTAGTACACCTGTAATAACAGGACCTCTCCAAATAACTGGTTCATCTTCTACAGCAGTTAAAAGATTCATAGATATAATTTTTATACCACTTTCTGTCACTACTGGATCAAATCTTACCATATCATTTTCTAAAGGCATTATCATAGCCCTCTTATCGTTTATACCAAAAAATCTTGGCATAGATGGTCCTGTAATATCTGCATCTAGCACTCCAACTTTATAACCTTTTTTAGCCAAAGTGGTTGCCATTACACCTGTAATAGTTGATTTTCCAACTCCACCTTTACCACTAATTACTCCAATTATATTTTTAATATTACCATATCTAGGCATAGTTTTTGAGCAAGAGCTTTCACAATTATCACTCTTAGAGCCACATGCATCCTTGCTTGGACAAGTTTCGCAACTTCCCATTCTTCATCCTCCTTTTACCAATCTTCTGGTATTTTATTTGGTTTGCTTATATTGATATCCCAATTCTTAAAATTATACTCTGCTGACACATAGTAAGTATCAAAAGCCTTATCTTTTTTATTATCAACAGTTATCATTGTTTTAAAAATCGTACTATTATATCCTCTATTTTTGATCTTAATTATTGTATCAAAATCTTCACTGTTCTTATTAACAAGTTGAACATTTGGCAGTACTTTGTTTAATTTCTTGTTAAATTCCTGCAAGTCAATAGAAAACATGTATTTTAGGCAATCCACATCTCCAGAAGTATCTATGCCTACTTTATTATCAGGATTATTCAAATCATCCTTTTTAGCTTTAATTACTGATAAAATAGATTCATAATATACATACTGAAAGTCTCTTGGTTTTCTTATAAATGAAAGATTTTGGGTTATCGTATCATCTAAATGCTTTGATATTGAAAAAAACATATCATCATTAAAAAAATTACCTTTTCCTTTTTCATCAGCTCCAACTATATATTGATACTTATGAACCTCATCACCTATCCATACTTCAAAATAATAATCTGGATCAAGTGAACTTTTTTTAGATACTTCCTTGCCTTTTGATAATAATCCATACATATCCTGTATAGCCTTACTATCAGTAATTATAAATTTAAACCCACTGTCTCTAGCACTTTGGATTATAATTTTATCTACTTTATTTTGATTTATGTACTCAAATTGATTGTTTTTTAGCCCTAATTTGACTGCTATATTATCATAAGTAGTACATCCAGATATGTTTGTCATAACCAATACTAAAGTTAAAACTATAATTAAAAACTTATTCTTCTTCAACGCTTTTATTCTCTCCCTTAAAAAACTTATGAATATTAAAGATAATAATCCCAAGAACTAAGGTCATAATAGCTATAAACTGTGATGTAGATAATGCTCCCACATTTCCTCTTGGATCATTTCTAAAAAATTCTATTATAAATCTTCCTATGCTATATATTATTAAATACATAGAAAGTACTCTCCCTGACTTTTTCTCTTTCTTAGCATAATATAAAAGAAATAAACCTAGTAAAAAATCAAAAGCTGATGAATAAAGTTGAGTTGGATGTAAGTGTATTCCTGTTGGTGCAAGCGATCCTACTGGGAATTCAACACCTATAGGAAGATGAGTTTCTGCTCCATAACAACATCCAGCTAGAAAACATCCAATACGACCAAATCCTTGGGCAATTGCAAGTCCTGGTGCAACTATGTCCAACACTTCTAATGTATTCCACCTTTTTCTTCTACAATATAAAAATACACTTAACGCACCTAACATTATGGCGCCATAAATTACAAAGCCATAACCAAAGTTCATTAATATACTTGGATCATTTAATATGCTTTTAAATTCAGTTATAATAAAAAGCAACTTCCCACCTAATACTCCTGATATTATGGTCAAAATAATTAAATTTAATAATGAATCTTCATCATATCCTCTATTTTTACCTTTATTCAAAAGTAAAGAGGATGCAACTAATATTCCAATGGCGATCATTAATCCATAACTCTTTATTTGTAATCCAAAAATTTCGAATAAAATTATCCTCATGTATATCTCCTAACATTATTTAAATATGAAGGAGAAGCTTTAACACTTCTCCTTCATATTTAAATTATAATACTTATGCTTATCAATGGCAAATGTTATTTGGCTTGCGTATTGACCTTAGAAACAATAGTATTAAATACTGTTTTTATATTTTCCTTATAACAATCTTCTTTTATATTAAACAATACTTTTATTATTTTGCCATCATCACTATTCAAATAATAACAAACATTCTCTAAAATATAGTCTTTTTCCACTGTAGTCTTATACTGTGATAATATTCCCGATACATTTTCAATCTTAAATGGCATTATTTGTTCATTTCTATAGGATAATGGTAAATTCTTTAAATCACTTTCTGCAAAAACTCCTAAATCATTTTGTGTATCTATAACTTGTAAATATCCTGTTATTTTATTTTCTTTATCCTTAAAGTCCGCTTTATAACTAATATACTGTTCTTTATTTTGTTTTTCAGATACTATCCATTCATTTGGTAATGAAAAAGAATATTTTCCTTCTTCAAAGTTATATTCATTAAACTCAGTTATTCCATTTTCTACAAGAGCTACTTCTGTAAATGTTTGTTTGAAAAATGATTGGGTTATCCCGAGTACTAGCATTAATGAAACCAATATCGACATAACTATTACTTGCTTTTTGTTCATAATAATGATCTCATTTATTTCATTGGAACTACAATAGTTGAGTTCTTAAAATCATAAAACATAAGCCAATAACCTTCATTTCTCATTTCACTATGTGTCCATGTTACAAAGCCAGTCTTCCCTTCATAAGGTTGTTCAACATTATCTTTGCTTCCTGGTATTCCATAAACAATATATTTTAAGTCTCCTGTAGCATCACATTTATATCCCAATAAAAAGTGTTTATTTTTATTGATATAAGGATAATAGTTTAACATTGGATAATATGCTAAAGTGTATTTATTATAATTTGATATATTACATAAATCATCCATTGCATTAACAGGGATCTTATACCACTTACAATATTTTACTCCATCTAATTCTTGATTATAATCCTCAAAGCCCTCAGCAATCTGTTCAAAATATTGTCCTATTTTTCCTTTTATACTAAAATTATATGAAGAAATATTTTTTATCTTTTCAATATCTTTTTCATATTGTTCAAAATCAGCACCATCAATTCTGCTGTTTTCTTGTATTCTCTTATGATTATCTTGCTTTAAATAGCACGATTCCTTTTTAATATCTTCAATAATCTCTTTACACTCTTTTGATTTTTCAATCTTGCATTCATCTTTTACTGCTTTTTTCATTTCATGTTTTTCTTTTGTTTCTTCTTTGTCTTTATCTTCTGTCTTATGTTTCTCATTTTCGTCACATTCACATTCTGTTTCCATATCAATTTTTAAATCTTTATTACTTTTAGTTTTTTCTTCTTTTTTAATCTCAGCTTTTTCTTCTTTTTTAATCTCAGCTTTTTCTTCTTTTTTATATTCTGTCTTATGTTCCTTATTTTTCTCATCTTCACATTCTGTTTCCATGTCAACTTTTAACTCTTTATTACTTTTAGTTTTTTCTTTATCTTTTGTTTCATTCTTAACTTCCATTTTATCTTTAACTGGTTCTTTTAAAGGTTCACTCTTTACTGTTTCAGTCTCTATCTTGTATTTATTATCTTTATTTTTATCTTCTTCTTTAACTATCTTAAACTTTTTCCAATTTTCCTTTGGTTCTTCCCCATTCATAAAGCCATACATAAGGAAAACATACTCTCCGCTATTAATTCTACAAATAGCTGCACCAACTATTTTTTCATAGGATATGCCTAAACCAGCTATGTTATTAATATAGTATTCTTTGCTGGTGTCTCCCTTTCCAACTTCATTTATTGTTAAATCCCCTAAATTAATTAGTTGCTTAGAGTCTTTTTTACAACAGATAAGTACCATAGAGTAATTTGCTTCTTGTTTAAGATTTTGAGCATAGAAAGATACTTTGCATTTATCCCCTTTTGATTCTACCTTTGCATATCCGGATAAAGCCTTATCATTAGATGCTGCATTCCCTTTTTCATCTTCCTGTAATATTATAAAATTTCTATATAATTTATTATGTGCCAACCCCATAATCCCTCCACATATATTTATTCAATAAATTATATGCCTTCTTTAAGAGATTATGATTAAATACTGCAAATATTTTACTAATTATTTCTTGTAAGTCCTTTAAAATTTACTATTTACATTCATATATACTATCTGTTAAAATTGCAAATTCCTCTAATGTCAAAGTTTCTGCTCTCCTTTTAGGATCTATCCCTGACTTATCAAAAGCCTTTTGCAAATTTTCTTTAGAAAGACCTATGACTTTTGTTGAATTCCACAAAGTCTTTCTTCTCATATTGAATCCAGCTCTTACTATATCAAATAAAAGTTTCTCATCCTTAACTTTAATTCTAGGCTCTTCTAACCTATCTAATCTTATAACAATAGAATCGACTTTTGGTCTTGGCATAAAACTCTCAGGTGATACTTTTCTTATAATTTTAGTATTACAATAATATTGTACTAAAACAGATAATGCACCATATGCTTTACAATTAGGTTCTGCATCAATTCTCTCTGCTACCTCTTTTTGTATCATTATAGTTAAAGATTTAAATTTATACCCTTGCTTAAGTAATTTAATTATTATAGGTGTTGTTACATAATAAGGAAGATTAGCAACAAGCTTAACACTTTGTTCTTCGCCTATAATTTCATTAAAGTCTACCTTTAATGCATCATTATGTATTAATTGAAATTTTTGATATTCTCCCAATTCTTGTTCTAGAATAGGAATCAAATCATTATCTAACTCTATGCATGTTACTTTTTTAGCCCTCTTCATTAATTGAACGGTTAACGTTCCTACTCCAGGCCCTATTTCTATAATAAAGTCTTCTTCATTTACATCTGCACCATTTACTATATCTTCAAGAACTGAATCATCTAATAAAAAGTTTTGTCCTAAACTTTTTGAAAACCTAAAATTATACTTTTTTACTAACTCTTTAGTTTTAACATCTATTAAATCCATTTATTTTATACCTACTTCCAATTGTTTTTCTATTTCTTCTATACTTTTAACAAATTCTTCTTTTGTTATTCCATAATTATTTAATCTAGATACCATTTGAGTTGCATTTCCATATCCTATTCCAAGAATTTTTCCAAGCATACCTCTTCTATTTTTTGAAGTTACATCTCCTGTTAACTTAAAATAAAACATATCTTGCATAGTAAAGAAGCTTCTTTTTTCTTCACCTGTAACCTTAGCCATTTCAAGAGCTCTCATAATAACTTTTGGAACTGCATTTTCAACTCCAATATCCCCATTTTTAAGTCCATCCTCTTTTGCAATATATGCATGCTTTATTCCCTTAACTCGCTTTGAAATAATTCTTCGTATCTTCTCTCCTGCAAAATCCGGATCAGTAAGAACTATTACACCTTTTCTCTTTTGAGCCTCTTTTATTCTTTCTATAACTTTTGCATTTATTCCAAATCCACCAACAGCTATTATTTCTGCATCTAATGCCTTCTTTACAGCATCCACATCGTCTCTTCCTTCAACAACAATTACTTCTTTTATCAATCTTATACTCCCTTTCTTTAGTTACGTAATTAATTCTATATATATAATAATATATCAAATTTAAGGCATATGAAAGAAAATAACAAGTTAAAGATGCGACGTATATTTTGTCTTATGATGCAAAATAAACTAGAATACTGACATGTTATTTATTTTAATATGCCTAAACTCATTTAAATAAAGAATGTTCAAAAAAAAAAGAGATAACAATATGTTACCTCTTAAACTAAATTACCACTCTCCAGGGTACGCTATTACCAATAAATTTACTGATCTTCTTCCCCAACTATTACATTCGCTTGAAGAATTAAGAAATAAATCAATTTTATTGCCTTTTATTGCACTCCCTGTATCAGCTGCAATCGCATATCCATATCCTTCAACATAAACTTTACTTCCTAATGGAATTACTGATGGATCTACAGCAATTGTACTTAAGCTACCTGCATTTCTAACTGGTGTTCTTCCTGTAGCTGTTGTACTATGCCCGCTATAAGCTGTTGCAGTACAATCTAATTTCTTTTTATAGTTTAAATTTCCTGCACCTCTGCTTGCATACACTTGGCCTGTCCCTTTTAATACCACCTTATTTTGTGGATCTACTAGAGTTTTAGTACTCTTAACTTCTTTAGAGACTTGAGCGCCATCTTTATATACTACTTGATAAGTAATTTCTTTCTCTCCATTAGTTCCTTCACTCTTAACCTTTTGCACGCTACTATCAAGGTTTGAGTCTTTTTCTACTATTGTATCAAAATTAATTACTTCTTTTTCTACAACATCTTTTGTTTCTACTTTAACTACTTGCACTTTTAAATCTTCTTGTATTTCTGATTCTAAAGTCGGTGATACATCATCAACTGCTTCGTTAAATTCGACGCCTTGTTCCTTTAGCGTGTCTGATTCTGTCTTTAGCATATCCCCAATAGTATTTTCTGCTGTTTGTACTGTTAATGTTGTCCCATTTGCTACAATATCTACCGGAATAGCTTTTTTTACTTGAATGGTCGCTTTTTCAGATACTCTGGATTCTAATGATGGTTGCACTTTATCTTTATCAGATAACTCTATCTTGTTATCTTGCAACACATCTTTAACAGTCCCTTTATAAGTGACAAAAGTTTCCTCTTTACCGTCTATGCTTATTGTGAGCGTTTTTCTCATACTCATTACTGTCGCTGTAGCAACAACCGTTATAACAACTGCTACTAATATAATTTTTGCCTTGGGACCGTTAGAAAAACTTCTTTTAAAATAATCTTTTAATTTTTCTATCATTGATTTCCCTCCTTTGGCAAGAGCGTCTACTGAATTATATCCTAAAACCTTTAATCTTGTCAAACTAATGACCTCTTGCATTCTGTGAACCCTAGTCATAATGCACTTTGTGCATAAAATATAAAATATAAAAATATGATAGCTGTACTATAAAAATCGGGTCACTTTGAAGTTTATATATCAATGCTTTTTAATTTTAAAGTTATTATAAAAAGAATATTTCTTATTAAGTAAGTATAAATCAGGAATTTATTTTGTAAAATATTACAATTTATATTTTACTTTATATTTTTTCCCTAATCAACCTGCAAAAATTATCATTAACCTTTAAATTTAATTCATTTTGGTTAATTTCCTTAATGCTAGCCAGTTTCTTTATTATATGTTCTATATAATCCGATTTATTCCTTTTACCCCTATTTGGTTCTGGAGCCATATATGGACAATCAGTTTCAACTAACATTCTATCAAGAGGTATTTCCTTAGCAACTTCTACTAGTTTTTTTGCATTTTTAAAAGTAATCACACCAGTAAACCCTATATAATATCCTAATTTAATACATTCTTTTGCAAATTCTACACTCCCTGAAAAACAGTGTACTACTCCTATTACCCCTTGAAATTCTTTCATTATCTCTAATGTATCTTGATGTGCGTCCCTATCATGAATTATTACTGGTAAATTAAGATCACTTGCTAACTGCATTTGTTTTCTAAAAACTTCTTTTTGAACATCTTTTTCAGGATTTTCTTCCCAATAATAATCTAATCCAATCTCACCTATTGCTACTATCTTATCATTTAATTTAATATATTCTTTAATTTCGTCTAATGTATCTTCTTTAAATTCATCTGCATTCTCTGGATGTATTCCTAAAGCTCCAAGTATAAAATCATATCTTTTAGTTAATTCATTTGTAGTTTTTAGACTATTATAAGAAGCTGCACAATTTAAAATTCCAATAACACCATTTTCTCTAATCTCATCGAATACTTCTTTTAAGTCTCCATTAAATGCTTCATCATCATAATGAGCGTGACTATCAATTATTTTCAATTTATCTTCCATAAATAACAAATCCTTCCAATATTAATTATATCCTCTTTAAATACTCTTTATACAATATGTAACAATATCAACACAGTTTTAAAGCAGAACCAAAAATTAAATCAGCTTTGTCACAAAGTTGACATATTCACATAGTAATATTTAAGTTGTAAAGTAGTTAAAGCATTATTATTTACCCCTTTTAACCATTATATTTTAATGGTGCTGGAATATCTCACCCCCTAAATGAGATATTCCAGTTATTTTTTAGTCTTTTAATCTCTTCTGAGATATTTTTTTTATCTATTCTTTCGAATAAAATTTCAAAATTATCTATTTTCCCTTGTTTAACTTCTATAGGCGTCCATGTAGCATTTTTTATACATAAAAAATCTCTTATTTTTTGTGATGAAAACGGCATAAATGGTTCCATTAAATTAGATAAATTCGCAATTATTTGCACACAGTTATAAATAGCTTCAGTACATTTAGCTTTGTCTTTTTCAACCGTTATCCAAGGTTTTTCATCATCAAAAAACTTATTAGTTGTTTTTATTATACATATTATATCTTTTAATGCATCCTTAAATCGACCTTCTTCTATTTTATCTCCTACTTTGCAGTATAAATCAAACAAACTATCCTTTAGTTTTTTATCCATAGTCGCTGTAGGTATCTGACCATCAAAATTTTTATTGATAAATACTAAAACTCTACTAACTAAATTACCAAACAAACCTACTAAATCATTATTATTAGTTGTTATAAAATCCTTCCAGGTAAATTCTGAATCTTTAGTTTCTGGCCCATTCAATGTCAAATAATATCTAATTAAATCAGGATTATAATTTTTTAATATATAATCTCCCCAAACAGCCCAATTCTTTGCTGTTGAAAATTTTTTTCCTTCCAAATTTAAGTATTCACTTGATATTTCTCTTATATTAGGATTTTTTATTCCAAGACCTGACAAAATTGCTGGAAAGATTACTATATGGAATGGTATATTATCTTTTCCGTGCACAAAATATATTCTGCTGTCTTTTCCATCCCAATATTCTTTGTAATCCTCTCCTCTTTCATCTATACACTTCATACTTGCTGTTAAATATCCCATTAAAGCTTCTATCCATACATAAATTTTCTTATCTTTATATCCCTCTAATGGTACATCAATTCCCCAATTAAAATCTCTAGTTACTGCCCTATCTCTAAGACCTTCATCTAAATATCTCTTAGCTATTTTTTGAGCATTTTCTCTCCATCCATTTTGTTTTATATAAATTCTTCTAACATCATTTTCTAGCTTAGATAATTCAAAAAACAAATGTTTTGTTTCTTTTATTATCGGCTTTGATTTACAAAAAATGCACCTTTTATCTACTAAATCTTCACTTTCGAATATTTCCGAACATTCATCACATTGATCTCCAATTGCATGAGCATTACAATACGGACAATTTCCTTCAATATATCTATCTAATAGATATTCATTACAATTTTCGCAATATGTTTGTTCTATAGTCTTTTCATAAATGTATCCTTTATTATAAAGTTCTAATATAAATCCCTTTACCTTGTTTGAATGATATTCTGTATGTGTTTTTGTAAACAAATCAAAAGAAAATCCTAAATCTTTAAAACATTTTTCAAACTTCTTATGATATTTATCTTCAACTTCTTCTGGAGTAAGACCTTCTTCTTTAGCTTTAATAGTTACAGGTGTACCATGTGAATCACTTCCTGATATAAAAACCACATCATCTCCCATCAATCTATGATATCTTGCTAATACATCTCCTGGTAATAATACTGCTATTCTACCTAAATGAAGCTCTCCATTAGAATAGGGCCAAGCATTTCCAATTATTACATTCATACTATTTTCCTCCTTCAAAAGCTTTTTTTAAAGCAACCTTCTAACTAAATAGAAGATTGCTTTAATTTTAGGCCTATTCAAAAACTATCTAACTTCACTTCCAGTTACAAGATCTCCTGGATCTACTAATGACAATATACTATCATCATCTGTTGCTGCTGCAAGTATCATCCCTTGAGAAAGTTCTCCTCTAAGCTTTACTGGTTTTAAGTTTGCAACTAATACTACATTTTTGCCTACTAATTCTTCAGGCTTATAGTATTTAGATATTCCTGAAACCACTTGTCTTTCTTCCCCGCCTAAATCTACTTTTAATTTCAATAATTTTTTAGCTCCCTTTATAGGTTCACAAGCGATTACCTTAACTACTCTTAAATCAATTTTTTCAAAATCATCGATAGTTATTTCTTCTTTTATTGGTTTAATTTCTCTCTTAATTGGTGCTTGAGCTACCTTTAATGCCTCTAATTCTTCAAGCTTTTTTTCAACATCTATTCTTGGAAATAAATTTTCTGCCTTAACTACCTTAATACCTGACTTTGTTCCATCAAATGATTTTAATGAATCCCATGAAACTTCTGAAGTATTAATTTGTTCATTAATTTTTTTTGCTGTATCAGGTAAAAATGCAGAAATCATTACTGATGCAAATCTAAGACTTTCAGCTAAATTGTAAAGAACTGTTCCAAGTCTATCTTTTTTACTTTCATCTTTAGCTAATATCCATGGTGTTGTTTCATCTATATACTTATTAGCTCTACCTATTAATTCAAAAACGTGCTCCAAAGCTTCTGGTATATTTAGTTTTTCAATTGATGCTTCAATTTTAGCTGGTGCTGATAATGCTAAGTTTATTAACTCATCATCAATAGATTCTTTTTCTGATTGTGCAGGCATCTCTCCACCAAAATACTTCTCAACCATAGCAACTGTTCTAGATAAAAGATTACCTAAGTCATTACAAAGATCAGAATTTATCTTCTTTATAAATATTTCATTATTAAATAATCCATCTGCACCAAATGGAATTTCTTTAAGTAAGTAGTATCTTACAGCGTCCACTCCAAATTCATTAACTAATACCACTGGATCTACAACATTACCTTTTGATTTTGACATCTTTCCACCATCAACTAAAAGCCATCCATGACCAAATACCTTTTTAGGAAGTGGTAAATCTAATGCCATTAGCATTATTGGCCAATAAATAGTATGGAATCTTAAAATATCCTTTCCTATTAAATGTACATCTGCTGGCCAATATTTTTGATATAACTCTGTATTATCTGAACCATATCCAAGTGCTGTTATATAATTTGATAATGCATCTATCCAAACATATACAACATGCTTTTCATCAAATGTTACTGGAATTCCCCAGTCAAAACTAGTTCTTGAAACACATAAATCTTGAAGCCCTGGTTTTAAGAAATTATTTAACATTTCATTCTTTCTTGATTCTGGTTGTATAAAATCTGGATTTTCTTCTATATACTTTATTAATCTATCTGCATATTTACTCATTTTAAAGAAGTATGCTTCTTCTTTTGACTTTTCAACTGGTCTACCGCAGTCTGGGCAATTACCATTTACTAATTGAGTATCAGTCCAAAATGATTCACAAGGTGTACAATATAAACCTTCATAGGAACTCTTATATATATCTCCTTGATCATATAGTTTTTTAAATATATCTTGAACTGCCTTGATATGATAATCATCAGTAGTTCTAATAAATTTGTCATAACTTATATTCATCATTTCCCAAAGATCTTTAATTCCAGCAACGATTTCATCTACATGCTCTTTTGGAGTAATACCTTTTTCTTCTGCTACTCTTTGAATTTTTTGACCATGTTCATCTGTTCCTGTTAAGAACATAACATCATATCCTGTAAGTCTTTTGAACCTTGCAATTGCATCAGCAGCAACTGTAGTATAGGTATTTCCTATATGCAGTTTAGTTGATGGATAATAAATTGGTGTAGTTATATAGTATGGTTTTTTACTCATTTGCTTATGCCTCCTAAATTTTTTCTAAATAAAAAAGTCTCTATATAGGTATTAAATCCTATATAGAGACGTATTATACGTGCTACCACTCTATTTTTTATTTATCTCGCAATAAATAACTCATTAGGTGACTATCATCACCTTGCAGTATAACGGTTGCTACCGTACTTCCTTAACTTAAATATTGCTCGGGAAATATGCTCCAAGTCCATGTTCATGAAATTTATAACCACTGAATTTCACCAACCATCAGTTCTCTTTAAGGCTTCTATTTCATTACTCTTCTCTTCATTGCATTTAGGCATTTCCAAATAATTAACTGCATTCAACTTCCTTGTCTAGTTCAAAAAATCCTAAGAATTTTTGACTAGTTATTTATTTTACAATGCCTTATATAAATATATAATAAAATAAATTACTTTAGCTGTCAAATATTTTCATTAAAAAAGAGGTTGAAAATCCAACCTCTTTTTTTGAATGTGCCTTAAGGCATTTTATTTAAAGCCATAGGCTTAAGTACTTCTTTTATATCTAGTAATGATTTATTCATACTAGCTTCAACAGCTGCTGTAATTGCACCTTCTACT
Source organism: Clostridium uliginosum (assembly GCF_900112485.1). GTDB lineage: Bacteria > Bacillota > Clostridia > Clostridiales > Clostridiaceae > Clostridium > Clostridium uliginosum. The sequence continues at coordinate 79,947 of NZ_FOMG01000007.1, forward strand.
AAAGGAGCATCTACAATTTCAATATTGTCCTTCATAGCATCATCTAAAAATTCTATTGCCATCTCAGTATTCATAAAAGCACTTCCTAAATCAAATAATATAAGAACTCCACTATCACTATATACTGTTTCTATAGCATCAGTTATTTTTGATATATCAGTGCCTATCCTTCCATCAAAAGTGCCACCTGCTTCAGCAATATTAACTTCTGGAGACATTTGAAGCGCAAGTTCTTTAACTCCCTTAGCAACTAAATTACTATGAGATACAATTACTATTCCAACCATATATATTACCCCTCTTTAACTAATTCTTTTGTTATAGTATTAAGTATTAGATACATTGACGTAGCACCTGCATCTTGATGTCCTATACTTCTTTCTCCTACATAGCTTGCTCTACCTTTTGTTGCAATTATACTTTTAGTATACTCCATACCACTTTTTGCAGCATCTCTAATGGCAATTAAAACTTCATTTGTAAACTTCTCCTCTTCAAGTGCTTTTTGGCCCGCCTTAATTGCTGGTGACAAAGCATCAATCATTGTCTTTTCACCTTCTTGAGCCTTACCACGCATTTTTATTCCTGCTAAAGCCTCTTTTAAAAGTTCTACAAAATCATTTATATCCATAGAGTTCTTGTTTGATACTACCATCGATCCCTTCATAAATGCTGTTCCATATAACGGACCTGACGCTCCTCCTACATTTGTAACCAATGCCATTCCCGAACTTTTTAGTATATTACCCAAATCAGTATCTGGTAAATCTTTAACCTTTTCAATAACAGCTTTAAATCCCTTGTTCATGTTTAAACCATGATCTCCATCTCCAATTGCTGCATCTAATTCGCTTAAATATAATTTATTTTCTTCTATAACCATATTAATTTTCATTAGAATATCTTTTACGTCTTTAACTGTTACCATATTGGAACCTCCTTATGATACATTCTTAAAATACTTTAAATCCTGGAGTATCAGCTTTCGCATCAAGTAAATTTTTCAATTCATTATCAAGTTTCAATACTGAAATAGAAAATCCTGCCATTTCTAAAGATGTCATGAACTCACCTACAAAAGTTTTATGGATATTTATCCCTTTATCTTTTAAAATTTTATTAACCTTTTTATTTATAATATATAACTCCATATATGGTGTTGAGCCTAAACCATTTATCATAACAGCCACTTCATCACCATTTACTATACTAATATCATCTAGAATTTTGCTTACTAAGTGCTCTGCTACTTGGTCAGCAGTTGAAATCTTTTCTCTATGAGTTCCTGGTTCTCCATGTATTCCCATTCCGATTTCAACTTCATCTTCACCTAATGTAAAATTAGCCTTTCCTGCTGCTGGTACTATGCAAGAAGATAAAGACATTCCCATACTTCTAACATTTTGAATTGTTTTTTCAGCAACTCTCTTTACCTCTTCTAAGTTTGCTCCACTTTCAGCTTTTGCTCCAGATATTTTATGAACAAATATTGTTCCTGCAATACCTCTTCTACCAGCTGTATATAAGCTATTTTCAACAGCAACATCATCATTTACAATTACTTCTTCTACCTTTATGCCTTCCATTTCAGCCATTTCCTTTGCCATTTCAAAGTTCATGACATCTCCAGTATAATTTTTTATAACAAGAAGAACACCATTTCCATTGTCTGTAGCTTTAATTGCCTCATATACTTGATCTGGTGTAGGAGATGTAAATACTTCTCCACATACAGCACCATCTAACATTCCGAAGCCAACATATCCACCATGTGCTGGTTCGTGTCCACTTCCTCCACCACTTACTATAGCAACTTTATTTTCAACCTTCTTAGATCTAACTAAGACATTCGCATTATCCAATTTTTTTAAATACTCTGGATGTGCTGCTACAATACCATCTAACATATCTGATAAGACATTATTTGGATTATTTATTAACTTCTTCATTATTAAGCTCCTCCTAAATAATATAATTTAAGATCCTATCAGACATCATACGTTTATATGAAATTTAAAATAATACAATTGTAACAATTATTAAATACTTAATTTAACAAATTCTTGTATTCACTCAATTCATAGTATCAACGATTCAATCCAACAAGACCTTATTTTTGTCTTTTTATTTTCAAATAATTATTATAATATATCAATTATTTGCTATGTAAACTCTTTATTTTCAATATTAAGCATTTCCTAAATAATATAGCTTAGGCCTTGTTATATTTGCTCTAACAAGGCCTTGCTATTTTATTTATTTTTTAAGTTAATTATTTACTACTATATGATTGCTTGATATAAGAATGCTCCTATTAATCCACCAACAATTGGAGCTACAACTGGAATCCAAGCATATCCCCAATCTGAATCACCTTTATCTGGTATAGGTAAAATTGCATGTGCTATTCTTGGTGATAAATCTCTGGCAGGGTTAATTGCGTATCCTGTAGGTCCACCTAAACTTAAACCTATTACAAATATTAATCCACCAACACATAATGTATTAAGACCTGGTGCCATTTTATTAGCGCCTAATAATAAGATACCAAATACTAATGCAAATGTTCCAATAACCTCAGCAATGAAGTTAATTGCAGTATTTCTTGTCATTGGTCCTGTCGCAAAAACTCCTAATTTAGAAGCTTTATCTTCAGTTGCTGCGAATTGATCGTAATACATAATGAATACTAATACAGCGCCTAAGAATCCTCCTAAGAATTCACCTGCGAAATATTCAGGAACTACTGACCAAGGTATACTTCCTATTGCAGCAAGTGCTACAGTTAATGCTGGGTTGAAATGAGCTCCGCTGTATGTTCCAAACATAAGTGCTGGAATTGCTACTGCTAAAGCCCAACCAGTTGTTATAACTATCCATCCTGAATTTGAACCCTTTGAATTTTTCAAGGCAACGTTTGCAACAACTCCGTCTCCTAGAAGTATAAGTAACATTGTTCCGATTAATTCAGCCATAAAAATTGACATAATATAATACCTCCCATTTATAAAATATTTTATTTACACCTTTATTTATAGCAATTACTATGCCAAGTTTTATACTTTGTTAAATTTAGGACAAACAGTACCTTTCACCACTTCGCCAAATTATAATTGCTGGTATTTATATATCTTCTTGGTTAAAAACACCAAGTGAAAACGTTTATTTTGGTCTTTTTTCCCAATTAATTCTTTTTTCTATCCCAAACTCTTTTGCCTTAGCAGCAATTGTTTTATGATTCAGCCCTAAAATCTTTCCAGCTGCATTATAACTTCCATATTTTCTTAAAGCTTTTTCAATTATCAATTTTTCATATGTTTTCATAGGCAAAATTTCTTCTATATTTTCTATTTTATCTAAAATTTCACTTTTACTTATATTGTTTTCTTGAAAAGTCTTGATATGTCCCTGTTTAACTTTTAAAGTTTCTTCTTTAATATATAAAGGTATATCCTTTAATCCTATAATTTCGCCCTCTTTCAATGCTAATATTCTTTCTATTATATTCTCTAACTCTCTTACATTTCCATTCCAAGAATAATTCATAAATGTATTCATTACATCCTTTGATACTTGTTTTAATTCTCCATCTTTTTGAAATTTATTTATGAAATGATCTACTAATATAGGAATGTCTTCTGATCTATCTTTTAGTGCTGGAATAAATATAGGAATTACATTTAATCTATAATAAAGATCTTCCCTAAATTCTCCTTCTCTTAACATGTCTTCTAAATTTCTATGAGTTGCGGCTATCACTCTAACATCTACCTTTATAGTTTCTTCTCCTCCAACCCGTTGAAATTCCTTATATTGTAACACTCTAAGAATTTTTGCTTGAGTATTTTTATCCATTTCACCTATTTCATCTAAAAAAATAGTACCATTTTGAGCTAATTCAAACTTACCAAGCTTTCTCTTTATGGCTCCTGTGAACGATCCTTTTTCATGTCCAAATAACTCACTTTCTATTAAGTTTTCTGGTATAGCTGCACAATTAACTCTTATAAACGGTCCTTTACTTCTTTCACTAGCATAATGTATTCCCTCTGCTATTAGTTCCTTTCCTGTTCCACTATCTCCTCTAATAAGTACTGTAGCTGAACTTTTTGCTGATTTTGTGGCTAAAGCTAACACATCTAAAACCTTTCCACTTTTTCCGATAAATCTATCAAATGCTTTATCTGGTTTCTTAGCTCTAATTAATTCACCTTCTAAATAATCAGCTTTTTCAGATATTGTTGTCAAACGTTCTGTTAACTTCTCTACAGTACTTAAATCTTTAATTATAGATAGTATACCAACAACATTTTTATTTACAATTATAGGATATACCGAAGCAACAATATCAATGTTTTTGTCTTTATGCCTTACTTGTCCTATTTCACTTTTACCAGTTAAAAACACTTTCTTTCTTATACCATTTGGAGAAATTTTATCAATGTGTTTTCCTAAAATACTTTTATCTTCTTTTAATATTTCTAAATATGCCGAATTAGCATAAGATATGTATCCGTATCTATCCAATACACAAATTCCATCTCGTACTGATTCTAATATTAATTGGAGTTTTTCTTTCATTTCCTTGACTACCAATAGTTCATCTGTTACTTGTTCAAGTTTAGATATGTCTTCAAAAACAGCTACCGCCCCCTTAAAAATACCATTTATATATATAGGATTTCTTGAAGTTAAAATTGCTATATCTCCAACTTCTTGCTTTGAAATAGACACTGAACTATCTTTTCCTACTAAATGCAACTTAGAATTTGGTATGCAATCCTTAGCTAGCTTGCCTATTATAAATTCACTTGAAGTATTAAGTATCTCCTCAGCTGATTTGTTTAGCATAGTTATTATATTATTCTCATCTGTAACAAGTATTCCATTAGAAATACTATTAAAAATATGGTCCATTGTAATCGTGCTTTCATTAATTATTAAATCTATTTCTTTCATTTCAAGGTAACCAATTTCATCAAAATTTCTTAATAAGCATGATTCCATATTCATTAAAGCTAATTCTACATTTTCTTTTCCTTCTATTATTAATGTTAATTTTTCTCCTGCTTTTATTTTTAAAAGCATAAATGCCATTATTGCTGTTGCTGGTATTTCTCCTTTTCCTTTAACTTTAACCATTATCTTAACATCATATATTTGTTCTAAATCAAAAGCTTTTCTAACAATCATAGCAACAGCTCTAGGATGTAAACCTTTGAGATAATTAATCTTTATCTCTTTAACAATTCTCATATTTGCACCTCTAATCCATCAATACTTTTACAAATATAGATTTTTAAAATCAAATTATTATTTTGTTATAACTTAGTTTAACATTGAAGTCGCTTACTGAAAACCTCTTCATATTAACTTTTTAAAAATTCAACCCAAATTATACTACCCACTAAATTAACAACATAGAGGGAATAAAAATTAAAAAACTTAACCTACCTAAAATAGAATTTATCAAAGAAAATAACAGCCGTCAACAATTCGACGGCTTTAAGCATTTGCTATATTGCTTTAGTTACTTTACCAAGGAATTTCTTTTCCTCTTCATTTAAATAAGGAATTAACTTTTCGCAAGTTTCCTTATGGTAATTATTTAGCCATTCTTTTTCTTCTTCATTTAATAATGATTCTTCTATTCCATCTAAATCTATAGGACAATAAGACATAACTTGGAATTTATAAAATTGTCCAAATTCTTTGCTTTCTTTATCTTCCACTACCACCATAACATTTTCTGTCCTTATTCCATGTTTTCCTTCTCTATATATCCCTGGCTCATTAGTTAAAATCATTCCTGGTTCTAATGCTACTTTGTTTGGAACTGGACTTATAGTTTGTGGTCCTTCATGAACACTTAAGAAAAATCCAACTCCATGTCCTGTTCCACACTTATAATCTAATCCTTCATTCCATAAAGTTTTTCTTGCCATTATATCTATGTTTGAACCTGATGTACCTTTTAAAAATTTGGTTTTCATAAGATTAATATGTGATTTTAATACTAATGTAAAATCTCTTTTTTCTTCTTCAGTTAATTTTCCTAAAATAAAACTTCTTGTTATATCAGTAGTTCCATCTAAATACTGTCCACCACAATCAACTAATAATATTCCTTCTTGTTTTAATTCATATGCGCTATCTTCATTTGCTGAATAATGCATCATAGCTGCATGATCTTTATATCCTGCAATTGTACCAAAACTTTCTTCAATAAAAAGTTCTCCGTTATTTCTAAATTCTAATAATTTATCAGCTACAGTAAGTTCTGTAATCTTCTGTTTACCTACATTTTCTTTAAGCCATTTTAGAAATCTTACCATGGCTACTCCATCTTTTATTTGGCAATCTTTAAGACTTTGTATTTCTGTAGAATTTTTTATAGCCTTTAATTTAGTTGTTATATTTATATCTTCTACAATTTTCACATCATCTTTTATTTGCTTATATATATATCCACTAACTTTATTTGGATCTAATATAACGCTATTTTTTATATCTTTAACAGCTACAAATATATCTTCATAATTTTTTATTGTAACTCCTTCTAAATTTAGCGATTTTTCATCTTGAGTTGAAATCTTCTCTTTATCAATATATAGTGTTGCTTCATTTTGATTAATTACTGCATAAGCTAAAACTACTGGAGTATTCTTCACATCATTTCCTCTAATATTAAAAAGCCATGCAATATCATCTAATGATGATATAATGTATGATTCTCCACTCATCTTTTTCATTTCATATCTTACTTCTTTAATCTTTTCCTTAGCAGACTTACCACAATATTTTACATCATGTAAAAATGCCTTTTCTTTAGGAAGCTCAGGTTTATCTGTCCATAACTCTTGAATTAAATCTTTATCCATAGATATTTTAATATTTTTTTTATCTTCTATGTTTTTAAATTCTTTATATTGATTTATTGAAAATAATCTTCCGTCAAAACTTAAAGTTTCTCCATCATTCATGTTTTCCATTAACCATTGCTCTAATGTTGGCCATCCTGGAATCTTCATCTTATAAAGTTCTATACCCGAACCCTCTAATTGTTGTTCTGCTTGAATAAAGTATCTTCCATCAGTCCAAAGAATCGCTTTTTCTTTCCCTATTAAAGCAGTTCCAGCTGAACCAGTAAATCCTGTTATATAAGCTCTTGATTTAAAATGCTCTGCTACGTATTCACTTTGATGAAAGTCTCCGCTTGGCACTACATAGTAATCTATATTTTCCCTTATCATTATTTCTCTCAATTTTTGTATTCTATCTGCTATCCTCATATAATTCCTTACCTTTCTTTATAAAAATAAATTAATCAATTTAAACTTAGAAAAAGAGGATACCAATATTGTCTTGGCATCCTCTTAATTATATCACAAATTAAGGATATTCTAACTTGGAAATATTAATGATTTCATCCCAAGTTTTATTATTATGCTATTCTTGTTGCAAATCATATTATTGTATCTATACCTCTTATATATTCACCTTTAAATTTACTATCTATAATTATATGATATATCTAATTTTCTTTAATATAAAATTAGATTTACTTCCTATATTTAAAATCTCTAGTCCTAATCATGCTCACTAATAGGCCTATTGCAAAAATCGCTGATATTAAATATCCAATTGCTCCAATTAGTGATACGCCATTATATTTAGGACCTACATTAGTACTCATTATCATTGAAGAACCTATTATTAAGGCAGCAACCAAAACACCTGCAGTAATTTTATTTATCATTTTATTTATTTCTTGCAGTATAATATTTCTATCTTTAATTCTTAATTGTAATTTTCCTTCTCCAGCACATAACTTAGTTAATAATTCCAAAGTTTTAGAAGGAATCTGTATACTATCTCTGCCAAAAGAATATAGAGAAATCAACAAATCTTCGCTTTGTAAAAAGTTTAAAATCATAGTTTTATTTTTAGCCTTTATGAAAGGATTTATAACCTCTATAATTTCTAATTCTGGATCTATCTCTGTTACGACACCTTCTAAAATTATAAGTCCTCTTGTTAATGCTACTAGCTCTCTCGGTAATTGTAGGTTATTATCTCTCGCTAAAATAAACACCTCTTGCAACAATACTGATATTTTTATGTTCTTTATAGCTGTTGTCAAATATGCATCAAACATATATGATACTCCATCATATAAATGCATTCTATTAACTTTTCCTTTTTTTATTGCCACTGATAATATGCAGTTTACTAATTTTTCTTTGTCTTTTGTTGCTATAGCAATCATAACATTATTTAATATTTTTTTTATACCACTATTTAATTGTCCAACTATTCCAAAATCAATAAAACATATCTTTCCATCATTTATTAATAAATTTCCTGGATGTGGATCTCCATGAAAAAATCCATCTTCAAATATTTGCTTACAATATGATAATGCTAATTTCTTTGCAACATCTTTATTATCATATCCATTTTCAGAAATCATATCTAACTGATTTATTTTAAATCCATCTATTTTTTCTAATACTAAAACTTTATCACTCGATAGTTCTTTAACTACATACGGTGCATAAACTGATGCTATATTTTTATTATAATCTCTAAATTTCCCAATATTTTCCCCTTCTAAAATAAAATTTAATTCATCCTCTGCGATGCTTTGTATCTCTTGCAATGCTTCTAATGGATCAATCGGCATAACTATCTTTGTTTTTGCTAATTTAAAAATTCTAATTAGTATTGAAATATCTAGATGAATTTGTTCATAAATATCTGGTCTTTGTATTTTTATTACTACATCTCTACCATCTTTTAATATTCCCTCATGAACCTGTGCTATAGATGCAGATGCTACCGGATTATAATTAATATATTCAAAACATTCTTCTAAAGAAACATTTAATGTACTTTCAAAAACAGTTTTTATAACTTCAAAGTCTTCTTTAGGCACGGAGTCTTGTAATTTTATTAATTCCTCAATATATTCTTGAGATATAATATCTGGTCTTGTACTTAAAATTTGACCTAACTTAATAAATGTTGGTCCTAATTCTTCAAAAGCTTTTCTTAAATTTACAGGAGATTTCTTATCTTCTATATGCTTACTATCAAAAATATATTCGAACCCATAGCTTGCAAAAACTTTTATTATCTTTTTAAACCTTTCTGAAGACTTCCTAGCCATAAAAATGTTCCTCCTTAGAAAAAAACCTCCATGTCAAAAGGAGGCTTTCTTTATAACCTTATTATTCTTTTTCTCTTAATTTTTCTTCTAATATAATAACTCTATTTTTAAGTTCTAATAATTCTTCCTTAGTTACAAAATTAAAATTTTCAAGAACTTCACACATATCTTCCTTAGTGATTGGTTTTATTTCTTGAATTTTTTCATTAGCTTTGCATTTTACAGTATCTGTTTTTGCCTTTACTTCCCTTTTTAATTCTTCTGACAATTCCTTACCTTCTTCAATAGTTACTTTACCCTTTTCAACTAAATTATTTATTACTTCATTAGCCTTTTCATAAGTCATTGTAGTTGCCCCTACCATAGCAACAAATAAATTTTTTGCTTCTTTAATCATTACAACCATCTCCTAAATTCATATTTAGTTATATTTTACTTTAATAAGGCATCTCCAAATAAATAATAGTTTTATAATTATTACAGTAAAAAGAGAATACCTTCATTGTCGTCTATATTTATAAAATTTATATTTCAATATAAATTTCAATTAAAGTATTAATTAAATAGATATTATTATATGTTTAAATATTTAATATTATTTAAATATAAATAAATTGACCATAAAAATAGCCATTATTATAGCTGTTAAATCTGCAAAAATAGCAGCCCATAAAGTATGTCTTATTTTCTTTACTTTTACTGCCCCAAAGTAAACTGTAATTGTATAAAATATTGTTTCTGTTGTTCCCATAATAACAGAAGAAATTAGTCCTATTTTTGTGTCTGCTCCAAAACTCTTTATGATATCTGTAAATACTCCAATTGCTCCACTTCCTGAGAGAGGTTTAATAAGTATTAATGGTATTATTTCCTTTGGTAACCCTATTAAATTTCCCAAAGGTGATATTAAATTATTTAGAATATCTAAAAGTTTAGCTTCTTTAAATATTTGAACTGCAATAATCATTGCTAAAAGATACGGAAATATTCTTAAACATACACCTAGTCCTTCCTTAGCACCTTCTATAAACCACTCATAAACTTTTTTTCCTTTGATCATTCCATAAGTTACTATTATTAAAAAAATTATTGGAATAATACTTTTACTTAAATAATTAATCATGTCTACTCTCCTTCTAAAAATATCTTTGTAATATCTTAGAGCAAAGCACTCCAACTGTTGCTGCTGTTGCTGTAGATATAAGAGCTGGCAATATTATTATTCCAGGATTAACTGAATTACACGCTGCCCTTATAGATATAATTGTTGAAGGTACTATTTGTATACAAGCTGCATTTAAAACTAAGAAAAGCACCATATCGTTGGATGGCTTTTCTTTATCTTTATTGAGTCTATCCATTTCTTCCATAGCTCTAATGCCAAAAGGCGTTGCTGCATTAGATAATCCCATCATATTAGCTGTAAGATTCATAACTATGGCTCCTAAAGCTTTTTCATCCTTTGCTGCATCTTTAAATATAAGCTTCAATAAAGGTTTTAGAATTTTAGATAATTTATCTGTAAGTCCACTTTTTTCAGCTACTTTCATAACTCCACACCAAAAACACATAATTCCGGTGAGTTCAATTATAAAAGTAACAGTACTGCCTGACGAATTAACTATTGCTTTGGAAATTATTTCTCCATTTCCACTTATTAACCCAACTAAAACACCAAGGAAAATCATAAAAAACCAAATATAATTTATCATTTTCTCCTCCAAAATCTAATTATTCTTTACATTTATATGCCTTGCACTTATTTTTTAGTAGTGATAGGATATAGGTAATTAAATATAATTTTACTAAAAGGAGACACTTTATGAAGGAAGAAACTTTAAAAATAGCTCAACAAGATATAGAAGAAGCTCTTAAAACTGTACAAGACATGGAAAAATCTCTTAATACAAACACACCTTCAAGAGAACAGTTAAAAGAAAAATTTATTTCTTTATCAGAAACAGTTCAAAAATTAGAAGATATTTTAAAAACTGAAGGAATCCTTTAGACAATATAAAATACCAATTACATATTTGGTAACAAAAAAAACTCCCATTGGGAGTTTTTTATTATATTAGTAATTATATTAAATAACATTGTTATTTTTTTGAATATGCCTTATCTAGTATAATGTCTTTACCTTCCTTATCTCCAAATATTTCTTTTGACGTTCTAACAAATACAATAAATGTAATTATAACAGATAAAAAGTCAGACATCGCTCCAGCCATCCACACTCCATTTAATCCTTCAAATATTGGAATAATTAAAAGAAGAGGAATTAATATTATAACCTGTCTTAATAAGCTTAGGAACATTGATATCTTAACTCTTCCAATTGATTGAAAATAATTAGTTACTATAATTTGTCCACCTATAAGAGGTAGCATAGATAAGAATATTTTCATTCCATGGGAAGTAGCATCTATAAGTGAAGGATCACTATTAAAAATCATGACTAATTTTTCTGAAAAAACTTCAATCACTATAAATCCAGTTACTACTATTATAGTAGCTGTAATAATCCCATATTTTACAGCTTGCTTAACTCTACCATATTTTTTAGCACCAAAGTTATATCCAATTATAGGTTGAAGTCCTTGGTTTAATCCAAAAATAGGCATTAAAAATATCATAGCCAAACTATTTATTATTGTCATCGCACTTACAGCTAAATCTCCACCATATACTTGCAACGAATTATTTGAAGCTATTTGTACTGCACTTTGTGCAAGTTGCATACTAAATGGACTTATTCCTATAGCGAAAATGCTTAATACTACTTCCTTATCAAGCTTTAAATTTTTCTTTCTAATCTTAAGAATACTAGAACCTTTAGTAAAATAGTATAAAATCCAAATACTACTTACAATTTGTGCAACAACAGTTCCTAGGGCACCACCTCTAACCCCTAATCCGAATCCAAATATAAATATTGGGTCTAAAATGATATTAATAATAGCACTGATAAGCATAGATGCCATAGCTATCTTAGGACTTCCGTCACTTCTAATTGAATGATTAAGTCCAAAACTTATCATATTAAATATACATCCTATAAAAATTACTTGAATAAATTGTTCACCATATACTATAGTACTGTCACTTGCTCCGAACATTTTCAAAAGTGGGTTAGTAAATAAAATTCCAAATATGGTTAATAAAATGCTTATTATTATAATCAAAGTAAATGCATTTCCTAAATGTTTTTCTGCACCTTCTTTATCATTTTGTCCAAGCTTTATAGATATCTTGGTTGCAGTTCCAATACCTATTAACATACCGAATGCTAAAATTATAGTCATTAAAGGCATCGTTATTCCAACACCTGCCATTGCAATTTTCCCTATTCCTTCTATATGTCCAATAAATATTCTGTCTATTATATTATATAATGTGTTAACCATCATACCTATAATAGCTGGAACTGAAAATTCTAATATTAATTTTCCTATGTTCATTTCACCTAATCTTCTCTGACTATCCATAAATATACTCCTTATTAACTACAAATAAGGAAGTATCGATCTTGTCCATACTCCCTTATCTTAGTTTATATTTTATATTAATTAAATTGTGCTTTCTCTCTCTATCAACTCATGATCTAACACATAATGTGCTTCTTCCAATTCTTTTTGATTTAAGAGCTTTATAAGCATCCTCATAGCAACAGATCCCATATCATATGTTGGTTGAGAAATAGTTGTTATCTTAGGATAAAAAACTGATGCGACATAATTATCATTAAATCCAATAACGCTCACATCTTTTGGAACATTATATCCCTTTTCTCTTAATCTATTTATAACTCCCATTGCAATATCATCTGAAGCACATACAACACCATCAATTTTTTTATCTCTTCTTATGAATTCATCTACTGCTTCATATCCTGACTTAACTTTAATTGTATCAAAATATACTAAATCAGTATCTATATTGATTCCTGCTTCTTTCATAGCATTTTCGTATCCTATGTATCTATCTCCCCATGCATTCATGTTATCCTTTTCTGTTCCTACGAATGCAATATTTTTTAATCCTTTTCCAATTAAATACTTTGTGCTATCATAGCATCCTTTTATGTTATCAATAGTAACACTTGGAAGTCTACCATCCTTATCTTTTGTTTCAACAAGTACTGTCTTTAGGTCTAACTCATTAATTAATTCTAATATTTCTTCTTGAAGCGAGCTACTCATATAAAGTACTCCATCAACCATCTTCTCTCTAAGAACTCTTAGATATTCCTTTTCCTTTTCTACATCAAGATCTGAATTACATAGGATTACATTATAATCATATATATTAGATACATCTTCTGCGCCTCTAACAATTTCTGGATAAAATTGATTAGACACATCGGGTAATAATATTCCTATCGTTTTTGTTTTTTGAGTCTTTAAGCTTCTCGCTATTATATTAGGTCTATATCCCAGCAATTTTATTGCATCCACTACTTTTTTCTTAGTATCTTCATTAACGACATCGATATCGTTTAACACTCTAGAAACTGTTGCTATTGAAACTCCTGCTTCTCTTGCAACATCTTTAATAGAAATAGCCATTTTTTATTCCTCCTTAATATTCTTCTAGGTAACTAATTATACTAATATATTGTGTTAAAAATCAAGGAACACCTTCTATAAAGTAATAATTATTTTTAAAATGTGCCTAAACTTGTATTATTTACAGAAAAAGGCTAGAGATCAAAAGGAGATACCTTAGATTCTAGCCCCATCACTATATTTCTACTTAACAACCTCAACTGTCATCTCTAACTTTTCTCCATTTATAATTATCTCTGTATAATCATATTCTCCATTATAAATAATATCACAAGTTAAAGTTTCTTTCTTTATTGTTTCTGCAAATTTCTTAATAATATCTAATAATAAATCATTATTAGATACATAAAGGTTTATCTTATCTGAAACTTCAAAGCCTTTATCTTTTCTCATGTTTTGAATCTTTGAAATAAGTTCTCTTACATGACCCTCTTCTTGCAATTCATGTGTAATTGTTGTATCTAAAACTACTCCAAGTTCACCTTCACCAGCAAATGCATATCCTTCTAATCCTTGCATTGTAACTAAAAGATTTTCATTAGTAAGAACTATTTCTATACCATTAACTTCAATAGCTTCATTTCCACCATTTTTAATCTTTTGAGCTAACTCCATTTGGTCTTTCTCTGAAATTGCTTTCTTGATTTGTGGAATTAATTTACCATACATTTTACCTATAACAGGTAAGTTAGGCTTAATTTCAAAGTTAACATACTTAGATAAATCTGCTCCAAGTTCTACCTCTTTAATATTTAATTCTTCTTTTACAATGTCTCCATAGTATTCTGGAAGAGACTTTGTTGAAATAAGTATTTCTGAAAGCGGTTGTCTGTTCTTAATATTAGCAGCATTTCTAGCACTTCTTCCAAGTTTAACAAGTGTATAAGCTAAATCCATTTCTTTTTCTAGATCTTTGTTTATACTATTTGTATTAACTTCTGGCCATTTGCATAAATGAATACTTTCTGGTGCATTTTTATCAAGATTCACAACTAAGTTTTGATAAATTTCTTCAGTCATAAATGGTACAAATGGTGATGCTACTTTAACTAAGTTTGTTAATACCTTATATAAAGTTACATAGGCACCTATCTTATCATCACTTAATTCTTGTGACCAGTATCTTGATCTATTTCTTCTTACATACCAATTCGATAATTCATCTGTAAAGTCTTCAATTGCAAGTGCCGCTTGAGTAATTTGGTAAGTATTTAAACCATCATCAACTGTTTCAATTAATGTATTTAATTTAGATATAATCCACTTATCCATTACATTATCTGAAACAAACTCAGAGTACTTTGTAGGATCGAAATTATCTATTTCAGCATATAAAACATAGAATGAATATACATTCCATAAAGTTCCTAAGAACTTTCTTTGAGCTTCTCCAACATCATCTATTGAAAATCTTGTTGGAAGCCATGGTGCACTTGCAGTATAGAAATGCCATCTTGTAGCATCTGCTCCTTGACTATTTAATACTTCAAATGGATCTACAACATTTCCCTTATGTTTAGACATCTTAAGTCCTTTTTTATCTAAAACGTGTCCTAATACAATACAATTTTCAAACGGATTTGTATCAAAAAGACAAGTTGAAACAGCAAGTAATGTATAGAACCATCCTCTTGTTTGGTCAACAGCTTCTGAAATAAATTGTGCTGGGAAATTTGCTTCAAAAGTTTCTTTATTTTCAAACGGATAGTGCCATTGTGCAAAAGGCATTGATCCTGAATCAAACCAACAATCAATTACTTCATGAGTTCTTGTCATTTCTTTTCCGCAGTGTGGACATCCTAGTTTAATTTTATCTACATAAGGTTTGTGTAATTCTATTCCCTTACAATCTGTAGTTGCTTTAGCTTCTAATTCTTCTCTACTACCGATACATTCTTTATGACCACATTCACATTCCCATATTGGAAGTGGTGTTCCCCAGTATCTATCTCTTGAAATACCCCAGTCAATAACATTTTCAAGGAACTTACCCATTCTTCCTGTTCTTGTATTATCAGGATACCAATTTATTTTATTATTATTTACTAATAATTTATCTCTCATTTGAGTCATTGCAACAAACCAGCTATCTTTTGGATAGTATAAAAGTGGTGTGTCACATCTCCAACAATGTGGATATGAGTGAGTGTGCTTTTGTGCACTAAATAATTGATTGCGTTCTTCTAAGTATTTAACAATACTGTCATCACACTTCTTAACGAACTTTCCTGCCCAAGGTGTAACTTCTTCCACAAAGTTACCATTTGCATCTACTAAATTCACAAATGCAATTCCGTTTTTCTTTGCAACAAGGCTATCATCTTCACCATAAGCTGGTGCAATATGTACTATACCAGTACCATCTGTTAATGTTACATAATCTCCATGAATTACTTCGAATGCTTTACCTTCAACTTTTGCAAAAGGTAATAGTTGCTCATATTTAACACCTAATAATTGCTCACCTTTAAACTCTTTAACTAATTCATATTCTCTTTCACCTAATACTTTTCCTACTAGATCTTTAGCTAAAATATATACTTCATCTTCCACTTTAACTTCACAATATGTGTATGATTTATTAACACATAATGCCAAATTAGATGGTAATGTCCAAGGAGTTGTTGTCCAAGCTAAGATATACTTGTTTTCTTCTCCCTCAACCTTAAATTTAGCAGTTGCAGTTAAGTCCTTAACATCCTTATATCCTTGAGCTACTTCATGAGAAGAAAGAGCAGTTCCACATCTTGGACAGTAAGGCATTACCTTATGACCTTGATATAATAATTTCTTATCCCACATTTGTTTTAAAGCCCACCATTCAGACTCAATGTAGTTATCATGATAAGTTACATATGGATCATCCATATCAACCCAGTATCCAATTTGTTCAGTCATTTTTTCCCACAAGCTTACATATGAGAATACACTGTCTTTACACTCTTTAACGAATTTTTCTACTCCAAAATCTTCAATTTGTTCTTTTCCTGATATTTTAAGCTTCTTTTCGATTTCTAGTTCTACTGGAAGTCCATGCGTATCCCATCCAGCTTTTCTTAAAACCTTGTATCCCTTCATAACTTTATATCTTGGAATTATGTCCTTCATAACTCTTGTTAAGATATGACCAACATGAGGCTTTCCATTTGCTGTTGGCGGACCATCATAAAACGTAAAATACTCTCCATCTTGATTTGCATCAAAGTTCTTTTTTATAACATCTTTTTCTTTCCAAAGCTTTGCAATATCTTTTTCCATATTTACAGTGCCTTTTGAAGAATCTACTTTCTTGTACATTTAAAATTTCCCCTTTCATTTGAATACATTATATATTAGTCTAAAATTGAAATTTATTGCTACATGCTATGTATATATCCCCAATAGATTTTTCTTTCTCTGAGGTAACTTTACTAGACGTAAAAAAAAACCCCATCCCACAGGACGAAGTTGAATTCGCAAACCACCTAAGGTTAAGCATTAAATTTTATAATTAAATGCCTTCTTTCAAGTACATACATACTCTATCCTTTAACGCAGGCTATTACGTAATAACTTATTCAGCAATATTTTGCCTTTCAGTATTCAACTCCTAGGTGATCTTCTCAAAGATTTACTATAGCTTTACACCAAAACAGCTACTCTCTAAAAGTAATATCTAAGATACTTTTCCTAATCATAGTCTTTTATTGTAATATTATATATTACCAGTTTTTAAATGTCAATTGTGGTGTTAAGGTTATTATAAATAATCCAAATAAAAAAATCGTCAAGGCGACTGTGGAGCCGTCGATTTTTTTACGCATCTGCGTTATCCACAACTTCTTTAATAATATAATTTCATAAAGAATAAAAAACTACTTTATAAGTATTATTACCAATGAAGTAATTTTTTAATTTATTTAAACTTATATTTTTCTTAAATTTAGACACATTAAAATTATAATTCATTATAATTTGAGTTAATTCCTCAATTTTATGAATAATAAATATTAACTAATAAGTATTGACGATTATTTTATAACGTGATTTAATCATACTAAAATAACATTACTTAAATATAAGGAGAACATTATGGAAAATAATTTAAATAAAGAAATTTTAGATAAATTAACAAAAACTTGTACATGTAGAAGTATAACTAGAGCTAAAATCAAAGAATGCATTAAAAATGGTGCTTCATCTTTAGAAGAAGTTCAAAAGGCCACTGGAGCTGGGCTAGGTTCTTGTAAAGGAAGAAAGTGCTCTGACAAAATTAAAACTCTTTTAAAAGAAATAAATAACTAAATATCTTAGGCATATCTTATGTTATAATCGTATAAGAATTATTTTGGAAGGAGCATTTTAAAATATGATGAGTAAATTCTATTTACATAAAGGTCGTAGTGGAAGAGCTGAACAAGGTCGTCCTTGGATTTATACTGATGAAATAAAAGAATATGATGGAGAATATCAAAATGGTGACATTGTAGGCGTATATAATCATAAAGGATATTTTATTGGAAAAGGTTATATAAATGATAAGAGCAAAATAACTATTAGAATAATGTCAAGAGATATAGATGAGGTCATAGATGAAGAATTCTTTAAGAAAAGATTCAAAGCAGCTTTTGAATACAGAAAAACTGTTATTGATACTTCTTCTTGCAGAATTATATTTGGAGAAGCAGACTTTTTACCCGGTTTAACTGTAGATAAGTTTGAAGATTATTATGTAATTCAAATTTCCACTTTAGGAATGGATCAGTATAGAGATTTAGTAGTTAAAGTATTAACTGAAGAATACAATGCTAAAGGAATTTATGAAAGAAGTGATATTTCTACAAGAGAAATTGAAGGCTTAGAACAAACTAGAGGCTTCTTAAGCGAACCATTTGACACTAATGTTGAAATTGTTGAAAATGGAGTTAAATACATAGTTGATTTAGAAAACGGACAAAAAACAGGATTCTTCTTAGATCAAAAAGAAAACAGAGCTGCTATTCATAGAATATGTAAAGATAAAGATGTTCTAGATTGCTTTACACACACAGGTTCATTTGCATTAAATGCAGCTATTGCTGGTGCAAAATCAGTATTGGGTATTGACGTTTCACAACATGCTATAGATTGTGCTACAAAAAATGCTGAACTTAATAATATGCAAGATAAGGTTAAATTCGAATGCCATAATGCTTTTGATGTATTACCAGCTTGGTCAAGGGAAGAAAAGAAGTTTGATGTAGTAATACTAGATCCTCCAGCCTTCACTAAGTCAAGAGATACAATTAATGCAGCTAAAAGAGGATATAAAGAAATCAATTTAAGAGGTATGAAATTGGTTAATCCTGGTGGATATCTTGTGACTTGCTCTTGTTCTCATTACATGACTGAAGAACTTTTAAGAAAAACTATCTTAGAAGCAGCTCAAGATGCTCATAAAATGTTAAGACAAGTTGAATTTAGAACACAATCGTGTGATCATCCAATACTTTGGAATTCAGATGAAAGTTACTACTTAAAATTCTTAATATTCCAAGTAGTTTAAAAATAGATAATATTTTATAAAACTCATTGTGCTAATTAAACTTATGGATCTTATTATAAGCTGTATAAAGTAAGAAAATATCATATATAATTGCGAAGTAGACATTGAAAATTTATGCTTACAGTTTCATTGTTTTAAGTTGTTCCATTTTTTGATTGTCCAAAGCCTTGTCTTTGGAGCAATCGATAATGGGTGCAACTTAAAATAATAGAAACTGTTAGGACAATTTTTCTGGTCCTAAGAGTAATTATATATGATATTTTAAATTTTATAACATAATTAAAAAATAGGCTTATTTTAACTAGCACAATGCGTTTATAAAATATATATTATCGATTTTCTAGCATAGTATTTAACTTAATATCCTCAGTAATTAAATTATCATTACACCTATTTTTTAATTTTAAAAGATATATATCATTATGAATATGTTCAGATACTATTGAACATAAAAGAATATTATCTGTAAAAGCACCTAACATTTTTTCTCTATATGCACCTCTATCTGCAACTAATGTTTTTTGACAATCTACCACTAGCATCATTCTTGTTTCTTTGCCCAAACAACTTATATTATTATGGGAATATACTTCAATTGGTAGATCTTTACTTTCTACTTTAGAAAATGAAAACACAATTATTCTTACTCCTTTATTTGCAATTTCAATAAACTCCTTTGAAAAGCTTTCTAAATTAAAATCAGTGTTTATATAAACTTCTTTTTGTGCACTTAATAATAACTGCTTAGTTTTTGAAATAATATTATCATAACCTTCTATATTTAAATATCTTTCCTCCAAATCAGAAACTTTTAATTCTTTTAACTTTTCCTCTAACAAATCTGTAGTCTCAACAAATTCATTTTTCATCTTATTAATTAACGTAGAAGGATTCTCTGCCTTATACACCTGAGTATTTCCTGGTAATAAAAATACAATTCCCTTTTTATATAAATTATCTAAAGCAGAATATACTGATGATCTTGAAAAATTTAAATTTTTAGCAATCTGATACCCATTCAATTTTGAGTTTTTTAATAAGTCAATATAGACTGCTGCTTCAGTCTTTGAAAAGTTTAGCTTTTCTAATAATTCTACTATTTTATCCATTATCCTTGTCTCCTATATCTTTAAACTTGCCTATGTTTTAGAAAAATGTTGATAAAGTAAATTCCACCGTGCATGAGCTTTATATTACAATATAAACATTCACTTAAAACATAGCGTTGATATTAAATCCTTCACTCTTTAATAATATATCTAAATTATTTATTAAAATATCTATTTCAAATAATATATCTCTATTACTTGATACTGAGTATTCTAAAATATTTTTAATATTTATTTTCATATCTTTTGGAGTTTTTAAATTTTTATCCTTTATGATTTTTAAAATTTTCTTTTCTCCAGGATGAGCTACCTCATTTATTGCAAATATAATATCAAAATAACTTGCTAAAAATGCAGCTATTCTATGATTTACACTAATAAAATCATCTCTTTTTAGTGCTTTTTCGATTTGGTAATAATAAGAAGGCATTTTTAGTTTTAGTAGTCCATAATTCTTTTTTATTATATTTTGTTTTAATTTTTCAGGGTAACTTATCATGTATTTTTTTTGTAATCTTTTTAAATATCCACCTTTGTCATAAAGTATAATTGAGTTTAAAAAATTACTCCAAAAGCAAGTTGTATATCCTACATCAGCCTCACATTTAACTAATGTTCTATTAAGTGAAGACTCAATCCATGATAAATCTCTATATATAATTTCTATAGGAATATTACTTTCTTTTAAAATCCCATCATCTTCAGTCTCCCAAAAGGTATTATTTAATTCCATATAACTACAAAATTTATCTGAAATTATTTTTCTTTTCCCTAGAGGTATTTCCTTAGATACATAAATATATATATCATAATCAGAGTCTTTATCATTAGTTTTTGTAACATATGAACCTGCTAATAAGATTCCAACTATTTCTTCTAGCATTGAAAATTCATTAATTATCTTCATTACATTTGTATTAACATTCATAGCTAAGTCCTCCCCATTAGGTGATAATATATTATATTTATATGGTAGTATTATTTATACTACTATATAAATATAATATATTAATCTAAGTCTATATTTTAGAAGAGTGTTAATATTGTTATATTTTTGTAAAGCGGACATTGAAATTGAACTTTTAGAACTCTTAAGTAAGAGTCCAAATTTTATATTTGGTTTCTCGAACTTTCTCTGTGAGCATTTTACATTTGGTACCTCAAACTTACTCAGTGAACGAATGTGAGTCGAGTTTCCTTGAGTATTGTCACCTTTCTTGCTTGTCCAAAGCTTGCCTTTGGAGCAAGCTAAAATGGGACTATACTCATTTAGATGTTCTTAAGTTCAATTTCTTAGTCCACTTTACAATATATAATAATATCAACACGGTTTTAAAACAGCACCTAATCTAAATTATAAGGTATTATTTTTCCATTAATATACTCTGGGACTACATCTATAATGCTCTTCTTCATACAATAATCAATATCTTCATCTAAGTTTATAGATTTCATTAATGCATAATGGCTAGCATGTTTAACATAACTTATAATATTTGAATTAGATTCATATATCATATTTGATGTTTTAGCTATATCCGTAAGTTGGACACTCTTCTTTTCCTTTAATATGCTATTAATAATGTATCCTCCGCAAATATAATCGTCCATAGAAAATTCTCCATTAGTCCCAGCATTCACTATAACAACATCTTCATTAATATTTATAAGTTTCTCTGCTACTGCTTCCCCATTTATCATTGCTGCTACAAAAATTCTCTTTGCCCCTAGAGATTTTGTTAAAGCCCTTGTCCCATTTGTTGTTGTCATAAGAACTGTCTTATCATTTACCATATTTCTTGTATACTCTAGTGGAGAATTTGATAAATCAAAATTCTCTATTCTTACAGCATTTCTTTCTCCGCCTAATAAATATTCACCCTTGTTAAATTTCTTAGATGCCTCTAATGTCTCTTCTATAGTTAAATAAGGTATTACCGCCTTACAACCATTATTAATTGCTGCTGTTATAACTGATGTGGCTCTAAACATATCAATTACAACTACTATTTTGTCCTTAATTTTATTTTCATCTATATGATTAGCTGATATTATAACATCTATCTTCATTTAATATCCCCCTGTATGCACTTAAAATTTTTTCCTTGATATAAATCATTATCTTCTAATGATTTGTCTATTGCATTTAAAACTTCCCATTTTTTCAAACTCCACATAGGACCTATTAATAAATCTCTTGGTGCATCACCTGTTAATCTATGAACAACCATATCTTCTGGAATTATAGATACTCCTGTGCAGATTAAATCTATATAGTCTTCTTGTGATAAGAACTTAAGATCTCCCTTATCATATAATTCAACCATAGGAGTTTGCTTCATTAAATGTAGTAAATGGAATTTAATCCCTTTTGCACCAGAGTGAGCTACATAATCTATTGTATTTAACATATCTTCTCGATCTTCCCCTGGTAAACCTAATATAGTATGTACAACAACATCTATTTCTATTTGTTTTAATTTTATCATAGCTTCTTCAAATATTTTTAAATCATATCCTCTGTTTATCTTTTTTGCAGTTTTATCGCTTACAGTCTGTAAACCAAGTTCAATCCACACATAAACTCTTTGATTTATCTCCTTAAGTAGGTTAAGAACTTCATCGTCTAAGCAATCTGGTCTTGTAGCTATTGCTAATGCTACAACCCCATCCTGATTTAAAGCTTCTTCATATTTTCTCCTTAATTCTTCAACTGGAGCATAAGTATTTGTATATGCTTGGAAATAAGCTATGTACTTTCCGGTTTTCCATTTATTAGCCATCATAGTTTTTACATTATTAAATTGTTCTGTAATCGCAAAAGTTCTGTCACCTGCATAATCTCCTGAACCTCTCTCACTACAAAACAAGCATCCTCCCTTGCTTATCTTTCCATCTCTATTAGGACATGAAAAGCCTCCATCTAGGGATATTTTAAAAACTTTCTCACCAAATTTATTTCTTAAAAAATAATTTAAGCTATGATATCTCTTCCCATTCCAAAAATTATCCATTTTTCCTCCTAGGCACTTATTTAGGCATTATAAAGTAAATAGCTAGTCAAAGATTCTTAGGATTTTTTTGAACTAAACAAGGAAATTAATAATTCTGTTATCAGCTACATTTGCTGACACAGTATAGTACACAAAATACAAGAAGACTGACTAGATATTTATTTAGAAATACCTTAGGCACATGAAAGAAAATAATAGACATTCACACTGGTCTATTATTTTTTGAATGTGCCTTATATACTTTTATTATAACTTAATTTAAAACACTTTTAACTTTTAAATATAGATAAGACATATTAAAATAAATAACGGACAATAATACTGGTCTATTATTTTTTTGAATATGCCTTAAATTGATAATATACTTTATTTTTGGGTTATAGTAGCCTTTTTTGTATTAATTATGTAAATTCCTGATTTGCCATCTTCAGCTTCACTTATTCCTTCTAGAAGAGAAACCTTAATTGTAATATCTTCTTCTGATGTATAAATAACTCTTATATTATACTTATCTGTAGGAAATGTGTTTTCAATATTTAAAGCAGATAATTCTCCACTTTCTATATTAAATATTTTTAATCCTGTTCCTTTACTTAGTTTTTTATAAGAAATTAGAAGTTCATCTTCTAGAGAATTAAATATGAGTCTTTCTATTTTACATTCCTTCAAAACTCCAAAATTGCTCATTTTCTCAGTCTGTGATTTTTCTAAATCTTCGGTTATATTTGCACCTTTGCTTGAATCTTCTATATTATCACCCTTATTAGGTGTAATAGTTCCTACTGATTCCTTTACATATAATACACCAACAAAACTGTCCTTGCCATCAGTTGTAGCGTAAGCTACCTTATTCCCAGTATAACTTAAACCAGCTGAAGAAAAATCTTTAGCTGGACTCTCTATTTTTTCCAATGACCCAGATTCTTTGTTATATACTTCCTTAGGAACATCTGAAAGTCTTAATAAGAGATTACTTTGTCCCTGTGATGATTGTTTTATTCTTAATCTATTTTGATCATTATATACTTCTACTTCATCCTGAGTTTTTAAATCATTTATTTTGTATTTGTCGTCCTCTTTTACAACATATACATTATACATATCTAAATTACTGTTAGGTCTATTGTCTTCTCCTCTTATTGCATCAAATACAACCGAAGACTTATTCCCACCTTCTACGGTTTTATTTATCTTAAAGGACTGAATTTTAAAATCGCCTAAAGGATTTTCTTTTTGATTTGCAGAAAATTGACTAGTACATAAACTTTTAGCGCCTTCCACATCTCCATCTTGTAGTTTTATTAAATATTCTTTAGCAATTTCTATTGCTTGTTTGCTATCATATAAATTTACAGTCTCTTCATTTAAATTATTATTTTTACATCCTATTAATCCTAAAATCATAATTATAGTCATTATTAATGAAATAATCTTTTTCAAAAGTAAATGCCTCCTTTTAAAATATCTTGTATTTATTTTTCCTAAGAAATGTACTGTTATACTAATAATTAAAGAATAAATAAAATATTTTACTTATATACTTAATAATGAAAGTATTATTAAGGAGAATAAAAATTGAAAAAGCAATTAATTAATATATTTCAAGTCGCTGCAGTATTTATTGGAACAATTGTTGGTGCTGGCCTAGCATCAGGAAAGGAGATTACAGAATTTTTTACATGCTTTGGAATAAAAAGCTTTATAGGTATTCTAGTATGTGGGTGCTTTTATGTAATTATGGGTATTATTATTTCCAAGATAAGTATTTTTTATAAATTGAATTCTTATGGAGATGTTATTAACATAATTAGTCCTAATTATTTGGGTAAGCTTACAGGGGGTATAACTACCCTATACCTTATTTCTAGTGCGTCTATAATTTTAGCAGGAAGTGGTGCCCTAATAAATCAATTCTTTGGTATCCCAAAATTAATTGGTTCGCTAATAATGGTATTTATAGCCTTATTCTTTTTGTTACGTGATACTAATGGCTTAATTGAAATAAATTCATTTATTGTACCTGCTTTAATTTCTACAATTACATTAATTACTATTCTATATTTTATATTCTGTAAAGATGTTATTTCATTACAAAATATAGCAAGTTTTAAACCTAAAAAAACAGGACTTGGTATTTCAACTATTTTATATGCAGGTTATAATATTCTTTGTTGTTCTGGTGTGCTTGTTCCTCTTAGTACACAAATGAAAAAAACAAAAACCATGGTTTTAGGAATAACTATGGGTTCTATTGGGCTTACTTTACTTTGCTTAATGATAAATCTTATGTTAACAGTTAATCAACCATATATATATAACTATGAAATTCCCCTACTTCTTGTAGCAAGTAGATTTGGAAATATAGTTCAAGCTATTCTATTAGTTATAATTTGGCTAGAGATGTTTTCTACTGAAGTTTCAGATGTTTATTCTATAAGTAAGACACTAGAACATAGTTTTCATATTAATTTTAAAAAAGGAATACTTATAGTTTTAGCAATAGCTCTTCCAATATCTCAATTTGGATTTACTAACTTAATCACAAAGTTATATCCTGTATTTGGGGTATTAAGCTTAATTTTCATAACCCAATGTATAGTATTTTACTTTAAACATAAAACAAAACTTGATTAGTTTAATGAAAATATGTAATTAAGCCTAACTTAATATTAAGCATATAAAAGAAAATAACAAGTCAAAGACGCTACATATATTTTGTGTCATACTGACTTGTTATTTTTTTGGAATATGTTTTATTACTTATAAATATAAATTTTTTATATCCATAAAACTATCTAATGCTATAATAAACATAATAAAAATTTGATAATTAAAACCTTAGACAGCTGAAATAAATAGTGACATTAAACAGCTAAAAGTAATAGTTAGGCGTATTTTTTTAAACTAATAGACCAGTGTTCCTATATATTTGATCTATTATTTTTTTCAACTGTCTTAACTCAAGGAGATAAATAATGAAATATTCAAATATGTTAAAACAATGTACACTTTGCCATAGGAATTGTAAAGTTAATAGGTTAGATAATAAACTTGGATTTTGTAAGGCTTCAGATAAAATTAAAATTGCAAGAGCTGCATTACATCTTTGGGAAGAACCTCCAATTTCATGTGAAAAAGGATCTGGAACTGTATTCTTTTCTTATTGCAACCTCAATTGTGTTTTTTGCCAAAACTATGAAATAAGTCAAAAATGTAATGGAGTGGAAATTTCTATTGAAAGACTTTCTGAAATATTTTTAGAACTTCAAGAAAAAGGTGCAAACAACATAAATTTAGTTACTCCAACTCACTATGTACCTCAAATACTGGAAGCCTTAGAAATCTCAAAATCAAATGGATTAAAACTTCCTATACTCTATAATACAAATAGCTATGACTCTATTGAAACCATTAAAGCTTTGAATGGCTATATAGATGTATACCTTCCAGATTTTAAGTATTTTAATGATAAGTATTCTATTAAATATTCTAATGCAAAGGATTATTCATTAAATGCTATAGAGATAATAGATGAAATGATTAAACAAGTTGGTACTCCTGAATTTAATTCAAATGGTCATATAACTAAAGGCGTTATTATCAGACATTTATTACTTCCAGGACTCCTATTTGATTCAAAAAAAGTTATAGATTCTATATTTAGTATATATGGTGATAAAGTTTATATAAGTTTGATGAATCAATATACACCTATGTTTAATGCATATTATTATCCTGAAATCAATAAAGGTTTAAATCCTAAACACTATGACAGTTTAATTCAATATGCTTTAAATATCGGTATTAAAAATGGATTTATTCAAGATGATGGTACTAATGACACTCATTTTGTTCCTTCATTTGATTTAGAAGGAGTATATAAAAAATCAAGCAAGTACTAAATATTAATACTAAAAATAAGTAGCATCAAAAGTGATGCTACTTATTTTTTACTACTCTTCAAAATAAGAGAATTCTGGTATATTTTTATCATATAATCGGGTTGTAATTGGTGGAATAAAAATCTTTTCTTTTGAACAGCTTTCTCTAAGTTCTGCTATTTTAGTTACACCTACATATACATCTGAAATCTTATACCATGTTGCATAGTCAACTATACCTGTTTTAGGTAAATTAAATACTCCTTGGAATACTTTAACCGCTTCAGCTGTATTCTTCCCAAATACTCCATCTTCAGGCACTTTGGGAATAAGTGGATAATTTTTAGATATTGTATTTAATTGATTTTGTATTGTTTTAACTGGTTCCCCTACTGATCCAATCGTTAAATCATAATCCGGATATGATTTAGGGCTTCCTTCAACCTTCTCTGCTGTTACCAGTTCAATATCATTTCCATAATAGTACTTTAATATTTCAAATGGTTGCATACCCTTGGATCCTAAGCCCTGGCTTCCCCATTGACTTAACCATTCTGGGCAACTAACACTTTTACCATCACAGTATTGAGTTAAAAGAGGTTGTTTCTTACCTATTCTTCTAACATAAGTAGAAAATATCTCATCTACAATTGCACCTATGCTATCATAGATATTCCTTCCATAATTAAATGCATGGTCATAAGCTGTAGAACTCGAAACATCGAAGTTCTTTCCTTTACCTCTATACCACTCCGTATATATTCTATTTAGAGTAAATGATAACATGCAAAATATATTTGCTCTTATTGCATTTGATGACCAAGTTGAATAAATTTCACACGATGCAACATTTTTAATATATTCTTTAAATGGCACTTTATAATTAGGTGCTGAAGGATCATTAGGACTTCCTTGATGTACAACAATATATTCAGGAATTACTGGTTTACTTAATACAACTCCTGAACTTGGTGGTGGTAATGGTTTATCAACCTCTTCTGGAATCTTGGGAGGAAAATCTCCATTAAGTGTATTAGGTAGAATATTAATAATTTCTTCTTGTCTAGTATTTCTAGATGTAATTTCAACTAGATTACATCTTTGATAAGCCACCTCTTCCGGAAATATTTGGCATCCTCTTATTATTAAAGTTTTGAATCCCTCTCTTTGTACCGTTATATCATATAAACTATACGGAATTTCATTACTGTTTTTGTCTAATGAATATTCTATAGGAGGTGCATTTAAATCTATTTGTTCAGTTAATCCAATTGAATTTGTAGTTAATTCAATCTCAGTTGTTGTAAGCTGAGTTTGTTTAATATAAACTTTGCTTCCATCTACTGGGATATAATTATCACCATTAAAACATTGGACTTTTAAGCTACCCTTATCAGCCACATAATTACCCCTTTATATTTCTTCTTCCAAATATCTTATGAAAAGTAACTGCCTTTTGTGACTAACTTTTTTAGTTGTTTATTAAAAATGCCTAATATATTTATATAACTCTGTTAATTTATTTGTTGGTAAAACTACTATGGCAATATTTCCTCCTAATGCTACAGTACTTGCACCTTCTATATTTTTATTTATTTTCTGTATATCATTACTAGATATATATTCAACTAACACTCCTTTCTTCTCATCTAAATTATCATATCTACTTAATACTTCCCTACTTATAGTACAACTTTCATTTATATTAGATAAATTATTTGAAATACTCCTATTAGAAATAGATGTTATTATATCTGAAATTATTTCTAGAGTATTAAATGCACATACTTCTCCATACCCCCAATATGGATCTGGATAATTAACCTGTGGTCTATCTCTTTTTGCTCCCTTTACTAAGTAATTCTTTAATCTTTGTCCAAATAAATAAAAATCATTCTTTTTAACTATGCCCCATTCCATAATTAACGCACAAATTCCAGCAACATGTGGTGCTGCCATAGATGTTCCTGACTTAGTATCAAACCTTCTATTCGGTATAGGCCCAAGTATTCCTTCTCCTGGTGCAACCAAATCTGGTCTAATTGCCTCATACAGCACGGGCTTTCCTCTTCCACTAAAAGAAGATAAAGTATTTGTTATATAATCATAACTTCCAACAGCAATTATGTTTTCTACGGTTGCAGGGATTCCAAGTGTATTCAATACTGATGGTTCTAAAAACTTAGTTTTTATATTAAGACCTTCTGCTATAGGTAGCCACATAGAATATTCTCCTGTATACTCATTTAGAACATTTATTGTTAGTGACCATTCCCCCCCTATTAAATACTCATCTAGTCCAACTAAAGCTATTTGGATTTCACCCTCTAAATCAAATGGTTTAGGACCAGCTACATATATTTGAAATCTATCACGTCCTATTGTTCCTTCAAAATAACCCTCTCTTAATATAATTTCTCCACTGCTTTTACCTGTTGGACTTATTATATTAATCGATAACTCAGGTAAAACAGGTTTATATAAATTTATTATTACAGTAGGTTCATCATTAGCTACATTAAAAGAAACTCTTTGGTTCACTTTTAAAGGTCCACCAACATGATGACTTTGATCGCCCTCATTTCCAGCTGCTATAACAATAGATACTCTCTCTAAATTAGCAACAGTTCTAATATACTGTTCTAATAAGCTACTCCCATTATGTGCTCCATCATTTGTACTTAAACTCATATTAACAACTAATGGCATCCCTAATTCTTTACTTTTATTAAGTAAAAATTTAAGTCCTTTCATTATTTGTGAACTTAAAGCATATCTTCCTCTTGCAGCTTTTACCATAGCTATTGAGCTTTTAGGTGCAACACCCATATATTTAAGATCTATTCTTCCTCCAGCGCAAGCAATTCCTGTAACATGAGTTCCATGCCCTGTTAAATCTTTAGAACTTACTACTTCAAACGGATCATTAGATTTTAATGCTTTATTTATTTCATTACTATCATATATCCTTCCTGCTTCACTTAAATCATAAATATATTTTATTCTTGTAGTTCCATCATCATTTAAAAAGGCTGGATGAGTATAGTCTATTCCTGAATCTATAAATCCTATAAGAACTCCTTCTCCTGAAACATTAAATCTACTAGTTGCTTGAGGTACACAACATGCTCCATTACTTTGAATATCTGTAGTATATAAATTTTTAGGTAACTCTATATATTGGATAATTGGACTTTTAGCTAATGATTCTAACTCATTTATAGGAATATTAACTATTCCAAATCCAAAACCCAAATCATAATATTGTCCACTTAATCCACCCACAAATTGTGCAATAGTATCTGCAGATTCTCCTGATAAAATTACAACTTCTATAAGTGTATTTTGATCAATCACATTTAATTGCGAATTTAGCTTATTTAATATTGCCTTAGGAACATTTTGCAGTAGACCTATTGAGGCATCTATTTTGGGTGCCGTTTGAAGTCTTATATTTTCTATCTTAATCACATCCCAATATTTTTAGGCATATAAAAAAATAACAAGTCAAAGATGTGACGTATATTTCATGTCAGACAAGGAGGTGATATCAGCTAATAGTAAGCCTATTAGCTGATTTTATCGACATGAGCAGAGAACCAAAAGTGAGAATCGAAATTTTATATTTTATTCTTCGAACTTTCACACCGTGCAATCTATGATTTTGTGTGAATCACTTACTCAGCGAGTGTATACGAGTCGAGCTTCTTTATCACACAAAATAGACTAATATACTGATTCGTTATTTTTTGAATATGCATTATAAAATAATGTATGCCTCTCATCATTATTAATTGAATACATTAAGCACGTGAAAGAAAAAAAAGTTTAGCTTATAGATTATCTATTAGCTAAACTTATTCACACAGTATGATGCTAAATAGACTAGCACACTGACTTGTTATTTGTTGAACATTCCTAATATTGTGTTTTCAATTTTTGGCTCTGTTTTAATATAAAAATAGTCATATATTCTAAATACAAATATATGACTATTCTAAATAATTTTATAATTTTATTTCTATTCTCTCCAATTTAGCAATTACACTTAGTTCTTTTACTTCCATCGTTTCAGTAAGCAGACTACCACCATTACTAACTAAAAGAACTTTGGAATTTCCTAAACTCTTTATTTGTCTTATTTTCCTTTTACCCTTATATTCAATCAAAAAGAATCCATTATTACTAATTTCCTTAACTATATGTGCAAAAGCCAAATCACCCTTTAACATTCTAAATCCCGTCATTTCATTATCTTCTAGCTCTAAATAGAAGACCTTATCTTGCGGATATTCTTCTACCTTATTTGAATGAATAGGTAATTCCTTAAATCCCTTTTTATTAGAAAGAGAATAATCATATATAGGTACACTTTTAATTACTGATGCAAATGCGTCAGTCCACACCTCTGAAGCTTTTTCTCTTTTTGCACTTGGTAATTCTCTTAAATTTTTCTTTTCTTGCATTAAATCTTCATCAGTAACAACCATACTTATATCATTTAAATCTGTTTTTAAAAATTTAGCTGCTCTATCTATGAATTCTTCAGTAACAACTTTTCTTCCCATTTCAACTTCATTTATATATTTTTCCGCTACTCCTAACTTTTTAGCTAGAACTTTAGCAGATATATCACTTTTTTCTCTTGCTTGTTTTATTTTCTCCCCTACACGGCTCACATTATTCTCTCCCTTTTTGTTGAGTTTCGAACCACTCTCTTTCCTCTATCAAGTGTTCTAATAAATATTTAAAAGACCAATTACAAGAAGTAGGTGTAGTTACAGCAAGCACGCCACCATTAATGAAACTTCTTATATACTTAATTGCTGCTTTTAATTCACCTTCGTTAAATCCATTAAACACTATCATATATTCTTTGGGCATATCTTGAGATTCATCAACTATGTTCAACCCCGATATGATATCTTTAACCTTCATTTGGCTCATATCACTTGTGACTTTAATAACTTTACCATATCGTTGCTTTATTTTAACAATTTCATTATCTTCTAATCCATAAACTAATATGCATTTAATATTCTGGATCATACTTACACCACCTTTACACCCTTGTAATAAGGCTTATTAAAGAAAATAATAAGTCAAAGATGCGACGTATATTTTAGTGTCATACTGACTTGTTATTTATTTTAATGTGCCTAAATACTATATAATTCTAAAATTTATTCCTCAATTATTTCTGGTTCTTTATAAGTTTCTCCTTGAGTATCTACCTTGACACTTTCCATTACTTGATCTTCATAAGGTCTATCTGCTCTATCAGTCTTTGTAGCAACTATATCATCAACAATATCAATACCTTCAATAACTTTACCAAATGATGCATATTGACCATCTAAATGTGGAGAATTTGCTACCATAA
Organism: Clostridium uliginosum; assembly: GCF_900112485.1. Lineage (GTDB taxonomy): Bacteria > Bacillota > Clostridia > Clostridiales > Clostridiaceae > Clostridium > Clostridium uliginosum. The sequence goes on from NZ_FOMG01000007.1 coordinate 112,598, forward strand.
TAAAGAATTGACTTCCTGCTGAATTAGGATCCATAGTTCTTGCCATAGATAATACACCTTTTGAGTGCTTTAACGTATTTTTAAATCCATTAGATGTAAATTCACCCTTTATGCCATATCCAGGGCCACCCATTCCATTACCTTCTGGACATCCTCCTTGAATCATAAAACCTGGAATAACTCTGTGGAATATTACTCCATCATAAAATCCTTTATTAATTAAATCAATAAAATTATTTACCGTATTCGGTGCTATTTCTGGATATAATTCTGCCTTAATAGCCCCTCCATTTTTCATAGTTATTGTAACAATAGGATTTTTCATGAAAATTCTCCTTTCAACATTAGGCATTATAAAAGTATTTAACCAAACATTTTAAAATACTATTTTATTATTCTTATAGTGCCTCAAACTTAATATTATTATTAACTAAATAATTAATATAAGACATATGAATTATTTAGTATTAATCTATTATATCTATTAATCTTTTAGAAAGATCAATTATTTCATTGCTTTTATTAGAATTTAGTATAACTATATTCCCTTGTTGCTGTCTATCAGTTAATAAATTTTTTTCTTCTAATCTTCTTTTTAATTCTTGTGAAGTTCCAAGCCCTCCATCAATAATAGGTATAGTTTTATCCATTATTTTATATAATGTTTCTTTTATAAATGGATAATGAGTACATCCTAAAACAACAACACCTATATCATTAATTAAATATGGCTTAAATTTTTCCTTTAAATAATTCTCTAAATCCTCACCTTGTAAAATTCCATGCTCTATGAATTCAACTAATTTAGCACATGGTAATGATACTATATCATAATCTTCCTTATATTTGTCCATAAGATGCTTAAATTTCTCTTCTTTTAATGTCATTGGTGTTGCCATTATTATTATGCTACCTTTTCTATGATACCTTACAGCTAACTTTAGTGCTGGTTCTATTCCCACAATTGGAATATCTTTATACTTATCCCTAATCAAATCTATTGCAGCACTTGTTGCGGTATTACATGCTACAACAATAGCTTTTGCATGTTTTTCCAATAATAATTCTACTGCCTTAGTTGTAAGCGTTCTAACTTCCTCTAATCCCTTGATTCCATAAGGTGCATTTTTTGAATCACCAAAATATATATAATCTTCATTAGGCATTAAACGAATAGCTTCTTTCATTACACTTAATCCGCCTACTCCTGAATCAAAAAAACCTATAGGCCTATTTTTAATATCCAAAGTGTCCACACTCCATTTTCCTTATATTATCTAATAAATATTTTATTACTTTATTAAGAATAAATCTATATAGAATTGCTTTTTCACTATACTTTTAGATTAATTTTTATTTAAAAAATAATTTTAAGCATACAATATATAGTGCTTATTAATAATTAAATTTTATGCTATATTTCATTTTAAAACAGCTATATGTCCTATTCTTCAACTAATTATACTATACATAGTTAATTTTTAAATTTAGCCTTAAACATATTGACACCACTCTGTACTTATAATAGAATTTCCATATAGTTAAATTTACGAATGTTTTAATACATTTTTAATTTTTTATTCGATATTTATTGATTTTTATACAATTTTATATATGGAAGGATGTGAAAAGCTTATTACAGGAGTATTCTGTAATAGCTGATTATATGAACAATTTACTTTATGTTATTAAGAAAGAACATCACAATGCTAAGGATTTAAATGCTATCTTAAAGGAGCATACTCAAATTAAATTTGTATCATTTGTAGGAATTGATTTATCAGGTAATGATACTGATGAAAAAATTCCTGTTAAACTTTTCTTAGATGATATTGATTCATTTTTAAATGGAATTGCAGTTCAAACAGATGGTTCTTCTGTAGTTTTACCTGGCATTGCAACTTTAAATAATGCTAAAGTTGATATGATTACTGATTTAAATTGTAATTGGTTTGTTGATTATAACTTTAATTTTATTGATACAGTTACTAACAGTCCTGTTGGAACATTAAGAATACCTTGTTTCCTATACCATGATAATAAACCAGTTGATTCTAGACATATCTTAAGTGCAGCTGTATCTACATTTAAAGAAAGTCTTACTAATATATTTACTACTAAACCTGAAATATTAAAAGTTTATGGAATTACTGCTGATGATGTGGAAGAAATAATTATTACATCAGCTACTGAGTTAGAATTTTGGGTTAAAACTCCTAATGACATAGCTGAAGTTGAAGAGTTGTCAACTTCTCAAGTACTACATGAACATTATTGGACACGAACTAAAGGTGCTGTAAGAACCGCATTGGAAGAAACTCTGCTTTTAATGGAAGACTACGGATTTGAACCTGAAATGGGTCATAAAGAAGTTGGTGGTGTAAGAGCTAGATTAACTTCATCAGGTAATTTTGACCACGTAATGGAACAAATAGAAATTGACTGGAAATATTCTGATGCTCTTCAAGCTGCTGATAATGAATTGTTTGTAAGAATATTAGCTCAAGAAACATTTAGGAGAAACGGTCTTGAGGTAACATTTATGGCAAAACCAATTGAAGAAGTTGCAGGTTCTGGAATGCATACACATTTAGGTGTTAGCTTAAAATTAAAGAACGGAAAGAGGCTTAATATCTTTAATGGTCCTAAAGATCACTTTTTAAGTGTAATAGGATATGGTGCTGTTATGGGAATTCTTAAAAACTATGAAGTTATAAATCCATTTATTTCTTCAACAAATAATTCATTAAAGAGATTAAAACCTGGATTTGAAGCTCCAATTTGTATAGTAACTTCACTTGGTCAAAGTCCAGAAAATCCATCAAGAAATAGATCTATCTTACTTGGATTAATTAGAGATTTAAATTCTCCATTAGCTACTAGACTTGAACTTAGATCTCCAAATCCTCATACAAACACATATATTGCAATGGCAGTTTCTTATATGTCAATGCTTGATGGTATTTCTTATGCAATAGATAATAACAAAACTGAAGATGAGCTTCTTGCAGAATTATCAAAAAAACCAGGTGAATCTGCACAATATCTTGAAAAAAGTAGAGCTTATAGAACTGAAGAAGATGTTTTTGAACATTTCACAGAATTAGAAAGAAATAAATACTTTGGAAAAGCTCCTGCCACTGTTTATGAAAACTTAGCTCAACTTGATAGTTGTCCTATAAAGGTTAAAGTATTAAAGAGAAATGATGTAATGACAACTTCACTTATTAATAGCTTTAAATTAGCTGCTATGGAAAGATGGTCTACTGAAATTACTCATAGAGTCATTAATAACTACATTAGTGAAATTAGATCATTCTTACCTGTTCATTCATTAGATAAAGCTTTAGATTTAGATATTTCTACTTGGATGAAAATAAATGATTTAAGAATCTACATTATGAAAGATACTTATACTACCAAGAGCTTATTTACTCGAATTAAAACTGCATTTAGTAATGAGGATTATTCAGATGCTTCAAGATTATATCTTGAACTTGAAGACAAAATGAAAGTACTTAGACACTTGTATTCCTCTTATAAAAAGAATCTTTTAGATATTTAAATAATTTTAATATAGATATGTTATAAATGGGATAATAAAAATATTTTTTATTATCCCATTTTTCATTTATTTTGTATAAAAATACTTTATATGATATAATAAGACATATTTATCCTTGGTTATTCAACTAAAGTTGTGAGGTGCTTATAATGCGTTTAGTTCCAATCGAATGTGTTAAAGAAGATTCATTATTAGGCAAAACTATATATGATATTGAAGGACGAACTCTACTTAAACCTGGAGTTAAGTTAACGACTTCTTTAATTTCTAAAATTAAAGAATTGAATATATTTTCTTTATACATAGTTGATGACTATAGTGATTATGAAATAGAAGATATAATAAAACCTGAATTGCGACAAAAAGCAATTAAAACAATTAGGCAAACATTTACTGATATAGAACGAGTATCTTTAGCTCATGACTTCAAAAAAAGGTCTATAAGTGATTATTCAAAGAAGGAGCAAGATTACTTTGCATCAATTAATAGTATCTCTGAAGAATTGTTAGATAACATATTATCTAACAAACACTTACTTGTTTCATTAGTGGATATAAAAAATATGGATAGTTATACATACCAACATTCTGTAAATGTAGCTGTTCTTTCATTAGTTTTAGGAATAAGTTTAAAGCTTCCAAAGTATAAATTGATTGAATTATGTACTGGTGCTTTGCTTCACGATATTGGTAAAACCTTCATAGACAGTGGTATTCTACAGAAACCTGGTAGATTAACTGAATATGAATTTTCAATAATAAAACAACATCCTATTAAGGGATATGACTTCTTGAGTTCTATATATGATTTCAATTCTAATAGTAAATTAATAATTCTTCAGCACCATGAAAGAATTGATGGACTAGGTTATCCTTATGGAATAAAAGATAATAAAATTAATTATATGGCTAAAATTTCAAGTATAGCAGATGTTTATGATGCATTAACATCTGACAGACCTTATAAAAGAGCTATGTGCCCTGGTCAAGCATTGGAATACTTAATGGCTAATACTGGGACATTTTTCGATTATGAACTGGTAAAAGTTTTCTCAAGAGTACTTGTTCCTTTTCCAAATGGCACAATAGTATCTCTTAGTAATGGAGAAATAGGTATAGTCGAAGAAAATTTTCCCAATTTTCCACTACGTCCATCTATTAAAGTACTCAAAAGTATAGATAAAAATAACATAGGTTCTCATATTAATTTGTTGGATGAACTTTCAATTGTAATATCCGACATAGAATATAGTACTTAATACATATTAAAAAGAGTGTATTTCATTTGAAATACACTCTTTTTAATAAATTTTTATTCTGCTATATTAAATACTTCTAAGTCTTTATTTTCATCAAGCTTTTCTAATTCTACATCTGCAATTGCCCTTAATGTATCTAGTGCAGTAATTACACCTAAATTTCTTTCGACTGCAGCTCTTCTAATCAAGAACCCATCTCTCTTAGAGTCATTACCCTTTGTTGGTGTGTTAACAACTAAATCTACTTCTCTGTTCTTAACAACATTCAAAATATTTGGTTGTTCTTCGTCTATCTTGCGAATTTCTTCCGCATCTATACCTGCTTCTCTTAAAAGAGCACATGTTCCTGCAGTTGCTACAAACTTATATCCAACTTCTGCAAGGTCTTTTGCTATAGGTAAGAATTCTGCCTTATCATGTTTATTTATTGTTGCTAGTATCTTTCCTTTTTCTTTTGATGGATACATATTAGCTCCAACGAATCCCTTATAAAGTGCTTCGTTTAGAGTTCTGCCTACGCCTAAAACTTCTCCTGTAGATCTCATTTCAGGCCCTAAGCACACTTCAACATTAGGTAATTTTTGTGTTGAGAATACAGGAACCTTAACTGAAATTAATTTTGGTTCTTTATATACATCTATTCCATACCCCAAATCTGCTAATTTAGCTCCTAGCATAACTTGTGTCGCTAAATCTACTATCGGAACTCCACTTACTTTACTTATATAAGGAACTGTTCTTGATGCTCTTGGATTAACTTCAATTACATATAATTCTCCTTCAAATTCTATGAATTGAATATTTATCATTCCTTTTATTCCTATTGCTAAAGCCAACTTCTTAGTATATTCTAGTACCTTCGCCTTAATTTCATCACAAATATTTTGACTTGGATACATAGTTACACTATCCCCTGAATGAACCCCTGCTCTTTCTAAATGTTCCATAATTCCTGGTATTAATATATTTTCTCCATCAGATATAGAATCTACTTCTATTTCTCTACCCATTAGATATTTATCTATAAGAATTGGATTTTTCTTATCTTTTGCAAAAGCATTAGTTAAGTAGAATGTTAATTCTTCCTCATCATGAGTTATCTCCATTCCTTGACCACCAATTACATATGAAGGTCTAACTAGTACTGGGAATTTTAATCTTCTAGCTTCTTCTAAGCCTTCTTCTACTGACCATATTCCTTTACCCTTTGGTCTTGATATTCCTAGTTTTTCTAATAAAGCATCAAACTTTTCTCTATCTTCAGCCATATCTATTTGATCTGCTGTAGTTCCAAGTGTTACAATATTTTGTTCTTTTAAGAAATTGGCAAGTTTAATAGCTGTTTGACCACCGAATTGAAGTATTACACCATCTGGTCTTTCTTTTTCGATTATATTTAAAACATCTTCTTCTGTTAATGGCTCAAAGTATAACTTATCTGATACATCAAAGTCAGTACTTACTGTTTCTGGATTATTATTAACTATTATAGTTTCAATTCCAAGCTTCTTTAATGCTTTTACACAATGTACTGAAGCATAGTCAAATTCAATTCCTTGACCTATTCTTATTGGACCTGAACCTAAAACTATAACCTTCTTCCTATCTGATACTTCAACTTCATCATATTGTTCATAAGTTGAGTAGTAGTAAGGTGACAATGCTTCAAATTCTCCTCCACAAGTATCAACCATCTTATATGAAGGCTTTATATTCCAAATGTCTCTTAATCTATATACATCATCAGGACTAACCTTTAACATGTCTGCTATAGCCTTATCTGAGAACCCTTTTTTCTTTAGGTTATGTAACCATTCTTTATCTAAATCTTCAATTTTACTTAATTTTAATCTTTGTTCTTCTTCTACTATCCATTTGATTTTTTCTAAGAAAAATTTATCTATACCTGTAATTTTATTTATTTTATCAAGCATATAATCTCTTCTTAACATTTCTGCTAATGCAAATATTCTTTCATCATCAGGTTTCATCACTAATTGTTTAAGTTCTGACATACTATGTTCTTTAAATTTCTTATGATCTAAAGAGTACTTTCCTATTTCTAAGCTTCTTATTCCCTTTAAAAATGCTTGCTCTAAGTTAGCTCCGATAGCCATTATTTCTCCTGTTGCCATCATCTTTGTTCCAAGCTGTCTATCAGCTCCAAAGAATTTATCGAAAGGCCATTTTGGTATCTTAACTACTACATAATCAAGTGTTGGCTCAAAACATGCATAAGTTTTTTGAGTTACAGCATTCTTAATTTCATCTAATCCATATCCAAGTGCAATTTTAGCAGCCAATTTAGCAATAGGATATCCTGTTGCTTTTGATGCTAAAGCTGAACTTCTTGAAACTCTTGGATTAATTTCTATAACTGCATATTCAAAAGAATTTGGATTTAATGAAAATTGCACATTACATCCACCTTCAATTTTTACTGCATTTATTATGTTAATTGATGCTGTTCTTAGCATTTGATATTCTTTATCTGAAAGAGTTTGTGATGGTGCTACAACTATACTATCTCCTGTATGTATACCAACAGGATCTATGTTTTCCATGTTACATACAGTAATACAGTTACCATAAGAGTCTCGCATTACTTCATATTCTACTTCTTTCCATCCCTTAACGCTTTTTTCAAGTAAAACTTGACCTATTGTACTTAATTGAAGCCCCGATTCTAAGATAGTTCTTAATTCTTCTTCATCGTCAGCGATACCACCACCAGATCCTCCTAAAGTATATGCCGGTCTAACTATAACTGGATATCCTATTTTACTAGCAAAATCTACTCCTGCTTCTAGTTCAGTAATTATTTCACTCTTTATAACTGGCTCCCCAATTCTATTCATCATATCTCTGAACAGCTCTCTATCTTCACCTTCTTTGATAGATGCAATAGATGTTCCAATTACTTTTACATCATATTTTTCTAAGACTCCAGAATCATGTAATTCTACAGCAAGGTTAAGTCCTGTTTGACCACCCATTCCTGCAAGTAAGCTATCTGGTCTTTCCTTTGCAATAACTTTTTCAACAAATTCTAATGTTAATGGTTCTAAATAAACCTTATCTGCAACTTCTTTATCTGTCATAATTGTTGCAGGATTTGAATTTACTAATACAACCTCTATACCCTCTGATTTTAATGCTTCACAGGCTTGAGTTCCTGAATAATCAAACTCTGCTGCCTGACCTATAACTATTGGACCTGATCCTATAACTAAAACTTTTTTTATATCTTTATTTAATGGCATTTATCCTAACCTCCTATAGTGCATACTCTAAAAATTTATCAAATACATATTCGCTATCCTTTGGACCTGCTGATGCTTCAGGATGGAATTGAACTGAGTATATTGGTAAAGTCTTATGCTTCATTCCTTCTACAGTTCCATCATTTATATTTACATGAGTAACTTCTATATCATCTGGTAATGTTTCTACTACATAACCATGATTTTGTGAAGTTATGTGCACAATATTAGCCTCTAGATCCTTAACTGGATGATTACATCCTCTATGCCCGAACTTTAACTTAGCAGTTTTTCCACCTAAAGCTAATCCTAATAATTGATGGCCTAAGCAAATACCTACTATTGGCTTCTTACCAACTAATTTTTTTATATTTTCTATAGCAAAATCTAAATCTTCTGGATCTCCAGGACCATTAGATAAAAAGACTAAGTCTGGATTAACACTTAAAATTTCTTCTGCTGTTGCAGTAGCTGGAAACACTGTTAATTTACAGTTTCTCTTTTTAAAGTTTCTTATTATATTATTTTTTATTCCAAAGTCCATGATTGCTACATGTTTTCCTGTTCCCTCAATTGTATAAACTGTTTTTGTGCTAACAGTTTTTACAGCTTCCTTAGTTGAAAAGCCCTCTATTTTTTCTTTAACATGTTCATCATCAACATCTTCTAATGCAATAATGCCTCTCATTGTACCGCTATTTCTCAATACCTTAGTTAATGCTCTTGTATCTATTCCTTCTAATCCAATAACTTTTCCTTGCTTTAAGAAATCTTCTAGCTCTAATTCGCATCTAAAGTTACTTGGTAAATCACATTTTTCCCTTACAATAAATCCACTGACTTTTATTGAATCAGATTCCATGTCTTCAAGATTAATTCCGTAGTTACCTATTAAAGGATAAGTCATAGTTACTATTTGACCATAATATGATGGGTCAGTAAGTACTTCTTGATATCCCGTCATTCCTGTTGTAAATACTACTTCTCCAACACTTTCTTTTAAATATCCAAAGGCTTTACCTTCAAAAACCATACCATTTTCTAATATAAGATTTGCTTTCACGCTTAGTCCTCCTTATTTTATATATCTGATTGAAAGTATACACTTAAAAAACATTTTTTATGTAAAATAAAAGGATACTAAAGAGACTCCAAAAAAATTGGTCTCCTCACTATCCAAACATATCTATACTTAATTATATTAAATGTCTCTAAAGACAAAGCTATGAAATTTTTCTTTAATTTACAAAATAACATACTCATAGACTCCTTTCTGGCCTCACAGGACCAAGTTAAAGTGTATCTTTTATCTTATTATCTTTTACCTTGTATATCATTGTAGTTTATCATATATTTTCTGTCAAGATAAATACTCTATTCTTCATAAACATTTTTATTTTGACTTTCTAATTTTTCCACGATTTTTATTATATTTGTAAAATCACTAATTAATTCAATAGATAATTTTTCTACTTTTGAATATATTGTATCTGTTGCATTATTATTTTCTATTTGATCTATAACTTCTTGTCCATATTCATGAAATTTTTTGTGCTTTTTTTCTAAGTTTATCCAAACTGATAAAACCTCTTTATTTTTAGGCTTCATTGAATAATAAAAATGTCCAAATCCGCATTTATTATCATCTACTTGTAGTGGAATTACTTCTCCACTTATTATAATATCTTTAAGAGTCCCTAACCAATTTTTATGTGCTGTAATAGCTTTATTAACTGAATCTATAAATAATTCATTATTTATCATATAATATCTATCACTTAACAATTCTCCTATTACTTTTATTGCTTTATCTAAATCTCCTTCCATTTTAGATACAGGTAAAATTATGTTATGTAAGTCTTTACTTATTCCTTCTAGCATGATTGTATTATTATTTAATGTATCAATATCTTGTTCAAGTTCTTTAACGCTACTTGAGACTTCATCCATTGATGAATTTATTTCTTCACTATTAGCTGCTACCATACTTATTGCATCAGTAATATTATTAATATTTTCTCTATTTTCCTTACTTGTTTTAACAACTGAATCTAAATTATTATTTATATTTTCTAAAGATTCAACTGTATTATCTACACTATCATTACTTTTATTAGATGCTACTTCAATAGCGGATACAAAAGATGACATATTAGCCGTTAAGGTCTTTGTTTCATCTGCTAAATTTCTTATTTCTTCTGCAACTACTGCAAACCCTTTTCCACTTTCTCCTGCTCTTGCAGCCTCTATTGATGCATTAAGTGCTAATAAATTAGTTTGTTCTGAAATTTCATTAATAGCATTTATAACACCTTGTATATTTCTTATAACATCTAAAAGATTATTCATATCTTCCTTCATACCTTTTGAATGACTAATCGCAGTTTCTGAAAAATCCTTTATTTCTACTAATTCTAATTCACTTTTTTTAGTAGATTCAAGAAGTACTAATGAATTTTCAGATAATTTTCCTATAGCTTGTGTCATATCAGTATGAGCTGCTGTAACTTCTTCAGATGTACTTGAAGATATTTCAGATGCATTAGATATATTCTTTACTAAATGGGCCATTTCATGACTTACATTAGATATTTTTTCTTCTTTATCCTTTAATATTAAATCTAAACTGCTCATTTGTATAACTGAATCTAAAACTAACTTAGTTATCTTTTGAATACTATTTTTCCCATTATTTAACCTAATATTTATTGACTTTACTTTTTCCAAAGTACTATTATCTATTTTAAAATTATCCTTTGTTTCCCTTAAAAGATATATATCATTTACTAATTTACTTATAGTATTATTTTTGCTATTAAACATATAATCCCCTCCCTATTTTACCAATTGTACACTATTTATTATTCATTAATATTATTTTTCTACTCAATGCTCTTGGCATAAACTTATTTCCAAAAACTAAAAGTTTATTTTTATAACCTGGAATAATTATTGCTTTTCCTTTTAAAAATCCTATATATCCTTGTTTAGCAACCTTATCTGCATCCATTAAATACTTTTTTGCCTTTTCTGATTTTTTTATTCCTGATTTTTCTTGAAATCCTGTCTTTACAGGTCCAGGACATAAACAGCTTACCCTTACTCCTAAATCTTTAACTTCATCATGCAAAGATTCTGTTAAAGATAAAACATAGGCTTTACTAGAATAATACATTGCCATCTTAGGTCCTCCAACAAATGCAGCAGTTGAAGCTACATTTAATATTCCCCCAGATTTTCTTTCAGTCATTTCTCTAATAAAATGTTTTGTAAATTTAGTTAATGTAATAATATTTATATTTATTAGCCTTTCTTCAAACCCATCTTGACCTTCATGAAAGAAACCAAAACAACCAATTCCAACATTATTTATTAAATTATCCACAGTTATATTTTTTTCATCCACAAATTTAAAGACTTTTTCACAAGAGTTATCCACCGATAAATCAATTGGTAGAATATACACCTTAATTCCATACTCCTTTTGAAAATTAACTTTAAGTTCATTTAACTTCTTTTCATCCCTTGCTACCATAATTAAATTATGTTTATCTTTCGCAAATAGTTTAGAAAATTCTAGTCCTATTCCTTGGCTAGCTCCCGTTATTAATGTGTAGTTATTTAAATTACTCATATCTACTCTTTCCTTCTTGTTATTTATCTCAATTATATCAGAATAAAGAATTTATATATCCATATTTTTTTAAATAAGCAGTATAATAACAAAGTGAAGTGCACCCTTTTAGACACATGAAAGAAAATAACAAGTCCAAGATGCGATGTATATTTTGCGTCAGTCAAGGAAGTAGAATGGTTTAATAGCAAGCTATTAGGGCATTCTACTGACGCAGCATGACACGAAATAGACTAGCATATTGACTTGTTATTTTTTTGAATGTGCCTTAAGTAGATTTTACATAGCTTTATTAACTATTCTACTTAACAAGGTGCACTTCAAGTTAGGCATACTGATTTGTTATTTTTTTGAATATACCTTAAGCAAATAATCTCCATACTTGTGCTACAATAAAGCATGTTATTATCCCTGCTATAGTTGGTAATAGAAATGCAGTAATAGTCCATTTTAAACTTTTTGTTTCCTTTTTTATAGTCCATAGTGTAGTTCCACAAGGATAATGCATTAAACATAAGATCATCATATTAATTGCAGTAAGTAAAGTCCATCCATTTGCAATTAATAATTCTTTTAATTCTAATAAGCTATCTAATTCTAGCATCGTTCCTGCACTTAAATAACTCATTATAATTATAGGCATAACTATTTCATTTGCTGGAAATCCTAATATTAATGCCATTAATATATATCCATCTAAACCAATTGCATGTGCAAATGGATTTAAGAAATTTGCACAATAGTTTAATAAACTTCCTCCACCAACGGGTACATTAGCAAAAATCCATATAACTATGCCCGCTGGTGCTGCTACAGCTATTGCCCTTCCTAATACATATAAAGTTCTGTCTACTATTGACCTAATTATTACTTGACCTATTTGAGGTTTCCTGTATGGAGGTAATTCTAATATAAAATTAGAAGGTATACCTTTTAAAATTGTCTTTGATAAAATTCTAGAAGATATTAAAGTCATAATCACTCCAAGTATCACTACTGCAGTTACAGACATTGCAGATACTAAACTTCCTGTAATTCCACCAACTAATCCCCCTCCAATAAATATTGTTGCTACTGTTATTAATGTTGGAAATCTTCCATTACAAGGCATAAATACATTTGTTAATATAGCGATTAACCTCTCTCTTGGAGAATTTATTATCCTACATCCTATAACTCCAGCTGCATTACATCCAAGTCCCATGCACATTGTTAACGCTTGCTTTCCACATGAACAACATTTCTTAAAACATTTATCCAAATTAAATGCTATTCTTGGTAAATATCCTAAATCTTCAAGCAGTGTAAACATTGGAAAAAATATTGCCATTGGTGGTAGCATAACAGATATTACCCATGCTAAAGTTACATATACGCCATCTATTAACATTCCACTTAACCATATAGGTATTGAAGTTTGTGCAAGTACATTTCTAAGCCATCCCTCTATATTTGCAAATAAGTTAGATAATAATTGAGATGGATAGTTAGCCAAAGTAATTGTTATCCAAAGTATTACCATTAAAAGTATTATCATTATTGGTATTCCTGTTCCTTTAGATACCAGTATTTTATCTACTTTTTTATGAAAAGTATCATATTTATTTTCCACTTGAACAACTTTTTTAGCTATAGACTCTGACTCTTTTACTAATTTCTCTACTACTAAATCTTCTATTGATTTATCTTTGCACTTTTCTTTTATATCTTTTCTAATATTTTCAATTTCTAAACTTGTTTCATTATTTATATTAAAATTTGTTATTATAGAATTTGTTATTCCATTATTACCTTCTAACAATCTTAATGCAGCCCACCTAAGTTTTCTTTCATCGCTAAGTATACATTTATTATCTTTTAAGATTTCTTTGATTCTATTTATACCATCTTCTATATGTTCATCATATATAATTTCTTTTGTTTTTATCCTTTTATTTTCACTTTCCTCTTTTATCTTACTTTTCAGTTGTTCTATTCCTACATTTTGTCTTGCAGCTGTTAATACAACACAAGCGCCTATTTCATTACTAAGTAGCTTTTTATTTATAGTAATTCCTTTTTTATTTGCTTCATCAATTAAATTAACACAAAGTATTACTTTCTCAGTAATCTCTGATATTTGAAAAAACAAGTTTAAATTTCTTTCTAATGAAGTTGCATCTGCAACAACAACAATTAAATCTGAATTACTAAAACATATATAATCTCTAGCTATTTCCTCTTCTTCTGAACTAGACAACAATGAATAAGTTCCTGGAAGGTCTATAACTTTATTTATTGAGTTATTATATTCATAACAGCCTTCAGCATTTGCCACGGTTTTTCCTGGCCAATTTCCCGTATGTTGATTAAGTCCAGTAAGTGCATTAAAAACAGTGCTTTTTCCTACATTAGGATTCCCTGCTAATCCAATTTCGAATCTTGATTTTTCACATCCATTATCTTTTTCTCCCGATAATATATTTATGCCTGTTGAACTTTTAGTTAACCCCATATCATCCTCCTAACTACAACTTACTACCTGAATCTTTTCACCATCTTCTTCCCTAATAGCTATAACAGCACCTCTAATTAGATATGCTGTAGGATCTCCGAAAGGACTTGAGTACAAAACCTCTATACTAGTACCCTCTATTATTCCTAAATCAAAAAATCTCCTTCTTAAATCTCCTTGGGCATCTATATTAATAACTTTTACAGTTGATGATAGCTTAGCATCCTTAAGCTTCACTTTTACTTCCCCCTCTTAACGTTTTCCAACGGTACTATCTTTTTGTTTTTTTACCTTTGATCATTTCGTACTTATTAATAAGCTATGACTAAATTCTTTTTATTGTGATTATTATTACAACAAAAAAAGAGCTGTCTCATAATACAAATCATTTAATGATATGATTTATATTCAAAAAAGAAATAGAAATAACATTTGTGGAAGAAGCATTGAAAAATAAGCTTAGAGTTTCTTCATTTGAAGTTGTTCCATAAATGATTGTCCTAATGCATATTAGGAGCAATCTTTTATGGGTACAACTTTAAATGTTAGAAAATCTTAGTGAAATTTTTCTAGTCTTCTTGAATAAATGTTATTTCTATTTCTTTGTTATTGCTTCACTTTATAATTCTGCGACGGCCCTTTTTTCATATTTTTAAATTTAGGCATATGAAAGAAAATAACAAATCAAATATGCTAATTTGTTTTTTTGAATATGCCTTATATTATATTCATAAACTTCTTTATTTCAAGATTTTTTATATCTATAGTCTCTCCAAAAGAAGTTGTTGCAATATCTATCTTATATGTACAAACTAGCTTTCTTTTTTGAAATATAGTTTGTCTCATTTCTAGAGATTGTACTTTTTCTTTTTTAATAATATGAGTTATTTTATTTCTTGTTCCTTTTGTCAATAATAATAACTTTTTTTCTACAGATATACCATTATTAATATAATCAATATATCCTAATATAATTTGAGAAAATGCCAATAATGCTATTATCACACATTTAATAAAAAGTGTGATATTAATTTTATCAACTATTTTATCAAAAGTAAAAATTGATATTATCGAAATAAATAAAACAATTATAGTTCTTTTAACTATAAATCTTGAAACAGCTCTTTTAGGTGATTTATTTATAGCTGAATTAAATGTATATTCAGGTATTAGTTGTTTTATAAATTGATCTTTTAAATTATTATTTGCAATTGGAAAAAGTAATGAATTATTTTTATCACTTCCTATTACTACTGCCTCTATTCTATATAACCCTAATAATTGTTGCAATATATTCTGTTTAAACTTTAACCCCTGAATCTTTTCAATAGGTATTGAATATGATTTCAAATTAATTAACCCATATTGCACATTAAGAGATTCCTCTTTTTTGAATATTTTAAATTTATTATATCTAATTAATTCAGTTATTATAGAAATTATTGTTGAAATTATATATAGAACTACTAAAACTATAAATATCCTAAACACTAAGTTATATGTTCCATGATCTAAGAAAAAGTTCTTTAATGTACCTGTATAACTATCTACATTATTAATTACTTTTTTTTCAAAAACATCTTTAAATTTATCTATAAATACATATAACATAACTATCCAACCAAATTTCCCCTTAGTTAATGCATATAATATTATATCTTTTGAGCTTGCTTGAAAGACGTTTGCATCATTGTCTTCTATATCTTTGTTATTTGAGTAGTTGTCTTCTATACCTTTATTGTTTGAGTCATTTACTTTTAAAATCATATTTCTAAGCTCTATTGCATATGATTTTTTCATAGTTACTTTAAACTCTGGCTCATTTGATGTAGCATTTCCATTATTTATTTTTAACGTAGCTGCATCAAATATCCTGTTCATCATAGTTGATTCCATATCTACAGTAGTTATTTTATTTAGTGGTATCTGTTGTTTACTTTTAGACAATATTCCTTTTACACAAATAAATATATTATCTTCTATATAAAAGTAATTACTCCTCCATACTAATATTGAATATATACTTATTAATATTATAGCAATTAAAATATACATTAAAACCTTTGAAATTCCACTATTACGAGCAAATATTAATATAAAAATAAAAACAGCATATACATGAGAAAATATAGTTCTAATTATATCACTCCAGTGGCCTCTATAAATTGATGTTTTCTTCATCAAATTCCTCCACTTTTTCTTTTATTTTTTTATTTAGATATTCGCTTATATCTTCTGCAACCTTAATCTCAATATTAGGAATTTTATGTTCTCCTCCAGCTGTAAATATTTCAATATCAGCCAATCCTAATTTAGAATTTATAGGTCCTTGATTAACTTTTATATGCTGAATTCTTATTATTGGTATTATTGTCCTCTTAATTGTAAAAATACCTTCTGTAAAATCTATCTTATCGCTTGTAACTTCATATATCCATTGCTTATACTCTAATAATGGATATATGACTGCATCAATGATAGCTAGTCCTTCTATAATCATTATTAATATTAATATATATTTTTCACCACTAATTACCCAGTGTATTTGAAACTTATATTTTGTAATATAAAATGCAAACAAAGAAATTATCAAGAAAATTATAGCTCCTATACTCCTTGCTATAACCCATGATTTCACAGCATTCTTATGTAATTTATTATTCATTTTGCACCCCCCATATTTACCAAACCCAATTTTATAATACATTCTAAATACCAAAATAAAATATAGCAGTATTCAATTTGAACATAATTTAGTCATCTACAAATAAATAACTAATCAATCTTCTTGTATCTTTGATTAGTTATTTATTTTACAACGCCTTACTGCTATATTTATAATTTAATTTTTCTATAAGTAATTTAGTTATATTATAATATAACTTTAAAACATTATAATTATTAGATGTATATTACTTAAATTAATTTCATCTTAACATGAGGTATATCTACCTCGTCATAAACATCTGACATAACCTTAAATCCTTGTGTCTCATAAAGACTCTTAGCATAAAGTTGAGCTGATAAAACAATAGTATCTTCTTTAAGTTCTTTCTTTAAAAATTCTACTCCCCTTTTTACAAGTTCACTAGCTATCCCCTTTCTCCTATATTCATTTAAAACCAAAACTCTTCCAATTGAAGCCTCTTCATATGTAAGTCCACTAGGAATAAGTCTCTCATAAGCTACTATCTTCTCATTATCTTGCAAAAATAAATGAAAAACTTCTTTATCAATATCATCAAAATCATTTTCTTGGTAAATTTTCTGTTCGCATACAAAAACTTCATATCTAATTTTACAAATTTCATAAAGCTCATCTATACTAAGTTCATTAAATTTTTTAATCTTCCATTCCATAAACGATCTCCTATCTTACCTGCCCATTTCCATATATAATATATTTAGTAGTTGTAAGCTCATTTAATCCCATAGGTCCTCTTGCATGAAGCTTTTGAGTACTAATTCCTATTTCGGCTCCAAATCCAAATTCACATCCATCTGTAAATCTTGTTGATGCATTAACATAGACTGCTGCTGCATCTACTCTTTGTAAAAATTTTTGAGAATTATCGTAGCTCTTTGTTATAATTGCTTCTGAATGTCCTGTTCCATACTTGTTTATATGAGAAATAGCTTCATCTACATTGGCAACTACTTTTATGCTAATTATAAAATCAAGATATTCTTTTCCCCAATCTTCTCCAGATGCTTCGTTAACATCCTTAACTATATTAAGTACCTCTTCATCCCCTCTAACTTCAACTCCTTTTTCTCTTAAAGCTGAAATAATAGTAGGTAAAAATTCTTCTGCAACATTTTTATTAACTAAAAGTTTCTCTTCTGCATTACATACAGCAGGTCTACTAGTCTTTGCATTTATAACTATATTTTTTGCCATTTCTAAATCTGCTCCAGCATCAACATAAACATGACAATTTCCTACTCCAGTCTCTATTACAGGAACAGTTGCATTTTTAACTACTGCCTGAATAAGTCCTGCTCCGCCCCTTGGAATAAGTACATCTATATATTCATTTAATCTCATCATTTCATTAGCTACTTCTCTACTAGTATCCTCTACTAATTGAAGTGATGCTTCTGGAAGTCCTGATTCTTTTATTCCTTCACATAAAGCCTTAACTATAGCCACGTTGGAATTTATAGCTTCACTACCACCTCTTAAAATTACTGTATTACCAGCTTTTAAACAAAGCCCTGCTGCATCACAAGTAACATTAGGCCTAGCCTCATAAATTATTCCTATAACTCCCATAGGAACTTTTTGTTTACCTATTTGAAGACCATTAGGTCTCTTCCACATAGAAGTAACTTCTCCTATTGGATCTGCAAGTTTTACTATTTGTCTTAAACCATCTGCCATATCTTCAAGTCTTTTTTCATCTAAAGAAAGTCTATCTAGCATTGCCTTAGATGTTCCCTTTAAAATTGCATTTTCTAAATCCTTTTTGTTTTCATTAAGAATATTATTTTTATGTTCTATTAACTTTTCTCCCATTTTTATTAAAGCATCATTCTTTTGTGTTGTTGTAGCATTCATAAGTATATATGATGCTTCTTTAGATCTTTCACCTTTTAAACTTAATTCGCTCACTTTTCATACCCCCAATTTATTTAGTCACATTAAAATAAATAACAAGTCAGCATGCTAGTCTGTTTCGTGTCATACTGAAGCTCGACTCGTATACACTCGCTGAGTAAGTGATTCACACAAAATCATAGATTTTGGTCCTCTACTCACGTCTGTAATATTAGTCCATAGCCTGCTATGAACTGATATTACCTCCTTGTTTGGCACAAAATATACGTTGCATCTTTGACTTGTTATTTTCTTTAATGTGCCTTATTTGCTATAAATAAAGTTCCTATTTCTTTACCCTCTAAAATATCTATTAATATACTTGGTTCACTTCCATTAGCTAAAACCATATCTACACCAGCTTTTACCGCTTTTTTAGCAGCTATAATTTTTGTAATCATTCCACCTGTTCCTAGGTTTGATCCTGCACCTCCAGCACACTCTTCTAATTCAGGAGTCACCTCTTTAACTTCCTTTAATAGTTTTGCATTATCATTACTTCTTGGATCTGAATCATAAAAACCATCTATGTCAGATAATATTATAAGTAGATCTGCATTAACTAATGAAGCAACTATAGCTGATAAATTATCATTATCTCCAAATTTAACTATATTCTCTATTTCATCTATAGAAACTGTATCATTTTCGTTTACTATTGGAACTATCTTATGTTCTAATAAAGTCTCAAATGTATTGCATACATTTTCTCTAATATGATCGTCTTCTACTACATCTCTAGTAAGTAAAACCTGACCTACTACATGACTATATTCCCCAAAAAATTTACTATATATGTGCATTAGCTCACATTGTCCAACTGATGCTACTGCTTGTTTTTCTCTTATGCTTTCGGGCTTTTCTTTTAACTTTAATTTACTTACACCAACACCAATTGCACCTGATGTCACAAGTACAACTTCTTTACCTGAATTAACTATATCAGATAAAACCCTTGTTAACTTTTCAATTCTGCTTAAATTGATATTACCATTATCATAAGTTAATGTTGATGTTCCTACCTTTACAACTATTCTATTTGCATCTTTTAAATTATTACGAAAGCCCATTTCTACATCCCCTTAAAGTTAAATTTACATCTTGATATTTATATTACTATACCTCATTTATCTTATCAAGTTAACACTCCATATGGCTTCGATTTATAATACTCTGTTAATAAGGCACATTCAAAAAAATAATAGATCAGTATGCATGTCTATTTTGCGTCATACTGCGTCGGCAAATTCAGCTAATAGCTCGCTATTAACTGAACTTGTATCCTTGTCTGACACAAAATATACGATGCATCCTTTGGTCTATTATTTTCTTTCATGTGCCTAAATAAAGGCTATATCTCACTTTAAATTTAAGATATAGTCTTTACCGTTAATTACTTGCTTTTTAATTTAAACCTTGATATTTCCTGCTCTAATAGTTGAGCTTGAGATGCCAATTCCTCTGTAGCTGCAGCTGTTTCTTCTGCTGTTGCTGAATTTGTTTGTACAACTTCTGATATTTTATCCACGCCTAATGTCATTTCCCCTATAGCTTTTGATTGATATTCTGATGCTAGCGCTATCTCTTTTACTAATTCTGATATATCGTCTACATCTTTAACTATAACTTCTAGTGCTTCTTCTGTTTCTTTAGCTAACTGACCGCCATTAACTACTACATTTATAGAATCTTCTATAATTTGGGTAGTACTCTTAACTGCTTTTGAAGATTCCTGTGCTAGTGATTTCACCTCATCTGCTACTACTGCAAATCCCTTTCCAGCATCACCAGCTCTTGCTGCCTCTATCGCAGCATTTAATGCCAGAAGATTTGTTTGTGATGCTATCTCTTCTATTGTCCCTATAATTGCTGCAATTTCCTTTGATGACTTAGTCATTTTCTCCATAGATTCCATTAATTCTTGCATTTTTTTATTTCCATCTGCTACAACCTTTTTTGTATTATCAAAAAACTTATTAGCCTTCTTAGTATTTTCTGTATTTTTATTAACTTGAATTAATATTTCATTAAAACTTGAAAATAATTCTTCTACTGCACTTGCTTGCTCTGTAGAACCATCCGAAAGATTTTGAGTAGTTGATGATATTTCCTCTGAACTACTTGCTACTAAATCAGATGCTTGGTGTATATTTTTAAATATACTATTAAATGAACTTATAATATTTTCTAAAGAAGTTTTTATAGGCATAAAATCTCCCTTATAATCAATTGAAGTTTCTATATCTAAATTTTCATCTGCTATATTTCCTATAACTAATGATAAATCACTTATATATGCACTTAATGTCTCTACAGTCCCATTTAAATTTTTAGCCATCTCTCCCATCTCATCCTTAGATTGATAGCTATAGTCTGTGTTAAGATTCCCTTTTGCTAAATTCTTAGACATTTTCATAACATGATTAACACCTTCAAGTAAACTCTTTTGTATGATTTTACTCATTAATATAGCCATAGCTAAGATAATTACTATCGTTAATATAGATGCTACAAATACCTCATTCTTAGATGTGTTTGCATCTTTTACAAAAACTCCAGCTTTTTCTTTTGCATCTTCACTAATATTCACCAAAGTATTTTTAGCATCTTCTAGTCCTTTAGTATATGATCCCAAAATTAATTCATTTGCTTCCGTATCCTTATTTTGTAGAAGCAATTCGCATATACTTCCTCTCTCTAATTTTATTTCTCGCATACAATATTCAAAATTATCTATTAACTTTTGATCTCCTAAAAACACTTCTCTAAGATTTTTGATATTATCTTCAATATCTCTTACTTCAGCATCTACATTGTTTATATTTTCTTGTATCTTACTATCTTTTGATTCAATCATAGCCTGATACATGCTTGTTTGCATTTTAAGAAATTCTATTTTCATATCCCATGTTATGTCAATGACCTTAAATGGTCCAGTATATAAATCATTAGTTTTATTAGCTAAACTACGAAAACCAATTAGTGCTACACTCATAAATACAAACGTTAATATTAATATCATTGAAAAACCTACTGTTATTTTTTTCCTAATCGAGAAGTTTCTAAACATTGTTTTTATCTTTTTGTGCATGAACATATCCTCCCTTTGTCTTTGCCTCAATACATAGTAAAAAATATTATAAATTATCACCTTGTTTTATATATTATATGTTTAAGCGTGTATTAAACTTCATATTTTTACATATTATTAATAAGCTTAAATTGCATTTATAAATTATTATTTTAAATACATCATTTAACTTTTTTATTTTTTCAACTTATATTGATTAACTTAGGGAAGGACTAGATGATTATACATATAAAAAGTGGCTGTCTCATAATACAAATCATTTACTGATATGATGTATATTCTAAAAAGAAATAGAAATAACATTTGTGGAAGAAGCATTGAAAAATAAGCTTAGAGTTTCTTCATTTGAAGTTGTTCCATAAATGATTGTCCTAATGCATATTAGGAGCAATCTTTTATGGGTACAACTTTAAATGTTAGAAAATCTTAGCGAAATTTTTCTAGTCTTCTTTAATAAATATTATTTCTATTTCTTTGTTATTACTTCACTTAGTAATTCTGAGACAGCCCCTTTTACATCCACATAATCTCTTTTATAATGTCCTTGAAGAAGGATACATTCTAAAAGTCTGCATCCTTTTATATTGTTATATATCTACATCTTTATTTGGATATGACTAAATTTCTAAATCTATTAAAAGCCCCCATAATTTCTTGACGCCTTGGCATAGCTAAATTTCCATGCCCCCCTTTTATTTCATTAATCTTAAGAAGGCCTTCTTTACTTATATACTCCATAATACTATCTGTTATTTCTATTAATGTCTTTTTTCCATCTATAATATTATCTTCTGCCCATTTCATAATTTCTCCAATTGCATTAACTTGTTCACTATCCACTATCTGTTCCACAGCTCTTAAATCTATATTTTCTTTATTTATAGATAATCCATCCATTCCTAACGTCTTTATCTTAACTCCCTTATATCCATTTTCTATACTTCCGTTTTTCACTATTCTATTTAAATTAACATCTATACTAATGTTTTTTTCTTTAATTCTTTCAAGTATCTTACCACTACTAAGTGCCTTAGCTTCATTTGTTACATCTTTAGCTTCATATGAATCCATTTGTATAACATTATCTGCAATATCAAAATAGTCTCCAGAACTTCCGACAACAATAATAGTTGATATTCCTTTTTGTTCATATAAGGATTTAACTATCTCTATAAATGGAGTAATAGGCTCTTTTTCTCTAGATACTAGTTTTTGCATTATTTCATCTCTTATCATAAAGTTAGTCGCTGATGTATCTTCATCTATTAAAAATGTCTTTGTTCCACTTTCCATACCTTCAATAATATTAGAAGCTTGTGATGTACTTCCACTAGCATTTTCACTAAAGAATTTTTTTGTATCCTTTTTATTTGGAAGATTATTTATAAATAAAGATATATCATTATTGTGAATAACTCTGCCATCTTCTGCTCTTACTTTTAGTGCAGTATCATCAGTTATTACAAACTCCCTACCATCACCTTCAATATGGTTATACACTCCAAGTTCTAATCCTCTTAATAGTGTAGACTTCCCATGGTATCCTCCTCCGACTATAAGTGTTATACCCTTTGGGATTCCCATCCCCTTAATTTCTCCTCTATTAGGTAAATCAAATTTAACTTCTAAAGTCTTAGGAGAATAAAATGCTCTTCCATCTTTTAAAGGTTTAGTGGAAATCCCGCTTTCTCTAGGTAAAATAGAACCATTTGCAACAAATGCAACTAAATTTTTCTTATTAAGTTCTGTTCTTATAAATTCTTGATCCTCTACTAACTTAATTTGATTTATAAGTTTATTTTTATCAATATTATTATAGATTAATGAAGCTTCTATAATTTTAGGTAAAAATTCAAACAAAATCTTCTCAAGTTCCTTTGCAAGTACGCTTCTTCCTCTTGCTGGAAAACCAACGTCTATCCTCGCTTGTATTGATTTTTCATCTATTATAATTGATGTTCTATTTAAAATTTCTTGTGGACATTTACTTATAGAAATTAATCCACTCTTACCTGATCCAAATACCTTTTTACTAAAAATATTAATATTCTTATAAAACAATCTAGTAATATAATCTTGAACAGCTATACTTTTATATTTTTTATCTAATAATCCACCAGGAATCTTAGCTATATTTTGATCAACTATTATTCTTACTTTAGATGGCGATGCAAATGAGTCTCCTTGTACATGGTCTATTGATAATATATAATCATTAAACTCATACATACCTTCTAATTGTTTATATGCTTTATATCCTCTTCCATCAATGCTTACTAATTCTTTATGTAAATCATTTAAATTCTTCATTTTACTTATCACCCTTTATAAAAAATTTATCAATTAATGCTTCTCCCATTCTTCTATACATATTACTCATAGATATCATAGAACATATAAGTAAAAAATTTTCTTCAAAATCTCCTTGAATATTATGTTCCCTTAGCAGGTTTGTTAAATTCTCTTCCTTATTTCTAACGGAAGTCTTAAATTCCTTACTATCTTCATTACTAGTTTCTAAATATGTTTTGTAAAGTTCTCTTAAATTATAATCTTCATGATTTTCATATTTTTGAACAATATTATCTAAAAGAACTTTTATATCACTTATTGATAATGATCCCTTTAAATCATATATTAAACTCATTAATATTAAATGTTCTTTAGAATATTTTTTATTCTTTATGCTCATCAATAACTTTGCTTTAGCATAATTATTTATCATAGTTTTGGTTAATACCTTATCTTCTTCCTTACGTTTAAGACTTGATAATTTGCTCTCAAAAAGTTGAATCACCTGGTCCATATATAAATCTAAATCTGGTATATCCTCTAATTTTATCTTTTGATCTGCATTTAAATTCTCTATAATATCTGATATATTTTCTTTTTTCATTCCTTCACTTCCCAATCTAGTTTTTAAAACTATATACTGAACTGTCCATATTTAATTTTAATAGTATTATTGATATAATTCAAGAAAATAGGATAAAATATTATATAAAGAGCTAAAAATACTTTCTTATAGTATTTGACTTTAATATACTCTTATATAATAATATGAATATAGCATCATATAGTTTTTGAAACTACATGATGAATTTAGGAGGTATAGATTATGAATAAATATTTAAGAGAACCTGTAAATGGGTTAACACATTTAACTGGTGCTGTCTTATCACTAATAGGATTAATTATAATGTTAACTAAACTAACATTAACAAATGGCTCTAAAATAGAATATTTTTCAATTATACTATTTGGAGTTAGCATGATTTTACTTTATAGTGCATCAGCAACTTATCACTCTGTTATCGCAAATTCAAAAGTAATTAAAATATTAAAAAAAGTAGATCATTCTATGATTTTTGTACTTATAGCAGGTTCTTATGCACCATTTTGTTTAATAGCATTGAATAGTCCTGTAGGGAATAAACTGTTTATAACTGTTGCTACCGCTGCAATACTTGGAATACTATTTAAAATTGCTTGGGTTACTTGTCCTAGATGGCTAAGTAGTGTTATGTACATTGCAATTGGGTGGTTTGCTATTTTTGTAATATATCCATTATCTAAAGTACTAGCTACTGGTGGTTTAACTTTTTTTGTTATAGGTGGACTTATGTATACAATCGGTGGAGTTATATATGCATTAAAAAAAGATAAAATAAAGATAGGAATCTTTGGTTCTCATGAAATATTTCATGTCTTTATATTATTAGGAACACTTTGTCATTTTATTTGTGTATTTTTCTACATTATATAATTTAAAAATATATAATGAATGAGCTGTCTTTTACGATGAATTATTTTCTCGTAAAAGACAGCTCATTTTTGAAGTATATACCTTTTATCCTTCATTATTGCTATATATTCTTATATTCTTATATTCTTATATTCTTATATTCTTATATTCTTATATTCTTATATTCTTATATTCTTATATTCTTATATTCTTATATTCTTATATTCTAGGAATTATATCATGATTTAATAATTTAAGTTTACTGTTTAAATATAATATTTTATAAACTTAACCAATTCCTCCATACATAACACCTAAAATTATAACTATTATAGTAACAATTGCAAAAACATATTTGGCAAACTTTAAAAATCCATTTCCAAAATTTTTACTTGCCCCTGAATTTATCTCCTCTAAGATTTTCTTATTATCATACATATAGTAAAATACAAAGAAAACTATAAGTACTGCTAAAGGTGATATTATTATTGTTATAAGATTAGTAAAATTATCAAAAGTAGTCATACTTAAATTTAATGGTATTGATAATATAAATGTTATAGCAGCAATAATCATAGCAGACTTCTTTCTACTAAACTTTGTTTGAGACATTAATGCTTCAACTGGTCCTTCTAACATATTAATGGTAGAAGATATAGCTGCAAATAATAAACTCAAAAAGAATACTATTGCAATTATACTACCACCTGGCATTGACTTAAATATTGTTGGCATTGTTATAAATAGTAATGGTGGCCCTGCCATAGGATCTAACTTAAAAGCAAATACTGCTGGCATTATAACAAATGATGCAAGAAGTGCTGCTAAGGTATCTAAAATAGCAGTGCTTAAAGCTGACCTTGGTATATCAAAATCTTTCTTCATATAGCTACCATAAACAACCATTCCACAACCATTTAATGATACTGTGAAAAAAGCTTGTCCTAATGCCATAACCCAAGTATTAGCTTTAAATAAGAACTCCCATTTAGGAGTTAGAAGATATTTAACTCCTTCCATAGCTCCTGGTAATGTAAGTGATCTTATAGCTAGAAGAATAAATATAATAAATAAAGCTGGCATTATTATCTTATTTATCAGCTCTATTCCCTTTGTTACTCCAACATAAACTATAATTAGTGTTAATGCTATAGCGATAAAATCCCATATAATTGTTTCACTACTTCCTGCAAACCCTTGAAAAAATGTATTAACATCTATAGAAAATAATTCTCCTGTAATACTCATTGAAAAATACTTCATTATCCATCCTACAACTACATTATAGAACATAAATACTCCCGCAAGCCCTACTACTGGTATTAAACCTACTAATAAACCACCTTTTTTATTTTTTTCATTAAATATAGTTCTAATTCCTGTCATTGAGCCACCCTTAAATTTCCTTCCAAAAGCAAACTCTGTTATCAATCCTGTTGATCCTAGTATTAACACGAATATAAAATATGGAATTAGAAATGCTGCTCCTCCATTTTGACCTAATCTATATGGAAACATCCATATATTACCTAATCCTACTGCAGCTCCTATACACGATAAAATAAAACCTGCTCTACTTGTGAAATTTTCTCTTTTAGCCATTTCCTACTGTACCTCCTACATAAAATAAAGCCACATAGTTTTTTACTATGTGGCTCGGCTCCTACAATACTAATAATCCTAAATCCACATAGCAATTTCTATGTGGTCGATTTTGAGAATAACAAAAACCATTAACCATCATAGACACAAACCAAAGTTCATTTTCGGCTTGTACCTATAAATATCAATACAAGCTCTACCTATAATAGTTAAAGTAATATGCTTTATTAAATTGAATAGTTTTAAAATTAATGCATATCATAATTATTACTCTCCGTTTAACAATTTCCTTAATTTTATCACCTTACTTACAAAAATGTCAATAATAAAGCTTGTTTTGATTGTCTCAATGGTTCTCTTTAACTACTATTGTATGGTATAATAACTGAATAAATACGCTATGAAATGAGGGAAATTTATTGATAACTGTATCAAATGTTAGTTTAAGATTTGGTGGACGTAAGCTTTTTGAAGATGTCAACCTTAAATTTAATCCAGGAAACTGTTATGGAGTTATTGGTGCTAATGGTGCTGGTAAGAGTACATTTTTAAAAATACTTTCTGGTGATATTGAACCTAATACAGGTGAAGTAATAATTAGAGCTAATACCAGAATGTCAGTCTTAAAACAAGATCATTACAAATATGATGAATTTGAAGTTTTAGAAACAGTAATTATGGGTAATGAAAGATTGTACCAAATCATGAAAGAAAAAGATGAAATATATGCAAAACCTGAATTTTCTGATGAAGATGGTATTAAAGCATCTGAATTAGAAGGAGAATTTGCTGAACTTAATGGTTGGGAAGCAGAATCTGAAGCTTCTTCTTTACTTCAAGGATTAGGAATAGGAACAGAAATTCATTTTAAAAAAATGTCAGAATTAACAGGTGCCGAAAAAATTAAAGTTCTTTTAGCTCAAGCTTTATTTGGTAATCCTGGAATATTAGTTCTTGACGAACCTACTAATCACTTAGACCTTAAGGCTGTTAATTGGTTAGAAAACTTCTTAGCAAATTTTGAAGGAACTGTAATAGTTGTATCGCATGATAGACATTTCTTAAACACAGTTTGTACTCAAATGGCTGATGTTGACTTTGGTAAAATTAAGATATATGTTGGTAACTATGATTTCTGGTATGAGTCTAGCCAATTAGCTCTTCAATTATCAAAAGATCAAAACAAGAAAAAAGAAGAAAAAATTAAAGACTTACAAGACTTTATCGCAAGATTTAGTGCTAATGCTTCTAAATCTAAGCAAGCTACTTCTCGTAAGAAGTTATTAGATAAGATTACTTTAGATGATATTCAACCTTCAAGTAGAAAATATCCTTTCGTAGGATTTAAACCTGAAAGAGAGGTTGGAAATGATATATTAGCTGTTAAAGATTTATCTAAAACCATTGATGGAGTTAAAGTTTTAGATAACATAAACTTCATCGTTAACAAAGATGAAAAAATTGCCCTTGTTGGTAATGAAATAGCTGTAACTACATTATTTAAGATATTAGCTGGAGAAATGGAACCTGATAGTGGAGAATTTAAATGGGGAATAACTATAACTAATGCTTACTTCCCTAATGACAACTCTGCATATTTCAATGACTGCGATCTTTCTTTAGTAGATTGGCTTAGACAATATTCTGAAGAAAAATCTGAAAGTTACATAAGAGGATTCTTAGGTAGAATGTTATTCTCTGGTGAAGAAGCTTTAAAGCAAGCTAATGTATTATCAGGAGGAGAAAAGGTTAGATGTATGTTATCTAAAATGATGCTTTCAAATGCAAATGTATTAATGTTAGATCAACCAACTAACCATTTAGATCTTGAATCAATTACAGCTGTAAATAATGGATTAAAGGATTATAGTAGCAATCTTTTATTTGCTTCTCATGACCATCAATTCATTCAAACTATAGCTAATAGAATTATAGACATTAAAGATGATGGATCTATAGTTGATAGAACTATGAGTTTTGATGAATACTTAGAATTTGCTGAATCAAACAAATAATTAAAGCAAAATAAAATGGATATTCTCACTTTAGAGACTATCCATTTTTTTATATTTAGCCATATAATTTAATTTTTTCCGAGACCTCTTAATATAAACTTTGATGTTTTTTCAATTATATCCTCTAAATCTATTTTTTCAATGTTGATCGATTCATATATTGCAACAGAACATAAAGTTCCAAAAAATTCATAAGACATAAGTTCACTATCACCTTGTCTAATTTTACCCTCTTCCATAGCTACTTTAATGTAAATCTCTAATTCCTTTATATAATTTCTAATTCTATTTCTTAACTCATCTTGCCTTTTTTCATTTCCCCATAATTGACTAATTACTACTTTAAAAAAGTCCTTATGTTCATAAAGGAATGTTAATTGTATTCTACATATCTTTGTTAATTTATCAATAGCACTTTCATTTAGCTGTTTTATTTTTACAGCTTCATCATTAAGCATTTTTAGTCCTTCTTCAACTATAAAATTAAATATCTCTTCTTTACTTGTAAAATGATAATATAATGTACCCTTAGCAAGTCCCGCATTTGCTGCTATGTCATCCATAGTGGATCCTTTATATCCTGATTTTGAAAATATTTCTATTGCAGAATTAAAAATTAAAACCTTTGTTTTATTCACAACTTATCTCCTCATTTTCTAATCTCATTAATATTACCATTATACCACTATTCATTTACTATATATTCTTAAACACTCTAATTTTTTGATATTTTTAATATGTATGATAAAATTACTTTAGGCATTGTAAAATAAATAACTAGTCAAAGATTTTTAGTATTTTTTGAACTAGACAAGGACGTGAGTGTAGTTAATACTGCTATTGTTAGTTGTATTTGCTGATTCAGTATAGTACAAAAAAGATAAGAATGCTGACTAATTATTTATTGGAAGATGACTTATATATTAATTTAGGCACATTCAAAAGAAAGAGGTATATATGATTAAAATATATGATAGAAAAACTAAAACTTATGAAGAAGAAAATATAGCTGGAAAAAAATTTATTGAATGGACTTATGAA
This sequence comes from Clostridium uliginosum, assembly GCF_900112485.1. Classification (GTDB taxonomy): domain Bacteria; phylum Bacillota; class Clostridia; order Clostridiales; family Clostridiaceae; genus Clostridium; species Clostridium uliginosum. The sequence continues at coordinate 142,907 of NZ_FOMG01000007.1, forward strand.
TCTCCACTAGGTAAAGGCGTTACTGAATTAATTGCTAAAAGAAAAATTTTTTCAAAATTATATGGTGTATTTTGTGATACAAAGTTAAGTACAAAAAAAATCCCTGAGTTTGTAGAAAACTTTGATATTGATATGGCAATTGCTCAGAAAAAGATTTCTGATTTTACTTCATTTAACGATTTTTTTATTAGAACTTTAATTCCTAGTTCAAGACCTATAGTGTCTGATGAAAATATATTAGTTTCTCCGGGAGATGGAAGAATTACTATTTATGATGATATTAACCTTAATAATATTATTCAAATTAAAGGATTAACTTATAGTTTAAGTGAATTAATTAAAGATGATAAAATTGCTAAAAACTACGAAAATGGAGTATGTGTTATTCTAAGATTATGCCCTACTGATTATCACAGATTTCATTTTATAGATTCAGGAATTCCATCTGAAACTTTTAAAATAAATGGTCATTATTATTCAGTTAATCCAATCGCTCTTAATTCGATACCTAAACTTTTTTGTGAAAACAAAAGAGAATGGTCTATATTGAAATCAGATAACTTTGGCGATATTCTAACTATAGAAGTTGGAGCAACTTGCGTTGGCTCTATAATTCAAACTTACTCACCTGATAAAAAAGTAAACAAAGGTGATGAAAAAGGATATTTTAAATTTGGTGGTTCAACCACAATCTTATTTTTCCAAAAAAATAAAATTAAAATAGATGATGATATTTTAGCTCAATCTAAAAAAGGTTATGAGTGTAAAGTTTTATTAGGCGAAAAAATTGGTACTAAGGCACATGAAAGAAAATAATAGACCAAAGATGCGTCGCATATTTGGTGAAAAATAATACCCACTACTTATATTTAGGTATTTTAAAAAAATAACAAATCAGTATTATAGTATATTTGACTTGTTATTTTATATACCTTAAGTGTGGGTATTATTTTCTAATTATTAATTATTTTCTTTAAAGAACTTTTAAATTTATTAATATCCTTATCTAATATTACTAAATTTATTCCCATCGCATCTGCACGTTCATTAATACACTTTTTAGAAGGCTCTTTTGTTGCTACTAATATTTTCTTTGCATTATCTCCACCTAATCTTTTGCTATACACATCCAACTCATTTAATGTACTTTCATCATATTTAGAACTATCTTTACATGATATACATATCAATATATCATCTTTAACTGCTAATACATCAAATTCATTCTTAACTTTGGTTTTTCCCTCATCCCATACAAATACTACCCCACTTTTAACATCATCTATTTCCTTAATTTCTCTAACTACTATATTAGTTAATACCTCTAGCCAAGTTCCACTTTTAAATATAAATCCTTTTAAATAATCATTTTGAAAATATATTTTTATTTCACCTTTGTTTTTTTTACATTGTATTGCACAAATATTTTGTAAGTATATTAAGCATATTTTTAGTATTCTAGTTTCTTCATCATTTAAGTACTCTAAATTAACAATTATTTTATTACTTTCAGCGTAATCATGTATAAATATATTACCATCATAAAGCTTATTTTTATATTTATGCCAAATTTCTAAATTCTTATAAATTTTCTTTGTTATACTAATTACATCTGGATATGTACTTATTGTTGTTGAATCCAATAATATATTTGCTCCTGTTATTTTTAAAATGTCATCTAAATAAATATCTTTAAATTGTTGAAATATATCATTTGAATTTTCACCTAATTTATACAATTTTTTATTTAAAATATCTACATATATAATATCAAATCCTTTAATTAATGCTTGATTTAATAAAATTAGAGAATTAATTCTTTTTCCTCCTGTTACATTAACTATAGTTTCTTCTGGTATTAGACCATTTAATATATTATTAATTCCTTCTATATCTCCTTCATTAATACAATAGCTTTTAATATCAACTAATGGAAAATTTTCTTTATGGTATTTTTCTATTTGATTATATAAATTATCATTTTCTTTACTTTTTAAATAAAGTACTTTATTAGGTTTAAATTGATCCGTAGCTAATAAATTTCCTTCGTTATGCTTATCTAATAAATTAATTAAAACATTAGTTTTCATTATAATTGCACCTTCACTTATTTTACTAAGGCATATTAAAATAAATAACAAATAAGTCAGCTAGTATATTTTACTTGTTATTTTCTTTAATATGCCTAATATATAATTTAACCAATTGTATAATTTATTATTAATATATAATTATTACACTATTCCTTATTTTTAATATACTAAAAAAGTCTAACTATAAATAGTTAGACTTTCATTTAAGTATAATGGTAGAGCGTAAAGGAATCGAACCCTCAATCCACCGTCCGTAGCGGTGTGTTATATCCGTTTAACTAACGCTCCATATTTATTTTAATTTTACTTCCAGAAATATCTTATCACAAGCTATTATAATACGCAAGTTTATAGAATTAAATACTTTATGTTATTTTATAAATTACATAAGACATAAGACATATGAAATTTATAAAATAACAAGTAAAATATTTTGAGCATATTTTGTATCAGACAAGTAGGTAATTTTAGCTCATAGCGCGCTATTGTCTGAACTTATCGACATGAGTAGAGAACCAAAAGTGAGAATCGAAATTTTATATTTCGTTCTTCGAACTTTCACACCGTGCAATCTATGATTTTGTGTGAATCACTTACTCAGCGAGTGATACGAGTCGAGCTTCCTTATGACTCAAAATAAGCTAGCATACTTGCTTGTTATTTTTTTGAATATGCCTAAAGTATTTAATTAAATTTAAAGTATTATTTTTATAAATAAATATCTGAAAATTCTATTTCTAGCATTTGGACATTATCTTTTTGACTTAAAAGATTTTTTTTATCTTCTACATTTTCTTTTATTTTAATTATTGGAAGTTTAATAATAAATTCACTACCTTTATTTTCTATACTATTTAATTCTACAGATCCTCCATGTGCTTTAGTTAAATGTTCTACTAAAGCTAATCCTATTCCACTTCCACAATGTTCACTATTTTTTTTATTTGTGCATTGTATGAATCTATCAAAAATCTTACTTTGATCCTGAATTGGTATTCCAATGCCCTCATCCTTTACAGATATTATCAAGTCATTGGATGATTTCCATAAATTTACGTATATATTACTATTTTCAAACGAAAACTTTATAGCATTAGAAATTAAATTCACAATTATCCTATCTAAAGCTTCCGCATCAACTGCTATAACACACTGTTCAATATTAGTATCAAAAATTAGTGATATATTTTTTTGTTTTGCATATCTGTCTATTGAAGATATAGTATTTTCTATTAAGCTAACTACATCTAGATTTCTTCTTTCTATATTATAGTAATCTCTCTCTAATCTAGTAGTATCTATAAGATTATCTATAAGCTTTAACATTTTTAAACTATTCCTTTTTATATTTCTGGTGTATTGCTCCATTTTAGAATTATTATTTTCATCTAAATATCCACTTTCATAACATTGCAATACACTTAAAATTACACTTAATGGTGACCTTAAATCATGCGAAATATTTAAAAGGAGATCTTCTTGCAAACTTTTATAATGACTTATCTCAATACACTTATTTATTAATTCTTCTTTTGATAATTTGGTAAGCTCAGCTCTACTTGGTACTTCATCTTCATGCGTTACATTGTTTATTAAATTATCAACCATACCCATCTAAAATTTCCCCTTTTTATGAATAAATTCTAACAATATAAATTTCCAAATTATTCTATTTTATAATTCTATATTATCACATGACTTTTATGTAAACAACTATTTTATTAATAATTTTTATTTTACTTTAAAAAAAATTATATCTAAGTGTTGACCTAATAAATAGTTTAGTGGTATATTTGTATTCAATAGAATTACATGTGTTTTTTGTACATATACACAGTAATTATATACAAGGAGGACTTAAGGTTGAATAATTTTTCATTAATTAAACGTATTTTTTTATTCCTCATTTTAGGAATTTTATTGGGATTAGCTTGCAAGAGTATGAATGTTCTATTTCCAATCAAAATATTAGCTACTTTTAGCACATTATTTGCAAGTTTTTTATCTTTTGTAATACCATTAATAATTATTGGTTTTATTGTTCCTGGTATAGCATCTTTAGGTAAAAATTCTGGTAAAGCATTAATTATTACCACTGTTTTAGCTTACATATCAACTATTGTTGCTGGAATTCTAGCGTATTTCTTAGGTATAACATTTTTACCAAAATTAATTACCAATGTTACATTATCATCTAATCAAGGATTAACGATAGATCCATTTTTTACAATTGATATTCCACCACTACTTAATATTATGTCAGCATTAGTTTTTGCTTTTATTTTTGGAATTGGACTTTCAAAAATAAGTAATAGTTCTTTATTAAAGGGATTTGAAGAATTTAGTTCTATCATTTCTATGATAGTTTCAAAAATACTTATTCCACTTGTTCCAATTTATATCGGAGCAATATTTGCTAAATTAAGCTTAAGTGGAGAAATTTTTACTACTATTAAATCTTTTGCAACAGTTTATTTATTGTTATTTTCTTTGCAATTTGCTTATTTAATATTGCAATATTCTGTTGCAGGAATATTAAGAAAAGAAAATCCATTTAAACTACTAAAAAATATGATCCCAGCTTACCTTACTGCAGTAGGAACTCAATCCTCAGCAGCTACTATTCCAGTAACTTTAAACTGTGTTAGAGATAATAATGTATCAGAAGAAGTTGCTGACTTAGTTGTTCCACTTTGTGCAACAATTCATTTAGCTGGAGATACTATAACTCTTGTGTTAACTTCAATTGGAGTAATGCTTATGAAAGGACAGATTCCAACTTTGGGACTAATGATACCATTTATATTAATGCTTGGAGTTACTATGGTAGCAGCGCCTGGTGTTCCTGGGGGTGGTGTTATGGCTGCTCTTGGATTGCTTGAAACAATGCTTGGATTTGGTGACATAGAAAAACCATTAATGATTGCACTTCATGCAGCACAAGATAGTTTTGGGACAGCAACTAATATAACTGGTGATGGAGCTTTAGCTTTAATTATTGATAACTTTATGAAAAATAAGTTAAAAAAGAATTCTATATCTACTATAATTAATAATAGTGATGCATTATCTGCTTAAAAAGAATTAGATTTTATTAGAATTACCTGTAATAAAAAAGTTCCCAGCGTAGAAATTCTACCTGAGAACTTTTTTCTTTTTATTTCTAAGTATTGTAACTTAAATAATTACTTATTAGGGTATACCTAAGTTCTATCTAAATTTACAAGTTATTTTAATGAATTAATTTTATCTAACATCTCACTTTTAATATACTTTAGTATAAAGATCACATACACTAATGTTCCTACTATAAACATTGTATCTAAATATATATTTGGGAAAATTAGCTCCAATACAGTTTGAAATAAAAATGGTAATGTTGCGGCATATAAACTTACTGAGTATAATACACTATATTTCATTACTATTTTCATAAATATTAGTGAAAATGATGCAAATACTGTTACAAATATGCAGTTTATCAGGATATTTATAAAACACATAAATATTGTATATAAAACTATAGCCATAATAATAATTTTTGATATTATTGACATTTGAACTAATAAGTTCGTATTGTTCAAATTATTATTACCTAATATATCTTTATAAAAAATTTTTTGAGTGTTAATCTCCGTGTTTAATAAAATTCCATCCTTTAAAAATAATATATTAGAATCATTATGAACAGTTAAACTCCTTAGTTCATCAACTTGATCTAATGTTTTATCTTTATCAATATATAATAAACTTGAGTTACTTGAAAATTCTAAAGGTGAATTTTCCATGTTTAATATACCATTCTCTATAGAAAATTTATACTCATCACTTTGTAAACTTTTATTTATATTATCTATCTCTGTATTAACTTTATATCCTATTACAGCTCCTTTTATACCTCCAACGATTAAAGCCATCAAAAATACATATAAAATTGCTCTACCAAATCCCTCTTTGGCATATTCAGAGAATTCTTTTAGATTATAAATAGAATTAATGAACTTTTTAAAAAAATTAGTTTTTTGTTTCATTATTTCCTCCAATATAACTTTAAATTAAGTAAATTCTAATAAATATCTTACCATATAATTTAATTACATGAAACATAAAGGTTTATTATTAGTAATTATTGTTAATATTATAATATAACACTATAACTAATATTGCTCTATATTATTCAAATGTAAAAAGACTTTTTAGTTTTTATTATATTTGTTCTGCAATAAATAGGAGGTATATTTTGCAAACTAATAAACATTTTCAATTTAATAAAAAATCACATAAAATAATTATATATATTTCATTAATATTAGTAGTACTTACATCAAGTGTACTTTTTGAGGCTTATAAATATAATAAATTTTTTACTGAATTTAAAACAAACTTTGAAAATAATAACTTTTCACAAGCAAATAAATTATTATTAACCAAAGAAAACTTTAATCCATTTAAAGACATAATGTTTAAAAAGGATCTATCAAACTATTTTATCGATAATATAAATAATTTAAAGCAAAATATTGATGATAAAACTCTAACTCAAGAAGAAATTTTATCAAAGATTAAAGAAATAGATAGATATAGTCTTACCCCAAATGAAATGTCTACTCTTATAAACAATATTCCTTTTCTTGAGGATTCAATTAATAACTATACTAATGGAATTGATTGCCTTAATAAAAATCAATATTTAGAAGCTATGAGTTATTTTAATAATGTTTCTCCTTTAGATCCAAACTATATAGACTCATTAATATGTATACGTGAATCTAAAAATAAAATTAAAGAAGATTTATTCGTTAATTGTGATAATTTAGCTAATAGTGATTACTATAAACAAGCCTTAAACAGCTTATATGACAGTGCTGACATAATTGGAGAAGATAAAGATATTAATAAAAAAATATCTGAAATTAAAGTTAAACAACAAGAATATCTTGATAAAAACTCTGATACTTCTCAAGCAATGTCTGAAACTAGCCTAAATAATTTATCAAATTATAATATTAATACATTAAATTTAAAAAGTAATACATCTTACTTAATTAATATAAGTATTAAAAATCAAAAGACTTATATATATAAAGGTAATTCTAATAATTGGAGTTTAGATAAAACCTTCTCATGTTCTACTGGCATTAATGGAGAAGATACTCCTTGCGGTTCATTTACAATTAAGGAAAAAGGAGCTTGGTTTTTTTCTGAAAAATATAATCAAGGTGGGAAGTATTGGACTCAAATTGATGGTGATATTTTATTTCATTCTATGCCTTTTGATAAGGATAAAACTACTATATTAGATACTACATTAAATAAACGTTCATCTCATGGTTGTATACGACTTTCCTTAAATGATGCTAAGTGGATTTATGATAACATTCCCAGAGATACTAAAATTATAATTAAATAATATATATGTTCTAATTAAGTTTATATATTTAAACTACTGAATTGTTAAAAAATACAGAATGATGTATCTTAAATTGTACATTGTTAATTAAAACATATATATTTATATTATAATAAAAAAGTACAGTAATTGATTTAGCGCTAAGCAAATCTATTACTGTACTTTTTTTATCACATTAATTTTTTATCTTATATATGGTATAGTTCTTCATAAATATTATTTTAAATAAGTATTCTTTATAATAATATTTATAGTTAGAAGCTGATTATAAATTATAATATTATTTCTATTTCTTTATCTAAATAAAAAGAATATAAATAACTTTGTTTAACTTTTTTTCCTGTCATTTTAAATATTGCATCACTATAATATTTCAATTGCTTTCTATACTTATTGTCTAATTCATGTTCACTGTTTTCTTCTACATAATCTGTTTTAAAATCTAAAAGTATTAATTCATCATTTTCTTCAAAGAAACAATCTATTATACCCTGTAATCTGACTTTTTCATTATTGTAATTTTCCGGTAATGAATTATCTATCTCTAAGCTACTTATTTCAGTATAAAATGGTATTTCCCTATAAATTTTATCATTTCTTTTATATGCTTCAATAACCCTTTTGCCTAAATTACTTCTAAAAAAATTCAATATTTTGTATGGATTAATAACCTTAAATTCTTCTTCTAATAAAAATTCTTCTTCTAATAATTTATTTAGTTGTTCCTTAATTTCTTTTAATGAGTTTACCTTATTAAAATCTATCTTTTTCATTACAAAATGAACTGCTGTCCCTCTCTCTGCTGGTGATAATCCCTTTTCTTCTTGAAGAAATTTAGGTGTAATAACTTTACTAACTTCCTTATACAATTCAAGTGATTCATAATCATCTTCATCATTTTTTTTCTTTAAATCAGATACAGATATATTACTTTTAATTTTAGTTGATTCTTTAAATTTATATTGATATCCTAATCTTCTATTAATTTCATTTCTTATATTTATATCTATACATTTATCTAATATTGATACTTTATTTTCATTATCTTCGCTTAAAATTTCTAATCCTTCATCATTTGTTAAATCATTTTTATTCCATATATTTATTTCCCACTTAGATAAGTCATCTTTACATATTTCATCTGAATAGCCTAAAACTTTTCTCAATATTGTTGCATCTTTATGTTGACATAGAGCCATTCCAATCCAATCTATATACGATTTTCCTTTTAAAACTTCACTAGGTAAAATTAACTTTTTATCTAATGCTGCTGAATTAATCCATCTCTCTATAGACTTTTCAACATTTCTTACTGCACCTGTTATAATTAATTTTTCTTTAGCCCTAGTAAATGCAACATATAGTATTCTCATCTCTTCTGATAGTGTTTCTAATCTCATACTCTTTTTAATGGCTTCTTTAGGCAATGTAGTTATACTAGTCCTCTTCTCTAAATCTATAAAATCAGGTCCTAATCCTAATTCATCATGATATAAAATTTTATTGTTTAAATCCATCAAGTTAAAATTCTTTCCCGTACCACATAAAAATACTACTGGAAATTCTAATCCTTTACTCTTATGAATACTCATAATTCTTACTACATCTTCATTTTCACCTAATATCTTAGCACTTCCCATATCTCCTGAAGATTTAGTTAGCTTGTTTATAAAATTTATGAAATTAAATAATCCTTTAAAGCTAGTCTCCCCAAATTGTCTTGCTCTTTGAAATAGTATTTTTAAATTTGCTTGTCTTAGAACTCCATTCGGCATAGCTCCAACATATCCATAATAAGCAGTATCCATATACAAATACCAAATAAATTCATCAATAGCCATATACATTGATTTTTTTCTCCATTTATCAATGCTTTCAATTATATATATACATTTGTCTCTTAACTCTTTTGATGTTAGCTTTTCTTTAACAATTTCATTTATATTTTCATAAAAATATTTATCCTTGTTTATAAGCCTAATATCACTTAATTCCTCAGCTGTAAGTCCTATAATTGGTGAAATTAATAATGATATCATAGGAACATCCTGCATTGGATTATCAATAACTTTCAATAAAGACATTATTGTTCTAATTTCAATAGATTCAAAATACCCTGATCCAGTATCTGCATACACTGGAATACCAGCTAAACCTAATTCATCTAATAATACTTCTGACCAATTTTTAGTTGCCCTTAAGAGAATTACTATATCCTTATACTTTAAACTTCTATATTGACCTGTTTGATTATCTAAAACCTTAAATTGTTTATCATCTTTTTTAGACATTAACTCATTAATTCTTTTAGCAATAATTCTTGCTTCTACATTAATATCTCCAATATCTTCATCTTCAATTAGTGGTTCTTCATTTAATTCTTGAGTAGATTCAGTGGAACTTTTATCTAAAATATTAACTTCTATAGCTCCACCAACTATATCTTCTTTACCATTTTCTAAAGCATAATTAGCTCCTAAATTCAAAGCTTCCTCATCAGTGTATTCCAATTCTCCAACAGTCTTAGACATTACCTCTTTAAATATATAATTAACTCCATTTATAATTTCTTCTCTACTTCTAAAATTTTTATAAAGTTGAATCTTTCTATTATTACCTTTATCTAAAAAATAGCTATTATATTTCTCAATAAATAGTTCTGGTTTAGCCTGCCTAAATCTATATATACTTTGCTTTACATCCCCAACCATAAATACATTAGGGTTATCTGAATTCTTTCTAGATATTAATTCAATTATAGTTTCCTGTACATTATTAGAGTCTTGATACTCATCTACAAGTACCTCATCAAAATAATCTTTAAAATTTTCTGCTACTTTAGATGGAATTATGTTACCTTCATCATCATAATTGATTAATATATTTAAACATAAATGTTCTAAGTCATTAAAATCTAGTATATTTTTCTCTTTTTTCTTGCAACTAAATCTATTTATAAACTCCACTACAAGTTCAGTTAACACTCTTGCATATGGATAAGAACTTTTAATATTCTCTAACATATTATTAGGTGATGTTAAAAATGTGCCCTCAACTAAACTAACTATCTTCTTTTTAACTTGATCTCTAATTTGTTTAACTAAATCTTGAGCATTTTCATCACTTATAGTGTTTTTCTTTATTGTCTTAAGTCTATTGAAATTTATTCCTTTTAATGCATTATATAAATGCTCTAAACTTAAATCTGTATTATCATAAGCATAAATAATTAATTCTAATTCACTAATAAAACTATCTAAATAAGGTTCTAATCCTTCAATATTTTTAATGATTTCAACAGCTTTATCCATCATTTTTATATATCCTTCTAATTCAACCTTAATGCTTTGTTTTAACACTTTTGCCCAATTAGTTTCATCTAACTCTTCTAGGGTGCTTATATTAAAAGCTTCTGCAGCATTTTTTAGCCACTTCTGAGGCCAAGGTCCTGACATTGTAAAACTATATAGTTTTAAAACCAGCTCTTTTAACCCTTCATCACTTTTATAGTTACTAAAAGCTTCAACAAATCTTATAAATTCACTCTCATTCTCATCATACTTATCATCAAACAGTTCATTTATAATCTCCATCTTAAGGAGTGTTCCTTCAGTCTGATCACATATTCTAAAAGAAGGATCTAAATCTATTTTATGAAAATTATTTTTAATTACATCTAGACAGAAAGAATGCATAGTTGTAATATTAGCTCTATTTAATAATGTTAATTGCTTTTGAAGATTCTTAGATGTTGGATTTCTATCTAATTGTTTTGATATTGCAGTAGCTATTCTCTCTCTCATTTCAGATGCTGCTGCATTTGTAAATGTAACAACTAAAAGTTTATCAATATCTATAGCGTTATCTTCATTAGTAATTATTCGTATGATTCTCTCTACTAAAACAGCAGTCTTACCAGATCCTGCAGCTGCAGCAACTAATAAATTGCATTCTCTAGTTGTAATAGCCTTTAACTGCTCATCCGTCCATTTTGTTTCACCCATAAATTTACTCCTATCTAAACAATTAAATTTCTATAATCTCTAATATCATTAATTCTAAGATTCAAATATTAAAAAACATATTATATTAACTAAAAACTTTAAAAACCTAATTTACTTTTTATTTTCATTTAAGTCCTTTTTAATATTATCCCAAATCTCATCTTTAGATTTTTTCATTATAATTTTATATTTATTATCTTTAATGCTACTATCAAATTGACATATTGATGAAAAGTCACAATAATCACAATGTGTATTATTTAAATGTTTAGTAGGCTCTATCTTAATATCTCCACATAACATATCCTCACATAAATCAATCATCTTTTTATTTACATACTCCCTAAGAATATTAAATTCCTCTTCGGTTACTACATCACTATTTGATTTAAACTCTCCATCTTTTTTTAAAGCAGCTGGTATTACTAATGAATATCCATCGGTCTCCATCCCATTATCCATAGCCTTAACTACTTTTGCATCTTTTAATATCAAACCGTTCATTTTTAAGTTATTTAAAACTTCTTTTTCTACTTCTTCTTCGCTCATTTCTTTTTTACTTTTAATTATTGGATCATCTACTCTAAAATACAATATTGCACCAGGTAATGCTTGTTTTTTCAATATATATTTCGAATTTCTAAGTAGTGCATCTAAATAAACTAAAAGTTGTATTTGAAGTCCATAATAAAGTTCTACTAAGTCAAAATGTTTATTTCCTGTCTTGTAATCTACAACTCTTAAATAAGTGTTACCGTCTAAATCTAGGGTATCTATTCTATCTATTCTTCCATTTAAATATACTTTTTTATTTGATGGAAGATTTAATACTATTGCTTCTCCATCTTTATAATTTCCAAAAGAAAATTCATTATTAAATACTTCAAATTGTCCTCTTCTCATTTGCTCTGATATAACAGAAACTGATTTAGAAATAACTCTTTTAAATCTTTGAGAAAAATATTTATATTTATTGCTACTATTTAATATAGAATTACTATCTTCTTTTAATTTTTTATCAATTAAATCTGATACAATATTTCTACATTTATGATTATCTAACTCTGACCATGCTATTTTATCTACCTTAACCTTTTCTGTAAAAGAATCTAGAACTTCATGTACAAATGACCCTAAATCTGGGGGTGTAAATTCATATACCTTACGATTTTTGGCCTTAAGGCCATATTGTATGAAATATGAAAATGGACATTCTGCATACTTCTCTAACCTCGAAACACTGAAAGCTAATTTTCCATCTTTATTGGTATAAAGAGATTTTAACTTGTTTCTTGCTACTTTTTCTCCTGTATTAGAATAATTTAAACCATTAAGTGTATTTTCCATTTTCCAACTAAAATTTTCATTTTCTTTAAACCAATTATAAACCTCTCCCCAATATTCCTCATCTATATCTTTATTTTCAAAATCTCTCCTTAAAGCAAATATTAATTCATTAAATGTTGGAATTGGTGCAATAATTTTATTTAAATAATCAGTATTTTTATTTAAATCATAAATGGAACTTTCTTCAACCAAATTAGGAAATATCTTTTTCATTCTAGATATAACTATTGATGGCCTTAAAGATTTTCCTTCAAAATCAGCCATAGGATAAGATAACATTAAATATTCGCTAGCTATTGTGAGTGCAGTATATACTATAAATTGTTCTTCAAATGCTTTACTTCTAGTATCAGAAGCTAATGACACTCCTAATTCTCTTAACTCAATTCTATCTCTATCTGATAAAATTCCCTCTTCTTTATTACTAGATGGCAATATACCATCATTAATTCCTACTATATATAATGCTTTTACATCTCTTCCTTTTATTCTTGCTATATCTCCAACATTAACTTGATCTAAAGCCACAGGTATAACACCTATCTCTTCATTTTCAAATCCTGAATTTAATATTTTAAAAAACTCAAATGATTCTATTTCTTCTAACCCTATAACATCTACCGCTTGATCCAATATATCAACGACAATAGTTTGAACTTGGCTATATTCCTTAACCTTATCTTCTAATCCTAAATCTTCAAATTCTTCTATTAAAGCATCTATTTTTTCAAAAGCTTTTATATCTACTAAAAACTCATAGATAGCTTTACATATATCTCTAACCGTATGTTTACCTTCTATTTTATTATGAAATAATAGAAGTGAATTCCTGATTTGTTCCATTACATCAAATATAAACAATTCTTCATCAGAAACTCCATTTTCCTGGCTTAACATCTTAAGTTTATTAATTTCTTCTATACTCCACTTATATCCCTTTATTCCATGTTCTAAAACAAAATTCTCTAATCTATCAATATATTTATTATCTATCCCAGTTAATCCACTCTTTAAATATTTAAAAACACTTTCATAAGACCAGTTTTTAAATAATACTTCAAATGAAGAAGTTATTAAAATTATTAGTGGATTGTTTAATAATTTAATTTTCTTATCCATGAAATAAGGGATATTGTAATCATTAAATATAACAGATATTATTTTGTTATAATCATCTATATTTCTACACACAACAGATATATCTTTATATCTATATCCTTCGTCTCTTACAAGCTTAATTATATCCTTTGAGACGCTCTCAATCTCATCATAAGTATTATTTGCCTTGTATAGTCTTATATCCTTATTCTCTCCCATATACTCTTTAAACGGATAAGTAATACAATACTTTTCTATATGTCCTAATTCTTTGCTGTCTTTAAATCTATATAAATTTTTATTATTTAAATTAATGGGCTTAATATACCCTATATTATTTTCTTCCATTAGTTTTAATATCTTACTTTCAGTACCTTCTATACAACTAAATACATTTGTAATATCATTATTTTCACTTGATGTTACCTTATCCATGCAAAGAGTTATATTAACTTTAGAGCCCTTTGCTAATATTCTTATAATTTCTAATTGTTGAGGTGTAAAAGTTGTAAATTCATCTATCCATATTTCACTTTTTTCATATATGTTGTTCTCTAATAACTTTTTGCTTAACAAAGTTAATTCATCATCCGTATCAATATATGAACTATGCATTTTGAAATTAAACGCTTCATAGATTAAAGATAGTTCTCTTATCTTATCTATTAATTCATTATTATCTATTTTATCTTCTAACTCTCTTAAATTACTAATATCTACATTATACTTTTTAAATTCAGTAATTGATTTAGATATTACATTATTAAATCCTTGTTCTCTTGACATCTTTTTAAAATAATTTAATTCATCGATTTTTTCATTTAATACTTTATGTATTAACATATGCTTACCAGTATCTTTTATTATTTGTTTAACTCTTCCTCCACGCTCTTCAAAAACTCTATGACACATTGTCTTAAAGCTTAAAACTTCTGTTCTTAAAAGAGCGCATTCTCCTATCTGTTGCAAAATTTTATTTTCAGTACTAAATGTATACTGTTCAGGAACTAATAAAATAATATTATATTCTTCTTTATTTTCTATTGTTTTCTTTATTTCTTCTATACAAAATTGACTTTTTCCACTTCCTGATCTTCCATAAATAAATCTTATACTCATAATTACTCCTACTTTTTTGTTGTTTAATAATAAAAAATCAACTAAAAATTATAAAACCATCTCTTTTTTTAGGATACCCATAATTATTATATCCATTTCTTCACCATCTATATAATATCCATTCCTCTTTCTTCCCTCTTCTACGAAACCACATTTCTTATAACATCTTATAGCTCTTAAGTTACTGCATACAACTTCTAGCTCTATCCTTAATGCATTTAAATCATTAAATAAGTACTTAATTAATGTGTTTATTGAATCCTCACCATAACCCCTATTCCAATACATCTTGCCAATAGTGATTCCTATTGAATAAATATCTTTGCTGTGCATGATTTGTTTGTAAGTTATAAATCCAACTAAAACATTCTTTTCATTAATTATGCTTAATGCTTTTTTTAAACCTAAGCCTATATTATTTATATTTTTAAGTAAAGCTTTATTTTTTTCTGAATGTGTTAGTTGGTTATTATATTTTTTTACTTCTTCATCATTGCACAAATCATATAATCTTCTAATATCTTTAATTTCTATTAACCTCAAGTAAATTCTATTACCTTTAAGCATAAATACCCTCTCTAAAAATTAATCATATTATTATTATACTATTTATTTAGTATACTATTGCCTTAATATACTATTATCTTATATAATATTTTTCATCCATATCTTATAATAATCACTTAATTTATACAAAAAAAACACCTAACATATTGTTAGATGTTTTTGGCGGAGAATCCGGGATTTGAACCCGGGCGCCAGTTGCCCGACCTACGCCCTTAGCAGGGGCGCCTCTTCAGCCACTTGAGTAATTCTCCATGTGCCCTACATATAAAAAATTTATGGCGGAAAGACAGGGATTCGAACCCTGGGTACGCTCACACGCACGCCGGTTTTCAAGACCGGTGCCTTAAACCAACTCGACCATCTTTCCATAACTTACAGAATTTATTATATCAATCAATGTTAAAAGTGTCAACATAATTTTATATTAATTGCATTTTTAATTTATATTTTTCTAATTTAATTAATATAAGGCTACTCAATCAACTAAAAATATATTAAATAAAATTTTTATAAATCTACATAATGCTCTAATATCATTTTTTGAATATGCCTAACTTCTAATACTCTTAAAAATTATAATAAAAAAATATAATCTTAACTTAAACGATTATATATATTCTAATTAACTTAGTTCATATTTTTATGTGTTGCTATTTAAGATATAACATATTTTTTAATTTAGATGAACAATCTTTTATAAAACTTATATATTAAAACATAAAAAACATCTAACAATATGTTAGATGTTTTTGGCGGAGAATCCGGGATTTGAACCCGGGCGCCAGTTGCCCGACCTACGCCCTTAGCAGGGGCGCCTCTTCAGCCACTTGAGTAATTCTCCATGTGCCTTCATATATATTTTTAGATAAAAAAAATGGCGGAAAGACAGGGATTCGAACCCTGGGTACGCTCACACGCACGCCGGTTTTCAAGACCGGTGCCTTAAACCAACTCGACCATCTTTCCACAACTTACAGTAGTTATTATATCAATTTGTATAAAGTTTGTCAACTTTTATTTTAAAATGTATTTTTAAATAGTATAATAGTTACTATTTCTAATATATATCACAAATAAACTGTATCAAAACAAACATTAACTTGTATTTTGATACAGTTGTATTTTGTAAAATTTTATTTTATCCGATTGGTACCATTACTAACATCCCCATCTTCTATTGAAGTGAGTACTAAGCACTGCTACACACCTAGATAAGTTCTTCTAATATTCATGGAGAAAGTATTTCTCATAAGAAAACTCCATCCAAACCTAATAATTACTTGATATTATCTACACCCATGAACCTTTTTATTGCTTCTGGAATTTCTACAGTTCCATCTTCTTTTTGATAATTCTCTAATATAGCTGCAACTGTTCTTCCAATAGCTACTCCTGATCCGTTTAAAGTATGAACAAATTGAGGTTTATCTTTTGGTGTTTCTCTATATTTAATATTTGCTCTTCTAGCTTGGAAATCTTCAAAATTAGAACAACTTGAAATCTCTACATATCTATCATAACTAGGCATCCAAACCTCTATATCATATTTTAAAGCAGCTGTAAAGCCTAAATCACCCTTGCATATTCTAACTATTCTATAAGGTAAACCTAATCCTTGTAGTACTGATTCAGCATCTATTACTAGTTTATCTAATTCATTATAAGAATCTTCTGGTTTACAGAACTTAACTAATTCAACTTTATTAAATTGGTGTTGTCTGACAAGTCCTCTTGTATCTCTTCCTGCTGATCCAGCTTCTGCTCTAAAACAAGCTGAATATGCAGCATGTTTTATTGGTAGATCTGCACCACTTAAAACTTCATCTCTATACATATTGGTAACTGGTACTTCTGCAGTTGGAATTAAAAAATATCCATTGTTTTCTACCTTAAATGCATCCTCTTCAAATTTAGGTAATTGTCCTGTTCCAACCATACTTTCTCTATTAACCATATATGGTGGTAATATTTCAGTATAACCATTCTCTACTGTGTGCTTATCTAAGAAATAGTTAATTATAGATCTTTCTAATCTAGCACCTAATCCTTTATATACAGTAAATCTAGATCCAGCTACCTTTCCACCTCTTTCAAAATCTAATATATTAAGATCTGTTCCTAAATCCCAGTGAGCTTTAGGTGCAAATGTAAATTTAGTAGGTTCACCCCATTTTTTAATTTCAATATTATCTTCATCAGTTTCTCCATCTGGAACTTGTGGATTTGGAATATTAGGGATTCTTAACATTATGTATTTTATTCTTTCATCTATTTCTGTTACTCTTGTATCAAATGTCTTAATTTTATCTCCTAATTCTCTCATATCCTTCATTATTTCAGTAACATCTTGACCTGCTTTTTTAAGCTTTGGAATTTCTGCTGAAACTTGATTTCTCTTTCCTTTTAGCATTTCAACTTCTACTAATATTTTTCTTCTTTCCTCGTCTAATTTTATTATTTCATCAATAACTGAAACATCAAAATCTTCCCCTCTATTTGATAAGAGATTTTTAATCTCTTCTGGATTATTTCTAATTCTTTTTAAATCTAACATTAATTTTTCCTCCTTAAAATTATTCTATTTTTTTATACAAAAAAAGAATCCTTCTACCTATAAAAGGGACGAAAGACTCCGCGTTACCACCCTAATTAATAACATAATTGTTATTCACTCTAAACTTTAACGATATTACCGTACTGCTCATCACAGTCCCTCAAAGGTGGATTCATAATGCATGAATATCAGTTTACACCTAACACTGACTCTCTAAAAATCACTATATTATTACTAACCTTATCTTAGGTTTATATATTAACTTGTATTAAATATATTACAAAATACTTATATTTGTCAATATGTTAAAGATTTGTTTTAAAAGTTATCATTAACTTTTTTTGTACATATAATATCAATTCCAGTATTCATTATGTTTTTGCAAATAATATCTCCTATATTAATAGGTGTACTTACATAAATCCTACTAAGAACTTTAGAAAATTCTGCCCATAATTCTTTTTCTATAGGATTATTGCTCTTTACAGAAATTACTTTATGATTTTCATCTCCTTTTACTCTAACTAAACTAGTAAAAATATCTTTGCTACTCATAGTTATAATTCTCCTTTATAATATTATATTTCTTTAAACTCTTTGATTCTACTAGATAATATGTTTGAGTCTTTTGAATCCTCTACTATATCTAAAATATTTTTATTCATTTCTCTTGCTAATATTTTAATTATCTTTATGTTACAATGAGATCCATTACAATTTCCTAATCCTACACCTGTACGTCTCTTTACTCCTTCTACAGTCCTCGCTCCTAATGGTCTTCTAATACAATCAACTACTTCTCCTTCAGAAATATTATTGCATACACAAACTATATTTCCATACTTCTTATCTAACGAGATTATTTCATTTCTTTCTTCGTTTGACATTTCTTTAAATCTATATACTTCTCTTCTCTTATCTACATAATCCTTTTTTCTAGTTA
Organism: Clostridium uliginosum; assembly: GCF_900112485.1. Taxonomy (GTDB): domain Bacteria; phylum Bacillota; class Clostridia; order Clostridiales; family Clostridiaceae; genus Clostridium; species Clostridium uliginosum. The sequence goes on from NZ_FOMG01000007.1 coordinate 162,042, forward strand.
TATTTAAGCTATTTTTTAAAGTATCTTTTATCATCATAGCTATTGCTGGAGCAATAGTAATCTTTCCATAATGAGTTCCTGTAACCTTTATATATCCAGAATTTAATTTACTGTCATCAATAACCATTACATCTTTATTATATACTTCTGTAAATATATTACTCACAAATTCTTTTTTACCTTCTGGAAAAATATTTTTAGAAATATCTATACCTTCATCTAATGTTAATAAATGATTACTTTTTATACCTATCAAATTTCCTTCTGATATTGTTGGATTATTTATAACAAATATTCCATTATCTATCTCATCTATAAGTATAGTATTTATGTGTTTTTCTAATTTATTTTCAAACAATATGTAATTCATGTTTTTATAATCATTATTTTTTTCTAAATCTTCTTTATTATTATCTATATATATTTCATCAGGTATTGTGTTAACTACAACCTTACATGTAAATTTATTTTTATTAGTAGTTACTTTGAATCCACCTGAAATATTTTTAATATCCATTACTATTTCCTCTAATTTAAAATTAACACCATTATCTGCCGCAACTTCTGCATAAGATATAGCTAAATCATATGGTGAAATTACTGCAATATTTTCTGAATATAATGCCTTATCTACTTTTATATTTAAATTAGGTTCTATATCATAAATTAATTTATCATTATCTTCTATTATATAAACGCCTTCTATTCCACGTTCCTTAGCTCTTTCATACATAGTATCTAATTTACCTTTATTATTATTATTGGATGCCATCCTTAATGCACCCGTCTTATTATATGGAACACTAAACTTTTTACATGCTCTTTCTATTAATTTCATTCCTATATTTTCCAATCCAGCCATGATAACATCTGAAGTCTCAGATCCATCATAAATAATAGCTGTATTTATAAAAGAAATATCATCTGCCACATCATAATCTTTTTCAATTAATGCTATGTTAATATTATATTTTGATAATTCATAAGCTACAGCACATCCGATTATACCTCCACCTAAAATTAATATATCATAATCCATAACTATAATTCCTCCTAATCTAATACTATAAATCCGTTTTCTTTTAATTCATTTATAATTAAATTAATATTTTCATCATTATCTGCCGATATGGTATGAAGATGGACACCATTAGTTAGTACTGATAATAATCTACCTTTTTGATTTTTATATTTTTCTGAAAATTTATTTAGCTCATTATAATTTTTAATCATTAGCATTCCTCTTATTTCTCCATACAATGGATGTTCAACTATCACATCTTCAATAGTTCCCCCATATTTAATTACTATACCCATTTCTTCAATTAATTGTTCTTCTTTATGCTTCACTGCTATGATTGCTTTTATTTTATTCATTTCTTTATTAATTATATAGCCATCAGGAGTAGCCATTATATTCTCACCTTTTGCTCTAAGTATAGCTATGTCTTTTACAATTATTTGTCTTGTTACTCCATATTTTCTAGCTATTTCACTACCTTTTAATGGATCTTTTCTCTGTGTTAAATACATAAGTATCTCTGCTCTTCTTTCAATGGAATTCATAATATTAACCTCCATAACACAAAAATTTTACCTAATTATTATTATCACATATTATTAGTATACTTAAATATAAGTTATGTTTTATCTCTTTATTATCTATTTCATTATGATGTCTTTCTATACAATATAAAACTTCATTATCATAAATACCTATTTGTTTTAATGACTCTACACCTAGTTTAGGGTGATTATAATAATCTATTATCTTACTATACTTAGTATACTTTAAAAACCTTCCTAGAGTAACTTTATTGATAATAACTAATAAACCCTTTTCTACTACATTTAATGAAGATTTAATTTTGCCTATATCATGTAGTAATGCACATTTAGCCATTCTATCTTTTTTAATATTAATCATATTATGTTTGTCAATATAATTAATAGATTCTTTACATACTCTAACTGAATGTTGTCTTTCTGATTTGTTCAATTTCATAAATAATCCTTTTTCATTCGCATTGAGATATTTATTTAATAGACAATCATCATCCTTTTTTAATAATGATATGAATCCCCAATAAAATTGCTTCATTCTGTATATCATCTTATTATTTTCTCCTGTATTAATTATAACAAATATACTTTTAATTATAACAAAAAAAGTTATGAATTAATTCATAACTTTTTTAATGGTGGAGATAAAGAGATTCGAACTCTTGACCCCCTGCGTGCAAGGCAGGTGCTCTCCCAACTGAGCTATACCCCCAAAATGGTGGACCTTCAGGGACTCGAACCCCAGACCTACCGGTTATGAGCCGGTTGCTCTAACCAACTGAGCTAAAGATCCTTTACTTACCTGGCAATGTCCTAGTCTCCCACACAGTTGCCCATGCAGTACCTTCAGCGCTGTAGATCTTAACTGTCCTGTTCGGAATGGAAAGGAGTGTTACTTCTACGCCATCATCACCAGATTAATTGAAAGAATTGTTCTTTCAAAATTGCACATAAGTTTGAGTTTCCTCTAATGTATATATTTACTTAATTAATTATAGGTCAAGCCCTCGACCTATT
>NZ_FOMG01000018.1 GCF_900112485.1 Clostridium uliginosum
CTTCATCGCTCGACTTGCATGTGTTAGGCACGCCGCCAGCGTTCGTCCTGAGCCAGGATCAAACTCTCATTAAAAAGTTTAATCTTAGCTTACTCTAAAAAGAATTGCTGGTTTACTTAAATGTATTTATCTATATTCTGTTCAATTTTCAAAGACCATATTCTTTCGCTTTCAACATTACGTTGTCGGCTTTTGTTTTAACTCGTCACCTCAAGCGACTTTCTTAGTTTATCACTTGGTTTAGATCTTGTCAACAAGTTTTTTTAAGCTTTCAAACCGTTCTTTCCAGAATGTTTTTCTTGCTCTTAACTTGTTGTCTGCATCTCTTAGCGACGTGTTTTATCTTACCATATCCTTCTATAATCATTCTTTATATTTATCTTGTTTTATCAATTTAAACCTATAATACTACGGTTTTCTATTTTTTTCGTGGTAATTTTATCATCGATACACTAGGCATAGTATTTGTTAGTATTCATAATTATTACTATAATTCACATGCATTTTTTTAGTTAATACTTGAAAAAAGCTAACTATAATACATAAAACTACAAAAAGTTACAACTAAACTGTTTAATTTTATTGACACTAAAATATATGGACTATATAATGATGTTATACGTGTTACTGTTAAATCAGGCATAAGTTTTATATAAGAAAACTTATGCCTTTTTATTTTTAAATAAATTATTCTTAATAGTTTATTTAATGTTTAGTAAGTAAAACTATTTATATAACGAAAGGATGTGAATTATCCTGTTTATCAGGATATAAACTATGTTTGGATTTTTAAAAAAGAAAAAAAATAACGACTTTAAATTAATAGCTCCTGTTTCTGGGAAATCAATACCTTTATCTGAAGTTCCTGATCCTGTTTTTGCACAAAAGATGGCTGGTGATGGATTAGCAATTAACCCTACAGGTGATACTATTGTTGCACCTGCTGATGGCGAATTAACTTTAGTATTCAATACAAAGCATGCCTTTGCAATGACTTTAGAAAATGGAGTAGAACTTTTAGTTCATATTGGTATTGATACTGTTTCCTTAAAAGGAGAAGGTTTTGAACAACTAGCAGAACAAGGCACAAAAGTTAAAGCGGGAACTCCTATTATTAAAATTGATAGAGATATTATTACTGGAAAAGGTCTTTCATTAATAACTCCTGTTTTAATAACAAACTCAGATATATCATCTTCAATTAAAGCAATAGAAAATGTAGATGTTGTTGCTGGAGAAACTACTGTTCTAGAATATACAATATAAGATAAAAAGAAGCTCAAAATGGTTTGAAAATCATTTTGGGCTTTTTTTATATCCTTATATGTAGATATTTAATTTAATATAACATAATAAATTATATTAAATACTCTTATTAATACAATTGGCTTAATCAATTATGTTAATAAAACTTCTATTATACAAGGCTCTGTTTTAAAACCGTGTTGATATTAAAACAGAGCATAAATAAAAAGTAGCTATTCAAAATATAAATTATATATATTTTGATATAGCTACTTTTATTATTATAATATGTACTTTAAAGCTTAATTATATTAGTCATTTCCTAAAATTTCATTAATTGCGTTCTTATATCCATCTGCTTTAACTCCAAATATAGCTTGTATTCCATTACCTACTTCCATAACTCCAGACGCACCTAATGCTTTTAATTCATCTTTATTTACATTAGCGTTATCTTTAACTTCAACTCTAAGTCTTGTTATGCAAGCATCAACGCTTACTATATTTTCTTCTCCACCTAAAGCTGCAAGTACAGCTGGTGCTTTTTCAGTAATTTCTCCTTTTGCTCCCTTTGCACTACCTTTTTCTTGATAATCAGCTTTAGAGTATAACTTAGTTTCTTCTTCATTTTCATCTCTTCCTGGAGTCTTTAAGTTAAACTTCTTAATCATAAATGTAAATAAGAAATAGTAAACTAATGCATATACTATTCCAACAAGTATAAGTTTAATCCAGTTAGTTTGAACTCCTGCTCCTGCTGGAAGTAATCCGAATAATGAAAAATCTATTAATCCACCAGAGAAAGTCATACCTATAAATACATGTAATATATCCATTAAGAAGTATGATAGTCCTGCTAATAGACAATGTATTCCATATAACACTGGTGCAACAAATAAGAATGTAAATTCTAAAGGTTCAGTTATACCTGTTAATAATGATGTAACAGCTGCTGATATTAATAATGATCCAACAACCTTTTTCTTACTTGGTGCTGCTGTTCTATACATTGCTAATGCAGCTGCTGGTAATCCAAACATCATGAATGGGAACTTACCTGCCATAAATCTTGTTGTACCACCTACGATAGTTGACATAGTATCTGTTGAAGCGCCTACTAAATCTGACATACTTGATAATTGTGCAAAGTAAGCCGTATTAGCTCCTGCTACTGTTTGCCATGTTCCATTAACTAAAACTTTTCCATCAACAAATGATCCAAACCAAAATGGAGTATAAAATACGTGATGTAATCCAAATGGTATTAATGCTCTTTCAATTGTTCCATATAAGAAAGTTCCTATAGGACCTGCATCTCTAACAAAATTCGCTATGTGTGTAATTCCACCTTGAACAACTGGCCATGCAAATGCTAAAACTGCACCTACTAATGCCATTGCTACTGAAGTAACTATCGGAACAAATCTTGATCCTGAGAAAAATCCTATTACTTGTGGTAATTGAATTTGGTGATACTTATTATGTAATATTGCTGTAACTATACCTGTTATAATTCCACCAAACACTGACATATTTAATGTAAATATACCTAAGTTTGTTGTAATATAAGTTGAATACTCTCCAACATTATTTGGTGTAAGAACTCCTAATTGAGTTACACCTAAGCCAAGTAAAGTTGAAACAACTTGATTCATTACTATAAATCCAAAAATTGATGCTAATGCTGCTGTACCCTTGTCTTTATTAGCTAGTCCTACTGCAACACCTACTGCAAATAATACTGGTAAATTACCAAAAATAATATCTCCTATATTCTTCATTACTGTTAACATTGCGTGAACAGCTGGAATATTTACAAATGCTATAAGTGGTTGATAAACAGATGGTGCATTATGTAATGTCGCTATTCCTAAAAGTGCTCCACCAACACCAAGTAACATACCTGCTATTGGTAGTGCCGCTATCGGTAACATTATAGCCTTACCTATTCTTTGTAAAAATTTAAGCATAAATTAATCCTCCTGCTTTTTATTAATTAAGATATAACTTGAATTTAGTTAAGCTGGCCAGCTTAAAATTTCAAATAAAAAAGACTTATATATAAGCCCAGAAAAATTTATTTAAAATTTATTTAAACAAACTTTTATTTGCCTATATTAAGTCTTGCCTGCATTACCAGTTACACCTTCATTAACATATATGATAATATCATAATACTTATATTCTGTAAATATTTTAGTTATTATTTTTTAGAAGCTTTGAATCTTTCAATATGTATTGTTAAAAATGCTATTTCATCACTTGTAACTTTTACATTAAGCTCATTTTCAATAATTTTAGAAATTTCTTTTGATATTACATATGATTCTTTATAAGTTTTTTTAATCATTTTAGATAACTCATTATAAAGACATGTATTTTCCATTATTCTTTGAAGTGCAAATTTAATATGTGTACAAAATCTTGCATAATCTAAAGATTTCTTATCTATTTTTATGTCTAATCTTTCTTCAACATGTTCAACTATGATACTACTCAAATATGTATTTTTAATAGTATTGGAAATTTTTCCATTATTAATACAGGAATGAATATGAAGTGCTATAAATGCAATTTCTCCATCAGGTATTATTATATTTGAGTATCCTCCTACTCTTTCTGCAACTATTTTAGCCAAAGTAAATTCCTTTGGATATAAAGTTTCTGTTTCAATTAAAAAAGGGTTTTCAATTTCTTCTTTATTTTTTAATCGTTCAACTGCAATAAATAAGTGATCTATTAGTCCAATATGTATATGTTCATTCAATTCATCATTTAATTTTTTAGATATCTCATAAATGGCCTCTTCACAAACTGCAAAAAAGTCATCATTAATTTTTCTTACCATCTCATTAAAATTTACTATATTTTCTTGATTTTCTATAGTAAATACTTTATCTACTTTTGTTCCTTTAGATATTGTTTGCCCATTCTTCTTACCAAATCCTATTCCTTTTGCAAAAAGTATCTTTTCTTCTTGAGATGAATTTACTAAAACTATATTATTATTAAATACCTTTGATACTACTTCATCTTTACTAAGTATTACCATATCTTCTTACACCTTCTCACTATATAGTTTTTAAGAAAATTATATATTCATTTTAACTTATAACACATAATTTTTAGTTACTCCATAGTTAATTTACAAATATATTATTTTAGAAATAATAATATAATGTAAATTAATTGTGTAGTTTACAAATTATTATCATTACTGTAAAAATTTTATTATGTTTATATTTTTTCTAATCAAAGTTATTTTTTATAAAAATCTTCTTTTATAATATAATAAGTTAAATGATCGCTCCATTTCCCATTTATTAATAAATATTTTTCATTTATCCCTAGTTCCTTAAATCCACAGCTCTTTAATACTCCTTTAGATTTTTCATTATCAACTAAGGCAGAAGCTTCAACTCTATGAATATCCTCTTCATTAAAAAGATATTTAAGAAAAAGTTTTACTGCTTCCTTCATATAACCATTTCCTTCTTCACATTTATCTATAGAATATCCTAATATTCCACTTTTAAAAATTCCACATACAATACTAGATAATTTTAGCTTTCCTATAAATCTTTCTTCCTTGAAAATTCCAACTTCAATACTTGATCCATTTAAAAATTGTCTATAACTTTCATTTAGAATATTTCTTTGAACTTCTAATGTATAAAAACTATTATCTCTAGTTGGTTCAAAAGGTGCTAAATGCTCTTTGTTTTTTATATAATATTCTAATAATTCCTCCGCATTACCTGGAGTTAAATTTCTTAATATGATATTGTCTCCTTGCAATTCTATAAATGAATATTTAGTTTTTTGATTATATTCTTTACGAGTTATTCCCAATAATAACTCATCTAAATATTCACCATTGTAATATTCATTTTGGCTAAGTATACCTTCTAAAGTAAATCCTAAATCTAAAAATGGATTAATATCGACTCTTTCAAAAATTTTAATATTAATCTTAAATATATTTAAATCCTTAAATATAGTTTTTAAAATAAGCACTAACGTATCTTTTAATAAATCACATTTATATCCTCTATAAAATTTAAGTTTAATATTACATCTTTTGCTTAAACCATCTAATTCTGTTATATTAAACCTTCCAATTATAATATCATCTTTATCTTTTACTAAATACTCTGTTTTACTTGGTTTATTTGCTTGTATTTTTACCATTACATTCGATTCCATCGAGTTCTCTCCCACTAGCTGACTTACTTGTTATTTATTTTAATATGCCTAAGTTGCCTAATGTAAAAATAGCACTTACATCATATTAATGAAAGTGCTATTTTTTTATAAGTCTTATAATCTTTATTCTTACATTTAATATATTCTAAATCAGCAAAATTTAAAAGCTCTATTTATATTTTTATTCTGGAACAATCATTACAATGCACTTAGAATGTTTTACTACATATGTTGTTACTGAACCTATCATTCTAGTCAATCCTTTTTTAGTTGATTTAGTCATTACTATAATATCTATATCATCTTCTTTTGACTTCTTGATTATTTCATTTCCTGCATATCCAAAGCCTAAATATGTTGTATTTGAGTAATCTTTCATTTGTTCTGCTGCATCATTTAATATTACCATTCCTAATTGTTCAGCATTTGTTAACTCATCAGAAACTACCATTCCATTAATAAAAACTAATTCTTTTACATGCATCAATATAATTTCAACGGTGTCCTTTGGGAATATTCCTTTTATAAACTCTAAAGAATGCATACTTCTTTCTGTTCCATCAATTGGTACTAATATTTTTTTCATATTAACTCCCCCTTGTAAGTCTCACCATATTTTAATTATTTTTCATTATATTATTAGTTAATTTAATTATACCTTCTTATTCTACATAATGCACCTTAAAATACCCATAATAAGATAGTAAATATATTTATTCAACTTTAATTAAAATTAAAAAGTTATCAACATATTTTTTGTTTTATTTTAAAACATTGTTGATAACTTTCAATTAATCTATGTTTTTGTGGATAAACTTTTAATTTTATTTTTAAAAATATACCCTCCTAAATAAGGCATATTCTAAGAATTACTTTATTTCCAATATATCTTTAATTACTTCTCCAGCAATTATCATACCTGCAACTGGTGGTACAAATGATATGCTTCCTGGAATTTGTCTTTTTTGCGCACATTTTTTAGTTCCACCTGTACAAACGCATCCTTCTTTACAAGTAACAACCTCTTCATCTTTAGGTTTTAAAGGTATCTCTTCAGAATATACTACTTTTAATTTTTCTATCCCTCTTTTACGAAGCTCATATCTCATAACTTTAGCTAAAGGACATACCTTTGTTTTAAATACATCAGTAACTTTAAATTGTGTAGGATCTAATTTATTTCCGGTTCCCATAGAACTCATAATTTTTATATCATATTTATAACAATACTCTGCTAATCCTAATTTTGCTGTAACAGTATCTATTGCATCAACTACATAATCCGCATCATCTGGAATTAGTTCTGCTATATTATCTAATGTTACAAAGACTTGATGTGTTATAACATTACAATTTTTATTTATAGATAATATTCTTTCTTTCATTACTTCAACTTTTGATTTACTTATTGTATTATAAGTAGCATGTATTTGCCTATTTAAATTAGTTAGACATACTGTATCATCATCTATCAATATCAACTCTCCAACACCAGCTCTTGCTAATGCTTCAACAGTATAGCTTCCTACTCCTCCGATTCCAAAAATAACTACTTTACTTTCACTTAACTTTTTTAAACCATCTTTACCAATTAAAAGTTCTGTTCTTGATAAGGAATGTTGTAACATATATTTTTTCCTCCTTATAATGGGTAGATAAACGTATCATCTACAATTAAATTTAATATTAATATATACGCTTTAATTACTAAAATTCATAATCTCAACATTGTAGTCCTTACAATAGTTAAAAATGTGAAACAAATTAAAACGAATAAATTTTGAGAACATATATACAATATTAAAAGGAATACTGCATAAGGCATCTCCAAATAAATAATTAACTAGTCAGTCTTCTTGTCTTTTTGATACTATACTGTGTCAGCAAATGTAGCTAATAACAATAGTATTAACTACATTCACTTCCTTATCTAGTTCAAAAAATCCTAAGAATATTTGACTAGTTATTTATTTTACAATGCCTAAACTTAATAGTTATTATATCATAGTTTTTAAAATTACTATTAAATTTATTCAATACTGTTTATAATCTAAATTAAGGCATACTCACTCGTTGTTTTTTTGAATATGCCTAAAACACCAAAGTAATTCTTGATTTTAGGAGGATTTTAAAGTATGACTATTGGAATAATTGCCGCTATGGCAGAGGAATTAGAAATTTTATTAAAAGATTTAACTCTTGAAGAAAAAAGGGAAAAGGCTAATATGACTTTTCACAAAGGTAAATTATACGGAAAAAATGTTGTGGCTGTAGTTTGTGGAATAGGTAAAGTTAATTCAGCTGTATGTACTCAAGTATTAGCCTCTGAATACAACGTAGATAAAGTTATAAACGTTGGAGTTGCAGGTGGAATAGGTAAAGAAATTTATCCTGGTGACATAGTTGTTGCTGAAAACTTAGTTCAACATGATATGGATACTACAGCATTTGGTGATAAGATGGGGCAAATACCAAGACTTGATACATTTGATTTTAAATGTGACCAAGAAATGGTTGCTGTAGCTAAAAAAGCTTGTGAAGAAATCTCAGAATTAAACAGCTTTACAGGTAGAATAGTTTCTGGTGATCAATTTATTGCTAATATAGAAAAAATTCAATGGCTTGATCAAGAATTTGGAGCAATTTCTTGTGAAATGGAAGGAGCTAGTATAGCTCAAGTTTGCTATTTAAATTCAATTCCATTTGTAGTTATTAGATCAATTTCTGATAATGCAAACAATGGAGCACATATGGATTATGAAAAATTCATTCCAGTTGCAGTTAAAAATTCAACTGCAATATTAAAGAAAATGATTGAAAAACTTTAATTAAAATACAGAAAAAATAGCAACTACACAACTATATACAAAGAAATAGAGATATGAATGTAAAAGTTAACTGATTAGACGTTTCTATCAATTATCTGCTGCAATCATATCTCTATTATTCTTAAGTTAGAGTCCAAATTTTGTATTTGGTTCCTCAAACTTTCTTTGTGAACATTTTATATTTGGAAATATGAACTTTCCCTGTGGGCATCCTTGCATTTGGTTCATCGAACCTACTCAGCGAGTGCACACGAGTCGAGTTTCCCTTATATTCTTATATTCTTATATTCTTATATTCTTATATTCTTATATTCTTATATTCTAGGAATTATATCATGATTTAATAATTTAAGTTTACTGTTTAAATATAATATTTTATAAACTTAACCAATTCCTCCATACATAACACCTAAAATTATAACTATTATAGTAACAATTGCAAAAACATATTTGGCAAACTTTAAATGTGCAGCAAAACCGTAAATATCTACTTTATTTATTGAAGACTTCTTATTACAATATATACTTTTATTTTAAAGCTAATTTATAAATTTGAACAATATCTTCTTCTTCTAACTTTTTAAAGTTACCAACAGTACTAAATTCAGTTACCCTCTTTGCCATTGCTTTAAATTCTGTTCCATCAATATCTATTTCACTTAGTCTTATAGGCAAGCCGATTTTTTTATAAAAACTTTCTGCTCTTAAAATACATTCAGAAATAATAGCTTCAGGGTTTTCATAAGATAAATCTACATCCCATACCTTTACTGCAAATTGAATAAATTTATTTATATTTTGTTTATATACATATTTCATCCAAGCAGGGAATACAATAGATAATCCAGCACCATGAGCAATATTATATACTGCACTTAATTGATGTTCTATATCATGTGATGCCCAATCTTCTTCACGTCCCATACCTAAAATACCATTATGAACCATTGATCCTGCCCACATTATATTTGCCCATGTATCATAATCTTGCATATTATAAACTAATTTAGGTCCCATATTAATAATTGATTTCATACTTGCTTCCAAAAGCCTATCTGAATAATCTACAGCTTCTGTATTTGTGAAATATCTCTCCATTGTATGAGCTAACATATCTGAAACACCACAAGCCATTTGATACTTTGGAAGTGTATAACAAAGTTCAGGATTCATAATAGAAAATACAGGTCTTACATATTTAGACATTGCTCCTGTTTTTATAAGTGTTTTTTCATTTGTCAAAACAGTATTGGGACTAGTTTCACTACCTGCCGCTGGAATTGTTAAAATTGTTGCAATAGGTAAGCTTGGTTGATCTCTAATAGTTTTATGTGAATTATAAATGTCCCAAACATCACCATCATACTTTACTCCCATTCCAATACCTTTTGCAGAATCAATAACACTACCACCACCAACAGCTAAGATTAATTCTATATTATTTTCTTTGCATAATTCTATCCCTTTATATACAAGTCCTAATTTGGGATTTGATTGAACTCCACCTAACTCAATAAACTCTACTCCTGCCTCATTTAAAGAATTTACTACTTGATCATATAATCCAGACTTCTTTACACTTCCCCCACCATAGTGAAGCAAAATTTTATTTGCATACTTTTTAACTTCTTCACCAACTTGTTTGTGAGTATCTTTTCCAAAAATAATTTTTGTAGGACTATAATATTCAAAATTTCTCATTTCATGCCTCCAAGTTCTATATTTGTATAATTTTATACTATTAATTTTACAGTATTAAAAATATATCTACAATAATAAATAGAATACATACTTACTAGGCTACTAAATAAAATGTTTAATGCTCTATAAAACATAGCCTTTTATAAAAATCTTCGTGATAAAGTTACTACGAAACTTGATGTAAAAAATATTCCAAAAAACGATTCCGAAGCTATTGCAAGTTTCATCCAATTAAGAGGTATTATATCTCCATAACCAACAGTTGTGAATGTCATTATAGTAAAATAAAGAATATTTCCAAATTTCCTTATCAATAGATATATATCAAAATTAGAATTCTTATACATTTCAAATACTATTGAAAATAAATTTTTCGAATTTATTAAATCATTTTGATACATCAACAAATTAGGGAAAGAACAATATAATAAAAAGAATGCTATTATTATAAATGCCATTGATAATAATGTCCTTTTCCAGCTTGTATAATACTTAGTTGTTATTTCAATTGCATAGTCTAATAAACTAAGTTTATATTTATTTTTATTCTTTTTCTCTAACCTCTCATATTTTTTAAAATAATAAAAAGTTTCTAAATACTGTTCTGTTCTTCCACTAGATTTATATATCTCTGCTAAAATCAAGAAATTCCATTTAGTTTTTTTAAAATCATCTTTAAAAATTAATGGTTTGTACTTTTTATTTTCTAATAGTTCATATTCTAAATAACATTTATCCGAAAAATTAGTTTTATACAAACTAAATTTACCACTAATTTCATCAAAATTAATTTCTGATTTTTTATAAAATGAACAGTGAGAAAAATTTAATTCTCCACTAATATCTAGTTCTAATTTGCTAAACCCCTCAAATCTACAATCTATGAACCCTAAATCCTTATTTCCTTTTATTTTATCTAAAATAAAATCATTTAGAACAGTAACTTCTTGAAACAATAAATTCTCTTCAAATTTCGATGTATTAGCATTAATTTTGCCAATTTCTGAATTTTCCAATATGGCGTTTTTCTTAAATATAGCATTATTTAAATTTAATTTTTCACAATTTATAAATCTTGTATACATATTTTTTTCTATAATTGATTCATTAATTACTATTTCTTTATAATCACCACCAATAGCTTCAATGTCTTTAAAGAAATAACAATTATTAAAATTTAAATATAACAAATCATCTATTTTATTATTAGAATAGTAATCCATTTTAAATTTTTCTAAAAATATAGTATTATGAAAAAATCCAGATATATTGTTGCACTCACATGTCACTAATATACCTACTTGTTTTTCTGCATAATTCTTTTTATTTAAAGAATACTCTAATATTTTCTCTTTTGTATCCACTATCTTATATTTTTTTGTATTTCCTTCTTTAACTATGTACACAAACTCTGTACCTTCAATAATTTTACTTGAATTTAATTCATTAAAGTTTATTGTTGGTTCCTCTTTGCTCATTCCCCTACCTCATCCTTAAGTATCTTTTAAAATTTACTTTAATTATATCATTGTTTTTTCATGATTGTATAAAGTTGTAGTTGGCAACTTTTTTATTTGAAATTATCCATTACTATTAATCTTAATTTTACACACCTAGAACTATCCCACATCTCTAAATGTTCCTGCTGTCAATTTATAATATTATACAAATTCGCAAACAGTGTTTATGAATAATTTTACTAATGACTCTATTTAAGATACAGTTTCTATGGCCGATGAATTAATGAATCTAAAAAATTTAATGGATTGTGGTGTACTTACGCAGAATGAATTTAAACAACAAAAACAAAAATTACTAAGTAAATAAATCAAAATACTTCTAAAATATATCCTTTGTCAAGTACACTCTTAAAAAGACTCTTCAACATTAAAAAGATGATTTCTGTACAAACAGAAATCATCTTTTAGCATCTTGGCACTCCTTTTTAATTGTCCTTGACAAAGGCATAAATTTATTTTATGAAAAACATATCATCTTTTTATTATTTGGCTCTGTTTTAATATAGTGTTGATATTGTTGCATATTCTTTAGCCTGCTGAACAATATGTAACAATATCAACACAGTTTTAAAACAGAGCCTATTATTTAATCTTTTTAAGACTCTATATTTCTTAGTAAAACACTATTTAACTTTAAAAATTAAATTTATCAGTGAATTCAACTTTACAAGTCGCTGATCCATCATTTTCTTGTTTTGCATCATAAATTCTTGCAAGTTTTAGTTTTGATACCCCAGTATTTATCCATTTAGAATTTAAATCATTAAATTCTAATGATTTAGTATTTCCATTGCAATAAACGGCTTTTATATAAGCACTATCTTCATTCTCAAATCCATAAAGTACATAAGTTCCATTTTCAAAATTATCCTTACTTGTAAGTGTAAATTGATACTTATCATTTATCTTTTTAGTATCTACATTGATATTGGATATATCTTTGTCCATTTTATTGCTACTTATAACTTTCATTTCATTAGACTTTATAGTTGCCCCATTTCCTGCATTAGGTGAAATTTTAGCAATAATATAATTGTTTGCATTCATTTCTCCTAATACATCAGTTATGAAAATACTATATTTTGAATTATTTTCACTATCTGCTTTCTCCCACTTTACAGTATCTATCATATTATCTTTTTCATCATATATTTCACATTTTATATCATAATTCACATTTTTATTTATACTATAATCAAATGAAATATCATTATTGTTTATAGTTAATTTAGATATATTTTGTATTGAATCTGATGAACTTGAGCTACTATGATGCTTTGAACTCCTTGATGAATTTGAATTGCTATTAATTATTGTATTATCTTGTGCCACCTCTGAACTCTTCTTTTCTGTTATAGCTGTTGTCACTCCAGCTCCAACAAATGCTTTAGTAGGTTGTGGCATCTTATCTCCAATACATTCTCCATTTTGTGAAAATATATATGTTTCTCCATTAATTATGATGTTTCCTATTTGCATTGATCCATTTGTTGATAGCGAATATATTTTTTTATCAATTTCAGTGACACCTGTTTGCATTGCTCCACTTGTAGCTGTATAATACCATGTTCCATTATCGTTTACCCATCCTGTTTTCATCGCTCCTGAGGATTCTGCATAATACCACGTTCCGTTATCATTTATCCATCCGGTCTTCATCGCACCTAATGATTCTGCATAATACCATGTTCCATTATCATTTATCCACCCGGTCTTCATTCCTCCATCTGGTGATGTATAATACCATGTCCCTCCATCATTTATCCAGCCAGTTTTCATATTACCTGAGTTATCAAAATTGTACCATTTCCCATCAATGATTCTCCAGCCAGTAGCTATGCTTTCACCTTCTGTATATACCCAAGTATTATCAGAATTTTGTTTCCATGTTGCAGATACACCTATTGGTAATGTAGATACAATTGTAGCTATCGCTATTACTGATGCAGCAATTTTTTTAAACTTAATACTTTTCATTATAAAATCTACTCCCTCCATTTTTAATTCATATTTTAATACTCCATCTGAAATATCAACTAAAATTAAACTTCACTTTCAACTAACTTAATATTTTTATATTTAAAACTCTAAATTTTTAATCCTTTTTTATTTTTGCTTAAATAAGATGCAATTACAGCCGTTATAGGAACTGTTAGTATTATTCCTGTACTTCCTGCTAATCCTTGAATTAATTCTGTACCCAATATATCTAAATTAAGTAATCTATCCATACTCATATTAGAAGAATAGATTAATATTAGTACATTCAATGAGCCCCCTGCAAAAGCTAAAATTAATGTGTTTGACATTGTCCCTATTATATCTCGTCCGATATTCATTCCACTCTTAAACAATTCCCTTATAGTAATATTTTTATTTAATGAACATATTTCAAATATTGCTGAGGCTATTGACATAGCAACATCCATTACAGCACCTAATGCTGATATTAATATACCTGCAAACATTATTCCTTTTATCTTAAGTCCAGTATTTTCTGATATATACATCATACTTTCTGCATCTGTCATATTTATCCCTGAAAGATTTCCCCATTTACCGAATAAGTAAGCAAGAATTCCAGCTATTATTACTCCCATTAAAGTTCCTATTATTGCTGAAAAACTCTTTTTACTCATTCCCGAAACCAATAACAATGTCACAGTTATACTTATAGTTGCTACTAAAATTGATGATAATATAGGACTTACCCCTCTTAGCATTAAAGGTAGCATTAAATATATAACACAAACTATTGTAAATATTAATGATACAATTGCCTTTAAGCCTTTAAATCCACCTACTAATAATATTGTTATTAGAAACAATACACTCATAGTTATTAATACTTGACTTCTCTTAAAGCTAGATATTGCAATATCACTTATTTTTCCGTCTGTAATATATACTGATGCTATTACTTTACTTCCTTGTTTTACTTTCGTATTATATAACCTACTTATATTATTGATTACCTTAAATTCTTGATTTTTATATGGACCATCTAAGATTTTTAATTTTATTTGCTGATATCCAAGTTCTATATCATCAATATATTTATCTTTTTGAAGATTTTCTTTACTTATATCTAACACCTGGGATTCATAGTACTCTACTCCTTGATTTAATTTATCCTTTATAAATCCACTATCAAATATTAATTTTGATGAGAAAATAATTATTAAACCTAAAAATATAGTAACTATTACGAATATAATATCGGTTTTATATTTTTTTATCTCCACAGAAAACTCTCCTCTTATTTCTTAAATAAAGGACATCTTAAAATAGTAACTATAACTTCCAAAATGCCCTTTATATCATAGTATATTTATTCTTATCTTAATAAACTATTGTTTATTTAACGTTCTGTTTTAATATCAACACAGTTTCAAAACAGAGTCTTATTTATAATTCGTTAAGAATTCTATCTTTTTCTTGTCCAGTTATTGTTAATCCAATACTTAGTTACAGTTTCATCCTTATTAATTTCCTCATCACCAGCTATTTTAATTTCTCCTGTATTTCTTACTCTTAATCTTGCACCTTCTGGATCCATAGAAGCTAGTCCAATTGCTGATACTGTATCTCCAATTTTAATTGTAGGATCCCATTTACCTTTCACATTTTCATTAATTCCATCCCATATATATCCTTCAACATATACTCTTGATACACCTGTACCATCATCGATATATAAATTTGATTCATTCATATCGATGACTTTTCCTGTTACTTGAACAAGTTTACCGCCATTAACTGGTAACATACTATCCTTTGTTGAAAATTTTGTAGCGTCTACTTGTCTAATATTTTTATTAATTAATTTAACGTTTTTAGCTTCAATATTACTGTTACTTGAACCAGAATTTCTATCTGCTAATGAAATTTCTAATTCTCCTTGATATGCATCAACAGTTCCTGTAATTCTAACTTTTTGACCAACCTTTAATTCAGTATTTGATACTCCAAATACACATGCTCCACCAGTTTCATCTTCAACATAAATAACTTCAAAAAATGAATTTTTAGGTGTTACTGCTTCAGATTGAGAAGTAACATACCCTTCAACGGTAACTTGTTTTCCATATAAATCTAATTTTCCATCATTATTTTCGTCTTTTCTAATATCTCCTATTTTAACAACTTTAGTTTCTTTTATAGGTATCATCCAATTGATAATATTATCTGTAACTTTTAAGTTTGAGTACTTCTCTCCATTAGTTCCATCAATTTCAAAATCTGAGAAGAATGTGTTACCAGACACAATAACCTTACCTCCACCTGCTAACTGTTCAGCACCAATAGTATTTACCTTTCCTATTTCTACTGGAACATTATCCTTTTGACCGTCTGCATCTTTAGCAGTTGTTGTTTCATGTCCCTTTACTAAAAAGTCTACATTTTCTCCACTTGCACCTTCTTTAAGAATTATTGAAGCACCATTATAGAAACTGTATTGATCTTCACCATCCTTAATTCCATTTACTAAATTATATTTCGGTGAGCTATATTTATTTAAATATAATCTATATTCTTGTCCACCATTAGTTGTAGTATCAATAACTTCATCATCATTTATCCTTAAGTCACTTCCTATTGCCTCTAAAACTGGATTCATTTGAGCTCCATTACTATATTCTCCAGTTCCATCCTTAAAGTCAGCTCTAGTTGATAATATTAAGTTACCTCCATTTTCTACATATCTTTTAATAGCTTGTATTTCTTCCGGTTGGAACTTACTTGCTTTTAAACCTGCTTTAGAATTATCTACACTTTGAGGATTTGTAAGCACTAATATTTTAACTCCTTTAAGAGCTTCATCACTTATAGGATCTTTATTTATTATTGTTATTGTATTTTTATCTTTTAATAAAGATTTAAATGCAGTACATTTTCCTGCATAATCTCCAGTTGTATATTGATTATAATGTGCACCATCTACTAAAACTTTATAAGAATTTTCAGGATCAACAACTTTTACTTTAATACTAGTAGTAAAAGATTTATCTTTTTTACCTACATTAATTGTAGTTTTTGCATAAATTGTATATTCCCCTTCTCCTCCTGCTTTCCAATTAAATAAGGCATTTTGAGTCTTTCCGCCTTGCACTTTATCAATTTTAACTTGTCCGAGTTTATTACTTTCAGTTATTTCATTTTTAAAGAACTCAACATTTACATTATCTAAATCCTTTTCTCCATTATTAAAAACTCCAACACTTACGCCTACATTTTGATTTGGAAAGGTCATATCATTATCAACAGTTGCATTAGATAAACCTACATTTAATGCATCTCCAACCCAAACTGGTGCAGTAACTGCTATATCTTGATCTTTTTGTACTACTTTTACATAATAGTAACTGTACTCTGGATCTAATGTGAAATTCCAATCTACATCATCAGTATCAAATTCTTTAGATGTAACTTCAACACCTCCATTAGCTATAACTGAAACTTTCTTTATAGGATCATCCTTATCGGTTGCTTTTATTTTAAAATTAAGTTTATCTGTTTCTCCTAAGGAACTTCCCATAACTTCATCATTTACGCTATAATCAATTGTCATATTTGTATCTTCTGAAGCATATACTCTTTTTTCTCTGAGAGCATCATATATTGAATCTCTTGAATTATCGTCAGCAATGATTACTGTTCTAGCATTATTTGATGTAAACCATTTTCCTTTATGATTATCTTGATTATTAGTTGGGGCAACATGCCATCCTTTGTCCAATGCTCTTGTATAATATTCATAGCTTGGAAAATAACCTGATCCTCTTATTGGGCCTTCACCATTTCCTACTTCAACTAGATTTACATATTTATCAGCACCCTCGCTATAAAAACCAAAATCAGCAAAATCCCCGAATGTTTTTCCCGGATGATTTAATTGTGATATTGACTGTGGTTGTGATTGTATAGTCTTATAATAATTTTGAAGATCCATTGCTTTATTAGTTCTTGTTTCAAATCCTGGTGTATTAAATGTATTAATGTGTCCCCAGCCTCCAGTTGAGCCTGACCAAGTCATTTCATAACCATAAATTGCCGTAAAATCGTTTTCTTTATTATACTTATCAGCTACTTTATGTGCTGTAGTCCACTTTTCACTTTTTGATCCATCTGCAAGGTTAGCTGAAATATCATTATCAAACCAATTTGAGTGGTCTGTAACTGCAAAATAGTCAGCATGATGATCTCTTGCCCATGTATAAGCTTCATCTAATGAACCTGTACCATCAGAAATATTTGTATGTGAATGAAGTTGTCCAAATAAATGCCTTAATTGTCCATTATTAGGTATTCTAAAATTCCATTCTTTCGTTGTTATATTTCCTAGCTCATCGCTAACCTCTATTTTTACTTTATGAGATCCAAATTTCAATTTTTCAGTTGGAGTATACTCAACCGAATTATCTATTTTTTTAGCTTCTAAAGTTATATCTTTATCGTCTAAAAACATTTTAATAGAATCTTTATTTATATTCTTTTCAGATTTAAATGAAGCTTTTATTGATGTGAGCGCTTCCATATCGACCTTAGAATTTTCTGCTGGTTGTAAATCACAAATTTCTGGTGGCTCAACATCTCCATTGATAATTCTTACGGAATAAGTATCTGTTTTAATTTCTTTATCTTCACCTTTAGCTACTATATAATAGTCTAATCCCTTTAAATTTAAATTTTCTTTAGCTATAGTAGTAGTGTACTTTCCTTCTGATCCTTTCATCATTTCTAATTTTGTAAATTCTTCTGAACCTTTAATTTTATAATTTAGTTCTACACTCTTAGCTTCACCATTACTTATTCCTGTTTCTATTGTTAAGTCATTATTCATATTTGCTCTTGCAATTGATGTGTGATTAATAGTAAGCTCTGGAGCTTTGGTAAACTTACATGACCCACCATATATTTGTATTGTATCGTTATACCTTCCCATAGTGCCTTCTGCACTTACAATATCACCTGTTTTTACATCTATTCCAGTTGGAATAAAATATATATTTAAAACATCACTTCCTTGAGTTAATGTCTTTTTTGATGTATCTATAATTGCTTTTTCTATTTTTACATACTTAGAATCATATTTTCCTGAATTCAACTCTAATACTGTTAAAAGATCTGAATTAAGTTCTTCTTTTTCTTTAACAATTTCTATTTCAGTTGCTTGTAATTGTTCTAGTTTATTAAAAGTATCTTTTGTACCTTTAACCTTAACTAAATTACCTTTCTTTATTTTTTTAAAATCTATTTTACTAGTCTTATTTGAAATTGCTATTGAACCTGTTGAGTCTTCAATATGAAGTGTATTATTTCTATCATTGAATGAAACAACTCCACATACTATAGCTTCCTTACCTTTTTCTAATTTCCTGGCATCCTCAATCTTTATGGTATCGTTTACTTCATCCTTAGTTTCATCCTTAGTTTCATCCTTAGTTTCATCCTTAGTTTCATCCTTAGTTTCATCCTTAGTTTCATCCTTAGTTTCATCCTTAGTTCCATCCTTAGGTTTATCCTTAGGTTTATCTACTGGTTTATCTGTTAGAATTTCACTTGGTTTGTCTGTTGATGTATCTGCTGGAGTTTCAGTTGCTGTATCTTGTGGTTTATCTTTTGCTGTATCATCCTTTTTTTCCTGTATGTTATCGCTTTCATTTT
Source organism: Clostridium uliginosum (assembly GCF_900112485.1). Classification (GTDB taxonomy): domain Bacteria; phylum Bacillota; class Clostridia; order Clostridiales; family Clostridiaceae; genus Clostridium; species Clostridium uliginosum. The sequence goes on from NZ_FOMG01000018.1 coordinate 19,169, forward strand.
TAGGAATATTAATACCATCATCAGTTACATTTACATTTGATTCAGTTTGTTCCTGTTTATTATCATTTAAGATTGATCCCACTATATTATCTAAAGCAAATGTGCTTTTAGCAGGTACTATAACAGAGGTTGTTAAAACTGACACTGAGATTAATAAAGCAATTATTTTTTTGTTTTTCTTAATCATTATTTCCCCTCCCCTTAATTTTAAGAAAAATTTATTTCCACCCTAAATTTATCTTATCATACAATATTTGTAAATTCAACATGTGATTTATATTCTTCGTCTTTCATATTTTTAAAATATAATTTATAATTATTTTCATAAAATAGAAACAGAAAGTATTGAAGTTCAATGCTTTCTGTTTCTTACTCTATCCTTTTATTTTCTATTTTATAACTATATTCTGTGTCTGTCCTCCTGTATAATCTTTCGGAAGTCCTGTGTTACCTAAATAATTTATGTTATTAATTACTACTTCTTGAGGTGTACCTTCTGCCTTATCAAAATATATTGAAATATTTTTAGTTTGTCCTATTCCTACTTTTGTAGTATTTAATTTATACGAATATTCCCCTTTGTCAGTTTTCAATATAACCGTAGGTCCATCAGCCCATCCTAATGCTATTCCACTTTCAGACTGATTTACCATATCAGTTGATATACCTATACCTTCTACATAATTAACTACATTAACATTTTGATAATTAATATTATTTATAGTTGTATTCATATGTTTTTCAACAGACATAATCCCTTGTGGAAGATATTTTAACTCATTATTTTCTTTTATTACATATTCAATTAAATCTTCAGAATTTTCCTTTCCATTTACAGTATATTTTAAAATACTTTTAACTTTAAATATACCCTCTTTAACTTCTTCACTTGATACTATCTTTATATCTGTACGCACTATATTATTTTTAAAATCATTTGCTTCTGCATTACTTACATATGTTTTTTTATTTAGCATATCTATATTCTTACTTGTTTTAGAAAAGTAATCTTCCCATAAATTTTCATAAGTTAATTTTTTATCTATTAACCCCTTATACATTTTTTCAACATATTCTTCTGCTGTTTCCTGTTTTTCTTGAGTAGTTTTAACTACCCCTTGACTAGTTTCATTTTTCTTTTCAGTACATCCTATTAAATTAAAAGATGTAATAATACATGTAATAGCTAAAACTGCTATTATTTTGTTTTTCATTCTATTTCCCCCTAAATCATAATAATTTTCATTTTATCATCCTTTTATTCAATATGTAAGCTTATATTTTTTATAAATTATTTAATTTATAGGATTTATTTATTGTTATAGTAAAATACTTCTTAAATTATACGTGCCTTATCTTCACTATTAAGATACCTAAAAACTTAATTTGGTTTTATATTTTTAAAAGTTTTTTAGCATATTTATTTAATTAAAAAAGGAGCATAAAATATTTAATTAAAAAACCTCCTCAAAGGCTCTTCTTTCAATGTTTTATGCTCTCTTTATTTCTTCTTTTTATTCTCTAACTTTATTGCTCCACGTCCATAGTCAATATTTTTTATTTCTTAGTTAATCTTTTTTTGACGGGGACATAGATAACTATCATTTACAATATTCAATTTCTATACTCCTCATATCTTAGTAGAATATTTGTTTTTATACCATTTCTGAAGAATGTGCATATATAAAGTATACTTAATTTAAGATGTAAATTCCTGATTTCAGCCTAACAATTTCTTTTCCATTAATCTGAAAGTATTCCCAAGTAGGCTCATTGAATTTAAGATATTCTTTTATCTCATTTGTACCTAAATCTACTATGCAAATCCTATCATTGCCCATGTCGCACACATATAATTTGTTATCATATGCTATTGCAAACTCTGGTAAATTAAATATCTTATCTATTACTCCACCTATTGAAACTTCTTCTTTAAAAGTATTTAACGAAAATTTTTTTATCATATTTGAGGTGGGATATACACACCAAAGAAAGCCAATTTCATATGCTAAACTGTATATATTGTTATATGACCCCATTGATTCATTGATCTAAATCAAATTATCGTTTTTATCAAACATATGAATATACGAATCCTTAAATTCCGTAACAATAACTGTACCATCACCACACATTATAGAACTTGGTACAACTGCATCATTCTCAAAATACTTTAATATGTTCTTATACCCCTTACCATATTTGCATTCAGAATAAGTATCCTTATCAATCTTAACAATACTATTATCAAAAGAATATCTAAAAAATAGCCTATTTCTTGACCTTTACTATTCATCTCATAATACAAAAAACTGTTGTCTTGAGGAACTATTGACCACCCATATTTTGAAATTAATTTCATTTTGAATTTCTCCATCAAATTATTTATCTTCGTTAAAATTTTTCTTATTCAACCATTTAGTAAGATAATATACATGATCTTTAAACTCTTTTAAACTTATTGTATCAATTAGATAACCTCTGTTAAGTAATAATTTAACTACATGATTATATATAATTTCATGATTTATGTCCTTAACAAATAAAGTTTCCTCTATATCTGTATGCCACCCTATCATACTTCTTTCAAAATCAAAATTTCTTAATTGAACAGTAAAATAATCTGTAAACTTATCATAAGTAACTGTTGCTAATGAATAGGTACTTTTAAATCCAAAAATCCCTTGTATTTGGACACCACATCTTAAATCATCAAAATATATCATTGATGTCCATGAATCCTTATTCTTTTCTTCTGGCTCTATTTTATAAGTCATCCTATATATAAGATGGCTTTTATCCCTTACTATATCAAACCTTGCCAATTCTAAAAATTGGCAAACCGCACTTGGAATATCAAAATTTAAAAGAACAATACATTTATTGTTTTCTCTCATTATCTGATAATCTTTTAAATGTCCATAACTAATGCTAGTATTATTAATATACTTAACTAATTCATCTATTTTTTCAAACTCACGTTTTATAACTTGTATCATGCTTATATTCCCCTTAAAGCGATTACTAAATGAAAGTATTTTAAAAATTACCTTCCTTATATATTGTAACATTTGTCCCATCTCTATAAATTAAATTCAATTCACATTTTTCTCTATTCCCTTTTTCTATGCTTTCTATATCTTTATATTCAAAACGAAATGCTATATTAGAATCTATATCATGTAAATTAACATTATTATCTTTTATAAAACTATTACTTACGTTACTGATATGACCTCCACTTGAAAATGTAAAATTAGACAATTCAAATTTAATTATACAAGAAGTATACAAAGACCTAACTCTAATTGCTAATCTTGTCCCAATAAGACCACTAAACAAAACATTTAATTCTTCTTCTGACATAGTAAAACATCTACACTCCTTGCTTAATATTTTATCTACTGTTATATACTCTAATGTTTATTTAAATTCTTTAACTTTTAGTCTTCCATAACTGCTATTAAATATGTATAAGTGCATTCTCTTTACAATATCTTTTAACTCTTCATCTGCATTAATTGCCTTTTCTTCTTCATCTTCATTGGGTTTATAAGGAAATATCACTTGAGATACATCATCAGTAGTATATTTTCTATTATGATCTTTAGTAATTAATCTGTAGCCATTATCATTTAAAAATTCACAAACTCTTTTAATAGCACCACACTCAATATATTTTTTTAATATAATAGTTTCAATATTATCACTTTCTTTAATTGAAATATCCCTTTCCATATAATCAAGTATATATTTCAATTCTTTTATATTTTCCTCATGAAAATTTTTAATCTCTTCTGTTTTTTCTAAAATATCTTTAAATTTTCTTTTTTGTTGCTCTATCATATTTATACACTTCCTCATTTATAACTGGAATAATATTTATTAATAGTTCTTCATGATAATTCAATACTATATGTTTGTTTTCACCTTTTATTATAACTATATATTAACTCAACAAACCTTACACTTGTTTTACTTATAAAATTGAAATTTGTACATTTACTGGAGTTACTAATTTTGTTTCTTTGCTATGTTGCAACAAAATTATCCGCACCAATATAATGCTTGCTTTGTTTGTGCATATTTCTTTTCTGTCTCACATCTGCTAGTTTTGTTTTCCATTTCAGGAGAAATATCTACTGATACAAACTCAAACTTCTGATAATTTAAAATCATATCTTGGTATTTATCAATATATCTAGGATTCCTTTTCCAAGATTTTATTCTTAGATTACTTACATATTCACATGATTTACACTTATGAATATTAAATTTGACACTATATTCCTTACACCTTTGCCTTGAATCATATGTCTCAGTACACTGTTTACATTTTAAATCATCTTCGTTAGATAATATATAAAGTGCACTATTTATCTCTTTATATATGTTTGTCGTTTGTCCAACTTCAAGGCATACTCTTTTCCCCTGTTTATTCTCAGCCCATAAAGCCCAGACTCCGGCTTTCTTATATTTTTCTAAATTCTCTTTTTTCATTTCTTTAATATGATATTCAGCAATCACTTCTTCATTCATATCACATGTCTCCTACAAATTATAATTTTCACTTTTACCTTTATCCATAAAGTTTACTTCCTTTACAGACTATAAATTATCTAACTATCTTAAAAACTAGATACACAGATATGTATTAAGTATAGCGAGACAATATCGATACTACCAGTAACTTTATCTATCAAATGTAATATCATTTGATAAAGTGTTTTATTATCTTTAGTTAGATCAAAATTGCAACATCCTTCAGATTTAACGTAATATCCGTTTACTACACCTTGTCCAATTATAGAATAATTCATAATTCCATGGTTGCTATTAATTATGGTACATCTAGTTGCTTTACTTCCTTGCATTATATAACTTCTTCCTAATTCCATAAGACATTATTTTATATTTTGATAAACATATTTTATAAGACCCAATCAAAAATTGTTATTTTTTCCTTAACCCTACTAAGGGCAACATACAACAAGTTTTGTTCCCTATTCAAAGATTCTCTATCAACTAAATAAACAAAATCAAATTCTCTTCCTTTAGATTGATGTACATTTAAAACATATATTCCTTTTAACTCTTTAAATGCTTTTTGGTATTGATATTGTAAAAATAAATCGGTAATTTTATCTGCCGATTTATTATTAGTTAATAAAATCTTTCTTATTAAAGATAAATTATCATGATTTATCTTTAATTCACTATACGGTACCAAGTTTATACAATTAGATAAACACCCCCAATATTCTCTGCTTTCATCTGCTTTCTCAACATAAGCAGCAACTTGCTTTAAAAATTGTAACCTTGCATTTTTAAGATTCGAATATCCTACACTACTTAACTTATTTCGTTTTATGGCTCCAATACCATCATCATATACAACAGAAAAAATATATTTAACTATTTCTTGACTTAATTCATCTATTGATATTCCTTGATCTTGTTTAACATAAAAATCAATCAAATCACATACTATATTATGTTCTTCCTCATTATTACTAATTGTTTGTGAATAAACATTGAATTCCTCTCTTAATGCTTTCTTAATGAAACGAACCTGTTCATTATACCTACATAAAATCCCTATAGATTTATCTTTTCGCTCTTCAAATTTAGGTAATGCATTTATTATCTTATATTTTAAGTTTGAATACATAATATTTTTACTTTGTTTAGAAAATAAGTTCTTATCTCTAACTTTTATTTTTATATACTTAGCATTTTCTGAAGATATAAAACTGTTTATATCGTACTTCCCTTCTCTTGCAGTTCTAAGTATACCTTCAATATCTTTTCGACCTTTAAATCTCATAGAAGTAACGAGTTCGCTTTGCTCTATCTGCTCCCCATACTCCTCTCGCAAGTTTATAATTCTATTAGATGATGCACCTCTCCATCCATATATCATTTGTTTTGAATCTGCAAAAAATATTGCATTATTACTTTTTCCAATCAATTTCTTAACTATCGTATCTTGTAAATCCGAAGCATCTTGGTACTCATCTAAAATTATCAGCGGATATTTGTTCTGAATAATGTTTAGTAAAGATGACGACTTTTCTAATAATTTATTCATATAATATCCTATATCTGAAAAACCCATATATCCTTCTTTGTTTAATTTCATAATACTATTTTGTATTTCTTCTTTATAAGGAATTAATTTTTTAACAGCGGGTTTAATATTTCCTTTAGGCGTAATTGGATAAAAATCACCTTCTAAAAGGGAGTCAACCCATGCATATTGTTCATCCTCTCCAGTATAATCCGATATATGTGAGAGCGCTTCTTCAAAATATATTTTTCTTTGTTTAGGTGAGGTAATAATTAAATTTGCATTCAATCCTAGATAATTGCTGTATGCCCATACGTATTTTTGAAAAAAAGAGTGAAAATTCGAAATCTCAATATAATCTGAAATTTTATTTTTATTAAAATCTAAATCATCTAATTGTTTATCAATTTGTGCTCTTGCATTCTTTGAAAATGTTAGTATTAACACTTTCTTATTATATTTAAAATCCTTCTCTAGATTCCAACGTATATAATTCATAGAAGCAGAAACTGCTGTATAAGTTTTTCCAGTCCCCGGAGGTGCTTCAACTAACAGTATTCTTTTTCTATCAGTATCTCTAGTAAAATAATTAATTATTATTTCCTGCTCTTTATTTGGTATCATTATGAATCACCCTTTACTTGTAGCACATTTTTATAACCAGTTTTTATACTACCACAGTTCTCACAGATATCTGTGCATTCAAATGAATTGTTTGATATTTTATTAACTATACATCTTGCTGAATTTTCACATACAGAATTATTTCCCATATATACTCCAACAAGATTAAATATATTTGAAAAAGCAGATGGAAGAAAATCTTCTAACATTTTCTCTTCGGCTTTATCAATTAAATAAGATGCTACATACTTTGAATTAACAATTCCTGCTAAATTTAAATGTAAAAACTCTCTTTGAAATTCCTTTATTTCATCACCATTCAATAGTTCAACTAGTTCCTCAAATGTTTTAATCTTTTTATATTCTTCTTCTTGATATTTTTGTTTTAATACTTCACTTTTAGAATCCTTTGATACAAATGGTTTTATATAATTATCCTTATATTTTTTAAATGGATATATTTCTTCAAATAATTCCATCCAACATTCTTGAAATACACTCATCCCTACGATAGATGTTTCATAATCCTTAGGCTGGCATAAAATTATACTTTTAATATTATTTTGTGAGTATTTATTTAATAGCCAATTAATATCTGAATCATTATCTACAAGAGAAAGACATGGAACACTACACTTATCATAAAAAAGTGCATACTTAAATACATTGTCTTTGCCATCACCCTTGATTATTTCTACTCCACTATCTTCTAAACCGTTAATATACTCTTGAGAAAATAAAGGCAGCCCAGATAACTCTGAATCTCCTTCTACCAATAAGATTCCTCTTGAGAACAATCCAGATATTAGTTCTCTTTTTGCAAATTTCTCTATTCTAGTTTCAAAAGCATTATCAACCTCTTCAGGTTTAGGCAAATTCTGCATTGTACCATCTTTCATCAAAAATATATTATCAAAATCATATACTTTTGCTACTTCTATAGAATGTGTAGTAAAAAACAATTGACCTTTGTTGGATTTACTTACTTTCTTTATTATTTTTCTCTGCATAAATGGCTCGAGATTTTGTTCCGGTTCCTCTAAAAATAGTATTCCATGGCTACTCATCAATTCTTGAAGTGCTATAAGTAACATTAAATTTTTTATCCCTCTAGATTGATACTTAAGAGGTATATAGTTTGAAGTATTTTTATTTTTGCATACAAGACTAAATGATTGTAATGTCTTCCGTTCCGTTAATTCAGTCGCCTCAACACCAATTGCAACTTCATCATTCGCTATCAAATCAAACTTAGCAAAATTGTTGCCCAAATTTGATAAACTTTCTTTAAAATATGTATCACTCATTAGTGAATTACTTGATGCACTGTTAAAATCATCAATTATACTTTTAACTAAGTCACTTAATTTATCATTTTCTATTATCTTTGAAAGTACAGAATTACTTACAAATGAAAGTTCCTTTAATGGATCACGTTCTGCTTCTATGTATTTATAATTTAATATTCCTTTATGTGCTTGCCTAAATGGTTGCTCTTTTCCATTTGATACAATTGTATGTGATGCTTTTCTATCAGAATTTCCTTTAAATCTTGTTATTAAAACAAGTTCTTCACCAATTTCACTAATTTTATCATTTTTATCTATATGCTCTAGTAATAGTTCTCCATCTTCAATAATAAAATCTTCTACATCTTTGAACCAAACTTCTATTAGAATATCATTTCTTGTATCTCTATCATAATAATCTATTTCAGATAAAGTCTTGTTATACCACTGTAAATAAGGATTTAGTAAATAATCTAACGCTGTAGCCAAAGTAGATTTTCCAGAGCCATTTGCTCCAATGATAATATTAATATCTCTATTAGGTTTCCATTCTAATAACTTTATTGTTCTAAAGTTCTTTATAATTATTTTATAAATATACATCTTTAATCCTCCTGTCAATCCTTAATCTTATTGTAACAATATTTGTAACATTATTCCATAAAACCTCCAAGTATTCACGAATATCCCCAATAAAAGCATTGACTATATTTAATGGAAATTTTCTAGAATTGGTATAAATTTTCAACAAAGAAAAAATGGGTATTATGTAAACAACGTATTTGTATTACAAAATCCCATTTCATTAATTTGCATTAATTAAAATAACTATTTCTATTTCAAAATATCAAGTATTTTCTTAACTTAATTTAAATTATTTTTTTGAATAATATATCGGAGTATCATTTATTATTGTTAATATTTCCCTATCTTTATATTTATTGTCCTTTATATTAGTTCCGCTTAAACTTTTATCACTTATCTGCTTTTCTTTCTTATTCGATTTTTTATCACTAGATTTTAAATTAACTCTTTTATTTTCTAATTTTACATAAAACTCCTGTATAGTCATACTTATTACAAATGCTAAAAAGAATAATATCGATACATATCTAATAGCACTTTGAATATTTCCTTTAAAAAGATCTGAGGTAAAAAATAAAATAGCAGATAAAATTAAAAAAACTCTACTAAATCCAATGATTTTTTGATCTATTTTCATATTCCTATAATCAATTATAAACCTATAAACAATAAATATTAAAGAAATTAACAACAATATTAGAAAACACATTATTTTAAATTGATTTGTGCTTTTCTGAAAATTTTCTATAAAAATATTGAAATATTTTTTGAAGATATATTCGATTATACTCTCTAATAATAAGCATCCTATTAAAATCATAGACCAAATTGCACTATGCTTACTAAATGTTATTATTCCATTTTTCCCTTTTCTTGAATTAAATTTTCCATACATGATTAATTTATTAAATGAATTCACAACTTCACAAATCCATCTACTTTCTAAATTATTCATATAATTCACAACTTCATCCTTATGAGCCTTTGATAACTTATCATACATATATCTTGCTTTATCACCTATTGTGGCTAGAGTAAATATTAATCCAAAAATTGTAATAAAAAAACTAACCATTTGGCTCTTATCAAAATTAGTATCATTTAAAAAAATACTGTATTGATAAACATTCAAAACTACATTTAATAGAAATATTATTCCCCATAAAATGAATTGCCTTATACTACGTTCTTCTTCATCATATTGAAATTCACCATATAATATCAATGTTATAATTAGATTTATTATTAAAACTATAATGCAAGTCACTATATATTTATTGCTATCCATGCTGTTTGGCACTAATAATCCAATTATTATTCCTGACAAAACTAATGGAATAATTAACAAATTTAATATCGTTTCTTTAATATTCTTTTCCCATTTAACTAATTTTAATAGATAACATACTTTTAGTAATGATTCAGATAATCTAATTTTACTATTTTTTTGATTATAACTTATAAGAAAAATAAGAACTATAAAAATATATATTGGAATGATAAAATTATATATATTTTTTGATTCAATGCCTATATCTAATCTTATAAATATCATTGCCATTATTATTTGTAATGGTAGTCCTAGCAACACCGATATTACTAATGAATATATACTTTGAATAATATAGTCGTAAACTTTCCTCTCTACTTTGTATTCTTTATAAATATATTCAAATTCAGATGTTATTTTAATAAATACTTCTAATATAAATTTCATAATTGATGCTCCACATCCTTTCTTAAAATAATTCCATACATTTAATGTCTTATGTTGTCTTACAAAATATTAATCACCTAATATATTCTAATTTATTTTCATATTTAATTGAATATATGAAATAAAAAAACAAATAGTAATAGTCTAAAATTAAGTTTATATTTTTCCTATTACTACATGCTATATCTAATTTTTGTACTCGCAAAAGTTATTATTAATTTTAATGTTATCTGTATCTATAGTATATATTTTTTTACCGTATTCTGACCTACACCAAGTTCTCTAGATATATACCTTATACTAACGCCTTTCCTCGCAAGACTTTCTATCTCTTCTTTATACCTCTCACCAATAGTAATAACCTTCCCAATCTTATATTTATCTTCTTCACATACATCCGGCCCACATCTAGCATAGGTAAATCCACAACATTCGCATTTAAACTTACCAACAGGCTTCTTCTTACTACAGTTATAATTTACTTCAATACTCTCTATTACTGGCTTACAATAGTTATCACAGATTTTATTTAGGCAAATCCAAGGACCATCCCCAAAAGGCTTGTACTTTATCGTCTTATTAAAAAATTCTTCTAAATCTATTCCTAAAAATCTTATTAGCAGCAAATGCTTTATTGGATTTACATTGGATCGGCTTATTCTGAGCATATACTTAATCCAGTTTGTAATATTGCTGCTATAGATATTTAAATCAAATAGGCTTAAGAATTCCTCTCCATAGAATTTAATAAATCTACTTTCTACTTGATCTATCTTTACTCTTCCAGATGGCGTACATAGGCATAATTCTCTTAATCTATTTTTATATTGATCCGTAATCCACAAATAATCTTTATTATTAACTTCATTAGATAATAGATATTCAATATACTGATTAATTGCTACGAAATGTTCCAAGTTATTAATGAACAAATCATTTGTAATGTTTTCTTTAAACTCTACTTCTAACAATGGGACATACGAATTTTTTCCATAATAGTATATTGGCTGCTTGCTTATCTTTAAAGGAACTTGATGTTTACTGCAGATAAATACTTCTGGAATCTGGTGTATTCTATGTAAATAGGCTTCTCCGTAATCCTGTATTTCTTCTTTGCAGCATATAGGACATATTTTAAAATATCCTTGTTGTTTTACACTAACTTGTGCTGCTCCAACTATCGAATGCACACCTCTTCCATCATTTCCTTTTAGCATTTCCAATGCAAGTTGTTTTTCATGAACATCAACAAAAGATGTATAGTAATTAAATAGACTGTAATTCTTTATAATTTCATCTGCAGTATATCCAAATAATTTAGGTATATTTTCTGCCAATATATTATTATTTGATGGTAAATCAATGCTGGAAGTAATAATACCTCCATTATATAAATCTTCATTGGTTGTAAAATAACTAGTGTTTCCGCTTCTTAAATGGTATCTTGCTAAAATAGAATAAAGTATTTCATCTTGGTAAGGAGCAGGAAAAAAGGAGATCATACAATCTCTTTCATTTCAAAATCTGCACTTGTTATATATCCCTTTTCTTTTAAAGCCAGATAAGGTGATCTATCCTCTTCCTTTGCAGATTTTATTATAGATCTAATATCGTCATCTTTTAAATTCGAACTTTTATTTCTGGTTACTTTTATTGTATCAACTACCTTTATTGCTTCAACCACCAATTTATTTATTCCTATTTCTTCATCTTCTGATAATACCTTTTCTATACCAGAAATAGCCTTCTTCTTATCTATATCTAACTCTAATAATCTTATAAGAGCCTCTTCTTTTTTGCTTAACTGCTTTTTTCTTTTAGCAACTTTATAATCTTGTATTCTGGAACTTAAATTAACATCAGTATTGTTTTCCGTTAGAAAGTCTTCATAATCAATAGTGCATATATCTTCATATTTAGCAATTCTCCTTATATCATTACTTTTCATCGCCTCTATCATTGGCTTTACTGCATTTAAGTTTTTATCCACAACTTCCTTAATTATATCCACAGTAATTTCTTCTCTTCCTGTGGATATTGCTTTTATTTGCGCCATTGCATATATCTTCACTGCTATATCTATTATCCCTTGGGATTCTTCATATAATAAGTTAATAACTTCTTCTGTTAATGGTGTTTTCTTTTTCGTAAATTGATACTCCCATATTGTATCAATTAGTAAACTGAAACTTTCATCATTTTTTAGTCTTTCCCATACTATGTTCCCCCCAGTTCCTAATGTTCTTCTTGCCATCCTAAAATCATTTTGGAGCAGATTCTTCGCCTTCATTGTTCCTACCAAAACTACTGGAATTCCAACTGTATTTACTAATGTAGTAAAGAAATTTAACATTTTATCTACTCCACCAGATTTTGCTTGGCTTAAATGTTGTATTTCATCTATTATGAGTAATCCTAATCCGCTGTTTCTGGCTACTTGTCCTAAGATGCTTAACAATGTATCAACTGTTCTTTTTGAAGTTGCATATTTTTCAAAATATCTAGTTCCTAAAATTTGATCTATTCTATTAAAAAAATCTATGCAAAGCCCTTTAACACTACCATCAAACGGACAATCAATTTGTAACCAAACAACTTGATAAATACAAATCTTTATATTGGTAATGTGCTATAACTTGAGGAAAGTTGCTAAGAACTCTATTGAAACTAGATACATTTTGTTTTCCAGAAATCCACAAATTAAAATTAGGCTGCTTTATCTTTAACTGTTTTACTAATTCCTGACGTTGCATTCCATAAAGAGATAATATATATTCTAAACCAATCATTTTATCCTCCTATTAATATTTGAATATATTTTATCTATTTTTACAATATTTAATCTTTATTTTACTTTAATCAATCTTTTTTATTTTTGACCACATACTACTAGATATAAATCATCTCTATTTTTTAACATAAAATCCCTTGTAATCCTTATAACAACACTTCTTAAGCCTATTTATCAAATTAAATATTCTTCTCTCATTCAATCTTTTTCATTCATAACTATTTTTAAATGTATAAATTAATTTGTAACTATGTTCCTGTAAAAAAAAGATTGACGAAAACAATAAAATGGAAACACCTCTCTCAATCGTCACCACCACTACACTCACGCCAAATTCTAAAAACAAGCAGTAAAAAAAATTTGACTATATATAATGAAGGAAAATTGAATAAAAACTGAAAATGAGCCTTAATTTTTAACGCAAAAAAAGAGCATAAACTCAAGATCACAAAACCTCTTTTAAAGCTCTGTTTTCCTCGCCTTTATGCTCTCTCTTCACTTCTTTTTTATTCTATTTTTTACTACTCCGCCTCGTAGTCAATCTTTTTTATTTCTTAGTTAATCTTTTTTTTGACAGGGACAATTATTTTAATTTGTGTACAAATAATCCGCTTCTTAATTTTGGTTCAAACCATGTTGATTTTGGTGGCATTACTTCACATATATCTGCAACATCCATAATATCACTGACTTCAGTTGGATACATTGAAAATGCTATCTTCATATCTTTATTAGTTCTTCTTTCAAGCTCTTTAATTCCTCTTATTCCACCAATGAAATCTATTCTATCGGATGTTCTTACATCTTCAATTCCTAAGACAGGTGTTAGAACATTTTTTTGTAGTATTGCAACATCAAGGCTATCAATTGGATCTTCTGCATTAAATATTCCATCTTTAGCTTCTAGTAAATACCACTCATTTTCTACATACATACCAAATGTATGCTTTTTGCTAGGCTTTATTGATTCATTATTTGATGATTTTGTTACATTAAATTTTTCTTTAAGCTTTTCTATTAATTGATCTTTACTTAATCCATTTAAATCTTTAACTACTCTGTTATAATCCATCACCATTAAATCATTATCTGGAAATGCAACTGCTAAAAAATAATTAAATTCTTCGTCACCAGTATAGTTTGGATTAGATGCTCTTCTTTTTAATCCAACTTTAACTGCTGATGCTGACCTGTGGTGTCCATCTGCAATATATAAGTAATCTATTTCTTTAAATAAATCAATAATTTCATTTATAATAATTTCATTATCAATAACCCAAACAATATGGCTTATCCCATCTTCAGCTACAAAATTATATGTAGGCTGTCTTTTACTCTCATTCTCAATCCAGGCTTCTATTATTTCTGATGCTATCTGATCTTCTTTATATGTCAAGAAGATAGGTCCTGTGTTTGCATCACAATAATCAACATGATTAATTCTATCCTGCTCTTTATCTGCCCTAGTAAATTCATGCTTTTTAATAACATTATTCATATAATCATCAATAGAAGCACAAAATACTATTCCAGTTTGAGCTCTTCCATTCATTATTTGTCTATAAATATAAAGACATGGAGTTTCATCTTGAAAATATTCACCATCTGTAATCATACTATCAAGATTTTCTCTAGCTTTCTCATAAACTTTTTTGTCATGTACATCTATTGAAGAATCTAAATCTACTTCTGCTCTATCAACATGCAAAAATGAATATTCATTTTCTTGTACTATTTCTCTCGCTTCTTCACTACTCATAACATCATAAGGAAGAGCCGCTATTTTTGAAGCTAATTGTTTAATTGGTCTTATTGCTTTAAAAGGTCTAACTATAGCCATTAAAATTTCCTCCTAACCAATTCTTTTTATTGTATTTCTATCCTTATTAATCTTACCAAATTTTAGCACTTACTAAAAGTAAAATATTAATTTTAGGTACAAATTTAAATGTGCCTTATGTAAGATATATATGCTTCTAACTAGATATTGTTAATTAAAGATATAATTTTCTGTAAAAATTATATAAAAGATTATAAATGTATTAACTTAATTAGAACATATATATTAAAAATCAGTGAAAAATACAATACTTCCACTGATTTAATGTGCCTTAGATATCTTCAAAAAAATAACTAATCAATATGAAGTTTAAACGGTTAGTTTATAAATTAAAGAAATCCTTAATAATTGAAACAACCTCATCGCCTATTCTACTTTGTGCTTCCTTAGTTGCTGCTCCAATATGAGGAGTTGCACTAACATTTGGATGATTTATTAATTTTTCATTTTTAGTTGGTTCTTCTTCAAATACATCAATACCAGCACCTGCAATAGTTCCGTTATTAAGTGCTTGTAATAATGCCTCTTCATCAACAACCTTGCCTCTTGCACAATTAATGATATAAGCACTGTCTTTCATTAAGTCTAATTCTTTCCTTCCTATTAATGAACCATTTACTTTATCATATGGGACATGTAAAGATAAGAAATCTGCTTGTTTAAGCACTTCTTCAAATGTTAAGAAATCATAATCTAAATCATCATGTTTTCCTTCTATTGTATAATATACAACCTTCATACCTAAAGCAGTAGCTTTTTTAGCTAGAGATTGTCCTATTCTTCCCATTCCAATAATTCCTAATATTTTTCCTGTTATCTCAGAGCCTTCATATTTCTTCTTATTCCATTCACCATTTCTCATAGTAAAATTAGATATACCTATAAATCTTGCAACTGCAAACATATGAGCTATTGTAAGTTCTGCAACTGAATCTGAACTAGCTGCTGGAGTATTATTAATAGTTAATCCATTTTCTTTAGCATAAGCTACATCTATATTATCTATGCCAACACCAGCTCTAATCACTAATTTTAAATTTCCACCTTTTTCTGCATCAATAACATCTGCTGTAACTTTAGTAGCTGATCTAATAACTAATGCATCAAATTCTTTTAATTTCTCCCCTAATATGTCTTGTGGAAAATGTTCATTTATAACTTCCACTCCTGAATCTTTTAATGCTTCTATTGCTTTTGCTTGTAACCCGTCGTTTGTTAATACTCTAATCATTATAAAAAAATCCCCCTTTGAATTTACCGTTAACTTACTTAGGCGCATAAATGAAAGTAACAAGTCAAAGATGCACCTTATGCTTTTTATAATCCTAAAATATCTTCTATATTTCTAAGTAACTCATTAACATCTTCTACTGTACAATCTGCCATATGAGCTATTCTAAATGTCTTGTCCTTTAATCCACCATATCCATTAGATAGTTGGAATCCTCTTTCTCCAAGTGATTTGTTTAAAGCTCCAACATCAATATTTCTTGTATTAGCTATAGTAGTTAATGTATTTGATAAATGATTTTCATCTGGGAAAATATCAAAATATTTTTTAGCCCATGCTCTAACTATTTTAGCCATTTCAAGATGTCTAGCAAATCTGTTTTCTAAGCCTTCTTTATTAATTATATTATCTAATTGATAGTCTAAAGCAAACATATGTGAAAGTGATGGTGTTGATGGATATTGATAATCCTTCTTTTGGATATACTTATATAATTGTAATAAATCTAAATAGTATCCTCTATTAGGTACTTTTTCAGCTCTTTCTTTTGCTTTTTGTGAGAAAGTACATACTGCTAGTCCTGGAGGTAATCCAAGAGCTTTTTGTGATGATGTGATACAAACATCAATTCCACATTTATCAACTTCTATTTTTGTTCCTGCTGCTGAACTTACTGTATCAACAATAAATACAACTTCTGGATATTTTTTAACTACTTCACCAATTTCATCGATTGGATTCATTATTCCTGTTGAAGTTTCGTTGTGTGTTACAGCAACTAAGTCATATTTACCAGTACTTAGAGCTTTATCTACTTCTGCTGGATCAATAGCTTGACCCATTTCAATTTCAAATAAATCAGCTTCAACATTGTTGCTTATAGCCATTTCATACCATCTTTTCCCAAATGCCCCCACTGAGAATACAGCTGCTCTCTTTGCTGTGCAACATCTTATAGCACCTTCCATAAGTCCACTACCTGAAGTTGTAGAAAGAAGTATTTCATTCTTAGTATAAAACAACTTTCTTAAATTATCGCTTATTCTCCTTTGAAGTGCTGAAGCATCTTTACTTCTGTGTCCTATCATTGGTGTCGCCATTTTTTGAAGCACATCTTCACGTACTTCAACTGGCCCTGGAATAAATAATTTTTTATGCATTTAGAAATCCCCCCCATTTTTAATGTGCCTTATTACTTATTTATAGTTTATTGCTTATAAGTTATTTGTCCATTTTACTACTTATTAATAATCAATTCAATACTTTATTGATTTAAAAGTAATAATTTGATACATTTTTATTGTTTTTATAATTAAATTGATTAAAATATCTATATATATGTGTTGATTTAATATCTACAGTTTATTGTGGAATATATTGTTAATAAATTTGTTTATATTTATTTTCTAAGTAATTCAAGAAATATTTAGTTGAAAGTTCTTCACTTGTAACCTTCTTAACTAATTCTTCTGGAGTGTATATTCCTCCATATTTATGAATATTATTACTTAACCACTCATTAATATAGCTCATATCACCATCTTCTAAATTATTTATTGCATTCTCGTTATCTTGCATAAGTTTATTTAAAAACTGGCCTCCGTAGATATTACCTAATGCATAACTTGGAAAATATCCAAAAGATCCATCTGACCAATGCATATCTTGTAGAATCCCTTCATTATCTGTTTTAGGCTCTACTCCTAAATACTCAATGTATTTTTCTTTCCATACCTTTGGAAGATCTTTAACTTCAATATCTCCATTTATTAATTCTTTTTCAATCTCATATCTTATAATTACATGTAAACTATATGTTAATTCATCTGCTTCTGTTCTAATTAAAGATGGTTCAACATAATTTACAGCAGAATAAAATTCATCTAAAGTTACATCTTCTAAGTTAGAGAATTTCTCTTTTATAAATGGTAATATTACTTTTATAAATTCCTTACTTCTACCAATGATATTTTCATAAAATCTAGATTGTGATTCATGTATTCCCATTGAAGCCCCTATTGCAAGACCTGTCCCTAGTAAATTATCAGGAATGTGCAATTCATATAATCCATGTCCACCTTCATGGATTATGCTATATATATTAGATAATAAATCTCTTTCAAAATAGTGAGTTGTTATTCTGACATCTTTATTTCCAAAATTAGTTGTAAATGGATGAGTAGTTTCATCTAATCTGCCAGCATCCATATCAAATTTGATCTTATCTAACAAATATAAGCTTATTTCTTTTTGTTTTTTTATATCGAATTTTGCATTTAAAAACTCTCTATTTATTTTTTTGTTACTTTTCTTTATATATTCTAATATATTTAAAATTCCTTCTTTTAGTTCTCCAAATATTTTATCTAATTTTTTAACAGTAATACCTTCTTCAAATTTTCCAAGTAAAGCATCATACTTATTTTCTTTATATCCTAAATATTCAACAAATTCTCTTTGAAACGCAACTACCTTCTCTAAGTGAGGCTTGAATATACTAAAATCATTCTTTTCTCTAGCTTCTTCCCATGCTGCTTCTGATAAAGATGTTACAATAGAATATTGCTTATGTATCTTTTCTGGAATCTTTTTTGTTTCTTCATAATTTTTCTTTAAATTTCTCATCATAGCCTTATCAACTATGGATAATTCATTTATTATTGGATTAAAATAATTGATAAATTCTTTTACTTCTTCCCCTGTTGTAAGTTTAAAAGATTCTCCTGTTATATATGCAAGCGTATTAGCTCTTTGTTCTAAGGCTTTCTTCGGCATACATATCTTCATATCCCAATAAACAAGGGCTGACAATCTATCTAGCTCTTCAATTTTACTTACATGTTCTCTTACTTCATTTAACTTTTCTTGTATTTTTTGATTCATAATGCATCCATCCCCCTCTTAGGCATCTGAAAAAAATAACAATCCAATATGCCTTAAATTAATAATCTCTATATTCTTCATCAAAGAATAAAACTGATTCAGTTTCTCTACAATATTTTACACACATGCATTGTGCTAATTTTCTTGGGCATCTATAACATAAACAAGTCAAATCTTTTCCATTACACTTCTCACTTTTAAATTCTGGACAGTCGCCACAATTCACACCATTTCCAGCTGGCATAATATCATCTCCTTAATACATCTCGTGTAGCATACGCTAAGCGGATTGATTTTAATAATTAGGTTCATCTAAATAAATATATCCATATAAATCTTGAGTGCCATATATTTCTCTATATTTGAAGAGAACAGTTTGCCACATTGATTCTGATATGTAAGTCTTACCATTTTCAATTTTTTCAACTATTGCAACATGACCATGCCCTCCAGAGTTTGGCATTGAGGACTTCCATACTGCAATTGCACCTACTTTAGGAGTGGAACCATATTTATATTTTCCACTTTCCTTATTTTCTTCCCACCAAGAACAAGCATTTCCAATCAATCCTGCTGCTGTTGGCTTATATCCAATCATCTCCCAAGCGCGTCCCCATGCATACCATGTACAATTACCTTGTATTTTACTTCCTTTGCTTAAAAATGGTGGAGAAAGTTTTACTTGATAAAAAACATTTGCGTCTGAATAATAACATTTATTATCAGTATCTGGTGCAGTAGTTCTTATTTGAGCGTTACTTGAGTTTGAATTAGTATTAGTATCTGTATCACTATTTAAATTATTATCTGAATCCGAAATTACATTTTCTTGATTATCGACTGGTTTTTCAAAGCTAATCCATGTACTACTTGCCCATCCATCAAGTCCATTTGCAGATATATGCCAAAATCCATTGTTTTCTTCATCAATAAGAATAATTTTAGTTCCTTTTGATAAAGTTCCTATTATATCTGAAGATAATGATGCTTGAGAACGGACATTTAGTGGATTACTATCTGTAGCAACATAACCTACACGTGTTTTTCCTTCTTTGTCATTATCATCTGAGGATTCTAGTTTCTGTATTACTTGTTCTTGATCTTTTAATAGAGAACCACTTTCTGAAAATATATATGATTTTCCATCAATTTCAACTACTCCTGTTTGCATTGCTCCACTAGAGTTTGTGAAATACCAAGTACCATCCTCATTTATCCATCCTATATTCATTTCTCCACTTTGGGATAAATTATACCAATTACCATCTGAATTCTTTATCCAGCCAGTATTCATTGCTCCGTTTAAAGATAGGTTGTACCATTTATTGCTATACCTAATCCACCCTATACTCATTATTCCATCATTACTAAAATAATACCACTTTCCATCAATTAAATTCCAACCTATTGCCTTTTCTCCATTTTCAGTCCAATTCCACTTGTTTTGTGAATCTTTAATCCATGTAGCTGAAGCTGCCACTGGATACATAGTTGATATTATTGTACTTATAATAGCTGTTGTTATTATCTTTTTAAGAAATATCTTCTTCACTAATGTTTACCCCTTTTTTACTTATAAATTTCTTTAATATGTTTAATTACAATTTATATTTATACAACTTAAATATTAACTTAAAATTAATAAATTCACAAATTTATAGGCATATGAAAGAAAATAACAAGTCAAAGATGCAAAATAGACTAGCATACTGACTAGTTATTTTTTTGAATATGCCTAAGGCATATAAAAAAAGTCCTATAAGAAATATAATATTTTACTATCATAATCTTATAGGACTTGTTCTTATTATTGATTATAAATTAAGACATCTTTTTTTAATAACAATTTAATATACGGTGTATATTTTTTGTGCTATATAAGAAGGTCCCTAAATAAGAATATCTTTCTTTTTAAAGACAATATGTGCAATAACATAACTTATTATTATAGTAACAAGCATTACTACTACGCCATTTATAGGCGTTAAGTTTCCATTTTTGTAGTTGTATGCTATATCCCCTGTTATGACAGAAGCAACAGATCCATAATTTAAAAATACCAAATGTGCAAATCCTTTTAAAAATCCAAACATTTCAAATCCTATTGTTCCTGCAACTGTAGCAATAATAGCTATAGTTGTTGTTACATTACTACTTTTAAATAATGTAGAAATTAAGAATATAAATGCACAACAAGTTATCATAAATAATATCTGTAATAATAAGGCTTTAACTATTAATTCATTAAAGGTTACCATACTTCCAGTACCATGTATAGGCATTATATCTGGATATCCTTTTGTTGCCATATTTGAAAAATCTACACTGTACCTAACACCAATAGTTTTAGGATAATTTCCTACACCAAACCCTTTTACAATTCCGATTCCTAAGAATGCTAAAAGCTCCATAGATGTAATCATTGTAACTACAGTAATTGTAACCGCTATAAATTTTGATAATAGCACTTTCCCTCTTGATATAGGTTGTACTAATAAGAATTTTAATGTTGGTGGTGTACATTCCCCGGATACAATATCACTCATGAATACTGCTATTCCAACAACTAATAAAATTGTACCTAAAATCATCATTATTGTTTGCATATAATTATATGCATTAAATTCATAATCATGTAATGGTTTTATATTATTTTCTTTTAAGTACTTTAATTCATCTAGATTTTCTGTAATTGATACTTTTTCTGATTCTTCAATGCTATCATTGCTTAATGTTTCTTCACTAGATTTAATATTTTCATCCAGTTCAACTCTCCATGCATCTGGACTAACTCCATTTTTTATTTGATCTTCATATTTTACTCTTGCTTTTTCAGATTTTTTTATATTTTGTTTAAGACTTTGTATATGTTCTTCATTTTCATTTTCCGAACTTTTCGAACTTCCCTCAAATCTATCAATCTCCTGTTTCATATTTTTAATATCTCGTTCAACTTGTTCTAATTTATATTGTGGTGAATTATATTTTTCCATTTTCTTTTCTTGACTATAAAGTCCATACATTCCAATTCCTATAAATAAAACAAATAATCCAAATACAATCCAAGTTTTAGTTCTCTTCAATATCTTTATAAACTCATTTTTAATAAGTAAAAGTAGCATTATTTAATGCCTCCTTCCATAAGTTCCATATATCTTTCTTCCAATCCTCTTCTATTTCTATAAATTTCACAAACTTCAACATCTTCATTTATTAGCTTTTTAACTAATTTAGGAATCATATTTTTTTCTAATAATATGTGTATTTCTTTTCCTTCTAAAGTACTATGAATTATATAAGGTATATTTTTAATTATTCCAAGTACCTTATTTTTATCAGTATTTGTAATTAACGTCATACTGTCTTTTTTTGTATCAATATTTTGTCCTTGTATTTCTTCTGTTGATTGAATCACACCCTGGTTTATAAAGGCAACTCTATCACACAAATTTTGTACTTCGCTTAAAATATGAGATGATATAAATACTGCCATTCCTTTTTCTTTTGCAGCTTGCTTAATTACTGCTCTAAAATCTAATATTCCTGAAGGATCAAGTCCATTAGTTGGCTCATCTAATATTAACAACTTAGGATTTCCTATTAATGCAGCTGCAAGTCCTAACCTTTGTTTCATTCCCAGTGAATACTTTCCTACCCTATCATCGATTCTACCTTCAAGCCCCACAAGTTTAATTAATTCTTCTACTTCTTTTTTAGATACTTTTCTAATTCTTGCAATTTGCATCAAATTTTCTCTTCCTGAAAGATATTTATAAAGTTCTGGATTCTCAACTACTGCCCCAACATCCTTTAATGCCCGTTCTTTATCTTTAATTAAATTATGTCCACATATTGTTATATCTCCACTTGTTTGAGTTATAAGTCCAACTAACATCCTTATAGTAGTAGTTTTTCCTGCACCATTAGGTCCTAAAAATCCGAATATTTCTCCTTCTTTTACTGAAATATCTATACCTTTTATTATTTTTCTCTTCCCTAATGTTTTGCAAACATTATTTATCTCTAAAACATTCATTTTTTCTCCTCCTTATCTTAAAGCACATTTTTTTAAAATAACAACCAGTATGCTGGATTAACTTAATATCATTCTTCGTTGACATAATGTACCCATAGACTCCGCAATGAGTGAATTGTATCTCCTCGTCTAATACCAAATATCAGTCGCATGCTTTTGACTATTATTTTCTTTCATGTTCCTAACTATAAGATAAATTATAAATACAATACCTTAATAAATAATTACTTAAATTCTTAACTTTTATTAAATATTCTTAATTTTTTAACAATTTAATCTCTTAACTATTAATGCCAACGTTACATTAGTAATACAAAAAAATAGAGCCTGTACTATAATTTAATATCAACTTTAATAAGTATAATTATAAATTAATAGCTAAGCTCTATTTTTACATTTTTGTTTAATATGCCTAATATATTTATCATTCTTAACCCTAAAATCCCATATTTCCTATATTTATAAAAATAATTGTATTATAATTAGCACTACGACCCCTGGTATTCCCAAAAAACCTGCAATTAAAGCTGTAACTGCATTAATACTTAATGAGAAATTAAAGTTAGCTCCAACTAAATTAACCAAATATAATATAACAACTCCTAATATTCCATTTAAAATTATTTTTAATGGCCACTTAAGTAGTTTTATTATTACAAATAATAAAACTATTCCTATCAATCCATATATTAAATATTGTTCATTCAAATTTAATCCCCCTTTTATCACTATTTTCCTGAAATGTTTTTTTGTAATACATATTCATGACTTACACTAAGCCCCCTTGACTTTGCAATAAGTAATAAATATTCATATCTCTTTTTTGCTACCTCTTCTGAATAAATTGCGACTTCTATCAATTTAGAATCATTAACATTATTAAACATACTTCTGGCTGCATCAATTTCTGATTTTGCAATTTCCATCTGTTCTAAAAGTTGTTCATTTATATCTAATCCGTCTGTTTTATCTAATAAATATTCCAATATATTTCTTTTATTCATATATTCACCTCCAAACATCCTATTACAATTTTATCCATATGTTTGGAGGAGTATACTTAATTTCTATATTTTTCTTAAATAGTAGCACTTTTTTTAATTTTTCATATAGTGATAGTATAAGAAGCTTTTCACTCATATCAAACAAAAAGGTTCTAACTCCCATCTATATGACACCTTTTTTCTGGAACCCACTTAATTGTTGGGTTCCTTTTAATTTAGGTATATAAGTTCCAATAAAGTTTGTTCATTAATATAAATCTTAGAATATTTATAAATGTTATGACTCACCAGTATAGTGAGGAACTTATATAGAAAATTTATGATATATATAAGAAAATAACAAGTCAGAGATGTGACGTATATTTTGAATATGCCTTATATTTCTTTTCTGCCTTCTAAAGCTTTAGACAATGTTACTTCATCAGCATATTCTAAATCTCCACCTACTGGTATTCCAGCTGCAATTCTAGTTACTTTAACATCAAGAGGTTTTAATACTTTTGCTATATACATTGCTGTCGCTTCCCCTTCTATATTAGGATTAGTTGCTAAAATAACTTCTTTTATCTCTTCATTCATTCTTGCAACAAGTTCCCTAATTTTAATATCTTGTGGTCCTCTTCCTTGCATAGGAGATATGTTTCCGTGTAATACATGATATACTCCATTATATTCCTTAACCTTTTCCATAGTCATTATATCCTTTGCTTGTTCTACAACACATATAATACTCTTATCCCTATTAGGATTTGAACATAATGGACAGGGATCCATGTCTGTAAAATTTCCACATGTTGAGCAATATTTAATAGTTCCTCTTGCTTTAACTAAAGCAGTGGCAAACTCTCTTACCTCATCAGCTGGAAGATTTAAAATATGTAAAGTTAATCTTTGAGCAGTCTTTTTACCTATGCTTGGCAATTTTGCAAATTCCTCTATTAACTTCTCTATAGCTACTGGATAAAATTCCATAATTCATTTCTCCTTACTATATTTCTTACTTGTTATTTTTTTAATATGCCTTATATATTGTCCATTGGTACAGTGTATGAATTTTAAAAGCATACAGTATGAAAGAAAAACCCTTCACATTCTGTATGCTTTTTGTTAGTTTAGGCATTATTTTTTTGAATATTCCTTATTAAAATAATCCACCTGGCATTCCACCTGTTAACTTGCCCATCTTACTACTGCTCTCTTCTTCTGCTTTTTTTAATGCTTCATTAACTGCAGTAAGTACTAAATCTTCAAGCATTTCTACATCATCTGCATCTACTACTTCAGGCTTTATATTAATTGCTTTTACTTCTTTTTTACCAGTTACTGTTACAGAAACAGCTCCGCCACCTACTGATACCTCAAATTCTTTTGTTTCAAGATCCTTTTGCATATCTTCCATTTGTTTTTGAAGTTTTTGTGCTTGCTTCATAAGATTATTCATGTTTCCCCCGCCGAAACCTCCAGGGAATCCTGCTTTTGCCATAAAAATCCTCCTCTTTATATAAGTAATAAATTTCTATCCTTTATTATAAAACATTTTCTTAATCTTTACTATACTAAACTATATTATTTTAGTATAGTACTATTTATTCATCATATACATCAAATGGCATTCCCTCTAGCTTTTGTTTTAATATCTCTTCTTTATTTTCTTGCTGTGCTTCGTCTTTTCCTACTTCATATCTTACTATTATTTTATCTTTTAAACTTTCAGAAAACACCTCATTAACAAGTTTTTTATATTCTTGCTTTTCTAATCTATCCTTATTAAAGGCATATGATGCTTCATATATTAAAGTAACAATTCCATTTTCTACTTTATAAGGCCTTGCAGTTACAATAGATGCATAAACAACCATAGCTCTTCTTGCTTTAAATGCTTCTAAAATTTCTGACCATGATCTCTTAACTTCATCAATAGTTAATGAAGACCCTGTATTTATCTCTAAATTATCTTCTTTAATATATGTTTTTTCTGCTTTTACATTCTCTTTAACATTAGAAGTACTATAATTTATATTATTGTGTTTAGGTGGATTTTCTTGTTTTGCTACTACTTTAATGTTTCCACTCTTTAAGTTTTCCTCAAGCTTATTTATTCTAGCTAACATAACTTCACTTGAAGTATCATATTCGATCTTGCACATTTTTATTATACTAAGCTCTAAATATAATCGGCTTTGTTTACTAAGCTTTGAATTAGTTTCTCCTTCTTGAAGAATTCTAATACTTCTCATTATTTCTTCAACTCTAATTCTCTTCCCTTGTTCTTTTATCATTTCAATATTTTCAAGTGACATATCTAAAATTTCTTCTGGCTTATTAGAAACCTTAACCATAAGTAAATTTCTAAAGTGTCCTATTAAGTCCTTAATAAACAAGTGCATATCTTTTCCTAAGTACACAAGTTTATCAATTATAATCATGGATTTTTCAACATTTCTATCTATAACTGCATTAGTTATGTCAAATAAATGCTCATCAGTTACAAGACCTAATATACTTATTAAATCCTCATACTGAATGTGATTATCACCCATTGCTATTGCTTGATCTAATATACTGAGTGAATCTCTCATTGCACCATCTGCAACCCTAGCAATTAATTCTAAACTCTTATCATCCACAAGAATGCTTTGACTTTCAGCAATCTTTCTTAATCTAGCTGAAATTTCTTTTTGATTTATTCTTTTAAAATCAAAACGTTGGCATCTAGATAATATAGTTATAGGAAGTTTTTGAGGATCTGTTGTTGCTAATATAAATATTACATTACTAGGTGGTTCTTCTAATGTCTTTAAAAATGCATTAACTGCACCTCCAGATAACATATGAACTTCATCTAATATATAAATTTTATATTTACACTCTTGGGGTGGGTACTTAGTATCATCAATAATATCTCTAATCCTATCTATTCCATTATTAGATGCTGCGTCAAGCTCCGTTACATCAATCGCTAAACCATCATTTATTTTTTTACACATATCACATTCATTACAAGGCTCACCATCTCTTAAATCAAGACAATTTAAAGCCTTTGCCATAACTTTAGCTGTGGAAGTCTTACCTGTTCCTCTAGTCCCACAAAAAAGATATGCATGTGCAATTCTATCGTTTAAAATTTCATTTTTTAATGTTGTAGTAATATGTTCTTGCCCTACTACATCATTAAAAGTCTTTGGTCTCCATTCCCTATATAATGCTGTATATCCCAAAGGCTTCTCCACCTTTCTATTTCCATTAAGGCATTTTTAAATAAATAATTAATCAGTTGTCTTGTCTTTTTTGTACTATATTGTATCGACAAATATAGCTAATAACAACAGTATTAACTGCATTCACTTTCTTGTCTAGTTTAAAAAGTTCTAAGAATCTTTGACTAGTTATTTATTTTACAATTCCTAAATCTATATTTATTATACACCAATAGTTTAATAAATAGATAAATTACTCATAATTTGTTTCAACTTAACTTATCACAAGGTATTTATTTTATGTTAAAATGAATATCAGGCACATTCAAAAAATAACAGATCAATATACTTATATATTGGTACTATTCAAAAAAATAACAAGTCAGTATGCTAGCCTATTTTGTTTTATGTGTCTTAGTTAAAATCCACTGAAAAAATTTTAGGAGGTACTAAAAATGAGTTTATATGATGATAAATACTTATCGATAGCTAATGATATTCTTAAAAATGGATATTTTGATAATAATAGAACAGGGATACCAACTTATAAATTGCCTCATCAAATCATGCAATTTAATTTAGAAAAAGAATTTCCTATTTTAACAACAAAATTTGTAGCCTTTAAAACCGCTGTTAAAGAACTTTTATGGATTTTTAAAGATCAGTCTAATAACGTAAAGGATCTTCAAGAACAAAACGTTAGTATTTGGGATGAATGGATGATGCCTGATGGAACTATAGGTACTTCATATGGTTGGGTTATTAAAAAGTTTGATCAAATTGATAAGCTTATAGATTCTTTAAAAAATAATCCTCAAGATAGAAGAATGATGCTTAATTTATGGCAAATACCATATTTAGATGGAGGAGCTCTTTACCCATGCTGCTTCCTTACAATGTGGGATGTAACAGATGGTAAACTTAATTGTATGCTTGTACAAAGGAGTGGAGACTGGGGACTTGGTGTACCTTTTAATACAACACAATATGCTGTATTGGTACATTTACTAGCACAAGTTACTGGCCTTAAGCCCGGCTTATTTACTCATGTAATTAATAATGCACATATATATGAAAACCAAGTAGAAGGTTTAAATCTTCAATTAACTAGACAATCTGAATCTTATGAAGCACCAAAACTTTGGATTAATCCTGAAATTAAAGATTTCTATAACTTCACACCTGATGATATTAAGCTTGAAGATTATAAACACCATCCATCAATTAAAATGGAGGTGGCTGTTTAATGATTTCGATTATTGTAGCTATTGCTAAAAATAATATTATTGGAAATGATAATAAATTAATATGGCATATTTCTGAAGATTTAAAAAGATTTAAAGAAATTACAACAGGAAAAACAATGATTATGGGAAGAAAAACATTTGAATCTCTTCCTGGTGTGTTACCTAATAGACATCACATAATTTTAACAAGAGATCAAAGCTTTAATGTAGATTCAGATCAAGTTACTGTAGTAAACAATTTTAATTATTTAATTGATAAATATTCTAAAATTGAAGAAGAGGTTTTTGTAATTGGTGGTGGAGAAATATATAATCAAATTCTCCCTTATGCAAATAAATTATACTTAACTAAAATAAATCAAAACTTTGATGGAGACACTTACTTTCCTAAAATTAATTATGATGAATTTAAAACAGAGTATACCTCTGAAGAAATTATTGATGAGAAAAGTGGTTTAAGTTACAAATTTGTAGATTTGTTAAGACTTTAGATTTTTACTTTATTATAAACTCTGTTTTAAAACTGTGTTGATATTATATACATATTTAATTTATTCGCTCTGCTTTAATATAGTGTTGATATTGTTACATTTTTATGAAGTGTGCATTAAAATTCGACTTTTAGAACTCTTAAGTGAGAGTCCAAATTTTATATTTGGTATCTCAAACTTACTCAGCGAACGAATGTGAGTCGAGTTTCCTTGAGTATTGTCACATTAGTTGTTTGTCCAAAACTCGTTTTTGGAGCAAGCTGGAATGGGACTATACTCATTTAGATGTTCTTAAGTCTAATTCTTTAGCACACTGAACAATATGTAACAATATCAACACGGTTTTAAAATATAGCCAATTTATTAAATATTACTATTAAAAGAAAAACAATAGGATAAGAAAATGAGGGCATTTCATAAATGAAATTCCCTCATTTTCTTATCCTATTGTTTTTGTCATATATCGTTAATCCTATTGAAGAGTAACCTAATTTAATGTTCTAAAAAAAAATCCTTCATTCTAGTGAAGGTTATTTATAAACCGTGCACCTCGCTTCGTTAAAAATTCCCTATACGTTACCCTTGCAGTTAGCTCAGACCAGATTAGTCCACGGCACACGAAAGTATCCACTTATCGCTGCTTCCTTCCGGACCTGACGAGGTTCATGGGCTTCCATTGCGTGGGACCCAGTCATCAACACCACTTACAAGGGTCAGACTATAAAAAATTAATACCTCTACGAGGAATTCAATCCTGCTATAGCGGATTGCAGGTTACAGGGCACCGCTAACTCCCCATCTAGCACGGCAATGGCGGAGAGAAAGGGATTTGAACCCTTGATAGAGTTGCCCCTATACACGCGTTCCAGGCGTGCTCCTTCGACCACTCGGACATCTCTCCATAAAACCATTAGCATCACTCATTTTAGCATGAACATGTATTAACATATAATCAACGTTCTGCCTTTTGACACTTGTTAATGATAACATATATACTTTTTTAATTCAATAGGAAGATTTACTAATAAAAAATTGTGTGAAATTATTTTTTTAAATTTAGGCTATGTTTTAAAACAGTGTTGATATTGTAGTATAAAGCTCATGGACAGGGGAATTCACTTAAAACATATTGTAAAATTTAATATTTTCAATTTTTTATTTAGTAATCTTTTATTCTTTTTATATTTGTAATATTAAAATTAATGAAAATTTTTGATAATATTATTTAATCTTTAATTTTTTTAAATATACTACATTATTTGTTACAAGGTTATATGTAATAACACCACATACTATACCCAATATACCTCCTACCAATACATCTGAAGGATAATGAACATATAAGTATAATCTTGAAAAGGCTATAGCTATTGCTAATATAAATGCACAAATTCCAAGTTTCTTATCAGCTTTAGAAATTATTGTTGCAGCCGCAAAAGAAGACATTGCGTGACCAGAAGGAAAAGAGAAATCTAATGGTGCTGTTATAAGTAATTCTATAACTTTATTTACATTAAATGGCCTTACTCTACCTACAAGTGGTTTTAAGATAACACTTCCTATTACTCCACTTAAAATCAATGCAAGCATCATTATTAATCCATGCTTTCTATATTTCTTTGTAAATATAAATATTAAAGATATTATAATCCATATGAATCCTCCATTACCCAATTCAGTTATAAAAGGAATAATTTTATCCATTATGCGATTATGTAAATTAATTTGTATAAAATTTAATATATCTACATCTATACTTTGAATAAATTGCATACACATCTCCCACTTTAATTTTATTTGTTTTTTATTATTTTCTTCAAACTCTACTAATATAAATATTATATATTAATTGTTATTATATCATTTACTACAAATACAATGATATTGATATAGTCAGTAATATATTACTTTTTAGTTTGGTAAAACCATTTCTGTAGTTTCCCCTCTTCACCTATATAATATTCTTGCCATATCACCTTAATTTAGCTGAAAAAATCCACTGTAACTAATGTATTTATATCATATAAGAACAAAAAGTTTATGGTGTTGGATTATTAGATGTTATCTAAAATCAAACTTATTTATTACAGTTTTTATTGCAATTTAGTTGGTAAATCAAACTTAAACACGTTAAATTGCGATAATATTTAAGCAATTCTCTAAAACATAAAAGTGCCTTAACTCCTAGTAAATCTAGGGTCTAAGACACTTAACTCATACATAAATATTGGCGGAGAGAGGGGGATTTGAACCCCCGGTACTCTATAAAAAGTACAATGGTTTTCGAGACCACCGCTTTAAGCCACTCAGCCATCTCTCCATAAAGTAATTTTAAATTTATAATTAAGTTTGATATTAAAACATCCTTGTATATTTTAATATCAAAAGGTTCACCTAAAAATTATAATAACAAGTTACTTACAGTTAATTATAATTCTTTTTCTCTTTTCATGTCAAAAAATTTAGTTAGTAATTGTGAACATTCTTCATCATAAAGCCAATTAATACTAACAAATGAATTTAAAGATCTATTATCTATTAGATTTATTATTGATCCACACGCTCCCATGTCTTTATTAAAAGTTCCTATATGTAATCTTGAAATTCTACTTTGAGAAATTGCACTAGCACACATAGGACATGGTTCTAATGTTACATACATTTCAGTCCCACTTAACCGCCAATCTCCAATATATTTTGAAGCCTGTTTAATTGCTAAAATTTCAGCATGTGCTGTTATATCTTTTAAGTTTTCTTTTAAATTATGAGCTTTCGCTATAATTACTCCATCCTTTACAATAACTGCTCCTACAGGTACTTCTCCTTGATCCATTGCTAATCTCGCTTCATCTTTAGCAATCTCTAAAAAAGACATTAAAATCCTCCTCATAATACTATTCTTTAATAATTAATAACATATAATGTTAAGTATACTTAAATTCAACACAATGTTATTTATAGATAAATCTTAACTATGACTTACTTGATTCCAGCAAATCAACTTAAAAATTACTCATAACTAGAAAATAAATCTATATAATTTAGGCATATGAAAGAAAATAACAAATCAATATGTTAGTATCTTTGACTTGTTATTTTCTTTCATATGCCTTAACTGCCTCAAAATAGAAATCATCTTCTATATTTGAGGCAGTTTCTTTTATTTAGACATTTATTTTACAATGCCTTATTCTATAATTTTTAAGTAAATATCCTAACTTTCTTAATTCTATTCTTATCTATATCCTCAACAACAAACCTTATATTGTTTAATTTAATTTCTTCTTTTTCTTCAGGCATTCTACCAAGCTCTCCAATAACAAGCCCTCCTACAGAATCAAATTCTTCTGATTCCATATCAACTCCTATTAAATCGCTAATATCATGAAGTCTTGCACTACCATCTACTATATATTCATCTTCTTTAATAACTTCGATACTTCTTTTATCTTCATCATATTCGTCTTCAATTTCTCCAACTATCTCTTCTACTAAATCTTCTATTGTAACTATTCCAACCGTACCACCGTATTCATCTAGTACAACTGCAATATGATTTCTTGTCTTTTTCATTTCTTTAAATAACTCTATAATTTTTTTAAATTCAAATGTATAAAAAGGTTCTCTAATATACTTAGTTACATTAAAATCTTTTCTTGGATTTTCGATCATTACAAGATCTTTAACATTTAAAATTCCAACCATATCATCTATTGTTTGATTATAAACTGGGATTCTTGAAAATTGTTCATTTTTAATAACTTGTAGCACCTCATCATAAGTTGCTTCAATATCAACTGAAATTATATCTACTCTTTGGACCATAACATCCTTTACTTGCAGATCTGCGAAATCAAATACATTAAAAATCATTTCTTTTTCAACATCTTCTAAAACACCTTCTTCTTCACTTACACCAACCATAGTTTTCAATTCTTCTGCAGTAATAAATGGTTCTGTTGCTTTTGGATCTCCTCCTAAAAGTCTTATGAAAAATGAAGAAATTGCTGTAAAAATAGCAATAAAAGGCTTAAATATAATTACTATAAAGCTTATAGGCTTACTAACCATAAAAGCCACTTTTTCACACTTCTGTTTAGCTATTGATTTTGGTGTTATTTCTCCAAAAATAAGTACTAAAATAGTCATAACACCTGTAGCTATTCCTACCCCACTATTACCAAAAATATTTGAAGCTAGTACAGTTGCCAAAGCAGATGCTCCAATGTTAGCTATATTGTTCCCAATTAAAAGTGCTCCTAAAAGTTTGTTTGGAGACTCTAAAAGTTTATTAACCAGCTTAGCTCCCTTAACATTCTCATCCATTAAATGTCTTAATCTTATTTTGCTTAAAGACATTAATGCAGTTTCTGATGCTGAAAAAAATGCTGATAACATAATTAATATTACTAAAATAATTATCTGCCACGTATAACTAGGGTCCAAAAAAAATCACTCTCCTAATGAATTTGCTATTTATATTTTATTTTTTATTATATCATATTATTATTAAAAGTAATATAATGGTTTAATTTTAAAAAAACATCAATTTATATATATTTTATGACACCAAATTTCTAATTATCTTTACTTAAATATTAGGCGCTGTTTTAAAACCGTGTTGATATTGTTATATAAAGCTCATGGACGGTGAAATTTACTTTAAGAACTCTAAATAAATATCAGTCCTATTAATGCATGCTCTCAATCACAGATTGTGACAAGCAATTAGTAGGACAAATATTCATTAAGAGTTCTACAAAGCAAATTTCAATGCCAGTTCGCTATTATATAATAATGTCAACACTATTCTAAAACATAGCTAAATATTATATATATCTTATACTTTTATTTTTATACACTTATAAATTAATCTTAAAATTCAAATAGAGTATATGAATATTTTAATTTATCCTAAAAAAATATTCATGTACTCTATTAAAAAAATTATTCTAAAACATATTTTGTTTATAAAGAATTTTAACCCTATTTTCCAATTCTTCATTTAAAGCTAATTGTATTATTTTATTATTTTTTAATTCAAAGGTATATATTCTTAATCCTTGTAAATTAGTATTATAAAATGCTGATATACCTTTCTTCAGTGCATCTTTTCTTTCTGTAATATACACTGCTTTAACTTGATCCCTATTAATTCTTTGTACAATATTTCTTCTGCTGGCATTATAAACCTTAGTTACAGTTATATCTCCATTATACAATTCATATTCATAATCAACATACATTAAAAATCTCCCTATAAAAAATACTCCAGCTACTATTTCTAATGCTATTCCAATTATAAAAGATTCAAAAAAAAGCATTAATCCAATTATTGCAAAGCCAATTGCTATACATTTAAAAATGTTACTAATTCTTTTTGGTCTATCTGATGAAATGAATTGTTCTAAAACAACTTCCATGCTTGTCCCATCTCTCTTTCTCTTATTAATATGTATTTAATATTAGTTATAAATTATTCAATAAACAATACTTATAAAAATAAATAAATCATCAATTTATGATATAAGTATTTCACTAAAAATACCCAAAATATCCAAAAAGATGACTTCAATATTATTATATCATTAAATATTTGGATGAGCAAATTTCAATTTTTTTTGATTTTATAAAAAGTGAGCTATCCAAATATAGAAAACAATTTCTATTTTGAGGTAGCTCAACCTAATTATTTTTTAAATTTTTATCATTAAATATGTACATATTATTGAAATAGATACTATAAATATGCTTATTATTAATCCTCTTAAATTTTTCTTTTCTTTTAATCCATCTTTAAAATTATTAAAATTTATTTTACTTCCATCATATGATTTATACATTATATATACTATAACACCAGCCAAAATTATATTTAATACTATTAATTGCGATAAGGCAATTGTACCTAATAATATCTCTGAAAATATTATATTATTCTTTTCTTTTATATTATTACCTGCAATTTCACAGCAAATCCCACAAAACGGACCTAACATTGCGGCAATAAAGGCTATAGTAATACTTGGATTATTAATAATTGGAGTAAGTATTTTCTCTCCACTTGTTAATGAAGTTATATATAAATATATTAAGAAGAAAATTGGAGTTACTTTTAAAAATATCGTAACTATTTTTAATATAGAAAGTTCTCTTTTAACTACTTTTTTCTTTTTTTTATTATTCTTTTTTTGTAGTTTCTCCTTCATCAATATTATCCTCCATAATTACAGCTTGATTTTTAACATAGTTTATATATTCCCTAAATAATATATCTACTAAAAGAAAAAATAGTGCTGTTGATTCATGAGTTGTATCCTTTGAAACATTAATAGATGTAGTAGAAATATATAAGTTATAATTAGTATTTCTTGCTACTATATTATCACTAAATTTTGTCATTGATACATACTTAATTCCATTTAAGTTTAAATTATTTATTATTTCTCTTAAAAATTCTCTATGACCAAATAAGGTTATTATAATTATTACATCTTTTTGTGTTATATCTGAAAGTACTGTCTGTAGTTCTGTCTCTCCTTCTATCACATAAAGATACTTACGTGATGATAAAAATGTTCTTTGCATTTCTTTCGCTATAGCTTTTTGAGTCATTCCAGTTCCATACACAAACACTCTATCAGCCTCATATATTAATTTACATATTTTCCAAAGGTTTTTTTGTTTTAAATTCTTTTTTGTTTCTTCTAAGTCTAAGTAAAATTTATTAACATAATCATCTTCTATTTTATTATTTTTCTCTTCCTGCCACCTTAAAAAAACTTTAAATTCACTATATCCTTTAAATCCTAATTTTTGTGTAAATCTTAAAATTGTTGTTCTTGAAACATTACATTTATCACCAAGATCATTAATTGATAAGTTGCTACATTCTTTTTTATTATTGCATATAAATTTTAAAATATATAAGTCATTTTCATTTAACTTAGAATAATTATTGTTTATTACTTCCTCAAATCTCATTAATATCGCCCCCTAATTATCTTAAATTATAACAAAGTTTTATATAATTAAGGTATGAAATAAATGGTAAGTACTAATATATAATTAAAGGTTGCTTTTCACAGAACTAATCGTTTAATTCTATTGAAGCAACCTTTAATAGTTTATTTTTTTAATATATTACTATTTCAATATTGGCCAATATTCTTTATTAACTTCAATTAAATCATCAAGAATTTGTTTTGCAACTTTTGCACTTGGTACTGTCTTTGATAATGTAATTGCTTGCCATAATTTTTGATATGAACCTT
Organism: Clostridium uliginosum; assembly: GCF_900112485.1. Classification (GTDB taxonomy): domain Bacteria; phylum Bacillota; class Clostridia; order Clostridiales; family Clostridiaceae; genus Clostridium; species Clostridium uliginosum. Next base: position 55,448 of record NZ_FOMG01000018.1, read on the forward strand.
CTGCCCATGCCTCAACTGTTAACTTTTCTACTGAAACTTGTTGTTCCATTAATCCTTTTTGGAATTGAGGAATAGTTCCAATAACTAATGGTTCTGGTCCATTATTTCCTACTATACATGGAATTTCAACCATTCCAGTTTTATCAAAGTTTTCAATAGCTCCATTATTTTCTACTATTAATAACATTCTTTCCTTAGTGTTATATGCAATAGCTCTAGCTAAATCAACTATATATGAAGCATGTTCATCAATATGAAGTTCACATCCTTCTGTAGATCCTTGTGCAATTACTTTTCTACATTCTCCAAATACAAATTTTTCTCTTCCATCCATAACTTCATTTGCTCTAGTGTATTCTTTATTAGAATGTTCTACAACATAATCTGGGAATAGATAATACTTTAAATATGTGTTTGGTAAAGTACTTGGATCTACTGCAAATACATCCTTTGCCTTTCCAAATGTATCATTCCAACTAGCATCAGTATGTTGATATTCTTCAACATTAATATTATATCCATGTTTTGCAACATGTTCTTTTATCTTTGGCATTAAATCATTTCCTTCTTTATCTTTAACACTTGTCCACCATCCAAAATGATTTAATCCATAATATTTTACTTCCATTTCTTTTCTTGAGTTTAATCCGACTATTTTAGCCATATGCTCTTCTATTCCAACTGGCATATCACAAATATTTAATATCCTTGAATTTGGTCTTAATTTTCTAGTGGCTTCTGCGACTATAGCTGCTGGATTTGAATAATTTAACATCCAGGCATTTGGTGAATATTTCTCCATATAATCTATAATTTCGATTATTCCACCAATTGAACGCATTCCATATGAAATTCCTCCTGGTCCACAAGTTTCTTGTCCAAGAACACCATATCTTAGCGGAATTTTTTCATCCAATTCTCTCATTGCATATTTACCAACTCTAATATGAGCCATTACAAAGTCTATATCTGTAAATGCTTCTTCTGGATCTATTGTTGCTTCAAATTCTATTTCTGGTGCCTTTTCTTTTAAAATTATTTCACAAGCTTTCGCTACTGTCTCTTGTCTTTCTGCATCATTATCATAAAATTTTATCTTTCTAATAGGAAATTTTTCTAAATTTGCAAGTAACATTAATACTATTCCTGGTGTAAATGTGCTTCCACCGCCTGCTATTACTACTGAGAATTTTTTCATTGTTATTCCTCCTAAAATTTAAAATTTATTATTTAATCTATTTTTTATATTTAATATAGTTATCTTAAATTTAATAACTATTATTACTAACTATTTCTATTAACATAACTGTTGATTTTATAAAAGTGCTTCAAATCTTTCCCTTACTTGTGGAACTGATAACCCTACTATAACTTGCACCGCTTTTCCCTTATTAACAAGGCCATGGGCTCCTGCATCTATAAATACCTTGTTATCTTGAACTAATGCTGGATCTTTTACTGTAATTCTAAGTCTAGTAGCACAATTAGTTACATCTTCTATATTCTCTTTTCCACCTAAAGCGGCTAAAAATAATCTTGCTTTAACATCCCTAACATCTTCTCCCTTAGCTTCTTCTGCCTTTTTAGCTTTATAGTCAGCTTTTGTATATAACTTTTCCTCTCCTCCATCGTCATCTGTACGTCCTGGAGTCTTAAAATCAAACTTCTCTATTAAAAATTTAAATACAAAGAAGTAAATTCCAATAAATATAAATCCTATTATAAATTGAGTTATATATGTTTGTGGATGATACTTAAATAACGGCAACCAGTTCTTAGCTGCATTTTCTATTAAACCACCACCAAAATCTCCTACTACTCCAAATGCATAAGATGTTGCTGCTAATGTTGCTGCAAGTATTGAATGTACTAAAAATAATACTGGTGCTACAAATAAAAATGTAAATTCAAGAGGTTCTGTAATACCTGCTACCACCGCTGTTAATGTTGCTGGTATTAATAAACCTGCTACAATTTTTTTCTTTTGTGGTTTTGCTGTTGCATATATAGCTAATGCTATACCAATTGATCCAAACATTTTTGATGAACCATGTAAGGCAAATCCACCTTCTGGGAACATCTCTTTTAATGTATGCGCTGAAGTTGAAAATTCTTTTAAATGTTGTGCAAAGTAAGCTGTTATACCATTATCAACAACCGCTGGTCCAAAAATAAATGGTGTGTAAATGAAGTGATGTAATCCTGTTGGTATTAAAATACGTTCTAAGAATGTATATAACCAAACTCCAAACACTCCTGAAGTCTTTAAGAATCCTTGCATTGAGAAAATTGCACTTTGAACCATTGGCCATAAGAAACATAATACTAATGCAAGTGGAATCATTGTAAAGAATCCTATTATACATACAAGAGATGATCCTTTAAATACTCCTAGGAATTCTGGTAAGTCAGTATCAAAAAACTTATCATGAAGATATACTACAATACCTGCAATTAATATTGCTCCAACCATACCTAAATCCAATGTTTTTATATTAGCAATCATTGCTAATCCAGTACCTGCACCAGCTTCTAAAGCATAATTAACTCCAAAAGTTGGTCCCCATAATTTAAGCATTGCTGCCATAAAATAATTAAATGTAATATATATTACGAATGACTCTAAACAAGCACGGGCATGATTCTTTTTTGCTAATCCTATCGGTAATCCTATTACAAATAATAATGGCAATTGATTAAATACTGTCCAAGCGCCTTGTTCTATAATGTACCATATGTTGTACCATATACTGCCTGGGGTTGCTATTGTACCTACTATATCTTGATTTTTAAATAATATTGATAAAGCAACCATTATCCCTGAAAATGAAAATAATAATACCGGTGTGAACATAGCTCCACCAAAACGTTGAATCTTCTGCATCATAATTTTTCCCCCTCATATGTATTTGTCATTAGCACTTTGTTGTTTTCATATTAGCATCGTAAGTTTACTTTTACAATAGAATTGAAGCATATAGATATTTTTCACGTTTATTGTTACTTGTTATAATTTATGTGAATTTTCACATGCCTTTAAAATCCTATTATTAACCAAGATATTGTTTTGAAAAAAGGGGTGATTCTAGAATATAAATTATAATAAAGCTATTATTTTATTGTTAGAAAAGATTATAAAAGAAATGCATAATATAATAATAAAAGCTACAATCCTTAGCATTGCTAGGTTGTAGCTTTTAATTGGTATCCCCAGTAGGAATCGAACCTACATCTGTCCCTTAGGAGGGGACTGTTCTATCCATTTAACTATGAGGACACATCCTATGAAATTACATATGAATTATATTATACTTATTATTAGTTGTCAAGCAACCCTATGTTTTCTATCATTTTCCTTTGTAAATTATATATGTAGCATAAAACCTCGTTTCATTTAAGTTAAGCATCTCATAAAAAGTATTAATAATAATTAGATATTATTTGCATTTTTCTAATAATTTCTTAAGCTCTGTATAGCTATCTTCAACTTCATTCTCTGGCAAATTCCCATTTATTAATATTTCTTTAGTCTTTCCTTTTAATCTATTATAAAATTCTAGTCCTTCTAATATAATATCCTTATCATTGTTGCTTTTTTCAATAATATAAAATAGCACATCTTCTGCTTTATCAAATTGATTGGTTAATTCATAAAGTTTAAAGATTTGTTTATCGTCCTCCATTAACAGATCATATTCTCTTAAATCATTCATTAATGAATTTGCATCATCAAGGTACTTTTGATCATCTAGATCTTCTTCATCATAAGCCTTATAAAATGCTTGTAGTGATTTTTGATAATATTTTATCATCATAAGCTCATCTTTTTCTTTCAAACAAACAAATCCCTGAAGTTTTAGTAATTCTCCTAAAGCAATATATTTCCACACATTATAATAACTATCTCTATTTATTATATCTTCAATACTATTAAAAGACAGTGTATCAATAGTTTCTATTTCTAAGCCTACTAAATTTTTAAGTTGTTTATTTATAGCGTTTTTAGCTTTTATTAAATCCCCATTTACCACTTCTTTGTTTACTTCTTCCTTTACTAGATCTAAGCTATTTTCCATTTCTTTCATATAATCATTTTTTAACACTATCTTCACCTCTACATATTATTTTATACTAAAGTTTAAATAACTTAGTTGCTTTTTTTCTAAATAAATCTACTGACTTAGTTATTAATGGTCCTGATCCTATTATTACTGCTAGAGATATAACCCAAAGTTTTAAAGAAATTCTCTCTAAACTAAATATATATCTTCCGATTGGAGTTATAAATGCTAATGTTACTATACAAAACATTGAAATTCCTAGTCCTAATTTAAATTTTGTCAGTGGTCTTGAAACTCTAAGTAAAATTATCATACTAACTCCACCAAAATTTAATAATGCTAATGTTCTACTATAATGTATTGAATGTCCTGCTTTAACTGAAAGAATAAAGGTTAATGTAGTAAATATTGCTAAAAATATACCATTAGGAATACTTACTGTTAATATTCTTCGTAAGAAACCTTTTTTGACTCCTCCTTCACTAGGTAATAACGCTAAAAAGAAGGCTGGAATTCCTATAGCACAGCTTCCTACCAAGGACATTTGTATTGGTAAAATAGGGAATGGTAATAACAACATTGAAAATGTAAAAGCTAAGATTATTGAATATACAGTCTTTGATAAAAACAGTTCTGCAACTCTTTCTAAGTTATTAATTTGTTTTCTTCCTTCTTCAACTACCTTAGGCAATGCAGAAAAATCAGATTTTAATAACACTAGTTGTGCTACCGCCTTAGTTGCATCTGAACCATTTGCCATAGCTATTCCGCAATCAGATTCTTTTAATGCAAGTACATCATTAACCCCATCACCAGTCATAGCAACTGTATGTCCTATACTTTGTAAGGCCTTAACTATTCTTCTCTTTTGATGTGGTGTTACTCTTCCAAATACAGTATTATTTTGGATAATGTCTATAAATTCTTTATCATTATCTGGTAAAGTTCTAGCATCTATAGCATTCTCCCACCCTTTAACCCCTGCTCTGTTTGCAACTGTTGATACTGTTAAAGGATTATCTCCTGATATTATTTTAACCTCTACATCTTGATCATTAAAATATTTTAAAACCTTAGGTGCTGCCTCACGTATTATATCTTCAATTAAAATTAAGGCTACACTCTCAATTTCTCCGCTCAAATTATCATTTAGTTCATTATTTTTAACTTTTGCTAAAAGTAACACTCTTCTACCTTTTTTAGCCTCTTTATCTACTTCTTCTTTTATTTTATTATATGAAGTGCCTAATATTATTTCTGGTGCTCCTAGAACCCATGTTCCAACTTTATTAAATGTAATTCCGCCCCATTTTCGTTTTGAAGAAAAGGCTATTTTATTTAAACATTTAAAATCTGAATAATCATTTTTATATCTTTCCAAGATAGCCTTTTGAGTAGCATTCTTGCTTGGTAAATTATGAACTAATGATGATATTATATCATCTATTTCTTTTGAATCTCTATCTCCAATATTCTTAATATCAACTAACTTTAAATTTCCTTCAGTTAATGTACCGGTTTTGTCTAAACAAATAACATCAACTCTTGCAAGAACCTCAGTAGAACATAATTCTTGAACTAAGGTATCATACTTAGAAAGCTTTATGATTGTTACTATAAAAGTAGCACTAGTTAATAATACTAACCCTTCTGGAACCATTCCTATAATTCCAGCAACTGTTCCTATAGCTGCTTCTTGCCAGGTTATATTCTTTACCATAAGTTGAGTGACTGTTAACAATATAGAAAGAGGAACTATTAACCATATTATAACTCTAAATATTTTATTAATTGCATTTTGTAATTCTGAATTTATTAGTTTAAACTTCTTAGCTTCTTCTGCAAGTTTTGAAGAATATGTTTCTTTTCCAACATTTGTTACTATGCCATATCCTTCACCTGCTACAACAAAGCTTCCTGATAACAATCTATCATTATCATTTTTTACGATGGAGTCAGATTCTCCTGTAAGCATTGATTCATCTATTTCTAATTCATTTTCTGATAAAACATATCCATCTGCTAGTATCTGAGATCCCGCTTCTAGATATAGTACATCATCCAAAACAATATTTTCTAATGGTATTTTTTTTATTTCTCCATCTCTAATTACCTTGGCATATGCATCACTTACAACTGATAATTTTTCTAGTGTTTGTTTAGCTCTAAGTTCTTGAACTATTCCAATTAAAGTATTAACTAATATTACCCCTGCAAATATTGAATTTTTAGGTGAGCCTGCTAATATAACTACAACAGCTAATATAATGTTAATAGCATTAAAACTAGTAAATAAATTTGCTCTAATTATTTGCCATAAAGTTCTAGATGGTACTTTAGGAACATAATTTACTTGTCCTGCTTTAATTCTCTCTTTAACCTCTTGCTCATTTAATCCTAATATATTTTGATTAATTTTATCATCTTTTTCTAACGGACCGCCATTCATTCAATCTCCTCCATTTAAATTCCTAAATAATCTCTTATATTTTATCTTACATATACTTATTTTACACAAAAATTCTTAAATTAATATTAATTATATATATTTTTTACACTATATTTTCTTAAATTAAGTTTAAATCTATTAAAATAGGCATTTATTTGTATAAATAATTATATTTAGTTCATTTATTTAATCTATTAAATTCTATATTTATGGAATCTATTGTATTTTTAAGCCACTTTTAAATCATACATTTTTATAATATACTATTTTATAAGCAATTAATTTATTAAGGATGTGTAATTAATATGATAAGAACTATAATTTTTTCTTTAAATGTTATTTTTAGTCTAATGCTTATTTCCATTTGCAAAATCAAGATAAATTTTTTAGAAAATAGAGGTAAATTAAAAGAAAGAGCTGAATTTATTCACAATATAACTACTAAGTGGACAAAATTTGTTATGAAATTAAGTGGTGCAAAAATAAATGTAATAGGTTTAGACAATCTTCCAAAAGATGAAACAATATTATTTATATCTAATCATCAAAGTAACTTCGATATTCCTCTATTAATGAGTTGTATTGATATTCCAAAAGGATTTATAGCAAAAAAGGAACTATCTTCTTTACCTTTTATTAGCACTTGGATGAAATACATAAATTGTATTTTTATGGATAGAACTAATTTAAGGAAATCTGCTGAAGCAATAGTTGATGGAATTAAACTATTAAAAGGTGGATATTCTATGGTTATTTTTCCTGAAGGAACAAGAAGTAAAGGCAAAGAAATTGCTGAATTTAAAGCTGGAAGTTTTAAACTTGCTACAAAATCAAAATGCGTAATAGTTCCAATTACTATAAATGGTACATACAAATTATTAGAACAAAATAACAATTTAATAAAACCAGCAGATGTAGAAATTTTTATACATCCACCAATATATACAAAAGACTTAACTAAAGAAGAAGAAACTAATCTTCCACATAAAGTTCAATCTATAGTAACTAGTAAATGTAAAACAAATTAATGCATCTCCAAATTAAAAATCTACATGATTTTAAATTCTCCAATGGTAAATTTCATGAAGAAATCATTCTACAACATATATATAATAAAGAACTTATAAATTTATAAGTTCTTTATTAACTATAATTAATATTATACCAATTAAATTTATTGCATTAGTAATATTTATATCGTTTTATTGGCATAATATCAATGAAAACACAGAGCATTTTGATAAATATATTTTGATTCTTGCTTATTTTAATAATTAAGGTTATTTTTTTTATTTAAAATGGTAATAAATATATTATAATATAATATTTTTTTTGACATTACACCTATTACTTGTTACACTTATTTTTGGCTTACGATTAAAATTAGTTGATTTTTAACTAGTTTTATCTTAAGTAAAAAATCAACTAATTTTAAAACAAAGAAACGAGGATATTTAATGAATGATAATCAATTTTCTATTTTAGGTCTTAAAGAGACTATTGTAAATGCAATAGAGGACCTAGGTTTTACAAAACCTTCTCAAATCCAAGCAGAAAGTATACCAGTAACGCTTGGAGGATTTGACTTAATAGGGCAAGCACAAACTGGTACAGGAAAAACTGCTGCTTATGGCTGTCCTATAATTAATAATATTACTAAAAGTGAAGGAATCAAAGCTCTTATTTTAGCTCCAACAAGAGAACTTGCTGTTCAAGTAAATGAAGAACTTAAGAGACTTTCAAAATATGAAAAAACAGTTGTACTACCTGTTTATGGTGGAGAATCAATCGATAGACAAATTAAAGCATTAAAAAGAAATAATGTTGACATCGTTGTTGGAACTCCTGGTAGAGTATTAGATCTTACTAAGAGAAAAATTCTTCAATTAGAAAAAGTAGAATTTTTAGTATTAGATGAAGCTGATGAAATGCTTAATATGGGATTTATTGAAGATATAGAAACTATCATCAGTCATACACCTGAAGAAAGACAAACTTTATTATTCTCAGCTACAATGCCTCAAGCAATAGCTAAACTTGCTAAGAATTATATGAAATCTGATGCTAAGCATGTTGCTATCAAAAAGAACTCACTTACTGTATCTAAAATCGAACAAAACTACTTTATGATTAATAATAAGCATAGATTAGAAGCACTTTGTAGATTATTAGATTTAGATAGCCCTACTTCTGCTATAATCTTCTGTCGTACTAAAAGAGGCGTAGATGAATTAGTTGAAGAATTACAATCAAAAGGGTATATAGTTGAAGGAATGCATGGTGATATGACTCAAGTTCATAGATTAACTACTTTGAACAAATTCAAATCAGGTTCTTTAAACTTATTAATTGCTACTGATGTTGCTGCTAGAGGAATTGATGTAGAAGGTATTACTCATGTAATAAACTATGATTTACCTCAAGATGTAGAATCTTATGTTCATAGAATAGGAAGAACTGGTAGAGCAGATAAAAGTGGTACTGCTTATTCACTAGTAACTCCAAAAGATTTCTCAATGCTTAAGCAAATTCAAAAAGTAACTAAGAGTACTATAACTCAAAAACCTGTTCCAACAGCTGAAGAAATCCATGGTAAAAAGTTTAATGGAATGTTATCAGAAATTAAAGAAACTATTGATAAAGGTGATTTTTCTAAATTCATGCCAAGTGCAATTGAATTAAATGAGAATTATGATCCTATATCAGTAATTGCAGCTTTAATAAAAGTAAAATTCGAAAATGAAAGTACTTTTGAATATAGTTCAAACAATCTAGATGCACCTGCTAAGAAAGAAGACGTTCGTTTATTTTTCTCTGTCGGCAAAAGAGATGGATTAACTCCAAAAGTATTAATAAATTACATTAAAGATACAACTAGAATTAATGGTTCAACTATTGGTCAAATAGACCTTATGGAGAATTTCTCTTTTGTAACTGTTGAAGAAAGTGTTTCTGCAAAAATATTAAATAACTGTCCAGGCGGTAATATTAACAAAAAAAGAGTTAATGTTGAAATCGCAAATAAACGTAAAAGATAATATAAATCTTTTATGTAACTCTAGGGAAGATTTATATTAGGTATATCCTAAATTAATATCCTCCCTTTTTTTAATTCTCAATATAATTATCCACATCTACTATTTTCAATTCTTCATCTATAAAATACTTTTTAGGCATTGATATCTTAAACACTCCACGCTCTAAAATTTTGAAAATCTTTGTTTCTTCTACAGCTTCAATATTTTTAAATTCTTTTTTATAATTTTTCTTAATTATAACATTTGATGTGAATAAACCAAAACCACTTTTAATTACTTCTGATCTATTTAAATTAATTGAAATCTTACCAGGATTATATTGTATACTCATTTCTCTTAAATCTATTCCTGTTAATTCTATAGTTAGTACATACATATCATCATACTCTTGTAAATTAATAAATTCATTACTCTCTTCTAGTTTATCAATTTCATCCTCATGTTCTTCTGTAATATCATCAATATTATCTAAAAAAGATCCAATAATACCTCCTAACTTATTAACATCCGTAACCATTCCAAACTTAAATGGAAATATTCTAAACATAATGCACTCCTTTCTATAATACCTTTAATTTTATATTATTATAAATTTCTGTATATGTTAAAACCATTTATAAATTAAACAATGTTTTTAATAAATACTAAGGCTCATCCAAATAAATGAATATACTATTTATGGTATTAACTGTATTGATACACTATTGAATAATCTATACTTAACGTTTACAATAATAGTTAGTATATTAATTTAAGACTATGTTTTAGCATAGTGTTGATATTGTTATATTTTTGTAAAGTGGACATTGAAATTGTACTTTTAGAACTCTTAATGAGTATTGTCATCTTTCTTGCTTGTCCAAAACTTGCCTTTGGAGCAAGCTAAAAGTGGACTATACTCATTTAGACGTTCTTAAGTTCAATTTCTTAGCCCGCTTTACAATATATAACAATATCAACACGATTTTAAAACAAAGCGTAATTTAAAAGAGGTGATTTATATTGAAACGTATTGACAAAATTTATACCTATGTCTTTGAAAAGTGTAAAGATTTATCTAAAGATGACTTATTAAGCATTAATGGATTTAGTGCTCAACAAATTGGAGAAGATCTTGGCATATTAAGGAATAATGTATCAAAAGAACTTAATACACTTTGTAGAAATAAAAAACTTATTAAGATAAAAAATAGACCTGTTTTATATTTTAGTAGAGAATGTTTTGAAAAAATATTATCTATTAATCTTTCTAATGATTTAGAAGAAATCACTGATATTTCTTCTTTTATTTCATTGAATAAAAATGAAGATGAAATTGAAACTTCTCCTTTTGATTATTTAATTGGTGCTAATACAAGTCTAAAAAATCAAATTGAACAAGCTAAAGCTGCTTTATTATATCCTCCAAATGGATTGCATACTTTAATAATTGGTAGCACTGGTGTTGGTAAGAGTCTTTTTGCAAATATAATGTACCAATATGCTAAATATATTAAAAACTTACCAGAAGATGCGCCCTTTATAATATTTAATTGTGCAGATTACTGTAATAACCCTCAATTACTTTTATCTCATATATTTGGACATGTAAAAGGTGCTTTCACAGGTGCTGATAAAGAGAAAGAAGGAATTGTTGAAAAAGCTGATGGGGGAATATTATTCTTAGATGAAATACACAGGTTACCTCCTGAAGGACAAGAAATGGTCTTTTATTTTATGGATACAGGAACTTATAATAAATTAGGTGAAACTGATAGAAATAGAAATGCTAAAGTTCTGCTAATAGGTGCAACTACTGAAGATCCAGCTTCAACACTTTTAAACACATTTATTAGAAGAATACCTATAACTATTGCTATTCCTAACTTTGATGAGAGATCTGTTGAAGATAAGTTAAAATTAGTCAATTATCTGATTTCAAAAGAAGCTCAAAGGGTAAATAAACCCATTAAAATCACATCAGATGCTATTAAAGCCTTAATAGGTAGTACTTCATATGGAAACATAGGTCAGCTTAAGTCTAACATTCAATTAATTTGTGCTAAAGGTTTTTTAAATTCTATTAACTCAGATAATCCTATAGATATAAATTTAAAATTACTTCCTACTAATATAAAAAATGGAATAATTACTTTTGGAAATAAAATAAAAGATAATGATACACTTTGGAATATTATACCTAATAGTATAACTCTTCAACCTAATGGCAAGAAAATATTTTTAGAAACGGATGCTTATGAGCCACCTTTTAATATTTATAATATCATAGAAAATAAAGCTTCCTTATTAGAAGAAGAAGGAATGCAAGATGATGATATTAAAAACTTTATAAGTACAGATATTAATATTCATTTAAAACAGTTTTATGCTAAATTTAAAAATGATACACATAGTAGAGAAGGTCTATTAAAAATTGTTGATAAAGAAATAATTGAGTTTGCTCAAGAAATTAAAATATTAGCTGAAAACAGATTGCATAAGAAATTAAATGAAAGATTTATTTATGCAATAAGCTTACATCTTAGTGCATTATTTAACCGTATTAATAAAAAAAGTCCTTCTATATCTTCAGATGATTACTTGCCAGATTCCAGTAATACTGCTGAATATGAAGTAGCTAAAGAAATTCATAAGTTAATAGAATCTAGATATAACTTAACTATTCCAGAAATAGAAATTAAATATTTGACTTTGCTTTTAAATTCAATTCAGGACTCATCACATCAAGGTAAAGTAGGAATTATAGTAGCTGCTCATGGTACAAGTACGGCTACTAGTATGGTAGCTGTAGCTAAAAAACTTTTTGATGCAGATAATATTGCTGCTATTGATATGGCATTAGAAAGAACTCCTGCTGATATTTTAGATAGTGTTATTAAAAAGGTAACAGAAATAGATGAAGGTAAAGGAGTCCTACTTCTAGTGGATATGGGTTCATTAAATAGCTTTGATGAGGTTATTCACGAACAAACTAATATATGTATTAGAACTATAGACATGGTATCAACTCCTTTAGTATTAGAAGCTGTTAGAAAATCCTCTATTTGTGATGCTGATCTTGATTCTGTATATTCTTACTTAATTCGAGACTTTAGAGGCTATACAAATAATATTAATACAGATCCTATAGATTCAGGTGTAATAGTTACAATATGTTCTACCGGTAAAGGAGCTGCTTTAAAACTTAAGGAATTGGTTGAAGACATAATAAAAAATATAACTACTCATAATATTAATGTTTTACCTGTTGGATTACAAAATCTTAATCAATCTATTCAGGAAATATCTAAAAACAATAAAATTATATCATTAGTAGGGATTAACGATCCTAATCTCGGATTACCATTTGTGTCAATAGAAACTTTAATTGATGGATCAGGTGAAGAAATACTAAGAAACATTATAGCAGGTAAAGACTTTACTCCATCAGAAAATAATCACAGTCAAATAGTTTTAAAAAATCTTTGCAATCAAAGTTTAAATGAAATGTTAACTTTCTTAAATCCAAACAAAGTTTATTCTTTATTAAATGAATTTATTTCTTGTCTTGAGAAATTATTAAGCAGAGAGTTTTCTAATACACTTAAATTAAGAATAATGCTTCATGTAGCTTGTGCTTTGGAAAGAATGGTTATTAATGATGGATTAGTATATAAGGGCGATACATCTACTCTAGATGAATTTATTTTTTCTTCATTAGTAAAAAGTAGTCTTATATTTAAGGATTCTTTATCTATAACTTTAAGCACTGATGAACTATATTATATGATTGATATGCTTAATGAGTATTAAATTTGATATTAATATCTAAAAAGTATATCAAAATCTATTAGTAGTATATCAAAATATTATATTAGTGTATCAGCAATTATATCTAATTATTCTTTTATTCCCTAATACCAATATAATTAGATACTATTAACTTTTGATACACTAGTTTGGCACAGAACTTGCTTAATATATAACTATAAAAACAAAGGAGGGATGTAATAATGATAGCAATAATTGTAGGTACTCATGGAATGTTTTCTGAAGAACTTATTAAATCTTCAGAAATGATATTCGGTATTCAAGAAAATATAGGATACGTTACATTTAAGCCAGGTGAAGGTACGGACGATCTTGTAAATAAATATAATACACTTTTAGGTGAATTAGATTGTACAGATGGAGTTTTATTTATGGTTGACCTTTTTGGAGGAAGTCCTTTTAACGCAGCTAGTATGATTGCAATGAAGAATAATAATATTGAAATAATATCTGGTGTTAATTTACCAATGTTATTAGAAACTTTCGGAAGTCGTAGTTTCTCAACTCTTTCTGAATTAGTAAAGGTTGCAGAAAACAGCGGAAAAGATAGTATTAGACCACTAATAAAAATGATAGCAAAATCAGAGGAGGATGAATTATAATGAAAATTGTTTTAGCAAGAATTGATGACAGATTAATACACGGACAAGTAGCTACTATATGGTCTAAGGAAACACAATGCCAAAGGATAATCGTTTGTAATGATGATGTTGCAAATGATGAACTAAGAAAAACTTTATTAGTTCAAGTGGCACCTCCAGGAATTACAGCTCATGTTTTAGGTATTGATAAAGCTGTAAGAGTTGTTAATAATCCAAAGTATGAAAACGATAAAGTACTATTCCTTTTCACTAATCCTACAGATGTTCTTAGATTAATTGAAGCTGGTGTAAATATCACAAGCGTAAACATCGGTGGAATGTCATTTAAAGAAGGTAAAAAACAAGTTACTGGAGCTATTTCAGTAAATAATGAAGATGTTAAAGCATTTAAGGCTTTAAATGAAAAAGGAATCGAACTAGAAATAAGAAAAGTAGCTTCAGATTCAAAATCAAATATTATGCCTTTAATTGAAAAAATGTAATTGCTTTTATTACACAGATACACCTATTTATTCAGAATATTTATGATTTATATAGATATTAATTATTTAATTAATAAAGGGGGATTACCATTATGCAAATTAATCTTTTTCAAATTATTCTTATTTTCATAATTGCATGTATTGCTGGTATGGGTAGTGTTCTTGATGAATTCCAAACTCATAGACCTTTAATTGCATGTACATTAATCGGACTTGTTTTAGGAGATTTAAAAACTGGAATTATTATCGGTGGTACACTTGAAATGATGGCATTGGGCTGGATGAACATAGGTGCTGCAATGGCTCCTGATGCTGCTTTAGCTAGTATCATTTCAACTATTATTGTAATTGCCGGAGGACAAGATATTGGTGCTGGTATTGCTATTGCTATTCCAATAGCTGCTGCTGGTCAAGTATTGACTATATTTGCAAGAACTATCACTGTGTTTTTCCAACATAGAGCTGATAAGTATGCTGAAGATGGAAATTTAAATGGAATAGATAGATGTCATCTTATGGCTTTGTTTATTCAAGCACTTCGTGTTGCTATTCCAGCTTTAATAGTTGCATCATTTGTTGGTACAGATGTTGTAAAAAATCTTTTAGGTGCAATACCTCCAGTTATAACCGGAGGACTTAATGTTGCTGGTGGATTTATCGTTGTAGTTGGTTATGCAATGGTTATCAACATGATGGAAGCTAAACACTTAATGCCGTTCTTCTTCTTAGGTGTGGTTGTTTCTGCAATTCCACAATTAAACTTAGTTGCTTTAGGTATAATAGGAACTGTGGCTGCTATAGTTTACATCCAATTAGCACCTAAGTACAATAAAGTAAGTGTTGATTGTTCAGCAACTGCTGTATCATCATCTGATAATGATTTAGATGATGAATTAGACTAAGAAAGGGAGGAATAATAATGAGTAATAATATAGAAAAAAAACTTACTAAAAAAGATCGTATTAATATGTTTATTCGTTCAAACCTTCACCAAGGTTCATGGAACTTTGAAAGAATGCAAGCTTTAGGATACTGTTTTGCTATGATTCCTGCTATAAAGAGATTATATACTGGTGAAGATAGAAAGAACGCACTTAAAAGACATCTTGAATTCTTTAATACTCAACCATTCGTTACAGCTCCAATTTTAGGAGTTACAGCAGCAATGGAAGAACAAAAAGCTAATGGTGCTGATATTGATGATGGTGTTATCAATGGTATTAAAATAGGTTTAATGGGACCTCTAGCTGGTGTTGGTGATCCAATATTCTGGGGTACATTAAGACCAGTTGTAGCTGCTCTAGGTGCTTCAATTGCATTATCTGGTAGTCTTCTTGGACCACTATTATTCTTTATTGTATTTAATGCAGTTCGTCTTGGTATAAGATGGTTTGGTATTGAATATGGATATCAAAAAGGAACAAATATTGTAAAAGATATAGCTGGAAATAAACTTCAAAAATTAACAGAAGGTGCTTCAATCTTAGGACTATTCATAATGGGTGCTCTTGTTTGTAGATGGACTAATATGAATGTCCCACTTGAAATTTCTAGATTTACTAATCAAGAAGGTAAAGAGACTATTACAACTATCCAAAGTGTATTAGATAGCTTATTACCTGGAATACTTCCATTATTATTAACTTTCGGATGTATGAAATTACTTAAAAAGAAAGTTAATGCTATTTGGATAATCTTCGGATTATTTGCAGTAGGTATCCTAGGATACAAGTTCGGAATATTAAAATAATATAAAACTAGTAAAGAGGAATCTTATGAATTAAGATTCCTCTTTACTTATATCCAATAATTTGAAAAATGGTTTTAAAATTATTGATGGTGATTTTATAATAAATTATTTAAGAATACTATTTTTTCTACTAACAAGTATTTCTTTAAATTTATTTATATCTTGTATTGTTTCTTTTTTGTTTAATGAACTTAATCCACCCCTACCCAATCTGTCACAAAGAGCAATTAAAACTATCTCATTTACTTCTACATCCTTTAACATTCCGTTAATATCTTTAAAACTTAAATCCTTTGTTACAAATAAACTTTGCATATGCCATCTCACTAGTGCTGTTACTTCTTTTATAAATTTTTCATCTTCATTAAAATATTCTAAGAATTCTTGGGCCATTTTTGCTCCAACTTTATCATGATCATAAGATGTTAACTTTCCTTTTCTCATTTTAGTTGTTGGTTTCTTTCCTATATCATGTAATAAAAGTGTCCACATAAATATCCTCTTATTTCTACTTTTATCACGATTTTCAGCACCTATGTCTACTACCATCATTGTATGTATAAAAACATCTCCTTCAGGATGAAACTTAAGGTTTTGTGACACATCTTTTAATTCTCCAATCATTGAAAATGGATATTTACTAAATACTCCTTTTTTTAATTGTTCTTCTAAGTAAATGGATGGTTTTTCATCATGAAGTAAATGCTTTTCTATATCTAAATATATTTCTTTATCATTCATATAAATTTAATACTCCTATATCTAATCTTTAATTTTACTATATGTTTTAAATCTAATATTAATTTTAACTAATGTTAATTTATAAAACATAAATATATGCAAGTTAACACTTTTTTAAACTTAAGGCATCTTGAAAAAAATAACTAGTCACTATACGATGTATACTTTTTTATATTGCTGATTTAATATTAGTATTCCAAATATAAAAATTATTATAATAAAGCTCTGTTAAACTCTTAAATTTATATTTGAGTTTAACAGAGCTTAGGCATATTAAAATTATAACTATTGCTTAGCAATATAATCTTAGTATTCTTTTTCTATTATAATGCTATTTCTCCTCTTTCTCCTGTTCTAATCCTTATACAATCGCTAATATCAGTAACGAATATCTTACCATCTCCTATTTCTCCAGTTCTCGCAATTGATGTAATTAATTCTATAACTTCTTCTAACTTGTCATCATCTATTATCATTTTAATTTCTATTTTTGATAGAATATTTATTAATTCTTCACTCTCATCATAGTTTTCACTCCAACCATGTTGCTTACCACATCCCATAACTTGACTAATTGTTATTCCACTAATATTTGTTTTTTTCATTGCTTCTTTAACTTCTTCTAACTTTGAGGGTCTTATAATTGCTTCAATTTTTTTCATACACATTTTCCTTTCTTAATCAAGTCCTGTAAATGAAGGGTAGGCAGATTCATTATGTTCTGACATATCAAGCCCATCAGCTTCTTCAGCACTTGTAACCCTAATATCCATGAAGTGTTTCATGATTTTTATAATTATAAATGTACTAATTCCAGCAAATGCTATAGTTATTACAACACTAACAATTTGTGCCCAAAAAAGATTAAATTCTCCAAAAATCAAACCGTTCCATTGTGCTGCAGGATTAATTGATTTTTGTGTGAAAATTCCTGTTGCTATTGCACCCCAAATTCCACCTACTCCATGACATCCAAAAGCGTCAAGTGCATCATCATATCCAAATTTAGGTTTTATTACTGATACAAAATAGAAACATATTGGACTTACAATTGCTCCTATTATAATAGATGCCCAAATTGGTACGAATCCTGCTCCTGGTGTAATTGCAACTAATCCAACTATTGCTCCAGTTATTGCTCCAAGCATTGTAGGTTTACCTTCTTTAATTTTTTCAATTAACATCCATGAAAGCATTGCTGTTGCTGCTGAAGTGTTAGTAGTTAAAAAAGAATGTACTGCAAGTGCACCAGAACCTAAAGCGCTTCCTGCATTAAATCCAAACCACCCAAACCAAAGTAATGTAGCTCCAAGAAATACGAAAGGGATGTTGTGTGGAGTATATGACATCTTTCCATATCCACGTCTACGTCCTAACATTATGCATGCTACAAGTGCTGAAATACCTGAACTTATATGCACTACATTTCCACCTGCAAAATCAACAGCACCTAAGGCTTTTATTAATCCTCCATCTCCCCATACCATATGTGCTAATGGGTAATAAACAAAAATTGACCATATTGTAATAAATATAAATAATGCAGAAAATTTCATTCTATCTACCAATGCTCCTGTTATTAATGCTGGTGTAATTATTGCGAACATCATTTGAAATGCTGCAAAAAGTGCATGAGGTATAGTTGTAGCATAAACTGCATTAGGTTCTGCTCCTACACCCATAAATCCAACATAATTTAATCCACCAATTATTCCATATGTATCTTTCCCAAAAGATAATGAATATCCTATTAATACCCATAATACAGATGCTAATCCACAAACAAAAAATGAAGACATAATAGTATTTAATATATTTTTTCTACGAACCATTCCCCCATAAAAAAAAGCTAGTCCAGGAGTCATTAAAAATACAAATGCTGTACATATAAGCATAAATGAGCTATCTCCTAAATTAATATCCATTTATAATCCCCCTTTTTATTAAAAAATAAAAAGGCATTCAAAGCATATGCTTTGAACGCCTTTGTTCTTTATATTAATATATGTTATTCTATTTAATATATATTGTCAACAATATATCATCTAGAAAATATTACTTTTTTTATTATATTCGAAATACTTCTATAGTTTCCAATATAATTTCTTTAATCTCTCTATATTTATTAGGCATTTCTTCTTCTGCACTAATTAATTGAATTAAATTAACTAAATCTCTAAGTTTAGCTATCTTATACCATTCCTTAATAAGCTTATTTTTAGAATATTTATTATATTCCTCTTCAAATATATTCATTAAATCTTTGTTAAAATACCTTTTATATCTAAAAAATTGACCTACATCTGCTAGAGAATGCCCTGCCATTGCAAATTCCCAATCTATAATTCCAACTAACCTCTTATCTTTGATTAATATATTAGTCCCTTGAAAATCTCCGTGAACCAATGAAACATCTTTATCTAAATCTATTAATATATCTTTATTTTTTTCTACTATACTATTAATTTCTCTAATAGTATTTTCCCCTAATCTTCGTTTAAAATTTTCTCCCATAAACATCTCATACCAAGTATAAAGAGGTGGCAATATTTTATCAACTTTTAAATTTTTATCTAATTCTCCTAATTCATCAAACTTAAATTTATGTATCATAGCTAAAGATTTAGCTACATCCTTAACCAATTGTTTTTCAACAATATACCCAGATTTTATAGCCTGTCCTAAGGTTTCTCCATCTATATACTCATAAATTCCAAATGTTCTATTCGAAATAATGCTGCTCTTTGAAATATTATATACCTTTTGCACTGGTATATCTTTTTTAAGTAAATTTAATAAATTATTTTCTTTTTCATAAACATCATATATGTCAGGAAAAATCTTTAATATATATTTACTTATTTTCTTATCAATTTCTATAATGTAGTTACTTGTCCTACATCCCTCTTGTATCGCTGTTATACTTTTAATACTCTCACAATTTAATACTTTTCTAATAAGTTTATTTGCTGTATCCACATCTATATGTAAAAATGGTAATGAGCGTTCCCAATTATATTCCATTAATTTTCCTCCAACTCAGTCATAAAAAATCCTTAAACTAACATTAGCCTAATCTTTTTATTAAACATCGTCAACATATTTCTTCTATCTATAAATCATTATATTTATATTTCTATTGCTAAAAATACTTATAAAAGTCTATTTCATTTTTCATAAGAAATCAAACTTATATAATTTTTTTACTTAATAGGCTTTGTTTTAAAACCGTGTTGATATTGTTATATAAAGCTCATGGACGGTGAAATTTACTTTAAGAACTCTAAAATGAATATTAGTCCTATTAATGCATGCTCCCAATCACAGATTGTGACAAGCAATTAATAGGATTAATATTCAAGGAAACTCGACTCACATTCGCTCGCTGAGTAAGTTTGAGATACCAAATATAAAATTTGGACTCTCACTTAAGAGTTCTACAAAGCAAATTTCAATTCCAGTTCGCTATTATATAACAATATCAACACTCTTCTAAAACATAGCAATTTAATAATAAAAATAACAAAAAGAGAGTGTAATAAAAAGTCATCTCTTTTATTACGCTCTCTTTAGTTTCACAATTTTGTTAGAAATACTTTCTAACATGTAACAATTTTAACTTAATACAAATGATTCACAATCTGTACATTCTATCTTCTTAGGATTTGCTTCATGAGTTCCTACTTGAATTTCTTGTAGTGTACAATAATCTTCTCCACTACTGTGATGCTTACAAGGCTTGATTGAACATTTTATACTTGGATTTTTTGGCATATAAATCACTCCTTTAATTATGTTTCAAAAGTATTATGTGTTTAATTTATTATTTTATACTTTTTTATCTTATGCTAAATTTAATCTTATTATAAATCTAATTTTTTCTGAATAATTAACTATACTCGTTTTATTAAACCTAAAATCATTCTAATTTTTTTAACTTATTTAATCATATTTTGTATTATTATCCTAATTATAAAATATATCTTATGGTTATCTATTAAAAATTTATGTATAAAAAGTAAATATCCTTCATATATTTAAATCTCTATTAAGTAAGAATTAAACTATACTCATAAAAAAATAATATTATTCTCTTAAATCTACACATATAAAATATAACTTCATATAATAATTACTGTTAGTACTATTTTTATGAATTAAGGAGTGATATTCTTGTATGGGAAAATTTTAAATTATTATGCATGTGCAAACACATCTAAAGGATTTTATAATCTATTTCCATCTAATCTTGAAGGATTAGATAATATATATATCCTTAAAGGAGGTCCTGGTACAGGTAAATCTACACTTATAAGATCAATAGGAAATGATTGGACAAAAAAAGGTTATGATATAGAATTTATTCATTGTTCTTCTGATAATAACTCCCTTGATGGTGTTATTATCCCTAAAATTAAAGCAGCAATTGTTGATGGAACGTCTCCACATGTAATTGAACCAACAGCTCCAGGTGCAATTGAAGAATATGTAAATTTGGGAATTGCATGGGATAGCAATAAATTAAAATCACATACTGAAGAAATTATTAATATTAAGAAACATATAGCTACTTGTTACCAAAATGCGTATAGATTATTTGCAAAAGCCCTTATTATACATGATGATTGGGAAAAAATTTATATCGCAAATATGGATTTTAAAAAAGCTGATGATTTTGCCTTAAATACAATTAATAAATTAATTGGTGATTCAATATTTAATAAAAAATCTATTATTAAGCATCGTTTTTTAGGAGCTTCTACTCCTAAAGGTCCTGTTAATTTTGTTGAAAATTTAACTTCTAATATTTCTAAAAGGTATTTTATTAAAGGAAGACCTGGTTCAGGAAAATCTACATTATTAAAAAAGTTAGTAAAAGAATGTAAACTTAGAGGGATAGATACTGAGGTATATCATTGTGGATTTGATCCTGATAGTCTCGATATGGTAATTATGAGAGAGTTAAATTTATGTATATTTGATTCTACTGCTCCACATGAATATTTTCCTTCTAGAAAAGATGATGAAATATTAGATATGTATAGTGAATTAATAAATGAAAATACTGATGAGAAATATAGTGAGACATTAACTCATATAGCTACTAACTATAAAGAAACAAATTCTAAAGCTACATCTTATCTTGCAAAAGCTAAGTCATATCATGATAATTTAGAAACAATTTACATTGATGCAATGGATTTTAGTAAAATTGATTCTATAAAAACTGATTTAATCAAATCGTTAACAGATTTAGAATAATATCATAATAAAAAAGATAGTAGAAATTTTTGTTCATAGGTTAATTATTGAATAAATAATATTTACTATTAGAAATTAAAAATAAAAAGCAGCTAAAAAACATTATTCTTAATACTATAATAGTGTTTTTTAGCTGTTTTATATTAGGCATATTCAAAAAATAACAAGTAAATCAGCTAGTTTATTTTGCGTCATATGCCTTATCTATATTTAAATTTTCAAATTATTAATTCATAAAATTTCTAATCTTTGTTATGTAATCATATGCTATTTTTATTGCTTCTCTTTTAGTTTCATATATGCTTTCTACTCCAATAGCATCTGAGAGTCCCATATGACCTAATACATGCATAGGTTGTTCTTGAACATGTGTTATTAAAAGCTTTATTTTATGTTTTCTGCAATGTCTAACTAATTTTTTTAAACCATCTATGGCAGAAGCATCTATTGCATAACTATGTCTCATATCTAGTATTAGTACTTCAGTTGAAGCTTTTACTGAATTCACTTTAATTATGAAGTCTTGTACTATACCAAAAAATAAAGGTCCATCTACTTGATATACAAGTATCTTCCCGTCTGATTTTTTTAATAAATCTAATATCTCATCATCAAAAACTTCCTCTTCTACTAAATCTCTAATTGCTGTAGTTTCTGATACTCTTTTCATAAATAAAAACATTGTTATAACCATTCCAAATTCAATTGCAACTACTAAATCAAATACTATAGTGCAAAAGAAAGTAATTAACAATACAATCACATCACTTTTCGGAGCTTTTAATAATGATTTAAATGTTCTCCATTCACTCATATTATAAGATACAACTGCTAATATAGCGGCTAATGCAGTCATTGGTATTAACTTTGCAACTGGCATTAATGCTAACATTATGATTAGTAGTGTTATAGCATGGACTATTCCTGATATAGGACTTTTTCCACCATTTTTTACATTTGCAGCAGTTCTAGCTATTGCTCCTGTAGCTGGTATTCCCCCAAATAGTCCTGATATTATATTTCCTACTCCTTGTGCCACAAGTTCCATGTTTGAGTCATGTGTATCCCCTATCATTCCATCTGCAACAACTGCTGATAATAATGATTCTAATGCTGCTAAAATCGCTATTGTCATAGCCGGTGCAAACAATTGATTTATTGTACTTATAGTTATCTTCGGAAACATCGGCATAGGTATTGCTGATGATAACGCTTGGAATCTATCACCTATAGTCTCTACTGGTAGATTTAAAAATTTTACTGCTAATGTAGCAACAACTAAAGCAATTAGTGACCCTGGTATTGTCTTATTAACCTTTGGCCAAAGCACAATAATTAAAATACATATTATTCCTATAATTAAAGTTGAAGTACTTATTGTATTCATATTTTCAAAGTAAGTTTGCCACTTTGGAATAAACTCTGCTGGTACCTTATCAATCTTTAATCCAAAAAAATCTTTAATTTGTGTTGATAATAAAGTTATAGCTATACCACTAGTAAAACCTACTGTTATTGTTTGAGGTATGTACTTAATTAACGATCCAAACTTTAATAGTCCAATTATAACTAACATAATTCCTGCCATTATTGTAGCAGTAATTAATCCATTCAAACCGTACTGTTGAATAATTGAATATATTATTATTACAAAGGCTCCCGTGGGTCCTCCAATTTGTACTTTACTCCCACCTAAAAGTGAGATTATAAATCCTGCAAAAATTGCAGTTATAAGACCTTTTTCTGGCGATACTCCTGATGATATTGCCAGTGCTATTGATAAAGGTAATGCTATTATTGCAACAATAATTCCAGCTATAACATCTTTAGCTAATTGTTGCTTAGTAATTTCATTGTTCTTTATCATAGTAAACAACTTAGGCATCATTTTTAACAACTTCCTTTCTTATATATCTCGTGTACAAGGCATTGAAATCCCCTTGTCATAGCGTTTGTACATAGACTACATATAGACAATGGTATTTGCCCATTTTTACCACACTAAATAACTACAAATCAACTAATAATCACATTCTAAGTTAATTTATAGTTATCTATATGTACAAAGAATTTAAGATTCTTAGTACATTACTTTATTTCATACTGAGTGAATTTAACCCATCTTATCTTACTCCTAAATATTTTACTAGTCAAAATATTTTATTTTTAACTAAAAAATATGCTAATACTATATTTTAAAAAAGGCTATGTTTTAAAAGCGTGTTGATATTGTTACAGAGCGTTAAAAAAAATAAAACCAAGTGTATTTATAAAATACTTCTTAGTTTTATTTAACAAAATAGCCCCTATTTCTTATTGCTCTTATACTTTGCCCCTTATATTAATAATTTATTTATAAAATAACTTATTATCTAATTTTTTTTCTAGATCTTGAGTTATATTCATAAGTGGTAATCTAACTTCATCTGAATCAATAATCCCCATTTTCTTTAAACAATACTTTAAAGGAGTTGGATTAGGTTCTTCAAATAAAGCAGGTATAAATTTATATAACTCTTTCCATGTTTCAAGTGCTGATTTATGATTATTTTCTTGAATATCATTGTATACTTTAATAAAGTCTTTAGTTCTTAAACTAGCTGATGCTAAAATTCCACCATGACCTCCAAGTGTAAGGGTGGTGTAAAAAAGTGAATCTTCCCCTGTTAAAATAGAAAAGTCTTTTGGTGAATTTAATAATAAATCTGATGTTTGTTTTATATCACCTGAGCAATCTTTTATTCCTGCAATATTTTTTAGTTCTGCTAATCTATATATAGTTTCATTTTCAACATTTGATCCAGTTCTATATGGAATATTATAAATTATAATATCTAAATCAGTTGCTTCAGATATTCTTTTAAAATGCTCATAAATTCCTCTTTGATTAGGTCTTGAATAATATGGTGATACAGATAATATTCCATCTACTTTATTGTTTTCAGCTACTTTTAACTTTTTAACTACTTCATTAGTGTTATTTCCACCAAGACCTGTATAAACATGTACTCTTCCATTATTATATTCCATAGTTTTATCTAATATTTTTTCATATTCTTCACATGAAATAGTTGGACTTTCTCCTGTAGTTCCAAGTGGTAAGATTCCATCTACACCTTGTTCTATATAATACTCAACCATTTTTTTATATGAATTGAAGTCCACATTTCCATCTTTAAATGGTGTTAAAAGTGGTATTATTATACCTTTAATTTTCATTATTAATCCCCCTATAATCTAATTTTTACATAAGAAAACCCGTCACAGTATTACTACGACGGGTAGAGTTCATTCGCAAAGCATATAAAGATAAAATTATAAAAATAGTATAATATAATAAACTATAATTAAAATTTAATCAAATCCTTGTAGCTCTCCACTTACGTGACAGTTATACATATATTTTACATATACCCAGAAATAAATGATTGCATAATCTATTTCTTCGGCTATCATACCTTTCCTTATTAATCAACATTTGCCAACTCCTAATAAGTACTATTTATTAATAGCTCCTCTACCATAGGTTCTCGTATTCAATTTAATTTATTGTATCATTTACCCATAAAATTGTAAAGTTATTATTATAAAAATATGTATTTGTTCTTGTCCTTAACTTTATTTATCTTCTATCATTTACCTTAAACTACCTTCTACATTATAATAAATGTATAGACAATTGTCTCAACTAGTTTAGGGACTTAAGAGATACTATATTAAGCATTGTAAAAATGATACTAATTCTTACTATTTATAATATTAATCATTATTTTCTTTTCAATGCTCAAAAAAAGGAGATATTTATATGGAAAATTTAACGATCTTAGGTACAGGTTCTGCTATGGTTACAAAATGCTACAATACTTGTTTTACGCTATCACAATGCAACGAACATTTTCTTGTAGACACTGGTGGTGGTAATACAATATTATCTAATTTGGAAAAGTCAAATATATCTATTAATCAAATACATAACATGTTTATATCACATAATCATAATGATCATATATTAGGTAGTGTTTGGGTTATTCGTGCTGTAGCACAAGGTATATTAAATAACAAATATACAGGAAATTTAAATATTTTTTGTCATAAAACTTCAATAACTGCAATAAAAACAATTTGTTCATTTGTACTTCAAAAAAAGTTTTTAAATCTATTCGATACTAGAATTTTATTTAAGGAAATAAAAAATAATTATAAAACTGAAATTTTAGGACGAGAAATAACTTTTTTTGATATAAATAGCACTAAAGACCTTCAATTTGGTTTTAAAACTATACTATTAAACGGAAAGTCTTTGACTTTTTTAGGAGATGAACCTTATAGGAATGGTGTTAAAACTTTTTGTCAAAATGTAGATTATCTATTTCATGAGGCATTTTGTTTATATTCTCAAAGAGATATTTTTAAACCATATGAAAAACATCATGCTACAGCAAAAGACGCGTGTGCAAATGCTGAAAACTTAAATGTTAAAGCTGTTATCTTATATCATACAGAAGATAAGAACTTAGAAAACAGAAAAATGCTTTATATAAATGAAGGTAAAGAAGAATTTAATGGAGTTATTTACGTACCTGATGACCTTGATGTAATCCACCTTTAGGCACGTTCAAAAAAATATGGATTGATAAAAATAAATCTATTTTTATCAATCCATATTTTTGATTTCTTAATTATTTAAATCACGTCTACTCTTATAATATAAAGTCTTAAAATATATAGCTTGTGCTATTAATAAAATTAATATAATTGCTCCCAATAACATAAAAAATTCTTCAGGTAATGCATTAATAACTGGATCTAACTCTGGATCAAATAACCAATAATTATTTGTAAAAAGTATCTTATGAAATAGAATAAAATACTTTGAAAAATCTACTGAAATAGTGTATATTAATACTGCAAAAAATAAGATTAAAACATTTGAACTGCTATTAAGTATCTTAGTAGCTTTAAAGAAAGACTTATTTTTAAATTTATCTTTTATAAGTAAATATATTCCCAATGCTATCATGAATACAAAAACATAAATATACATATACATAAATATTCTTTTTACATCCTGAAAATGTATCTCTCCTTGAGGACTCATAGAAAAGTCCTGAAATTGTAGTTTCTCTATAAAAGGATTTTGTAAATAATAAATCAAACCTTTATAATTTATCATTAAGTCGTTAGATGATAATCCAGTGTATTCACTTATACTATATTTACTTATAGCCCATCTATAGATTGGAGTTAAATTCAATGTAATAATTACAGAAACTGAAAGTACAAACATTGCGCTGAAAAAACCTAAAATAGTATTAATAAAACAATTTAGAATCTTATTTATTTCAATGTTTTTTATCTTATTATTCATCTTCTACTAACCCCTATCTATTTATCAATATATATAATTATACGCTAGTATGGATTATATTCAATATATCACGTTTAAGGCATATTCAAATTTAGATTTTATTTATAATAAAAGATCCACATCTTTTATAAGAAGTGGACCTTTTATTAGGTACATTCAAAAAATAATAAACCAGTATGCTTGTATATTATTTTCTTTCATGTGTCTTATTATTTTTTCTTGATACTTAAAATTCCTTGTATAGCTGGTATTATAACTTGTATTGATTTATTATTTTCTTTATACTCTACATCCATATTATTAAATTTAACTTTATTAATATCCAAATTATTTAGTATTATTTTAAATGTATCATATTTATTTTCATATTCTAAATAAGGCGTCTTTATTTCTATATTCAATTTATCTTCATTTTCTGTCATATTAAATTGATATAAGTTATACTTACCATCTTTATATTCAAAAGTTTCTCCATCATCTACATAATGTATATATTCTGCTTCTCCAGGATATACATCAAAAGTTAATTCCTTAATTTGCTTATCTCCAATATATCTTTGTTCTGGATAATTAGGAATAATACTTCCTTTTTTAATGTACATAGGACATAAATCTAATGGAGCTTCTCTTAATATTGACTTTCCACCTATTATTTCTTCCTTTGTCCAATAATCTATCCAAACACCGTTTGGAAGATATACCTCTTTTGTTCTTTTACCTTGTTCAACAACAGGTGATACAAGTATATTTTCTCCAAATAAGAACTCATCATTTATCTCATGTACATTCTTATCATTACTATAATGTAAAACTAAAGGTCTCATAACTGGTAGCCCTGTTGTTTCACCTTGCCATAAAGTATCATATAAGTAAGGAATTAATTTGTATCTCAATTTAATATATTTTCTATTTATATTTAATGTTTGTTCATCAAATGCCCACGGTTCTTGATCTCTTGTAGGCATGCTAGAGTGATTCCTAAATAGTGTTGAAAAGCATCCAACTTGTACCCATCTAGATAATAATTCTTTAGTACAGTCAGCGCTAAAGCCTCCTACATCAACGCCTGAAAAACTAAATCCACTAAGTCCCAAATTACATAGCATAGGAATTGACATTCTTAGATGTTCCCAAAAACTTTGATTATCACCTGTCCATACTGTTGAATATTTTTGTGATCCTGCATAACATGCTCTAGTTATAACAAAAGGTCGTTTATTAGTAATCTTTTTTATTCCTTCATAAGTTGCCTTACTCATTAGATGTCCATATATATTATGAATTTCTGTATGATCTCCACCTCTACCCTCATTATTAAACTGAACATCATCTGGTAATGGTCCATTAAAACTTGCAGGTTCATTCATATCATTCCATATCCCACTAACTCCTGCATCCATCATTATCTTTTGGTTTTCAGCCCACCACGTTCTCGCCTTACTATTAGAAAAATCAGGATATACTGCATCTCCTGGCCATACTTTATTTACATATGTTATTCCATCTTTATCTGTTGCAAAATATCTATTTCTCATTCCTTCTTCATAGATATCATATCCTTTTTCTTTCTTTACTCCTGGATCTATTATTGTTACTACTTTAAATCCATCATCCTTAAAATCAGATAAAAATTTATTAGGATCACTAAATTTCTCCTTATCCCATGTAAATACTTTATATTTTTCCATATAATCAATATCTAAATGAATAACATCACAAGGTATATCATTCTTCCTAAAGCCTTCTGCTATCTCCTTAACTCTGCTTTCAGGATAATAACTCCATCTTGATTGTTGATATCCCAATGTCCACATTTGAGGAAGTGGAGTCTTACCTGTTAAATATGTATATCCTCCAACCACATCCATCATATTGTTACCGTTTATAAAATAATAATCTAAGTTCCCGTCATTTGAACCAAAGTAATAATATTCTTCATTTTCTTTTCCCATATCAAAATGTGTTTTAAAATTATTATCAAAGAAAATACCAAAGGTATTATTTTCTGTTAATGCAATAAAAAAAGGTATTGATTTATATAATGCTTTAAATGATTCTACATGAGGCATTGGTTCATCAGTATTCCACATTTCATATTCATAGCCTCTCTTATTTAGATACCCTGTCTTATCTCCAAGTCCATAAAACTTTTCATCACCTTTAAGTTTTTTTATAACTTGTATATTTAACTCATCAGTGCTCTCTTCAACTTTATGATCCTCTATTGAAGCTAAATTATATTCACACCTAACTAAAGGTTTTCTTTCTCCTCTATAATCTCCACATAATAATTCTAAATCTTTATTATAAAAGTCAACTTTAAAATTATCATATATTTTAACTATTAATTTATCAGTAACAACTTCTAAATAATCATTTTCTCTTTTTATATCAAAATTACACTCAATTGTTTTAAGATCTTCTATTGCTCTTGAAAAGTGATCTTCATATCTAAATGAAGAAAAAATATTTATTATATCTGGGGTTATTATTTCAATACTCCCTATCTTATCTTCAAATTTTATATTTATCTTATTACTATCTATTTCATATGAAATTATTTTACCAAACATTATATTCCTCCTTATTTATAGTTGAATTTATCTTGTTTTAACCTTACAATAACATTATATCTACATAGTTTATTTAAATGTTGCATAATTTTATCTAAAAATAATATTATTTTTACTTTTTATTAAATATAGGAGATAATATATGAAAACAAATACTCTAAAAGAGAAAACAGTTCATGGAAATGCTATGTTTCCGTTAAAAATATACTCTATAATAGATTCTGAAAGCACATATTCTTTGTCTTATCATTGGCATGATGAAGTGGAAATTATTTATGTTGAAGAAGGCGAAATAATCTTTAATATAGATATGAAACCAATAAAGGTTAATGCTAATGAGTGTTTGTTTATTAACAGTCATAAACTTCATTCTGCCTATGCAATAAATAGCATAGAATCAATACACCATGCTATAGTATTTGATATGAATATATTGAGTAGCTCAATATATGATTATTGCCAAAGTAAATATATAGATCCACTTTTAAATAGCACGCTTAGCTTTCCTATGTTAATTGACAAGACATGTCTTTGTGGAAATAACATATTAACTGAAATTAGAGGATTAATTGATATATATTACGGGAAACATCAAGGCTGGGAATTAAGCGTAAAAGCCTCATTATTAAAAATAATATCCTTTATAGCAGACCAAGATAAATTTATCAAAAATACATCTATAAACTTAACCTCAAATGATTATAAAGTTGAAAGAATAAAGATAATACTTGACTATATCTATAAAAATTATAAAAACAAAATATATATTGATGAATTAGCCAAAGAAGCTAATATGAATAGCCAATACTTTTGTAGGTTTTTTAAATCATTAACTGGCAAAAGTCCAATTTCTTATATTAATCATTATAGAATAGAAAAAGCTGCTAAACTACTTCAAACACAAAATTATAAGGTAATGGAAATATGTTTTATTGTTGGTTTTGATAACTTTAGTTACTTTATAAAAAAATTTAAAGAATATAAAAACTGTACTCCTAGTGAATATAAAAAGATGGGGCCGTCTCAGAATTACAAAGTGAAGTAATAACACTCCTACTTCTGGAAGTTGGAGATAACGGCTATACGCTCTTGGATAACGCTTTTTTAGTCTCAGATGGGACCAAAACTCTACCTAAAATTTAGAACTCTGTTTATAAAAACTAAAAAAGAGATAGTTATAATAACTATCTCTTTTATGCTTACCTGGCAACGTCCTAGTCTCCCACACAGTTGCCCATGCAGTACCTTCAGCGCTGTAGATCTTAACTGTCCTGTTCGGAATGGAAAGGAGTGTTACTTCTACGCCATCATCACCAGATGCTTAGTTCTTTCTAAATCTATGATTTAGATAAAGAACTGTACTCAGCGAACGCATGTAAGTCGAGTTTCCTTTTCTTACTGTTCTACTTTAGTACTTAATTTGAAAAAACAATCTTTTGTTCTTTCAAAATTGCACATAAGTTTGAGTTTCCTCTAATGTATATATTTACTTAATTAATTATTGGTCAAGCCCTCGACCTATTAGTATCAG